>CANMKE010000029.1 GCA_947498325.1 uncultured Persicobacter sp.
TTAACTCTGTTAGGCCATGGTTTCAACCATGGTAAAATAAGAACATTAACCATTACCCCCATGATCCTAATCGACAACGGCCACGGACACAACACCCCAGGCAAGCGAAGCCCAATTTGGGCAGACGGCACCCAACTGTTAGAATGGCAATTCAACCGAAAGGTAGCCCGTGAGCTGTCCGCTCAACTCTTCGACCGCAACATTCCCAATTGCCTTGTAGTGCCGGAAGACTATGACATTCCATTGCACCAACGCATTGAGCGCATCAATATGCTTTGCAAAAAATATAATGACTGCCGACTGATCTCCATTCATGCCAATGCCGGCGGAGGCACCGGCTGGGAGATCTTCACCTCAAAAGGCGAAACACAAAGCGACGCCTGGGCGACCCAATTCATTCATCATGCCGAACGCCTATTGCCCTTCCCCGTGCGTAAAGACTACACCGACGGCGACCCCGACAAGGAGGCTGGCTTTTACCTGCTCAAACATTCGCATTGTCCGGCAGTGCTTACCGAAAATTTATTTATGGATCGGGAGGAGGATTGCCGGTATTTGATGAGTGAGGAGGGGATTAGGAAGATGGTTGAGGTGCATTTGGGGGGAGTGGGGGGATACTGCAAAGACTATCCATTAAAATGACAAATTGAGTAAGCTCTTCCCAAATTCAAACTTTTCTACAAAATTTTTCTTGAAGTTTATCTTCATGCTATCGACGGCTTCTTGCCCCCAATGCTCTACGTACCAAGTCCCCCCTATACATTCGTAGGCTAATTCAAAATCTTCTTTATTTCCCCAAAACATATGTTTTTTAAAGGTGTCATAAAACAAATCATTCATCCCTTTCCTTTGGTAGCCAATGTCATCTATATAGTAAATAACCCTTGATTTAACTGGTTCAGCAAAAGAGATCGTATTATAGTTCACGGCACCAGGCCAAGAATTACCAGTTCCCCGCTCACTATTAATTACCTTTAAATTTTCAAGTTTGTGCTCAACAATAAATCTTGATATTTGCCTTTGCATTTTATCATCTTGTTCACCAATAAACACTTGTGAATAACCATCGCAACCTACTGCATCTATAAATTTTGCGTAGTCCTCCTCATCATTCACAATTGCAATGGACTTCTTATATTCAAGATCATCCATCTCTGTAATATATTTGGAATAAACCTCAAGAGGGACATTACATTCAAATTCCCAATCACCTACATACCAAAACCAAGCTGGATTTACAGGCTTGGTGGTGAGCTTTATGTGTGAAATGTCTAATCCCATGGTGTTCAATTATTAGATGACTAATAGATGTCGTTGTTCTTTTCCTGCTCAATAAATATAGACTATTATTCCCTTCCTTCAAAGCCTTAAACCTTACTACACACGGTTACCAACAGCAGTTCACCAACATTCCTAATTCCTACAAATAAGCCAAAGTTTGTTGATGGATCGAGAAGAGGACTGCCGGTATTTGATGAGTGCGGAGGGTATGAGAAAGGTGGTTGAGGTGCATTCGGCGGGGGAAAGGATCTGGAGGAACCAGATCCATGAATTATAAAAGAATAACTTTAATTATTTCTGATTACGATGATCCCACTTTTCATCAGCCCCACTTCGTCCATCAACAGTATTAACTTGATTTATTCTTCCTTCTGGACCACCGTTATTCATATTAGATTCTATATAATGCATTCCTGTGTAAGTTCCGCCAATGATTCCACCAACAATAGCTCCTGGAACTTCCCCAACTCCAGCACCTACTTCCATTCCTATTCTCACTCCCGCATCCACTGCCAGAGCTGTAGAAATAGGATCTTTAGCTATAGCTCTACCTACGTTTAATCCAGTGTTTAAACATTTGTGCATAGTTACCATGATGTGATCAACAAGACGATCCTCACTTCCCATTTTTGGGCCAAAACCATCTTCATTTGGTCTTCCATCACAAGAATCATCTGAATCTTCACTATTTAACATTATAGTTCCTTTAGATTGTAAATAAGCATACATACAAAATAGTCGACCTCTTACAATTCTAAAATATTTTGTGGCATTAGGATCATTTACCTTAAGTTGAAACTCATCGATTTTATTGAACCAGTCAACAATATAATGTTCATCATAATAATTTTTAGTTGACATATTAACCATATATGTTGTGATGTAGTATACTATAGTAGTTTCTTTTTGAGATAAGTTACTTTGAGATAATAAGATATCCTGTTCTATTTGATTTGTGTATTTATCTCCATAAACATCCCTAATATGTTGCAAAGGAAATATTTTTGAAGGCTGAGATAAATAACCATCATCCTTTAGCCTAAGGAGAATGTTCCCGTAATTTTGCTGAATATTGTGAGTTGAGGAAGCTGAAATAGCTGACGTTGTCTCCAATAGCTCAATTTGACCTGTTTTAGTTTACTTAAACTCTACGATCCCTTCTGATGAACAGGATACTAATAAATAAGTTAATAAAATACTTAAGGTTAACCTTTTCATTTTTAGAAAAATTATAATTACAAAAAAAATATACACACGCAACATAACGCCCTTTATGCCTGTTGCTTACAAATGTCATTCAGGCAGTATTGTCGTATAAAAAAAATAAATTCATCAATCACTCTTAATGGATTTCTGAAAATAGATAGACCTCATTGTTGTGAAAAAATAAACAACAATCAACAATTAAAATTACCATATTGATAATATTTGAAATTGTGAATATATTTTATTTAAATATACGATAACAGGATGAATATTTTGTAGGTTATAGACAGGAGTAAAACCATTAAACTACCAATATTCAATCGATTGGTAGTGATTTTCTCTCTGTAGATATATTTGATAAGAATAATATTACCTGCTACCCAAAAAATGTTATCCAAACTCAAAAAATCAATAAATCTACTCATATCTACTTACTTCATTTTGTCAATACACAATAATTAAATATAAGTATTTTTTATTACCATTAAAGGACTGCATTCGTTTATCAAAGTTTAAAAAATTATTTTCAAAATTAAAACAACCTAACTTAATATTTTTTTAATACTATTACTATTTTAGGTTATTGAATATTATTTATATAGTTTAGGAAAATATACAACTCTAATCTTCAGCCATGAATGGAGGAAGCCAAAGTGTAGAGGAATTATTGTGGGGAGAACCCCAACAAATTGATCGACTGATTAATGGTGATATCTTCCCCGTGATTTCATGGATGAATAGCATAAATAATCAAACGCTGAAAGTGGAAGATATAAACAAGCTCAAGCGGTACCAAGATATGGGACGTACTACTGGCTTTAGATTTGTGGTTGACCTTATCCAAAAGAAAATAGCGCAAGACCTGATTGTCTTGGCCTAAAAAAAGCGCAAAGGACATCATTGCCCTTTGCGCTTTTTTTATCCAATACAACTATCCTCAGAATGGAAATCAATCTGCTTTCTAAAACAGTCTTCTATCACTTAACTCGGTATCCCACGACTTTGAGGAGATACACAGAAAAGTCCCATTTTAACTGCATCGTCTATATAGAATAAGATCAAAACCACTCATGATTAAGAATGATCGTCTTGATGAATTGTTAATTCTTTCCACATTAGAAATTAATTATTAATTTGCATATAAAATTTATTTTAAATTAAGTGGATGAAACTGACGATCAATTATAACACCCCACTTTTTAAATTCACAATTATATTTTAACTCAATTAATAATGAAAAACGTCTTAACATTAATCTTAATGATTGTGTCATTAACACCGTCTTATGCTCAAGACTTTAAGAAATTAGAATTTGGAATGACAAAGTCAGAGGTAATTAAGGCATTGGATTCAGATAACACCGTTTATAAAGTCGGCAATGAATATCGGACTTCAATAGGTGGAGTAGAGATGGATATTACCTTTGATTTTAATAAGAAAAATAAATTAGCACAGATCACGTGTTTCAGTACGAAAATACACGAGAAATTGGATTTTGCTACAAGGACTTTAAGTGAGTGTAAAAAGCTCAATAAAGCTGTTGAAAACAAATATAATAAATCATCTATTTTAACAGACAATATTCCTAACACAGCCAATTACTTAGACAATAACGAAATGTATATTTATAGTAAATTATACTCCGGTAGCGTTATGGTATATGTTGGATTTGCTACAACCAAAGATTATACACAAGCAACAAACGCTATTCTTTCCTTAGGATCAATGATTTTCACAAGAGACGTTGAACCAGATTTTTAAAAACCTGACAGACTATTCAAAGAGTATAAACTCAATTTTAGGAGACAGCGTTCAGCTTACACTCAAAAAAGCGTAAAGGGCTGAATGGTCTTTTACGCTTTTTTAATACGTTCTTTTTGAAAACATCTACTCATAAACGATCGAGTGTCTATTTTGCAAAGCAGAAATATCACTTTTAAGGCTCAACTTCACCCCAAACACTTGACATATAATGATTTTCAATTTGACTTAGCTTTTAGAACACTCGTAGGCTGATTGAAATGATATATTTCCTTTTGAAGAGAGTCATATTTGGACTTTAGCACATCTCGCTCAACTTTTACCTTATTGTACTCTTTAGTTGTAGCTGATAGTTCGCGTGCGAAATACGCAGATAAAAAAGGTGAAATAAACAACGCCAATGTGGTTACTATTAGGGCGTATTTGGAATGCTCCAATGCTTTATTGCTCAACTCTTGTTGCTTGTGATTTTCATTCCAAACTTTCTTGAACCCACCAGATGAAATAAAATAAGTTGCCTTTGGGTGAATGTGATCATAGCCGACATTACTAAAATTCATTGTCCTCTCAAAAACTAATCCATAACTTTTGAGTAATTCAAGCGTCCCTACTTTCGCTGTACACAATCGATCTCCACGAGCACCGTATAAACCTATCACGCAAATATCCTCTTCTTCTAACGGCCGCTTTGTATCAATTGGATATGCGGCCATCGGTAAACCTATATAATTGAGCAATTCTGTTAAGACATCATCTAAATACTCACAATCATCTTTGCTTAAAAAAAAATTATTTGGATCTATCATTTGGATGATTTATTAAAAGTCCACATTCCAAAATCCCCGACACTGCAAAATCTGGAGAAATTAGGACGAAAATTGTGACTGTAAATTAAACTTCTTTTCTCTCCCTCCTTAATCGAACCCCACTCAGCACCAGAGAACTAATCGAAATAACGTACAGAATGATTATATTCATATCATGAGGCATAGCCATTTTAACCTGCTGACAAACCACCTGTAACGAGCCCAATAAATGATCCGCTGATTTAATAATGAAATACAGGAATAATGTGCACATATAGAGGACAACGGTTGAAATGGCTCTCTTGAAATATTCTTGAGCCATAGTCATCGCATCAACTTTCTTGTTAATACTTCTGCTGTTTTTTCTCGTTCTTGTTGAATACTTGATAATCAACTTCTTGTAATATGCATCATCCTTACCCTCAATTATAAAATCGGAATCTGACATGACATGATAACTTTTTCGTTCTAAGGCTTTTATTGAGAACCAAACGGTTCTTGCCATGTATAACGTTAGTGCAAATAACAAAAATACCAAAAGGATTATTGTTCCATCAATCTGAGTAACATTGATTAAAACAGATGTGATACCAATAATTACAGTGGTTACAACACTTATAGTTCCAATAAAAAGAGAAGATTTTCCCTCAATTATTTTACTCCTTTCATTTTCATCCTCAAAGCATTTAATTGTGTAATTCAGCGTTTCTTTTAGATGATCGCTATCTACTTTGATGTCTTCTTCAGTCAAAAATTGGAGAGTAGGCTCAGGTTTCTTAGGTTCTTCCAACAGTGGCCAAAAAAATTCCCTTATATTCTTAAAAATTTCTTTCATCTAATAGTTTTACAATTGCTTTTGAAATTGGGTACCCTGTTCGTCTTTCGATCCATGCCCATTGGCCATTGGGGTTTATTTCAAGGAAAATATATTCATCATGTTCATCCAAGATAAAATCTATTGCTCCAAACCGCAGATTTAGTTCCTTCATCAAGCGCATGCATTGATCCTTCAGGTCATTTGGTAATTCTACCTTTGTATGCTGTAAAGCCTTTTCGCCACTTCTCCAATCAACCTTTGTTTGGGAACTATTTTGTGAATTTATCAACGTAGCAAATATCGAAGCCCCCACCACTGTAACTCGAACATCGAATTTTTTACTAATATGATTTTGGAGGAATATTGGAGATGACTCTATCTGCTCCCTTGAAGAAGGCCGGCTGGTCAAGGCATTAGTAAAAACTACCTGTGGCTTTACCGCATCATCTATCAATCCTGATTTGATTGGCTTAACGATACAGCTCTCCTTGTTATGGTCATAAAATTCTGTGGCACTTTCAAATGAGTTTGTTATTGTGCTTTGTGGGATTTTAAATCCTATTTCTTTCGCTAATTCTAATTGATAAATTTTATTTTCTGCTTCCCTGATCGAGAATAAGGGGCTCACCCAGTAAGCATCCTTCAAAATCTTGTAAATGCCTTCAAGCGTATAAGCATTTTCATTTTTTAGAAACTGTATTTCACCTTGACTAAGCCCTTCGGTATTGATCGTTGGTAGTGCTGGTCTTCTAAAATATACCGAGGTAAACTGCTTTAAATCAAACTCCATCTTTAACTCTCTATCAAAGAGCGTGTGCCTCCCACCTGCAATATCCAAATCTACAAAGCAGGTGTGATTTAACTCCTCTGTATTGAACCTGTAAAATTCAATTTTTTGACTTTTCAATTCCTTTACAATGAAATCGGAGGTAATATCCTGCTTATTAGTGATGATTAGTACCATTTCCATTTTCTTAACAAATGGCTTGCCCTTCGAAACAATTTATTAAATCGTTGTCTTCATCATCTTGCTCTTGACTCACTAATGTTTTAGTAACCAATTCTAATATATCATCATCATCACTGCTTTCATTTAGTACTCTTGTCATTGTAATCAATGAAATCTCTTCCACACTTGAATCAATAAACACTTTTCTTTCACGATTTAGGGTAATCGTATTTAAAGATTTTTTGAAGTCGTACTCGTAGGCAGATACAGTATCTCCTTTTCTTTCAACAGCATAATTTAAAATTAGTGGTTTCATCTTTTTAACCTTAAAAAATTAACATTACAATAAATCATCAGCCCTTCTTCTCAACCGAAAGGACCTTTAAAAAACAAAACCCAGCACCACCAAGCACTGGGTTTTGCACCCTACATCCCCCCAATCAGCTCTTTCGCTTTCTCAAGGGTGTAGGCTCCTGCTACTTCTTTGGTTTCAAAAATCATGAAGTAGGCAAATTTATCACCGGCCAATCGTTCCCATTCTTCTCCCAATCGGCGTTTGGCTTCGCTATCTTCATTATTCAAATGGTCGCCTTTGGTTTCGATCAAAATGGTCGTTCCGGATTTGGTCTGCATGATAAAATCAGGGTAGTGATTACCGAAAAATCCATTGATAAAGAAGCCTTTTCCTCTTTCTAAATTTCTATGCCAAAATAGAATGTTTGAAGAAGTACCAAGCTCCCGTGCGACTTTCGCCTCAAAATTATTCATTGCCCCTTCTTTTTGATACAGGGAGTTCCCGACCGAGTTACCTTCCTTACCAGGGACAATCTCAGGATTCAATTGCCAATTGCCCTTGACACTGATTTTCTTCGCTTTGATCTGGTCAGCAAATTGCTGTTCGGCGTAATTGTCGGCCAACTGCTTGATTTTGGTTTTGATCTTTGCTGTATAGCTCCACTTGCGAACAATCACATCCCGCATTTGCTCAGTGGTCATATCCTCTAAAACACGCCCGATGTACTTCTTAATCTCTTGATCGGTAATCGGCATCATATTACCAATAACGCCCATAATCTGGTGGACAATATCGGTAATTTGACCTTCCTTTGGCTTGGCCAAAATATAATCCGCTATCGGATCCTTTACTGTCTCGTCCTCAATCTTAGTAAAGGCTGGACGATATTCATTTTCTTTCTCTATATCAATCTTGAACAAGTCGGAAGAAATTTTATCAAAGTCAATATTAGCATCCGCTTTAGAAAGCTCAAAGCCCTTGAGCAATGATTCTCTATTCAATAATACTTCTTCGGTATCGAAAAATCCTCCCGTATTGGCCTTGATAAAAAATTGAGGAAAGTGGATCTCTGAGATCTTCTCCTTATGCGCTTCCTTGACTTTATAGCGTTTAACTTTATCGCCCATTTCTTGAAGAATATAATTATCAGTTGGTTGTTGCTCCTGTTTTTTAATCTCCTCCTCAAATCTTCGGCTCTGTTCTTTCGCTATGGCTTCAATCTCATCAACAGCGGTTGTCGTCGTTGTGGTGGTTTCCGTAGGTTCCTCTTTTTCATCCGTATTCGGCACAAAAGTTACCCTTCCCGTATCGAAAGTATCTTCCTCTTCTTCCACTACATTGTTTTGTTCCTCTTGCGCTTCCGGCTTAGAGAAATCTATCGGCATGGTTCCTTTTTCCGGCGGTTTTGGGGCTTCCACCATCTTATCAACTTTGCGGTAATCATCTCCACTAAAGCCGGAGGCTTGCAACCCCTTGACAATGCTTTGTAAGGTTTCGTTGAATTTGGCAGAAGCCGTGAGTACATACGATAGATTTAGTTGGTCTGCTTGGTGCTTCTGCACATAAGGCTGACGCAATACCCGACCCAAAATCTGCTCTACGTCCACCGCACTCGACTTATCGGCTAAGGATGCCAAAATATAGGCAAAAGGACAATCCCAGCCCTCCTTCAGGGCATTAATGGTAATGATGTAGCGAACCTCACAATCCCTACTCATCAAATTAATCCCTTTGAGCTCATCAATATTGGCGGTTTTGATCTTGATTTGTGCTTCCGGAATACCTACTTTCAACAATTGCTCTTTCAGCTTCTCGAAAGTGGTATTATCATTTCTGGTCTTGGGCTGTGCCTGAAACAAAACAATCGGACGGATGTATTTCCCGCCATTTTCCTCTTGTTTCTTCGCCTGCATTTCCAGCTTGCGTTGCAAATGAAGCGCATTGTTGATGACTTCCGTTTTGTCATGGTTATTATATACAATGACCGGAAGTTTGACCATATTCGCTTTTTTGAGCTCAATGGCCGGCACCATGCTGATAATATTACTGTTTTTCTTAGGCGTAGCAGTCAAGTCCAGAATGCAGGAAGGGTTCAGGTTTTTGAGCATATCCACACTCAAATCACTTTCTGCATTATGGCTTTCATCCACCACCAAGACTGGCTTCAGGTTACGCAACACATTGATTAATGCTGAATCATCGACATCTTCCAAAGCATGTTTATTGTTCGTCGAAACGAAGGATTCCAGCTGACCATTCTCCTGATACACCTTTCGATCTTCTTTGTTCTTCGCTCGCAAACTGGCGAAGCTCATCACCACCACACTCAACTGATCTTTGACCACCGTCGGGTTAAAATTGGTACCCTGCAACAAGTCCTCTTTTTTGTAAACCTCAACCCGATGATTGAAAAGGGCATTGAGCTTTTGGCGGTAGGGGTGATCCGGATTTGAAAGCGTATCCACGGCCTGCTGTAAAAGGTTACTCCACGGCACCAACCAAATCACCACTTTCGGTTGCTTGGAATCGTAAGCCGAAAAAATCGTATGCAAAGCATTCACGGCAATAAAGGTTTTTCCTCCAGCCGTCGGTACTTTCACACAAACGTGTGCCGATTTTGGCACATTGTTTTTATAGGGTTGCATCCCTGTTCCATCCAAAGCGTTATAAGGACCAATCTTCTTTTCCCAAAATTGATTAAAAGCCGTCGCTACATTTTGTTCTTTTTGAACGTAGTCCAAATATTCCTCAAGATCATCAATGACTTGGCGTTGATAATTCTTTAATTCCATAGTTTAAAATTTGGTGATGTCCCGTGGTATTTTCTTGAAAATGATGTTATGCTTGGCCATGAAATCTTTAGGCAAAAGACAGTTGTCCGCATAAATAATGTATTGTCCCCCTTGGGTTTTTACAATATCCCCCAAATTATCAAAATCCAAAGTGGTTGCCTCCTGCTTCTCATAATAGAAGTAGTAAACTGTTTCCTCCTTTTTCCCTAAGAAATAAGGTTCAGCATTAGGGGGTATAAAAGACGATCGGGTTTCAGAAAACCAAATGTATTCCCTGATCTTGGCCTCGCCAACGGCTTCATTCAGGTTATGGTCTTCATCAAAAAGTGGTAAGCCTAACTCATAGAAATCAAAGGATCCTCCGATACCTTCCATATAATCATCATACTCTTTGGTACCAATAACCTGAATAGTATTATCCACTAATTTGGGTTTGCTAATCTTGGCATATTCTTCTTTTTCCTCTGCCTCTGATATAGCCAACTGAGCTTCTTCGATGAAAACCTCAGCATTTGATAAGTTTTTAACTGTTAGCTTTTTGTGATATATCAATTCCTCTTTCTTGCCTACAAATGGATAACCTGAGGCTACTCTTTTTACACGCTCGGCAGTAGTTCTATTGGCATAATCTTCCATCTCAATCATGATGAATTTTCGATTACCGCCATCTTGCTTGTTGAGGTTTAATACAGCGTGGGCAGTGGTACCTGAACCGGCAAAGGAGTCAAGGATATACTCTGAATCGTTTACATAAAGTTGAATAATCCTCTCGATCAACCTCGAAGGCTTTGGTGTATCAAAAATTGTTGGAGAATTAAAAATTGCATTAAGTTCCTGTTTTCCTTCTTGATTATGACCTACTTCCGCATTAGGCCACCAAGTCCAAGAGGCAACACCTTCTCTTTCATTTAGATATGTCTTCCTTCTTGGTACCCCATCACCATTTTTACCATACCACATTCGACCGTCCTTGTGCAGCTCATCATATACCGATTCAATATTTTTCCAACATCTACCCTCAGCCGGCGTGTAAGTTTTCCCACTTGGGGTTGTGATACTATACATCTGATTTGGTCTAAAACCTTGCGCAGTAAAATCAGAAGAAACCCATGGTCCCTTAGGGTCATTGTCAGGATTTTTAAATGCATTACGTTGCTTTTCAGACGACGGTAGTTTGTTCAAATTCTCACGTACCTTTTTCCAGCTCTTACCATATACAATTATATGTTCATGGCCGGCCCCTAAAGTAGCTCGTGCATCAGGTGATGTTCGTTTTTGCCATACAACATTTGCAACAAAATTTGATTTGCCAAAAATTTCATCCAAAACCAGACATAAAAAATGAACCTCAATATCATCTATTGAAATAAAGATAGCTCCATCGTCTGATAACAACTTATACAAAAGTTTCAATCGAGGGTACATCATGCACAACCATTTATCGTGTCGGCTAAGGTCCTCACCATCTTTACCCACTACATCTCCCAACCATTTTTTGATTTTCGGGTGGTTCACATTATCATTATATACCCACTTTTCATTCCCTGTATTATAAGGAGGGTCAATATAGATACACTTAATTTTGCCTTCGTATTCAGGCAATAGGCTTTTTAGGGCTTCCAAATTATCCCCATGAATAATTTTATTTCCGCTTTGGGTGGCCTCTTGCTGTTCCCCCTCTTCGGCAGTAAAACCATATTTGTGTTCCAAAACTCGGTATGGTACCTCTTGGTGGTGGCTCACCACCTTATCTTTTCCTATCCAATTGAGCGTTGGCATATTTAGTTCTTTTCTTTATTCGAGATGATTAATTCCTTCACGTCCACATCCAGTATTTCCGCTATGGCCATCAATACCTCCAAGCGGGGTTGTTGCCGGTTTTGCGCATAGGCATTCACCATATTATAGCTTTTGCCAAGCTTTTCAGCCAACCAAATCTGCTTAATACCTTTCTGCTCCAATACTTCTTTTATCCTATTCATGACAGACGTGTTTGTTCGGCAACTAAAATAATCATTCCCTCTAAAACATCTCAAAAAATGGTGAGTAAAATACAAGAAATTTACGCAGTCGGTCATCTTCAGGGATGACTATGCTATTATTGGTTGAACACTTCCTTCTTCCAGTTATCTCATCTTCTACACCTATTTCCTCAAAAACACCACCTTTTCCTCACCATCTTTGAGTTGTTTCCTCAATTTTAAGGCTTAAAATCATATAACTATTCTAACAATTATTGTCTTTTAAATAAAACACACCTGCTACCCAACGCCTACAAACCACTTATAAAACCATTAATAGTACCTTTTATAAATATTCCGATATGACTGTTCTAATAATCGCTAAATAATTGTACTATTCTCGTGTTTCCTCAATATAATTGCACTGTTTGAGTGGCTACACGCCAAAACAGACGATCAGAGCGGTTTTAAAGTACAATTTACGTTTTTAGCCCTGAGGAAGAGGAAACACAAAACAAGGGTTGGCCATAGTACAGACAAAAAAATCATCACCGCTTTAGAGAGGTGATGATCTTTCCTAACCCAAGTTACCTAAAAACTTGGTAATTCTATTTCTTGGTCCTCATCATCGAGCAACAAACCCAAATCCCGAAGGTATCTATCGGTCATCAAAAGAGTACTATGACCATTCTGCCTTTGAATCAGCTTCACATCACTTGTCATTTTATACAACTCAATATTCCCAGTGTGTTTCCAACTATACAAGGTAAGCCCACTATCTGTCAAGTTCAATTTTTGCAACACCTTCCGGTGTCTTAACCACAGACTTTGAGGTCGCATGGGGAATTTACCAAAAGTCTTGTTTCTCGCCACCAAAAAATCCTCCGCATCTGCGCCATCAAAATACTGTTCTAATTCTAATTTCAACTTTGCATTGAAGCGAGGGTATTTGGCTATTTTGGTTTTTGAAATATTCTTAGAAACATTAATTCGACATCTTTCAAAATCAATATGTTTCTTTTTAAGTTGAGCAATTTCATTTGGCCGTAAAAAACATTGATAAATCAAAAGTACTACAATCAATAGTTGTTTGTCATCATCTCGGATTTGTTCAAATACCATCTTCTTCTGAGCATCAGTATATGGCTTATGGCCTTCGGGAGTGGCCACCAATAACTTTATCCCAACAAAAGGATTCTCCTTAATATAACCAAAACGAAAGAAGCGATCAAAGACCGCTTTTAACCATAATAGATACGCATTTCGGGAGTTTATACTGTTCTGCTGTTCATTGATTAGGTAGGATAAAAATCGCAAAGCATCACTCTGCGTGACAGAATTAAGCTTGCGGTTAGGCTCATTTAGAAAAAAAATAAATTTTTTTAGGCTTGATTGATAACAATTTTCAGTGGTTTGGCGCACTTCCCCCTTGTACATTGATAATGCAATTTCATTTGCACTATTCAAATTTATGATAGGTTTCGAACCTTTGGGAGGACTAATTTCTATGGATAAGGAATTATTTTTAAAATCACGAATAAGACTTTCTATATACCCCTCCTTATCACTCTCAGAGGGGTATTTCTTGTTGCTTATCCATTTTCTTTTTTTACCTGTGACATTCCAAAACTCGACAAACCACCTTCTATCATCACCATCCGGATAACGTTGAATTCTAAATTTCATTACATTTTTTTGTGATATAAAATTTAGTATCAAACCCTCAAAAATAGTGCTAATAGTCCTCAATGAGGGCAATCCAACTAACCCACCATTAATCTTCTTGTTGTTCCATCATCTCGTGAATAGACTGAACATTCCAGTGTGACATTTCATAATTGATATCCTCATCGGATATGTTGGTAACTTCATAACCATATGTGGTACCCTTTTTCTTGTCCTTCCCATTCATTTCCATAATGAATCCCGTAGGGGCATCCTTGAGGTCAAAGGTTTTTGAGCGCTTCTTCGACTGCTTGGCAAAGGTGCTGAAGAAGGGCGAGTTGTCGTGCTCAAAATCTGGTGCAATCCAAAATTCCCCCTGATGTTCATCGCTGTCAAGCATATAATGCTCACACTCATAGCCGTGAATATTTTTTGTTTTCCCCGTCTTCACAAAAGCCACTTCAGTCCCTGGGGTTTCCCCTTTTTCCATCGCCTCCTCATATTGGGCATCAATAGCATCCTGTGTCATCTGATCCATATCCATCGCCATGGCCACGCCTGATTTCTCTCCCCGCTCCTCATTCAAGGAAATTACTGCCTTATTATTGGTGTCATATATAAAAACACTGCGGTCGTCTTTCTTTTTGTTATTCGGCGACAGCATGGCCATTCCCCAATGGGTTGCATCATCATGAGGAATCAATAAATGCAGGTGATTTTCCTCCACTTTCCCTTTCTTGGAAGTATTGGTCACCTTCATTTCAACCTGTCGGTCAAAGGCATAATATTTCTGATATTCCACCGGCTCATTGATGGCCTTCATCATCCCAAAAAACTTCCCCGCCTTCTGTCGGTCATAAGCCTGCTCTTTGGTGGCATCTTTCTTGGCTTTTTTCTTTTTACCGAAGAAAAAGTTCCCCACTTTTTCCAGCCCAGTGTCTATACTGTCATCGGTTTTATTGTCGGGATTTTCAACACGATCCCCCTGCGTTTCTGTATTTCCTGAATTATCCTGTGCATAGCTATTCATCGCCAACAGCGAGACCACCACCACAACCCAAAGCTTTTTCATGATCCTAAATTTTGCTGGTTACAACAGCATAAAACTTAAAATAGCCCGAATGTTGCCGATTTGCCCCAACAAAGCGCACATTCAAAACATAAGACAATAAAAAGCCCCAATTATCCCCGATAATTTTGGGCAAATAAAAAAGACGACCTTGCGGATCGCCTTTAGCTGAACGGTTTTATAAGTACTCTCTTCGACCCTTGATCATCGACAAGTCAAAGTCTTCTTCATTGCCATCATCCTGATCGAAATAGCTCCGTTTGGATTTTGGCACTTTGTTTCTTTTTGAAGCCTGGCGTCCACCATCTTCATTTCCATACCATTGGGCGTCTGTTCTTTTTTTGCCCGCTTTATTTTTCATGCTGGGGGAAAAATTAAAAAAAACTATAAATATGTTTAAGTGTCAAACACTCCTCAATTATACATAAATAATCCTTTTACAAAAACAATAATCTGACAAAAATACGCCTCTTTTTTAGTGGCTGAATGATCGCTACAATCTGTACTGATGACCTCATTAAGGGGGTCTTTCAGCCTAAGAATAATTTTTTGTCAGAATATATTACATCAACCTTACCTGGTGAGGGTGCTTAGATTTGTGTATGTCGTAATTTCTGCTGAAAAGCCATCTCAAGATCTCCAACGGTTTTCATTGCAAAGTCACTTTCTGGATCGAGGTTAATGCCGAAAAGTGTTTCCAATTTATGGATCACCCGATTGAGCGATTCCTCTCCCAAATTACAATCTTCGCTAAGGCTTAATTCTGGGTGGATTTTTTCCAAGTCCCAAAGCGTTTCCTGAGAAACGGTCAATTTTACGCCATAAGATACATTCATAGGTCTGTGTGGTCAAGTATAAAAATTAATTACGTTAGCATTAAAATGCAAAATAATTATTAAAACATCAACATCGGCCTATAATTATTAACAAAAACACAACCGCTCGTCATATATTGATCATCTTGAAACCAAAAAAAACCGACGAGTTTCTACCCATCGGTTTTTTATTAAATCTTGATGATTGTATTTTTCAGGCTTAGAATTGCGCACATTTGGCTTTCAGCCAGGCTTGTTCTTCCGCATCAAGCAATGGCGAAAGCACTTCCAACACCTGCTGATGATATGCATTCAGCCACTCAATTTCTTTGGCAGACAACATCGAAACCTCGATCAGTTTTGGTTCAAATGGTGCAAGGGTAAGGGACTCAAAACCTAAAAACTGCCCGAATTCATTGTTGTAAATTTCCTTCACGGTAATCAGGTTTTCAAGTCGGATACCATAAGCATCCGTTTTGTAGAATCCTGGTTCATCAGAAACCACCATCCCGACTTCAAAAGGAGTGCCTCCAGTTACGCCTTTGTTTCCAAAACCTATTGGTCCTTCATGAACATTCAGGAAGGCGCCCACGCCGTGTCCTGTGCCATGGCCATAGTTCATGCCTTCTGCCCATAATTCATGACGTGCGAGCACATCAATTTGCGGGCCAGCATAACCTGCAGGAAAAACGATACGCTCTATCCCTATGTGTCCTTTCAACACCAAAGTATAGGCTTTTTTATGTTCAGCCGCAGGCGTTCCGATATAAAATGTTCTGGTGATGTCCGTTGTGCCGTCTTTATACTGCCCACCAGAATCAATCAACAACATCCCTTCACCACGCAGGCTTTTGGCTTTTGGGTCTTGTGGTCTGTAATGGACAATGGCCCCATTCCCCTGATAACCCACAATCGCTGAAAAACTTTCTCCAACATAGCCGTCCTGTTCCGCCCTGAAGGCTTTTAGGCGTTCTGCACATTGCGCCTCCGTTTTTCCTTCGGAAGCCGCTACCTCTTCTACCCACTTGTAGAATTTAGTCAGGGCAACGCCATCTTTAATCATCGCATTGCGCATCCCTTTCAGTTCTGCTTCATTCTTGATCATTTTCAAAAACTGAACAGGAGATGGCGCCACACAAACCTCTTTGCCTTCTTCAAGCAACTCATAATGATGAATAGAGAAACGGGCAGGGTCAATCCATAAATGCTCAAAAGTCCCTTTCGACAGCCAGTTAAAAACTGCGGTGTATTCTGCGACCGTTACCGCTGCCTCTTGCAGGTGCGCATTAACTTCTTCCGTAATTTTCCCTGCTGCGGTATATAAAGTGGCACGATCGGTTTCTATGCTCAAATAGGCATATCCCACAGGATTGCAATCCACATCGGCACCACGAAGGTTCAGCATCCAGGCGATTTCATCAAGCGCCTCGACCATCAGGGCGTCGGTTCCTTCAGCCTTCATTTTTGCTCTGATAGCGGTCAGTTTTTCACTCACCGACTGCCCAGCATACGCCATTGGGTGAATAAAAAAATTGGCTTCAGGCATCTCAGGGCGGTCCTTCCAGATCACTTCAAAAGGATCGAATTGCGCATTAACACAAATGTCTTTCGTCTCCAGTTGCTCCATCAGGGCCTGATACACATTCAAGGAGAACAATTGTCCGTCGATGCCCACAGTATCCCCCTTATTGAGGTTTTCAGCAAGGAAATCGATATATTCTGGGGCTCCCTGAACTTTTAACTGGTGTTGCTCAAACTCGCTTTCCGACAATTCTTCCTCCGCCTGAATCAGGTAGCGGGAGTCCGTCCACAGTCCAGCATGGTTCATCGTTACCACCACGGTACCCGCAGAACCCGTAAAGCCAGAAATCCACTCGCGGCAAGCAAAACGGTCGGCAATATATTCACTTTGATGGGCATCGTTGGCAGGAACGATGATCGCACTCACGCCAGCAGATTGCATCTCTGAACGTAAAGCTGTTAATCTTTCATTTATAATCATTTCTCTGTTGCGTTTACTCTAATGGCTAATTTAATGCGAATAATTCACGAATCAAGCCCCTGCAGGCGGGAAAATGAACTTTATATATCAAGAACAGCGGATTCAAGGGGGGATCAAAAATGGCCTTCCAGACCAACACCTACGGCTAAGCTCCCCATACCTGAATGGATTTCGGCTTGGCATCAACGGCCTTCTTTTTTGTTGCAGCCCAGTACACACACCCCCATAAAACCAAAAATCCCGACCTGTACAGATCGGGTTTGTTTTTCAATATAAAAAAGTAGGTAAGCGTTGGGTAAAAAATTATTTCGCTTTGCGGCGATCGAGTTCTTCCATGATCAGGTTGAGCTCGCGGCTGCTTTGGCCTGCGACGGAGGTGTTTTCTTCCGCCCTTCGGAATAAATAGGGCATCACCTTCTCTACAGGGCCATAAGGCACATATTTGGCCACATTGTAACCATGATCCGACAAATTATAGGACAGGTGGTCGCTCATTCCATATAACTGTGCAAAGCAAACCCGTGGGTCGTGATCTTTCAGGTTGTGGCGCTGCATCAAGTCGATCAACAACTGTGCTGACGCTTCATTATGCGAACAGGAAATCAGCCCAATACTGTCAAGGTGCTCCATACAGTACCGAAGCCCATCATTATACATATTGTCTGTGGCTTCTTTCGTTGGGTTGATGGGGTTTTCATAACCATACTTCTGTGCGCGTTCAGCTTCCTTCTCCATATAGGCACCGCGCACCAGCTTTGCTCCAAAATAAGCGCCAGATTCCTTCACTATTTCGTGCAGGCGGCGCATTCTTTCCACCATGTTTTTTCGGTACATCTGAAAAGTATTGTACACAATCGGACGATCTTGATTATGGGCGACCATCATTTCTGTAACCAGGCTATCCACCGCATCCTGATACCAACTGTCCTCAGCATCAATCAAAATGGGCTTTCCTGATTCGGAAGCTGCTCGACACAAACCATCGAACCGCTGGCGAATCGCTTTGAAGGATTGCTTCTCCACTTCGTTGAGGGTTTCCTTATTGGAGATCTTGGTCCACAGCGCAACATCCCCCATACCTGTGGGTTTAAATACACAAAATGGAATTTTATCATTCTCTGCCGCTTCCTCAATGGTCCTGAGCGTTTCCCTATAGGTGGCATCAAAAGCTTCTTCGGTTGATTCTCCTTCAACAGAATAGTCTAATATTGTTCCAATTCTATATTTATTTAACTCCTCTATTGTATTTTTACTATCTTGGATCGATTCTCCACCACAGAATTGTTTAAAAAGCGTCGCTTTTACTATATTTTTAACGGGTAATCGGAACTTCAATGCTACATTTACAAAAGAAGTTCCTAAATTTACAACTGTGGGATAGTTGATCGTTTTGAAAAGCATATAACTGCGCCAAAGATCTGTATTTGATTTTGATCTAAAGGCTTTATATGTATCACTAAAATTAACTGGATTTATTTCCACCATACTTAATTAATTTAGACAATTATATATTTTGATACGTAAAATCAGCCTAATATAGGCGATTTTCTGTATTTTTCAACAACAATACACCATGCAAATCGAACGACTTAGTGCTTGGAATGACCAAGGAGATCAGCCATTGATTATTGCTGGACCTTGCTCAGCAGAAACTGAAGAACAATTATTCAACACCGCTACCGAATTATATAACAACGGAATCAGAATCATCCGTGCAGGTGTTTGGAAACCTCGTACCCGCCCAGGTACTTTTGAAGGTATTGGTGAAGACGCTTTGCAGTGGATTCAGAATATCAAGAAAAAATTAGATGTTAAATTTGCCATTGAGGTAGCCAACGCGCAACACGTGGAATTGGCATTGAAATATGGCATCGACATTCTTTGGATTGGTGCACGTTCAACCGTGAACCCTTTTACAATCCAGGAGATTGCCGACGCATTGAAAGGAAACGATGTTCCTGTATTTGTGAAGAATCCATTGAACCCAGATTTGGCGTTATGGATTGGTGCTTTGGAGCGCCTGAACCAGGCAGGAATTACGAAACTTGGTGCAATTCACCGTGGGTTCTCGACTTCAAAAAAAGTAAAATACCGCAACTTGCCACAATGGCAGATTGCTTTGGAATTGAAGCGTAAATACCCTGAGATGCCAATGATCTGTGATCCTTCTCACATCGCTGGTGACCGTGAGTTGATCCAGTCGCTTTCTCAAAAAGCAATGGACTTGGTTTATGATGGCTTGATCATCGAATCGCATATCAATCCTGCAGAGGCTTGGTCTGATGCTGCTCAGCAGGTAACTCCTGCCGCATTGAAAGAGATTTTGGAATCATTGGTGATCCGTAAATCAAACACGGACAACCCTGAGGTTCAGAACCATTTGGCAGAGATGCGTGAGCGCATTGATGAGATCGACCGTGAGATTTTCGATACGCTTGCAGAGCGCATGAAAATTGTTGATCAAATTGGTGAGTACAAGAAAGACAATAAAGTAACGGTATTCCAGGTGAACCGCTACAAAGAAATGATGCAGGCTCGTACTGAGTGGGCAGAAGATTTGAACCTGAATCAGGAATTCATGGAGAACATCTTCTCATTGATCCACGATGCGGCGATCCGTCGTCAGACATTGATCATGAGCGAAACTGAGAGCAAAGCCTAAGCTGCGCTTACCAAAGATAAAGAGGGTATAGGTTCAGCACCTGTACCCCTTTTTTTTATCAATAACCTTTTATTGGATATGTTGCCAAATACCATTGATATCACCTCTGACATACAGCAAAGTTTAAGGGGATTTTTAGATGCAACGACCTTCAGCCAGCTGGCGGTTCTGGTGGATGAAAACACCAAAGAACACTGCCTCCCGCTGATTCAGCCTGTCCTTCCTGACAGCACATTAATCATTGAAATCAAAAGCGGCGAAGAGCACAAAAACTTCGGCACCTGCCAGCATATTTGGGAACAAATGACCTCGGCAGCCTTCGACCGAAAAGCCCTGTTTATTAATTTAGGCGGAGGTGTAATCGGAGATATGGGCGGTTTTTGTGCGGCAACTTACAAACGGGGCATTCGGTTTCTGAACTTGCCCACCACCTTGCTTGCGCAGGTTGATGCCAGCGTTGGCGGCAAACTCGGGGTTGATTTTGGGCCATATAAAAATCACATTGGGCTATTTAAAGAGCCTGAAAGTGTCCTCGTTTTTACCGATTTCACGAAAACACTACCCCCACAGGAGATCCGTTCTGGCTATGCGGAAATCATCAAGCATTGCCTCATCCGTGATCAGCATTACTGGCTTGAGATTCAAAAACACGCCCTCGAACAGCAGGACTGGAAGGCGCATGTCGCGCATTCTATCGGGGTAAAATATGCCGTGGTACAGGAAGACCCTACAGAAAAAGGGCTGCGGAAAATATTAAATTTCGGACATACCATTGGACATGCCGTAGAGAGTCATTTCCTCAATCATGAGCAGGGCCGCCTGCTTCATGGGGAAGCGGTAGCGATCGGTATGATTGCCGAGGCTTACCTTTCGGCAGAGCAAGGCTACATCAGCAAGGAAAATTTGGCCGAAATTGTGAACTACACATTAAAAATTTACGGCAAGGTAGACCTCAGTAATGAGAATTTTAATGTGATTGCAAAACATGCTTTGCAGGATAAAAAAAATGACACGGGAAAGATCAAAGCCTCGCTGCTATTGGCGGTAGGCGATTGTGGCTTCGATATTGAAATCACCACTGAAGAGATCATTTCTGCCCTAAAATACTATCAAACGCTATAACCTATGCTTTCATTAACCAAGAAGTCGCTGACCAAAGGGGCGACCGTCCCGATGGAAGCCTCCAAGAGTGAGTGCAACCGTGCGCTGGTCATCAATGCTTTGGCGAAAAAACCTGCCAAACTGAATAACATTTCCAATGCAAGGGATTCACAGACGATGATCCGCCTGCTGCGTGAAGATCAGGAAATCTGGGATGTCCTTGACGCTGGAACCACCATGCGATTCCTGACGGCATACGCTGCGATAACCAACCGCAAAAAAATCATGACGGGGACTGCCCGCATGCAGGAGCGCCCAATTGGAATTTTGGTAGATGCCCTGCGCAGCCTGGGAGCAGATATTGAATACCTGAAAAACGACGGCTTCCCGCCTTTCAAGATCAAAGGTTTTGATCAGCAAAAAGCCGATACCCTCGAGATGCGCGGCGATACCTCTTCCCAGTATATCTCTGCTATTTTAATGACGGCCCCTTTACTGCCTAAAGGACTGAAATTAAACCTCACTGGCGATGTAAACAGTCGTCCGTATATTGAGATGACCATCGATCTGATGCGCCAATTTGGCGTAGAGGTGAAGGAAATCAACGAACGCAGCTTTGCAATCAGCCCTCAAAGTTATACCGCTTCAGCTTTCTCTGTAGAATCCGACTGGTCGGGAGCCTCCTATTGGTTTTCTGCCGTGGCACTTCAAAAAGACAGTGAACTATTTTTAAGAGGACTGAAGGAACACTCCACGCAAGGCGACAAGGCCATCATCGAACTGATGAACCCACTTGGGGTATCTGCTCGTTTTGAGGAGGGTGGTTTACGCATCTGGAACCATGGCGAAGTAACCAAAAACCCTGTGGTTTTTGATTTTAATAAATGCCCTGACCTTGCGCAAACAGTGGCCGTTACTTGTGCGGCGCTTAATGTTACCGCACACTTCAAAGGCGTGCAGTCGTTGAGAATTAAAGAAACGGACCGCACCCTTGCTTTGCAGGAACAACTGGCCAAATTTGGTGTAACGGTGAGCCCAATCAATGACCCTTTCGAGTTTATGATTACACCAAATGCTGATGGTTTCCCTACCAAAATCAAACCCGTGATCAACACCTATGAAGATCACCGAATGGCGATGGCCTTTGCGCCTCTTTGCCTTTTGATGGAACTGGAAATTGAAGAAGAGGAAGTGGTGAAAAAATCATATCCTGATTTTTGGCAAGATCTGGAAAAGGTGACGGTATAAATCCCACTCCGTTTTATTGCTTATTTGCATGAAAGTGGCTGATGATCAGTGACAGGCAACAGACAGGGTTCTCCCTCGATTAGCCGATCACAAATCAACAGCCACTTTTTCAATTATAGCCGATCTCACTTGTTAATTTTTTTGATTAATTATAGATACATTTGTCTATTATTCGCATCATTACAATTACATAATGTGTATTTTTCAAAAAAACAACTTTTTCATCTTATTGATCTGTGTCGCTATTACAGCCTGTAATCAAAAAGCATCCGAACAATTCTCTGTGCCCAATACGGCTATTTTAAAGCAGCGCATCCTTCCCCCTGAAGGGTTCAAGAGAGCAACACAGCCCAGAGATTCCTGGGGAGAGTTCCTCGAAAATCTGCCGCTCCAACCAGAGGGCAGCGAAGTGATTCAGTATAATGGCGTTCCTATCAGTAACCAAAACAGCCATATCGCCATCATCAATTATGATGTCGGTAAAAGAAACCTCCAACAGTGTGCTGATGCTGTTTTGCGCTTGCGGGCTGAGTATCTATGGAAAACCGACCGTAAAGCCGAAATTGAATTTAAATTCACCAGTGGGCACAATTTCAAATGGTTGGATTATGCCCAAGGGGTTCGGCCGATTGTCAGTGGCAACAAAGTGAAGTTTAAAAAAACAGCCTCCGAAAATCATTCTTATCAATCGTTCAGAAAATACCTGGACATTATCTTTATGTATGCGGGGACAATCTCGGTGGAAAGAGATTTAAAAACCGTGAATCGGGCGCAAGGAAACTATCAAATTGGGGATGTTATTGTGAAGGGCGGAAGTCCTGGCCACGCGGTCATTATCGTTGATCGTGCAAAAAACAGTCAGGGGAAGTTCGTCTATCTCCTTGCCCAGAGTTATATGCCTGCGCAGTCTATTCATGTGATGGATCAGGGAGGAACCTACGGCCCTTGGTTCGATATTCCTACCGAAGGTGCATTCCACTCCTCAAGATGGTATTTTACCAATCCAAAAATCCGACGGTTTTAGCTTGCGCGAAGAAAAAAAGCCCACCATATTGGAGGGCTTTTCTATGCTCATAAATCACGAAACGATTAACTGAAATATCGGAAATCGTGCTTATCCTCTATCTGTTGCAAAGCGTTAAAAATTAACTGAATAACACTTTCGACATCATCTTTGTGCGTCATTTCCACCGTGGTGTGCATATACTTCAACGGAAGGGAAATCAAGGCTGAAACTACCCCGCCATTTGAATAGGCAAAAGCATCGGTATCTGTTCCTGTTGATCTTGAAGAAGCCGCACGCTGATAAGCAATATCGTGCTTCTTGGCGGTATCGAATAAAATTTTCAGCAGGTTATTATGCACCGCAGGCGCAATCGTCAGCACTGGGCCATCGCCCGCACTAAAGTCCCCTTGCTTGATTTTATTGTAAAGTGGCGATTGCGTATCATGGCAAACATCCGTCACAATGGCCACATCAGGCTTAATACGGTCAGTAACCATACGTGCGCCGTTGAGGCCTACTTCTTCCTGCACCGCATTCACGATATACAGTCCGAAAGGCAATTTAACATTCCCTTCTTTTAATCGACGAGCCACCTCAGCAATCATAAAACCACCAATACGGTTGTCCAGTGCACGGCCACACAAATAACGGTTGTTCAGTTCCGTCAGGTCCTGATCGAAAGTAACGACCGTCCCTACCTGAATACCAAGTTCATTAACTTCATCTTTACTGTGGGCGCCCACATCAATGGTCAGTTTCTCTGCATTTGGCTTAGGCCCCTCTTTTCCTCCACGAACGTGAATTGCTGGCCAGCCGAAAATACCATCAACCACACCATTTTCACCGTGAATTTTCACACGCATCGAAGGGGCGATTTCAAAATCAGAACCTCCGTTACGGGCAACATACAGGTAGCCTTTATCATCGATATAATTCACATACCAGGCAATTTCATCGGCATGTGCTTCAATCACGACCTTATATTCTGCCTCAGGATTAACCACCCCGACAACGGTACCGTAATTGTCTACAAAGTACTCGTCGATATACGGTTTAATATAGTCTAACCAAATTTTCTGACCTGCCACTTCAAAGCCCGTAGGCGCATTGGCATTCAAATAACGATATAAAAAGTCTTGGCTTTTCTGGTCCATAATCGACACTTTAGTTTGAATGTATATTTTATTGAGACAATTTAGTGATTCTACGGACCACACACTATATTTGATCATTAATATTAAAAAATAAAATAATGCCGATCACAGTATCTTCCATCTATGTCTATCCCATCAAATCGTTGGGTGCTATTTCTCTCAATAAAGTACAAGTTGAAGAAGAAGGGCTTCAATATGATCGGCGATGGATGCTCGTCGATGAAAATGGCCGATTCATGACCCAGCGAACCCTTTCGGTCATGGCTCAATTGCTCCCAGAAATCAGCCCTCAGGGCCTGAAAGTAACCCACCGTATTGGGGGGGATGCCCTCCACGTTCCATATGAGGCGGAAGGCCCTATGCGAACCGTGAAAATTTGGGACGACGAACTGGAGGCACAGGAGGTCAATGAGGCTTGTAATGCCTGGTTTTCGGAAAAACTCAACAAGCCTTGCGCTTTGGTTCAGCTGCCCAATAACCGCCAACGAATGGCTTCAAAAAAATACACTGAAGATGATGAAGTAGCAGTAAGCTTCGCGGACGGTTTCCCGATCCTGATCGCCAACGAGGCAAGTCTGGAAGATTTGGCGCAAAAAAGCGGCATGGCATTGGAAATGGAGCGTTTCCGACCAAATATTGTGGTGAGCGGTGCACAAGCATGGGAAGAAAACACATGGAAAGAGCTACAAATCAATCAGCTAACACTCATGGGTGCGAAGCCATGTGGCCGATGTAAAGTGACTACCCTGAACCCAAAAACGGGCGAAAAAACAGGAAATGAGCCTTTAAAAACCCTCATGAAATTACGCAACTGGAAAGATAACGGCATTTTTGGGGAAAACTGTTACTCCCTTGACGATGGCGAAATCAAGCTGGGCTACTTACTGACTGTTGTTGAAAAAAAGGAAAATCCTGTAAAAACAATTGGTTGATATTCACCCTAAATAATACACCACCCCATCTTATGTAAGGTAACATCAGCGCGTTAACATAGTAGAAAAGGTTACCCCCCAAAACTATACTACTATGTTAACACCATTTTTTTCAAATACCCTCCCTGCTATGCAGTTCGCTCAATCGTTCGACCAATATGCAATATCTGTATTGCCAAACCCCTCTTTGTTGGTGAGCAGTATTGGTTTCTCCTCGACCCCTCCTACAGCGGACAACATTCCCGTTGTACCCATTAATCAGGGAGTAGGCATTCTGATACTTATCGGTTTAAGCCTGGCAATTTATAAACTCAAATTTTCAAAATAATGGACTTGCTGCTGAACGCCTGACCGTATCAGCCAAAAAGCCCTGCGCAAATCATGGGCAATTTCTTCCTTTTTTAAACAGAAAGTGCTAACTCGAATGCATAACAATCAACATCAGCATTTCGATGAAAAAGACCTTTATTCAACTATTTTTAGCGCTGGGGATTCTTTCTGCCTGTAACAGCAACAACGATAAACCATTGCCCATCCTCGGGCCGCGGACACCAGTGGAAACTACGGTAGATGGCAAGCTTACCCAGGATACCGTTTATCACAAAATTGGATCATTTTCCTTCCTCAACCAAGATTCAGTAACCGTCAGTAATGCAGACTATGACGGCAAAGTATATGTCGCGGATTTCTTCTTCACCACCTGCCCGACCATCTGCCCAATCATGAAAACACAGATGATTCGGGTTTACGAACATTTCAAAGACAACGATCAGGTAAAAATCCTGTCGCACTCCATCGACCCTGACCACGATAATGTAGCCGTTTTGCACAAATTTGCAAATCAGCTCGGGGTACAGGCTCCAAAGTGGAATTTTGTTACTGGTGAGAAGCAAGATATCTATCGTGTTGGTCAGGAAAGTTATATGGTCAGTGCACTTGAAGACCCTGAAGCTCCAGGCGGGTTTATTCACAGTGGTGCATTCATCCTCGTCGATCAGCAAGGGCACATCCGAGGATTATATGATGGCACCAAAGAGGATCAGGTTGACCGACTCATCAACGACATCCCCAAACTGCTAAAATCGAAACCGTAGCGATATAGCCTTCCATCCTACTGCAAATTTTAAGTTTTCAACACACCCTAAATGACAAGGGAAATATTGCGCTGATCAGGCAAAAAACAGGGCTGATCATCCAAATATTCTGCTGTCATCAATAATACTCAATAAGTATAACTTATTCCCCTCTTTTGAGGCTATCCAGAAACAGGATAGCCTCTTTTTTTTAGATGAAAGCGACTTATTTCAAGAAAATACAATACGCGTAACATTTTTTTAATCCAAATAGCAACCTCCACAATCTCCTGCCGTCCTAACCAATAAACAATCAGACAAAACCATGAAAACGACAATACACAAAGCAACAGAAAGAGGACATGCAAATCATGGGTGGCTCAATGCTCACCACAGCTTCAGCTTCGGCCAATGGTACGATCCTAAAAAAGTGCATTTTGGCGCACTCAGAGTCTTAAATGACGATATCATTGCTCCAGGCATGGGCTTTGGCACCCACCCTCATGATAATATGGAGATTGTAACCATTCCGATGGAAGGGGAACTCAAGCACCGCGACAGCACAGGCAGGGAGGAAGTCATTCATGAAGGAGAAGTACAAATAATGTCTGCGGGCTCAGGGATTCAACATTCTGAATTTAACCCGAACAAAGATCAGCACACGAACCTGTTACAAATCTGGGTGATTCCCGAAAAACGCAATATAGAACCTCGCTACGATCAAAAAATATTTGCGCAGGAAGGCCGACAGAATCAATGGCAAACAGTAGTAAGCCCTTCGGACGAAAATGCCCTTTGGATCAATCAGCAAGCAACCTTCGCGATCACCGAACTGGAAGCGGGAAAAGCGGTGGATTACCACCTGACAAAGCCCGAACACGGAATTTATCTGTTCGTAATGGAAGGAGAAATTTCGATGGGCAAAGATCTTACGCTCGGCAAACGGGATGCCGTAGGTATTGAAGCAAGCGAGCAAGTACAAATCACTGCGACGCAAAACAGTAAAGTCCTGCTGATCGAAATCCCGATGCTTGAATTGCACTAAAGTGCACAGCAGTACGCCAAAACCTGAATATCACTTCGGGTTTTGGTGTCATAAAATCAGTATTTCACTTTGCGCGGGCGAATAATTTGTTCATTTTTGCAATTATATTGCATAAACAATGAAACAACTTTTACTGCTTTTCAGCCTATTTCTTTCCCATCAAATCTTCGCCCAGCATCATGCGATCAAGGGGCAGGTATTGGATCATGACACCAAAACCCCCTTAATTGGTGTGGTGGTGTATATCAATGACGGACAACTCAACACCCTCACCGATCTCAACGGCAGATACAATTTCCCCGAAGTTCCCGACGGTCACCATACCGTATTTGCCAGTTATCTGGGTTATTTGCCCAGCCGAAAGAACATCAATCTGCACCAAAATCACCAGAAATGTAATTTTATGCTTGAGCCTGAAATCAGGGAGCTTGAGCAGGTGATCATCAATGCCGAAGAAATAGAAAGACGCCGAAAGCAAAGCCAGACCATCACGGAAATCAGTGAGGAGGAACTGGAAAAACAACGGGGAAGCACCTTTGTGGATGCCCTTACCAAGCAGGCGGGAATCAACAGCCTGAGCACTGGCGTGGGGATCAGTAAACCTGTAATTCGTGGAATGTTCGGCAATCGGGTGATTGTCAATGATGGTGGCGTGAAGCAGGAAAGCCAGCAGTGGGGTTCCGACCATGGCCTGCCCATTGATAATTACAACAGCAACAGTGTCGAGATTATCAAAGGCCCAGCGAGTTTACTTTATGGCTCGGACGGTATCGGTGGTGTGGTTAAAATATCACTGGCCAAGGTCCCCACCCTCAACAGTTTTCACGGGCAGTTCACCACCAACTATCAATCAAATAATGATGCCATAGGTTCAGGCCTGAAAATCAGTGGAAATCATCACGGATATTACTTCATTGCCGAGGGTTCTTACACCTCTTTCAATAACTACCGTGTCCCTGCTGACCAGTTTGAATACCTGGATTTTATCTTCCCCATTAAAGAGCAGACGCTCGTTAATACCAATGGCCACGACCAATCGGTGGGCTTGCAAGTAGGAACGGCAAAGAAATGGGGCCGACTGAACCTTGCGGTTTCCGATTTCCAGCAGACCGTCGGGCTTTTTCCTGGTGCGGTAGGCACTCCTTCTTTTGGCTGGCTCGATGATTTCCCGATTTCCAGCAGGTGGCCAGAATTACCCATGCAGGTGAATCGGCACCAAAAAGCCATTTTCACCGCTGACCTCAAACTGAATGATGACTGGCTGAAAATCACCCTGGGGTTGCAGCAAAATAACCGACAGGAACGCTCCCGACCAGAAGCGCACCCTGCCGACCACCCAGAGTACAGATCCCCTGGCGATGTGGCGCATGGGCTTAACCTGCGCAATTATTCCGCAGAAGCACTCTATAATCATCAGCAGGAGGGCTTCAACTGGAGTATTGGAATGGGCGGAAACTTTCAGCAACACCACTTCGATGGTTTTGAATTTTTACTGCCCAACTATATCAATACCAGTGTTTATGCCACCACTTTTTTTCAGAAAGACCTGAATGAAAAATGGAGCCTGAGCGGTGGCCTTCGTTATGACCTGTTCGCTTATCAGGTGGAGCAATTTAATGACAGCAGCCGATACAGCCCAGGGCAAAACAGTGGTTACTGGATCAACAGAAGTCCACACATTGACCGCACCGAAGGCAATTGGTCGGGTGCCATAGGACTAAGTTACCGCCCCAGCGAACAATGGACTGCAAAAGTCAATTTTGGCAAAACGTTCCGTATGCCAACAGTGGCAGAACTGACCATGAACGGGGTGCATCATGGCACTTTCAGGCATGAGCAAGGCGATGCAAGCCTACAGGAAGAACGGGGTTATCAGGTGGACCTCGGGCTCGCTTTCAGTACTGAGCAGTGGCATGTTGAGCTGAGTCCATTTTTCAACTATTTTGAAAATTATATCTTTCTCGGGCCCAGTGGACGGTTCTCGCCCCTACCCGATGCCGGACAAATTTACGACTATAAAGAGGCTGAAGCCATTCATGCTGGAGCGGAGTTTTCGGTGAACTATCAGCCGACCAACTACCTCAGTTTCAGCAATGCTTTTGAGTACCTTTACAACCTGAACCTGGACACCAACCTGCCGCTGCCTTTTACGCCACCAGCGTCCAATTATGTGGAATTCAGTTACCATTGGAGGCACCGATCGCAGTTTGAAGACCTGTACATTGGGGCGGGACACCGTGCGACGGCTGCGCAGGACAGGGTAGACAGAAATGAACGTACAACACCAGGTTATCAGCTTATTAACCTGCACGCTGGCATGAAAATCTGTATGCCTCATGTACAATATCATATTATGCTGAAAGTCGATAATCTGACCAATCAGACTTATATGAATCATTTAAGCAGATACCGTTTGCTGAACCTGCCAGAGCAGGGGCGAAATATCAGCCTGACCGTCAAGATGAATTTTTAATGCAACTTTATTGCAAAAAGGTTGCTTCATTCATGAAGATGCAATAAGTTTGCATATACAAAATCACAATAACATCAATTTATCATGAAGAAATTAAGCTTATGGGCATTGGCCTGCCTGATCTTTTGTGCTTGTAGCAGTAACTCAGAAAATGAATTACAGGCACCAACAGTAAAAATCATTCAGCTGGCGAATGAAACCGAAGAGCACGACGGTCATGAAATGGCATTGGTAGAAGCTGGAGAAGAGCTCTATTTGAATGCAGCACTGAATGCCGAAAATGGTATTAAGAGTTATAAAATTGACATCCACTTTGGCGAAGGACATGACCATGACCACCGTGTGAAATCAACAGGTAAAGAGTGGCAATATGCTCAAACTGTTGAAGTAGACGGAAATCCTAAAACGCTTTCTATTGATGAGAACATTGTAACCGTACCTGAAATGATCGACGGTGAAGAAATTGCTGAAGGTAAATACCACTTCGCTATTTATGTGATCGATCAACTGGGTAATGAAGATAAAACATTCCAGGATTTACTGATCCACCATCACGAGCACGATCACGATCACGACCATTAATCGATGATCATTACTGATGTAACAAAAAAGCCATCCCACGCAAAACGGGATGGCTTTTTTTAGATCAATTATTTTGACCGTGGGCGTTAAAAATCTTCATGAAGATCATCTACCGCACGGAACTCATGCTTTTCCATGTTCAGGTATCGGCTCGCCGCCCAGTCCTGACCAAAGCCCCAGGCACCAAAAGCACCTCCAGTGGCAAATAAAACCGCGGGGGCAATTCCTCCCGTAACAGCACCAGCGACAATCACCCCTGCACCTGCAAGAACACCACCGACTACATACTTCACACGGGCACCATTTCTTGCCCGACGGAAAAGCTCCATACGCTCCTCAGGATTCAATGGTCGGTTCACCTGATTGTTATAAGCAACATGCAAATTCCTCATGGAATTCTCTGTCAGGCTATTAACGGGCAAACTGATCAGCTTCCCCTGATGGTCCTGAAATTTCACCATACGTTTGGCCTGAAAATTCGAACTTTTCTTCGAGAATAATTTTTTCTTTTCTTTGGTTGCCGAGATACGAATAGAGCCTGGCACAGCAAAATACGTTTGGCGGTTTTTTGTCTCCAGGGTTACGTGATCCGCAATGCCCTCAACCTGTGCGAAAGCTGATACGCTCATCAGTATGGCCATCGCCATTAAAAATAGATGTTTCATGTTGTGTTAGGTTTATCTTGCGTTAAGATATCATAATCCCCCCACACTACAAATTCAATCTTAAAAAATCAGCGGGAATCCTGCCCTCCTTTATAAGTTCGGTATTTCATAAATTCATTAGCTTGCGTAAATTGCACCCTCTAAAAATCTGATGTATGAAGAATCTATCGATCTGTTTGACTCCCGAGCTCATTCACCTTTCCGACCTCAAGGGAAAGGTGGCCGTTGTTATTGATGTATTGCGCGCCACCACCTGCATGGTAACAGGCATGGCCGAAGGCATCCCCTCCATTACCCCCATAGCACAGGTGGAAGAATGCAAAGCTTTGCAGGCCAAAGGCTACATTGCTGCTGCCGAACGCGGCGGAAAAAAAGTGGACGGCTTCGATATGGGTAACAGCCCATTTGATTATATGGAAGCGGCCAAAACGGGCAAAAAGGTAGCCGCCACAACCACTAACGGTACTTTGGCCATCAGTAAAGCCGCTGCCGCAGACGAAATTCTGATCGGTGCTTTTGTTAACCTCGACGCCATTATTTCCTACCTGAAAGCACAGGAAAAAGATGTTGTGATGGTTGCTGCTGGATGGCAAGGGAACTTCAACCTTGAAGACAGCCTTTTTGCAGGCGCGGTCGCAGCGGGACTTGAGGGGGAATTTGAACTTGAAGATGATGCCGCCCTGGCCACAAAAGTGATGTATCAGGCCGTAAAAAATGACCTTGCAGGATTTTTGGCGCAATCTGCACATGCCAAACGCCTTGCCAAGATGGATATTCAAAAAGACATCGACTTTGCCCTGACACTCAACACTTATAAAGTGGTGCCGATGGTTATTAATGGCGAGATCGTCCTCGCTTAGCCAACAGCAAACCCTCCCTAAATTTTCATTCATCCTTTACTGCCCAAATTCATGATTGTTTGTATTGCCGAAAAACCCTCCGTAGGACGAGAAATTGCCGAGGTCCTTGGTGCCAAAGAAAGACACGATGGCTACTACCAAGGCAATGGCTATCAGATTACATGGACATTTGGGCACTTCTGCACCCTGAAAGAACCGCACGATTACGCGCCGCATCTCAAAAGCTGGGGGCTCAGCACCTTACCGATCCTCCCCAAGAGCTTCGGCATAAAAGTGATGGGCGATGCAGGTGTAAAAAAGCAGTTCAAGACCATTGAAAAACTCATTCAGGGTGCGGCGGAAGTGGTAAACTGTGGTGATGCAGGACAGGAAGGGGAACTGATTCAGCGCTGGGTATTGCTCAAGGCAAAATGTAAGGTGCCCGTCAAACGATTATGGATTTCCTCCCTGACCAAAGAGGCCATTGTCGATGGTTTCAAAAACCTTAAAGACGGCAAGGACTTCGATCGCCTTTATGCTGCTGGAAGCGCTCGCGCTATCGGCGACTGGCTACTCGGCATTAATGCCACAAGACTTTATACCCTCAAATACAGCGGGGGCAAAGGCGTGCTTTCCATCGGAAGGGTGCAAACCCCTACCCTTGCCCTGATTGTTGAGCGGTACCTGGAAATTGAAAACTTCAAACCGTCGCCGTACTGGGAGCTTAAAACCCGATATCGTGAGGTGAATTTTTCGGCGGCCAAAGGGCGATTTCTGCAAAAAGAAAAAGCACAGGTGGCCATGGAAGCCATTAAGCAGGAGGCTTTCACCATCAAGAATTACAGCAAGAAAGAAGGTAAGGAAACGCCTCCACGCCTTTTTGACCTGACCGCATTGCAGGTGGAATGCAACAAGAAATTTGGCTTCTCGGCGGATCAGACCCTGAAACTTATTCAGCAACTTTACGAGCGAAAACTGGTCACCTACCCACGTGTAGATACCACCTACCTGCCCAATGACATGTACCCAAAAATTGCGGGTATCCTCGGCTCCATGAAGGCTTATGAGGCACTCACTGCCCCACTGCGAGGAAAGCCGATCCGTAAATCGAAAAAGGTTTTTGATGACAAAAAAGTGACCGATCACCATGCCATTATTCCAACCCACGTAACGGCATCGGGCATGAATCAGCAAGAAACGATGGTATATCAGACCATCGCCTTACGTTTTATTGCGGCCTTTTACCCTGATTGTATCGTATCGAAAACGGCTGTTTTAGGCGAGGCAGCCAAGGTGGAATTCAAGGCCAACGGTAAGCAGATCATTAAGATGGGCTGGCGCGATGTATATGCTCTGAGTAACCAGAAGGTGGAGGAAGAGCAGAAAAAAGGGGAAGAAGAAAACCAGATGATGCCTGCTTTTGAAGTCGGGGAAAGTGGCCCACACCAGCCTACACTTCAGGAGAAGGAAACCAAACCACCCAAGCAGTATTCCGAAGCCACCTTGCTCCGTGCCATGGAAACCGCGGGTAAGCTGATTAAAGAAGAGGAGGTTAGCGAGGAGGAAGATATTGAGGCTGAAGATCTGAGAAATGCCCTGAAGGAAAATGGTATTGGCAGACCCTCCACAAGGGCGGCAATTATCGAAACCCTTTTCCGCAGAAAATACATTCAGAAACAAAAGAAAAACCTGGTTCCCACACAAACGGGCATTCAGCTGATTCAAACGATCAAAAACGACCTGCTGAAATCCGTCGAGCTCACGGGGCAGTGGGAGTACAAACTTCGGCAGATTGAAAAAGGCACTTTTAACCCTGCTGATTTTCGCGAGGAAATGCAACAAATGCTGATTCAGCTGGTGCATGAAGTAAAAAATGATTACAGCGGACACATTAGTATTCAGGATGCCAAAAGCCAGAAAACGAAGCCTGCGGCCACCACAAAATCCGCCGAAAAAACCATCGAAGGCATGACCTGCCCGAAATGTACCAAAGGCAAACTATTGAAAGGAAAAACAGCCTTTGGCTGCGAAAATGTTCGTCATCAACAATGCAACCTTATTTTGCCATTTGAATTTATGGGCAAAAAAATTACCGATGCCCAATGGTACAGGCTGCTCGAAAAAAATGACAGTGGCATGATCAAAGGTTTTCAGAAAGACGGTCAAAAAGTCAGTGGAAAGCTGTCCTTCACGCCTGACTTCAAATTGCAATTGGAGGAAAAAGCTGAAGACACCCTCAAATGCCCGATCTGTAACGCCAATACGATCAAAGGAAAAACGGCTTACGGCTGCGAACAATATAAAACCTGCGGATTTAAAATCCCTTTTGAAAACTATGGCAAAAAACTGACTTCCGCCCAATTTAAAGCGATCGTCAGCAAAGGAAAAACCAACCTGATCAAGGGGTTCAAGACAGGAAACGGAACCCTATTCAATGCATACCTCAGCTTTGATGAAAAAGGGCAAATTAAATTTTTACCAGAAAAGACCGCAGGAAAACCCAAGTAATATCCTTTGAATTAATGAGTTGATTATAAACACTTTTGACCTTACCTTAGATCAAACTTACCTACATCAACTCATGCGAAAATGTTTACTCGTGATCCTCTCCCTGATGATCTATATGGAAACTACTGCCCAAAAAAAGGCTGTTTCCGACAGTACCACCTACAAAAAGCACAGCATGCTGGCTTTACCCGTGGTGTACTATTCCCCTGAAACAAAGTTCGCTTTCGGGGCACTTGCCTACAACCTGTTCAAGCCTCACCCGCTGGATTCCCTTGCGCAAACTTCTTACGTCCGCACGGCTTTCATCTACACCTTGAACAATCAGTATTTGCTGGAGGTGGACAATCAGATTTTCTTTCGCGACGATCGCCGACGAATGAAGAATTACTTCCTGCTGAGAAGTTATCCCGACTCTTTTTATGGGATTGGGCAGGATATTGTTCCAGAGGAGGACAGGGATTTGATCAAGTTCTTTGACCTGACCTTTCGGTCTTCTTACCTCTTTCAATTGTTCGATAATATGTACCTCGGGGCGAGGTATCAGTATTATGATGCCATGGATATTGAGAAGCCTGAGGAAAACCTGCTCGACACCAACGATCACCTTGGCAAGGATGGTTACCGAACTTCGGGCCTGGGTATTGCCTTTCAGTGGGACACCCGAAACAACATTCTCAATGCTTCTTCGGGGTATTTTATTGAACTGGAATCCGAGCATAACTTTAAAGCCATCGGCAGTACTTATCGCTATGACTGGATGCGCCTGGACATGAGATATTACAAAAGGGTCAATAAATCGGGGGTGGTAGCGACACAGTTTCGTGGAGATTTCACCTCGGGGGATGTGCCCTTTGAGAGTCTGGCGAAGTTAGGGGACTCTCGTATTATGCGAGGGTATTTCAAAGGAAAGTACCGTGATAAAGTAGTAATGGCCACGCAAGTAGAATACCGCCAGCATGTATGGAGGCGCTTTGGACTCGTGGGCTTTGTGGGCGCAGGAAATATTGCCCCTGCTCTTGATCAATTTTCCACCGATCAGCTCAAATACAATTACGGCGGCGGAGTTCGCTTTATGGTCAAGAAAAAAGAGGAGCTTAATATCAGGATTGATTATGGTATTGGCAACGATGACAACTCGGGCTTCTATGTGGAAATATCAGAAGCATTTTAAAGAAAAAGGGAGCCCCTACTACATGGCTCCCCTCAATAAAACGATTATCGATCATATCACATCTTTTCGTTTCGCAATTTTGCCTGGTGATGACCACCAACCAACATCTCCCCTTCTCCTACCAAAGACAGTGGTGATCAGCGGCATACCCTGTAAAGGTAGAATTTAAAATGACTTTTTGCTGCGGCAGTGTTCACTTCCGTAAACAATCCGATAAAAAGCGAAAAGATATTCCACGATTGGGTGCCCCACCACCTGCTACAGAAGCGCCATGGCAAGACAGGCACCCCAATTCACACCACATTTTCACATCTCATTTTTCAGGGTACCGTCAAACAGAAAAAGCAGTGCGCCTCATCGGGTGTTCATTTATAGCTTCATTAAACTATGGGCCATAAAAAAGGTGGTCATGCCGAAGCACCACCACCCATATATATCACCTGTAAATTGCTCATCAAATATCTTCCGTTGCTACCGTCACGCCATGCGGTGCAGCCTCTCCGTTTTCATCAATATTAACAAACACCATTTTATCGATCGTAATAATCGGCTGGTGATCTTCCTTGCGTCGGGCCACCGCGCGTAAAGTTACCGAAGTTGTTCCAAAAGCAATCACCTGGCAACCAATCTCAACGATATCGCCCTGTTGGGCTGAAGCGGTAAAATTAATTTCAGACATGTATTTGGTTACCAGGCGGGCTGACCCCAGCTGACAACGCGCATAAATATAAGCTTCGACGTCAATCCAAGCCAACAACTGCCCACCAAAAAGGGTCAGGTGTGAGTTCAAATCACTTGGCTGTACGAGTTTTCTACTTCTAAACTTCATAGAGATTTCTATTGATTGTTGATATTTAGATTGAATTATTCTGTCTTGGTGCAGCAAGCCCCCATGACTGCGTGGGTATTTTATAGTCTACAAATCAATGTAACGAAAAGACCTTTTCCATATTTTGAACACATCACCCCAGCAGGAACGCCGCCCCCTATTGCCATAGCATCAACAGCTTGTTGCGCACGTAAAATATGAGGTGATTCAGCGCTGAAAAACGTTGTAGCAGGAATTTACTTCAACGGTCATTTCACAAGATACATTAATCTGCGGACAAAATAATAAGCGTCATTTTCGAGGCACTACCGCCGCATTCGGGGTAACGATATATGGTATTTGATGGAGAGTAAGCGGATCACAATCACGGTGCTCATGGTCACGAAACTATTCACCACCAAGCCAACACCCATCATATTTAAAAACACATACGTCCCGCCACCAAGCAGGCAGGCGGTGGCATAAACCTCTTTTTGCAGGATCAGCGGAATATCATTGCAAAGGACATCACGCGTGGCGCCCCCAACTACTGAAGTAACCATCCCCATGATCACCGCATAAGGTGCACTGATCCCCAATGAAAGGCTTTTCTCTACACCGATCAGGGTAAAAACACCGATACCGATAGTATCAAACAAAAAAAGGGTCTGTTTCAGTCGCCGTACATGTTTCGCAAAAGCAAAGACGATCCCCACAGCCAAAATCACCACCAACAGGTAGTTCAGGTCATGAAACCAACTCACTGGCTGTTGCCCCAAAAGCATATCGCGCACTGTTCCGCCTCCCAGCGCAGTAATAAAACCGATCATCATGGCCCCGAAAACATCCATCCGCTTATCGGCGGCAGTCTGAATGCCCGAAATGGCAAAAGCCAGGGTCCCGATCAGGTCAAGTACATAAATCAGCTCGTCCCGCATCGACTAAAACCCCTTTGTTCGCTCCATATAAGACTGAAGAATCACGGCAGCGCTAACCTTATCAATATTGCCTTTTTTGGCGCGGTCTTTCTTTTTCGATCCCGCACTGATCATCGCTTGCATCGCAATCTTGGAGGTGAACCTTTCGTCCTCCAGATGAATGGGCAGGCTGATCATTTTCTTTAACCGATTGACAAACGCCTGAACATTTTGTGTATTGTTGGTATCGCTGCTATCGAGCTTGGTAGGCCAGCCGACCACCACACAGTCAAGCTCTTCCGTTTTGGCATAGTTTACAATGAAGTCTACGATATCCTTGGAATGCACCGTATCCAGCGGACTCGCAATAATTTGCATAGGATCCGTTACGGCAATACCGACACGTTTTGTCCCATAATCTATGGCCATGATTCTACCCATATTTTCTTTCTTTAAATGTTTTCCGCACAAAGGTAAGCAAAAGATATTCCACAACACATCACAATCAAAAGCTAAAATGGTGTATTTTTGCGCCACAAACGGATATACAGCAGAATACTGAGCTTATTTTATGAAAACGGACATTCAAATTGCACGTGAGGCGCACCTTGCACCTATTCAAGAAATTGCCGAAAAAGTCAACATCCCTACCGAGGATCTTTACCCTTTCGGGAAGCATATTGCCAAAGTACCACACACTTTGGTGGATAATGAAAAAGTGCAGAAGTCAAACTTAATTTTGGTGACCGCCATTACGCCTACCAAATCAGGAAACGGCAAAACCCTGACGAGCATCGGCCTGACACTGGGTCTCAACAAGCTGGGCAAAAAAGCCATTGTTGCTTTGCGTGAACCTTCCCTTGGTCCTTGTTTTGGGATGAAAGGTGGCGCCGCAGGTGGAGGCTACGCACAGGTGGTACCGATGGAAAAGATCAACCTTCATTTTACGGGAGATTTCCACGCCATTACCTCCGCTCACAATATGATTTCAGCTTTGCTGGACAACTACCAGCATCAGAATAAATTCACTGGAAAACTTCTTAAAGAGGTGGTTTGGAAACGTGTTCTTGACGTAAACGACCGCAACCTTCGCCAAATGGTCTCGGGTGTTGGTGGCAATGCCAACGGTATTACCAGTGAAACAGGCTTTGATATCACGCCTGCTTCTGAAATTATGGCCATTATGTGTTTGGCCAATGACCTTACCGACCTGCGCCTGCGCATTGAAAACATTCTGCTCGGATACACCGCTGACAATAAAGCTTTCACGGTAAAAGACCTTGGCGTTGCTGGAGCGATCGTCGCTTTGCTTAAAGATGCCATTGATCCTAACCTGGTACAAACGACCGAAAACACCCCTGCTTTCGTTCATGGAGGACCTTTTGCCAATATCGCTCACGGCTGCAACTCTGTTTTGGCAACTAAGCTGGCCATGACTTTCGGTGAATATGCTGTTACTGAAGCGGGTTTTGGTGCTGATTTAGGTGCTGAAAAATTCTTCAACATCAAATGTAAGCATGCCGGCATAGCCCCTAAAGCAACTGTGATTGTTGCCACTTGCCCTGCTTTAAAAATGCACGGCGGCATTGCTGAAGATGCCCTGAAAGAAGAAAACCTCTCGGGCGTTGAGGCTGGCCTGAAAAACCTGGCCAAGCATGTCGAGAATATGCAAAATTTCGGGCAGCCAGTAGTCATTGCCATGAACCGATTCCCTTGGGATACGGAGGCAGAATTGGCCATTGTGGAGCAGTGGGCAAAAGCTCAGGGCGTACGCTTTGCACTCATGACCGCCTTTAATGATGGCGGCGAAGGAGGCCTTGAATTGGCGAAAGAAGTTGTTGCGGCTGTTGAAGAAAATCAGGCGACCTTGAAATTCAGCTATGGTGAAAACGATGCTGTGGTCACTAAATTGGAAAATATTGTCAAGAATATTTACGGTGGAACGGGTGTTGTTCTTGAGGGACGCGCACCACTGATGCTTCGCCGCATAAAAAGACTGGGCTTGGAACACTTGCCCGTTTGTATGGCCAAAACACAATATTCTTTCAGCGACAACGCGAAAGCTTATGGTGTCGCAAAAGATTTTAAAATCACCATTGACGACCTGATCATTAATACTGGTGCTGGATTTATTGTTGCCAAAGCAGGTGCGATCATGCGTATGCCTGGTCTTCCAAAAATTCCTGCAGCCAATAATATCGATGTCATTGACGGTCAAATCGAAGGCCTTTCATAAGCCTTGCGCCTTCACCGCATAAAAAAATAAAAGCGCAGTCCTTTAAAGTGATTGCGCTTTTTTTGTTCCTTAAATTTCTTCCGCAGGAAAGATATCGCTGTCGAGGTGCTTTTCCTCATATCCCTCCTTCACTTCATCAAACAGGTTACCGTCATCATCATAGTCAGGGTCGGCATCAATAATCTGTACTGCCTGCTTGCTGGTCATCCTGATCAGGTAAATTTTGTCTTCGGTTTCAAACCTCAGCGCACTCACCTGCTGATGGTCTTTCCCTTTAAAGGTGATCAGATGGTTTCTGAAACCTGCAGGGTAGGCCAATTTCAGCTGTTCCTTAAGCTCTACACTTAATTTGTCATATTCTTTAGTAACTCTTAACTTCTCCATAAGCCGACGGTTATTAAATAAAGAAACTGATTTGGATAGAAAATATTCCTTTCGATTGAATACCTCAAAATAAAATTTTTTCTTCAATAGGCAATAAATATAGCCACCTGATTATAGCCCAAAACCATCTTTTTTCGCCCAGTGGTTACGCCTTCCGAACACCCCATTTCGCGCATAAAAAATGCCTGAAAATCACTTCAAAATTTGAAGGGATCTTCAGGCACATCGTATTTTCAATAGCGCTATTTTATTATTCCAACGAAGGGGGTGCAAAGAGTTTCAGATCTTTAAATTCCATCTGAAATTTATTCCCAATGGCAGCATTGCAAAGACAGCCTTTATAATTATAAACCGCTTTCAGGAACCAGTCTTCTTTGAACATCATCGCTTCCACACCACCGTGATCTCCCGTTTTAAGCAAAATCGGGGTGAAAATATTACTCAGCGCCGTAGTTGCTGTTCGCCCCACACGGGAAGGAACATTGGGCACGCAATAGTGAATTACATCGTATTTCCTGAAAATCGGTGATTCGTGAGTCGTCGGGCGGGAAGTCTCGAAACAGCCTCCCTGGTCTACCGTAATATCCACAATCACGGAATTGGGACGCATACTCGCCACCATTTCCTCCGACACATAATAGCGATTGCGGCCTTTCTCTGGTCGGATGGCCCCAATCACTACATCGGCTTGCTTCAGTGCCGACCGCAGGGTTTCTGTTTCAATCGTGCTTGTGGCTACATTATGAGCCAAAGCCGCTTTCAGGCGTCGAAGCTTATAAAGATGGTTATCGAAAATCTGTACATTGGCTCCCAGCGCAAAAGCAACGCGTGCGGCATATTCCGCCACCGTTCCAGCACCAAGAATAATGACATTGGAAGGGGCTACACCTGTAATACCACCAAGCAAAACACCGCGCCCTTTACGGACACTGCTCAAATACTCCGATGCAATAAACAGGGCATTCATGCCCGCAATCTCCGACATTGCACGTACCACAGGCATCCCACCAGATTTATCTTCCAAGAGCTCAAAGCCCAAAGTGGTCAGTCGCTTTTCTTTTACCTTATCGAGGAATTCCCGTGACATGGTCCCGAGGTGAATGGCAGAAATCAGCGAACTGTGCGGCTTCATTAACTCCAGCTCCTGAATAGTAGCGGGTTCAACCTTCAGTACAATCGGGCACTCAAAAGCCTGTTCTGCGGAATAGACAATTTTCGCTCCGCGTTCAGAATACTCCTTATCATCGAAATTGGAAGAGAGCCCCGCCCCCGTTTCAATCAAAACCTCGTGCCCGTTGTTCACAAGCACTCCCACAGAGTCGGGGGTCAGTGCCACACGGTTTTCCTGCATGGAGCGTTCCACTGGCATACCGATGGTCATGGCCTGGTGCTGGCGACCGATCTTGGCAGGCTTTTCTTGCGTCAGGAGGGATTCCTGCGCCAATTTCGAAAATCCAAAAGGAGTGTTTTTAGCCATTTCTGGTGACTTTAATTAAGCGATTAGTTTCGTCAATAACATCAATATCTACCAGCAGATGGCGGTCGGGAATCAGGGAAGGGATGAGTGAAGACCACTCAATAAAACAGTAACCTTCGGAATAAAAGTACTCCTCGGCACCAATCTCTTCTGCTTCCGCCTCGTCATGAATGCGGTAAAAATCGAAATGATAAACAGGCAAGCCATCTTCGGTACGGTATTCATTTACCAGCGAATAGGTTGGGCTTGTGGGATCATCCACCACACCAAGTGCTTTGCACAGTGCGATCGTCAGGGTTGTTTTTCCTGCTCCCATGTCCCCGTTCATCAACCAAACATTATAATCAGAACCAAAGGCCATCAGCTTCTCTGCGGCTGCGGCTAAATCCTTCAGGCCTTTCGTTTCAATAATCAGTTCTTTCTCCAAAATGCAATTTTTTTTTGACACTCTTGTTAAATAAATAAAGGAAAGTAGAATGAAAACCTATAAAAACAGGCATCAACATACTTCCCTTTCTTTACAAAGATAACTTATTTTGATTTTGGCACCATTGAAATAAATGGGCAAATCATTTCTTCCATTGATATCCCACCATGCTGGAAAGTATCTTTATAATACTTCACATAGTAGTTGTAGTTATTCGGGTAAGCGAAGAAGCTGTCTTCGGTAGCGAACACATAAGCCGTAGAAACATTCTGCTTTGGCAGGTGTAAATCTTCTGGATTTCTGCTGACCAATACAGAGGAATCGTTAAAGCTGAGATTTTTCCCCGCCTTATAGCGCAAATTGGTGTTGGTGTTTCGGTCCCCAATAATTTTATAAGGACGTTTTACCCGAACAGTTCCGTGGTCGGTCGTCAGTACAACGTTCGCATCCAGGTTCGACAATCGCTGAACGATATCAAACAAAGGCGAGTGCTCAAACCACGATTTTGTCAGGGAACGATACGCAGACTCATCTGGGGCCAACTCACGAATCACCTCCATCTCGGTACGGGCATGCGACAACAGATCCACAAAATTGTAAACAATAACGTTCAGGTCGTTGCTCATCAGGTTGCGGAGGTTATCGGCCAGCTGCTTGCCTTGTGCCACCTGCTTGATCTTGTGATAGGACCATTTGTAATCCAGGCGCATCCGTTTAAGCTGTTCTTCAAGAAACTCGTGCTCGTGATTGTTCTTCCCTTCATCGGTTTCATCGCCAACCCACAAATGTGGATAATGCTTACTCATTTCCAGCGGCATCATTCCCGAGAAAATGGCATTCCGTGCATAAGCCGTAGTGGTCGGTAAAATAGAATAGAAAGTCTCGCGGGTTTCAATCTTGAAATACTCACTGAAGATTGGCTCCAGGAAACACCACTGATCCCAGCGCAAATTATCAATCAGCAACATAAAAGTTGGCTTGCCCTGAGCGACCACTGGGAAAACCTTCTTGCGCATCAGATCATTGGCCAACACCGGACGCTCACAGTCGGGATCATTCAGCCAGTCTTCATAGTTGTCGATCACAAATTTCGAGAACTTGTTGTTGGCATCGCTTTTTTGCATGTCCAGCACCTCCGACATACTGCTGTCGTCAGAGCTTTCAATTTCAAGTTCCCAATAGGTTAACTTTTTATAGATATCGGCCCACTCCTCATGGTTCATATCATCCATGAAGGCCATCGAGATATTTCTGAAATCCTGCTGATAGCTTTGGTTGGTTTTTTCAGAGACCAACCGCTTATTGTCCGTGATTTTCTTCACTGCCATCAAAATCTGGTTAGGATTTACCGGCTTAATCAGGTAATCGGCGATTTTACTGCCAATGGCCTGCTCCATCACATCCTCCTCCTCACTTTTGGTAATCATCACCACAGGGAGGCTGGGGCGAATGTTTTTTATTTGATCCAATGTTTCAAGACCCGTCATTCCTGGCATCATCTCATCCAGGAAAACCACGTCAAAATGATCCTCATTTACCTGCTCTACGGCATCAGCCCCACTATTTACAGCGGTTACTTCGTAGCCTTTTTTTTCTAAAAATAAAATGTGTGGTTTGAGAAATTCGATCTCATCGTCTGCCCACAATATCTTATACCTTTGCATAAATCAAGGATTATTGGTTTCTTTATATATAAAGAGTTGAAAAAACTTCTTACTAACGTCAAATAAACATTATTATCATAAACGTTGGCAAAAATTAAGAGTTTTTAACAAATTCAGTAGCAAAATAGTAAATGCAAGCTTGAATAAGAAGAAAATAATCAACGACCCCGTGTATGGCTTCATTAATATTAAAGATGAACTGATCTTTGATTTAATCCAACACCCCTACTTTCAGCGACTCCGCCGCATTCGGCAACTGGGCATGACCGACCTGGTTTACCCTGGAGCCCAACACACCCGTTTTCATCATGCCCTCGGGGCAATGCACCTGATGACCCGCGCCCTCGAACAGCTCCGCGACCGTGGGGTTGAAATCAGCGAAGCGGAAATTTTAGGCGCCAAAGCAGCCATCCTGCTCCACGACCTCGGCCATGGGCCTTTTTCCCACGCCCTGGAGCACACCTTGCTGAAGGACATCGACCATGAGTACATTTCCCTCAAACTGATGGAGTCGCTCAACAAACAATGGAATGGCAAGCTTGATTTGGCCATCCAGATGTTCAAAAAGGAATATCCCCGGAAATTCTTCTGCTCCCTGATTTCCTCACAGTTGGATATGGATCGCCTCGATTACCTGCAAAGGGACAGCTTTTTTACCGGGGTTTCTGAAGGGACCGTGGGCGCATCCCGTATCATTAAAATGCTTGACGTGAAAAATGATCGGCTCGTCATTGAAGAAAAGGGCATTTACTCCATAGAAAATTTCTTGCAGGCACGCCGACTGATGTACTGGCAGGTTTATCTGCATAAAACATCCCTTGCTGCAGAACAGATGATGATCCGCCTGATCAAGCGGGCACAGTTTCTGGTCGCACAGGGAGAAAAGGTGGTCGCCTCCGAAGCCCTAACCTACTTCCTTGAACATGCTGAAAATATCCGAAGCCAGGAAAAGGAGGAAGCCATCGCCCAATTCGTTCAATTGGATGATTTCGATATTATGGCCGCCATGAAGTTATGGCAAAGCCACCCCGATCATGTGCTATCGACCATCAGCCAACAACTCCTGAATCGGAACATTTTTAAAATAAAATTGCAAAACGATCCCTTCACGGCAGAAGAAATACAAAATACCAATCAAATAGTTCAAAATACCTTTTCGGTCTCCGAAACAGACGCCAACTACCTTATGGCCGAAGGTTTCGTGACCAATTCTGCTTATTTAAACCATGATGATCAAATACTTATCTCTAAAAAATCCGGGGAAATTATTGATCTCGAAGCTGCTTCAGACCTACCGAACATCACTGCATTGAGCAAAATTGTAAAAAAATACTATCTATGCTTAAGCAAAAATGTATCTTTGTAGTTGAATTTTGAAAAAGGACTCAAAACTGAATGGAATTTACACTGAATCAGATTGCTGTAGTTTTAGAAGGTGCGGTCGAAGGGGACGGCAACCGAGTAATTAAAACTATTGGGAAAATTGAAGATGCGGGAGAGGACGCAATCTCATTTTTATCTAACTTAAAATACGAAAACCACCTGTACACCACCAAGGCGGCAGGCGTTATCGTTGACGAGGACTTTCAACCCAAGCAAGAGGTCGCTACGACACTCATTCGTGTAAAAAATGCCTACTCTGCTTTTACCGCACTTCTTGAGGAGTATGACAAATACACTCGATTCGCAAAAGAAGGCGTGGAAGAGCCCTCATTTATCGGAGCAGGTTCCACAACAGGCACTGAAGTTTACCGTGCGGCATTTTCCTACATCGGGAAAAATGTTACCATCGGGAACAACGTCAAAATTTATCCTCATGCTGCCATCGGCGACAATGTAACAATAGGAGACAATACTGTTATTGATTCAGGCGCCAAGGTGTACAGCAACTGTATTATCGGAAACAACTGTTATATTCACGCCAATGCCGTAATCGGAAGCGATGGATTTGGCTTTGCGCCACAGGAGGATGGATCTTACAAACGCATTCCTCAGTTGGGGAATGTTATTTTGGAAGATGACGTTAATGTTGGTGCCAATACCGTTGTTGATTGCGCAACAATGGGGTCCACTCTTATTAAGCAAGGGGTGAAACTTGACAACCTGATCCAGGTCGGACATAACGTCGTGATTGGAAAAAACACCGTAATTGCTGCACAGGCAGGGGTTTCGGGCTCTTCCAAAATTGGCGAAAATGTAACGATTGCCGGACAGGTAGGCATTGCCGGCCATTTACAGGTGGCTGACAAAGTTGTTTTGGGTGCTCAGGCGGGCATCCTTAAATCTGTCAAACAGGAAGGAGCGATATACATGGGAAGCCCTGCGTATAACCTCCGCGATTACTTCCGGGCATACTCTGTTTTCAAGAAATTACCTCAAATGGAGGCTGACTTGAAAGAATTAAAAGAAAATGCTTAACTTTGCCCTCCAATTTATATGATCAATGAATACTAAGCAACACACTATAAAAGGATCGGTCGCAGTGGCCGGTGTGGGATTGCACACAGGTCAGATTGCTACCATGACCTTTGTTCCTGCAGAGGCAGGCCATGGCTATAAGTTTCAACGCGTTGACTTAGAAGGCATGCCAGTCGTTGAGGCGGATGTCGATTATGTAGTCGATACCTCCAGAGGTACCACTTTACAAAAAGGTGAAGCGCGCGTAAACACCGTTGAGCACGTTTTAGCAGCATTGGTGGGTTTACAGATTGACAATGTGATGGTTCAATTGGATGGCCCAGAGCCTCCAATTATGGACGGCTCATCAATGGCATTTGTAGAAGCACTCAAAAGTGTTGGCCTTGAAGAGCAAAATGCACTCCGCAACTATTTTGAGATTCCGAAAAGTATCTATTACAGCGATAAATCCAAAGACATCGATATTGCAGCTATGCCTGCCGATGACTACCGATTAACCGTCATGGTAGATTACAACTCGCAGATTCTTGGCTCACAGCATGCTTCTATCACACATATCAAGCAGTTTGAAAAAGAAATTTCTACCTGTAGAACTTTCGTTTTTCTGCACGAGCTTGAAGCCCTGTACAATCAAGGATTGATTCGCGGAGGTGATGTGGATAATGCCGTAGTGATTGTTGACCGGGAACTTTCTCCTGAACAAATGGAGAACCTGGAGAAAATTTTCAATAAAAAAGACATCGTCGCTAATCAAGGTTTCCTGAATAACGTCGAGTTAAGATATAAGAATGAGCCTGCACGCCATAAATTATTGGATGTGATAGGTGATTTGGCTTTGGCAGGTCGTCCCCTTAAAGGACAAATCATGGCTGCACGCCCTGGACATGCCGCCAACGTGGCTTTTGCCCGCAAGCTGAAGAAAATGATGCAGGAATCGCATAGCAATATCCCGCATTACGATCCAAAGATGCCTGCAGTAAAAGACATTAAGCAAATTCAAGAAATGCTGCCGCACCGCTACCCATTCCTTATGGTGGATAAAATCTTCCATCTGGACAGCAAGTACGTGGCCGGCATTAAAAATGTAAGCTTGAATGAGCCCCAATTTACGGGACACTTCCCTGGTAACCCAGTTTTCCCTGGTGTACTGATGATTGAAGCATTGGCACAAACAGGTGGGATCTTGGTCTTATCAAACTATGAAGACCCTGAAAACCACTGGACTTACTTCCTTGGTATTGACAAGGTAAAGTTCCGCCAAATGGTAACCCCTGGCGATACGCTGATTCTTCAGTGTGAGCTCTTAGCACCGATCAAACGTGGCATCGCCAAAATGAAAGGTGAAGCTTACGTAGGAAACAATCTGGTATGTGAAGGGGAAATGATCGCAAGAATTGTACGTAAAGACTCATGAAAGGAGAAATAAGTAAACTGGCAAATGTTCATCCTGAAGCAAAAATTGCTGATGGAGTAACGATAGAAGCATTTGCTACGGTACAAAAAGATGTCGTTATCGGTGAAGGCACCTGGGTAGGCCCAAATGCCGTGATTATGGATGGCGCACGAATTGGCAAGCACAATGAAATTCATTGTGGCGCTGCTATTGCCGGAACTCCTCAGGATCTTAAATTTGCGGGCGAATACAGCACCGTAGAGATCGGAGACCACAACATCATCCGAGAATATGTAACCATTCACCGTGGTACGGTGGATAAGCACACCACTGTAGTGGGTAATCACTGCCTGTTGATGGCTTATGTACATTTGGCACACGACTGTATCGTCGGTGACCGTTGTATCTTAGGAAATGCCACTCAGGTGGCAGGACATTGTAAAATTGACGACTGGGCTATTTTAGGTGGCACAACAGCCGTTCATCAGTTTGTCAGTATCGGTGCCCACAGCATGGTGGCTGGCGGTACACTTTTAGGCAAAGATGTTCCTCCTTTTGCCATGACGACCCGCTCTGGCGGATTTTCTGGTATTAATTCTATTGGACTGAGAAGACGTAACTTCACCTCTGAGCAGATCAATATCATTCAGGAAACTTATCGCACGATTTTTAATCGTGGATACAATATTTCAAAAGCAACTTCCGTTGCTGAAAACGAAATTCCTGTAACCAAAGAAAGAGATTATATCCTGTCCTTTATCAGAAGTTCTGAAAGAGGCATTATTAAATAGTCAGTATCACTGACCCTAAATCACAGCCACATTGAAGCGATATCCCTTTAATGTGGCTGTTATTTTTTAATGATATGATTAAACAAGAATTTAAAATCAGTGCGCAGGGTGTCGGCAAAAGATTTATCAATGAATGGATCTTCCGCCACTTCGATTACACCTTTGAGGCAGGTAATACCTATGCGGTTACAGGCCCCAATGGCAGTGGAAAATCCTCGATCATGAAAGTGCTCGCCGGAATTACACCACCAACGCAGGGAAATGTGCATTATGAAAAAAATAGCGCCATTATTAAGCCCGATGCTTTTTTCAAAGAACTGGTCTATGTGGCGCCTTATCTTGAATTACCAGAAGAACTCTCACTTCGCGAATTCCTACTATTTCATTACAAATTTAAAGAATTAAAAGAGGGTTTCTCTATTGACTTCTTAATAAAATTTCTATCTTTGGAAGGTCATTCCGATAAACCTATCAAATTTTTTTCTTCGGGAATGAAACAACGGGTACGTTTAGGATTGGCCTTTGCCACCGACTCCCCTTTGGTTTTTTTAGATGAACCAACGTCGAATCTTGACGAATGGGGTATTGAGTGGTATCACCAAAACTGTCAAAAGTGGTTGATGAATCAATGTGTCATCATTGGCTCGAATCAACCTTTTGAGTATAAACATGCAAATTTTTTATTAAACATTAACTTGTTCAAAAAATGACAAATCTGTTCAACCACGCTGCAAAATTGTTTTTCTTCATTGGTGCTATCGCCCTTATGACTGCCTGTGGCGGTGGAGGTGATGAGCCAACGCCAGAGCCAGAAAATCCACAAGAAACTCAATCAAAATTATTGATGGGAATGTGGGGCGATGCTACAGTAGACACTACTGACGGCGACGATTCTTTCGATGCTTTAACATTGAAATTTGGTAACGACGCTGACTTCAAAGGTGGTTCTTTGGAAGCTGGTGGTGTAGCTGATGAATTAGCTGCATTCGGTGACACTTGGGCTTTTGCCGGTTCTTCTACTACTTCTCTTTCAGTAGGTGGTGGTGTTGAAACAATCACGATCGAAAGCATCAGTGAAACAACTTTAAAAATCAAATTCTCTTACGAAGGTGCTGAGGCTGCTCGTGAAAAAGCAATCAACGGTGTAGGTTCTTACACTGTGACTTTGACTAAGAATTAATTAGATCAAAACATTAATTAAAAGCCACCTCTTCCACGGGTGGCTTTTTTTATGCCCAAATTTTCCTTACTTACAGCGCCCCTTTACGATAAGCCGAAGGGGTTTTTAACATGACCTTTTTAAACTGACGGCAAAAATAAGCCTCCGAATCAAAGCCTGCTGCAAACGCGACCTCTTTCACAGTCATGGTAGTTCTTGTCAGTAGATTCCCCGCATATTTGATTTGCAACCCAATTTTATATTGCTGTGGTGCATAGCCCGTTTCCATTCTAAAAGCCTTCCTGAACCACGCATAACTCACCCCAAGTTCAGCAGCCAATTGAGGCATATTAAAGGCCGAATTCACCGCCTGCTCCTGCATGCGTATTTTTGCCTTTCGTAATAACTGATCCTTTCGGGAAGTGGACACCTCCCCCTGATGGACCTGCAAAAAAATCATCGATAAAAGTCGCTGCAGTTCACAACAAGCCCGTACCTGAAAACCCTCGCGCTCCTGCAATACCTCCTGCTTTACCTGCGCCAAAATACCCAACACCACTGAAGGCTCTTTCATAGGTATTCGCTGCTGCTTCCCCAGTACTTTATAGTGAGATAATAATTGATCTATCGACCTACCCGATAATCCTACCCAATGCTCCCGCCACCCCTTGTCTGGCAATGGTCGGTACCGATGCCGAATTCCTGGATACAGGATCAGGCAATCACCAGGATTCACTTGTTGCAATGGCTGATCCTCCACCTGGAACTCTCCTGCCCCCTCACTGATATACACCAAAAAAAAGGTATTCAATACTCGACCCTTCTGCCAGAAAGAATGCTGGTAATTTTTACTGACTCCCCCTTTGCTTTCTTCCGCAGGAACAAACAACTCCCCAAAACTATACAGGTGCATTCCCCATACCGTTGATAATGAATCTGTGTTAAACTCTTTTAGGATTAATGACATGAAATATCAATTTGTGCAATCATCCACCCAAAACAATGAATGAAAAATACCTGATCATTTTCTAATATTATAAGTGTAAATTAATAATTATCAGGAAAGCAAATGACAGAAGTCAGTAATAATTTTGAATGGTGGATCAGTATGGGTAACCTGTCTGACTTAATCAGCACTGCCACCCCCAACCGTATCCCTGCACAGGAACACTATGCATTCATTAAAAAAGCAGGTTTTAATGGCGTTTCAGGGGTTTTCAGCGAGCTGAATTATCCCCTTCTGCAAAAGGAACAGCTTCAGTTCAGTATTACCATAAGCTTTCTCGATCTTTCTCAAGGGATACACGACCTGCAACAGGCCTTAAGCAAAGTGCCTACATCAGTAAATATTCATTTAGGGATAGGAACGGAAGAAGACCAACAAATAGTGCAATGGCTCAATGCTATTCAGGATATTCAAACTACTATCCCTATTTATATTGAAACGCATCGAGGAACAGTTACGCAAGACCCCTACCGCTGCCTTGCCCTTCTGAGACAATTCCCTGCCCTTCGCTTCACAGGAGACTTCAGCCATTGGTACATCAGTACCCTCATGGCCGATCACTTTCAGAAAAAGTTCAATGCTATTTTGCCCATCCTCCAAAATACCCGAATGATCCATGCCCGAATGAGCTCCCCGGGTATGATACAACCTCCTCTCAAAAACATTTTCACCGAAGATAAAAACCATTTTTTACAGCTTTGGAATCAGGTGCTCCGCCTGAATCCCGATCATAAAATTCCCATTGTCATCGAACTGCTGAGTCACCAGTTAGGCTACGCTCCCGCAACACCAACAGGAGAAGATGCCGTCGACCGCTGGGAAGAAGCGATTCACCTGAAATCTATTTTTAACGCCCAATAAACATACTTTTATGAACACAAACATCACCGCAGCACAAACCGAATTTTACCAAGAAAATGGGTTTGTCGTTATCGATGACTTTTTAACTGCTGATGAGCTTGACCATTGGCGCCAACAGGTAGATGAAGCCGTTGCTTTGCGAAAAGGACGGGCATTACCCGACAGAAATGAAGTTACAGAAGGTGCTGATCGAACTTTTGTAAATAAAGTATTTGACCAGCTGATCAACCTGTGGCAAGACCATGAGGGTGTCAAAAAATTGATGCTCGACGAACAACTTGGAAAAATGGCAGCGCAGCTCGCCCAAGTGGACGGCATTCGGATATGGCATGATCAGGCTTTGTTCAAACAACCCTGGGGCAACCCCAGCACCCTGCACACCGACAATCCCTATTGGTCGTTCCACCACCCGCAGGCCATTACTATCTGGATCGCCCTCGATGATGCGACCCTGCAAAATGGCTGTCTGTATTTCCTGCCAGGTTCCCACAAGAAAACGACCTACGAGGAAGCTGGATTCTCAGCCAATATGGATGAATTTTTCATCACCTTCCCCGAGCTGAAAAACACTCCTGCCGTTCCTGCCAATATGAAAGCCGGCAGTTGTTCCTTTCATAATGGTTTGGTGGTACATGGCGCCAACGCCAACATGACTCCTTTTGCACGCCGTGCCATGACCTGCGCCTATATGCCTGATGGAGCCATATTCAATGGCAAAAAAAATATACTCTCCGAAGCGCAGCACAATGCCCTACAAGTTGGACAAACGCTCCAGGACGATCAGCAAAACCCTTTACTGTGGTCAAAAAATTTAGTTTCCACTCCTGAATCCTAACCCATGAGTTCATTTATTGGAATATTCTTACACGCCGTCGGGGGATTATGTGCCGGAAGCTTTTACGCACCCATTAAAAAGATTGAAACCTGGTCATGGGAAAGCTCCTGGCTGGTCATGGGCTTATTCGCCTGGCTCATCGTTCCGTTGGCAGTAGCAGGTGTTACCGTCAGTGGACTTACCCAAAGCCTTTCCCTTGCGCCAGATCAGGCCATCGCCATGACTTTCCTTTTTGGATTTATCTGGGGGGCAGGTGGCCCGATTTTCAATTTGACCATGCGTTACCTCGGCGTTTCGCTGGGCATGACAGTTTCCCTCGGAAGTGGCGCGGCCTTTGGCACCCTTATTCCTCCACTGGTCGATGGAAGTATGCCAAGCCTGTTGCAAAGCACCTCCGGACAGCTAACTCTTTTTGGGGTAATGATCTGCCTACTGGGCATTGGCATGGCAGGCTATGCCGGACACCTGCGAGACCGAAGCCAGCGCAATACCACAGGAGAAGGCTTTAAATCCATGAAAGGCATTGTGATTACCTTTCTTTCTGGCCCGATTGGCGCTTGTTTCGCCTATGGACTCGCTGCCGGCCAGCCTATTGCTGCTGAAGCGCAAGCATTGGGCACTGCCCCACTGTGGCAAAACAATGCGGTATTGATTGTGCTCCTGCTTGGCGGCTTGCTAAGCAATGCCCTGCTGTGCCTGTATTACAATTTCAGAAATAAAACCAGCCGCGAATATTTCAAAAAAATCCCTACAACCCGAAAAAACTATCTCCTCGCTTCCCTGGGCGGATCAATATGGTATTTGCAGTTTATGTTTTACGGCATGGGCTCCTCCTTCCTTGAGGAACGCTTCCACTTCGCCAGCTGGACCGTCCATATGTCCTTTATTATCTTGTTTGGCAACCTGTGGGGACTATATTTTAAAGAATGGGCGGGCGTGGCCAAAAGCACCAAAAGGTGGCTAATTTCAGGCCTGCTACTTCTCATCTCGGCAACGGTCATTATTGCCTGGGGCGGGCAGACGCATTAATACCACCAACCTTCATGTAGTGTGATATTTTGTGCCCAGATTACTTTCAATATACATTCTTTTGGTTCAATGTCTCTCCCTTGAATAAAGCACCCAGTCCAATAGGGGGCCTTGAGCAAAAAAACTGATTTACAAAATCGGGAGATGCGGTATTAATCTGGCGACAGGCAAAAAAAAGGGCTAACACAATATTCGTGTTAGCCCTTTTTGAGTATCATCAACCCCTTATCTCATACGGTCCATTGAGCGAACAAGCTCTTCATCTTTACGGATGAACTTACCGGCCACCATATTGGCAACAATTGCACCGACGACCAAAAAGAAGCCTACAGAGTAGTTTCCTTTTCCTCCTGCCAATTCTACCAGGTTGTATTTTACCAGATAAAGACTACCGGCCATAATACCAATCATCAAAAATGCGTTGATATAGCCAAGCTTTAATTGCTTCATACGATTCTTGAACTGGAAAATAGAGATCAAAGAAATGGTTGCTGCTGCAAAAGCAAGCATCCCCAAGGCCGCATAAGGCATGGCTTCTTTCACTATTTCACCACTTGCTGAAATATGATTGTATCCTAAAAGGAACAACTGATGAACTTCTCCACCTGCGGCATCAAAAGCCCACACCGGAAAAAAACAGGCAGCTACCAAAAGGGCAGACACCAAAAACAAAAAAACGGTTTGAATTCTTTGTATCATAATAATTAATAGTTTCTCTTATTTGGCAAACTTACGAAATTCTATTTAGGGCAAAAATACTTTTTTGTGCTTAAAGAAATATTTCAAATCAGGCCAAAGAGTTGAAAAGTTTGATATACATGTATTAGCTTTACACTGAAAAAACACAGAACATTTTGCGATACTTTATCGAGATCGCCTATAAAGGCACAAATTACCATGGCTGGCAGAGCCAAAAAAACCAGACAGTACCCACTATTCAGGGGGTTTTAGAAAAAGCGTTGAGCACAATACTGAGAACGCCCATTGAAATTCTGGGCAGTGGCCGAACAGATACCGGCGTGCACGCCAAACAAACATTCGCACATTTTGATGTCGCTGAAGCGCTGGATTGCGAAAAATATGTATATAAATTCAATGCCCTGTTACCCTTTGACATCAGCATTATGCGGATGTTCCCTGTCGATGATCAGGCACATGCCCGCTTCGATGCCACCACACGGAGCTATGAATATCACCTCCACCTGAGTCGGGACCCCTTTCTTCAGGAACTGAGTTATTTTCATAAGGAGCCTGTGAATGTGGAACGAATGAATGAGGCCGCAAAACTCCTTTTGGGCAGGAAAGATTTTCAGTGCTTCTCCAAAGTAAAAACGGATGTCAATAATTATTTTTGTGAAATATTTCATGCACAATGGGAACTCAGGGATAAAGATCATCTGATATTTCACATTACCGCCAACCGATTCCTTAGAAATATGGTTCGTGCCATAGTGGGCACACTGCTTGAAGTGGGCCGCGAGCGCATGACTCCACAACAGGTGCTTGAGGTCATCGACAGCAAAAACCGAAGCGTTGCCGGGCGTTCCGTTCCTTCTGATGGTTTATATTTATCAAAAGTCCTTTACCCGTTTATAAAAGAAAATGCGTAATTAGGCATTTGCTATCCAAGGCAGTCTAAAAAAGAAAATTTGTGAAAGAAGAAAAAATCAGTGGCAAAGTATTCGACTCCGTTGTTTTACGGCGATTATTCAAATTTGTCAAACCTTACTGGAAACGATTCATTCTATTGCTTGTCCTAACGGTCGGTGTGGCGATTTTAGGGCCAATACGCCCTTATTTAATCCACATTGCTATTGATGAGCACGTAGCCAATGGGAATTTCCCAGGTTTGCTGAACATGACCATCCTGCTGATCGGTCTGTTGGTTCTGCAAGGTATCGTTACCTATTTGCATACCTATATTTCGGGCTGGCTCGGGCAAAACACCATTAAAGATATCCGCGATGAACTCTATGACCACCTGCTGGGCTTGCAGTTGCGCTTTTTCGACAATACCCCCATCGGACGACTGGTAACCAGAACGGTGTCAGATATCGAAACCCTTGCCGAGGTATTCAGTCAGGGAGTAGCAGCCATCGTCGGCGACGTGCTACAACTGTTTGTCATTACTGCCATCATGTTTTATACCGATTGGCGACTGACACTGGTGAGTCTTTCAACCCTTCCCATTCTGCTGTTCTCCACTTACATCTTCAAAGAGAAAATTAAATATGCCTTCAATGAAGTCCGTAATGCGGTATCTTCCCTAAACTCTTTTGTGCAGGAACATATCACGGGCATGTCCATTGTACAGATTTTCAACAGCGAAGACCGGGAATATGAAAAATTTGAGGAAATCAATAAAAAGCACCGTGAGGCCAATCTTAAGTCGGTGTTGTATTACTCCATTTACTACCCTGTCGCTGAAATTATTTCCGCAGGTTCCATCGGCCTGCTGGTTTGGTATGGCGCACAGCAGCTCCTTTCCGACAACAGCATTACGCCAGGGATACTCATCGCCTTCATCATGTATATTCAGATGTTTTTCCGTCCGATACGCATGATCGCCGACCGCTTCAACACGCTTCAGATGGGAGTCGTTTCCGCTTCACGAATCTTCCTGCTACTCGATAGCGAGGAACAAATTCCTGATCAGGGTAACTTAAAACCTGCAAAAATCAATGGGGATGTGAAGTTTGACAAAGTCTGGTTTGCTTACGATGATAAAAACTTTGTCCTCAAAGACATTTCTTTTGATGTCAAAGAAGGACATACCCTCGCTTTGGTAGGTGCTACGGGAGCAGGGAAATCATCCATTATTAATCTGTTGAACCGTTTTTACGACATTCAGCAAGGGAGCATTACCATTGATGGCCATGCGGTAAAAGATTTTGACCTCCCTTACCTCCGGAAAAACATTGGCGTTGTGTTGCAGGATGTTTTTCTGTTTTCAGATACCATCCGCGAAAATATCCGCCTCGGCGACAACAGCATCACTGATGAACAAATCCGAAAAGCCGCAGAATTGGTAGGCGCTTTGGACTTTATCGAAAAACTGCCCGGTGGCTTTGATTACAACGTAATGGAGCGAGGCTCAACCCTCTCGGTGGGGCAACGCCAACTGATCTCCTTTGTGCGCGCGATCGTCTATCAGCCCCGAATCATTGTGCTCGATGAGGCCACCTCTTCCGTAGATTCAGAGACGGAGGAAATGATTCAAACCGCTATTGAGCGACTCATGAAAGGCCGGACAGCAATCGTGATTGCCCATCGACTGTCAACCATTCAACATGCTGAAAAAATCATTGTCCTGGACAAGGGCAGGATTGTGGAACAGGGAGATCACCAGCAACTGCTCGACGCCAAAGGCTTTTATGCCCGATTGCACAAGATGCAGTTCAAAAGCCTCAAGCAAGCCTAACCCAAGCCCTAAAGATCATAAAAGGAACCCCTCGGGTTCCTTTTTTACGTTAAAAAAGGTGAAATACACCCCCCGACTTTGCTTGTGGCCAAATATTCCATTTAATTTATATGAGTGAATTATTCGACGGTAAAAAAGTAATATTGAAAGCCTCAACCCTCTTATTACTGCTGATATGCAGTCTGCCCATTTTTTGTTTCGGACAAGATGCCCCACAGCTGCCGGAGAAAATCATTATCCGTGGTATTGTCATGGACGACTCCACCCGCGCACCAATCCCTTTCGCTCAAATTGTACTCCAGGGAAAAGTACGCGGAACCACCACCAATGAAAGCGGTGCCTTCGCCGTAAAAATACACCCCTCAGACACCCTCATTTTCAGCTCTATGGGCTACGCTTACAGTTCCTACTGCTTCAAAGATAGCAGCCAGCTCGACATGCCCAACCTGATTTTCCTTAAGGAAACAGCCATCAGACTGAAAAATGTGGATGTTTACGGCATTGATGAAAACCACCCGCTGATAAAAAAAGAACTGAAGCCCTACTATATTCCCGGGCTTGGCCAGAATGCCGACGGCACCTACCCTGAACCCAAAGACCTCACCGGATTTCAGAAAGGTATGCGGGCAGTTGGCAGCCCAATTTCTGCCCTTTACGATGCGTTCAGTAAAGAAGGAAAACAAAGACGGAAGATGGTGGAAATCCTGCGTAACGAGAACGAGGAAGCACGGCAAATTGCTTACTATCAACGGCGCCTGAGCCCCGAGAGAATCAGCAGGCTGCTGAACATCTCGAAAGAAGAGGCCGTCAATTTCCTGAAATTCTACACCCCTTCCATGGAGTTTGTCCTCTATGCTGACCGCAACCAGCTGACCCTCGATATTATGGAGTTTTATGAACGCTACCAGCTGATTAAAGACCTATAAATAATAACAATGGCTACAGGCTTTGTGATCTGGCCTGATTGAGATGTTGATTTGTAAAGAATTAACCTTAAATTTCAACAAACAAGACCAACAAACCTGACATGAACCAAAAAATTGCCATCATCGGTGGGGGAAACCTCGGAAGTGCCATTGCCTACGGACTCATCAACGAGTCTTTCATTGCACCGGAAAACCTATACATTACCCGCCGCCAAACCAATAAGCTGGCAGACCTGGCCGAAAAAAAGGTCAATGTCCTTGCCGACAACCTTCACGCCTGCCGACAGGCACAATGGATCATCCTTGCGGTAAAGCCCCATTTGATCAATAAGGTGCTCAGAGAAATCAACGAAGCCATTACGGCTGATTCTGTCGTGATTTCCGTGGCGACGGGCGTAGATATTCAACAGATCAGAAACACCGTCGGCGAAGCACCTGCTGTATTCCGTGCCATGCCCAATACCGCCATCGCCATTCAGGAAAGTATGACCTGTATCGCAACAGATACCCCTTCGGCAACCCTTCAGCAAGCAGTTGTCGACCTGTTTGAGCAGGTGGGCAAGGCCATCATCATTAATGAAGAGCTAATGAATGCCGCGACCGTGCTTGGTGCTTGTGGTATTGCCTATGCCCTGCGCTTTATCCGTGCGGCCTCGCAAGGAGGGATCGAGATTGGCTTCCCAGCAGAAATTGCCCAGCTGATTGCCGCCCAGACGGTAAAAGGAGCAGCCTCCCTACTGATAGAAAACGGGCAGCATCCTGAAAGGGAAATCGACAAAGTAACCACCCCAATGGGCTGTACAATTGCGGGTCTTAATGAAATGGAGCACCGTGGCTTCAGCTCCGCTTTAATCAAAGGGGTAAAAACCTCCTACCAAAAAATTGATAAGATCCCGACGGAATAAGCAACTATGGGCGGTTTTTGAAGCACATATTCAACAAAAGCAATGCTTTTTTCTATATTGCAGAGAGAACAAGGATCACTATGTATATTATTAAAGTAAAGGGGAAAGCAAAAATCCCCGATTATATTCAGTTAAGGGACGACAACTTTGTGTTGGTCGCTTATTTTCGTGCTGACCGCCCACTGAAAAAGCTGGAAAAATATGGCCTCGAAGGGCAAGAAGAAGCCCTGAAGGCCATTATTGAAGCCTTGCCTTTTGGTAAATTACAACCTTTAAATCTGTAACTGATGGCCCCTTTTTCCACTGACCCCGTTGTTTCAGTCCGCAATATTGAAATCAGTATTGAAGGGCGACAATTGCTGAAAAATTGCTCCTTCGACATTCAGAAAGGTGAATTTGTTTACTTGGTAGGACGCACAGGCAGCGGAAAATCTTCCCTGCTGCGAACCCTGTATGCCGACCTGACCCTGGATGCCGGCAGTGCCTCAGTAGCCGATTTCAACCTCGTCGAACTTAAGCAAAAAAATGTCCCGATGTTGCGCCGTAAGCTCGGCATTGTCTTTCAGGATTTTCAGCTTTTTAAAGACCGTTCGGTCAATGAAAACCTGGAGTTTGTCCTTAAAGCCACAGGTTGGACCGACCGCAGTAAAATGAAATCGCGCATTTCAGAGGTGCTGATGCTCGTTGGGCTTGCTGGACAGTCAAAAAAAATGCCCCATCAGCTTTCTGGGGGAGAACAGCAAAGGGTGGTGATTGCCCGTGCCTTGCTGAATGAACCAAGGATCCTGATTGCCGATGAACCCACGGGAAACCTTGACCCTGAAGTTACGGAGGACATCTATCAGATTCTCGACAAAATTAATCGACAAGGAACGGCCATCCTGATGGCGACGCACGATTATTCGATGATCAATCAGCATCCGCAGCGGGTCCTGAAACTTGAAAATGGTGAAATTATTGACTCCAATGAACAGGAGATTAAGCTGGTAACCATCTTTTAAAATTCAGAAAACCGTAAGAGCGTGTTTAAAAATAAACCCAGTACAATTGCCAATGCCCATTTTCGCGAACTTCGAGGGTGGGCATCGGTAATTTGAATAGTTCCAAAACTAATTTCACTCTCTGGAGCCTGCGCAAAGGCAGCTGTGCATAATCAATATCAAAGCTAAAAAGCAAACTGCTGTAAGGCTTGTAGCCCGCCTCAAGGTTTTGGTGTACCCTGCCATAAACCATCCCCTCCACCTGATACCCGATAGAGCACATCAGCCAGGAAGGCACACTTTTACGGTTGATAAAATACCGTACCGGGTAACTCATCCAATAAACCTGCCCATTATAATCCTTCAGTACCTGCTCCCCCAAATGCTGCCCCAGCAACTGCGGACGGTGTTCCGCCCAGGCAGAAGGAAAGAAGCTGAAGCGGGGGAACATTTTCACTTTACCCCAAAAGCGAAGCTGCAAATAGGCAAAGGATGCACCTGCAGCATTGGCCAGCAAATCATAAACAGAAAATCCATACGCTTTACCAAATCCATCCAAAACCTCCACAGGCAATAAAATCAGCAAACCTAACAGATAAGCCACCGACTGCCGTTTCTGACGATCCCATCCGCCTTTTATCAGCAAGACCTCAGCCCAGCGCACCATCTGAAAACAAGTGAAAAAGTGGCCAAGCTTATCCATACCATACCATTCGTCCAGATCATTGAAAAAATGAAAGCTCGACACGCCCTGAGGGCCATACCACGCCAAGCCAAGCCCTGCGATCATGAGTACATACCAAATCACAAAGTACGACAGGCCGCGCCCTGCGGTCCAGGTGGTCGGTTGACGCTTACTCACCTGAAGCAGTACCCAAATAAAAAATAACAGCAGGGGGACCCACCAGTATTGTGCTGACATGTTTACTTTTTATTCAAAGAAAAGCCATCCCCACGCTATTACAAAAAGATATTCAAATTATCTCTTATTTTTCAACCGCGAAATCAACCATCGGCTTTGTCCAGTGCTTCTTTATAGGTATCAATAGCCCGCTGCCGTGCCGATTTATGCTCGACCATAGGTTCTACATAATCATCGGTACCATACTCCGGTACCCACTTTTTCACATAGTGCTCGTCGGGGTCAAATTTATTGAATTGACTTTCTGGATTGAACACCCGAAAATAAGGCTGAGCATCGGTGCCTGTTCCTGCGGCCCATTGCCAGCCCCCATTATTGGAAGCCAATTCGTAATCCAGTAATTTTTCCGCAAAATAAGCCTCACCCCATCGCCAGTCAATCAGCAGGTGCTTGGTCAGGAAACTCGCCACCACCATTCTCACCCGGTTGTGCATATACCCCGTTTGGTTGAGCTGCCGCATTCCGGCATCCACCATCGGGTAACCTGTTTCGCCCTTGCACCATTTCTCAAAACCCTTTTCGTCATTTCGCCACGGGACATTATCGTATTTTGCCTTAAAGGCCTCACTGACCACATGCGGAAAGTTCGCCAGAATCATGGCATAAAATTCCCGCCAGATCAACTCACTCAGGTAAACTTCACTTTCGTCCATCGCCTTGGCCACCAAATCACGAATACTGACCGTCCCAAACCTTAGGTGTAATCCAATGCGGGTCGTGCCTTCCTCGGCAGGGAAATCCCGCTTATCCTCATAATTTTGCAACGTCCGCTTGTTCACCACCTTGGTGGGCATGTCCTCATATTTGAAGCCTGAAAAACCCATTTTCTTCAAGGTAGGCAGTTTGAATTTCGGCTGGCCTTCCAAAATATGGCTCAGCCGGTTTTCAGAAAGGAAGTGCTGCTCCCCTTCCTTTTTATATTTCGAAAGCCACACTTTTTTATAGGGCGTAAACACCCGATAGGCGGTACCATCATCTTTGGCCACCTCCAGTTTTTCAAAAATCACCTGATCCTTAAAAGTTTCAAAAACGATATCGTGTCCTTCGAGCAAATCACGAACCTGCTGATCCCTTTCATCAGCATAAGGCTCATAATCATGATTGGCAAATACCTTCTTGACCTCGTACTTTTCAATCACCTGCTCCCAAGCCTTCAAGGGTTCATCATAGATAAACTCGAACACCTGCCCGTCAATCTTATCGCGTAAATCTTCAAGACGTTCATATATGAAAGTTACCCGCGCATCATCTTCAGGCAGTTCATCAAGAATATCCCGATCAAAGATAAAAAGTGGAACAACAGGTTCGTCGGCTTCCAGGGCCTCAAACAGTGCGTGATTATCCTTAAAACGAAGATCACGCCGCATCCAATATATATTTACTTTCGCCACAACTATAAATTTTTATATCCAAAGGAATACAACGGACTGTACCCCAAACTGGCGGTTATTTTTGGGATTTTTGATAATCAGCAAGGAATTTTTCCAGGCCAACATCTGTCAGTGGGTGCTGAAACAGCGCTTTGAGGGTTTTGAGTGAAGCAGTAACCACATCGACGCCCATTTCCGCAGCTGTAATCACATGCATGGGGTGGCGGACCGAAGCGCCAAGGATTTCAGTCTGAAAATCATAATTTTGATAAATATTGACAATCTGCCCGAGCATCTCCATGCTGTCCATGGAAATGTCATCAAGTCGGCCCAAAAACGGTGACACATAGGTTGCCCCCGCCTTCGCGGCCACCAAGGCCTGCCCTGCCGAAAACACCAGCGTACAATTGGTTCGCACCCCCATACCTGACAGCTTTTTTATTGCCTTCACGCCATCGGGTATCATTGGGATTTTCACTACAATCTTTTCATCTATGCCCGCAAGGGCATCGGCCTCTTTCATCATGCCCTCAAAATCGGTGGAAATCACTTCCGCACTGACATTATTATCGACCAAATCGCATATTTTTTTATAATGCTGATAGATGGCTTCCTGCCCCTGAATTCCCACCTTGGCCATCAGTGAAGGGTTGGTGGTTACCCCATCAAGAATCCCGAGACTTGCCGCCTCTTCTATTTCTGAAAGTAATGCAGTATCAATAAAAAACTTCATCGTGTTATAATTATCTGTGAGTGAAATATTTGATAATTATAAAACGAAAAGATCCCCCAAAAAAGAATAATTTTTGGGCATAAAAAAAGACCCATGGGATGGATCAGAATTGTACTTTTTTGATATAAAAAAACGACCCGACGTAGCATCGCTCAACTATTTACCCTTGCTGCCTTCCGGCCCTGGGGGAGTTCAACAGGAGCAGATCTCGTCGAATCGCATGACAAAAGTACGCCTTTTTTATTGCTTTACAAGCACTGAAGGCTATTTTTTAAACTTGTCGGCGTATTATTTTTTTGAGCAATTGACAATCAACCACTTAATCTTAAAAAATTTTTAACGCTAAGGATACTCCTTTTAGGGAATTGTACTATTCCTGAAATTTTGGGCATAAAAAAAGCCCTCATTTAGAGTGCTTCACGGATAATTCAAAAAAAGACAAGCCAAGATCGCATCGCTCAACCACTTACCCTTGCTGCCTTCCGGCCCTGGGGGAG
>CANMKE010000030.1 GCA_947498325.1 uncultured Persicobacter sp.
TATATTCCATTCTCACTGAGGAATAACAAAATGTCGAAAGGATTATAAACAGCATCACCGAGGTAGTTATACCCATTGTACCATGCTTTTACCTCCTCCATATCGATACCCTCAAAGTAATCGCCAAAACAGGTGTCCAATTCCTGCTGGGTAAATCCACAAATTGTCCCATATTTTGGACTGAGGGTAATGTCCTTGAAGTTATTCGCTCCACTGAATAGTCCAACACCCGTAAACTTGGTAATACCAGTCATGAAGCAAAAACGGACATACTGATCTGAAGCTTTGATGGCTGAATAAAACCCCCGAAGAACATCTAATGATTTTGAAGCCAAGTCATCGTCATTCGATAACGTGTCTTGAATAGGTTTATCATATTCATCAATAAGTACGACGACTTTTTTATTGTATTTTTGGTACAAAGCTTCAATCATCTCGCCAAACTTTGGACCTAATCCCTTCAGTTTTAAACCTTCATAACTTAGCCCATGTTTAAGGCAATTTTTTAACAAGGAGTTCTCAAGCTGAACTTTAACCGACTCAAGGTTTTCATAATTTATCCCACTCAAATCAATCCTTACCACCGGATATTGCTCCGACCAATCCCATTTATCATGGATGTACAAACCTTCGAACAACTCTTGCTTTCCTTCAAACAAGGCCTGTAAAGTTGAGCACAGCATCGACTTACCAAAACGGCGAGGACGGGAAAGGAAGTAGTAACCTTTTGTAAGTTTTGTCATTTCATGAATATGTGCTGTCTTGTCTATATATAGATAGTCAGCACCTCCTGTTCGAAGGTCTTCAAAAGTTTGTATTCCGATTGGCAAGGCTTGTCTTTGGCTCATGGGATTATCCATTTTTTGTATGGTGCCTAAAGATACTGAATTTTTAGGGAAATGCTTTACTCGTACATTCTGCACTAATAAATATGGGTTACATCCCCGTCCAAAAATCCAGCGCTCCCCGCTTCCGGTTTTTCTTAAACAAATCCTCATCGTCATCATCTTCACGCTGTTTACCGCCATGACCTGTGCCACTGCCTAAAAAGATAAATACTCCTGCTATTCACAGCTATGAAAACTCACAGGCTCGAGGGTTTTCCTCTTATTCCCTCTCAAATTAATTTTTAAATCCTTGGGCAGAAAGCCATCCGCCTTAAATTCCATCGGTTTTCAGGTTAGTGGATTTTGAGCTTATACCTTACTGATATTGAATAACTCGCGTGTTCCCAAACCAACACTTGACCATTTCGTGCTGAAACTTGCGCAGAACATGCAACTAATACCGAAAAAATGAGCTGACCTTTGTGTTGTTATTAATTTACAGGGTAGCATAGGCTACTTTGTACCGTCATCTTTTTAATTGCTCATGAAACCGATGATTGATTATAAGATAAAAAACATTAATTGTATCTTTTTTGACAACATGAATTTCACTACAAAACTTAAAACGTACCTCGTTAGCCATCTTCGATTCAACAAAACTGATAACCAATGGCATACTCAACTATTTTATGCACTCAGCCTGAGTTTACCTTTCGTCATTGGTATCTATTTTCAGCAACTCCAGGTGGCTATTCTGGTCGTGGTGGGCATGCTTACTATATTTCTAAAGTCGATGAAGGCGTCATTGCCCGAAAAAATGCGTCAGGTATTTCTGTCGGGCGTTTTATTATCCGCCTTTTTCGGCTTAGGGGTACAGCTTGGCCCTTACAAAGGGGTGCTGTTTCTCATTATTCCACCAGTTATTTATCTCATCTATAAATTAGCGTATTGGGCAAGGGTTAAATCTCCCGGTCAGTTTTTTATTTTTATTGCTTTCATGGTCGGGACCTACTCCCGAATCGATGAAACCAACTATCAGCTGATCTTGATTTCCATTGGGTATATACTGACAGGAATGTTTTTTGCGATGCTCGGCTCGTATATTTACCATTATCTGGCATGCTCAAAAATGACCGAAAAAACCATCTCTGAGCCTATCAATTGGCAATACGTGGGTGCTTTGGCCATCATCGTTCCTATAGCCTTTTTAGCAGGAGATGGTATCGCCGAGATTCGGCCATATTGGGCGCCAATCTCCGCTTTTTCTGTTTTAGAGGGAATGGAATTTTCTCATATTTCACAGCGACTCATGAATCGACTAACCGGAACCTTCATCGGTCTATTAATCAGCCCAGCTATTTTGGAATTAATGACCTCCCCGATTATGGCGATGATCATTTTCTCTTTGGCTGTTTTCTTTCTTGTCTTTTTCTTGTTCCGAAATTATTTGCTGACCATGGTTGTCGCTACGCCCGTCACCCTAATTATTTGCAGTGCCAACCAAACCGTCATAGGGCCTTTAACACAGGAGCTCATGCAGGAGCGACTATTTTTGGTTATCATAGGTGGTTTTATTGGCTGGTTGGGTGCCTATTTGTTTTCCTATAAAAAATGGAAGTGGGCATTTTGAGGCTGCAAATAGGAAAAAGAATCCCCCTTCTGATTTTTTCTGATCACAGTCCCAATCAACAGTATCCAAAAAGAAAGTACTTCCTCTGAACCTGTCAAGGGCAGATTGTTCCTGCCGCAGACACAGCACAGGAATACCCTTGACAAGATTCATGGAAGTACTTGATAGCTCGCACAGATGTTTTGAGTGCAGGGGAAAAAATTTAAACTGCACAAATTGCGGTCTGAAAATGAAAGAATTTTAAACCCTTATTTTCCGGCAATTAATTCATGCCCCTTCTGAATATAGATTTCATTGTAGGGTACACCTGCTGCATCGAGGGTTTTGAAAAGCTTGCTCAGCTTACGGTTCATCTTTCCAACTTTACGATTTTGCTGAGGACTCCAGGCAACTTCCGCCAATACTTGCATGCGAGGGAAAACCCGAATACAAAGGGTCTTTTCTGAGGTTACATACTCGGTCCACAGGTTTCCGGCCACCCCCTTAATCTTATCCTGATATTGCGGTTCAAGCGCTGCGGGCATCGGGTTCCAGTTATATATTCGGTCAATAGGCGTTACAGCTGGAAAACCAAGCGGTTCATATTTGTCCTTTTCAGCAGTGGCATAATGATCAAAATAAGTACGGTTATTCGGGCACTGAATTACCGGATTTCCTCGACGTGCACCAACCAGAGCATTATCCTCTTTTGTCCAAAATCTCCATTTAAAAACCGTTGCGGTATTGCTGATATTTCCATCAAGAATTTCATCCCAACCAGCAATAGATTTACCATATTGTTTGACATGCTTTTCCATGGTTTTCATGAACCATGCTTGCAAATCTTCCTCATGCGGCAAGTTCAGCTTTTTCATCAATGCCTGACAAGACTTACTCTTTTTCCACTGCTCCTTCGGGCACTCATCTCCCCCAATATGGATCGTCTGATAAGGGAACAATTGCGCCACTTCTGTCAGTACATCCTTGGCAAACTGCACAGTTTCAGGGTTTGAAACATCAAGCACTTCATGGGCAATTCCCCAATACTGACGAACTTTGTAATTTTTATTTTCCCCCAGCTCCGGGTAGGCAGTCATGGCTGCCATCATGTGTCCGGGCATATCGATTTCTGGAATCACATCAATATGCAGCTTGGCCGCATAGGCAATAATTTCCTTGATGTCCTCCTGTGTATAAAACCCTCCATAGCGTTTTCCGTCAGTCTCACATTCAAAAATATCAGGCTTCCACCCCACTTGTGTGCCCGCTCGGAAACCTCCCACTTGTGTCAGTTTAGGGTATTTCTTGATCTCAATTCTCCACCCCTGATCATCCGTCAGGTGCCAATGAAATTTATTCAGTTTATTGGCCGCCATATAATCGAGCAACAGTTTTACGGTTTGCTTTCCGAAGAAATGACGTGCCTCATCAAGCATAAATCCACGATAACCGAAGCGGGGGTAATCGGTAATTTCGCAGTTGGGAAAATATGCTTTTCCATCTTGTGCAAACTGGAGTTGCTTCAGGGTTTGTTGGGCATAAAATTTTCCCCGCTCATCTTTGCTCCTGATCGTCGCTACCCCATTATTTATAACAAGCTGATAACCCTCATCTTTTTGAGAATCATCTTGTTGATAGCGAATTTCAGTTTTCTGCTGAAGGCTTGCACCATCGAGTGTATGAAGGCTCACCGGCTCAGGGGTAAGCAGGATTTCAGGCGCGTGTATGGGCTGCTGATTACAGCCCATTGTTGCGACAAATAATAAACCTAATAGTAGTTTTTTCATCTTCTTTATTTAAAGGTCTCATTGAATAGCACTGGAGATCGGAGCACCAATTTCAAACGGAGGCTGATAATCAACTTTCAACAATTGAGCGATAGTTGCTGCAATTTGATTGGTATGAATTTCGGTATCGATCATCTCACCGGTAGTTTTTGTATCAGGGCCCAACACAATCATCCATGTATTGGCGGCATCAGGCAACGCACTTACGCCATGGTCGCGCCAAGAGCTCTTAGGCGACATTCCCCGGCCGTGATCGGTGGTGATGATGAAAGTGGTCTTACCTTTATACTGCTTGATATTTTGCATAAAATCCCATAATTGCCCAATCATCAGATCAGAATTATGTGCCATCTCAATATAGCGATTATAGCTGCCTGCATGTGCATATTCGTCGGTTAAATTGAAAGATACCTGCAACAATCTTGGTTGATGCTGCTTGATATAAGATTTTGCCAACGCAAAAGTCAGTGCATCCTGGCGACAACATCCGCATGGGCCTGTGAGCTTATCCTGCATGCTGAAGAGTTGCTGATCAGTAAAGTTATCGGATTCAAATTTGGTAAATCCAGCGTTTACAAAAATATGACTTCTTTTGCTGTTAAATATTTCGGGATAACGTTCCCAAGAACCAAATACGGCCACCTTATTCTTGAATTTTTTAGTCTTATTAACGACCTCAAAAACTGAGACATTAGGGTTATCCACTTTGGCATTACTATCTACACGCGGGTCGCCATAACCGGTAATCATTTCACTGTAACCAGGATAGGAAATAGCGTAAGGATTGGTTACTGAACAAAAGGCATTGCGATCACGGTTGCCATAAAGTTGCCCTTGCTGAACGGCCTTAGACCATACCCATGGGAAAATTTTTGCCCGACTCTCTACTCGATCACCACCAAATTTTTCCACCAAATTTTCGGGAGAGGAAGTCGATTGCTTGTCTTTCAGAATTTGCTGATCGAGACCTCGGTACAGCGTTTCCCAGCGCAAACCATCCAAGGTAACCAATACCACATTTTGTGTCTGTTGTGCCATTGCCGACACGCTCATTAACGAGCACAATAAAATTAAAAACGTTCTCATCATCATCATTGAATAGGTTCAAGAATGTGTAATCCAATTTCTCCAACTGCGGCATAATTACTTTCCTTGCCTGTGGAATGGATAATCATTTTAAAAAATCTTGCAGAGGTGGCTGCAAATGGCTGTTGCTGTGCGTATAAAGTGGGCTGAAATTCTCCGTCAGCAATAACGGTTTTCCAATGGCTACCATCTTCACTCAACAGTAAAGTGTAACGCATCACCCGACCATACGCACTGTAATATTTAGGCGTGTATAGCAGCTTGTCGACCTGAAAGGCATCCCCCATATCTACCACCAAAAAATGTTCCCCAGAGGCAGGTGGTTGGTTTTCCGACTGCCAGTAAGTAAACGCTTTCCCATCGATAGCATGCTGGGCCAGGTTCCACGGATTAGCGCTACTTACCTCCTGAATTTTCCAGTTGACTTTATTTTGCCCAAAAGCCACTTTAACAAGCTGTCCCTTACTTCGGCCCTCCAAACAGTAAGCACTAATAAGTGCCTGGTTTTGCAACTGAAATGGTTTGGTGAATCGCTCGAATACACCTCCGTTAATTGAAAAATAAATACGTTGATTTTTTGTCGACACCATATTTACCCAACCCGCCTGATCACGGCTGATCTTCGGTAAGTTTAACACCACCGGCGATACCTGTGCACAAGGATTTTCAAGCCCCTCCGCCTGCGCTGTTGTCTTTTTCAAATCTATGGGTTTAAATGACCAACTCAGCTGATATGCTCCAGCTTTCAGCAAATACGGGTCCTCAATGCCCGGCCCGCAAGTTGCCGTTCCAAGTCCCGCCACCTTTTGATCAATATTCATGGTATTGAAAGCGGCCTCTTTCAATTCATTCATATGTCTTGCCTTATCAATATCCTGATCATCAAAAGGATAAACACTGAAATTAAAAGGCTCATTCGCCTGCATCATCAAGCCATTTCCTTCCCTGTCGGTAAGGGTCATCCAGCGTGTTTCAGATCGGTTCTCATTGTCTTGAGGCACCACCATATTATGATCATAAAGGTTGTGAATATCTCCGCCATAAAGCCCAATTTTCCCGGCAGAACTACGGTCGGAGTAAGTCGCTACGGGACCTTTGCCCAGCCACTGTAACTGATCAATCGCTTTGATCATTTTGGACTGATAACCTACTCTTGCCACAGAATTCAAGCCATCAGGTAGCTGAATATTCGCTTGAAGAACCACGGCACCACCTGCATCAATTAAATATTGCTGGCGGACATTGATGAACGTTTTCAGGGAATCGTTGCGAAGCTCAAGCGGCACCGAGATTTGAAGGAGGCCATTTTCAAGTTTGGTTGCTGTAATGTTTCCACTCACCTGTTGAACCAGTTGGTTCAGTCCGAAATTCTTCCACACTCTTCCACCGTTACCATCACGGATGTCGTTTTCGGTGAGTGGACGGTAAAAGTTCAATGACGGTCCCTGCACGAAACACTCCTGCCCTTGTAGGCGGTAGCTGACGATTTGCCCGACGTGCTTATCAATCACCATACTGAAGTTGCGGCCATTGATATTCAGTGATTTTTTCGATTCCGACCACTCAAGAGGTGTCTGTTTTTGTACTGAGGCTACCGGCTCATCCTCAGATAAAATAAACTGATCCCAGGCCATTGTAGTGCCCTTAGCCACCAGCCCGTTTCGTTCTTTCGTCTGAAATGAAAAGGTGAGGGTCGTCAGTCCCGACCGGCCAGTTACCTTCGCCTCTTTCAGCTGAATTTGCTTTTGCTGCTGCGGTGCCAGCGCGATGGTTTTTGTTCCTTGCCTGATGACTTCACCATTATTTTCTACGGACCAAACCAGCTCAAATTCATTCAGGTTTGTGAAATAATGCTGATTCTCAATCGTAAAAATCATGGAGGATAAATCGTCAGCAGTAACAGCCACCGACTGATATACCTTTTTCACTTCGTGTAACTGTGGGTTCGCTTTACGGTCTGGATTAACCAACCCATTGATACAAAAAGAATTGTCTGAGGGCATATTGTTGCCATAATCACCGCCATAGGCGAAATATTCATTGCCATCAGCATCTTTTTCACGCAAGCCCTGATCCACCCAATCCCAGATACAGCCACCTTGCAGGCTTTTATATTGATGTACAGCGTCCCAATAATCTTGCAGCCCGCCACAGGAATTCCCCATTGCGTGGGCGTATTCGCACTGAATTAAAGGCCGAGCAGGATTCGTCTTGGCATAATCAATCGTATTTTTGAGACTCATGTACATGGGGCAATAAATATCTGTATGTGCCTCATGACCTGCACGCTCATACTGCACAGGACGACTATCATCGTGCTCCTTGAGCCATGCGTAAGTTTTCTGAAAATTGATGCCATCTCCGGCTTCATTTCCAAGTGACCAGATCACGACGGAAGCATGGTTCTTATCCCGCTCAAACATCCGGCGTGTACGGTCAATATGTGCCGCCAGCCAGGTGGTATCATGGGCAAGACTTCGCTCACCATAACCCATACCATGCGACTCAATATTGGCCTCATCAATAACATACAGGCCGTACTCATCACACAATCGATAAAACATCGGATCATTAGGGTAATGACAGGTACGCACCGTATTGATATTGTTTTCCTTCATCAACTGAATATCCTTCAACATGGAGGCCTTGCTGATCACATGCCCGTGATCTGGGTCATGTTCATGACGGTTTACCCCTTTGATGAGCACCGGCTGACCGTTTACCAAAAACTGACCATTTTTTACTTCCGAACTTCTGAAACCTATCTTTTGATGTGTGGCCTCCAATACCACTCCCCGCCGATCGGTAAGGGTCACCAGCAAATGATATAAGTTCGGTTGTTCTGCCGACCAATGTTTCACCCCCTGAATTTGCTCATGGATATGCAGTTGGGTTTCCCCAGCAAAAACCGTTTTCTTTTGCCAGCTTCTCATAGAATGACGATCCGCATCAAGCAACTGAACATGAAGGTTTACGGCTTGCTTGCGTTGCCCCCTGAAACTTTTCAAATTCACGGATAAGTCCAAAATACCATCGGTATATTTTTCATCCAGCCCCGCTTTTAAGTGCAAATCCTCTATCATTGTTTTCGGACGTGCCTGAAGATAAACATCCCGCTCGATGCCACTGATACGCCAAAAATCCTGACACTCAAGGTAACTGCCATCAGACCAACGATAAACTTCCAAAGCCACCTCATTTTTTCCATCATGGATATAATTGGTGATATTGAATTCAGCAGGCAATTTTGAGCCCTGGCTATACCCCACTTTTTTGCCATTAACCCAAATATAGAAGGCCGATTTTACTGCACCAAAATGGATAAATACCTCGCGTCCCGTAAAGTCCGCAGGCACCTCAAAAGACCTTTTGTAAGCACCCACAGGGTTATAACCTTCAGGAATTAAAGGCGGCTGTGGTTGCTGCTTGGCTATTTGCCAAAAAGGGTAAGTGGTATTCACATAAATGGCGGTATCGTAGCCTTCAATTTCCCAATTGGCCGGCACTTTGATCTGATCCCAGCCTGAGACATCATATCCCAGTTTATAAAAATCCTCCGGACACTCTTCAGGTGTTTTTGACAAATGAAAATGCCACTTACCGTTCAGGCTCTGGAAATACTTGCTGCACTCTTGCTGGTCGTTCAGCGCATCTCTTTCGTTTTCATAGCTGAAAAATGAGGCATGAGGCGCGACCTTATTGACCGCGAAAACATGTTGATTTTCCCAGTTGGGGGTATGCTGAGCCCAGGCAGCCGTGCTCAGGATCAGCAAATACAGGCTTGCAAAAATATACTTCATCTCAAAAAAATTAATCGTTCATTTCGACAGCATGCCCTATCCCTCGATATAAAGAAATAGGTGTTTTAAAAGTAACAGTTACCACCGTTACATAAGGGTCTTCTTTAACGCCATCAAAAAATATTTGAATGATACCGGGAATGTCATTCCACGGGGCAGAATCAATCACTTTATACTTGACCGGTGAATTGCTGCCAAGGACTTTTATGCTTTCGATTTCACCCTTCACCCCACGTAAAGTAGTGAAATTTTTCAAGCCTCCCATTAAGAAGAGGTTAATGGTTTTATGGTCTTTGGAGAGCGTCGTTTCACCATCGAAGTGGCCATAAGGAATCCCCGCTTCTGTATTGCGAATCGCGGTGCCATTGGTTTGATACCATTGCCCAATTTCTTTTAATAATTCAACTTGTGGCTTGGGAATAGTGCCATCACTTTTCGGCCCAATATCCAAAAGCAGGTTTCCGCCTTTGGCTACGGAACGTATAAAAGTTTCGATCAAATACTTCGCAGATTTGTAATCATGGTCATCTGCACGATATCCCCAGGATTCGTTCATGGTCAGGCACAACTCCCAAGGGCGGTCTGGCGCAATTACTGGTGGGTCCTGTTCCGGCGTATTGTAATCTCCGTACCAGTTCAACCTTGAGTTAACGATCACCTTAGGGTTCCATGATAAAAGGGAATCTTTTACAACACGTGAAGGCCATTCATCCGCTTTATGTTCCCAGTCGCCGTCAAACCAAACCAAATCTGGCTGGTAGCGCTCAAACAGTTCGTGCATCTCATTGAAATTGAATTTCGTGAAGCGTTGCCAAGGGGTCAGGTACCGCTCTGCACGTTGCTGTGGATAAAGCTTCCGAAGCTTCTTTTCAGGGCGATCAAAAGTGATTGGGCTGTAATCCGGATGTGACCAATCACATAAAGAATAATAAACCCCGACCTTCAAGCCTGCGTTTCTGATGGCCTTCACCCATGGGGTGTAGACATCCCGCTTGGCAGCAGAAAAATCCTTGGCATTTATTTTTGAATACTTGGTGTCCCAAAGGGCGAAACCATCATGGTGTTTGGAGGTCATTACGGCATAGTCCGCACCGACTTCTTTAAAAAGTTTGGCCCATTCTTCCGGCTGATAGTTGGCGGCGGTAAAATCTTTAGCCTGTTGGGTCATGTATTCTTCCCAGCTTCGTTTTTTGTGATACATACACCACGACTCACTGTCAATACCCTTCGAATACAACCCCCAGTGAATGAAAATCCCCAATTTGGCATCTTTGAACCATTGCATTCGCTGATTGTACTGATCCTTTTCGGGGGTGTCAGCTTTTACCAAAATATTGGAAAGCAACAGCAATAAAAGCGTTAAAAAAGATAACTTTTTATACATATTCGGTCAATTAAAAAATAAATAAATCCCCTCTGTTTATCAGAAGGGATCTTGGTTAATTCATTGGCGTGAGTTAATAAACTTTCCCTCCTACTGAAAGATTTAAGTTTAAAACACGCGCTTAAAGATTGCGGTTTTCGGCGTCTTTTGCGTGCTGAGATTTGCCGTAACTTTTTCCGGCCATTTTTTCAATACCATTGATTTCAATAGCAATCGCATAATTGTCTGTTCCTTTTTTTCTTGGCACATTTACCAGGGTGGCATTTCCTTGTCGGGAGAATGATAATCTTTTCCCCGTTGCCACATCAAATAACTTGGCATTTTTTGATGCCAGGCACCCCGGTAACATGACCTTCGACGGATGCTCATTTTCTGCAAGCAATGCGATGGCATAGACTTTCTGCCCATCTTTTGAGCGTGTATATCGAATATTTGATTCTGCATAAGGCGCAATCGCTCGGGTAGCATAAATAGCTTGGCCATTTTTATGTAACCATTGCCCCATATTTTTCACACTCTTAACTTCCTCAGGGTTGAACCACCCCTGTGGTGAGGCCCCAAGGTTCAGCAGTAGATTTCCGCCTTTGGCAACCACATCTACAAACTTGTGGATCAACTCACGACCCGATTTTACATTTGTTTCCGGACTATCTTCAAAACGATAAGAAAAACAGCAGTTTACGGTCATGTTGGACTCCCAGTAAATTTTATCCTGACTTTCTGAAGGAATCCACTGTTCAGGGGTGCGGTAGTTTTCATATTTACCACCAACCCAACGGTCAACAATCATAATTCCCGGCTGTTTGCTACGGCAAATATTCGCGACTTCATCCATCCGCATATCTTGCCCCTGGTTGTCTTTATTTGCCCAGGCGCCATCAAGCCATAGAATGTCCACCTTTCCGTAGTTGCTCATCAGCTCGTCGATTTGCCCCAACCAAAAGTCGGTAAACTTACCCCACCAGTCGGGGTGGCGTTCGACTTTATAGTTTACATTTCTGCCGGCAGACTCAAAAGATGGACTCCAATAATAAGGGTGATGCCAATCAGGTTTAGAGATATATGCCCCGATCATCATGCCTTTTTTACGCATGGCATCAAAAAGATATTTGGTAACATCTGCTTTGGGTAATTTGGAGCATGGGTAAGCTGGATTGGTGATTTTGTAGTCCGTCAGTTGAGAATCCCACATCGTAAAACCATCATGGTGCTTGGTGGTAAACACAAAATATTTGGCCCCCATGTCTTCTGCCAAATCTGCCCACTGCTCGGGATTGAATTTTACCGGATTGAATTTCTTTGGCAGGTCGAAATAGTACTTTCTAAACTCCTTGAGGTTCTTGTGAGGGGTTAGCCAATCAACATCCTCAGAAACTATCGGCCAGGATTCACACATGCCATCAACAGAATAAGCGCCCCAGTGAACGAAAAAACCCAGCTTCAGGTCCGACCAGTCTTTCAGCTTCTGCTGCACCAAAGGGTCGGGATCAAGTACAAATTCTTTGCCTTTCCATTGGGCCTGAGCACCAAAGGCTGATAAAAATGCGACGATAAATATTAAGAGCTTCTTCATATCAATCCAGTTTGTAATTTTTGTTTATGGTAAATTTTGTGGACAAAAAATCAACACTCGAATGACCAACCATTAATTTAAAATCCCCTTTTTCAACGGCCCAATGATGCTGCTGATTCCACAATCTCAGGTCATGGGGTTTCAAAATAAAATGGAAAGTTTTGGTCTCTCCGGCCTTAATCATCTGCTTGTCGAAAGCTTTCAGCGATTTTCTCGCAGTGGTTACTGAGGCAAATAGATCCTGTGCATACACTTGCACGGTTTCTTTGGCATCAACTTTTGAGGTATTGGTTACCTCTACACTAATGTTTACCTGAAAATCATGCTCCCCTTCCTGTACCTTGACTTTAAGGTGATCATATTTAAAGTTGGCATATGACAAGCCATAACCAAATGGATAAAGTGGCTGATCGTCCTGATCTACATAGCGGTGAATGGTGGTGGGTTTCTGGTTGTAATAAATCGGTAATTGCCCAACACTTTTAGGGACAGAAATTGGCAATCGGCCCGATGGCGACTCCTCGCCAAAAAGAATCTTTGCCATGGCATTTCCGCCCTGTTCACCAAGGAACCAGCCTTCCACCAACGCATTAGCATGGGCTGACACCCAGTTGGTTGAAAGTGATCGGCCATTTTGTAGAACTACAATGTAAGGCTTGCCTACTTTGGCAACGGCCTGAATCATTTCGAGCTGATTACCGGACAAATCCAACGTGCTGACATCCCTGTTCTCATCCACCGTTTTGGTATTCTCGCCAACAACAATAATGGAAAGGTCAGAAGCTTTGGCCAGTCGAACTGCTTTTTCAATGCCCCGGTCAGTACGCGACCAGCGCAATGAGGCTGTCGCATGCCACTGCCGATCGAAATACTCGTATCGGAGTTTATATTTTACCCCTTTTTTGAAGTGGTAAGCTGCCTTTTTTATCGGCGATGAACCTGCCCAGGAATCGAGCACCAGCTCATCATTGATGTAAATTCTTGCCCCATCATCGCAGGTGGTTCCTATCCAGCCATTTTCATCAGAAGGGCACTGAAGATAGCCTTCCCATCGCACAGAAAAGAAATCATCCTCAACCCCAGGGTAAGGAGACCAAGGCCACTCAAAATCCACTTTCGGATCCACACGCTCCAAAACAGGCTTGCCTTTCAATTCCATATTGTTGAAAAAACTTGCTTTAAGGCCTGGCAGACCATTGCCATGGAACAAGTATTGCGGCTGAATCGCGGTGCCTCTCGCAACGATATTCGCAGCCTTTTCATAAACAAATTTTGTTTTTGGTGAAGCTGATTTCAACCCATCCAAAATCGATACTCCTTTTGCATCTCCGATGGTGTAACCTCCCAAAACGGCCTCTTTTGCGTTGGGGCCTAAAACCGCAATCTGCTTGTATTTATTCTTTTTGAGCGGTAAAATGCCATCGTTTTTTAGTAATACAATCCCCTCTTTGGCAATATTCAAAGCGACTTCCTGATGTGCTTTACTGTGATAAGTTTTATCGATCAATGCTTGATCAACGAAGGGGTGTTCAAATAAGCCTAAGGCAAATTTGGTCGTTAAAACACCTTTTGCCGCCCTGTCGACACATTTTTCGTCAAGCTCACCTTTTTCTACCAGATCAATCACCGTTGCCTGAAACATAGAGTCCGGAAAATCATAAAATTGCATATCCAGCCCGGCTTCCACCGCTTTACGGATCGCCTCACGAGGATTATCTGCATAATGATGTACATTCCACAAAAAACGCATTGCGCCAAGATCGGAAATGACAAACCCCTTGAAGCCCCACTCTTTACGAAGAATGTCGGTTAATAACCACTGATTTCCAGTACAAGGCACCCCATCGAGTTCAGAATAAGAGCTCATCACATTTAAAGCGCCCTCCTGCTTAATGGCACGTTCAAAAACCGGCAGAAAATCTGTTCGGGAGGTGCGCTCACCAAGCAGTACCGGCGAAGCGTTTGAACCTGTAATGGGTGCGGAGTGAACGGCAAAGTGTTTAGGGCCGGCAATCATGGCATAAGGAGATTTAAAGGATTCGCCATGCATCCCCTTGATCATTGCACCACCGATATCAGAGGCGAGCTGTGTATCCTCAGAATACAATTCTGCCACACGTCCCCAACGAGGTTCACGAGCTATACCAAGCGTAGGCCCAAGTGCCATATGCGACCCGTGAGTTCTTGCTTCAGTACCAATTACATGCCCCACCTGTTCCATCAGAGGCTTGCTCCAGCTTGCTCCCATAGCGATGGGCATTGGAAAAACAGTGGCACCTGAAGCATAATAGCCGTGGAGCATTTCTTCCATCACCAAAGCGGGAATTTTTAGCCGAGAAGCTTCAATAGCTGCTCGTTGAACAGTGTTATATTCCTCGGCGGTTTTAGCATAAAAATCATGAATTGCACCAATACCGAGCCCTTCAACCTGCTGATGAATCTTTTGTGGATCAAGTTTACCATCGGTTTTGAGGTAATCGCCTCGGGTGAGGTTCATTTGGCGGACTTTCTCCTGCAAGGTCATTTTTGATACCAACAAGGCCGCCCGCTCATCACTCGGCAGCTGCTCATCTTTCCAGTCCTTGGCACAGGAAATTAAGAGCGGAAATAAGCAAAAAAGTATTATTCTCTTCATCAGTTAAAAAATTATGAAAGGGAAACTTTCGCCTCCCTTTCAATTCATAGTATTTCTACTATTTACAAAACGTCATATTTTTTACCAACCTGCCTTTTGTGGCATATTCGGGTTGATTTGTACCTCATTCATTGGGAAAGGCCAATAGTCATTTCTTGGAGAAGTATAACTTCTTACCAGGCGGTCATTGGGTCTTTTAGAGAAATCTACTCCCTTAATTGGCTCTCCTTCTGCATCCTGACCAAGCACCACCGACTCATAGCCGACAGGGTGAATACCACCATTTCGGTTGGTCGCCTCTTCGAGGTAAGATTTACCATCGGCAGTTTTCCATCTTTTGTAATCGAAGAACAATTGTCCTTCATTGATCAACTCCACGCAACGTTCCCGGCGAACAATCTCACGGGTTTGCGCTTTACTGAAAGTGCCTGTTACATTGATCATCCCTACACGGTCACGAACTTTATTCACATATTCAATCGCTACCGCCGAATTGCCCAATTCGTTTTGTGCTTCCGCATAGCTTAGGAAAATTTCCGCCAAACGAATGACATGCTTCTGTGAGTTGTAAGAATAACCTGCAATCGCATCGTCGTCGAAACCTTTTAGGAATACTGGCGCTGCAACGGCATCATTATCAATCTCTGTTTTGTTCCAGGTATTGGCTTTAAGGCCATTGTATGGTAGAATGGTTTGTTTCCAGCGAGGATCCTTATGGTCTTCCATCAGGTGATATTGATCTCTTTTCAGAACGGAAGGCACTTTGCGGATTTCTTTTCCTACTGCTGAAGCCAATAATTCATCCTCCGGCAACAGGTGCGTGATAGGTTCACCAGTTTTCTCGTCAACATATTCGATCACTTTCCCCTGATCAGAAAGTACCATATCCAGGAAGCGGTCAGATGGGCGCTGCAAGCCCCACATCGAAGCCACTTCAAAAGTACCATGAGAATAAGACCAAGTCGTGTTGGTGAAGTTGTGAGCGACTATGGCCTCTTTACAGTTATTCCCTTTTGGGGTAAACAAATCACGGTAATCGGTTTCCGGATGCCCTGTACTGTACAATTCATACTGACCGGAATCAATGATCAGCTTGGCATATTTTGAAGCTTCTGTCCAATTTTCCTGACTCATATAAATCCGAACGAGGTAAGCAAAAGCTGAATATTTGGTCAAGCGATTGTTCTCACCATTGAAATTATCGAGCTCTTCGCCAGCCAGTTTCAGTTCACTGATCGCCTCTTTTAGCAAATCCTCTTTCGAGGTTACCGCAATGCTATTCGCCTCATCTCTTGAAAGCGTTTTCAAAGGCATTGGGGCATTACCCCAGTAATTTGCCAAGCGGAAAAACAAGGATGCACGAATGATTCTCACCTGCCCACTCAATTCCTTGATCTTTGGATCGTTGGCGTCCACTCCACCTTCAGCAATCGCTCTGTCGAGCTTTTCAAAGAAATTATTGGCACGTCGAATGCCTCGGTAGGTCGGGTTCCAGATGTTATTCAGGTAGGCATTGTCTGGCTGAAGTGTCCCTGCGGCAATCTCGTCGCTGCCATAAATTCCACCGCCACAAAGATCAGTAAGTGCATCGGTGAAAATATCCTGACTGTTCACCCAGAACATTTTAATGCGACCGTCAAGATCCTGATAGACGGCATTGGTGGCCATCTCGAAATCTGAAGACGATCTCCAGAAAGACTCATCGGACAATTGATCGTGAGGTTTGAGGTCAAGATCTGAACAGGCAGACATTGCTCCTGCTGCCATCATTATTGCTATGATATATTTTTTCATCTTTATGCAATTCTAAGTTTAAAAAGTAAGCTGAAGCCCTACCGAATACACCGATACCGTTGGGTAGAAGGAAGCACGGACATTGGATCCACCGGCACCGAAAGATCCATCGTCGTTCATCATCGCTACACGCTCAGGGTCAAATCCTTTGTCGAATTTGGTAAAAGTGAGTAGGTTTTGGCCTGACACATAAACACGGGCTTTTGATACCCCATATTTTTTCATTGGAATGGAATATCCAATCTGAAGGTTTTTCAGACGCAAGTAAGAAGCATCCTGAACCCAGAAATCATTAATGTTCTTGTTCTGAGAATTTCCATTGACTGACATGCGAGGATAGGCGCCATTCGGGTTGGCTGTTGGGTGGTACATATCAGACATAAAATCACGCAAGCTGGTTTTTCCGTCTCCAGGATACACCGACAAGCCCACATAACCTTCAATATCTGTTACCCCTTGCCAGAACATAGAGAAGTCCCAGTTTTTGTAACTTGCATCGAAGTTGAAACCAAAGGTGACTTTAGGAAGCGTATTTCCGATATCCACCTGATCTTTATAGTTAATGATGCCATCACCGTTGATGTCCTCAAATTTAAGATCACCCAGCTTAACGTCATTCAACTGTCCGACACCACCGTTGTTCAACTCATGGTTTGCACGTTTGGCGTTATCCCTGTCCACTTCTGCCTGATCGCGGTACAGACCTGCGTTGCGGTAACCGTAAATAGTACCGATCGCATCTCCCTGACGGAATTTATCAGAATATTCAGAATACGCTCCTGCCAATTCAGTCAACTCATTTTTGAACTGTGAAACATTGGCGCCAATACCATATTTAAAACCATTATCGGTTTGGTTATTGTATCGAAGATCGAGCTCCCAGCCATTGTTCACCAACTGCCCCGCGTTGATAAATGGATTGTTCATCCCAGCAGTGGCCGAAACAGGCAATTGCAATAAAATATCGTCAGTAACTTTTCTGAACACATCAAGGCTTGCCCCTAATTTTCCATCGAAGAAATCGATGTCCATACCTGCGTTATAGGTGGTTGTCGTTTCCCAGGTGATGTCCGGAATAGTCATAGCAAGCTGCGCTTTACCCAAAGCCAATTCATTATTGAATGGGTAATCGGCACCACCAATCAATGGAATGTAAGGATAGTATCCTGTTACATTCTGATTTCCCAGCGTACCAATAGAGGCTCTCAATTTAAGGTCTGAAATAGCGCTTGAAGGCACATTGTTTTTGAAAAACGGCTCCTCAGAAACTCTCCAACCCAATGACACTGAAGGGAAATACCCCACTCTGTTTTCAGGAGCAAAACGGGAAGAAATATCAGATCTCAGGTTGGCTTCAAAGAGGTACTTGCCATCGTAAGCATAATTTACACGACCGAATACCGATTGCAATGCCCAGTCAAAAGCAGTAGTGGTACCAATTTGACCTGCCTGAGAACCCGCAGCTAACTCACGCAACTCGTTATTTGCAAAGGCAGAACGACGAGCGCTAATCTGATCATATCTGTAGAATTCTTCCGCCACACCGGCCATTGCACCAAAAGTATGCTTACCGATGGTTTTTGAATAGTTGGCGACCAAGTCATTCACCATTCTCAGGCTGTTGTTCCAGGCCTCATCACCACGGGAAACCACTGGGTTCGATTGAATGTTTCCATCGTAACGAATGAAATCTATACCATTGGTAAAAGAGTTACGCTCGTAGTTAGAATAGTTCAATGAAGATTTAGCCGTAATCGTTAATTCATCGATGGGCTTGTATTCCGCAGAAACAAATGATTGAAGTGTGTTTCTTTTTGTGGTACGGAAGGAGTTATCCATATAGTACAGGGAATTCTCAAAGAAGCCACCCGTTCCAGGATAATGAACACAATAGCGGCCGTCTTCATATCGTGCAGGAACAACACCCGGTGTACTGAAGGCTTGCGATGCGCGATACATGTCCTCAGTGCTATTTCGCTCCTGGCGTGTGAAGTTCATTTGCCCACTCACTCTAAACTTATTATACAACTTGGTGGTAACATTCAGTTTGGCATTATAACGCTTGAAATTATCCAGCCCACGGAAAAAACCATCCTGATCCAAATAGCCTACAGAGGCAAAATATTTCGTGTCCTTCGTACCTCCTGACATGTTGATATAATGCGACTGCTGAGAGGTCGTGGACTTATAGGTTTCCTTGATCCAGTCTGTGTTTGCAAAACGATATGGATCCGACTGCGTCTTGATTTTCTCCAAATCTTCGTCTGTGAAAATCTTGCGGACACCATCGTAGGCGGAGTAACGGTTGTTCATGACCGCCCAATTGTAGGAGTCCATATACTCAGGGCGGCGCGTCATGGATTGAACACCATAATAGCCTTCATAAGAGACTTTTGTCGCCCCTTCAGTTCCTTTTTTGGTCGTCACCAAAATAACCCCTGCCGCTGCACGCGCACCATAAATTGAGGCTGAAGCTGCATCCTTCAGAACAGAAATCGACTCGATATCTGAAGACGCAAGCATCCCGAAGTTTTCATAAGAGGAAGGCACCCCATCAATAACCACCAAAGGCTCATTGGCTGAACCGAGCGTTGTTACACCACGCACGCGAATAGTTGGCATTTCCCCAGGCATCAGAGAACCGGAGGAAATTTGCACCCCACTGATACGCCCTTGCAAGGCACCAGCGGCATCAGGAGTTGGTACTGCCGACAGTACTTCGTCGCCAACCTGTGAGACAGAGCCCGTTACGTTGACTTTTTCCTGTGTCCCGTAACCAACCACAACGACCTCACTAAGCTCTTTCACATCGGTTTTGAGGGTTACATTTACGGTCGTTTGCGAACCGATCAAAACTTCTTTATTGGTGTAACCAACAAATGAATAAACAATGGTATTGCCCTTGTTTACTCCCCCAAGTTCATAGTGTCCGTTGAAGTCGGTGATGGTGCCGACTGTACTGTTTTTCACCTTAATATTTACACCGGGTATTCCCTCTCCTGAAGGATCCGATACCTTACCAGAGATGATCGACTGAGCATAAAGCGGGTTGATCAAGAATAAATTTGCCAGCAGCATTACGGCCAGCAAACAAAATGGTCTATATTTCACCATAACAAAAAAATTAAAAAAAATACAATAGGTTACAAGAGTCTGTTAGCGCTAAAAAATTCTTGATATTCCAAAGGAAAGTGAAATTACCAAAAGCCGCAAGTGTGAAAATTATCCATATTATTTAGAAAAAAAGTAGATCAATACTAAACAAAAAGTATTATTTAGAACACTAATATTTACATTATTCTAATGTAGATTTTTATCACTATGTAACCTGATCATAATCTATAAATATGCCATTTGTTTTCTCTTCTTCTAATTTGTATAGAAAAATAGATGTTCATTATTGAACAAAAAAGAATAGCAAAAAATATAAATCTGAGATTTTTTTAAATAAATATGTTATCAAAGGGTAAATCTTAAAAAAGACTAAAAAATCAACTTCAATAAACAATAAAAGTACGTGAATCAGCCGTATTTAAATGCAACTTCATGTTTATCAGTGTTGGTGTGAAGCTGCTCCTCTTCCGCAACCAAGGTTTAACAATGCTAATATTCGGCCATAGAATCCCAGCAATTAAATTTTTGGCAACAAGCGGCTCAACGCCTTCCAAAAAAATGGGAAATGCTCTTTACTATCACTGAAACACAAGGGAATATCCTAAATAAAAGCTTAAATCAATTCGTAATACCGGATATAATCTATCACGTATTCCTGCGGAAGAATAGCATCATTCACTCCTTGCTGTCCGCCCCAGGTACCGCCATAGGCCAGATTTACGATCATGTATTGCGGGGCGTCAACAAATGGCCAGGCAGCGATATCGTCTTCGCGCTTTTTATCGCAACTGAAAAACTTGTTGCCATCCACAAAAAAGCTGATTTGGTCGGCTTTCCACTCCATAGAATATATATGGAAATCATCATGAAGGTGGGCTAATTTCTTACTTTTCTTAAAACTCGTATTTTGAGCATGGTTGTATTTTTGGGTATGTATAGCGCTATGAATACGGTTGGAATCATGACCAACGTACTCCATCACGTCGATCTCCCCGCAGGTAGGCCACCCTACTTCACCTATATTAGTCCCAAGTGTCCAGAATGCCGGCCAAACACCAAGTCCCTGAGGCAGTTTCGCTCGAATTTCAACTTTACCGTGTGTAAATTCAAACTTTCCCAAAGTGTGCAAGCTCGCCGACTTCACCTGCCCGTCTGCGCTCGTGTGCAGCTTAATGCGCAACATGCCATCTTTTACCCAAGCGGTGGAAGAATCTTTGACGGTATAATACTGCAACTCCTTATTTCTTACGAAACCCTTTTCATAGCTCCACTTTTCTTCATCCGGCAAACCATCCACATTAAATTCATCTGCCCATCGCAAATCATACTTTGCAACAGGTACCGATTTACATTGTATAAAAAACAGGCTGATGAAAATAACAAACAATCCTCGCATAGGTGATATATCATTAGGTAGTGACAAAACAAAAAAAAGGCCTATTGATGCTTCCCCTTGCTGATAAAGTGCGCAGTTAAAAGTCAGTCCTTTTGCTGCAAATTTCTTCCAAGCATCTCAGGCACCTTCCAATGCCCTCTTTATAATTATGGAAACACGATTTACAAACCTTATAAAAATACACTTCCTGAGGTGGGAAAAAAAGTGGTTGATAACATTTTATTGATCGACACCACAGGAAAGCAGCAGCTTAATTGGCGCTAAGCACCCATTCCGCCAAATTATCCTGCCGGTCGAAAATGATCTTTTCCCAGCTGTCGTTGGCTTCAATTTGCTGCTTCCGCTCCATCACTTTGTTGGTAAAACGCCAACAGGTATTTACCGACAAATCCAATGATTTTGCCAGTTGAGAAATATTGGGCTTTCCGGAAATATGATGTAAATGAAAAACCAGGTAGAAGCCCTTCAGTACTGAAAAATGTAAACGATGGAAAATGGTGTCGGCAGTTGGCGCTTCATCATAACCACATTTACTGCAACGGTGCGACAATAACTTTTGCCCCTGATGAAACTGTGTGTGGCCACACTTCTTGCACTGATAACCCCCTGTCCATTTTTTATCTGCAAGAAACTGAATACAATCCGATGTGGTTGGAAAATAGGTTTTAAAATCGGTAAATGAAATCACTTGTTGCTGAAGGTGCGCATTGGTCAGCAGTTTTATATTCTTTTTAAGCGAGTTATTGTTAAGGCTTAAATGCTTGTTCAGCGCCTCGAGGGCTTCCGTCTTATGACTGATTTCCCGATAAGCCTGAAGGAGTTCCTCATTTTTATGACTGATGATAAAATGCTGTTGCTGAATTTCGGCGGTACGAACCTGTACATTATGTTCAATAATCTCGTTCTGTGCCTTTAACCCTTCAATAAATTCTAACTGAGAACGCTCCTTCTCGTGTTTCACCCGGCGGTGTTCATACACCATCGCAAAAGTAAAGATCATTCCCTGAAGAAAGACGGCAAAATTGAAATAATACACCACAATTACGGCCTCATCGCGCAGCAAATTTACCTTAGGCAAAATGCCAAAAAGGGAGATACAGCATCCCAAAGCCATTAAAATCACGACGACGTCTTTTGTTTTTGCCTTCCAGCAACAAAAAGCAGAAATCACTGCCACCGGCAAAATATACAGCCAGCCGGTCACGGGCTGAATGTGGGGAATATTTGCGGAAATCAGGACTGTCAATACCAAATAGGCACCGAACAATCCTCTTTTCCACGGCTGAAAAACATCGTGAAGCCCCAGAAGCTGCACCAAATAGCTCAACAGAAAAAACAAATAAATGGCCAAGCCCCATTGTTCAAGAAAAGTGTTCATTGCCGGTACGGCAGGCCATAAATATTGAAAGCCAAGACCATCTTCAATGGTAGCGACAAGCATACACATGGCCAGATAGTAGGCCAGCGACAGGTATTTTTTTTCTTTATTTAATAAAAAAGACAGCAGATTGAACAACAGCAGGATGGCCAGTGCACCATAAAAAAAGGACAGCGCCGCATACTCCAAGTTGGCGTAGTAAAAATTGTAATCCAACGAGCGGTATTTGCAGATCAGTACCGGCCGGTTCGCCGATTGTATTCGAAACAAAAAAAAGGGTTCCGACTGTTCAGTAAAAGTGTAGGGAATATCATAAATGAAATTCTTATGCTTCACTTTCCGCTGATTGAAGGGATGCTTATGCCCCGCGAGTGGGTAGGTCAGCGTATCTCCTTCAATGATCAGCCATCCCTCAATCTCATCAATATGACAATCTATAAATTCAAGCATATAGCCTTCTTCCTGAAATTGTTGATGCGGGATGGGAATCATCAGCCAATAGTTTGCCGAAGAACGATCAATCTGTTGAAAATCAGTAGCAAAGGGCTTGAAATTCGATTGAAAAGAAGCCTTTAAAACCTCTTCTTTATTCAATTGCTGCGTTGAATCTATCAGGTAGCGAACGGAGGTCATTGGTACCAGGAAATTATTGTCCGGCGCTGCCATGACCTGAAATGTGCAATTAAAAAGAAAAAATAAAAGGTATAAAAATCGCTGCTTCATAACTAATAACAAAAAAAGGTGACGGAGCATCGAGTAACTGCTCCGCCACCTTTTGCTTGAAAAATGCCGTCAAAAAGTAGATCAAATTGTGGGTTTCAAAGAAAGTTACAGGTTCGTTCCTGCTTCTTTTTTATCGTAGTATTTCTTCAGCACAAAAAACGCCTGTTTTTTAAAGCCTCCATCAGAGATCAATCCTTTTCGGTTCCACATGTCCTGAATATTTGCCAGCGGACGACGAGGCGAACGGAAGTCTGCTAAAATCCATGGGGTAAATCCTGCAAGATTGGGGATATTTTCGATCCCCGCCAATGTCTGTTCATAGAAATAAGCCTGATAGTCTTCCGACCAAATCGTTTGATCGTCGGCACGGTAGCCATATTTTGCCCCTGCGCCCCACTCACTTACAATCACGGGTTTATTGTATTTCACAGCCCATTTCAGGTTCGGGAAATCCTTGATGTCACCACCATACCATCCATGATATTGATTGAAACTCATAATGTCTACATATTCGCCAAAAGGATCGCTGATCATTTTGGTGCCATCTTCTTCACCATGTACTTCCATTGCAGCGGAAATCAGGCGGGAATTATCCAGCTCGCGAGTCGTGGTCACCAGTGCTTTAAGAAATTGATTTCTCTCCTCAGACACGGGCGTTTCATTGGCCATACTCCAGATAATCACCGATGCTCTGTTTTTATCGCGTTGTACCATTTCCGAAAGTTGCCCTTTGGCGTTGGCGAGTGTCTGCGTATTGGTCCAGTCGATCGTCCAGTAAACAGGAATTTCTTCCCAAAGCAAAATACCCAGTTCATCTGCCAGCCTTGGCATATGTTCATTATGGGGGTAATGGGCAAGTCTTACGAAATTAGTATTGAGTTCTTTTGCCCATTGGAACATCATTCTCGCGTCCTCAAGGCTATAATTTCTGCGCCCTTCAATAGGGTTTTCCTCATGCATACAAATCCCTCGCAGGTAAACTTTTTCCCCATTCAGCAAAATGTCACTTCCGCTTACTTCAATCGTTCTAAAGCCTACCCGGTCATTGACAACATCTTGTCCGGCAGCCCATTGAACGTCATAAAGATAGGGCTTGTCCACATGCCACTTCGTCAATTTTTTCGCCTTAATCGCAAAAGACGCTTTCCCCTCTGCATCGGTAGTCAGGGTCTTTTTTATTTTCAATTCAGGAATATTCAGTGTTACCAACTCTCCAGCCTTCTGCTCCGAAAGGGCCACTGTTCCTTCAATAACATTGGCTTGTTCCTTACTCAGCTGTACAGTGTAATCGGCAACATAAAGCTCCGGAACTTGTAGAATTTTCACCTCACGGGTAATCCCTCCGTGGTTCCACCAGTCGGTATTAATGGTTGGAACAGCATCCTTCTTTCGGGTATTGTCCACTTTCACCACCACAAAATTGTTTCCCTTTTTGAGGTGCTTGGTAACCTCAAAATTGAAGGGCGTAAAGCCACCGATGTGATGACCTACCTTGATACCATTGACATAAACATGTGCCTCGTAATTAACCGCCCCGAAATATAAAATACTTTTATGTCCTGCTTTTGGCTCAAACAAAAAATCTTTTTCATACCAAACCGTACCTTCATACCAATGCATTTGTTCTTTTTCCACTGACCAGCTTCCGGGCACTTTGATTTTATCGGCATTGGTAAAATCGTACTCCACACGGTCGGTTTTATGCGCAGGCTTTACGTTGGCAAAATAGGCTCCGGATCCCGGGTTGGCCGGATTGAAATAATTATCAAATGGCTCACGGCGGTAATCATAATACCCATTCTCGTAAGGATCGATAATGTAACTCCAATCACCATTCAGCGAAAGGCTTTCTCTATTATAGGTATTTTGAATTAAGGCCTCCTGCGCAAAGGCCGGCACCGAAAGAATCAGGAAGCATACAATTGCCCCAATTTTTCTCATTAATGTATTCATGGTTGTGTAATTATTGATGGATGGATTCAAGCCCCAGGGCCTTTACATATCCGGTATTTTCAAAACAATTATTATACAGGCACTGATCGAGGAAATCGCGGAGCGCTTGCTTGACTTTTTCCTGATCGGGTCTGTTTTCTCTGATTTTTTCAAAGGTGGAACGGTCGGATTCAGAATAATCGATAATCAGCTGATAATCCTCCGGCACTTCAAAATTCATAAAGCCCTTGGTGTTGTCCATTTTTTTGTAGGGCCAATAGCACCAATTCACCTGCTGCTGTTCCAGCAACTCCCGAAATTCCTGACACCACTCGTCGGTATTTTCTCCGGTTTCCCCAACATATATTGGCACATTGTGCTTATCTCTGAAATCCAGGTAAGTTTGAATTTCTGCCTGAGAGACTTCAAACCAGTATTTATGAAACTCATAGACAAGGAGGTCATCAAATGGCTCGGTGAAAATATCAAAGTTGCCATTCCATTGCGCCCCCGAAAGGAAAATAAGGTGGTTTTTATCAATCTTACGAATGGCAGCAACGGCCTTTTTATAAAGGGGCTCCAATGCTGCGTTAAGCATTTCGCGGTCTTCCTCAAAATAATGAGCAATAGGCTCGTTGATCAGGCAGTACCCCAATACCATAGGCTCATCTTTGTACTTGTCGGCAATTTTCTCCCAAACCTTCAAAAAGGTATGTTGTGCCTTTGGGCTTGTAAACAAATAGGGATAGCCATAACTGTCATCAATATTATCACCTGTTTGGCCACCGGGCGCACAGTGCATGTCGAGGATAACAGGTAAATTGTATTTTTTTGCCCAGGCAATCAACTGATCAAAATAATGAAAGCCGTGATAATCAACCCCGAGATAATCCTCATTGGTGAGCATTTTATAATGAAATGGCAGGCGCAGGTGATTCACGCCCGTGCTTTTCAAATAGGCGATATCCTGCTCGGTCACATAGTTATCCATGTGGGTGGCAAAGAAATCGTCGGTAAATTCCGGCCCGGTCATTTGGGCAAATAACTGATATATACCTGCGGGGGCGTTGACTTTATTGGTTTTGAACATATACCCTTCCGGCACCATCCAGTTCCCCAGATTGGTGCCTTTCAACAAAATAGGATCGCCATTGGAATCAATGATTTGTTGACCATCTGCGGAGAAAAAGTGTTGTGCGTTCAGGTGAGTACCCATAAACAGTGCCCACAACAAACAGGAAATACGAAATAAATTGATGCTTTTCATGCTAAAAAATTAAATACTCAGGGGTGGGCACTTCAACTTATGCCCCTCCCCAAGCGAAATAAAAATCAGTCCAAAATTTACAATGCGAGGCTTTGCACCTGATTGTAGGTTTTGGTTTCTGAAAGATAGAAATCCTGCTTCAATTGGTCAACCATTATACTGAAATCCCCTTTCTCACTGATCCATTCATTATTGAAGCCTACAAAAGCGAGATCACGACCTTGCAGCGTAAAACGAATCGTTCTTTCTTCCTGAGCAGCGAGGTGTATTTTCTCAAATCTTTTAAGCTTTTTCACTGATGGGGCAAGCGAAGCATAGTGGTCACTGATATACAGCTGAACGACCTCCTTACCTGCTATTGCACTGTTATTTTTGACTTTAACACTGACCTTAATGGTTTCCTCTGCGGTAAAAGTCGTTTTACTGAGCGTTAGATCACGGTACTCAAAATCAGCATAACTTAGCCCATGACCGAAAGGATATTGAACCTCCATCAGAGATTCATAATCATACATTCCCTCCATCTTCTCCTGATTTTCAGCATATTTGTGGTCGTAAGTCAGCAAACTGTTAGCATATTTCGGGTAAGTATAAGGTAGTTTTCCACTTGGATTTACCTCACCAAAAAGAATTTCCGCCAAGGCTTGTCCGCCGAAATTCCCCGGTAAATAAGTTTGCAGCACTGCGTCCATTTGTGTCTCAAATGTACTAATCAAACGAGGTCGCCCTTCATTAAGCACCAACACAATCGGCTTACCCAGCTTCGCCATTTCTTTGGCCAGTAGCTGTTGGTTTTCAGAAATGTTCAAATCATGAAGATCACCCGGTTTTTCGGTGTAAGTATTTTCTCCGAGACACAAAACAATAACATCAGCAGCTTTTGCCATACGCTTTGCCTTGTTTAAATCCCGAAGGTGATCCACATCGTAGGTGCCCTCAGCAGGGTATTCCACCGTTGGCTGATAGCTCACATTACCTGTACCGTTAACTGCTTGAATGGCCGATAAGATCGACTGATATTTCCCGGCAAATTCATCTACCTTTTCTCCTTGCCAGGAGTAGGTCCAACCACCGTTAAGTGTTCTCATGCTGTGGGCATTAGGACCGGTAACAAATACTTTGGTGCCTTTCTTCAGTGGCAAAACCTGCTCATTATTTTTCAATAAAGTGATGGACTCGCGCGCCGCTTCAAGTGCAGATTGCTCAAATTTTTCACTTGCAAACTCAGGGTATTCCTCTTGCTTATCCATTGGTTTTTCAAAAAGACCCATGGCATATTTTACCCTTAAAATTCTGCTCACTGCATCATCAATTCGTTGCATCGGCACCTCGCCTTCTGTCACCAGCTCAATAAGGTTGGTGGTGAAGTTATAATTATAAGGTACCATGGCCATATCAATACCCGCATTAATCGCCATTTTTACCGCTTCCTTTTGAGTGGCAGCCACTTTATCGCGAATATGAATGTTTTCAATATCAGCCCAATCAGTCACCACCAAACCGTCAAAACCCATTTCCTTTTTAAGCAGCTCGGTCAATAATTGATAATTGGCATGAACGGGAATACCGTTGATGAGTCCAGAGTTAATCATGACAGTGTAAGCGCCCTGATCTACCGCCGCCTGAAAAGTTGGTAAATAGATTTCCCGCAGTTCGCGCTCAGGAATAAGCGCAGGAGTACGGTCCTTTCCTGAAAGTGAGGAATACCCCAAAAAATGCTTTAGACAGGCTGCCACTCTACCGTGTTTGGAAATATCATTATCCTCCCCCTGATATCCTTTAATAACCTCCAGGCCTAACTGCGTATTCAGGTAAACATCCTCTCCAAAGGTTTCCCACATACGTGCCCATCGAGCATCGCGGCCCATATCCAGCACCGGAGAAAAGTTCCAAGGAATTCCACTTGCACGCGTTTCATAGGCACAAACTTCGGCCCCTTGTCTAACGATTTCAGGGTTCCATGTCGCTCCAAGCCCAATTTGTTGAGGGAAGAAAGTAGCGCCAGCGGTATAGGTGGTTCCATGAATTGCATCCACACCGTAAATCAGAGGAATACCAATTTCCTCCATAGAAACACGTTGCAAATGCTCAATCACACGGTTCCATTTTTTAGGCGTTCGTGCGCGATTATTTGCAGTATTTAATACCGATCCTACTTTATACTTTTGTATCGCTTCGAGCACCAATTTTTCATCCAGTGCCAAAGGTTCATCAGACACAAACTCATCTGCCCCTTGTGTAATCACATCGAGGGTTATTTGCGTCATTTGCCCAACTTTTTCAGCCAATGTTAACCGCTCAAGCTGTTGCGCAATTTTTTTCTCTATTGATTGATCTGACGGGATGCCTACCCCTGCTTTTTTTATTTGAATATTTTCTGAAGATGGCTGACAAGAAAACGCAGCAATCCCACAGAGTAAAATCAAAACCTGTTGAAACCTGTTCATATTTTTTAATGCTTAGTCGTGTGTTACTCAAAAAAAGGGGGCCTAATGGCAGGCCACCCTGCAGTTTGTGTGAATACCCTCATGGTACTTTAGGGAGGTTATTCTAAAAATATATGGTTATTTCCTTCTGAAAAGAGGGAGGGGCTGCCCAAGGGACGGCCCCCTATTTTTTAATAAAAAATCACATTATTGATCTGTCCCTTCCAATGGCCGGAGGATATGAAACCAACGATTACCATCAGCGGCAATCGAAGAAATTTCCATCCGGTCATCTGTCAGGCTATGCACTTTATATTCCTGATTGGCACGAACATAAAATCCAATCCAGGCCTTATCGCCCGCACCATTTACGATGAGATATTTTCCATCTGGTCGGTCTTCTATGCGCCAGCCACCATCATAACTATCGTAAGGGGCAAACATCTCCGCAGGATCTGTGGACCCCTCAGGATAAAAATCCTCCGCGCCGGGAAAATCACTTGAAAAACCCGCATTGACATACACCCGACCATCGGTATGGTGATGGTACTCAAAGCCGTAAATATTGAAGGTGTAAACATCTGAATAGAGCCCGCAACCTGTTCGGTCATCATCCAAAGAAATCCCCCACCAAATAGGGCTGTCAGCGTCCGCAGGGCCCAAACCAAGATGCCCAGCCACAGATTGGTCAATGATCCACTGCTTCCCGTCTTCATAGGCAATACCACCGGTCAGGTTGTTATAATCTTCCCGATCAAGAAGGGAGTAGTCATCCTCGTTTACATCAATTTTAAAGGTTGTTGTGGCCTCTCCGCTTGCGGTAACGATGGTCAGTGCCACCTCATAATCTCCCTTTAGCGGATAGATTCCCTCAACGGTATTGCCCTGAATATTGACCCCGTTTCCAAGGTTCCAGATACTGATGAAAGCATCTGGGTGCGTACTCTCAAAATGATAGATATTTTCAGATTCCGCATTCTTGGTATAAGTGACCTGCTCGGCAGTTGGCGGAGTTCCCAGGTCCTCTTTTGATGGTTGATGAGGCGAACAAGCAATTGCGCCAAACAATAATACCAGATAGGAAAAAAATCTTAAATTCATGATCCGTTCATTTAAGTCAAAAAAATTAATAGCCCGCATTCTGATTGAAATCAGGGTTCAGGTCAATCTCATATCGAGGAATAGGCAAGAATCCTTTTTTGGACATATCAAAGCTGACCAAATAGTTAGCCTCCAAACCGATGTCTCCCATGGCAGGTTCATCAGGGTACACTTCCATCTGATAGTTATGCACCGAAATCTTTTCCTCGGCGTAAGGGAGCCCCTGGCGAAGCAAGTCGAAATAGCGATGCCCTTCCAGTGCCAGCTCCAGTCTTCTTTCATTAAGAATATCTTCCTGGCTTACCGATGGCAAAGCAGCGATCCCTGCTCTTTGGCGAATAATATTCACATACTCCAGCGCTTTTCCGGCATTTCCCTGTGCCAGGAATAGTTCCGCAGCCAAAAGGTAAACATCTGCCAGCCTGATATAATGGTAATTTTGTGCCCAGTTCAGCTCTACCGAACCGGAAATAGGCTCGCGGTCGGCATGGGTAGTGTATTTGAAAGCAAAATAACCTGTATTGGTGAAGCTGGCATCAAAAGCACCACCGCCCTCTGCTTGCATCAGCTCGGTAGTCGTTACCACTGTTGCCTTGCGGCGAAGGTCATCTGCGGAATAGGCACGTGCAAGGTTTTTCGATGGAATACCAAAGCCCCAGCCCGATTTCAGCATTTTGTCGCTGTTATAACCACGAGGTCCCGACATATGACATTGCATATTGCCCATTTTGGCATCGTCCCACTCTCCACCACCATTATCTGTAAAGGGAATTTCGAACAACACTTCTTTGCAGAAATCACCTTCCAGATTAAATAAATCCTCAAAGTTATCCATCAAAGCGGCGCCTGAATTATTGATCACATCCTCTGCATAAGCCAAGGCTTGCGCACCGGAAATACTTCCGCCATCTGCGGTTGGTAATTCAGATTCATTGTAATAGCCGGTATAAAACAGGAACATCTTTACCAATTCTGCCTCTGCGGCATATTTACTTAATCGGCCACGCTCCGGACTTCCTTCGGCCATCAGCTCAATACCATCAAGCATATCCTGAGCCGCTTGTGCATACACCAACTTGGGTTCTGCCTGCGTCATTCCTACCCAGTCTTCCCCCGCAATTGGCGAGGTGATTAAGGGTACATTTTCAAAAAACCGAAGCAATTCATAGTAGTAATGGCCGCGTAGAAAGGTGGCTTCACCGAGGAAATTATTGCGGTCAGCCTCTTCCGATTCGTTGAACTCAATGCCTTCATATTTAGACAACAACATATTGGCACGAGAAATTCCACGATAATTTTTCTTCCACAAACCACGAGGGGTATCTTCCTCTGCACGTGCCTGGAATCGGGAAAGGTTTTGCCAGGTAAGCATATCACTTCCTGATCCCCCACCGGCATACATATCATCCGAAAGAAGATCGGAAACCATAGCTAAGGGGTGATAGGATTGTGCATAATCGGACCGCAGTGGTTCGTAAATGGCGATAAGGGCCATATAAGCATCCGCACGATTTTTGTAAAAAGTATCCTCTGTCTGTGCATTGGTAGGGTCAAAGTCGAGCCAATTCTGACATCCCGTCAGCAGGAGACCGCCCATTATTAAAGCGAAAAATATAGACTTTATTTTCATGTCAGAACAATTAAAAATTAAGGTTAACACCCATCATGACAATTCTTGACTGTGGGTATCCCCCACGATCCATTCCATAATTAAAAATATCGAAGCTCGCCAACTCGGGATCATAGCCACTGTAACCCGTGATCGTAAAGGCATTTTGTACCGAGGCATAAATTCGTGCCCGACTAAGGCCAGCTTTTGAGGAAATAGCCTCCGGTAGCGTATAGCCTACCTGAATATTTTTGACACGCAGGTAATCCCCTCTTTCCAGGTGAACCATGTCATTCAGTCTGGTATAATTTCGGTTAGGGTCTTGATGGGTCATTCGTGGGTAGGAATTCGTTGAGCCTTCGCCTGTCCATCTGCCCAAGGCCGCACCACCGTAGTTTTGCATATCGAGGTCACCTCGGCGCATAACATTGGCAATATCAAATCCGGCAGCTCCCTGAAAGAAAATACTGAAATCAAAATTCTTGTAATTAGCATTGAAGGTCAGACCAAAGTTCCAGTCTGGCACAGGATTCCCAATGTCTGTTCTATCTTCTTCACTGATGGTCCCATCGCCGTTAATATCGACAAAAATGATATCACCAGGTTTGGCTTCTGGCTGAATCGGCTTCCCTTCCGCATTCACATAATTGTTAATCTGTTCCTGATTCTGAAATATTCCTGCGGTTTTGTATCCGAAGAAGAAAGGCAAAGCATGCCCTTCGGCCATCCGCATATTTCCTGTGTGAACGTGAGGGGCTCCACCATCAATGTATCCATTTTGGTTCGCAACCTCGAGCACTCGGTTTTTATTGTAGGATACATTACCCGTAATATCATAGGTGAAATCGCCTGTCTTTTTACCATAGGTGATATTTAATTCCACCCCCTGGTTCTGTACCGTTCCCATATTGAACAGCGGACTCTCCATGCCCAAATAATCAGGAATTGGTTTTACGCCCAATAAATCCCTGGTGGTTTTCGAATAATATTCCGCCGTCATCTGAATACGATCTTCAAGGAAACCGAAATCCAATCCGATATTTGCCTGCTCAGAGGTTTCCCATTTCAAATCTGGATTAGACATTCTATTGATGGCAATACCATTAATGATGTTATCATTGACCGTATATCCATAAGCACGATTTGCCAATGACAAGTACCCAAAATCACCGATATTCTGATTTCCTACTTGTCCCCACGACGCCCTGATTTTAAAGAAGTTAATGGCCTTTATATTCGAGAAAAAGTCCTCATTGGAGACCGTCCAACCCCCTGAAACCGAAGGAAAAGTACCAAACTTGTTATTATTTCCAAAGCGCGAAGAACCATCATGTCGTAAGGTCGCCTGCAACATGTACTTATCCTTATAAGAGTAGTTGGCACGACCGAAGAAAGACGCCAATCGGTTTCTCCAGAACCAGCCATTGGATTTCTGGGTGTCATCATTGGCACCATTTTCCAGCCAGCCATAGTACCAGCCATTAGGGTTGATATCGTTCCGGGAACCCCAAGTCCCCTTTCCAGTATATTCCTGAATTGTATTTCCGACAATACCGGAGAAATCGTGCCCATTTACACTCTTATTATAGCTAATGACATTCTCCCACTGAAAGCCGACATTATCATTCATCTCCTGCCAGGCAGAACTGTTTCTGCTCATATTATCCACATTCAAATACTGCATTGGCTGATATCCCCGACCAAAAGAGTTGTAAAGGTCAAGTCCCATATCAGTTTTGAACTTCAGTCCAGGTAATAAATCCACCGTCAGGTAGGCGTTACCAATAATATTTCGATCATTATGGGCATTGTAGGTATTTTCAAGCATTGCCATCGGGTTACCAATCTCCCGAAGGTTCTGATTGGAAATCCCATAGTATTGACCGTTGCTATTTTTTACCGGATTATAAGGCAAACCATCATAAATGGCGCTGGTTTCAGGATTGGTAATCAAGGACGCCGTGATAGGGTCATGCAAAAAAGTCGCATTGAGAATTCCCCCAAAATCGCTCTGTTCAGAAATTCCCGATGAGGATTTTGCGGCAATGGTTAAATTCTGCCCAAAAGTAACCCTACTGCTTAATTTGTGTTCGGAATTCAATCGGAAGGTAATCCTGTCGAAATTCGACTTATCAGCATTACCCACAATTCCCTGCTGACCAAAATACCCAAGAGAAATGGCAAAAGTGGACACTTCATTTCCGCCACTCAAACTTACTGCATGGTTTGAAATTGGTGCGGCATTACGGAAAACTTCATCCTGCCAGTTGGTGTCCGCATAATCTCCAAAACTTGAAGGATGGAAAATAGGCGAAGTGGCACCATCATTATAGCCCGCCTCATTGTGCATGGTCATATACTCACGTGCATTTAAGGTCGATACCTTTTTCCATGGGCTCTGAACGCCAATATAGCCATCGTAAGAAACCTGAAGCTTCCCTGAAGATCCCTTTTTGGTGGTCACCAAAACAACACCATTTGCCGCCCGCGAACCGTAAATTGCAGCGGAGGCCGCATCTTTCAACACCTCCATAGAGGCGATATCATTGGGGTTGAGAAAATCAAGACTCCCCACCTGCATTCCATCAACAATATATAGGGGCTGAGAATCGCCATTACTACCGATTCCACGGATCTTTACAGATATCGCTCCGCCCGGAGCCCCTGAGTTGGTGGTTACATTCACACCAGCGGTGCGTCCCTGAAGGGCTTGATCAACTGTCGCTACGGGAGTCTGTGCTATTTCCTCGGACTTGATCGAAGCAATTGCGCCAGTAACGACACTTTTCTTCTGAACACCATAACCCACGACCACCAGTTCCTCCAAGGTTTCAACATCTTCCTGAAGTACAACATCAAAGGTACGCTGATTCCTGACCTGAAATTCTTGACTCTTATAGCCCACGAATGAAATTAGAATAGTACTTTCATCGCTTTGAACTTGCATACTGAACTCACCATTTATATCGGTGATGGTTCCATTGGAAGTCCCCTTTTCAATGATATTAACCCCGAGAATTTCCTCACCATCGGGAGCAACTATTTTACCTGAAATAGGCAAGCTTTGAGCGAGTGCATAATTGGATAACATCCAACATATAGAAAGAAGAAAAAATGTCTTTCGTTGATGCCTCGCCATTGGATAGAAAAAATTTTCCATGACTTAAATTTAGTGTAAAAAGATGTGCAGCTGCTTCTACAAAGATAGAGGAATACCATCCTTTAATCCTAAAGAAAATTTTTGATCAAAAATCAATTTTACTGAAAATTACAACATAAAAATGAATTACATTTATTTATAACACATTGAAATTAAACAATTTAACTATTCTGAAAAAAATATTACTTACACGCTAAAAAACATGGGTTACATTTAAAGCACCTGCTAATTCACACGCCACTTTGGGATATTAACATCGCCAAAAAACATCACTATAATATGCATTTAATTGTATATTAATTTTAGTATATCCCACCTATATAAATCAGGAAAAATAAAACCAGTACTAATAATATGTTTGAATCCTATATTTTTATATAGTGCCGAATAGGAATGTATCTGATGGGATGGATCTATCAGTTCATTTTTTTATTGAAGAGGTTCTGGGAACAATAATATCAGTTGCTGCTGTATCTGTAATCTACAAGCCAGAAAGCGGTCCACTAATGATAAAATTGGGCTGTCGAATATTTTTATACCTATCGGCACGGACGTTGCACGCAACATCGCACTCGCGGTAGAAATCATGTTTTTGATTGGGCTGATGGTATATTTCCGACAGGCTATGACAAGATTCAACGATTCATTACCCAAATTTTTCAGTATGCATTGTAAAAGCCAACCCCCTGCCCTCCCACTATAATTCATAATACTCAACTGGCTTTGAACAAATGACCAAAATAATGAAGCTTTCCCAGTTGAAAAATACTTTCATTGCCTCGGCATTGACCAAAATTAAATCCCGAATTCGAAATCAGATTCAAGCTTGAGAGGCCTTCGATTAAAGGAATGATGAGATGGCTTTCCTAACCTTTCTAACAATGGTCATCTTCATCAAGCTAAAGTAGCGCATCCCGTATTAACCACTTGGTGTTTTCATTGCCCACAGGATAATGAGATTAGATGGATGATTAACGAACACTCAATGAGCATCAGTAATTTTTTGACGGCAAAATGAGGTGCTTTCAAGGTACATCATTTTTAGCTTTCCTTGCTCAACCGAACTTCATGAACCTCTTTATTCTTTAAAGAAATTATCGTTTTGTCTGTAAGGGTTACAGCACAATACTTTGTATATTCATTCCCATAATGGCAGTGTAAAATCTACTATGAGCACGATGAAAAACTTAAAATTCGCATTGATCATTTGAAGCTTAAGCACACTCCAAAGCTCTTCGATATTTGAACCACTGAAATAAACATTTCTATGGTTGATCGTAGCTGTGACTTTTCTCCAACCGGTGTTGGAAATTACCTTAAAAATTGCCATACCCAAGTGCTGTTTCAATTTTTCTGGTTACAGGAAAAGGGGGTAGCGATTTTGAATGAGCGTTGCCCTACCCGCTTTTGCGGCCTGTATATGGATGATGTATCGCCATTTTGTGATGATAAATCCCCAAAAGGGTGCGAATGAATGTGCAAATTTGTAGTCATTATTAATGATTTTTTCGACCACTATGAATAGGAAAGAATTTTTGAAACTTTCTGGTATGTTTTCCGCGGCGCTGGGATTGAGTCCCGTTTTAAGCGCATCAGGAAACAGCAAGCCAGCGCCTTTTGATTCTGTGAAAATTCCGCCAATGGCGAGTAATTTATTTCCGAACTTGGATTTAGCCCGATTTATGTTCAGCAGGTCTGGGGCTTTTTTATGCGTCAATTTTAAGGACAATAATCCACAAAAAAGATTAATGATTAAGTCCCTCAGATATGAGGCCATTCCCTTCGCCTGGAACAAACACTGGGCAGGAGATTATTATGAAATTGCGATTTATAAAAATAGCACCCCACTAAAATACGAAATTGACTATCAGCCGTGGGCACTGAATTTATTGACTGATGCAGGCAAAGTTTCGGTGTCTTATATTGATGATTTTACCATGTATTTGGGAACGGATTCCGCGCTTGAAATTCGACTCATCCCGCTACAGCCCTATTTATGGATCAATCCGCTGGAGGAAGGAAAGCATTTGGAATTAAGTCCAAATCCCGGTAGAATGTTCCATGCGATAAAAACGGACTCAAACACCAAATACGAAGTGGCCTACGACGGTCCAAAACGCAATGCAGATGTAACGATCAAATACCTATCATTCATTGCTGAGCAAGGTGGCGTAGGCTTTGGCTTCCGGGAAAACAAATACCAGACGAAATGGGAAGAAAAAATTCCTGACAGAAAAAAAGTCATTGCTGACAATAAAGCATTGATCATGGATTGGATGTCAAAAATGCCTCAAGTCAGGGAGGATCTGATCCCCGCTACAAAAACAGCTTGGTACTTATTATATGCCTTTCAGGTAGCCCCCGCTGGCCACTATACCCATCGGACTATTTTATGTTCAAAAAACAGTTGGCTGACCAAGACTTACGGGTGGGATAATTGCTTTCATGCCCTGGCTGTGGCATCTGCAGACTTGGACCTCGCCTATGGGCAACTTCATGTATTTTTCGATAATCAGCTTCCTAACGGAAGCATCCCTGATAGTGTCTCAGATTTGAATGTCAATAACTATTGTATTAAGCCTCCAATTCAGGGTTGGACCATTAAGTTGTTCCTCGAAAGATTTGGTTGGGATGCCAACGCTGAACATCTCGAAAAGCTTTACGAACCTTTGGGTCGATTAACAGATTTTTGGTTTAATTTCAGAGATGACAACAAAAATGGAAGGTGCCAATACCAACATGGCAATGACAGTGGCTGGGATAATTCCACTGCATTTATTGATGCCACACCTTTGGAGGCTGCCGATCTTTCTGCCTATTTAGTCCAACAACTTGAAATTTTAGAATTGATCGCCAATAAACTGGGCAGACCGCAGGATGCCGTTCAATGGAAAACAAAAAAGGAAAAACAACTTGACCTGCTGCTTACCACTTTTGTAAAAGATGATCACTTCGTGAATTTCCATGCAAAAACCGGACAGGTGAAAGAGACCCAGTCGTTGCTCAACTACATCCCATTGATTCTTGGCAAAAAGATCCCCAAGAAAATCCGCAAAGCCTTGATTAAGGATTTACAGCCCGGAGGGGATTATCTCACCGATTATGGGTTAGCTTCCGAGTCCGTAAATAGCCCCTACTATGAAGTAGATGGGTATTGGCGAGGGCCGATTTGGGCACCACCAAACTACCAGATTTTTACCGGGCTTATAGATGCCAAAGAATTTGAGCTGGCCAAAGAGATCGCAGAACGCTACTGCAGGTGCTATAAGGAAAATCCGGTTTTCAATGAAAACAACAATGCACTGACAGGTGAAGGCTTGCAAGCGCCCGGAGTCAGTTGGACCGCTGCGGTATTTATTTTAATGGCCACATATCTTGGCCAACAGTCCTCATAATATTATGGTGCTTTCCTTCACAAAAGGAAAGCACTTTCTATATTATTCACCTCCTCGTCAAACGCACATAAATAATCAGCATGCTACATTTAATCCTCTTCATAGGTGTTTTCTTTGGAGCTTCAAAGGAGCCGCAGAGAAAAACCATCACACACGGAAAAATACGCATCGACCTCAATATTGATCTTGGCGGCAGAATTGACCAAATCTGTTATAATGAACAACCGCTCCTTTTTCCGGCAAAAGAACACCCTGAATACAACGGGTCAGTATGGTGGCCAAGCCCTCAAAAGGACTGGCACTGGCCGCCCCCCAAAAGCATCGACAGAAACCCTTATAAACTCACGAGGGGAAATGGACTTATTCAATTGCGAAGTATTCCGGGGCCCGAAAGTGATCTTCAACTGAAAAAAACAATCCAGCTGTTGAACGACCATCAAATCCGATTGATTTATGAAGCCACAAACATTGGCAAACTCCCAAAAAAATTTGGACATTGGGAAGTCACCCGCCTACCCAAGGGTGGACGCGTAATTTTCCCTGTCGGTGAACTTTTAGCGAAGAAAGAGCACCCCAAATTGAGGAGCAGCCTCTTTTTTAATGACCCTGATTTAATCCCTTCGTGTATAAATAAAAATGAAAAATGCTTCAATATAGAAATTTCAGAAAAGACCGCCTGCATTCCACAGACTGATAAGTTTAAATTACTTGCCGATGCATCTGAAGGTTGGGCTGCCTACCTTAAGGATGGGCTATTGTTGGTCAAGCGTTTTAAGGACACCCCCATCGCCGAACTTCCCCCAGAACAAGGGGAAGTTGAACTGTTCGTCAATCCAAGCCTGAATTTTATTGAACTTGAGCAACATGGCCAATATCAAAAGGTATTGCCTGACCACACCAGTATCTGGGTTGTTGATTGGTATATCCTTGAATACCCCTCTGCCCTATCGCAAGATGTTAAAATCATTAAAGAATTTATTAATAATAACATTCACCTCATTTCTTCTTATTAATCATGAATCAGCTCTTTTACGCTTTATTGTTTATATGCTCATTTTCTTTACCTGATAAAAAAATGATTCTCCCACTTTATCAAGGACTACCACCAAACAGCACCGAAATAAAAGGAGGCGAGATCCAGGAACAAAGTGACCAAATCCTGAAAATATCAAATATTCAGCAACCTACTATTGAAGTTTGCCTCCCTCCTGCCGATCTCGCAACAGGGGAAGCCGTGATCATCTGCCCCGGCGGAGGCTATTGGATTTTAGCCTACGATATTGAAGGAACGGATATCGCCGAGGCTTTAAATAAAAAAGGGGTCGCTGCCATCATCCTCAAATACCGGTTGCCTACAAGTCACCAAAGCAAGATCAGACATCAATCTTCACTGCTCGACGCGCAACGCGCTATTAGAATGGTACGCCAGCATGCCAGTGCCTGGCACATTAACCCTCAAAAAGTGGGCATCATGGGATTTTCTGCCGGTGGCCATTTAGCATCAACAGTCGCAACACAGTTTGACGAAGGCAATCCCGAGGCGATAAAGCTCGTAGACCGGTACTCATCACGGCCTGATTTTAGCTTACTTATTTATCCTGTCATCAGTTTTCACGACCAGTACACCCATCAGGGATCAAGGAAAGCCCTGTTGGGCGAGAACGAAAATGACGAATCGCTTCAGCTTAAATTCAGTGCTGAACGGAATGTAACCACGAATACCCCACCCGCATTTCTTGTACATTCCACCGACGATACGGGCGTGCCTTGTGAGAACAGCATCAATTATTTTAATGCTTGCCGCAAGAACAACGTCGATGCAGAGCTTCATCTTTTCCCTGTCGGTGGCCATGGCTTTGGTCTTGGCAAAGCATACCCAGGCTTGGACTCGTGGACTGATCTTGCCATAGAATTCATTCACAGAATAACCTCAACAGCACCACAGTAAAATAATGAGACCTCCATTGAAGCCGCTACATATAGCGGCTTTTTTTGTTTTACACGAACTGTGCTGAACAGCCTTCAACGGCGAAATACGCATAAAAAAGGTATTCACTATCAAAATGATAGTGGTGCTGCCAATTTTTATTGGCGAAACAGTTATTTTTTAAGACAATTTGTTTTGTTTGCCAATTTTTATTTCCAAATTGCTATCAAATTGATAGTCACATGAGCCAACACGAAAAAGTAAGGGATATTCTTTTGCAGCGAAAGGAAGTCCTTAAAATGAAGCATCTTGCCAAAATTGCCAATATCAATGAATCGACATTGAGCAAGTTTATGAATAATCAGCGAGAGCTGAATGAGGAACAAGTAGAGTCCATCATTCAGTACCTTGAAGAATTCTATAACTTCGACAGGAACGATATTGACGACCGTGCAAAGATCATTGCCATTTACAACAATAAGGGTGGGGTTGGGAAAACGACCATCTGTCAAAATATTGCTGCGTTTTTCAATATTCTTGGGAGCCGTGTGTTGCTCATTGATGCCGACCCTCAGGGCAACCTGACCGACTCCGTTTTAGGGGAGGAACCTTTGGATGATTACGAGGAAGGAAAAATCAAAGACTTCTATTACGCTTGTGAATCGACGGCGCTTGAGTTGGAAGGCAAGTCAAATCATAGCCCAGTGAATATTGCGGAGGTGGTCATGCCTGTTTATGAAACCCAGGATATCTCGAAGCGGTTTGATGTGATCCCGACTTTTGATAAATTGGAGCGGTTACAGAGCAGCTTCCCCGACATTGTTTTTGACCAGAGCAGAAACCTGTTTTTAGAAACGCTCAAACCAATTCTCGATGACTATGATTATGTTTTTATTGATGGGGCGCCAGACAAAGGAATTCTTGGGCGTTTAGCCTTAGGAGCCGCCGACCATGTCATTATCCCGGTATGGCCAAACCAGCGTTCAGTAAAAGGTATCAAAAACTTGTATAATATGCTTCCTGTCCAAAAGCGAAGTGAGAACTATAATCTTGGGGCCGTGATGAATTCCATTTTCACCACCTTCAAATTCTTCCGAGATGAGATGCAGGCTTTCCGAGAAAATATGCAACAGAGTTTACCTGTTTTTGATCAGAGCATCCGAATGAATCTTCATATTGCCCAGGCAAGTTTATTGCGGGTAGATATTTTCAGGTTTGAAAAATTCTATCGGGGAGACAGTAAATCGCCATCAAATGGTTATTCTGACTTTCTAAAATTCGCTTATGAATTAATGATTCGGATGGAATTAATCACCGAGGAATATGCATACAGAGAATTCAAATCTGATTTCAAACAGCTATTGGAAGCAGACGCCGTTCAACCTATTTATGCAGAAGACTACGAAGAAACAGAATTATAATCATGAAGAATATCAATAGGCTTACCAGTGCCGTCAATAATAAACGGTCGCAGCAAACGGTAAAAAATATTTCTCCGATCAAGAAGGAGGAACAACATACGTATAAAGACCAGATCAAACTGCATCCTCAATTAAGAGAGTGGGGAATTCAGCTCAACGAAGTTGAACGCAGCCACCTAAAGGAAGCGATTGTTAAGGCGAAAAAAGTGCTTGATCCACTTTTGCTTGCTGAAATCGATGGACAGGTTGTATTGGTCGATGGCCATAACCGTTACGAAATTATTCAGGAGCTGGATTTACCACATGCCGCCTGGGATGTCGCATTGTTGCCGTGGATTAAAACGGCCCAGGAAGCGATTGACTATATGGTAGAGCTGCAGCAGGGACGAAGAAACTGGACCAAGCAAGACCTTAGTTTTATCCGTGGACAAGCCTATGCACATTTGAAAGATGCCAAACAAGTCGCTAAACAATACAAAGTAGGAGAGGCCACTGTTTTTCGTGATTACAATTTTTTCAAGGGAATATCCAAGGCGCCTAACGATGTTCGCGTGGCCTACTTACATAGTCATGATTTTACAGAAGAGCAATTTTGGCTCTCCAAGGTAGGTATGGGACAGTGGCAGAAATTAGGTCAAGAGGAAAATACTACCTATGAAATGTTTATTGATGATTTGTTTGCGCAAAAACCTAAGAAAAACAAAAATACGGTAGTCAAGCCTTTCAATGCGATTAAAAAACTGAATCAGTTAATAGAGAAAGATTTGCGCTCTTATGCAGACATTAATATTGAAACCGAACAAGAACAGGAGGTCATGCGCAACACTATTGCCAATTTAGAACGCCTCGTGGCTGAACTAAAAGGTAAGGTAGATTAAGCCTGACTGAAAATCATGATTAAAATGTACCGTACTTTTGTTTTTTTTACGGCAAATCCGCTACTAAAAACAAAAGTACGGTATTTTTATGCGATAAGACTTCAACATCATTTTGATAGAACTAAATTTTAAATCAAAATCAATTAGACTTATTATCTATTTATATATTAATAATTAGGCGGGGGTAAAGAGGTTATTTTGAGTACTTTAGGTAGGCCAATTAAAACAAAAGTACGGTTTACTAAAACAAAAGTACGGTATACTAAAGCAAAAGTACGGTTTACTAAAACAGATGTACGGTAATATTAAAACAAAAGTACGGTAACTAAAACAATTGTACGGTACCGTATTTTTGTTTTATTTTTGAGTTTTAGTTCAAAATCAGTTTAAAAAAACAAAAATACGGTTATCTTTGAGTAAGATCGCAGAATTTTTTATTTGATGGAACTTACGAAAGACCTGATTTCTTTAAATGCCAAAGTGCAAAAGCATAATGACCTTATCAAGGGCAAACAGAACTCCCTATCTGCCATGCAGAATAAGATGATTCTGTATGCGGCTATTAATACGGTACGTGTGCTTAAAGGGGAGCAGGAGGCGCATTTTGAGGAGCCATTGGGAAAAGGCAAGGGGAAGTTCATCAAGCTTGACAGTTGCTTTATAGCGGGAGTGAAGAGCTCTTCACAAATATCAGGTCAGCAGATGAAGAATATGCGCATTCAGCTGGGCGATTTAGCCTCAACGACCATCTCCCTTTTTCAGGAGGGAACCAATAACCGTATGTTTGGCAGGCAATTTCCGATAGCGGTGGATACCCTTGGAGAGATTGAAAGGGATGGTAATTTAAAAGAAGTGCGTGGTGATGGCGGATTGTATTTACAATTGCATGACCATATCATAGAGCAATTTAAAATTGCCTACGAGGAGGGCAATTTTACACAATATTTATTAAAAAACGTTTATTTTCTTTCCAAAGGACACTCATGGGCGCTTTACGAACTGTGCCGAATGGAGCTTAACCAAAAGCACCGTGCCGAGCTTACCATGACTTGGAATGTGAGTGTTTTAGCAGACCGTATTTGCAGTAATAAATACCGTAAGAAAGATGGTTCCCTGTGGTATAGTCAGTTTAAAACCAGGGTTTTACTACCGTCTATCGATGATATTAATGTTGATGAAAACTGTGATATTAATATAGAGCTGGTCAAGGAAATAAAAAAGGGAAGATCAGTGAACGAGGTGGTCTTGCACTTTGGAAATTATGCCGAGCAAACTGCCGTACCTGCCCGATCAAGTAAGCAACAGGTGGTTTTGGATGGAGAGATTGAGCTGATCCTTTCCCGAATTTTTGATCAGTCAAAAACAGGGCTCAAGACCATCAAGGTATATATTAAAAAGGACCTGGCCAAGGGAATAAGCAAGGCTCAGGTGATTGATTTTCTGACCGAGCTGGAGGTTCGCAAGGACAAGATCAAAGGCAAGGCGGCCTACTACCACAAAATGGTGGCGCAAGAGCAGCTGAAGCCTGATAAGGCGCAAAAAGCGCTCGCATTTGGTACCAAAGCACCAGATGCTTCAGCGGCTTTTCAGCAAAATAACCAGAAGCGCCAGCAGGTGCAGGAGGAAAGGGTGCAGGAGGAACAGTATACAGAGGTTATCCGATCATTATTTCGGCAGGAGCTTGATACCGTATTTCTGTTTTATTTAAATGAATTCGGTGATTCCCAACTTTCACAGTTTGAGGAATACCTGAAGGTCGATTCTCCCTTTAAGCGCAAACAACTGGAGGGAAAACAATATGGTGATGAAGTTTATGACCGCCAGTATGCCCGTTTTTTAGCAGGGAAGGGGGAAAATCCATATCATCACGACCTGATCACCTGCTCTTTGGACGCGGATAAAATTCTGGCATTATTCCGCAAATATAACCGTCAGGATATTTTAAATCGAGCAGAAGGTACGGTCGTTTTATAACCATGGTGCTGTTTTGGGAATACAGTGGCGATTGCCACGGAAGAGGTGCATTACCGTACTTCTGTTTTTTTTAGAATATTTCGAGCTTACTATTATTAAGGTGAGATGCAGTGTTGCGCTGCTTCAACAAACCATCAGCCCTGAAAATTAATTTTTATAGCACAATGAAAGATACAGCCAAACAAGATGAAAAAATCGCAAAGATGACCTTTGCATCAGTTTATCCGCATTATCTTGCCAAAATTGAGAGAAAAGGCAGAACCAAAGAAGAGCTGCACGAAGTAATTCGCTGGCTCACGGGTTATTCTGATGATCAGCTGCAGGAGCATATCAGTGGAACCGCAACTTTTAAGGCCTTTTTTGAAAATGCTGAATTGAATGTACATGCTTCCAAAATCACAGGATCAATTTGCGGATACAAGGTGCAGGAAATTCAAAACCCACTAAGCCAACAAGTAAGATATTTGGATAAGCTCGTGGATGAATTAGCCAAGGGGAAGAAAATGGAAAAGGTTTTACGAGCAAGTTCATAACGCCCTAATTCTAAAATTTGGCGACCCAAAGCATCAGATTTTTGTCTGACGCCATTTTTGGGTATCGAGGATCAGCCTTGATCAATAGATCTAAGTAACACAACTTAAAACATTCCCGCAAAAAACCACTTTATATCTGTCATAAGACTGAATCTCGTGACAAGCCTATCAAACTGATAGCCATCTCGACATGGTGCATTTCACCACGCTAACACGCCGTCAAGGACACATCAATTATTGAAATGGCAAATTTACTCCGTGATCTATACGTGGGGGTATCAACCAATAAATTGCCAAAGAATATTCCCACGATTATTGATGGAAAATCATCAAATAGGGAAGGAGGCTTATGAGCTTTAAATCTTGCATACAGATTATTTCATATTCAGATATTGAAATTTTGTTTTCTGATAAAAGTTGATGAACATCGATGGATATATAAAGTTTTATTTCTTGTATTTAATTAAAATAACATTTCAAATACTGTATAAAAATTTATTTTGTATTTTTTAAACATTCATATTGATAAGTGATTTTATATGGAAATTATTCGAATTACGGCGTTCTCAGCCAAATAGGGTGGTTCAGAACCATTTGATAATCACCCTTGAAACTGAGGTGGAGCGTCGTAATTCGGAGGACAAACTATATTCTACATAGAATCACATGAGAAAATTCAATTTACTATTACTCATTGCATTCTTTTGTGTAGGCTGGGATGCCAATGCACAAAAGAAGCCCAATATTTTAGTGCTCTGGGGAGATGATATTGGTTGGGCCAATGTCAGCCTTTACAACCATGGGATGATGGGCTACAAAACGCCCAATATTGATCGGATTGGCAAGGAAGGCGCCATGTTTACGGACTGGTATGCACAGCAATCCTGTACGGCTGGGCGGGCGGCATTTATCCTCGGGCAACACCCTTTCAGAACGGGTCTACTGACCATCGGAATGCCAGGTTCCAAACAGGGTATTCAGGAAAATCAGCCTACCATCGCTGAAATACTCAAACCACATGGTTATACCTCAGGGCAGTTTGGGAAAAATCACCTTGGGGATCAGGACGAGCACCTGCCGACCAATCATGGCTTTGATGAGTTTTTCGGCAATTTATATCATTTGAATGCTGAAGAAGAGCCAGAAACTTATTACTACCCAAAGGATCCTGCATTTAGAAAAAATTATGGACCTCGTGGAGTAATTCATTCCTACTCTGACGGTAAGGTGGAAGATACAGGCCCACTGACCAAATCGCGGATGCAAACCGTGGATGAGGAGTTTATGCAGGCAGCTTTGGCTTTTATTGAAAAGGCCCACAAAGATGGAAAACCATTTTTCGTTTGGCTGAATGCCACGAGAATGCACGTGTGGACGCACCTGAAAGATGAGAGTGAAGGCGTAACAGGTATTGGTTTGTACCCTGATGGTATGGTGGAGCATGATAAAGCAGTGGGGGTAGTGTTGGCTAAACTTGAAGAGCTTGGCATTATCGACAACACCATCATTATGTACTCAACGGATAATGGGGCGGAAAAATTCACCTGGCCCGATGGCGGTTCTACGCCATTTGCGGGAGAGAAAGGAACCACCTGGGAAGGCGGTTTTCGGGTGCCCTGTATGATTCGCTGGCCCGAGGCGATCAAGCCTGGGACGGTTTATAATGACATTTTCTCACATGAGGACATGATGCCAACTTTGGCTGCTGCGGCAGGGGAACCCGAATTGGTGAAAAAAATGTTGAAAGGATATAAAGCCAATGACAAGACCTTCAAGGCGCACCTGGATGGCTATAACCTGATGCCTTTCTTTCAGGGCAAGGTGAAGGAAGCCCCGCGGAAGGAGATCTTTTATTTTGATGCGGCAGGGAATCTCAATGCGATCAGGTACAATAACTGGAAGCTGCATTTCTCCTATATGGAGGGGGCGATCAATGAAGCGTACAGAAAAACACCAAGCTGGCCGCTGGTATTCAACCTAAGAGCAGACCCTTATGAGGTTTCTCATAAGTCTGGTTTATACACAAGATGGTATGCGGACAATATGTGGTTGTTTGTTCCTGCGCAGCAAAAAGCAAGGGAGTTTTTATCCACCTTCAAGGAATTTCCTCCTGTGGAAGGCTCCTCCTTATCCATTGACAAAGTCGTCAAACAGATGCAAACACCAGTCAAGAATTAATCCTTGATGACCAAAGAAGAGGGGCTGTTTTCCAGAAATTGCTCCTCTTTCTTTTCCAATCAATCTTTATCAAAGTGAAATCGATATGTTTCTGAACCGACTGAAATTAGTAGTGACTTTCTTCTGCTTTCTACTGACTTTTCATGCTGCAATTGCTCAGGAAGGGGACAACAATGCACAGGCCAATAACCCATTGGCAAATATGACGGCGCTGAATTTCCAGAATTATTTCAGTCCTGTGCTTACCAATTCGCCCTCAGGAACTTACCTGAACAATACTTGGGTACGGTTTGCTACCCCTTTCTTCGATGGCAAAACCATCTTCAGGGTTTCTGCGCCATTAACGACCATCAATACAAAACAAGCCGACGGGGCTCAATCGACGGTTAGTGGTCTCGGAGACCTGAATGCATTCATGGCTTATAATTTTGTTTCTTCACCCACAGCCACCGTAGGTATTGGCCCCAATATTACATTGCCCACGGCCACAGATCCCACTTTGGGTACTGAGAAGGTGCAGGCAGGTTTTGCCCTGGTAGCTTTCGTGGCCAAGTCACCGGTTTTTCAGTTTGGAGGCCTGATCACCTATCAGGCTTCTGTGGCGGGAAATGCTGAACGGCAAGACACCAACGGAGGCGCTGTTCAGCCATTTTATTTCTGGCAATTAGGTAAAGGGGCTTATCTGCGTGGGGCACCGATCTGGGTTTTTAATTTTAATGAAGCAGCATACAGTGTACCGATCGGTTTGGGGATTGGAAAAGTGGTAACGCTGGGCAATACGGTGTTCAATTTATTTATTGAACCGCAGTACAGTATGCTATCCGCGGGAGTGCAGCCTCAGCTACAAATATTTACGGGAATCAACCTTCAATTTGTAAAATAATCATGACGACTATAAACTCGATAAATCAGCTTGCCGATAAAATGAATCAGTCGATTGTTGGACAGGAAGCTTTGGTGAACAGATTGATCCTGGTGTTGCTTTCCGAGGGAAATCTCTTGCTTGAAGGTTTACCTGGGCTGGCGAAAACGCGGGCTATAAAAACCCTGGCGCAGGAACTTGATTGTGGACTGAGCAGGATTCAGTTTACCCCTGACTTGCTACCGTCCGATATTACGGGAACAGAGATTTACCAGCCAGATAACGAACAAAAGTTTGTCTTTCAGCAAGGGCCATTATTCAATAATATGATTTTGGCAGATGAAATAAACCGTGCTCCAGCCAAGGTGCAATCCGCTTTGCTTGAAGCCATGGAGGAGCGGCAGGTTTCTGTTGCGGGGAAAACATACAAAATGGACCCTTTATTTATGGTGATGGCCACCCAAAACCCTGTGGAACAGGAGGGAACCTACCCCTTGCCAGAGGCACAAATGGACCGTTTCCTGATGCACGTTTTATTGGATTATCCCGATGATGAATCTGAACTGAAGATCATCAGACTCAACAGAAATGAACAAAAAAAAGCCGATTCAACAGCACCTGCCACAGAGAAAATCCCACAGGAAGTTATTTTCAGCGCCCGAGAGGAAATCAGCAGGATAGAAATTGCCCCTGCCATGGAGCGCTATATTGTCGATCTGATTTCCGCAACGCGTCGGCCAGAAAAGTACGATCAGCAGCTTGCCCGTTATATCGATTTTGGTGCCAGTCCAAGAGGGAGTATTGCGCTCGACCGATGTGCGAGAACACATGCATGGATGAATGAGCGAAATCACGTGACGCCTGATGACATCAGAGGGGTGCTGAATGATTGCTTGCGGCATCGGTTAATCCTGAGTTATGAAGCCAATGCCGATGGGATTACCTGCGATCAGGTGTTGGAAATGATTGTCAAACAGGTGGCAGTCATCAGTTAAAATCAAGGATATGAGTACAACACGCGAAGATTACCCGAAGGATGTTTTTACTTCAGTCAGGGAAATGTATTTGATGGAAGCGTTGGCCAAAAGCTTCAGTTTTAATAATCAGAAGCATAAAGTAAATTCCCTGTTTGGGGGCAAACATACCTCAAGGTCCCGAGGCAGAGGCCTGGACTTCGAAGAGGTCAGGAAGTATGTTAAAGGCGATGATATCCGTAATATAGACTGGAAAGTTACTGCCCGCACGCAGCGTACCCATACACGGGAATTTACCGAGGAAAAGGAAAAGCCCTGTTTGCTGGTCGTGGATCAGTCTTCGGCCATGTTTTTTGGTTCAGAAAAAAGAACCAAAGCAGTTGTTGCTGCCGAGTTGGCGGCCCTGTCGGCCTTTCGGGTGGCGCAGGAGGGGGATAGTGTCGGGGGAGTTATTTTCGGAGATCAGGGGATTGATTTTATTGCCCCACGTCGCGGGAAAAAGAATGTGCTGCGATTGCTCAAATCGATTGAAAAGCGAAATCATGAGCTGAAATTTGCCGATGGGAGCCGGTATGAAAGCCTGCTTTCAGAAACTTTTGCCCGAATAAAAAATGTGGTCACCCACGATTTTCTGGTGGTGGTCATCAGTGATTTTCATCGCTATAACCCCAAGGTACTCAAGGTAATTGCGCAGTTGAGTCAGCATAATGATCTGATGGTGGCAAAAGTGATGGATCCCCTTGAGCGCGATATCCCGAATACGAATTTTGTTGTTTCTGATGGGGTAAATCAACTGACAGTGAAAGGGTCGAAATCAGCATTTCAACACGCTTTTACAAATGGTTACGATGAAGGGGTGCTGAATTTTAAAGCGCAGTTGCGGAAGTTTAAAATCCCCTTGCTCACTTTCAATACTGTTGATACAATTCAGACTCAGATCCAGGATCAGGTCATTAAAAAATAGGTGATGATGGCGGATATTCTTCAAAAAACAGGTGCTTCATCGCCGCAAGTGCATGGGCTTTACGAGCCTCCTATGGTGGCCTTTTCCTTTGATACCATCGGCTGGAAAATCCTTGCTGCAATATTGTTGGTGCTGCTGTTAAGCTGGCTCGCTTATCGAATACATCGCTATGTAATTAATCGATATCGGCAGGTGGCCATCGCTGCACTTGAACGGCTTCCTGAGGAAAAACAAACGCTCGATCTTTGGCTGGTAACACTTAAGTCTGTGGCGATCAATGTCTTTGGGCGCAAGGAGGTTGCGTCATTACAAGGGCGAGCCTGGCTTGATTTTCTGGAATCGACAGGCAAAGAAGTACAATTTGTGAAGTTTGAAAAAGAGATTGCCAAGCAGGTATATCAGAACAAACCACCCGATCAGCAGATGAAAGCACAAATCATCGATAATGCTAAAAAATGGATTAAGACTCATGCCAGAAAATTTTGAATTCGCCTTTCCCTGGATATTTATATTGTTGCCATTACCTTTGTTGGTTTATTGGTTTACCCCTGCGTTCAGAACTAAAAGTGCGGCTATAAAATACCCGATTTTCGAGCATGCGCTACAATATACTGGCGAGCGAAAACGATCGGCATCGGATATCAGAAAACGACCCATCTTCCGGTGGGTTCCCTTGTTTTGCTGTTGGGTTTTGCTACTGATCGCCATGGCTTCACCCCAGTTAATCGGCAAGCCTGAAATGAAAGTGAAAAACAGCCGTAATTTTTTGATCCTTATTGATATTTCTTTCAGTATGGCACAAAAAGACTGGGAAATTGAGGGAAAGAAAGTTACCCGATGGGAGGCGGTGAAACAGGTAATGCATCAGTTTATTCAGAAACGGGCTGGAGATCGTGTAGGTCTTATTTTCTTCGCTTCCAATGCCTACATTCAGGCGCCATTTACCGCAGACCTGAAAGCGGTTGAAAATTTGTTGGAGGATACCGAAGTCGGTTTTGCAGGACAAATGACACGTATTGGAAAAGGTATTATGAAAGGAGTCAATATGTTTGAAAACGATTCTATTGATTCCAAAGTAATGCTTTTACTCACCGATGGCGTAGACGATGGCACTGACATCCTACCTTTGGACGCTGCCGATATTGCACAAAAGGACAGCATTACCATTTACACCATCGGAATTGGTACCCCTGGGGATACAAGTGGTGATCTTGATGAAAAAACGCTGAAGGAAATCGCTGAAATGTCCGCGGGTGAATATTTTCTTGCGCAGGATCGGGACAGGCTGGTACAAATCTATGAGCAGCTCGACCAACTCGAACCCATTGAGTACGAGGAAGAGGAGTATAAACCTGTAACGCTTTTGTACCCTTACCCGCTCGGAATAGCCTTTGGGATGCTGTTGCTCACCACATTGACAATCAGTGTCAGCAACTTCATTCGCTCATTTAAAAATTAATCTTCAGCCATGTATCAGCATTTATTTCCCGTTAATTGGCAAGCTTTTCATTTTCTCAGACCGCAATTGCTGTGGCTGATTGTTCCCTTGTTGCTGACCGTTATTTTTGGATTGCTGACAGTCGCCAGAAAGGAAAAATGGCAGAAAGTTATCGCTCCTCATTTACGACCTTATGTGATTTTGAAGGGGAGCCAGAAGAGTAAATTCCTGATGAATATGTTGATGGGGCTTTTAGGTACACTGATGATTTTGGCACTCGCAGGCCCTGCCTGGAAGAAGATCAACCTGCCTGATAAACAACTCGAAAGTCCCTTTATTATTCTGCTTGACCTATCGCAGAGCATGATGGCCAATGATTTTCAACCCAATCGGTTACAGTGGGCAAAATTTAAGATTCAGGACCTACTTGACCTTGATGTCAGGGCACAAACCGCCTTGATCGGCTATGCAGGAACGGCACATACTATCGTCCCTTTGAGTGAGGATTATCGCATTATTGACTTGCACCTCGAAGGCATCAAACCGACAATTATGCCATTGCAGGGCTCTGATTTGAACCGTGGATTACAGCAGGTGGACAGCCTGTTGCAAACTCAGCCCTTGAAATCAACGATTTTACTGATGACGGATGAGATTGCCGAGCCGCAGGTAAATCTGCTTCAGCAATATGTGCTCAGTCATGATCATCGTTTGATTGTTTTTCCTGTCGCCACCACTCAGGGAAGTGAAATCCCTCAACCAATGGGTCGGGATGTATTTCGCGATCAGGCGGGTGAGCCTGTCAGGTCTGCGTTGCAGCAACAGTGGTTACAGCAATTATCGGGGGTGAAAAATATTGAAGTGGTACAGCCAACCCTTGACAACAGTGATATAGAAAAAATAGCGAAAGCAGTCCGAACACATTTAAAATACAAGGACGAGCCTCAGACGAAGGACGACTGGCAAGACGCAGGTTTGCCCTTGCTTGTCCCTGCGGCATTTTTGCTTCTTTTTTGGTTCAGAAAGGGCTGGGTGCTCTACACCCTGCCTTTATTATTGCTGATGGGCTGTCAGTCCAAACCAGACTTTCAGTTCAGAGATTTATGGCTTACTCGGGATTATCAGGCACAAAAGCGGATTGCGAAAGGGGACTATGAAGGTGCGGCAAAACTATATGAGGAGCCCATCAGAAAAGGAATTGCCTACTTTAAGGGTGGGGATTATGAACGGGCTATTGCTGCTTTTCAGCAGGATACTTCCACCATGGGACAGTACAATCTGGCGCTTTCCTATTTGAAGAATGGCGACTCGCTTTCGGCGCAGATTTTATTTCAGCAGGTGGCAGAAAATGATTCTTCTTTTGCTCCTGCACAATATTATGAGCAAATGCTTGATCAGTACCTGCTGCAATCTGAACGGGCTGTAAATTTGGACAGTGCCACGGAGGTTTCCGAAACAGAACGCGCCAAAAATAAGCAAAATGATAGTATGGAAGATCTTGGTGGCGGTGGTCAGGAGGCCAAGAAGGAGGATATGAAAAAGGAACGCCTTGAAGAAACGGTGGGAACTGATACCCGTAAAGCGAAAGAATTGGATGAAGTACCAGATGATTTTCAGGCAGAAGACCAAGCGCCTGATAATGCAAAGGTTATGCTCCAGAAGGTGGATGATGACCCCGCCAATTTTCTGAAGAAAAAGTTCAGAATGCAGTTTAAGAAATATAAAAATAAATCCGCCGATGATGATTCGAAATGGTAAGCTATTGCCGTCCCTGCAGGTCGGCTTATTGATGGTATTATTGAGCATGCTGGTGATTCCAGAACGGTCCATGGGGCAGGCACTTTGGAGTGATGTGCATGTAAATAAGTCGACAATTTTTGTTGGAGAGCCTTTCCAGGTGACCATTGCAGTTTATACCTCTACCTGGTTTACTCGGGGAATAGATCCTGGCAATATCAAGGTTGAAGGAGCCTACAGCATCTACTTCAGGCCAGAAAACACTTCTTTTACAAAAGACGGACAAACTTATGTTGGCGTAAAACTAATCTATAATGTGATTCCCCACAAAGCAGGGCCGTTGATTTTCCCTGCGCTGGATATTACCGTGGAGTCCCCTGCCAAAGGAGATTTCAAGGGTAAAAAGCATCGATTAAAAACTAAGCCTAAAACAGTCACTGTGCGCAACCCACCTGCAAATGTAGAGAGAAAACAATGGATGGTTGCCAATTCGGCAGATGTTCGGGAGTTCTGGAATGTGCAAGGGAATCAAGTGAAAGTAGGGGACGTCATACAGCGTAAAATAACGATCAGTGTTTCAGGTACTGTGGCGGAAATGATTCCCGCCGTGGATTTTGGGGTGGTCAATAATTTAAGAATCTACCCTCAGCGAGCGGTTACGAATAATCAAAAAGGTAAGCGCTCTTTCGGTGGTATGAGAACGGAGCAGGTGCAGTACCTTTTTGAAAAGGAAGGGGAGGTCATTATTCCCTCGATAACGGTCAATTGGTTTGATCCCGTTCGAAAGAAACTGTTTAAGAAAACGTTGAAAGAAAAACGATTCACGGTTGCGCCCAATCCAAACCTCGGGATGCTCACCACAACAATTGATTCGCTCGAAAATGCACAAAAACAGTCCATGGGACAGCAAGAGCAAAAAGCAGCGTGGCATTTTTTAGGACTGACCATAAAAGAACTGATTGTTATTTCATTGCTGTTATGTCTTGTATTGCTTTTGTTGAATAAATTTTACCACCCACTGAAAGCAAGGTATGTTGAATATTGGTCTTTGTACAAAAATACGGAGCCATATTATTTTCATCAATTTATGAGCGCATTAAAATCCAACGATCCAAACCTGAAGATCAACAAGCTTTACCTATGGCTCACAAAATTACCGATTGAAATGCCGACGATTGAATGCCTCAATCAAAAAATTAAGGATCAGCATATCGATGCCGAGCAATCAAAGATAGCGCAATATTATGAAGGGAATGAACAGGAGCTGAACCTTGATGCCAATATTTGGAAAGCCGCCAGAAAAGATGTTTTCACAAAGCGGGGAAGAAAAGTTCCGTGGGTGAATCCGTAGGGTGCCCTGATGAGGAGTTGGGCGTGCTCTTATGATTTCTCTATTTACATCATGAACAATAAAAGTACCTGCAATGGTTATCTATTTTTTTCTCAAATCACCAAAATGGTTTGGATCGTTAGATGAAAATAGCCCTTCTTCTTATTTTATATAAACCGCTTTTCTTATCATTTATTAAAGCACCAATGTTCTAAATTGTTGAATAGATAAGGCAGCCTGAAAATCTTTCAGTGCAAACTTAAAGAAAATTTGGTGTGTTGATTTCAGCAGGTTTTCTTTTGCCTTGTAGGACAAGTATATGAGTAATATTTGATTTATTGATTGCTTTTGGGCCCAAAGTGGTTAAAAGATACAATTATAAACATGCCAAGTGTACTCCGCCAATAGAAATGGGCATAGCGGATTTTAGCTATTTTGGCTTGATTTTGCGCCATGGATCGAAATGGTAATTATTCATATAATCCTGAAATTTGACAATAATTACTTTTTTCGTGTGGCCTTCCAATATGGCTGAGTAACCGTATTCAAAACTGAAATAGTAGACCTTATTTTGATTGGTGATATATATTCGGCTGAAAGCTTCAAAGTTGAAACCATGTGCATCGAGGACTTCCTTTCTGACAATCCCCTTGCCCTCAGGAGATAACTTTTTTAAAATCCCGCGATTATGCCTGATGATTTTTAATTGGGTATTTTCAATGGCAAATTCTACCGTTCTGCGGTTATTATGATAAGCTGATCGGCACTTGGCATCACAAAATTTACGGTCAGTCCGTCCTGCTGTTAACCCCTTTAGACAATACTTGCACTCACTTTTATTCAAATTGATCATAAACGCTTTTAATCGTTTCTAAACGTATATAATCCGCAAAGGATATCCGCTGCAGCGTTGGATAAATAAAAAGATGAACAAGCGGATTCGATTAAATAAAGTCCAGGTAGAGGGTAAAGCCTATTTCCACATCATCTACCCCAATGAATATGGCATAAAACAGTTGCTCAAACAATTACCTGATATTCGGTGGTTTGCACCCATGAAATGGGTAATCATTCCTCATAGTAAATACCATATGCAAATGGTTTTTCGACAATTCAAGGGTATCGCCTGGGTGGATGCTGCAAAGGCATTTGAGGGTGAAAATGATAATTCAAATACATTTGATGGCCTGAGGAACCGATATGAGCGAGAACAAAAACACCTGTCACATTTCGACGCTTTGCAAGCAGTGCTCAATCGGCTTGAGGGGCTAAGGTACAGTTTAAATACCGCAAGGTCGTATATGAGTTGCCTGAGTTTATTTTTTGACACCTTTAAACATTGTGAGCCTAAAGACATTGAACGTCTTGAAATTGAGAAATTTCTTCTTGGACTGGTTCGTGAGAAAAATATCGCTGCTTCTACCCAAAATCAATATATCAATGCCATTAAGTTTTATTATGAGCACATCGAGCAACGAGATTCACGGTACTATCATGTCTCCCGACCTATAAAACCAGATCAACTGCCTAAAGTGATCAGTAAAGATGAGGTTAGCAGAATCCTGAAGGTGGTAAAAAATGTCAAACACCTCGCCCTGCTTTCGTGTATCTATAGCGCAGGATTGAGAGTGTCTGAAGTTTGTAAGCTAAAAGTATCAGATATTGATTCCAACCGGATGATCATTAATATTTCTGGTGGCAAAGGGAAGAAAGACCGTATAAGCCTTCTCGCTGAGTTTACCTTAAAAGTACTGAGGGATTATTTTAAAATTTATCGACCCAATGATTATTTGTTTCCAGGCGAACGCCCTGATTTACCTTACAGCACATCAAGTGTAAGGAAATTGTTAGCGAAGTACGCTTTTATGGCTAATATAGGAAAGAAGGTCAATCCACATATGTTGCGCCATAGCTTTGCCACTCACCTGCTTGAGGATGGTGTCGATCTCCGCTATATTCAAACCCTTTTGGGCCATAGCTCAAGTAAAACCACAGAAATCTATACTTTTGTGTCAACGAAAAATTTAAAAAAAATGGTTAACCCACTGGATTCCATAGGATTGTGATAGAGCGAAAAAACATACTTTGTATTGTTAAAATAATATTTTAACTTGAGTCTAAGGTTCGGTTAATGGGACCCAAAGGCCGAAGGTCTATGTAACATATATCAGGAATTCCCCCATATATTGCAGCCTATGAGGGAAGTATCCTGATATAAACAAGTTATCTCTGCTGAAAATAGTGGTCTATCTTGGTTATCAGAATGAGGATATACGTGAATACTTTAAGGTAAAGTGTTAATAAATAGAAGTATAACAAGAGTTTATCAAAATTAATTCAGCGTTGATTTGACAATTGCGGTGTCGCATGGATTGGGAATTTCAAAAATATTAGATCGACCATAAATGGTTTTTGGCTTCCGATTTTCAAAGCAAAAAAACGAACAATAGCTAAACGTGATTCAACATTTTTTCAATTCAATTTAGCGTGACCATAAATGGTTTCAAGCCGCAGACTTTCATACATTTTTTTCAACAACGGTGATCGCTAAACGTTAAAATTGGACGCACCTGCCATCAATAAATCGGAACTTATTTTTTATAATAAGTTACGTTGAGAAATAGTTGATTAGATTAATTGAACACCTCGAAGAAATTACACTCATCGATTCGATGAAATTGGGACGATGAAAAGAGATAACACTATATATAGCGCACAGGGGTTTCTGTGGGTGATGAAACCTCAAATCCAAATCAGCCATCGCCCAAGTTTTGAATCGATTTAGCAGAGCAAATAAAACAGATTCAAAACTTGGGCTTGGATCAGACCGTGAGCTTCGGAAGGATAAAATCCCCAGCGCACCATATACACACCGTTGTAACCAATTTGGAAAAATGTAAAGTTGAAATGAAAATATTTGAAACAGAAAGGTTAATAATTAGGAGATTAAAAAATAGTGATTCTGATTGTTATTTTGATATGATGAAAAATCCAAATGTAATGAATCCTATTCCAAGAAAAATTATGTCAAGAGAAGAAAGTGATAATCACTTAAAAGATTTTCTAAATACAAATGAGAATTTGACAGATATAAAAGTTTGGGGAATTGAAATAAAGGATGAAAATGAATTTATAGGACTTTGTGCTTTTTTAAAAAATAATGAAAACGAAGATGAAATAGGTTATCGTTTGAGAGAAAAGTTTTGGGGTAAAGGATTTGGAACTGAAATAGCAAAAGGATTAATATTATTTGGTTTTGAGAAAATGAAATTAGATAAAATAACTGCTGATGTGTCAATTACAAATCATAATTCAATAAAAATATTAGAAAAATTTATGCTTCAGAGTAAAGAATTTTTCAATGAGTCAGATAATTGTATCGATAGGAGATATGAAGTAATAAAAAAAACAGGTTACAACAAAGTGTAAATTTCACTTTCTGCCGCAGGCGCAACACAGAAAGCGAAACTTACACAAACCGTTGTGCCCAATTTGAAAAATGACCGAAACGAAAGTCAAATACACGGAAAAAGAAATTCTTGAAATCTTTAAGGAACAACACCGCCTTTGCAGTCCACTTGACCCAGAAGCTGACCTCTGGGCGGAAATTATGGATGAAATGATAGTTCGTGACTGGAGATGGGCTGACGACTTACCCGGTTGGAAAAAGTTGAGTGAATTTTTAAATCAAGAATTTCGAGTTCAGATAAGTCAAGAAGAATGGCAAAACGTACTGGAACCGGCAGGGAAAAGAAAACTCATAGAAGTTTGCCGACTTCTTTCAAATTACGCTGAAAAAGACATTTATGAACCAAAGACTCTGTTCGGTAAACCATGTTTAAAGGCAGGAGTATTCCTAACAATCAAAAAGAACCTTAAGGACAAAGGAGTAGATGTATCAGAACTTCGACCCTCTTCCTCATTGACAGCATATATAGATAAGCATTTCTCGCTAGTAATAGAAGAAATCACGCTGACGGGAACAAAACCCATTGACAAAATCGAAATCCGAAAGAAGAAAAAAGGATTTTGGGATGCGATCAATATTTTCGACTCTGACAGATACGAAACGCTGACTGGCGACATAAAGACATTCCGTGATTTGACGGAGAAAATAATTGAAGAAAAAAATAAAAACTAGGCACAACAACGCATATAGCTTATGGCGGGTGCATGGTTACCAGAAAGGTTTTCGCTCCGTAGCAAGATTTGGTTTCAGCGGACAGGAAAGTGCTCCGAAACCGCCACAAGCCATATTCAAACCGTTATCTCTGCTAAAAATAGCGGTCTATCTTGGTTATCAGTATGAAGATATGTGTGAATACTTTAAGGTAAAGTGTTAATAAATAGTTGTATAACAAAAGTTTATCAAAATTAACCCAGCGTTGATTTGACAATTGCGGTGTAGGAAGGATTGGGAATTTCAAAAATATTAGATTGACCATAAATGGTTTTTGGCTTCTTATTTTCAAAGCAGAAAAACGAACAATGGCAAAACGTGATTCAGCATTTTTTCAATTCAATTTAGCGTGACCATAAATGGTTTCAAGGCGCAGATTTTCAAACATTTTTTTCAACAACGGTGATCGCTAAACGTTAAAATTGGACGCACCTGACATCAATAAATCGGAACTTAAATTTTATAATAAGTTACGTGAATAGAAAGTTGATTAGACTATCAGAACAAAACTCATCGATTCGATGAAATTGGGAACGATGAAAAAGAGATAACACTATATATAGTGCACAGGGGGGGCTGTGGGTGATGAAACCTTAAATCCAAATCAACCATCGCCCAAGTTTTGAATCGATTTAGCAAAGCAAATAAAACAGATTCAAAACTTGGGCTTGGAAATAAACCGCCAGCTTCGGAAGGATAAAATCCCCAGCGCACCATATACACACCGTTACCACACATTTAAGAAATGACAGCAGTACTAATATTCATAGTAATTATTATTGGATTCAATTGTATCCCGCTATTGATTAAAAGGTACAATGTGAAACTTGAACGGATAGTAAGTAAGATTTTAATAATTACCACAGTTGTTTTTGGAATTCTTACTGTATTACTTTGGTCTGATTACAGACTGAAAGGAACTTATACGAATTCAATAATAGCAGGGATTTTTATTGCTTCTTGCTTATTCTATTTTTCCTTGGTAAAAGTCACATGGAAAAAGATGATAAAATCATTTCTGCTAATTCCATTGATTCTATTAAGCTTATATTCTATAATATTTGGAAAGACTATCTACAAGTCTAAAATCAATGACACCTATGGTATCGAAACCTATATAGGCGGATTTCTTGCTTGTGGAGAAAGTGTTCGGATTACAAAATCAACATTTGTGATTTTTGATAAAGCCATCTATCAAACTAATTTCTGCATCAAAGGTGTTACAAAAATAGAGACTGTTGAGTTTAACGATATTAGAGCTGATTTTAATTTTTTTCATGATATGGAACTTGACTCAGAAAATCCGTATGAACTTCAAGTTAATAACAAAGATTTATGGTAAGAACCACGATATTTAATATGGATTCAAAAAGTATAAAAACAATAATGATTCTTTGCATTGTAGGGCTATCGAGTTTTAAGCTCTACTCTCAAGATTATCCTTCTTTGCAAAATGATTTTGAATCTGAAATAAGTGATTTTTTACTATCCCAAAAGGACTTTGAGAATTATGATTTTATTGTTTTAAAATACGCTGAATGCTATTGGTTTGACAGAACAGAATACAGATTGATGTGCTTTGCGAAAAGCGGTGCAGATTTGATTACGGTTACAAGAAAAAAGAAAAATGATAAAATCAAAATTGGTCGAAAACATAAACTGGATTTAGAGCAGTTTAATTATTTGGTTGATTCTCTAAAACAAATCGGATTATTTAACTTAAAAGACTCAGATTTACAAACAGAATTGATTAACGAAGTAGATGGAACAAAAACAACTCATTCTATATCAGATGGTATACTTGAGACTTTTGAAATTTATCAAAACGGCAAGACTTGGGGGTTAAGTGTTTATGAAGCTGTTAGATATTATAATTTCTGTGGAAATGAAAATTTAATGAAATTTTATAATGCATGCAGATTGTTCGATAAAACATGGAGGAATAAAAACGTGTGGTAACAATAAATATACGTAATGCGGGGCGATGTGGGTAAATTTAACTTTTGTACATTTACTAAAAAAATGTAGCGGTTTGATAATTAAGTGCCTTGAAATCCCGCACTACGCATATTCGAGCCGTTGGCATTAATTTAAAAATGAGCGAAGCCCGAGTACAATATCGCGATTGGGAATTCTATTCGGACAAGGAAATAACCGAACAGACTTATAAGGAATTTGAACATTCAGGAGCAGAAAGTTGTGGTTGCGACTATTGCAAAAACTTCATTGCTCAACGAGAGACTGTTTTTCCTTATGAAATAAAGGAGTTGTTAACAGGATTAGGAGTTGACTACAGGAAAGAGATTGACATAAGTGAATTTGCCCGACTCAAAAACGGACTTCACTATTACAGTGGATGGTTTCAATTCAAGGGAGGCTTTAAAGGGCAAGACTGCACTGTCCCATTTCAAAACGGTGGACACACGTATGACCTGACAAAAATTACTGACAACTTCAGCATAGGATTTCGTCACGACAACTCCCTGACTCCTTTTAAGGACAAAAAAGGACTTGTTCAAATTGAGTTCGACTGTCATTTACCTTGGGTTTTGGAAAACGAGCCAGAATGAAAAAGAAATAAAAAAACTAATGCCAACAATGGGTATAAAACATAGGGCGGACAGTGGTTTCCGCAAGTTTTCGGCTCTTAACCAAGTTCGTTTCGGTCCGACAGTTAAGTTCTTCGAAATGCCCTACGTTTCATACCGGGGCCGTTATGCTGCATTTGATCGGTTTCAATAAGGAACTTACATATGGAAATAAAATTTAACAAGGGAATTTCTATCAT
>CANMKE010000031.1 GCA_947498325.1 uncultured Persicobacter sp.
GCAGGATTCGAACCTGCGAAGTCGAAGACAACGGATTTACAGTCCGTCCCATTTGGCCGCTCTGGAATCCCCCCAGATGCATTATAATGAACAATCACTTTTCAAAAACTGATCCCCTAAAAAGCGCTTGTGGCGCACAAAGGTAGAACAATTTTTTATTTTTGAAAGCCGATTGCTTCAAAATTTTTCCTTTGAAATCTTGCGCTGTTGTTGCGTTCGTTTCCTTAAGGGATTGCAAAAGTGGTGTCTTTTTTTGAAAAGTCAAACTGTATGGAAGAAAAAAAATGGGGCTGCGGAAAGGTGCAGGGCTAAGTGGTTGAATTTTAGGGGAAATTTCAGTGAATTTTTTTTCAACTTTTTTTCCTTTAGTTTTGGCATAGGGCATGCCTGAAATGAGGCCTCTGTGCTGGTTTTTTGTTTTTGCTTTAGCATTGAAGATGTTAAGGTGTTTAATTATAGTGGTTTAGTGTTTTGAGTAATTTTTCTGATCAGTTTTCTGAAAAAATCCGCTTTCACGAGGTGAAAAAAGCCGAGTGGCAGCGTAAATTTTATTTTTTGGTAGTCATTAGGCTGCTTATAGGCTTGGGAATGGCTTATTCCCTTTATCATATTTTATATTTTAAAGCGGTTTATCCCGCTTTGTATTTCTTCTTTGGCGGCCTGGCGGTATTCCTGACGATGGTCAATTTATCAATTCGGGTAAAAAGAAAGCTGCTTTATCACCGCAAGGGCGTGGCTTTTTTTGAGAATGAGGTCGGCATGCAGGCACATGAATTAAATCAGTTGTTTGCCGATGGAGAAGGCAAGGAGTTGGCGGATTTCGCAGTGGACCTTGATTTGCTGGGTGCAGGCGGGATTTTTCAGCGACTGAACCGCAGCGTTACCCCCAATGGGGAAGAAACCTTGCTGAAGTGGATGCGCTGTGAGGCGGTGGATCAGGAGCAGGTGGAAGCGCGGCAGCGGCTGGTTAAGAAAATCAGTGCGCAAGCCGACTGGATGACTGCCTTTCTGGTGGAAGGACTTTCCGAGGATTTGCATGAGGCAGGTGCGATTTCCATGAAAATGCCCGAAAAATCACGGAAGTGGTCGTCGCTGTGGCAGTGGGTTACTTACCTGTTGCCTGTGTTGGGGGTGTTGGCCGTGGGGCAATATTATATTTATGATTCTAAAATGATTGGCTGGGCAGCGGTGATTTTGTCGTGGGGAGCAACGAGCTATTTTGGTAAAGACCTGAAAGCGCACTTTGAATTGATTTCGCAGAAGGTGGCCTTGTTTTACCGCTATGGCCGCATGATGGACCTGGTGGAAAAGCTGGAGGCTGATGGTCTGCTAAAAGCGCATAAAGCAAGTTTGAAAAGTGCTTCGGAAGCCGTAGGTGCATTGCGTTCGGTAGCCTCTTTGGCCAATCAAAGGCAAAATGCTTTGGCATATATCATTGTCAATTCCTTGTTTGGGCTTGACTTGCAGTGGTACAGCAGGCTGATGAAATGGGAGCAGAAATATGGCGCTCAGTTTGACGCCCAATTACAATTATTAGGTGAGCTGGATGCGCTGGTTACCCTCGGCTGGTGGCAATATACCCACCCTCATTATACCGTCCCGACTTTTGGTCAGCGGGTGGATATCAGTGCTTTGGGGCATCCGTTGATTCCGCAATCGAAATGCGTAACCAACGACTGGGGACTTTCTGAAGAAAACAGACTGATATTAATTACAGGCTCAAATATGGCGGGGAAAAGTACCTTTCTGCGTGCCCTCGGGGTAGGGATGGTGCTTTCGCAGATGGGGGCGGTAGTCTATGCAAAGCGTTGGAATATGCCTATTTTGCAGTTGCTGAGCAGCCTCCGACATTCTGATTCCCTGCAGGAACAAACCTCTTATTTTTATGCGGAATTGCTCAAATTACAGAAGGTGATGAGGCTGGCGGAGCAGCGCCCGTCATTGATTTTGCTGGATGAAATTCTGCGTGGAACGAATAACGATGATAAGTTTGAGGGCTCGGCAAGGATTATTGAAAAGCTCCGTCGACACGAAGGGCTGACCTTGTTGGCCACGCACGATACGGCGCTATGCCTTCAGTATCATGGGCTGAAAGATATTGTGCATTACTGTTTTGAAAGCCAGATAAAAGGCGGGGAACTGACCTTCGATTATAAAATAAGATCAGGGCAGGCTAAAAATAAAAATGCTACTTTCCTGATGGAGCAAATGGGCATTGTTTAAACATTGCAGGTGCGAGGATTGCCTTGCACCTGCCATTTTTTTCGGCCATTAAAGCCGTTTATTTTTTGAGAAAGTCAGTGATTTTTTTCACCATCACCTCGTTCAGTCGGCGGTACGATTCAAAGGTCCATCCGCCTACATGAGGTGTAAAGAGTACGTTCTTTTGTGCTTGCAGCAGATCGAGTGCTTTGCGCTGGGGGTCGGTCAGCTGATTGAATTTTTCAACTTCCAGCACATCAAGGCCTGCGGCGATCAGTTTTCCTGATTGAAGGCCGTCGTTCAGCGCCTCGAAAGGAACAATTTCCCCCCTTGCGGCATTTAAAAAGTAGAGGTTCTTTTTGAATTTGTTGAAAAAGGCAGTGTCGAGCCATCCGCGGGTTTCTTCCGTGAGTGGCGTGTGAATACTCAGGATGTCGGTTTCTTCAAACAGCGTTTCCAAACTGACCTCCTGCGCATATTGGTCACTGAAATCGGATTTGTATTTGTCATAGGCAAGCACCTTGCAATTGAAGCCGAGCAGGCGTTGCGCAAAAGCACGGCCCATATTGCCATAGCCGATAATGCCGACGGTCTTGCCCATTACTTCATGCCCACGGTTGCCCTCCCGATCCCATTGATTGGCGCGCACTTCCGTATCTGCGGTATTGAGTTTGTTCATCAGGCTGAGTAACATTCCGAGGGTATGCTCCCCGACAGCGTCTCGGTTGCCTTCAGGGGCATTGATCAGGTGAATGCCTTTGGCTTTGGCGTAGGCTTCGTCGATATTGTCCATTCCTGCGCCAGATCGGGCAATGAATTGAAGGTTGGGCGCTGTTTCGAGCACTTCTTTGGTGAAGCGCATTTTAGAGCGCACCATGACACCGTCGTATTGGTGTAAAATGTCGATCACTTCTTCTTTGCTGATTGCTGGGCGGTAATCTGCGGTAAGGTTATTTTCTGCCAGCAAATCATGAATGGAGTCATGGAGCTGGTCAATGATTAATATTTTCATAATAGCAGTAGGGACGTTGCATGCAACCTCCGAACAGTAACATGCAACATCTCCACATTAAGATTTTCAAATTATAATAACAACAAATGAGCGACCGTGAAGTACACTGTCAGCCCAAGCAGGTCATTGGCGATCGTAATAAATGGCCCTGAAGCCATGGCGGGGTTAACGCCCATTTTGTCAAGTACCCAAGGGGTCATGGTGCCAAGAATTGAGGACAGCATCACGACGGTGTAAAGGGCAATGGCGACCACAAGGGAAAGGGCCATGGATTGACCCATTGCCATGTTGATGCCAAAAACAATCAGGTTCAGCACCAGGCCGTTCAGCAATGCTACGCCAAATACCTTCAGCAGACGTACCGCCAGGCTCTCACGAATTGCGAGGGGATTGGCCAGCGACTGCACTACCAGTGAAGAGGATTGCAGCCCAACATTTCCGCCTGTGGCTGTAATTAATGGAATAAAGGCCGCAAGAACAGGGATAATGGCCAGGTCGTCTTCAAAGCTGGCAATGAATTTTGCGGCAAGCATTCCTCCGCCCATCCCGATGATCAGCCATGGCAGACGAGAACGGGAGAGTTTCCAGATGGTATCATCCTCTTCCACATCCTCCGAAATACCAGCCATCAGGTTACGTTCATCTTCGGCGGCTTCAGTAATTACATCCACGACATCATCAATGGTAATTCTTCCGACCAGGCGCCCGCGGGCATTAACAACGGGCAGTGCTTCCAGGTCGTATCGTTGCATAATTTCAGCAACTTCTTCCTGCGAGCTGTCCGTAGATATGGTATTGACTTCCTGTTCAAAAATATCGCCTACCTTGGTGTGGTCTTTGGCAAGAATCATCTCTTTCAGTGATACTCGGCCAAGCAGTCGGTCAAAATCATCCACCACATATACCGAGTAGATTTTTTCGACATCTTCTGCCTGTCGGCGAATTTCCTCGATCGTACGCACGATATCCCACTTGTAGTTGGCTTTGATCAGCTCTTTGGCCATCAGTCCGCCGGCGGTATCTTCATCGTAGCGCAGCAGGTCGAGGATGTTCATCTGTGCTTCTTTGTCATTGATATGGGCAATGACTTCGTCGCGCATGTGGTTGGAAATCTCCAGTAATAAATCCACCGCATCATCAGATTGCATGTCCTGAACGATCGGGGCGAGTTCTTTGGGGCTGAATTCCGCAACAAAAGGAAGCATGACGTCCTCATCGAGCTGAGCAAGAATTTCTCCAGCCACATCATGATCCAGAAGCATCAGGATGTACTTGGAGTCTTCCCCGTCCAGTTCTTCGAGGACCACCGAAATATCGGCAGGCTCTACCCCACGAAGCGATTCAATAATGAATCGGTCTTCATGGCTTTGTGCGGCTTTTTCAAGTTTTAGAACAAACTCTTTGGTTATTTCGAAGGGTGTTGCGAATTCCAATCTGTTTCAATTTTTTGGGTGAGTAAAACGAAATCTGCCACGGTCAATTGTTCCGCGCGTTTATCCAGCATTTCCCACGCCCTCAGCTCGTCTGATAAATTGAGGGGCTTGAGTGAGTTTCTCAGTGTCTTTCTGCGGTTGTTGAACCCTTGCTTCACAACCCTGAAAAACAGTTTTTCATCACAGTCCAAAGCAGCGGTGTCGTTCCTGCGAAGGCGGATAACGGCAGACTCCACTTTTGGCGGTGGGTTAAATACCCCTGGAGGTACCGTGAACAGGTATTCCACCTCGAAGAAGGCTTGCAGCAATACACTGAGGATACCATACACTTTGTTGCCGTGCTTGGAAGCGATGCGCTGCGCCACTTCCTTCTGAATCATGCCTACGCACTCAGGGATCAGGTCTTTGTTCTCCAGCAGTTTGAAATAAATCTGCGTGGAGATATTATAGGGGAAGTTACCGATCAGTGCAAATGGTTCACCACCAAAGTGGGTCGCGAGGTCCATGCGCAGAAAGTCACCAGAAATGATCTTGTTGCCCAGTGTTGGGTATTTCTTTTCAAGGTATTCAATGGATTCTTTATCGATATCGATCAGGTGGGTGTCAATGTCGTTACGCTCTATCAGGAAATCAGTAAGTACGCCCATTCCTGGGCCGACTTCCAGGGCCTGTTTGTAGCCTTTGAAGCCTGTAAGGCCGTCAGCAATATTTTTTGCAATACTCAGGTCAGTAAGGAAATGCTGACCCAGATGTTTTTTTGGTCTGACGTTATTCATATCATTATTAATAAATTAGTGGCTGCCTGCCACATGGCTATGATCGTTTTCAATAGCTAAAATAATCCTTTTTCTGTGTGTCATTCCTTGTAGGAAAACACGTCTTTTTCAAAAAAAGCATTAAATTGCATCCTCAAAAATAGATAAATTACCCTTATCATGCACTATTGACCACCGTTTATATGGTTTGGCATGCAGGGGAATGTTTTTTAAACCCGAATTAATCGTCAGTTCAATGAGGAAAAATACCACCGTAACGGAGATGAAGCCTAAAGTGGGGATTTCAATTGGAGATATCAATGGGATTGGCCCTGAAGTTATTGTTAAGGCATTAGCCGACAGCCGCATCCTGAATTACTGTCTTCCCGTGATTTATGCGTCGCCCAAAGTGGTTTTGTTTTACCGTAAGCGTTACAAGCTTGATGGTTTTTCGTTCCACCCTGCGCCGTCCATCGATAAGCTGCAGGAGGGAAAGGTGAACCTGATTCAGGTATGGAATGAGCCTTTGGAGATTACGGCAGGTAAGTCCACCGAAGTTGGCGGGCAATTCTCTTGGATGTCCCTGAAAACGGCTGCGGAAGATTTGAAAGCGGGCCATATTGATGCTTTGGTGACTGCCCCAATTAACAAGCAGAATATCCAGAGTGAAGATTTCGATTTCCCAGGGCATACAGAATACCTCACCCAGGTGGCTGGTGCTTCAGATTCCCTGATGCTGTTGTGTAACAACGAAGGCTTGCGGGTAGGGACGGTTACTGGTCATATTCCAATTTCCAAAGTGTCTTCTTCGCTGACTCCCGAGCTGCTGACCACGAAAATGAATATTTTCATTGACAGCCTCAAGAATGATTTTGGTATTGCCAAGCCGAAGCTTGCGGTATTGGGACTGAACCCCCATGCTGGTGAAGAAGGATTGCTTGGTGCAGAAGAGGAGCAGGTGATTCGCCCAGTGCTGGAGCAATTTAAAAAAGAAGGCAATCTGATTTACGGGCCGTTTCCTGCGGATGGTTTCTTTGGTACAGGTGCCCACAAGAAATTTGATGGCGTGCTGGCCATGTATCACGATCAGGGTTTGATCCCTTTTAAGTATGCTTCTTTTGATTCTGGTGTAAATTATACTGCAGGATTGCCAATTGTTCGCACTTCGCCCGATCATGGCACGGCTTATGATATAGCAGGGAAGGGAAAGGCAGATAAAGAGTCTTTTTTGGAGTCCTTGTTTATGGCGATTGATATTTGCAATAATAGATACATCAAATCGCAACAAGTCCACCGCCCGAAGGTTTCAGTGGAGGAGATGGACAGGAAAATGAGTCGTCGCAGGGATTTGCCTGCAGATGAAATTGACCGCTCGTTAGAGAAAGACTGATGATTTTGTCCCTGTTGAAGGATCATAAAGTGTGATTTGCATAAAAAATCCTTCATTGTTAAAATATTCGTGGGCAGAAGGCGTGACTTTTTAAAATTAATTTATAAATTTGCGTCCTTGTTAGAGAAAAGCAATGAAAACGCTTAAGCAATTTGATATAGATATCTTTCAATTGGGCTTGGGGGAACATGAGTTCTCGTTGAGTTTTGACGATACTTTATTCGAGCAATTTGAATTTAGTCTTGTAGAGAAAGGTAATGGTGTGGCGGACATTCGTTTGACGAAAGGTTCAAGACACATTAGCATGGATTTTGCAATCGATGCTACGGTAGAGCTGATCTGTGATCGTTCTGTCGAACCCTATGAAGAAGAAATCACGGTAGAAGATAGCGTGTTTTTTAAATATGGGGACGAAGAGGAGCCTTATGATGGCGAATTTGCGGTGATCACTAAAGATACCCTGCGGATCAACGTCATGGAGTTCGTCTATGAGTTCCTAACCTTAGGGCTGCCAATGAAGCGCCTTCACCCTCGATACCGTGAGGAAGAAGAGGAGGAAGATTTGTTGGCGGAACTACTGCCTGACCGTCGGGAGGATGGCAAACTGGTGTACCAGTCAGATGTGGATGAAGAGTCTGAGGAGACTACGGATGAAGCTGAAGATGACGACCAGCCTGTTGACCCGCGCTGGGAGGCATTAAAAAAATTGAAGAAAAAATAGTTGGTGAATCCTAATAATTATTTAGAGCAATGGCACATCCTAAACGAAAGATCTCCAAAACAAGAAGAGATAAAAGAAGAACACATTATAAAGCAGAGCCTGTAACGTTGTCTGTTTGTCCTACAACAGGAGAAACTCACGTACGTCACCGTGCATACTGGTTGGAAGGTAAACTTTACTACAAAGGTCAGGTTTACATCGAAAAATCAGAAGCTGCGATTTAATTGTTTTCTACGAAAACTTTCAAAAAGCCCCAACTTATTAGATAAGTGGGGCTTTTTTTTGCCTTAAACGTTCCTTCGCCAAATATGGGGGAGAACATTGATGAATATTTTCGAGAAATCAATCATTTTTCTTCTATATTTGTCAATTACTATTAGTGATGGTTTCCTGCCCGACTTTTGGGAAGGAAGCTTATTTTTATTGGAGGCCAGGCACAGTAAGCGTGCTGGGGAGTTTCCTCAAAAATACTTTTAGTTACGGCCTGCATACCGTCCCTGAGTAACTATTTTTTATTTGCTGAGGTCCTGTATGCGGACGGTTATTATTTGATTAATTAGCAGATTTGCTGCAAAGCATAAAGACTTTACCTTCAGGCATGAAAAAATTAAACGCAATGGTGTCGGGAGTTCACGGATATGTTCCTGACTTTGTGATGGACAACAAAGAGTGGGCGAAATATGTGGACACCAATGACGAATGGATCGTTTCCCGAACAGGAATTAAAGAACGTCGATTCTTAAAAGGTGAAGACCAAGGGTCTTCGGTAATGGGTATTGAGGCCGTTAAAGGCCTTTTGGAGAAAACAAACACCGCCCCTGAAGAGGTGGATTTGGTGCTTTGCTGTACTGTTACACCAGATATGTTCTTTCCTGCGACGGCAAATATCATTGCCAACGGGGTAGGTGCAAAGAATGCTTTTGGTTTTGATTTGAATGCTGCATGTTCTGGCTTTTTGTACGGTTTGGTAACAGGGTCTCAGTTCATTGAGACTGGAAAATACAAAAAAGTGGTTGTGGTCGGTGCCGATAAAATGTCCTCGATCATTGATTATAACAACCGCTCAACCTGTGTGCTTTTTGGTGATGGTGCCGCAGCAGTAATGCTTGAGCCTACAGAAGAAGCAGTGGGTGTTATCGACAGCGAATTACAGGCTGATGGTGTCGGAGAGCCTTACTTGCATATGAAAGCAGGAGGTAGCCGCCGTCCTTCAACCCATGAAACCATCGACGCCAACGAGCATACCATCCATCAGGAAGGGTCTACGGTGTTTAAATTTGCAGTAACAAAAATGGCCGATGTTTCGGCCGAGATTGTTGAGCGCAACCAGCTTGCTCCTGAAGAAATCTCTTACCTGGTGCCTCATCAGGCCAACTTGCGAATCATTGATGCCACTCGCCGCCGTGTAGGTTTGCCAGTGGAGAAGGTGATGATGAACATCGACCGCTACGGCAATACCACCAACGCCACTATTCCTTTGTGTTTGTGGGATTATGAGAAGAAACTCAAAAAGGGTGACAACCTGATTCTTGCAGCCTTCGGTGGCGGCTTTACCTGGGGGTCAGTTTACCTTAAATGGGGGTACGATTCAAAATAATTGGCTTCTATTTTGCTGAAATAAAGGATAAACCTTACTTTTATGCGCCGTTGAGAAATAGGTGTATGAATGGTGAGTTTCCTTACTTAGAAAGAAACTATTAGAAAATTTAAGATATAAATAATGGCAACTACCGCTGATATTAAAAACGGATTATGTATTAAATTCAAATCTGGATTATACATTATTACTGATTTCCAGCACGTTAAGCCAGGGAAAGGCCCAGCTTTCGTACGTACGAAGATGAAAAATGTAGTGACAGGAAAGACGATCGATAATACGTTCTCTTCTGGTCATAAAATTGATCCAGTACGTATTGAGCGTCGTCAGCACCAATTTTCTTACACCGATGATTTCGGTTTGAACTTTATGGACACCAATACTTGGGAGTCTGTAAATCTTCCAGTAGAGTCTGTAGATAATGCCGACTTGATGAAAGAAGGCGAAATGGTAGAGATTTTATTCTTGGCTGAGGAAGAGCGCCCATTGCTTTGTGAGCTTGCTGCTCACGTGGTATTGGAGGTAACTTACACTGAGCCAGGTATTAAAGGCGATACCGCGACAAATGCTACTAAACCAGCTACCATGGAAACTGGTGCTGAAATTCAAGTACCCCTATTCATTAACCAAGGGGATACGATAAAAGTCGATACGCGTACGAGATCGTATGTGGAACGTGTAAAAGTATAATAACCCTATGAAACCATCAGAGATTAAAAGCCTGATTGACTTTATCTCTAAGTCAGGACTTAACGAGGTAAAAATTGAAACGGAAGAATTTAAAATTTCTGTCGTTCGTGAGCCAGAGCAACCTACTCGCGTAGTAGAAACCGTCGCTGCAGCAGCAGCTGCGCCGGCAGCCGCTCCAGCACCCGTAGTGTCCCAGGTACCAGCCTCAACTCCTGCGCCGGCAGCAGCGCCAGCAGCAGAGACCAATGCTAATTTGGTAACGATTAAAGCACCAATGATTGGTACTTTTTACAAGTCTGCCAATCCAGAATCTCCAGCCTTCGCAAATGTAGGTGACAAGATTTCGGCAGGTCAGACGGTATGTATCATTGAGGCCATGAAGCTTTTCAATGAGATTGAATCTGAAGTAAGCGGTACAATCGTAGAAATTTTGGTAGACGACGCTACTCCTGTAGAGTTCGATACCCCACTTTTCTTGGTAGATCCGACGAAATAATTTAAAAGCCTGGACTACGGTTTGGGCTTTTTTTATTCACTGGTGCGCCCTGCTGATTTTTGGGTACCCAATGTCGGACATTTTTATTGACCTTAAATTCAATCATCGTGTTTAAGAAAATTCTGATTGCCAATCGCGGCGAAATCGCCATGCGTGTGATTCGCACCTGTCGCGAGATGGGCATCAAAACGGTTGCAGTTTATTCTACTGCTGATAAGGAAAGTTTACATGTGAAATTTGCAGACGAAGCGGTATGTATCGGTCCTGCACCATCGAACGCTTCTTATCTGAAAATTCAGAATATTATCTCTGCGGCGGAAATTACCAATGCAGATGCTATTCACCCAGGTTATGGATTCTTGTCTGAAAATGCAGAATTCAGCCAGATCTGTCGTGATTATGATATTAAATTTATCGGTGCTTCTCCTGAAATGATTCAGGGGATGGGCGATAAAGCAACCGCCAAAGCGACTATGAAAGCCGCAGGTGTACCGACCATTCCTGGTTCTGAAGGCCTGTTGGATTCTGTAGAGCAAGGTCTTGGATTGGCCAAAGAAATGGGTTACCCTGTAATCCTTAAAGCTACCGCCGGTGGTGGCGGACGCGGAATGCGCCTGGCCAACAACGACGATGAGTTTGTAAAAGGATGGCACGATGCCCGCCGCGAATCTGCGGCAGCCTTTGGTAATGACGGCCTTTATTTGGAGAAATTCATTGAAGAGCCTCGCCATGTGGAAATCCAGGTTTTAGGCGACAGCACGGGAAGAGCGATTCACCTTTCTGAGCGTGATTGTTCCATTCAGCGTCGTCACCAGAAGTTGGTAGAGGAAACCCCTTCTCCGGCTTTGGATCAGGATTTGCGTGAGCGTATGGGCCGTTCGGCAGTGAAAGCTGCAGAGGCGGTGAAGTACGAAGGCGCAGGTACGGTAGAGTTTTTGGTGGACAAGCATGGAGATTTCTACTTCATGGAGATGAACACCCGTATTCAGGTAGAGCACCCTATTACTGAAGAGGTAACAGGGGTGGATTTGATCAAAGATCAGATCAAAATGGCGGCAGGTCAGCCAGTTTCGGCTTCCGATCGTTACCCTGAGCGCGTGTCTATGGAGTGTCGAATCAATGCTGAGGACCCAGGCCGTGACTTCCGTCCGTCACCTGGAAAAATCACCAACCTTCATTTCCCTGGCGGACGTGGTGTACGTGTGGACTCGCATGTTTATGCTGGCTACACCATTCCACCAAACTACGATTCGATGATCGCCAAATTGATCGTTACGGCACAAACCCGTGAGCGCGCCATTATTCGTATGAAGCGTGCATTGCAGGAGTTTGTCATCGAAGGGATCAAAACAACGATTCCTTTCCACCTCAAGCTGATGGATGACCCGACCTTCAAGACGGGACATTTCACCACCAAGTTTTTGGAGGATTTCGACTTCGAATCTTTGAAAGATTAAACAAGATAACAAATATGGTAGGGCCTGGCTTATGTGCCTGACCTAAAATATTATAAATAATTTTAAACCGATAGGCTCGTGCTTATCGGTTTTTTGTTTTTAAGATCATGTTGTAAGGGATTATAATCCATGATTACCTTGATTTACAGGATTGCCGTGATTTTTTTATTTTGGATATTGATTTGAGTGCATCACAGTAGGAGGGTAAACACTTTTGCTGTCAGGGGCTGTTGCACAACTCAGTTCTATGGATTTAGCACAAAAGATTATTTCGTGAGCTGTACGGATGCACCCGTGTGTCTGACCGAAACAATCATTATAACGCTAATTTCGGGCGAACATGTGGGTTCGCCCGCAATGTCATTAAGTTAAGCGCATTATCCTGTAGAGACGTTATTTTTAACGTCTAATTCAATGGTGATTTTATAGGTTTCCTCTTAGATTTATTCAAATTGTTACGTGAGTCGTTAAGAATAACGCCTCTACGAGCATTTCAAATTTAGACCTGTGTCCCTCAAAATCCTTAACTTAATGACATTGGGTCTGCCCGTACAGTGGCCAAATAAAATTTCGTGATATAAAATCAGGTTATGGTTGTGCAACAGCCCCTGATAGCGCTTACCTGAATTTTCCTATCACGAGACAGAGTCACGCGCGAGACTCCCTGAAGGTCTTATGCACTCTATTGATTTGTAATCGACCTTTGTATAAACCTCTTCAAAGAAATCTGTGGGTAATAAATATTTCTTCATTGACCAAAAACTGCCATTCATTGATTTTTTTGGAAAGAATAGTAGCATCCATGTATCTTTAAATCATGAAGCAAAAAAGTCATCCTTTATCTCAACATTCCCGCCTTGGCGAGCTGATCGGCTATTCAGTATTGCTGTCCCTTTATTTTTTGATCATGTGGTCGTTCTTTGCACAAAGGTTACCCAATTTCCTTTCTGCCTACAAAGCGATACTGATCATTGTCGGCATGACCATCGTGATCGCCATAAACATCAAATACCTGATTCCCCACTTTCTGCATGACAGGAAATGGTGGCTATATTTCGGGGGCGCCTTGCTGGCAGTAGTGGTGGTGTCCTATATATATAACCATTTGGATCAGTCGCTGATGGAACATTATTCCAATTTAATTGACCGGCGGGAGATGCGCCGATACCGCAGGCCGAAATCAAATTTAAGTTATCCGCTGAAGCAAATTGTGCACTATACCGTATTTCCGCAATTCATGCAGTTTTTGCTGGTGCTGTTCCTTTCCACGGCTTTTGAAATGACCAAATACGCTTTTCAGAAAAGCAGAGAGACCGTCGCCCTGCGTGAACAGACATTGCAGTCGGAGCTTAACTTCCTGAAGTCGCAGATTAATCCGCACTTTCTTTTCAATGCCTTAAATAATATTTACACGCTCGCTTACCTGAAATCTGACAAAGCGCCAGAAATGATTCTCAAGCTGTCGGATATGTTACGCTATATATTATATGATTGCAAGGCAGAGTTGGTGCCTGTGGATCGGGAGGTGCAATATTTGCAGGATTATATTCAGCTGCAATTATTGAAGTCTGAAAGGCCACTCGATATTGAGCTGCAACTGCAGACGCCGCTGAGTGGTGCCACCGTACCACCCATGATTTTCATCCCCTTTGTGGAAAATGCCTTCAAACACAGTAAAATTGAAGATAAGCAGGGCTGGATTCGTATTAATTTGTTTCTTGAAGCTGACGCCCTGATCTTCAGGGTGGAAAACAGCAAGCCGTCGCAGCCGTTCCGTAAGGACAATGTCGGTGGAATTGGCCTGAGAAATGTCGAACGGCGGCTGTCGTTGCTTTACCCGAATTCCCATCAGCTTGAGGTAGAAGATGACCAAGATCGCTTTTTGGTACATTTATCCTTGAACCTTCCTTCAAAAAAATAATCGCCATGCAAAAGTTAAAATGCCTGATTGTAGATGATGAGCTGCTTGCTCGAATGTTGCTGAAAGATTATGTGAGCAAGGTGCCCAACCTTGAGCTTATTGATACTTGTGAAAGCCCCTTGGAAGCCATTGAACTGCTGAAAAGCAACGATATTGATCTGCTTTTTCTGGACATTCAGATGCCTGACCTTACAGGATTTGAATTGCTCAATGCCCTCGCCAAGCCGCCGATGGTCATTTTCACGACCGCTTATGCCGAACATGCCGTGAAAGGTTTCGAGGTGCAGGCGATTGATTATCTGCTGAAGCCTTTTTCGCTGGATCGTTTCATGAAGGCCGTCGCGAAAGCTGAAGAACTGATGAGCCTGAAAGAGGTTCCACCGACCACGACACCTGCTGCAACGGAAGACTTTTTGATGATTAAGGAGGATTACAAATATCACCGCATTAATGTCAGTGATATCGCCTATGTGGAAGGGATGCGCGAATATGTGCGTTACCATACGCCGACGATGAAAGTGATGGCATTGCAGTCGCTGACCAAACTGATGGACAAACTGCCACAGGAGAAATTCATGCGGGTGCACAAATCTTTCATTGTTAATATGGACTTTGTAGAAGGTCTTGATGGCAATCAGCTCAAAATCCTTGAGCAGTATGTGCCGATCGGAAAAACCTATAAGGAGGCGGTGCTTCATCGGCTTGGTCTTTAGCGCGGCCTTGTTCAGCAACCGTTTGAAATCAGTTGTATGCTGCTCCTCAAAATATGGTTTTTATCGAACTCGATTTAAATAATTTAGGGTGATTATGCGGAAAATAATGGATTTTTTTACTTATTCATGGAGAAAGACAATCTACATCATATTATTTGTCTGAATAACACCTATTTTTGGAAGTGTAAAATTTTTGTGCAGCAGTGAAGCTCCTGCTTCGGTCTGCTGTATGGATTTGTTCTTACTTTTTTCCAGATATATTTCCCATCAAAAAATCTCATGGAACAACAAATTATTGAAAAAGCGCAATCATGGTTGAACATGAAAATTGACGCTGACTCTAAAGCGAGCATCGAGCAAATGTTGAATGCCGAAGACAATACCGAACTGGTAGATTCTTTCTACAAAGATTTGGAATTCGGTACGGGCGGTATGCGAGGAATAATGGGTGTCGGTTCGAACCGTATGAACCAATACACCATCGGTAAGGCTACACAGGGCTTGTCGAATTATCTATTGAAAACATATCCTGGCGAGCAGATCAGTGCTGCGGTGGCTTACGATCCACGCAACAACAGCCGTTTCTTTGCTGAAATTACAGCAGCGGTATTCTCAGCCAATGGTATCAAGGTATATTTGTTCAGCGAATTGCGTGCAACTCCTGAACTATCGTTTGCAATCCGCCATTTGGGTTGTAAATCTGGGGTCGTGATCACCGCATCGCATAACCCGAAAGAATACAATGGCTTTAAGGCTTATTGGAATGACGGCTGCCAGGTAACGGCGCCGCACGACAAAAATATTGTGGCAGAGGTGAATGCCATTGCTTCTATTGATGAAGTGAAATTCGAGAAAAATGCCGACTTGATCGAGCCGATTCTTGAAGAGGTGGATGATGCTTTCTTGAAGGAAATTAAAGCGCGTTTGCTTTCTCCTGAGGCCATCAAAAACCAAAAAGACATGAAGATTGTCTTTACGGGAATTCACGGAACAGGAAACACCCTGACGCCGCGATTGCTTTCAGAAATGGGCTTTGAGAATGTGCATGTGGTACAGGAACAGGCCGTGATCGATGGTAACTTCCCAACGGTAGTCTATCCAAACCCAGAAGAAGCAGAGGCTTTGTCGATGGCATTGGCCAAAGCCAAGGAACTGGATGCGGAAGTATTGATGGGGACAGACCCTGATGCTGACCGTGTGGGTATTGCTGTGAAAAATCATAAAGGTGAATGGCAGTTGCTGAACGGTAACCAGACGGGTGCCATGTTGTTGGCTTACGTTTTGCGTCGCTGGAAAGAGCTGGGTAAAATTACGGGCAAAGAATTTACCTGTTCGACCGTGGTAACGACTGGCTTGTTGGAGAAAATGTCCAAAGCGGCAGGAGTGGAGTACTTCAATGTGTTGACTGGTTTTAAATTTATCGGCGAGAAAATCAAAGAACTTGAAGGTCAGAAGACGTTCATTGGCGGCGGTGAGGAATCTTACGGTTACCTGTTCGGAGATTATGTGCGTGATAAAGATGCCATTCAGGCTTGTGCGATGGTGGCGGAAGCTATTGCGTGGATCAAGGATCAGGGGCTGACTGTTTTTGATTTCTTGATGGAAGTGTATGAAGAGCATGGTCTGTATTTGGAAAACCTGATCTCTCTGACCAAAAAAGGGAAAGCAGGGGCGGATGAAATTCAGGCGATGATGGCGGCTTACCGTGAGAATCCTCCGATGGAAATCAACGGATCGAAATTGGTGAAACTGATCGACTATCAGGCGTCTATCGTGAAAGATGTTGCGACGGGAGAAGAAACAAGCATCGACTTGCCAAAATCTAACGTACTGCAATTCTTCACAGAAGACGGGTCAAAAATCTCTGCCCGTCCATCAGGTACAGAGCCAAAAATCAAGTTCTATTTCTCTGTTAATACACTTTTGGCATCAAAAGATGCTTTCGATGCTACTTACGCTTCCCTTGAAGCACGTATCGAGGCGATTAAAAAGAGTATGGAGCTGGTGTAATTGGTGTATGGGAAATCAACCCATAGATTAGACATATTGTCACAGATTTTGAAATTCAGGTATCGGGTGCTGGTGCGTATCTTGAATTTCAATTTATACCAGCAAATAAAATGAGGCTTTGGTAGGGTCAGACCGATGTGTCTGACCTAAACATTATTTTCCAGGATAGTTTCGGGCGAACTGTGGGCTCGCCCGCACCAAACAGTACAAAATTTTGTAAGGTAGCACCAAGTTACGGTTGTATGATAACCCTTGATAGCCAAACATAAAATGAAGCCTGTTGCGGATTTTACCGTGATGGGCTTTTTTGTTTTATGTCATTTGTGAATATAGGGGGCTGTTGCATAACCATAAATTGATTTTGCCCCACGAAATTTTATTTGTCACTGTATGGGCTGACCTGTGTGTCTGCCCGAATCATCATAAATTTTGTGTGGTTTGGATACACACATAGGTGCATCCGCAATGTCATTAAGTTAAGGGCATATTGCTTGAAGGTATGTATTAATTGGAGCAATTCTTTGAATAATGAAATGAAAATCCCTTCGGGATATAAAAACAGAAATTTTAAATACACATTAAATAACCTTTCAATTCATACCTCTCTGAATACCCTTTGGTTTAATCTGCTTTAAAGTCATAATTTCGAGCAAATGATCGACTGTTTCTTAACTTAATGACATTGGGTGCATCCGTACAGCTCACGAAATAATCTTTTGTGCTAAATTCATAGAACTGAGTTGTGCAACGTCCGTACCGTCAGGTACAAAAATATTCGAAAGCCTATTGCTGTAATCCTTAAATAAGGCCCTCAATTTCTATGAGAACCCTTTAAGACAATAATAGAAGTGATCTCAGATTTTCGATGGGCGATATCCGATTTGCGAAACAAAAAAATCATATGATCATTAGGGAAGTTTATTGTCCCCCAGCATCCCCATCAAACAACAAAGTTCCGTGGCAATCCTCAGGTTGTATTCCGAATAGATGCGATCCTCCTCCATGGTGCCATCCACCTGGCGGATATCAGGAAAGATCAGCGAAAGCGTTTGTTGGGCGCCTGCAATTTCCGGATAATTGTCTTTAGCGGCCTGAGAGGTAACCACTGCAAAGAAGTCCGTTTTCGGATTGGCATAATCGTCCAGCAATTTGGAGAATACAGCCACGGGCGCATCACCCTCATGGTAAAACGCCTGATAACGGGCATTCTCCTGATAATCGAGGCGATTCACAAAAAGACCGGCGCGGTTTAACGCGTTGATGGTGTTGTTGTGAATAGATTCTTCCTTCATGCCACCAGAATATATTTTCAGTTGCTTCAGCCCAAAATGCATCGCCCAGCATTTTGCCCAGATTTGTGCAAAGATACCACTGCGGGAATTGTGGGTGTCTACAAATAACAGTTTGGTTTCCTCCGTTAAGGCAGGACGAAGCGCCTCGGCGATCAGCTGAATTTCACCTTTTCTTTCTTGATCTATATTGGCTACCTGTGCCAGGCATTGTTCTTTGAATTTTTGGATCATAACGGTTCATTTTTATAGCGCGGTGTTTACTCCTCCGCTGTTAGCTTTCAGACATTTTACAAGCCCAAAAAGTTTAGCGGGTCATCAACTCAGTCTCCCTGATAATAAAAGACTGACCATCAAGCATTCCTAAATCTAAGCGGATTCCCGCTTTTTTGCTACCTCTTAAACAATTTTATTATGAACTACTTTAATAAATGACATCGCCCAAACAATAGATTAAAAATAAATTAATGCCGCCTTGTATTTTGTTTTTGTAGGATTAAGAATTATCATTGTATAATTATAGATTCACTATAATAAATAAGCTAATAATACAATTAGGTGTTGCTTATTCCCAATAATAATGCGATAAACATTACTTTTCAGGGAAAAGGTTGTTACACCTGCCGATTTTTAAATATTAATCCTTACATCATCTTCAATCTATGAGGCAGATCAATACTAAAAATAACATTCAAACGAAAATTGATATTCGCATGAGGAAATTAATACTTTTGTTGTTGATCGGCGTGTTACTGCCGAGTGTGGGGGTTGGGGCTACGATAACTTGGACTGGTGCTGTAGTAGATGATGATAATTGGGGGACTGAAGGGAATTGGAGTTCTAATACAGTTCCGACTAGTGTTGATGATGTTGTTGTTGATGGTCGTGTTAATGTTAATGGTGTATTTAGCTGTAATTCACTGACCATTGATTTCGATGGGTATGTTCGTATTCTAAATACAGGTGAGCATTTAACTGTTTTAGGAAATATTGATTTAGTTGATGAATTAGACTCTAGATTAATTGTGCGGAATGGGACTTTATCGATTGGTGGTAGTTTTATAGGTGATGGTATTAATGAGATAAGCATTAGGGTTCCTTCTACAATAATTTTTAATGGAACCACATCTCAAGCTATTCCTTCTTTGTCTTCGTCATATCATAATTTGACTCTTTCAGGCGGAGCAAAAACTCTTCCATCGGCTCCTTCAACATTAGATATAGAGGGTGATTTTTCAAGTACAGCATCATCAGTTATAGCACCAAGTGGTTCTACTGTTAAATTTGATGGTTCAGCTGTTCAGAGTGCAGCTGCAATTACATATCAAAACATAAATATTACACATACTGATGGAATTGATTTTGGTAATGCTAATGTAACTATTCAAGGTAATATAAGTGGTACCTCTACCATTCAAAATGCTGGAGTTTTGACCTTTGATGCTATGACTGAACAAAATTTAGGAGCCATGACCTTTACCAATATAGGTGAAATGGTAATGCTTAATGGTGAAAAGCTTTATGGAAGTGATTTGGAGATTACTAAATTAACAATCGGATCTTCAGCAATTCTTATTTCTACTCCTTCTGTTACTGCCGATGAGATTGTTAATAATGGAACTTTTACAACAGTAACTATTGATGCCAATAATAGCTTTACTAATACTGGAATAGTTAATGCAACTACTTGTAATGTGGGTACATTAACGAGTTCAAATGATTTTGTGTGCTCTGGTACCTTTACCTCCACTGGTGCGGTAACAGTTACAGCGGGTAAATTTTCTGCTTTAACCATGGACGCCTCTGGTGATGTCCAGATTGCAGGGGCTTCTTCGAGTAAAATAACGACCTTAAACATTAAAGGCTCAGGGACACCTGATTTGGGTGTGTCTGGTTTTGAGTTAGATGATGTTAATTTCACAGAATCATCTTCAACAACCATTCAGCCAGCTACGATCATTGGTGGTGATGTAGTGATTGGATCTTCGGCCAGTTTAACTTTGAATGCTAAGCTTACAGTAAAAGGGAATTGGACCAATAGTGGAACTTTTACCCCGAATGGTCAAACGGTTTGTTTTGCCAATGACGTGAATGAAGGAAACCAGACTTTGTTGGGTGCTTCAAATTTTTATGATTTGGAATTTACAGGGCAAGGAGAGAAGTCCATTCCTTCCAGTGCTACTATTAATGTTTCAAATGAGTTGAAATTTTCAGGCTCATCCAATATAACCGTAGGAACAAATAACCGCATCTTTATGGAAGCGACAGCGTCCAATCAGGCGGTCATTCCACAAAACCAAGCAACGGGCTCGGTAACCATTAATGGTAATATCAATACCAATGTGTATTTTACATCGGCTAAATTTCCTTCGGCAAGATGGTCGATGATTGCTCCACCACTTTCTGGGGTAAGCATGAGTGCTTGGGATCTCAATTTGGTTACCACACCAGGTGTTAAACCAAGTGCCTTTTTCCATGATGAAGCCAATAATGATCAAACAGGTACAGGTGAGTTGCCTTATGATAAGGATGGTTGGACAGGAATTACCACTGCTGATTTGAGTACTGCCCTGAATTCAGGTACTCCCTTGTTGACTTATATTGATGCAACATTTTTGTCCTCAGATAGAGCGTTAGGGTTTAGTGGTACGCCTTATTTTGGTAATAAAGCGGTGTCGGTAACAAGGACAAGCACAGGAGCCAATGCAGGTTATAACCTTTTAGGGAACCCATATTTGTGTCCATTGTCGAGTGATGATATTATTTCAGGTTTTTCAGGAAACCTCTCAGGGAATGCATATAGTGTCTGGAATTCCAATAATCAGAGTTATGACTTGGTTATGACAGGTGGAGCTGATTTGGCAGTGGGTCAGGCATTTTTTGCAAAGGTGAGTGCTGCTGGTACTTTTACCTTTACGGAAGCGATGAAATCTCCTGTAAATGATGTTTCCGTGCAGCGCGAATCTGCTTCCACTTCAAGTTTGCCATTAGTTGTGAAGCTAACTGACCAAGATGGTTTTTATGATAGAATTTATTTGCCATTTGTTGAGGTCGATGAGGTTGATCATTTTCAATTGCCAAAATTATGGGGAAATTATCTTAACATGGCCGTGAAAAATGATGATATGGATGCCTTCCATGTTATGGTAGGGAGTCATCTTGAGGAAGAGGATACGGCAAGTTTTCAGCTTCAAGTTTATTATCCAAAACGTGAAGGGCAATACACATTGAATTTGGAAAACCTTGATAATATTCCATTTGAATATGAAGGAAAACTCAAGGATACATTTTTAGGGTTGGAAAAAACTTTTGAGGAGATTAAGGAAGGGTATTCTTATGAAATATTTGGCGATGAAATGTCCACGAATACGGAGCGTTTTGTGGTGGAGATTTATCGTAAAAAAGTGATTACAGATAATGAGGAGAAATCTCAACTTTTTGTAGCACCAAACCCAATTACTAATGGTGCAATGAAAATAAAGCTTCCTAAAGTTACAGGCAATGTGAAAATTTCTGTTGTTGATGTAATGGGGGCTGTTGTGGATACATTCACTGCTTCAGATAATGTGATGGTCAGCAGGCCATGGATGAATAAATCAGGTGTTTATTTTCTTAATTTTAGAATTAATGGTAAATTAACATCATCCAAAGTCTTAGTTAATTAGAAAATGAGGAACTATTTATATTTCGCTATTGCTTTTTTGTTTGTTTGCTCTGCTTCTGTGGTTTTAGCACAACCTACTGTGGATCCTGATCCCCCAGGCACTGATATCCCCATCGACGGCGGAATTTCCCTCCTCGCGCTCGGCGCAGGAGCCTTGGGAGCCTACAAGCTGAAAAAGAAAAAAGCCGAAGAACATATTGATTAATGATATTGAAAGCCTCCAGTATTGGGGGCTTTTTTGTGTTTGTGGGTGGGTGTGGCTATCACGAGAGGGACTCTCGCGATAGGTGAGGTGTGTTGTTGGTATGGGTTGTGTAGGGACGTTGCATGCAACGTCCGTACCGATAGGCGCAACATATCATCCCTTTTTGGTAGGTGTTTGACTGTTATGACAGTGCTTGCGTGTGGTTTTGAGCGAGCCGTGAGACGTAACGAATTACGCCTTTACAGGGGGACGATTAGTAATAGGGGAAAGTAATCTGTGTCATCTGTGAACAAATATAATCACCAATTTTCTCGCCTATGTGGCAGACGTTAAGAATAAGGCCTCTACATGTTGTCGTTGATCGATAAAAAAAAATCTGTGGAAATCGGTGTCGTCTGTGGGTCGCTCTCATTACAGTAACTTTTGTAAGGGGCAGAATAGTGATTTAAAATTTATTTTTTGTAGTTTTAAGGCAAATCCAATTTATAGAACCATAGCGGTCGGATTTTCATTTATATTATTTTATCAATTACTTTTTTTAATGCGTCAATCTTTGGCTATGCTGAAACCAGTCTTGTTATTGGTTTTATTTTGCTCGATGTTTTCATCCTGCATCACGCGCAAGAAAATCACTTATTTACAGGATGCTGAAGGGCGGAAAGGGCTTCCTACTGATGAGGTTATTCGCTCTTTTGATCGTACGTCCTATGATTTTAAGCTCAAGGGGGGCGACCTGATTTCCATAAAAATAGGCTCCCTGACCTCTACGGAGTACGATTTCATCAATCAGTATGCAGTGCAAATGGGGAGTTTCATGTATTTGAGTCGGCAGACCATGCAAAATAATTCCGCAGGAGGGCAGACCGGTATGCGCCAACAGCAGCAGATGATGAATCAGATGGGCGGACAGATGGTTGGTGATGATGGCAAGCCTATTGCGCAGGGGGATCCTCAGGCGACGGGCTTTCTGTTGAATGATGCCGGGGAGGTTAATTTGCCCAAGATTGGCCTGATCAATCTTGAAGGGCAAACACTGGCCGCAGCCGAAGATATTATTGAAGAGAAATTGAAAGGGCTTTTTGAAGCTCCACAGGTACGGGTACAGATCCTTAATTTCAGATTCACCGTTCTGGGTGAGGTTGATCATCAGGGAGTATACACCACTTATAAAGATAAAACCACTCTTTTTGAAGCCGTTGCAATGGCGGGTACGCCAGGCGAGTTTTCGGATCGTTCGGAATTGAAGATCGTCAGGGAGCATGGCGGACAGACAGAAGTGGCCTATGTAAATTTGCTTTCTGAGGATTTTCTGAAATCTCCCTACTACTATATTCAGCCCAATGATGTGATCGTTGTGCCGCCAATGGGTGCGCGCTCGTTCCGTAAATATGGTATTCAGGATGCCTTGACGACGGTAACTTTCCTGACCTCTATTGTTTCACTGATCGCACTGATCCGAACAATCCAAGAATAAGCTGGTATGATGAATCAACAAAATCAGCCTGCAGGACAGCAGGGAAATGAAGATATGATGCGTTTGTTGTTCAAGGTTTTGGACAAGTGGTATCTGGTTTTGGTATGTGGTTTTATCGGCTTGCTTGCGGGCTGGCTGGTCAATCGATATACGATTCCGATTTATTCCGTGAATAGTCAGTTGGTCAGTAAGAAATATGAAAACTCCAAGGCAAACCCTTTGATGGGAGCAGCATTGGATGGGAACAGCATGTTTACGCGTCAGCCAGACTTCCTTTTGGAAATGGCTTTGATCAAGTCCAAAGACAATGTTCGGGAGACCCTGAAACGACTGAATTTTGGTGTGTCCTATTATGTGCAGGGAAGAGTGAAACTGACGGAATCTTATCCTTATGGAGCAATTCATCTGGAGTGGGACAGTTCTTCCGTGCGTGTGCCTTATGATCAAATGCTGATCATTAAGGATGTGCAGTCTGATGGTACTTACCGACTTGTTGCGGAAAGCAGTGAGCTGAATGCGCTTTTGGCGGGGCACCAATTTCGGTTTAATGAATGGGGTGCTTTTGAAGGTTTCCGTTTTAAACTGAAGACCTCCAAAAGGGACTTTCAAACGTTTAATGAGCAGGAACAACATTTTAAAATTAACTCTCCAGGGGCACTTTTGGGCTATTATCGTTCGCGCATTAACTTATCATGGACAAAACAAAACTCCTCGCTGATTGACGTGAATATGACAGGCCCTAACCCGCAGAAGGACCGTGATTTTCTCAATACTTTTTTTGAGGTGGTGGTTGAACATGCCTTGATTTCCAAGAATCAGTATGCAACCAATTCGATCAATTTTATTGATGGCCTGTTGAACGATGTGGCAGATAGCCTGGGTCGATTTGATCAGCGGATTGACAGCTTTCAGGCAGGTAACTGGAAATATATTGCAGGGTCTGAGCACCTGTTTGAAAAGGTGGAGGAGTTGCAAAAAGAGCAGTTGGCCATAGGGCTGAAAGAGCGCTATATTGATTATCTTGAAGATTATTTGATTGAGCACCGCACGGAGGAAGTTTTTGCGCCGAATGTGGTTGGACTGGATATTCCTTTGCTGGATGACCTGGTTCAAAAATATGTTGAGGTGAAGCTGCAGGAGAAGCTCAACAAGGTGGAAGCCAATGCAAACAATCCTTTGGTGAATAAAGCTGTGGAGCGCAAGGCAAGACTTGAAAACAATATCCTGGAGAATATCCGTTCGATGCGTCGTGAGTTTACTCAAAATAAATCGGAGCTTGAAGGGAAGAAAAATAATTTGCTCGCTAATGTTGGGAATTATCAGTCTTCTTCGAGAAAACTGACGAAGATGAACAGTATTTATCAGGTGAATGAAAACCTGTATAATCTTTTGCTGGAGAAGAAAACAGAAGCTTCTATTGCGCGGGCCTCAACCACTTCAGATTATGAGGTGGTGAATGCGCCAGCGATTAGTTATCTCCCGTTGGCGCCGAATACCAAGAAGAATTTGATGATGGGCGGGGTAGTCGGTTTGGCTATTCCAATAGGGCTCATTGTATTGCTGGCCTTTCTGAACCAAAAGTTGGAGTACCGTGAGGATGCTGAGCGCCTGACAGGACTGAAAACCATTGGGACGATTGGTGAAAGTGATGACCGAAATGCCGCATTTACCAGACCCAAAGGGCATTTGGCGGAAGGCTTCAGGAAGCTGCGCGCCAACCTCAATTACCTGAACAGTTCGGGCGAGGGGGCGAAAACGATTCTTGTTACCTCAACAATTGCGGGAGAAGGGAAGTCTTTTAATTCTGTGAATTTGGCCTATACCTATGCTTTGGCAGGGCAGAGGACCTTGCTTGTTGGGGCGGATTTGCGCAAACCCACTTTGCACCAGTTTTTCGAGGTGGATAAATCGGATGGTTTGTCCAACTATCTTGCGGGACATCGTGAGCTCAAAGAGATCATTCGGGGAACCGCCTGTGAGGGGCTTGACCTCGTGGTGAGCGGTGATATTCCACCGAATCCTGCAGAGTTATTGCTGTCAGACAAAATGGAGGATTTTCTGAAGGTCGCACGTTTGAAATATGATGTCATTGTGATTGATACGCCTCCAGTATCGTTGGTGTCGGATACCATTCCGTTGTTGCCGTGGGTAGATCACTATCTGTTGGTAACGCGTTACAATAGATCCATTAAGCCGAGCTTGGCGCATGTGGGCGAATTTATTCCAGAGGAATACCGAGTGTATTTCCACCTGATTTATAATGGTATGCCCAAACGCAAACGTGGTTATGGATATGGCTACGGCTATGGAAACTACGGACACGGTTACCAATATGGTTACGGCTATGGTTCGGGCTATTATGAAGAAGAAGTGGAGAAACCAGGCTGGTTTGGTCGCCTGTTGAAACGATAGTAATTTGAAGGACATGTTCCTAACGTCATCTGGTAAGGTATGTATTCTTTAGATTGATTCAATCCGAAGGCTATTAAAGGGGGAGTAACACAAAATATTATTCCCTGACCTGTACGGATGCACCTGTGTGTATCCAAACCACCCAAAATTTATGATGATTCGGGCAGACACATAGGTCCGCCCACAATGTCACTAAGTTAAGCGCCTTACCCCGTAGAGACGTTATTTTTAACGTCTAACACAACGCTGATTTCCCTTTGATTTATTCAAATGATTACATGAGAGATAATGAATTAAGCCTTTACATGCATTTCAAATTTACACTTGAGTTAGCCCAAAATCCTTAACTTAATGATATTGGGTCAGCCTATACGGTGATCAAATAAAATTTCGTGATACAACATCAAATGGTGGTTATGCGACAGCTCCAGGCTATTGGAAAACCCCCTTCATGGCTGATGTGCCGAAGGTACATTTTCATTAGCCTCGGGTATTTTACCCGTGGAGAATATGTCACAAAATAATAGCTGGTCATGAATTTAGAAATAGCAGCTTTGCAACACTCCTTTAAGAATAAATTTCGGTTTGAATACAGCATTGCACCCCTTCAGGGTTATCGGTTTTTGGGATGATTTTTCGAGGGGTTTCACCCCTCGCTATGTTATATAATCCCTTCGGGATATAAAAATAGGTGTTTTAGACAGACACCTAACGCCCCTCAACTCACGCTTCTCTGTATCCCCTTTGTTTAATCTGCTATAAAGTCATGATGTCGAGCAAATGATCGACTGTGTCTTAACTTAATGACATTTCGGATGCACCTGTGTATCCAAACCACCCAAAATTTAGATGATTCGGGCAGACACATAGGTCAGCCCACAATGTTATTAAGTTAAGCGCCTTACCCCGTAGAGACGTTATTTTTAACGTCTAACACAACGCTGATTTCCCTTAGATTTTTCAAATGGTTACGTGAGACATAATAAATTATGCCTTTACAAGCATTTCAAATTTACACCTGAGTCAGCCTATAACCCTTAACTTAATGATATTGGGTCAGCCCATACAGTGACTAAATAAAATTTCGTGATACAACATCAAATGGTGGTTATGCGACAGCTTCAGGCTATTGGGAAACCCTTTTCATGGCTGATGTGCCGAAGGTACATTTTCATTAGCCTCGGGTATTTTGCCCGTGGAGAATATGTCACAGCATTGCACCCCTTCAGGGTTGTCGGTTTTTGGGGTGATTTTTCGAGGGGTTTCACCCCTCGCTATGTTGTATAATCCCTTCGGGATAAAAAAATAGATGTTTTAGACATACACCTAACGCCCCTCAACTCACACCTCTCCGTATTTCCTTTGGTTTAATCTGCTATAAAGTCATGATGTCGAGCAAATGATCGACTGTTTCTTAACTTAATGACATTGGTTCAGCCCATACAGTGGCCAAATAAAATTTCGTGATACAACATCAAATGGTGGTTATGCGACAGCTCCAGGCTATTGGACCCCCCCCCTTCATGGCTGATGTGCCGAAGGTGCATTTTTGTTAGCCTCGGGTATTTTGCCCGTGGAGAATATGTCACAGCATTGCACCCCTTCAGGGTTATCGGTTTTTGGGGTGATTTTTCGAGAGGTTTCACCCCTCGCTATGTTATATAATCCCTTCGGGATAAAAGCTACCGGAAAGCCTATTTTTCAGTATTAGTCCTGCTATTTTGATTTGATCTGTGGACAATGCACACCTGTACACTACTTTTACATCTTACGAATCGCCACTTTTTTAATGCTGAGCGTCAGGGCCTGTCCGAGTTGTTCAACACGCAAAATCACCTTTTTCTTCCCCTGAAGACTCACAATTTCCGCAGGGAAATCCGAAAATGGGCCATAGGTAATCCACACCTTTTCTCCGGCCTCAAAATCATCGCTAACCGCTTCAATTTCCTCTTCTTCCCCAATCAGGAAGCGCATCACATCAATTTCCGCAGGGGTTACTCGTGCAGGTTGCCCCTGAAACTGAACAAACCAACTTGCTCCTTTGGTGTTCAGTGCTTGCAGGTATTCCCGGTCATCATTCAGATGGACAAACACATAGGAGTTGAACAAAGGGACTTCTACCCATTTTTTGCGGTCACTCCACTGACGCAATACCTTATGCAAGGGCAGGAAAACTTCCAGTCCTGCTTCCTCAAGTCTTTCTGCAACTACCTTTTCTTTTCTTGACGCGGTGTACAGCACATGCCAGCCTGCTTTCATAGTAATGTCTTTTTTTATTGGGAAGCGAATTTAAGTAAAAAAATGCAATTGTGGCCTTTTAAATAAGGATACCTTCTTCTTTCCTCAAGATTGGTTACTTGCCAAATCTTGTTTAATTTTATCGCCACGCAGGGCGGTAGCACCTGCCGATATTTTGAGCAGAAATCATTATGAAAATACTAATTGTCATCGGGACGCGTCCTAACTTCATTAAGGTGACCCAGTTTAAGCGTCTTGCGGCGGCGCATTACCCACAGTTGGAGATCAAGATGGTGCACACCGGGCAGCATTACGATGAGAAAATGGCCAACATCTTTTTCGATCAGTTTGAGCTCCGTCCGGACTTTTTCCTGAATATCCCTGCGGCAAGCCCTACACGGCAGCTCGCAGAGATCATGATTCGGATGGAAAGCTTGATCGATACCGAATTCACGCCCGACTTGATGATCGTTCCTGGAGATGTAAACTCTACCCTTGCTGCTGCTTTGGTTGCCAATAAAAAAGGGATAAAATTAGCGCATTTGGAAAGTGGTTTGCGCTCTTTTGACCGCGAGATGCCGGAAGAATGGAACCGCCTGTTGGTGGATGAGATGTCAGATTTTTATTTTGTCACTGAGCCCAGCGGTTTGAAGTATTTAGCTGCGGAAGGGAAAAAAGGGCAGTGCTTTCACGTGGGCAACACAATGATTGATACGATGGTGGCTTTTGAACAAGAGATTCAGCAGAGTGATGTGCTCAGCCGCCTGTCGATTGGTGAAGCCGCTTTTGCGCTGATGACCATTCATCGTCCTTCAAATGTGGATACTGCTGATGGCATTCGTACGCTGATCCATTTGCTTCGTTACCTGAACGACCGCATGAAAGTGGTGTTCCCAATTCATCCACGTACCCGAAAGCGGATTACCGACTTTGGATTCGAGCAGGATTTTCAGCAGCTCAAAAATATCATTACAACGGAGCCATTAGGCTATTTTGATTTTCAGAAACTGGTGGCTTCCTGCGATATGGTCCTGACCGACAGCGGGGGGATTCAGGAGGAAACCACCTTCAGGGGCGTGCCTTGCCTGACGTTGCGAGAAAATACCGAGCGCCCAATTACTGTTGAGACTGGGACCAATACCCTGGTGCCTTTTCAGCTCGATGTGCTGCAATCCTATATTGATGCCATACTCCGTAAGGACTACAAAACTGGGGAGTGTCCCGCTCTTTGGGACGGTAAAGCCACAGCGCGCATTCTGGCATGTATTGCCTCGCACTGTTCTTAGCCTTGGACGAATTTGGGGATTTGGGAAGCGGTAAAATTGAAATTTTCTTATATCATAATGCGGTATTGAAGGTGGCTGAAAATCGGGTGTAGTAATTGGTGGGAGATTAAAATTTGGTCAATCTCTAACGGCTTGATTTAAAAAACAGTGATTTTAACTTCGATAATTCACCTGTGATATAATGGGTTAGCTCAATAAGGTTTTAATGATTGATATTGTTTGTTTAAATAATCAAACATGATAATTAGCAAGTGCTAAGCAAGCCCTTTATTTACTGCATATTACCTTCAAAAGGCTGCTTCCTGAATATTAAAATCCTAATTTTATTTAAATCGGGGTTGATTATTCAACCTTAAAGTATCATCTTGCACACTTATCGGACTTCATCTAATCGTATTTTTTGGTCCAATATTTCAATCCAGCATCAACTCAACCATGACAAAAAATGGGACTGAGGAGGCGAAGCTGTGCAAGAGCCGAAAAGTATCTGATTACTTGCTAATGGCGTGGAAATAGCAGCCTATTTCCCACCAAACACGGGTAACACAAAATTCATTATTCAATTTCTCATGCAAGATTATAAAATTGCCATCATTGGCCTGGGATATGTCGGACTGCCATTGGCAGTAGAATTTGGTAAGTTTTTTCCAACAATTGGTTTTGATATTGACCAGCAGCGAGTAGCAGAGCTGGCCAATGGAGAAGACAAAACGTTGGAGGTTTCTGCTGAAGCGCTGACAAAGCCTGCATTTTTAACCTATACCAATCAGGTAGAGGTTTTGGCTGACAGTAATGTGTATATTATTACTGTTCCTACCCCAATTGATGCGCATAATCATCCTGATCTTACGCCTTTGAAAAAAGCCTCTGCAACCGTAGGGCAAGGGTTGAAGAAAGGGGATATTGTGATTTATGAATCGACGGTTTATCCGGGAGCAACGGAAGAGGATTGTGTGCCAGTATTGGAGCAGGTTTCAGGACTGAAATTTAATGAAGATTTCTTCGTCGGTTATTCCCCTGAGCGTATTGTGCCAGGCGATAAGGAACGCACCCTAACGAAGATCCGCAAGATTACTTCAGGTTCAACCCCTGAAGTAGCCGAACAGGTCGATCAATTATACCAAAAGATCATCACCGCAGGAACCTATAAAGCACCGTCTTTACGGGTCGCTGAAGCTGCCAAAGTGATCGAAAACTGTCAGCGCGATGTCAATATTTCCTTCGTGAATGAATTGGCTTTAATCTTTGATAAGATGGGCATCGATACCCGTGAGGTATTGGAAGCCGCAGGTACCAAATGGAACTTCTTGCCTTTTCGTCCAGGATTGGTAGGAGGACACTGTATTTCTGTCGATCCTTACTATTTAGCCATGAAAGCCGAGCAGTTGGGACACCACCCCGCCGTGATCCTTTCTGGTCGCCGCATCAATGACCAAATGGGAGCTTTCGTAGCCTCTAAAGTAGTCAAGCTGATGGTGCAAAAAGGAATCCCTGTAAAAGACGCACCTGTATTGGTATTGGGGATTACCTTCAAAGAGAACTGTCCAGACCTTCGTAACTCCAAAGTGATTGACGTGATTACTGAACTGAAAGAATTTGGTTCAAGCGTGGAGGTCTATGATCCATGGGCAAGCAAAGAAGAAGTTAAACACGAATACGGTCTGTCGCTTATTCCAAGTATTAATAAAAAATACAGCGCCGTAATCTTGGCTGTGAATCACAATGAATTTCTTGAAATGGATGTTCGTGATTTACTGTATGATCGTGCGGTGGTTTTTGATGTGAAGGGTGCGCTTCCGAGGGAGATAGTGGATGCTCGTTTGTAAGCATTAACCCACAGATTACACAGATTAACACAGATTTTTTTTATTTATTCTATTACTGGTCGTAGGCTCCTGTCTACGATCTGATAAATGATCCGTGTAATTGTAGGGACGTTGCATGCAACGTCCGTACCGATGGGTACAAAAATCGACACCTGCTCTTGTATCCCACAGCTAAAGCAATGGGCTACCAAGGTCAAACCCATTAAAATGGGTTAGCATGTCATAAATATTAAAAATGGAGACTTGATTTAACCTTGGCATTCCAAAGAAAATCAGGCCTAACCTGCTTTAGCAGGTTCCACGCTGTTAGGCCAAGGATTTATCCTTGGTGAAATTAGATACACCATCACATAATTTGGACGTTGCGTACAACGTCCGTACAGAAATACGCCAAGCAAAGCCATATACAGCCAAACAGAAAAAAATAATCTGTGGAAATCTGTGTAATCTGTGGACAATAAAAAACCATACAATATTTTTGGATTTGTTGGCCCGTGATTACGACTGAGCCAAGCAATACCCCACACACAACCACAAAAAATAATCTGTGTAATCTGTGGACAATAAATAAAACCTATGGATTAACCAATCCATCATCCTTTTAAATGATCTTATTCAAAACCATCAAATTCATTCGCCGGATCCTTCCGCGCGAATATAAACTACGAGGCATAGGCGTAGCCATTCTGCTCTTTATCAACTCCGCTATGGAGCTGATCGGCTTAGGCGCACTACTCCCAGTCTTCGCCATTCTTTTAGAAGATAACTTCATTGAAAAATACGCTTGGGCAAAGTGGTTGTACGATACCTTTCAGCTCACCCATGAAAACCAGCTGATCATTTTATTGGCCGTAGGCTTGGTTATCACCGTCTTGTTTAAAAATATTGGCGGTTTATTGATTGTAAAGCTACAATCAAGCTTTTCTCTTTCTCTATACCGTGATTTCGCCGTACGCCTACATGAGATTTATTACCACCGTGGCTTTCCATTCTTTAAGAACAATAATTCCAACTTGATTAATCGAAACATTAATCAGGCAACACAGCAGTTTTCTCAGAGTGTTGTTTTGGGGACATTAAACTTGTTGAATGAATTTGTAGTACTCACCATCATCATTGTGAGTATTGCCATTTATGATATAAACATTATAGGCATTTTAGCGACCACGGTCTTGCCTCCATTCCTCATCTTCTATTTTTGGGTGCGGAAGAAATCTTTGGAGATTGGTGAGGTACGCAAAGAGGTGCAGCCAATCTTAGGACGAAACATCTTTCAGTCCATCTTCGGCTACGTTGATGTAATTATTTCCGGCGCTGAAAATCGTTTTCGCTCCCGCATAGAAAAGAATGTAAAGGCATTGTCAGATATAAATATTAGGGGTAATGTTTATAATATGGCGCCTACCCGTGTCATTGAATCTTCTTTGATGTTAGCTATTCTGGTTATGATTATCTATGGTGTTAACGCTTATGACAGCAAAGAAGATTTATTGAAACTATTGGGCGTATTTGCTGTGGCGGGTTATCGGATCATGCCTTCCATCAATCGGATGATGATTGCGGTCAATGGATTGAATCAGAACAAGTGGATTTTTGAGGTTTTAGAGCCTTTGGCAACTGAAAAACCTAAAAAAATAAAAAATCAGCCGATTACATTTAATCAACAGTTATCGTTGCAGAACATTGATTTTGCTTATGATGATACAGCTGATAAAGTGTTGAATAATTTCAATCTTACCATTAAGAAAGGAGAAACCATCGGCTTGATTGGCCCATCGGGGGCAGGAAAAACCACCGTGATGAACATGCTTCTGGGTTTTCTGAAACCAACGGCAGGGCTGTACTTGATTGATGAAACCCCGCTAACAGATACACACTTAGCTTCCTTTTATGAGAAAGTAGGCTATGTACAACAACAAGTTTATCTGGTCGATGGAACCTTAGCCGAAAATGTAGCCTTTGGCGTCCCTCATGCTGAGGTCAATAAAGAAAAATTGAAGACTGTATTAGAGCAAGCAAGTTTATCTTCTCTATTAGAAAAACTACCTGAAGGAATAGAAACACTGATCGGTGAAAATGGTACCAAACTCTCTGGAGGACAAAGACAAAGAGTCGGTATAGCCCGTGCATTATATTTTGATGCTGAAATTTTATTCTTCGACGAAGCGACATCTGCATTGGATGACCAAACGGAAAAAGAGATTGTAGAGGCTATTGATTACCTTTCAGGCCAGGGCTTAACGATGGTAATTATAGCCCATCGATTGAGTACATTAAAAGGGGCTGATCGGGTGATTGAAGTGGGTGCTATTTCAAATCAAAATTATCAAACCTATGTCTGATTTGGTATCAATTATAATACCTGTATATAATAGAGAACGGTTGGTTGCTAAGACAATAAATTCTGTTAGATGTCAATCGTATAATAATTGGGAATGTATTGTTGTTGATGATGGATCACACGACGAAACAGTAAAGATTGTTCAACGGTATTGTATGCTTGATGAGCGTGTAAAGTTGATTAGCCGTCCTGAGGAAAGAATCAAAGGAGCATCAACTTGTCGAAATATTGGAGTTGAATATTCAAAAGGTGATTGTTTGATTTTTTTGGATTCAGATGATTTGCTTGCATCACGTTGTTTAAAGGAAAGGCTTAAAGTTTTGCAGGAGTTTCCTGAAGTTGATTTAGCGGTATTTCCAATGCAATTTTTCAAGTACAAACCTGGTGATTTGGGGCAGATATGGAATAAAGAGTTGGATCAGTCGCATCTCGTGCGCTTTTTGAGTTTAGATAGTGTTTGGCAAACTACAGGAGGAATTTGGAGGAAGTCTGGTTTTGAACTTATTGAGGGCTTTAATGAAAAATTGGCCTGTTGGCAGGATATTGATATTCACTTAAAGGCAATTTTAAAACTTAATGTCTCGACATTTTATACCTACAAGCCTGATTGTTTTTATCGGGTTCATAATAATGGGACGATAAGTCAGCAAAATATTAATTCCCTTCCAAAGCTTCGAAGTAGGGAGGAATTATATCGTTGGGTTTTAAATCAATCGAATTTTAGTCGAAGATTAGCAAAACCAATGGCTTTGTCCATTTTTGTAAGTGCTGTTCGAAGTATGAACTTTAAGTTTGGTTTAAAATTTATGTATAACTCTAAGCAGTCCTATACTTTGAAAGAGTTGTTTGTTTTAACGGAATGCTTTTTCTTTTACCTATTTCGGTTGTACAAGATTAAACGAGTTCAATCTTTTGTGCATAATCAGATAAACTATATTCTACCAGTATCTAATGTTGGAAAATTTGCACTATAAAATTCCTTTGATATCCATTGTTATCCCAGTTAAAAATGGAGTAAACACCCTTGCTTCTTGCCTTTCAGGAATTATGAATCAAACTATGATTTCGGTTTGCGAAATAATTATTATTGATAGTGGAAGCACGGACGGCACCTTGGGTTTGTTAAAGAATTATCCAGTTGATGTGTACCAAATACCGCCCAGCGAATTTAATCATGGTGATACACGAAATTATGGAGTGTCGTTAGCAAAAGGAGAGTTTGTAGTAATGACCGTTCAAGATGCTACCCCGGCTGATGAATTCTGGTTGGAACGCATGTATCGCCATTTTGCAGATAAGCAGGTTGCAGGAGTTTGTGGTCAGCAAATAGTCCCTCACCATTCTGACAAAAATCCGCATCAATGGTTTAGGCCTCAATCAGAAGGCGGTTTTCGTAAAGTTTTTTTTGAAGATGGTGAATTTGAAAAACTAACTCCTGAAGCAAAGAAAAAAGAATGTAGCTGGGATGATGTTACTGCAATGTATCGTAAAGAATTTTTAATGAAAATCCCTTTTCAACCAGTTATGTTTGGTGAGGATATGATTTGGGCTAAAGAAGCTTTAATAAAAGGGATGACTTTGGTCTATGATACAACAGCCCGAGTAGAGCATTATCATCATCATTATCCTGAATATACCTTCAAAAGAGTTCTAATAGTATGGTTATTTATTTATAAAACATTTGGATTCGTTAGGGCTAATCCAATTTCGATCAGGGATTTTTTTCTAGTGTTTTTTAGAAATTTTAAATGGGGTTTATCCCCAAAATGGATTATTCATAATTTATCCTTTTTATTTTATTTTTCTAAAGCGGTGAACCATTTTAATGTGGTTGTAGCTAAGAGTGAAATTGGAAAATTAGAGAATGAATTATCAATTAGTATCCCTCAAGGTACAGTATAAATGGAGCCATTAGTAAGTGTTTTAATGACGGTGTACAACCGTGAAAAATATATTTCTCAAGCAATTGAGAGTGTTATCAATTCAACCTATCAAAATTGGGAGTTAATAATAGTAGATGATAGAAGTAAAGATTCATCTGTTGAGATTGCAAGAAAATATGCTGGACAGGACTCTCGAATCAAAGTATTTGTAAATGAAAATAATTTAGGAGATTATCCTAATCGCAACCAAGCTGCATCATATGCTTCAGGGAAGTATATAAAATATGTCGATGCTGATGATATGATTTACCCTTATGGCTTAGAAATATTAGTGCAATATATGGAAATTTTTCCTGATGCAGGTTATGGCTTGTGTTCTTTAGATCAGGACGTACTTGAAATATACCCATTCAAATTGAACCCTTCTGAGGCATACAAAAGACATTATTTTAGTAAGTCATTATTCCATAAAGCACCTCTTTCAGCCATTATTAGAATGGATGCATTTAGGGAAGTTGGTGGGTTTACAGGTAAGCGCATGTTAGGTGATTTTGAAATGTGGCATTTGTTGTCAAAAAAATATCCCGTCGTTTTGATGCCACATGGGGTCGCTTGGTATAGGGTTCATGATGAACAAGAAATGAGCTTACATCGAGCTGACCCTATGGAACCATTTAAATATCTTTTAAATAGCATAGAGCATCTTAATGCCTCTGATTGTCCGTTGGAAAAAAAAGATCGAGAAATGGCGTTAATCCATCAAAATAAAAAAATAGCACGTTCAGTTTTGAGTGCGTTAAAACATCACTCTTTTAAAAAAGCGATTGAGCTAAAAAAAGCATCTGGTCTTGGTTTTTTTGATACGATTAGGCTTGGAGTTTTTAAATGATATTATTTTCTGTTTTAACGTCGATTTTTGATAGATTCCTTCGGAATGGGTATTGGTTGCTTAATCTTTGTAAAGTTAATGGAGCGAAAGCAACCAAGATCGAGTTCCCCATTATCATCGAAGGAAAGGGGAATATCTCGTTAGGTGAGAATGCTATTTTAAGAAAAAATGCTTCTCTCAAGATTTCAGCTCAATCAAAGTTGACTGTGGGGATGCGAGGGGTTTTGGATTCTGATGTGGATATTCGGATGGGTGGAGAGAGTTGCCTAATAATAAAGGATGATTTTTTGATTGAGCAGGGTAGTCGGATTTTTGTTAATGGACAGTGGGCTTTTGGTAATGCGGTCAAGATAGCCACCAATTGTGCTATTTTTTCACGAGAGGCGGGTTGTCGTGGCAATTTAAGCATAGGTGACAGTGTTCATATTGGTGATTCTACGATAATAGATGTTTCAGATGACATTGTTATAGGTGATAATGTAGCTATTGGTCCTAATTGTGTGATATATACTCATGACCATGATTATACAGTAATCGATAAGCCAGCCTGGAAGGGTGGTTTAATTAAAAACCAAGTAAGAATTGCGAACGGAGCTTGGGTTGGTAGTGGTGTTACGATTCTACCTGGTGTTAATATAGGTAAGCAGGCCGTAATTGGTGCTGGGAGTGTAGTAACTAAAAATGTTGGAGATCGGGAACTGTGGGGTGGAGTACCTGCGAAGTTGATAAAGAGAATATGAGTACTGATAATCCATTGGTTTCTGTATTAATCCCTTTGTATAATTCTGAAGCATACATCTCAGAAGCTATTCAGTCTTGTTTAAATCAAACCTATCCTAATATTGAAATCATCATTGTTGATGACGGCTCAACGGATAATTCTTATCAAAAAGCGAAGACTTTTGAAGGACAGCGAGGACTTAGGATTTATAGACAGGAAAATAAAGGGGCCTGTGTCGCTCGCAATTTCGCTTTAGAAATGTCTGTTGGTGACTATTTTCAATACTTGGATGCTGATGATCTACTTGTTCCTGATAAGATTGAAAAGCAAATGAAGTTATTTGAGCAGTATGGAAATGATATTATTGTTTCAGGTATTTGGGGACGCTTTTACAACTCAATTGATGATGTTAAGTGGGAAGATCAATTAATCAATAAAAATTATGAGAACCCGATTGAATGGTTAGTTGATAGTTGGAATGGTAAAGGAATGGGGCAAACATCCATTTGGTTAACACCCCGTAAATTAATTGAACGAGCAGGTAAGTGGGATGAAACTTTAACCATCAATCAAGATGGAGAATTTTTTTGTCGTGTGCTATTAAAAGCAAAAGCCATAAAATTTTGTGGGGAGGCTAAAGTTTTTTATCGTTCTGGAATCAAATCAAGTATTAGTCAGCAAAAAAGAAGTAAGGCCAAATTGGATAGCCTTAAGAGGTCTTTTGATTCTTATGTAAATCAAACAAAGGGAAAAGAGGCAAGGTGGCTAAAAAAAGGGTTGGCCAGAAATTACATGACCGTTGCCATTGACGCCTATCCAATTTACAAGGACTTAAGTATAGAAGCTTTAAATAAAGCTAATGCATTATATGATGTTAATCAGGTAGAGTTACCAGTTTTTGGAGGGCGAGTTATAGAGTTTGTGAAAAATAACTTTTCATGGAAGCTCGCAAGAATTTGTGCTCATTACTACCGTATGCTTAGATATCAATGAATATCCTTTTTTTAACAACTAATAATCTTGCAACCAACCCAAGATTATATAAGGAACTTAATTTAGCCTTGGAACAAGGTTATTCTTGTACTTTAGTACAATTTAAATTAGGAAATTGGAGTGACGAAAAGACAAAAACTCTTCTTGAGGGAAAGGAAGTCAACGTTGTACAACTTGATGCAACAAGTTCTCATAGATTCAATTGGATAAAATGGGGTGTACTTGAGAAGGTTGCTAAAATGATTTATCCTTTCTTCAAAAATCAACTTTGGGTTAACGCATTAGCTTCTTCTCGTCGGTCTTTTCAAATCTTGAATGCTAATATTAATCCCTTCCCAGATTTAATTTGTGCACATAATTTAGGTGCTTTGTACCCTGCATGGTCCTTAAGTAAAGAATTTGATATTCCATTTATTTTCGATGTTGAAGATTACCACCCCGGGGAGTTCATTCGATTTGACGCTTTTAAAGAAAAGGGCAGAAGAGAATTTTTAATGAAGGCACTGTTACCCAAGGCAAATGCTTTGACAACTGCCAGTCCACTAATTGAAAGGCAAACATTGCGTTTGATTGATGGGCATGCTAATAATAGAGTGGTCCTTAATGGATTTCCTAAAAGTGAATTTAGTGGTCAAGATTTCATGGATCAGGATGGTGTCCTTAAAATTGTTTGGTTCTCACAAAAGATATCTTTTGGGCGAGGCTTGGAGCAATTTTTTACTGCGATAAGTCAAATGGATGAAAAAAGGCGTGGATTAATTGAAGTCTCTTTAATCGGCGACTTGGATCCTCAATTTAAGCAGGAAATCTTAGTGCCTATTAAAAATCAAGGTGGTATTAAATTAAATGTTATACCTGCAATATCCCAACAGGATTTACATTTCGAATTGTCAAATTTTGATTTAGGCCTTGCAATTGAGCCGGGAAAAGATTTAAATAATAATTTGGCAATATCTAATAAAATTATTGCTTATGCTCAAGCAGGTCTTTACATTTTAGCTACTGATACTCCTGCGCAGAGGGTTTTTATCGAAGAAAATAGTTCTTTAGGTACAGGAAGCGCCCAATCTACTTCAGGTCTACTAGAAAAGTTGATTTTTATTTGTGATAATCTTAACCAGATTAAGCAAGATAAACAAAAAAGGAAGGTATTGGGAGAAGGGTTGTCATGGGAAGTGCAGTGTGATAAAGTGTTACAATTATGGGATAAGGTAGTTGCAAACAAAGGAGTAGTTGTAAATTAAATCAATGTTGAAGAACCTATTAATTATATATCCTCATTGGCACCCAGCTAATTTAGCGGGAGTCCAACGTCCGAGGCTTATTGGGAATTTTTTAAAAGAATATGGTTGGAATCCTCGAGTTTTAACTGTTGATTCTTCCTATTTTGAAGAGGAACCAGATAATGATTTTAGAAAAACCTTTAGCAAAGATTTTCAGGTTACAAGGGTTAAGGCGCTACCTATTTTTCGTCCACGGCTTATTGGAGATGTTGGCATAAGAGCTTTTTATTCTTTGTACAACAAAGCAATATCGATTATCCAAAATGAATCAATTGATTTCATATGGTTACCCATACCCAGTTTCTATAATGCATTGTTAGGTCGTTTATTGTTTGATAAAACAGGAGTACAGTACGGAGTAGATTATATTGATCCATGGGTTCGGGATATAACTAATCAAAATAATTTTCGAGCAAAATTAAGCCAATTGGTTGCACGAAGGCTTGAACCTATCGCCATTAAGAAAGCAAGTTTAATCTCTGGGGTTTCTACGGCCTATTATCAAAGTGTACTTAAGCGAAATTTCCCTAATTTATTTAATACTGAAGGTTACCTGGAGGATAAAGGAATGAACCCGCATACTAATTCGAAATTGGTTCATGTGGGGATGCCATATGGTTTTGATCCAAATGATCATAAAGTTAAGCTTCCGAACCTTCAAACACCTTGGGACAAAAGTAAGAAGGAAAAGATATGGCTATATGCGGGAGCCTTTCTACCTAATAGCCATTATTTTTTAGAACTGATGTTTTCAGCAATTAGCAGACTTCGGAGTGAAGGGAATTGGGATGAATCCATTCGCCTTTATTTTATTGGTACGGGTTCTTATCCTGCGAAGCGGATTACCAGTTACGCACAAGACTTCGGATTGTCTGACATCGTAATTGAGTACCGACAGCGATTTCCTTTTTTGCATATTCTGAATTTTTTGAATCAAGCTGATCGTGTGCTTGTCATTGGTAGTACAGAAAAGCATTATACTGCATCTAAAACATATCAGGTTATTCTAAGTGAAAAGCCTGTTTTTGCTATTTTCCATGAGGAGAGTTCCGCTGTTACTGTGTTAGAGGAGTGCGAATCAGAGCAGTATTTAGTAAAGTGGCAAGAGGATTTGTCTGATGAGAAATTCGGGAAGTTACTTACTCAAACTTTGAAAAATCTTCAAATTGAATCTGTTGAATGGAATCCTAATTATAAAGTTTTGGAAAAGTATTCAGCAAAAGCATCAGCGGGTAAGTTGGTTGAAGCGATCGAATCGTGTTTATGAAAAAATTAGCTATTGTAGTTACTCACCCCATTCAATACAATTCTCCATGGTTTAAATTGCTTACAGAGATAGGTAAAGTGCAATTAAAAGTTTTTTACACTTGGCCTCAAGCGATACATGGGTTTGATGATCCTGATTTTGGGCACAAGGTCAGTTGGGATATACCACTATTAGAGGGGTATGAATATGAATTGGTTGAGAACGTGTCCAATACGCCTTCCTCAAAGGCATGGTCGGGTATCGATTGCCCTGCGTTGATTCCTTCCATTGAGAAGTATTCACCAAATGCTATTTTAGTGATTGGTTGGAAATTGAAAAGCCATTTTGCCGTCATGAGGTATTTTAAGGGAAAGATACCTGTTTGGTTCCGTGGGGATTCAACACTCCTGGATGAGATCCCGGGATTTAAACAGAAAATAAGACGGATTGGATTAAAAATGGTTTATCGTTATGTTGATAAAGCATTTTATGTGGGGAAGGCAAGTAAAGCATACTTTTTAGCTCATGGAGTAGCAGAGGGTGACTTGGTGTATGCTCCACATGCGATTGATAATGAGAGGTATGCTACTTTCAGGAAAGAAAGAAATGGGAAAGAGAAAAATCGGAACTTTAAACTCGTTTTTTGTGGGAAGTTAGAGCTGAAAAAGAGACCAGATCTTTTAGTTGACGCAGTCCAAACCTATAATAAAAGTAATTCAGAACCTATTCGGTTGGATATTGCTGGTAATGGAGCTTTAGAACGTGAATTATTGGAATTAGTAAAGGATGATGAGAATATTTGTATGATTGGTTTTCAAAATCAATCTCAGATGCCAAGTGTATATGGTGATGCTGATGTATTTTGTTTACCGTCGGAAGGGCCTGGTGAAACGTGGGGCTTGGCTGTTAATGAGGCTTTAGCATCTGGAACACCGGTTATAGTAAGTGATAAAGTCGGTTGTGCTCAAGATATAGTAAATGGTAAAAATGGCTATGTTTTTAAGAGTGGTGATTTAGTAGATTTAATAAAGGGGATTAAAGATTTGAAAAAAAGACAGGTGAACCCTAAAGATTGTCACGAGTCCATTCAACCATGGAATTTTAAAAGGATTTGTGAAGCATTGGAAAATGAGCTGAATAAGACCTCATGAGGGATAAGGTAATATATTGGAGCTCGGGCTGTTGTTTTTTCTTTTTTTTCTTTTTTTATGGATTATGGCCAGCTTTAGGTGTTTCTTTTTCCTTATTGTATTTAGGCTTATTTGTTCTGCGCTTAGGAAATAAGTTGCCGGTAATGGAGCTTATCGCTGTATTGGCTTGGTTTCAATGGGTTTTTGGGGCATTTATAGCCTATCGTATGCCTCCATCTTTCGATAAATACAGAATGTACGTCGATGAGAGTACGTATTTCAAAATAATGGTTCCTTTATGTTTAGCTTTCTCTGTTGGATTAAGTTTTAAGCAAAATACATTGGATTTTAATCAACTAAGAGAGCATTTCAAGGAAAACTCAAATTTCACCCTTATTGGAACGAAGCTGATTTATATTGGATTATTTGCTATGTTTTTTGGTGGATACCTGCCTTCAAGCTTTAGATTTTTCATGTTTTTAGTTCAGGGTTTTGCTTACGTAGGGGTTGGGATATTAACCTTTATTAATAAAAGGCAGGCTAACCATTATCTAATTGTACTTTTTGCTCTCTTAATTCTTAATTCACTGCGCATAGGAATGTTTCACGATTTGATTCTTTGGGGGGTGTTCTTTGGATTGTTTTGGTTTATTAAGAAAGAGTTTACTGTTCGGGGCAAGCTTATAATTATTTGTTTTGGTTTCTTCACATTAAGTACTTTACAGGCTGTTAAAGGGAGCTATAGAGCATTAATAAGAAGTGGAAGTGATGAGAATAAGATTGCGTTGTTCTCAAGTCTATTATTTGATCAAATATTCTCAGAAGGGGCGGATGAAACTGAAATTAGTGATCAGAATGTTCGACTGAATCAAGGGTGGATCAATAGTGCAATTATAAAAAATGTTCCTGAAAATGAAACGTTTGCTAATGGAGAGACAATTTATGAGGCTTTATCATCCTCCTTATTACCGCGTTTTTTGAACCCTTCTAAGAAAAAGGCAGGAGGACAAGAAAACTTTAGGAGATTTACAGGTTTGCCTTTGGCAGATAATACGTCAATGGGGATTAGCGTGGCGGGTGAGGCTTATGCAAATTTTGGGACTATCGGTGGTGTTTTGTTTATGGCTTTGTGGGGCAGGGTCTTATCCTTTGTTTTTTCATTTTTGATTAATAAAGCACAATTTAATCCGGTTATTATATTTTTTGTTCCTGTAATATTTTTTCAGGTTGTCAAAGCAGAAACCGAATTGGTAGTAGTTTTAAATCATTTGGTCAAAGCTTCTATGGTGGTTTGGATGTTTTTTTGGGGAGCAAGGAATATATTGAAATGGGAGGTTTAGTGTCGCCAGTATTTTTGTTTCGGGCAAAAAGGGCAGGAGGGAATAGTATCGAGGAGTTGTTTTCAACCATTGTTGGAGGCTTAAACACCCCAGCGAAAATGGTAAATATTCCTTGTGTAGGTGCTTCGTTCAAGTCCTTATTTAAAAATATCGTGTTCGGTAAGCGACTCAAAGGGCAAGTGTTTCATATTACTGGCGATGTGCAGTATATGGCATTAGGAACTGGACAAAATACAGTTTTAACAGTGCATGATGTAGGCTCAGCCTTACAAGGTAATGTAATAAAACAATTCTTAATTAAGTTCTTGTGGTTTTGGTTACCTTCCTTGATCGTCAAAAAGATTACGGTTATTTCTGAATTTTCAAAAGGTGAGCTTTTGGAGATTATTCCTTGGGCAAAACATAAGGTGCAAGTAATTCCTAATCCAGTGGATTACGAGCGTTGTTTATCATATAAGCGGCAAGAGTCTGTTAAGTTTACCGTGCTTTTGGTTGGTACAAAATCCAATAAGAACCTTGAAAGAACAATTGAGGCCATAAAAGGGCTGGATGTTCATGTAAATATTATCGGATCTCTTAGTGAGGCACAGCAATCTTTACTAACAACATCTCATCTACCTTTTGACAATTATGTAAATATTAGTTATGATGAGGTTTTAGGACTGTACGCGAGATCCTCTTTGCTTTGTTTTGCATCTACTTATGAGGGGTTTGGAATGCCTATTGTTGAAGCGCAGGCCATTGGAATTCCAGTGATTACTTCAAATGTGGCTTCTATGCCAGAAGTGGCAGGTGATAGTGCAATTTTGGTTGACCCATTCAATGGTGGAGAAATTCGAGAGGCAGTTCTCTCTGTAAAAAACAATCCATCAATAGTACAAGAGTTAGTAGCGAAAGGGCGTGTAAATATTGAGCGGTTTAAATTGGCTAATATTGTGGCTCAATATGAGGCGGTATATGAAGAAGTGTATAATGGAAAGGCCTAAAGTATTGTTGTTAACGGAATACTTTGCTCCCGCCTATAAGGGAGGAGGGCCTATTCAATCTTGTGTAAATTTGGTTCGATACCTTGCACAAGCCTATGATTTCTATGTGGTTTGTCAAGCTTTTGATTTAGATAAGGCCCCTTTGGAGGTGCCATTTGAAGAGTGGGTTGATTTTGAAGGGAAGGCGCAAGTTTTTTATGGAGAGGAGCAAAAATATAGCGACATTAAAGCGATCATTGACTATGTAAAACCTGATGTGGTTTATGTTAATGGCGTTTTTAACCTCTTTACAACCTTGTTTCCTTTATTGGCTCTCCGAAATTTGCGTTGTCAAGCCAAAGTAATTGTTGCTCCAAGGGGAATGTTGCAAGTTAATTCACTGAAAATTAAACGACTAAAGAAGCGCCTATACTTAGAGGTTTTAAAGCAATTGTTACTAAAAAAAATGATTTGGCAATTCACCACCCAACAGGAGCAATCGGAATTTCGGGCACTTCGGTTTCAAGGTTTACAATCCATTGTAGGTAATGTCCCTAACATCTCAATTGGTTTTTCTAAGGGACAAATGAAAAGTAGGGATGCGATAAAATTAGTTACCGTTGCATTGATAAGCCCGATGAAAAACCATTTGTTGGTGATTGAAGCTTTAAAAAAGGTAAAGGGGAATGTGGAGTGGGATATTTATGGACCCGTAAAGGATTCTCAATATTGGAGTTCTTGTCAGGAAGCAATTCAACAATTACCGAAGAATATTATTGTGAATTATCATGGAGAGATCAAACCTAGCAAAATAGGGGAGGTGTTGAAAAAAGCAAATGTTTATATTCAGCCAAGTCAAAGTGAAAACTTTGGACATTCTTTGTTTGAGGCATTTGCAAATGGCTTACCTGTAATTAGTAGTAATCAAACGCCGTGGAGAAATTTGAAGGAAAAAAAGGCAGGTTGGGATGTGGCTTTAGAGGGTAATGAACTGCAAATTGCCATCGAGGAAGTCATTGCGATGGATAGTGAAATGTACAGTGAGTGGCAAAAAGGAGCAAGAGCAGTGGCTGAGCAGTACATGAGTGAAGCCAATTTAAAAGAGGAGTATGGGCGTTTATTTGGATAGAGTTCGAGATTATTGGCAGGAGCCTTTGGTGAAGTTCATGTTTCGGTTCCTATCCTTAGGGCTAATTTGGTTCGTTGTTTACCATTTAGTTTTGGAGCCTTCAGGCGTTTTGGATTCTTGGCTGACAAGTGGTGTAGCTAAAGTTGCTATTTATATCATGAATACTTTTGGTTTGATGATACAGCCTACTACAAATGCAGATGGATCTGTCACCATGCTTCTTAATGATTTAGCCTTGTTAAGGATTGCGCACCCTTGTAATGGGTTAGAATTGGATGTGCTGTTCGTGGTATTCGTGCTTTCCTATGGAAATAGCAAGCTTGTTCCAAAAGTTTTATTTTTGATCGGTGGTTTAATATTTCTATTCTTCCTGAATGTTTTACGGGTTATTGCCTTGGTGGAGATTCAGATGGTTCACCCTGAATGGTTGGATTTTAGCCATAAGTATTTATTTACTGCCGTGGTTTATGGTTTTGTTCTGTTATTGTGGTGGGTATGGGTAGAAAGATTTCAAAAGCAAAGATAGTTTATCAAAATATAGTGATGTTAATAGCCCTTAGTGGGCTTTTTTTTATTGGCTATCATCACTATTTGTATGTGTTTGATGTTTTTCATTTGACAGACCCATGGATTCCGAGGGCTGGAGGTTTTAGTACCTATTCATTCTCAAAATTAGCTTCAGGAGAGGATCCGAGGTTGTATAGTATGATGTTTTACATAGGAACAAGCATTGTACTTGGTAGCATCTTTTTAAGCATTGGCTTAAAGCTTCATTTTAAAAGAGCATTACTGATTTATTTCTTAGCTTATACAGTGCTTGGTATCGTTGGAGGCGTGGTTTGGTTAGTTTTCAATTTGGAATTTGCGTTTAAGATTATGCAGGAAGGGAAAGCGGTGTTAATAGGTCCTTTCTTTACGATGTTTTGTTTTTTCGTAGGTCGATTTTTGGTCAAAGTTGATAAACGCTCAAGTGGCATTGTTACATAGGGGTATGAGTAAGGCGAGACGTTTATTGTCCACAGATTACGCAGATTAACACAGATTTTTTTTGGTAGGGAGCTGTTGCATAACCTCAATTTGATGATGACGCACAAAATTTTATTTGGTCACTGTACGGGCTGACCTATGTGTCTGCCCTAATAATTCAAATATTGGATTGTTTGGATACACACGTAGGTGCATCCGTACAGCTAACAAAATCATCTTTTGCGTCAAATTCATAGAGTAGAGTTATGCGACAGCCCCTACGAATGATTTGAAACAAATGAAAACAAACCTATCCATATACAACAACGACTGGTACTCCACCGGTGCAGGCCCCATCAAACGCCTCCTATGGTATTTTACTAACATCCTATTTTTCATCAACCCGCTAAACCCTTCCTCAGGCTTAAAGGTTTTATTGCTTAAACTTTTCGGAGCAAAGATCGCCGAAGGTGTGGTGATCAAGCCTGGTGTGAATGTCAAATACCCGTGGCGATTGGAGATTGGTGCGCACAGCTGGATTGGTGAGAAGGTGTGGGTTGATAATTTGGTGGCCGTTAAGATTGGTGCAAACTGCTGTTTGTCGCAGGGCGCAATGTTATTGACGGGTTCGCATGATTATAAGAAGCCGACCTTTGATTTGATCGTGGGGGAGATTGTGTTGGAGGATGGTGCCTGGGTAGGTGCTCAGGCAGTGGTTTGTCCGAAGGTGAGGGTTGGGAGTCATGCGGTGATTGCCGTGGGGAGTGTGGCGACGCGGGATGTTCCTGGGTATGAAATCTGGCAGGGAAACCCTGCTGTTTTTAAGCGGGAGCGGGTTGTTTTTGAACCCACGGATTAGTGTTTTTTATTGTCCACAGTTTACGCAGATTAGCACAGATTTCTTTTTTTAATGATCAATTGGAGTGGTTAGGTACTGTCCACAGATTACACAGATTTCCACAGATTATTATTTTAGTTTATAATATTACTCGCTTGTATTCAAGGCTTTTCGCTCCAAAGTTTAGAATGAGTCCTTTCTTGAATTTTGTGGCTTTCAAGTAATTTAGTGTTTGAGCTGTATGTGCTTGTTCTAATTTATTTACTGCTTTTAATTCTACAATGATATTTTGAAAGCAAATGAAATCAGCATAATATTTCTTTACGAGCAATTGATTTTTATAGTAAATACTAAGCATTACTTCATGTTCGAAAGGAATGTGTGCAGTATTCAATTCAATGGAGAGAGCTTCATGATAAACATGCTCTAAGAAACCTTTACCTAAGTTTTTATGAACCTCCATTGCGGCGCCTATTATTTGATAAGTTTGCGGATCTTTAGTCATACCCATATGTTTTGTGAATTACACGAAGGTATCGTTAGATAGTTCACCGCAGAAAAAGAATCTATGTATAATACTGAACCATTTCCCTTAGTCATTAAAAAAAGAAATCTGTGTTAATCTGTGTAATCTGTGGACAAAACTTAACCATTCTAATTGGTCATTAAGAAAAGGAAGCCTGAAGAAGATTACTTAACCATTCTATTTAACGAGTAAGAAAAAGAAATCTGTGTTAATCTGTGTAATCTGTGGACAATATCTAACCACTCCAATTGGTTATTTAGAAAGATGAGGAAAATGAAAATATCAATCATAACGATCTGCTACAACGCAGAGCAAACCCTGCCGAGCACTTTGGCTTCGGTGGAGCAACAGGATTATCACAATATTGAATACATTGTGGTAGATGGCGGTTCCAAAGACGGAACCATGGATTTAGTGAAGGCTTGCCAACGAGTGGATCGCTATGTGAGTGAGCCTGACAAAGGACTTTATGATGCCATCAATAAGGGTATTGCCATGGCAACAGGTGATTATGTCGGCCTGATTCATGCGGATGATTTTTTTGCGGATCATCAGGCGGTATCTAAGATTGTCAAGCAATTGGAAAAGGCACCTGTTGATGGGCTGTATGCAGATCTGGATTATGTGGATCAGGAGGAGGTGAGCAAGATTCACCGTCATTGGGTGTCTGGGGAATATGATGCTAAGCGTTACCTGAAGGGCTGGATGCCTCCGCACCCGACGTTTTACTGTAAGCGTGAACTGTTTGCGCAGCTTGGGGGCTATCGATTGGATTTTGGTTCTGCAGCTGATTATGAATTGATGCTGCGCTTTATGGTAAAGCATCAGATTTCGATGACCTATTTGCCGGAGGTATTGGTGAAAATGCGGGTCGGTGGGGCAAGCAATGTGAGTTGGAAAGCACGCTGGAAAGCAAATCAGATGGATGCGAAGGCGTGGCAGGTGAATGGTTTGCAGCCGAGGTTTTATACGCGTTGGGCGAAGCCTTTAAGCAAGCTGGGGCAGTTTGTTTGATTTGTTGAGGCGGTCGTAGACAGGAGCCTACGACCAGTACGTGCGGTGTGGGAATGTAGGGACGTTGCATGCAACGTCCGTACTGGCAGGCACATGAATTGCAGAACAAATAGATGTCCCCTTTGAGCCTTTGCTGAGAAATCAATTTTTTGCATATTTTTATTTAATGCAAATTTTATTTTACTTTAAGGCGATTTGTTTTTCTTACACTGTAAATAGTTAAACGCCTTTATCACTGTGAGGCATGTTTTTTGAAATATTTGATCCAAGCGAGACGCTTGAACCAAATAATGTGTCAGGCTACACATGATCATACAAAAAAAATCTGTGGAAATCTGTGGAAATCTGTGTAATCTGTGGACAATAAAAAACACTAGTCTGTGGATAAAATATAACCTAATCAACGTTAATAAGAATACCTATTGGGGTATAATCTTAACTCAACATCTCTATTATGGATTTTAGCTTTGAATTCCCTTTTTGGGGTCAAGCATTTTTGGCCTTTATCGCCTCATTATTTTTCAGTTTAATCACTATTCCAGTGGTGATTAATGTTTCGTTGGCAAAAGGATTGTTTGATGAACCTAACGGTCGGAGTTCGCACCAGCGTGTAACACCTACTTTAGGAGGTGTCGCTGTTTTTATCAGCCTGATATTGACCTATTTATTGGTCGGGGGTGTACATTTTGTTCCTGCTATCCGTTATCTTTTTGCCAGCTTGCTGATCATCTTTTTTATTGGCATTAAAGATGATATTCTGGTGATTGCACCGATAAAAAAACTGTTGGCGCAGCTCTTTGCGTCTTTGATTGTGATCATCATGGCCGACATCCGTATTGGCTCATTGCATGGTGTGGTGGGCATCTATGAAATCCCCTATATTGCTTCAGTCGTTCTTTCACTGTTTGTGTATGTCGTGATGATCAACGCGATCAACCTTGTTGATGGTATCGACGGACTTGCGGGAGGCTTAGGGATTGTCATGGCAGGTTTTTTGGGCGTTTGGTTTTATGTCAATGGCGCATATTCTTACGCTTTATTGTCGGTGATTTTAATCGCTTCCTTGATCGGGTTTCTGAGGTTCAACTTCTCTCGGGAACAGAAAATTTTCATGGGCGACACGGGTTCCTTGCTTTTGGGATTTGTGTTGGCGGTATTGAATATACAGTTTTTACGGATGCACGAACTGCCCGAGGTAATGGTCTTCAGCTTTAAGTCTGCACCAGCCATGGCCGTTTTGCTTTTTGCCATTCCATTATTTGACACTTTGCGCGTTTTTACGAACAGAATCAGCGAGCGTCGATCACCATTCTTTCCTGACCGTAACCATATCCATCATATCTTTATCGACAAGGGACTGCAACATTGGAAAGCCACGGCACTGATCTGTATCTGCAATGTATTGTATGTGTTGCTGTTTACCTATATCGTGGAGGCACTTTCGCCTTCACTATCCTGCTTGTTTATTTTTGGTTTGTTTCTCATTTACGCCTATGTGTTGAACTTGATGAAGATGCCACCAACCAGCAAAATGTTTGTGAAGAAGTCAGTGGTGAGGTTTCAGCAGAAGACGAATATGCGGAAGCGCGCGTGATTTGACTGTTGTACATTTTTATTTGGATTATCGATTTTATAAATGAAGTTATTTGTTCGATCTTTAACGGGTATACTTGCGTTTTTTTCGCTACTTTTTGTCCTTTATATTGTAGACAAAGGTTTTAGGTTTTCCGATGAGGGGTATTACCTAGCAGGGTATGTACAAGGCCAAACCTTAGGTGTTTCAATGACATATTTCCATAGTTTGGTAAGATGCGTATTTCAGGATTATGCAGTAAATATAATTTTTCTAAGGGTCTCACGGCTTGTCTTGAGTATTATAGCCATTTTTTTTATTGCAAGGAGTTTGTGTGAGATTAGAGAAGGCGTCGATTTAATGAATTTGTATTCATTATTATTTATTGGAGTATTATGTGGCTATGCAATTGGGCCTCAAAGTTTGTCCTATAATACTATGAACTTCTTCTTTTTGTCAAGTTTTTTGTTTGCGTTCGTTAGGTACGCTTACAAGGGGAGTATTGGGTGTTTGGTGACGTTAGGGTTAATAACCTCACTTATTGTTTTAGTCAAAATTACGAGTGCAGTCGCATTATTTTTCTTTTTATGTTTATTTATTATTTTATTTAGTGAAAATAGGTGGTTTCATTTGTTGTGTTACTCATCAATACTATTGTTTTCATTAATCATATTGAATAAGGTACTATCTATTAATTTATTCTTTAGCTTCTATGATGTATTGAGCTTTATGGGGGCAAATAAAACCTCACATGGAGGGGGAATGCTTATTAATTCCTTTAAAGGCTTAATATTACAAACAAGTAAGATAGGTTTATTCATTGCTATTTTCCTTGGAGTTGTTTTTTTGTTAAATTATTTTAAATTACGTTATTCTCAGTTATGGAGCGTGATTGTTTTAGTTTTTTTGACCTCAACTTTTTATTCGTTTCAAATAAGGGATAGTAGATTTATTGTTTTTTTTATTTCTTCATATATATTTTATACTGCTCTTGATAATGGTGATTTGTTCAGTGTAATTAGGACGGGGTTGAATAGGAAAGTGGTTTTGATAAGTTTTGTTTTTCTATTACCCTTTATTGGGGCTTTAGGTTCGGATATTGGTATGTATCGAAATGCATTATTTTATCTTCCCTTTTGGATTTTATTATTCTTTTATTTTAACTTTCAAAATAAATATGGTTTCTATGTTGTTGCTTTAGCGGTTTTAACCTTCAGTTTGAGTGTGTATACAATTTATTTTAATCCATTTCGTGCGGAAGATGTGAGGAGTGCCAAGTATCCCATTTCTTGTAAACAGTGGCCAAATACAAAGGTTAAAGTTTCTGAGAGTCAGTATATTAAGTTAGGGGTTTTAAGGCAGAGTCTAGCGAAAAATAATAGTTTTGTGTTTGGTATGAATGATAATATTGGGTACCTATTTTTTCTTGGGAAGTTACAGTCAAATGGATTCTGTTTCTCCTATAAAAACTTACCTCTTTATCTTCATAGTAGAAAGCAAACAACATTCAAGGAAGAGGTTGTTGTTTTGAATAAGAGTCAATTAGATACAGTTATACCTGCGTTTAAATTTGATTTATTTGAATCTCACATGGTTATGGATTTACCAAGTGGAGTGAAAATTTTTTATCCTAAACAAAAACAATAACATTAATGATAGGGTACTTATACATCTTTCTGACAATCCTTTTCACTGTTACAGGTCAACTGCTAATAAAATGGAGAATGAGTATGCCTGCAAAGGCATTACCAGCTGGCATTTTTGATAAAGTAACACACCTTTTTCAGGTATTTTTAGACCCGTGGGTGATCATGGGTTTTGGTTCTGCTTTTGTTGCCAGTCTTGCGTGGATGGCTGCGATGACTAAGTTTGAAATTTCTTTTGCTTATCCATTCATGAGCTTATCTTTTGTTTTGGTGCTGTTTTTTAGTGGGGTGTTTTTTGGTGAGCCTATTTCTATTGGAAAGGTGTTGGGCTTGGTGATTATTGTTTTTGGTTTGGTTGTTTCTGTAAAGTTTTAAAGATGCCATTAATTTCTATTGTTAGTCCTGTTTACAAAGCAGAAAAAATCATTCCTACCTTAGTTCAGCGAATAATTACATCATTAACTCAAATTACCGATGATTTCGAAGTCTTACTTGTTGATGATTGTGGCCCTGATAATTCATGGGCTGAGATCGTAAAAGCTTCTAAGTATGATTCTCGTGTTAAAGGGATTAAATTAAGTCGAAATTTTGGACAACATGCGGCGATTACTGCTGGTTTATCAGAGGTGGAAGGGGATTGGATAGTGGTTATGGATTGTGATTTGCAAGACCAACCCGAGGAGATCCCGTTTTTATATCAGGAGGCGATTAATACAAAAAGAGATGTGGTGTTGGCGCGTCGTGTTCAGCGGATTGATGGTTTTTTTAAGCGTTTGTCATCTAAAGCATTTTACCAAACATTAGGATATTTGACCAACACGGAGCAAAACCCAGAAGTTGCAAATTTTGGGATCTATAAATCGAAGGTCATTGATGCTGTATTGGCCATGAAAGATTATGTGCGTTTCTTTCCGACTATGGTGAAGTGGGTAGGCTTTGAAGTGGGTACTTTAGAGGTTCAACATGCCGAACGTTTTGAAGGAGACTCCTCTTATAATTTTGCCTCTTTATTTAGATTAGGAATAGATACGGTATTGTCATTTTCTGATAAACCATTGCGGTTGATGATTCGCCTTGGAGGAGTAATGAGTATTGCGTCTTTCTGTTTTGCCATGTACTATATATGTGCGCATGTGTTAGGTATCATTACTGTTAGTGGCTTTTCATCTATAATGGTATCTATTTGGTTCTTGGGAGGGGTGATTATTACCTTGATGGGTATGTTAGGTCTATATTTAGGAAAGGCTTTCGATCAAGTGAAAGATAGACCTGTTTATATTATTTCTGAAATTTCTAAGCAACATGAAACGGTTAGATTGGGATAGTGATTTTTTTGGTTTTGATGTTTATGAGGGAGTTTTTAAAAAGGGCGAAACTTTACCATTTGGAATGATCTATCTTTATGGTAAGTACGATGAATTGGAAAGCTTAAAGACAGATTATTATCCTGATGCTTATTTGGAGAACAAGGTCGAGTTCGCAAAATGGATTCGTAGGAAGGAGAAAGCCGAACATTTTGACAATATCAAACCTGTTGAATCATTTAGCGATAAGTTGTTTGATTTAGCTAAGATTAGTGGACAGCATTCGCGATTTAAATGTGATAATAAATTACAGCCCTATTTTAATAGGTTATATAAATTATGGGTTGTTAATTCAATAAACAAGAGAATAGCAAGCACAGTGCTTGGGTATTATGATAATGATAATCTAGTTGGTTTTATAACATTAAAATTGACAGGAGTAGAGGCGAAAGTTGGGTTGTTTGCTGTTGACTCAGAATTTCAAGGAAAAGGAATCGGGAAGAAGTTGCTGATTTCAGCCGAAAATTGGGTTTCTAAGAATGGAGGTGAAACAATGGTTATTGCCACTCAAGGAAAAAATATAAATGCCTGTTATTTTTATAAAAAAAATGGGTATGTGCTACTGACTTCAGTTTTTCTACTTCAGATTATAAATTCAAGTGAGATAAAAGTAATAGATTAAACCAATATTGACATCTAACTTTTTAATGTCAATAGATACAATATCAAAAGTTGTCTAATGAAAAATATACATCAATCCGATAGAATATATTTCACAAATTTAAACGCACTGAGGTTTTTAGCGGCATTCTTAGTCATTATCCATCACATTGAGCAGCTCAAAAGTATATTTAGCTTAGATAACTTATGGAACAAAACTTCTTTTTTATCCACATTAGTGCGTTTTGTAGGTCCTCAAGGTGTAATTTTGTTTTTTGTTCTCAGTGGATTTTTAATCACCAACTTATTATTAGTTGAAGAGGATAAAACAGGAGGGGTAGATGTAAGTAAGTTCTATGTCCGAAGAGTTTTAAGAATTTGGCCATTATACTTTTTAATTGTGATTCTGGCAGTATTTGTAATTCCTTACATTCAGTATTTTGAGTGGCCTGGGTTTTCTCTTGAGAGAGTTCAGTCCAATTTATGGGGTAAATTAAGCTTATACCTGTTCTTTTTTGCTAATTTGGTTTTATCGCAGTTTGGAATTATCCCATATGCTTCTCAGACTTGGTCAGTAGGTACAGAAGAACAATTTTATCTAGTTTGGCCATTAGTGATCCGCTTTGTGAAGAAAAATAGAATGTTACTGTTTGTTAGTGTATATGTGGGATATAACACTATAAAGCTGTTATTACATAGTGGACTGTTAGTTTCCTTACCGCATATTGGTTTGTTCAAATCATTTTGGTCAGGTTTTGCAATTGACAATATGGCAATAGGTGCTTTTTTTGCTTATTGTTTATTTAAGGGAGGGAATTTAGCTCAGTTTTGGTTATCCAAGTGGGTGTTACCTTTGTCAATTTTTCTTTTTGTAGCTTGTTTCTATTTTTCACCACACTTTTTCCACTTAAGAAAAATATATCCTTTTGTGTATGGTATATTAGTCCTCAATTTGGTAGCCAATAAAAGTTTAAAAGGCTTATTTGAGATTCAGCCATTTAAGTATTTAGGGAAGATATCATACGGATTGTATATGTACCACCCTATTGCGATCACCATTGCAATAAAATCTTCTATATTCTTCCCAACCATTACTAATTTATACATATATATTGTGTCTATTACTTTATCCATTTGTGTCGCTAGTTTGTCTTATCACTACTTTGAGAGTTGGTTTTTGAAATTCAAAGATAAATTTGCTGTTATTAAAAGTGGGGAACCTATAAAAAATGAAAATACCATTCAACCGACCATATCTTACAGGTAAAGAAGCTCATTACTTGTATCAGGCTGTTTACTCAGGGAAAATCTCTGGAAATGGAAATTATACGCAAAAGTGTCAACAGTTTTTCGAGGCACGTTACGGCTTTCGTAAAACCCTTTTGACAACTTCTTGTACCGATGCCTTGGAAATGACAGCTATCTTGATGAATATTCAACCAGGTGACGAGGTCATTGTTCCTTCCTATACTTTTGTCAGTACAGCAAATGCGTATGTACTTCGTGGGGCAAAGATCGTATTTGCTGATAGTTGTTCTACTAATCCAAATATGGATGTGAATACGGTGAGGGACTTGATCACGGAAAAAACCAAGGCGATAGTTTGTGTTCATTATGCGGGAGTAGCTTGTGATATGGACGCCTTAATGGAACTTGCTTCTAAGCATAATATTTTTGTTGTCGAAGATGCGGCACAAGCAGTGGATAGTTTTTATAAAGGTAAACCACTTGGTGGTATCGGGCATTTTGGTACATTTTCTTTTCATGAGACAAAAAATATTATAGCAGGTGAAGGTGGGATGTTAGTGGTTAATGCCGAGCGTTTCGTAAAACGTGCTGAAATTATTTGGGAGAAAGGAACGAACAGAGCAGCATTCTTTAGGGGTGAGGTTGATAAATACGGATGGGTTGATATGGGCTCTTCCTTTTTACCTTCAGAAATTGTAGCTGCTTTTTTGTTTGCTCAATTAGAGAATTTAGAAACTATACAAGCTAAACGTGTTTGGAATGGAGAACAGTATAGAAAAAGATTGGCTCCTTTAGCGGAGAATGGTTATTTTGAATTACCGCTCGTTGAAGATTATGCTACTGATAATGGACATATGTTTTATATTGTTTGCCGATCATTAGAGGAACGATCTGCATTAATTGATCATTTAAAGAGCAAAGGGGTTTGGGCTGTTTTTCATTATTTGAGTTTGCATTTAAGCCCATTTTTTAAAGAAAAACATGATGGTCGTGTATTGGCAAATTGTGATCGATTTGCCGATAGGTTGTTAAGATTGCCTGCTTTTTATGATTTGAAGGAAGAGGAGATTGAGTTGGTTTGCAATGAAGTGAATGACTTTTTTATGAGGTAGATTAAAGATGTCGGTTGTCGCGTAGAAAGGCTCCAACCAGCAAAATGTTTGTGAAGAAGTCGGTGGTGAGGTTTCAGCAACGGACAAATATGCGGAAGCGGGCGTGATTTCCACGGACAGGTAGCCGCAACGCATGCAGTGTGGTATTGTTGGGACGTTGCATGCAACGTCCGTACGGGTTTGGGTATTTTGATAACCATGGTTGAAACCATGGTCTATCAGCACAAAAACCTGCTAAAGCAGGTTCGCTCCGTACTCCTATTCAAGCAAGACATTTTATAAAATCCGTAGGGTCAAATTAAGTGCAATACTAACCCATTTTAATGGGTTTTTGTATTGATAGACCATTGCTTTAGCTGTGGGATAATATGATTCGTTTTAATGATCGGGTCGTAGATCGGAGGCGACGACCAGGATAGTAATTATAATAAAAAATAATCTGTGTTAATCTGTGAAATCTGTGGACAATATTTAATCACTCCAACTTCAATACAATTAATCAATGAAAAATACCTACCCATCAGCCAAAACACTCAGCTTTTTGGCTTTTTTTATGCTCTTTTTGGAAGGATACAAGGCCATTGGTCAGCGGGCAAGTGTGCCACTGAACGATGATTATTACCATTTGATTCAACGGTTTGAAGGGCTTTCGGGCAAGCAGAACCCTCAGCTGCACACAACGGTCTTGCCCTATCGACGAGATCTATTGGTGCCGTTTTTACAGTCGTTGGATCAGCGTGCCTTTTCTCGTGTAGATCAGTTCAATTATCAGTATTTGCTGAATGACAGTTGGGAGGCTTCTTCGGATTCCACCACGGGCAACAGTCAGAAGGCGATTTGGAATACTTTTTTTAAGAAGCAGTCCGATTTTCTGATGGTCAATACGCCTCGATTTGATGTGCATGTTAACCCCGTGATTTATTTCGCAGGAGGGGTGGAACGCAGGGGGCAGGTTGCCGAAGGCGGTAGCAATAGCCAAACCTTGTTTCAGAATACCCGGGGCGTGGAAGTTCGGGGACAGATTGGTCAGAAGGTGGGGTTTTATTCTTTTTTGAGTACCACCCAAGCTGTTTTTCCGAGCTATGTTCAAAATCAGTTTGGCAAATACCGTTCATTGCCTGGCGAAGGTTACGTGAAGGATTTCAAGGAGAACGGTTTCGATTATTTTACCTCTCGTGGTTATTTTACTTTCGATTTTATCCCTGAAATTAATGTGCGTGCAGGTTATGATCAGGTGAAGGTGGGCGAAGGTTTACGATCGATGATTTTGTCGAATAATGCCAATAGTTATTTATTTGCGCAGCTAACAACGCAGGTTTGGAAGTTACAATATACCAGTATTTATGCGAAGATGGCGGCATTGCCGTCGGATCAATATTTGGGTAGTGAAACCTACGCAAAAGGATTTGGCTTTCATCGTTTGGGTTTGAATATCGGGAAGAAAGCGAATATTGGATTGTTTGAGACGGTGAATTTTGGAGGCTATGACAGTTTGTCGAATCGCCCGTTACCGATGCCATTGGAGTTTTATAATCCGATCATTTTTTTCAGAGGGATGGAGCTGGAGTCAGGTTCTTATTTCGGCAAGATGCAAATTGGTCTGGATTGGAAGTGGTACCTGACGCCTGGCCTGAAATGGTATGGGCAGTTTGTTTTGGATGAGTTCAACCTTAACATGCTGAAGGAAAACGACGGTTGGTGGGCGATGAAGTTTGCTGTGCAGTCGGGTTTGGCATGGTACAATGTTGGAGGAGTCAATAATTTGGATTTACAAATTGAAGGGAATCTGGCGCGACCATATACCTATAATCACAAGTCGCCCTATTCGGCCATGACGCACTATGGAGCCTCCCTTGCGCACCCGCTCGGTTCTAATTTTTATGAGCTTTTGGCAGTGGTTCGAGCGCAACCTTTTCCTCGACTCAGCCTTGTTTTTCAGGGGCAATATGCCATTTACGGACAGGATTACCTGAAGGAAGATGGCACAGAAACCAACTTCGGTAGCGACCCGATGAAGGATTATGACACACGGGAATCGGATACGGGCAACTATATCGGTCAGGGGAATACGACACGACAATTGATGGCGGACATGCGGGCAAGCTATCAGCTGAAGCACAATCTGTTTATCGACGGGCGTTTGCTGATGCGTCAGGTGCAACCTGAAATGACTACGGCTTATACCGACATCACTACCACCATGAGCCTGCGGTGGAATATTGGGTATCGGTCGGATTTTTATTGATAACCGGTAGCCCCACTGCATGCGGTGGGGAAGTATTGAGAATAAAATTTGAATCCACCGCCAAAAATCCGTAATTGCCGTTTTTAAAGAAGAAATGTAATGGTCGGGTCGTAGACAAGAGCCTACGACCAATGTGCATGGATGTATTTCGATAACCATGGTTGAAACCATGGCCTATCATCACAAAAACCTGCTAAAGCAGGTTGGTCTTGTTTTTTCAATGGAACACCACAATTAGTTAAAAAAGGTGTTTTATTCGAGGCGCAGGTTCAACCCATTTCAATGGGTTTTTGTATTGGTAGCCGTTTGCTTTAGCTGTGGGTATTTACATGGTCGGGTCGTAGACAGGAACCTACGACCAGTGATTTGCGATATACGATTAACAAAAAAATCTGTGTTAATCTGTGTAATCTGTGGACATATAAAATCATGCAGTATTTAGGGGCTATGCTCCCTATTTCAAAAAAATAACACGGGTATTCAACCCAACAAAAACTGAATTTATAGATGAAAAAGGCTTTAATCACCGGAATTACCGGTCAGGATGGTGCTTATTTGGCGGAATTGCTTTTGGAAAAAGGCTATGAAGTGCATGGAATCAAGCGCCGTAGTTCTTTGTTCAATACGGATCGTATCGATCACCTGTATCAGGATCCACATGAGAAGGGGATTCGTTTCAAATTGCATTATGGGGATTTGACGGATTCCATGAACCTGACGCGGATCATTCAGGAGGTGCAGCCGGATGAGATTTATAATCTTGGGGCGATGTCGCACGTGAAGGTGTCTTTTGATACGCCGGAATACACGGCTAATGCGGATGGTATTGGGGTAACGCGTATTTTGGAGGCGATCCGTTTGTTGGGCTTGGAGAAAAAGACCAAGTTTTATCAGGCATCGACTTCGGAGTTGTATGGCTTGGTGCAGGCGGTGCCACAGAGTGAGACGACGCCATTTTACCCACGCTCTCCTTATGCGGTGGCGAAATTGTACGGCTATTGGATCACGGTGAACTATCGTGAGGCTTACGATATGTATGCCTGCAACGGGATTTTGTTCAACCACGAATCTCCTTTGCGTGGCGAGACTTTCGTAACCCGTAAGATTACCCGAGGGGCTTGTAAAATTGCCTTGGGGCTTGAAGAAACCATCTACCTGGGTAATATGGATGCCAAGCGTGACTGGGGACATGCCAAGGATTATGTGAAGGCGATGTGGTTGATGTTGCAGCAGGAGCAGGCGGATGATTTCGTGGTAGCAACGGGGATCACGACGACCGTTCGTGATTTTGTGAAGATGTCTTTTGCGGAGTTGGGCGTTGAAGTGGCTTTCTCTGGCGAAGGGGTTGATGAAATCGGTTCGGTGGTTAAATGTACAGGCGAATATCAGTTGCCGCAAGGTTCGGTGGTTGTTCGTGTGGATCCAAAATATTTCCGTCCGACGGAAGTAGATTTGCTGATTGGTGACCCTGCCAAAGCGAAAGAGAAATTGGGCTGGGAGCTTGAATATGATTTGCCTGCTTTGGTGAAAGACATGGTTCAGAGTGATATGAATATCTTCAAGCGTGATAAGTTTTTGATGGAAGGCGGTCATAAAGTCTATACTCAATATGAATAAGGATTCGAAAATATATGTGGCAGGTCACCGTGGAATGGTGGGCTCGGCGATTGTCCGCAATTTGCAGGCAAAGGGATTTGAAAATATTGTTTTCCGCACTTCCAAAGAGTTGGATCTGCGGGATACGGTAGCGGTAAAAGCTTTTTTTGAAGCGGAAAAGCCGGATTACGTTTTCTTGGCTGCCGCTAAAGTAGGTGGTATTGTGGCGAATAATACCTACCGTGGTGAATTCATCTATGAGAACTTGATGATTCAGAATAATGTGATTCATCAGGCGCATTTGGCTGGCGTAGAGAAGTTGATGTTTTTGGGTTCATCCTGTATTTACCCAAAGTTTGCAGAACAACCGATGCGTGAAGATGCTTTGCTAACCGGAATTTTGGAGCCAACCAATGAACCTTATGCGATTGCAAAAATTGCGGGAATCAAAATGTGTGAAGCTTATCGTTCACAATATGGTTCGAATTTCATTTCGGTAATGCCAACGAACCTGTATGGTCCGAATGATAATTACGATTTGCAAAATTCTCATGTATTGCCGGCATTGATCCGTAAATTCCACGAAGCAAAAGTGGAAGGCAAGGACTCGGTGGAAATCTGGGGAACAGGATCGCCGAAGCGTGAGTTTTTGCATGCTGATGATTTGGCAGAGGCTTGTGTTTACCTGATGGAAAACTACAATGAGGCATCGTTGGTCAACATCGGAACGGGTGAGGATATTTCGATCAAGGATTTGGCTTTGTTGGTCAAAGAGACTGTTGGCTTCGAAGGCGAATTGAAATTCGATACTTCCAAACCGGATGGCACTCCTCGCAAGCTGATGGATGTCTCGAAGTTACACGCTACGGGCTTCCGACACAAGATCACTTTGGCGGATGGTATTGCTGAAGTTTATAAGGATTTTGTGGGGAATCCTCCGGTTTAAGGGGATCGCATGTAATCATATTGTAGGGACGTTGCATGCAACGTCCGTACCGATAGGTACAAAATCAAAAACCGTAACATTGAAATTGCTCCTTGTTGCGGTTTTTATATTTCCATTCTTTGGGATGTTTGACGGGATTTCATATTGTAGGGACGTTGCATGCAACGTCCGTACCGTAGGTGCAAAACCAAAAACCGTAACATTGAAATTGATCCTTGTTACGTTTTTTTTATTTCCACTTTTTTGGGATGTTTGACGGGATTTCATATTGTAGTGCCGTTGCATGCAACGTCCGTACCGTAGGTGCAAAATCAAAAACCGCAACATGGAATTGCTTCTTGTTGCGGTTTTTATATTTCCATTCTTTGAGATGTTTGACGGGATTTCATATTGTAGTGCCGTTGCATGCAACGTCCGTACCGT
>CANMKE010000032.1 GCA_947498325.1 uncultured Persicobacter sp.
CCGTTACAGTCTGGGTTCATTGAAGTAACCAAAGCAACTTCTGGGTTTGGATGAATATTCACGGTCGCCATTTTCACTACTTCAGCACACAAACCTTGCGCGGTGAAAGTGAATTCGATCGATGCGCCATTCTCCAATTCGTCATCTGTTGGATAATACTTGGTTACAAGGTTCTCATCATTTTTGAAAGTACCTGCACCCGTTGTCGTCCATTTGATTGGCATGTCAGCTGTAACGTCTTCATCACCGATGATGTCAGCTTCCAAATCAATCGCCTGCGCGTCTGATGAACAAATGTTCGCCATTGCATGCACTTCGATGATTGGCTTGATACATTTGATGCCCAAGTCAATCGTTGGATTGTACTCGCCTGGTGCCAATACGATGTCAGCCGTCATTCCGCCTGTTGAAGCGTCAGCATCTGAGTCCAAAGCGTCGTCGCCACCTGCATTCGCTTCCGAAGCACCAAAACCTGCTGGCAATGATGACAAGTCGAATAATACAGAGTAGGTTACACCTGGCTCCAAGTTGTCGAAGTTATACTCACCGTTCTCGTCAGTTACTGTTTCAGCAATCACATCGTATGATCCGTCTTCGTTTTTCACTTTCAACTTCACGATGATGTGTGCTACACCCTCTTCGCCTGGATCCTGAACGCCGTCGCCGTCTTCATCATTCCAAACAAAGTTACCCAATGAAGCTGCAGGGCGGTTGATACCCAAATCCCAAGTCAAATCGTTTTCACCTGGTGCAAGGTTAGTCAGCATGGTCAATCCATTTGCATCCGCATCTGAATCCACTGCGTCGCCACCTGCATTTTGTGGTGAAGCTACATAATCCGCTGGCAAAGTACCCAAGTCAAATTTCACTTGGTAATCACCTGGCATCAAATCGATGAACTGGTAGAAACCATTCATGTCAGTAGTTGTGTTCGCTACTTCGTTGTCATTTTCATCCAACAAAATCACTTTCACACCTTCAACGCCTGTTTCTTCTGGATCCTGAATACCGTCGCGGTCATTGTCAAACCATACAAAGTTACCAATGCTCGCTGGGATCAATTCAATACCCAAATCAAAGTCTGTATTGTTTTCACCCGGTGCCAAAACAACATCAGCTGTCATTCCGCCTGTTGAAGCATCTGCATCAGAGTCTGCTGCATCATCGCCACCTTGATTAGCCGCAGTTGGCTGATAATCTGCTGGGATGGTTGGCAAGTCGAACAATACTGAATAAGTAACGCCTGGCTCCAAGTTTTCGAATTTGTACTTACCGTTCTCGTCGGTTACAGTCTCCGCAATTACATCATAAGTACCATCTTCTTTCTTGATTTTCAACTTCACTACTACGTGAGGCACACCACCTTCGCCTGGATCCTGAACGCCATCGCCGTCCTCATCGAACCATACGAAATCACCCAAAGATGCTGCAGGACGATTGATACCCAAATCCCAAGACAAGTCATTTTCATTGATTTCCAAAGAAGTCAGCATGGTGAAGCCATTGGCATCTGCATCTGAGTCCACTTCGTCGTTTCCACCTTGATTTTGTGGAGAAGCTACATAGTCTGCTGGCAAAGTACCCAAGTCGAATTTCACCTGATAATCGTTTGGCAACAACTGAGTAAACTCATAGAAACCGTCTGCGTCAGTAGTTGTTGACTGAAGCTCGTTACCATTCGCATCCAAAAGGATTACCTTAACGCCTTCAACACCTTCTTCGCCTGCATCCTGGATACCGTCACGGTTATCATCGAACCATACGAAGTTACCGATGCTTGCAAATTTAGGCTCAATGGTGATTTTGAAAGTCTCTTTTGACTCACAACCTGCTGCTGAAACCGCAGTTACTTCGATATTCGCTTCGATCGCAGTATTACCTGGGTTCTGTGCAGTAAAGCTGATGTTTCCATTGCCGCTTGCTGCCAAACCGATCGCTGTATTGTCGTTAGTCCAAGAAATCGCATCGATATCTGTTCCTGAGAAATTAACCGTTACCTGATCCTGTACACACTTCTCTACATCTGCGATGTTAGCGATTGCTGGCTTGTCATTTACAGTCAATTTGAATGAACCTGCTTCTGACACACAACCGTCGATCTCTGCCGTTACATAGAAAGTATATTCACCTGCGCTGTAATTGCTTGCTTCGAAAGTTGAACCTGTTTCGATTGGCGTAGTCAAAGTTGCATCATCATACCACTTAGCACCCTGTGCCATTGTGGTGAATGTTGCTGTTTCGCCTTCGCAAATCACCTGATCTGCAACCTGAGGACCTGCTGGAGAAGGCTTCACAGTGAATTTCACCTCTGCACGCTCACTCTCACAACCATTGCTGTTAATGGCGATGAAACGAGAACCTGAACCTACACCCAATACACCCAAGTTCACTTGGTTACCTGTTGCGATTTGTCCTGTTGAAGTTGCTGAAGCGTACCATACGATGTTGTTGCCCTGCGCATTCAAAATTACTGGCTCACCTTCACAAATCTCTACTGGCGCTGGTGCTACAGGAGCTGAAGGTTGTGCGATGTTTACCGTTAATTGTGCTGAAGAAGCGCCACATGGCTGTCCTTGCATAATTTCGTATGTGAACACCAAAGTGGTGCCATCTGCTTCATTTTCAAAGCTTCTTGCATAGGTGTCATCACCTACTTCCGAATTGTTCAATGTCCATTTACCGCCATTATCAGGGTTTCCGCCCAAAAGGTCGATTAAAGTAAATGAGGTTTCATCACCCACACAAAGGTCAAGCGTTGCGTTGTTTCCTGCATTTTTTCCTTGGTCAACATTTACAGTAACATTTGCCGTTGCATCAGCACATCCGTTTCCGCCAGCAACAGTGTACTGGTAAGTAAAGCTTCCTGCTTCAGAAATGGTAATTTCACCATTTCCGTTAGGAGTAGGACCTCCGTTGGTTGCTGTCCAAACACCTGCATCAGCACCTGAATTGGTGTTATCCAAATCGAAAGTGATATTGCTTCCTTTATAACAAAGAGCTTCGTCTGTCGGGTTGCCTGCATTCGGCGCACCTGTTACTTTTACGGTTACTTTTGAATTGTCAGAACCACAAGGTGACTGACCGTTTACAGTATAAGTAAACACATATTCGCCTTCTGCAACACCTGTCAAATCTACAGTATTACCGCTTGGTGTTGGGTTACCTGTCCAAGTTCCACCTGTGGTAATATCTGAACCATTTAACTGTGCAAACAAATCGAAATTACTTGGCAATGCTTCGATACAAACCGTTGCGTTACCATCCTGACCTGCATTTGGAGCTTCTTTCACTCCTACTGTAACATTCACTACTACATCATTACCACAAGGATTGTTGATCGTATAAGTGAAGTTGTAATTTCCAGCCGCTTGGCTCGAGAAATCAACGCTACCACTACCATTTGGCGTTGGCGTACCTGTCCAAGTTCCACCTTCAGTATATCCGCTTTGCAAAGTAGTGAACAAATCAAAGTTGCTGTCATTATTACAAGCCATTTGCATCTGAGGATTAGCTGAAGCACCTACTGAACCAAATACTGTAACTTTGAAGCTACATGAACCTGAATAACATCTTACCTGGCTTCCACCTGCACCTGGCGTTCTATCTTCGTAATTGAAAACATAAAAAGTATAAACACCTGGAGAGGACATATCATAGCTACCCGCCAATGGCGAACCATTGGTGTTGTTTGCTAAATATACTTCCTGATTTGCTCCGATAGAGTAAAAATCCGAAAGTGTAGGAGAAGCATTATCACTCAAACAAACCTCTTGTGGGCTTGGACATGAAGGAGCACCTACTGCTGCAGGATCTTCCAATTCAATCGACAAACCTAATGGATCAATACAGTCCTTTGCATCCGTGATTTCAATATCATAATCACCTGCTGGCAATCCTGTGAAGTTACCTGAAGTATTCGATGCTACTTCATTGCCATTGCGCTTAATCGTATAAGTCAATTGACCTGTACCACCTGTAGCACCAATATTGATAGTACCATCACTACCGCCTGGACAGGTAGGGTTGGTTCCATTAGGGAAGCCAGACAATGCCTCGAATGGATCAGGAATATCATACAAGAATTTATCCTGAGAAACGGTTCCTGTTGCGGTTTCTCTCAAGATAATCTGATACTCAACATCGCGCTGAACATCGTAGATGGCAAGCTTCCAGCTTCCGCCTCCGCCCATGATTCCACCTGATGGGTCCAAACAGATTAGCTCTTCATCATAATCTGCTGGGTCGATAAAAGTAAAAGTGGTCTGACCCATTTCACGCTTATAGATCTCAATGACATCTGGATCAATGAACAGCCAGTTGGATACCAGCCAGCCACCTTCGTAGCCATTGTCTGCCGTACTCTGCATCAATGGCAAGCTACATGGATCATTGGATATAATTCTTTGGGCATCCTCTGGTACAGGACACTCAGGGATATATTTTCCGAAGAAAATAAGCTGTGCTTTGGATTCGGTACTTGCAAAAAGTGTGGCTACAAAAACCAGACAGGTAACAACGAAAATCCTCAGCCAATTGTGGTTTTGGTTATAGTTATGTTTCATCAATGGTTGGGATTAGAACTTGATAAATCTTTTCTCATATTTGACCTCATGCCCTAAAGAAGTAGGGTCATTACTAAGGTCTCCGTCGAAGGCGATTAAGGCGTACTGAACACCCGTTTGCATACCATTGAATTCTTTTCCAACAGTGGCCTGTCCTTTCTCAAGCAGTTGATACTGCTCTCCGACTACCTTATAAAAAGCGACTTGCGCATTGGCTCCGAAGCCTGAAACTTCTGTTATCAATACCTTCTCGGTGCCGTCAGCCTCCGCACTGACCTGGACATTAAGTACCTTTCCGTCTGCAAAAGCAGAGGCAGTACCAAAAGTCATCATCATTGCCAAAAGGCAAAAAGTTATGTGTTTTAAAAACTTCATTATTGAATTGATTTTATAAATGATTTTTAATGCGATGGATTAAAGTTTCATCTATGAGGAATTGTAAACTTGGATCATGGTTAAAATTTCAGGTTATAGATAACCCCACCGTGGGGTCACTTAAGTTCACAAACCCTGAAAATTATTACATAGTTCCAAGATCATATTGTATTCATTCCCAACAATATAATTGACGGATGAAAGGTAAATGACTATGATGATTGCACTTCAACCTCACCATTTTGAAGGCTAAAAAGTAGATTTAATTATATTAATATGATTTTTCATTGCACTTAATGAGTAGTAACCGAAAGCTGATACTGAATAATCATATTAACAGGTGAATTCGTCATTTGGTAGGCAGGACGAAAAGGTGCAAATTTGCTGATTTTATCACCTGCAAGGCTGCGCCCCCACCGATAATGGGCAGTTAGTGCCTAATGGTGTGCTGATCGGCAAAGCAGAAGCAATTGATGATGGGAGGGAGATCGAGCTTTAATCTCTTGAGAAAGAAGGTCATTCTATCACAAGTTGGATGATTTACACGCGCTAAAATTAACGAAGAGTTTAATCCCCTCTGGAGTAAATGAAAAAAATCGCAAAAGACATGGAATTACTTCTATAGAAGAAGGTTGCCATTGCACATTTGAAAAAAACTGAAAATGTGAAGTCTGCTGCTCAAAATAATAAAAATCCGACTTTAGCTACCCTATTCATTTTTCAATGAAGTAGCAATGATTTCAGGGCATTATTAATTTTTCATGTTCTTAGTTAAATTTTTCACTAAGATTTTGCTTACTATTATTATGTAAAGTATATTTTACTTTTTGTAACCTATTCTTTACTTATAACCCTTACCATTATGCAAAAGGAACTTAATCTACTGCCTAATCAATTCGTTAAAATATCAATTGGATTGATAATTATAGGATTAGCAATCCTAACTTTACTTCTATTCTTTTCAGGTGATTTATGGTTAGGTCGTCATACCTGGGTTATTTTATCTAAAAGTATTATTGTTACTGCAATGCTATTAATAGCGATATCTAAAAGTAAGGTGGAAGATGAACGTACTTTGAGAATTAGACTTCATGCCTTTACTGCTACGTTTTTATGGGGCACATCGATGGTGGTTTTAGATGCAATCACCTTGGTTATATCAGGGGAAGGTTTCCTTGCATCAACCAATGCATTGGATCATTCCTTTAGTTTGTTTTTCTTTTATTTTATATACTTGAATTTTCTTAAACTTTCAAAATAGTGAGGAATTCAATTAAAATTCAAAGAGCCATTAAGAATCTCACTCAGGAGGATTTGGCAAAAAAAATAGGAGTATCAAGACAAACTATTAATGCAATAGAAAAACAGCGATACACTCCTTCAACTGTTTTAGCCCTAAAGATTTCCAAGGTTTTCGGGTTGAGCGTGAATGAAATTTTTGAGTTGGAGGATGAAGATTAGTATTGGAGCGGTAAATATAGAAGAATACAGCAGCTCACCCATTGCGTATTTTTGAAAAACCACTTAGAGGAAGTTACCCTACAAAGGTGGATTCTAACAGATCAAATCATAAAAAATAATTGTACTTAGTGCGTAAGCGCAATTTATTGATGGGATAACCAAGGGGAACATTTTATGATGTTCCCTTTTTTTACCTCAAATTCTGCAATAAATAACAGGTCTCCAATTGAGCTCATGCATCAATCCAATAATCCTAATTTGAATAGAACGGTAAGTTTATAGACTCCCACTTATTCATTGTTGTCCACTGCTTCGTTTTCATTGACGAGCAATAGATCATCCCAGCCATCAATTTGGTTGCCATCCAGGGCTTCCATCTGCTTGATGATTTTTTTGGAAAAACGCCAGCAGGTATTTTTCGGTAAGTCCACCCAAGAAGACAGCTGAATCGACGTTACTTTTCCTTTGTGGGAATAGACCAAAAACACCAGATAAAATGCCTTGATAATGGAAATATGCAGGCGGTGGAAAATGGTTCCGAAAGTTGGCGACTCATCGTATCCGCATTTGGAACAACGATGGGAAAATGGCTGTTTGCCTTCGGCATGCTGTGTCGATCCACATTTCCGACAACGGTAGCTCCCTTCGCTCCATTTCAGGTCGGCCAGATATTGAAAGCACGATAAATCCGTTGGGAACATCGTTCTGAATTCCTCAAAAGACAGCTTTTTGTTCATCACCCGTGCTTTTTTCATATTGGAAAGGTCGCCCACCAGGTTCTGATTCTGCCGATTGAGAATCTCATTCATTTTCTTGATCTTTTCTGCCTGTTGCGAAAGCTCCTCATACGCTCTGCCCAGTTCTTCTTTTTGCCCCTCGACAATATTCTTCTGCTCCTCAACTTCGGCGGTGCGTTCAATGACTTTCTGCGAAATGATCTCTTCCCGATCCTTTAGCGAAGAAATGGTTTCTTTCTGTGCATGCTCCTTCTCTTTTTTCAGGTCTTTGAAATTTTGCACCAACGCCATGGAGTAAAACAATGCCTGCAACACCAAGCCCACATTGAAGAAATACACCACACGAAAATCATCCTGACTGAAGATACCCATTTTTGGGAGCAGCCCCAGGTAGGTAATCGTAAAACCGATCAGGAATAATACCGACCCTTTCTTATAAATAGACGTTCGGCGTATCGCCAAAATATACAATAGCGTTGTCGGCAACATATATAGGTAGGGCGCAATAGAGGTTACTTTGGCGACAATACTGAAATTGAACCAGCATAACAAAAACAGCCCGTAAGCCACCGCAATGCCGTACTTATAAATCTTTTTTCTGATGTTGAGGTAGGTTACAATATAGACCATCAGCGTTGCGAGGTAAATCGGCATGGAGAAATGGTCGAGGAACTGATTTACCCACGGATGCTCAGGCCATAAATACTGAAAGCCGAGGCTGTCTTCATACAACGTCAGGGTGATACTGCCCAGAATGTAGATCATCATGACCAGGTGCAGTCGGTCTTTTACAGAAAGGTAAAAGAAGAAATTGAAGATCAGCATCAACATCATCAGGCCATAGAACAGGCCGAGGAAAAAATATTCGTTGGTGCTGTAGGCAATCTGAAATTCGGTATTTCTCAGTTTGAAGATCAAAGGAGAATATTTGGAAGAAGATACCTCCGCAATAAAATACAGCCCTTTTTTATTCAGGTTGCCACGCACCATTTCAGGCGTAACAGAATAGATGAAATTTTTGTGATAGGAAGGTTTCCGTTCAAAAGGATACCAATAGCCCGACACTCCTTGATCGTACAATTGTCCGTCACGATAAAAATAAGCATGAAGATGATCGATATGCGAATCAATGGCTTCGAGGGTTTGCGGCGCACGATAGAGCTGATCGTTGGGCAGGCGAAAAATCACCCAGTAACTTCCATGCCCTGCGGCAGCGAAGGCGGGTTCTTCCTGAAATTTTTTAAACTTCCCCTGATGCAATAATTCCAGGGCACGATCCACCCCAATTTTTGATTCTGCATCAAAATAATATTGCATATCTGCCGAAGGCACCACATGGTTGCCGTCCGTATCTACCGCGGCAGTTACCGAAAAAACCGTCAGTAAAAGATTAAAAAAAATGAATAAAAAACGCATATCCCTCAGTACATTTTGCCTATCCCCGCTTCAAAAATTTAGTGTACACCACTCGGCCATCCTTCAGGATCAGTCTTAACCAATAGAGGCCTGGTGTGAGTTCTCCAGTGAAAATTTCACCATTTTGCGGAACAGTTGATGATTGTTGCAATTTACCTAAAACATTGCATATTTCATATTGATTCCCTCCCCAGTTGCCTTCAATTATCAAGCTTTGGTCGCATGGATTTGGATAAACTTTTAGGTCTGAACTGATCGCAGAACTTAATGGCATATGCTCGACGGTGATCGACTGAAGTTCAACGGCTTCCCCTTCTCCAAGTTGATTAAATTGAACGATGGAATAATCATAGGTTTTACCATTCTTTACAGCCTCATCAAGAAAAGATTGCTGCCCTGTTGGTAGGTCGATACTCATTGGGGCGTCGTTATCGCCTTTTCTACTGCGTAAAATTTTCGTCCCTTTCACCCAATCCCCGACGGACAACCAGCTGACTAATACGCCCTGCCCCGCTAATTCTTCGACGGCTGAGTTTTCCACCGCAGTGGGCAGTTGTAGGTTTTCCGCAGGCTCAAACTTGAGTCCCTTTACTTTTATCTGCCCAGATTTTGCCTCGGCAAAAGCACCATAATTCAGGTAAAACCGCAACCCTTTGACCTGTGTAAAATCAAAATTCCTATGTGCCGCCATCAGCGATGCATAATTGTGGTGCAGACGATGAAACTGCCCGTCCATAGCCCACTGTTCAGTATTAAAAACTTCGCCATTACTAAACACCTGCCCACTATGGTCGATCCAGTCGATTCTCATGTTGGCGGGTGCGTCGGTCGTGGCAATATCGATGGACATCAATGCATCTTCCGACAGATCGAAAAGTGCATTGAATGTTAGATCAAGATAAGGGATGCTACTCGGTTGCGTGATCTCAAAATCAATCGCAGCCTCTTCAGCAGTGGCATTCACTGCTATTTCCCCCAGATGTTTGTCCGATACTTCCCATTGATTTAAGGAAAGATCAAAAACGTGTCCCGTCGGTTTTTTTTTTACAGTAACTGCGTGCTCTGACCAATAGACTTCATTATCGTGGGTCATTTTCAGTTTGATCACATCGCTTTCACCATGCCACTTCACCTGAACTGTGCCTGTTCCCTGTCCCTGCAAAATTTCCACACCTGTCGGCACGACCCATTCGTAATCGGCATCGTCCATAGTGGCCACGGTAAAAGTTTGCTCCGATTCCGCTTCAATAATCGTTGATCCCTGAATTTCAGGTGCCTGAACTTTTCCATAAACCCGAACATAATCCACGAGAAGTTGCTGCGGAAAAATGCTATCATCAACGCCCTGAGCTCCACCCCAAGTTCCACCGATTGCAAGATTCAGAATGATGAAATGAGGCTTGTCAAATGGCCAGGTGCTTGCATTTCGAACCGCAGGTGCATAAGTGTAAATCAACTCATCATCCACATAAAATTTCAGTGCGGTTTCTGTCCACTCCAGAATATAATTGTGAAAAGCCGACTCTGCCGTGCTCAGGGTGTATTTTTGCGTGTTCACGGTCGCTCCGTAACTGCTTGGCGTGTGCGTGGATGAATGCACAATGCCAGGTTCAAAACCAACATATTCCATGATGTCAATTTCACCACAGGCAGGCCACCCTACCGAACTGATGTTCTCGCCCAGCATCCAGATGGCTGGCCAGGTACCTCTGCCTTTTGGCAGTTTGGCACGGACTTCAACGCGTCCGTAGGTGAAATTTTTCTGCCCCTGGGTTTTTATCCGCGCAGAACTGTAACCATAGGATTCCTTTTTGGCGGTGATCTTTAGCAAGCCCGCCTCCATTTTTACATTTTGTAAATTGTTGGTATAGTTTTGTAATTCATTGTTCCCAAAGCCACCATCACCGAGGTCATAATTCCAGGCATCTGCATCGGGCAAGCCTGAACCGTTAAATTCATCCGCCCATAGCAATTGTGGGAATTCATCAGATTGCGCCGATGCCCATTGGCTGGCGCAACAAATAAAAAGTAGTGTAAAAAGTTTTTTCATAGGATGTGTTTTAAAAAATTTAAAGGCTGTGCAATGGCATGAAGCACACTAATGAATGTTTCAAAACCTCCCGCAACAGCCCTGCTTAATCATGAGATTTAAAGAACAGCATCTTTTTTTGCCTAAGATGAAAACCGGTTCAGCACAAAAAAAACAGCTGCAAGGCCACCATTCGGCAGCACTCACAGCTGATATCAGATGGATCTTTTAGAAAATTGAATTCGTTGTAAACTTTGGTTCAAGCGTCTCGCTTGGATCAAAAGACTTTAAAGGTTAGTCCAAGCGGGACGCTTGAACTGATGGTAGTATTAATAGGATGTTAAAGACCATGATTACCTTGATTTAAAGGATTACCATGATTATTTATATTTTGCCTGTTGAAAATATGCTATCACCCTGTCCAATAACAGGACTTCTACTGCCGTAGGGATATTGCATGCAACGTCCGTACCGATAGGTACAAAAATATTCGACAACCTAATTTATATTAATGATTTGTGACAACAGCTGAATAGATCTCTTCAGAAAAATCTGTGGAAATCTATGTAATCTGTGGACAAATCATTACACCTTTCAAACTATCACGAGACGGAGTCTCGCGATAGTGATATAGTGTTATAGTGCTAATTTTTTTAAAGCACAGGATTCGTTTTACCGACTACCTTTGTTTCTGATACATTGAAATCTACTTGCTCAGAACCGATGCCCAAGCTGAATTTTCCTTCTTCAACCACAGGTACATTGTCTGCATTGATGAAAGCCAAATCTTTTACCGGTACTTTGAAAGTTACCACTTTGCTCTCTCCTGCATTCAAGCTGATTTTATCAAAAGCTCTCAAACGGCTAACGTCTGGTGTAATCGTCGCAAAATGATCTTTGGTGAATAACAATACGGCTTCTTTACCTGCTACTTTACCGGTGTTGGTTACCGTTACCGAAGCTTCAACTGTATCGCCTACTTTGAAATCTTTTTGGTTCAATTGCAGGTTGCTGTACTCAAAAGTTGTGTAGCTCAAACCAAAGCCGAATGGCCATTGAATATCCAGGAATGACTCATAATCATACATCCCCGACATTTTCTCCTGATTTTCTGCCGGTTTGAAATCGTAAGTAATCAAGGTGTTAGGATACTTAGGGTAAGTGTAAGGTAATTTACCTGATGGGTTGATTTCCCCTTTCAGGATTTTCGCCAAAGCCACCCCGCCGAAGTTACCAGGAAGGTAAGTCTGAACAACGGCATCCATTTTATCCACAAACTTGCTCACCAAACGTGGACGGCCTTCATTCAATACCAAGATCACTGGCTTGCCTGTTTTGGCCATGGCTTCAGCCAATTTTTGCTGATTATCCGAGATGTACAAGTCGTGCAAATCACCAGGCTTCTCGGTGTAAGTATTTTCTCCCAAACAAAGTACAATCGCATCAACACCTCTTGCTGCACGAACTGCCGCGGCAATGTTGATGTCTTTTTCTTCCATATAACTTCCTTCGAAGTTGTAGTTTACACCCGCAGCATACTTGACGTTCGACTTACCGAATGCATCTTGCATCGCTTCCAAAATCGTTGAATATTTATCAGCAAATTCGTGAACTTTCTCACCCTGCCAAGAATATGACCAACCACCATTCAGGGTTCTCATGTTGTTGGCATTCGGTCCTGTTACCAATACTTTTGCGTTGGCTTTCAAAGGCAATACCGCTTTTTCGTTTTTCAACAAAGTGATACTCTCCGCCGCTGCATTCAAGGCTTTGTCTTCAAATTTCTTTGATCCGAAGTCTGGATAATCTGCCAATTTGGTTACTGGCTTTTCGAACAAATTCAAAGCGAACTTCACACGCAACACACGACGAACCGCATCATCAATTCTTGACATTGGCACTTCGCCTTCGTTTACCAATTCGATCAAGTAATCACAGAAAGCAAAATTGTAAGGGATCATCGACATATCCACACCCGCATTGATCGACATTTTCACCGCCTCTTTTTGTGTTTTGGCTACTTTATCACGGTTGTGCAAGTTTTCGATATCTGCCCAGTCGGTAACTACCAACCCTTCAAAACCCATTTCTTTTTTCAAAAGGGTCGTCAGCAAATTGTAGTTCGCATGCACAGGCGTACCGTTGATCACGCCTGAATTTACCATTACAGTCGCTGCGCCCTGCGCAACGGCTTTTTGGAATGGCACCAAATATCTTTCTCTCAACTCATTCTCAGGAATGTAAGCCGGCGTACGGTCCTTTCCTGAGAAAGAAGAATAACCCAAATAGTGTTTCAAGCAAGACGCCAGGTGGTTCGGATCATCCATCTGATTTTTATCGCCCTGGTACCCTTCAATCAGGCCAGCCCCCATCACACTCACCAAATGAACATCTTCGCCGAAGGTTTCCCACATGCGTGCCCAACGTGCATCACGTCCCAAATCTAATACCGGAGAGAAAGTCCACGGAATACCACAAGCACGCGTTTCATAAGCGGTTACCTGTCCGGCATCCACTGCCACTTGCTTGTTGAAAGTCGCCCCTACGCCCACTTGTTGTGGGAAGAAAGTCGCCCCAGCCGTATAGGTGGCCCCATGAATGGCATCAATACCATAGATCATCGGGATACCTGTTGCTTTGATTGAAGCCGCTTGCAACTGGCTGATAATTTGATTCCATTTCTCTGGCGTACGCGCACGGTTGTTGGCCGTATTCAGCACCGAACCAATTTTATATTTTTCGAAAGCTGTGGCTACGATTTTCTTATCGAGCACCAATGGCTCATTACTGACAAATTCGTTCTCCCCTTCGGTCAGTACATCCAATGTTACCTGAGCCATCTGCCCCACCTTTTCTTCCAAGGTCATTTTTTTGAGCAACTCATCAATCTTGGTTTCAGTATTTTGTGCTACTGCAAACCCGCCAACGGAAGCCTGCACTACCGTCTCCTCTTTTTGTGGTGAACACGCCGTAAGCAATGCCGCCACCATTATTCCTAAACTTACAAAAACCCTTTTCATCAATAAAAATTTTATAGAAAGGGGCTGTTGCACAACCATAATTGAATGCTATCCTCTGAAATTCTATTTAGTTCACTGTACGGGCAGACCTATGTGTCTGCCCAAATTATCACAAGTTTGGGATAGTTTGGATACACACACAGGTGCATCCCTACAGCTTACTTAATAATCCTTTGTGTTAGCTTCACAGCATTGAGTTGTGCGACAGTCCCCTTATTTAATTACAACAATTTAAAATCATCCAGGAAGAAAATCCCTGAGTTCTTATGCCCTTCACTACCAAATTGCAATACCACTTTATCAAAATTAATGGCCTCTTTCACACTGCTAAAATCGAAAGTCAGTTCTACCCACTTCCCAAGGTCTTCATCAGCAACAGTTTGTACGATCTCTACCTGTGTTTCCCAAGGAGAAGGGTGTTTAGAGTCCTGAAGTTTCAGAGCAACGACTTTCTGCAATTTACCACCGATCGTTCCGCCATTTTCTGATTCATAATCATTGTAGTCTGGCAATAAAACTTTCAGCTTAAATGTATTTCTTGTAGAAAGATCCATACGGTAGGCTAACTCAAACTGAACATTCGCCCATTCGTTATCGCCTGTTCTTGTATATTTTGCCACCTTCGGAGAAGTGTTAATTCCTGCAGGACGTGGGTTATCATAAGTTGCAAATTCTTCTGTTTCCAAGATCCAGGCAATGTTACTGTTGCCGTCGAAATCGTCGAAGATATCATTTGCTTCCAAAGGTTTTTCAACCTCAGGAACTTCGGGATGCTCAAAGCCTTCACGAATGAAATTCATGTACCAGGCATTTCCATCCTGACCAATCGTACGCAATTGCAATTCATCTTCTGTCAGAAGCATTACTTCAAACTCCTGATTTCCTCCAACATGCCATGAAGGAAAGGCGCCATTGGTAAAGGTCAAAAATTTCTTTCCGTCACGGTCAGAGATTGCCCATCCCCAGCCTTCAGTGTTCAGATCAATATCAAAAGTGATGTCATCATCCTCTTGAACAATAGTACCGCCCATCGACAGAAATTCATCTTTCATATAATCCTTCACATAGGTATCGCCATTGTTTTCCAAGTCAAAAGCAAAACCAAAAATAGAGAAGTTCAAAACATCATCATAAGCACCCAACCCAGCTTTTTGATCAGGAGATGCTGCCCACCACTCTGGCGTGGTACCATCTGGAGGTCCGATGCCCATATGTGCTGGCATGGTGTGATCCCACTTCCAGTTTTTACCATTCAATGCGCTACCACCACCTGTCAGGAAGTTGTAATCTTCACGATCCAATAGCGAGGGATCATCTTTCGGTACATTATACACGATAGTTTTCTGTGCTTCTCCTCCTGCACTGATCACCTTGAGGGTGATGTCATAATCCCCTTTTGAGGGGTACATTCCCTGCGCTGTTTCGCCAGCGGCAGAAGTTCCATTCCCCAAATCCCAGATGGCTTTGAAGCCCGTTGCTGAGGTGTTGGTGAATACAGGCTGGTTGGGATCGCTGTCATCAATAGCGAAAGATATTTGATCCTCCGTAATTTGATCACCAAGCGAAGGTCTGCTTTCCTCATAAGGAGAACAGGCGTTCCACGCCATCACACAGAGGAAGAATAGGCTTATTTTATTTATAAATTTCATGTTGGTTCATTTAAAAAATGGCACTTGATTAATAACCGTCGTTTTGCTTGAGGTTGCTGTTCAGGTCGATCTCATTTTGAGGGATCGGCCAGAAACCACGTTTTGTCAAGTCAAAAGTTACTGCATAATCAGCATCTGCGCTGTTTCTTCCCGTAGCAGGGAAATCTTCCATTGTTGGTGCTTGCAGGCCTTCCGCTTTTTTCTCGATTTGTGTTTTGGCGACCTCAAGTCCCTGACGCAACAAATCAAAGTAACGGTGGCCTTCCATTGCAAGCTCTTTGCGGCGCTCCGACATGATGTCATCCATTGTTACCGCCGTAAGATCCGACAAACCCGCTCGCTCACGTACAATATTCACATATTCAGCCGCTTTGCTTCCACCATTTTTCAGGTGTAGTTCCGCCGCCATCAGGTAAACATCTGCCAAACGGATATAGTGGATGTTTTGCCCCCAGTTATTTGGGAAGTTAGCGGCAGGCTTATTTGCGGCATGCGTTGTATATTTGAAAGCGAAATAACCGGTGTTGGTGAAAGAAGGCTGAAGGCTCAGGCTGTTAGGGTCTGCGCCAGCGTCAAGCTCCATCTGAATCAAATCTTCGGCACTGATGAAAGTGCTTTTGGCACGTAAATCTTCGTCCGTAAATTGATTGACCAAATTCGCCGTTACGGTACCAAATCCCCAGCCATCGGCCAAGAGGCTATTGTTCCAGCCACGAGGGCCACTCATCGCACATTGGTAGTTTCCCATATCGGTATCATTCCATGAGCCTGAGTTGTTGTCCACGAAAGGAATATCGAACAAGGCTTCTTTACAGAAATTTCCTTCCGCAGTGAACAAAGTCGCGAAATCGTCCATCAGCGCAGCACCAGAATTGGCAATTACATCGTCAGCCATCGCCATGGCATCAGCGGCGGTAAAAGTACCACCATCTGCCGTAGGCAATGCCGATTCGTTATAGTAGCCTGTGTAAAACAGGAACATTTTCACTAATTCGGCTTTGGCAGCCCATTTGCTCAAACGTCCCGACTGATCAGCGCTTACTGCATCGCCCATCAGGGCCATACCGTCAAGCATATCTGTGGTGGCCTGTGCATAAACCAATTTAGGATCTTCCTGCGTTGAGTTTGTCCAGTCATCAGAATACAAAGGCGAAGTAATCAACGGAACATTTTCAAAGAAACGCAACAGTTCAAAGTAGTAGTGCCCTCTTAAAAAGAGTGTTTCCCCTTTAAAATTATTCTTGTCTGTTTCTTCCGTAGTTTTAAAAGTGATGCCATCGTATTTGGCAAGCATCATGTTGGCACGGGAAATCCCACGGTAACATTTCTTCCAGATACCACGGACAGCATCTTCCTGAGGGCGGGCATTGAAGCGCGCCATACGCTGCCAGTTGATCATATCCGAAGCAGATCCTCCGCCTACATAGGCGTCATCACTCTGGATGTCACTTGAAAGGGCAATAGGATTATAAGTGATGGTAAAATCTGAACGCAATGGTTCATAAATACCGATCAGTGCTGTATATGCGTGATCCCTGTTTTGGTAAAAATTGTCCTCCGTTACCGAATCCGTAGGATCCAATGATAAGAACGAAGAGCATGAACTCATGCCCATGGCCATCATCAGTAGGCCACAAACGATATATCTTAAATTGATCATCTTTCTGAGTTTTAAAAAATTGAATTAAAAGGATACATTCAATCCCATCAAGAATGTTTTTGCCTGAGGGTAAACACCACGGTCGATACCGAAGTCACCCCACCAAGTACCACCAATCTCTGGATCAAATCCTGAGTATTCAGTAATGGTGAACAGGTTTTGTGCTGATACATACACACGCACACGGTCAGCACCTACTTTAGCGGCCACCGCTTCAGGTAAGGTATAACCAAGCTGAATGTTCTTCAGGCGAAGGTAAGCGCCATTTTCAATATGAACCATATCGTTCAGGCGGCTGTAGTTCCCGTTGGCATCGGTGTAAGTAGAGCGAGGGTAATTGTTTGAGCTTCCTTCGCCCGTCCAGCGGTTCAGCGTTCTTGTGCTGTAATTTTGTCCGTCCAAATCCAGGCGGCGGTTTACATTGGCAATTTCGTTACCTGCAACCCCTTGCCAGAACATCATGAAATCGAAGTGCTTATAGGTGGCATTGAAAGTCATACCATAAGTGATGGTTGGAATTGGGTTACCGATATTGGTACGGTCGTCGGCATCAATTGAGCCGTCATTATTCACATCCACAAAGCGGATATCACCTGGCTGTGCATCTGGCTGCAACTGCTGGCCTTCGGCATTCACATAGCTGGCAATTTCCTCTGCATTCTGGAATATTCCATTGGTTTTATATCCGAAGAAATAAGGCAAAGTATGTCCAATTTCCATACGGGTACCACCGTCGTAGGCAAAAGGTGTATATCCTGGAACATAACCGTTTTGGTTGTCAAGGGCAGTTACCTTATTTTGGTTGAAAGCCACATTACCACCGATATCGAAGTTGAACTCACCTTCATTTTTGCGATACTGAGCACTCAATTCCAATCCCTGATTTTGTACTGTTCCCAGGTTGGCAATTGGGTAATCCTGCCCGGTGTAGTCTGGTTGAGGACGGTCAGCCAAAAGGTCTTTGGTGATTTTGCTGTAATATTCAACCGTCATGGTGAATTTGTCATCCAATAGTCCCATGTCGAAACCAATGTTTGACTGCTCCGAAGACTCCCATCTCAAATCTGCATTCGATGGGCGGTTGATGGCAATACCATTTACTGGTGATCCTGCAATAGGATAAGGAATGGTGCGGCCTGCCGTTGATAAATATCCGAAGTTACCGATATTCTCATTACCTACACGGCCCCATGAACCTCTAACTTTCAGGTGGTTGATCGCTTTTACGTTGAAGAATTCCTCGTTGTGAACGTTCCAACCTGCAGAAACAGAAGGGAAGAAACCAAACTGATTGTTCTGGCCGAATCTTGAAGAACCATCATAACGAACTGTTGCGGTTACCATATAGCGCTCATCGTAATCATAATTGGCACGACCGAAGAAAGACAACAGACGGTTTTCGTAATACCATCCACCAGACTTCTGTGTATCATCGTCGGCACCATTGCCCAACCAGCCTGTGTCCCAGCCTGCAGGGTTGATATTGGAACGTGTACCTGTAATGGCCTGCCCCTTGTTAATCATGGCGGTGGTTCCCAAGATACCACCAAATGAGTGCTTATCAACGGTAGTATTGTAAGTCAAGACATTCTCCCACTGCCAGTATTCATTCGACTGGGCTTCCTGCCATGCACTGTTCAGTCCTGTGTAGTTCACCTCATTATAATAGGCTTCAGGAGTGAAGCTTCTATTTTGTGAATTCCACCAGTTAAAACCGATGTCCGTTTTGAATGACAACCCTTTCATCATGTCCACTTTTGCGAAGATATTACCCTGAATGGTGCGGTCTTCATATAACTGATTGGTGTTCTCGATTCTTGCCAATGGGTTGGCGATTTCACGAAGTCCCTGCTCAGAAATACCATAATACTGCCCGTTGCTGTTTTGAACAGGGAAGTGTGGCAATGCATCGTAAGTTTTCGATACTTCAGGGTCGGTAATCAATGCTGGCGTAAGGGGATCGTGCATTAAGGCAGCGCCCAAAATAGAACCAAATTCTGATTGCTCTTGAATCCCTGCTGACTGCGACATGATAATTCCTAAATTCTGACCAACCGTTACACGCTTGTTTACTTTGTGCTCAGAATTCAAACGCAAATTCAAACGGCTATAATTGGACTTGTCTCCAGCAACAATACCCGTTTGGCCGAAATAACCGATACTGGAAGAGAAAGTAGATTTTTCACTACCCCCACTCAAAGAAATCGAGTGACTTTGGATCGGTGCATTGTTCGAGAAAATCTGATCTTGCCAATCGGTGTTTGCCGAAGGGTTGGCAATTTGCTCAGGCGAAAATTTAGGAGCACCACCATCATTGTATAATGCTTCGTTGTGCATGGTCATGTATTCTCTCGAATTCAGTACGCCCACTTTTTTCCAGGCATTCTGAACACCGAAGTAACCATCGTAGTCCACTTTCATGGAACCTGCTTTTCCAGATTTGGTCTGTACCAAAACAACCCCGTTCGCACCACGAGAACCGTAGATTGCTGCCGAAGCTGCATCTTTAAGGACTTCCATGGAAACGATGTCGTTAGGGTTGACATTGTTCAGGTTGGCAACCACCAATCCGTCTACAATGTACAAGGGAGAAGAGTCCCCGTTTGTCCCGACCCCACGAACGCGGATCGAAACACCCGAACCTGGCGCACCAGAGTTGGTGGCTACGAACACACCCGCCGAACGCCCCTGTAAGGCTTGCTCTACTTTGGCGATCGGTGTAGCGGTAATCTCTTCAGGAGAAACAGAAGCAATCGCCCCGGTTACGACTGATTTTTTCTGAACACCGTAACCGATAACCACCAGTTCTTCCAGTGTTTCGACATCCTCTTCAAGAGAAATATCGAATTTTGTTTGATTCCCAACTGCAATCGTTTGCGGCTTATAGCCCACATAAGAAATCACAATAGAAGGGTTTTCACCTTCGAGGGTGAAAGAAAATGCGCCGTCGAAATCTGTGATCGCACCGTTAGTGGTACCTTTTTCAACAACGTTTGCGCCAAGAATTGGTGCGTTGTCGCTGGCGCCCTTCACCATCCCTCGGATCGTTACCTGTGCCATAGCTTGCATTGCTGTAAATGTCAGCAAGCAAAGGATTAATAGGGGTCTTAAGTTATGCCTAACCTTCATAGTATAATTTGGATCATTCATGAAAAAATAAATTGGGGAAATAAAAAAGTAGCTACTTTGATCTAATGACCGATACAAAAGTACAATAAGTTTTAAATTCTAAAAACTTTGTATTTCCATTAAGAAATTTGATTTTCCATAAAATAACAAATGAGAAATTGCCCTATTTGGCTCTAAAACACGCTTTTTAGATAATTTAAATTGGAAAACCAATTTGCTCGAAATCTTAAAAAAACATAAAATAATTATTAATGTAACCCAGTCAATCAAAAATGTAACCCACAGATTTCAGGCTTACTGATATCATAATCACTTAAATATATTTTCCTATCGATCAAAAAGATGACCGTTTGAACAGCATGAATTATTCTTTGATCAGCATGCCGATTCACCTTTGAGGTTCCATGAACGATCGGCATCAACTGTGCTGAGACTGAATTACACCTGATGGTGGTCTATGGCTGTCCCAACTAAAATCAATCATCAGGTGTCCTTTACCATGGGCTGAAGCGGGCAATGCTGACCGAAACTTCAGGGCTTTAATTTGGGCACATAAAAAAAGCACCAGTGGGTAGCTGGTGCTTTCATTGTGCCGTCAAGGCGCATTGGTTTTGTGTTTCCTCTTCACTTCCGATCAAATGCAATTGGTGGAGTACAAAGAAACTATCATCAGAACATATTGATTACCATCGGCACGAACAGGCCTCTTGATGGCGTCAAAAGGAAACCGTTGACGATATTTCTTTCATCAATAATCCATTTCCATTCCCCCACCTGAGGACTCCCCATTTCCCTGGCGTTTACGGGAGGTCTTTTTATTGGACTTCCCAAAATTATAGCTCAAAGACAGGTTCACGGTCTGGGCAAGCATATTCAGCTCCATGTCCTGATAATACATCGGATCCCAGGTGCTGATGGTAAATTTCATTAAGTCGAAAGGATCGTTGACTTTCAATGTCGCTGACAATTTTCCGTCGAGCATTTTTTGTTTCAGGGCAACATTACTGAAAAGGAAGTGAGATCGTTCTCCGTTGGTAATTTCTCTTCCTGAGGAATAACGCGCCATCGCCTGTAAAGAGGCACCCTTCCATAAATTGAATGTACTGTTGATATTCAGGGCATAGACCATTCCTTCAACGATGGTCAGGGTGGAATCTGACTTTGGATCCATGTATTGGTAATAGGCACTTCCGCCGAGCATCAGTCGCCACCATTCGGTAGGTCTTGCCATTAAGTTCACATCTATTCCTGCATTCTGCGAGGTCGCCAAATTGCCATAGGTGTTATACACCGCATCCCCTTCTCGGTAGGTAATCCGCGAAATTTCGTTGGTAGCATGACGATAATATGCGACAGAACTCAGCGTTCCCCAGTTCATTTGATGCGTAAATCCTGCTTCATAACTATCGGTAAACGAAGGGCTCAGCGTAGGATTTCCCTTACGGATCACCAGCTCGTTCGATCGATCTTCAAAAGGATTTAACTGCCTTCCGCGTGGTCTTGAAACCCGTCGGGAATAGCTGGCCTTCAGCTGATTTTTCTCTGACAATTTATAATCCATATGAATGGATGGATAAAAAGCGAAATAGTCATTTGGGTATTTATCAGTACCAGCTTCCAGCACCTGGTCTGCCGAAATATGCGCCTGCTCTACCCGCAATCCTGCCTGCATTCTCCAGTTGTCTGTCAGCTTACCATTCATTACCCCATATATCGAATTGATTTGCTCCGAATAAATGAAACGGTTGGAACGGTTAGGGTCTGCTGCGAGGCTATCGCCACTTGCGGTAAAAACTGAAGTCAGCTGATTATTTTCGATATAGGTGGACTGCCAACCCATTTCTGCATTCCACTTGGTGGAAATCGGATGCACGTAATCAAGCTGAAAATTCACATTTTCACGGGCAATATCAAGGTCATTGCGCTCCCGCACACCAAAATAAGCATGCTGTGTTTCGTTGGTGCTTGAATAACTCAGGGTTGCCTTTAATGACCGACCGGCCTGATCGAATTTGCGTTCGTAATCCAAGCCGAAATTGGTGGTCAATCCATTGTTGTCGGTTGTAGATACCTGATTGCTTGAACTCTGCTGACCATTGATATCGGTAACCGTTGAGCTCAGCACATTGGTGGAAGGTCGGTCGGAAAAATTCAATCCACCAGAGACACCCAATACATTCTTTCCGAAGGAATATTCAGCGCCGAGGTTGAACATGTGGGATTTCATGCCCCTGTTGTTGTTGGCAAACTGATGCAAAAATGACGTGGTGTCGCCCGCTGCACCCAAATTCACGCGATCAACCGTTTGATCCATGAGTCGGTTGCGCTGCCTGAAACTGTAACTTCCTGTAAGGCTCAGCCCCCCTTTATAGGAATTACCATTCACCGACAAGCCGTAATTATCATAAGAACCCGCACTGGCCGTTACGCCACCATAGGCACCACCTTTTTTGTCTTTTTTCAATACCACATTAATAATTCCTGCGGAACCTTCAGGGCTGAATTTTACCGAAGGGTTGGTGATCACCTCGACCTTATCAATGAGGTTTGAAGGGATTTGCTCCATCAAAGTAGCAGGGTCACTGCCCATCAAATCGGAAGGTTTTCCATTGATCAGAATGCGGACGTTTTCACTTCCCCGCAAAGAGATATTCCCATCGTTGTCAATCTCGACCATGGGGATATTCTGCAATACATCCTGCGCGACCCCACCCTCAGCAGAAAGGTCACTGCCCACTGCATAAGTTTGCCGGTCGATGCTCTGTACAAATAATTCCTTTTCGGCTTCCACAGTTACGCCATCGAGCTCTTTCACTGCTTCCTTCAATTTAACCATGCCTAATTTCACCTCCGGTGAGCTTTTAGGAAAAAACTTGACCGGTTGATCAAGCATCATTTCCTCAAAACCCATACTCTGTATTTTCACTTTAAAAATACCTGCAGGAATGTTGGTCATCAGGAACTTGCCTTTATCGTCGGCGATGGTGCCGTCGACGAGCTGATCTATATTTTGCGCATCAAAAAGGGAAATGGTTGCAAAAGGCAAAGGTGCACCTTCAGGACTGACGACCGTACCGGAGAGGGTTCCAATTTTTGGTCGTTCGCTGATGGGGGGCAACTGTCGGCCATTTTTTCCGCCTGGTGCCTGGGCATAAAGGTCATGATAACCACTGACCACACTCCATAGGATCAGCAGGGATAAGAAATATCGATTCACAGAAATAAATTTGGAATTGTGCATATACGAAGAAACAAAAGTATATGCGCAGAAAAAAAAATCATCAACCAACGGTCTGAAAGATAGGATGAAAGGTAAAAGGTGGTCAACGAAAAAAAATTGGGCAAAAAAATCCCCGTCAATACAAAAATTGACGGGGAATTTATCGGTTAGTCCACCTTTGTCAGCACGTTGGAATCAACATGGTTGAAAGATTTGTTGTAAATGGCCAATTCCATTTCCTGCTTATAAGTCAGCTTGTTGCCTTCGACCTTAAAAGTACGCTTGAAAGATAAAGTGCGGGCTTTTTCCTTCAAAAATGGCGACTGAACAATCCCCCACTCTGCATCACCATCTTTGGCATTGACTTCGATGCTCACGTCTCCGGCTTCGTTGGCTGTGAACTCTCCGCCTGCCACAAGACTCAAGCCTCGAGGAATAGACAAAGAACACATGATGGTATCGGTGTTATTGTCCCAAATCCAGTAGCCAACCTCGTTATGAGATACTTTGTCGTTGGATTTTTCACGTACCACCTGAAAATATTTTACGGCAGTAAGTTCCTGCGTTTCTGCATTTTCAATAGCAATATCAACGGGTTCAATGATCAAGGTTTCGTAATAAGGGTTACGTTCATCTTCCACAGGTTTAGGCGCAAGATCAAGGCCTTTATCACCTTGCCACGTACCAATCAAACCAAGTAACGGGTTAATTTTAATCGCTGTATTCATCATCAATATTTTTAATGGCGCCTCAATTTAAGTGCACCCTCATTTGGCAAATGTAAATCCTTTAAAATAGAGGGACTATGACTTTTATACATGTTATCACAAAAATCACACAAAAATAGGCGGCGGATTAAAATAAATTTAGTGACCTGCATTCCGCCCGCAGGAGAAGTGGCTGTTTCTGGGATGGATGGAAAGAAAAACGGCTGTTCACAAAATTGTCAACAGCCGTTTTAATGATTTATTGGAATGCTACAAGCCTGAATTGTTAGCACAAAAAAGGCTTGCGTTACAGTGGATATGCCCTCCTCATGCTTTGAACAGCGCAGGTTGCTGCCTTTATTTCACCATTACAGGGGTGGTAGGCGTAGAAATCCCACTTTCATTAAAAGCCTCAATACTAAAATAATAGGTCGTTCCTTTGTCAAGGGAAGGGATTTTGATCTCGTTGCGGTCGTACACCAACCACGACTGATAAAGCTTATCGGGTGCAATTCCCCACTTAATATTATAGCCTGTTGCATTTTTGTCTTTTGCCCAGTTGAGCACCACCTCACGTGGATCTGCAGAACGGTCAAAATTAAATTGCTTCACTTTTGCCGGCTTTCTGCCTTCGGCCAGCCCAAATACCCGCAATTCAGAAAGTGCGAAATATGGGGTAGGTACATGCACGTTGTTGTAGCGAATATATCGCGTTTTTACGGCCTGTGGCAAAGCGATATAATCGTTGGGAACGTCCTTCCAGTTATTGGATTTATCAATGAGGATCTCCCAGTTTTTACCATCCAGCGAATGTTCTACCGTGTACTGGTGGCGCAGGTCTTTTGGTCGGCCATACAAGCCCGATTCGTGGTCATGGAAATTAATTTGCAACGCCCTTACGGTACTGACTTTCTGCAGGTCGATTTCTACAAACTGCTGATCATCGTTACTTTCTGCCACCCAGTAGGATTTTGAATTTTCATCGGTCAGGACTTTTGTGAAAAGATCGCCTTTGTTGTTCTGTACTGCATGCAGGGTGTCCACAATATAGTCACCATCTGTTGCCGTACTCTTGTTGATTTCCAGCAATGAGGAAGAAATTTTTGCAGGCTTGTTATAGGAAAGGAGCATCCAACCGGTGAACTGCCCTGCTTTTGTAGGGTGGTCGGCACCATGGCGAGGGTAATCGCCATACTGGGTGTCGCTGTGCATCAGGCCATCGGCATCAAAATAGGTAGGGAACATACACAAACGACGCTCCCAGTGGGAATTGGAGGCCAGCGCCATTGACGCAAAATGCCAGTATTGCCCGTGCTTGTCTTTCATGGTAGTGCCGTGCCCTGAGCCATTGATAAAACCACCAGGCTTCATACACATTGGGTTGCTCTCCATATATTTCCAGGGGCCGAGGGGGGTATCGCCCACATAAACGCCATCAGCATACACATTGAATTGCGTCCCCGGTGCGGCATATTGCAGGTAATATTTACCATTGTGTTTGGTCATGGCAGGCCCTTCAATATACCCCTCTTTAAGCGTTGGGTGAAAATTATTTTCGCCGAAACGCTCCCATCCATGTTCCTCCTCTACGAGGTTGAATAATTCATGCACCTGATCGTCAGGGGCGAAACGGTGGTCTTTATTCAGCTTCTTGGCACGGATCGGGTGCACATTTGATGAGCCCCAGTACATATAAGCCGAACCGTCATCGTCAATAAATAATTCCGGATCCTGAAGATTATGTAAAATAGTTTCCGATGGTTTCCAGTCACCCTTTTTAGGATTGTCTGTCGCCAGGATACACATCGAACCCGAAGGGTTACCTGCCACATAAAGAACCGAATCTTTATAATTGATGGCCGTTGGTGCGTTTGATCCCTGGAAATACCAGTTTTCAGGGGTGATAAAATCCCAGTTGACCAAATCCGTAGAATGCCAGTAGCCCATTGATCGGGTAACGAACATATAGTATTCCCCTCGAAATTCCACTGCTGCGGGATCCGCGCCTGAGCGGTAGGAAATATCTCGATGAGAATTGTAGATCATATAGGTGTAATCGACATTAAGAGGATTACAGTAGGTGGGGTCGAGTTGTGGCTGCGCCATAGCACTTAGCCCGAGCATCGAGAGGCCACCTAAAAGCAGACTTCTAAAACGGTTTTTCATTCGTTGATTTTTAATATCCTCAAGGGAGGTCAGCCCTTAAAAATATGGAGGTAAACGATTAAAATTTATTGCATTAAGTGGTCAGGTACTTGGTACTCCCCCACCAGTCGATCAAGCTCCTGTTGTAATTGTGCCCGCTGATGATGGTAGGATTCATTATTATAGATATTATTCATTTCCGTCGGGTCCTTTTCGAGGTCGAACATCTCCCACTCGTTGGTCTGATAAAAATGAATCAGCTTATAGCGATCGGTTCGTACCCCATGATGTGCCTGAACACTATGGAATCCCGGAAACTCATAAAAGTGGTAATACAGCGAAGAACGCCATTGATTTTGGGTCTCGGCATCTTGAGCAATCAAGGGCATCAGCGATAGACCGTGCATTGGTTTTGGCGATGCTACACCAGCCATTTCAAGAATCGTCGGAGCGAAATCAATATTTTGGGTAAGCTGCTCAATACGCTTGCCTGTCAGGTGATCGGGATGCCGAATCATCAGTGGCATTCTGAAAGATTCCTCGTACATCCACCGCTTGTCAAACCAGCCGTGTTCCCCAAGAAAAAATCCCTGATCGGAGGTATAAATGACGATGGTATTATCCAATAATCCGTGATCTTCAAGGTATTGATAGATATCACCAACGCTGTCATCTACCGAGCGTACACAAGCCAGATAATCCTGCAAATATCGCTGTAACTTCCATTCTGCTTTCTGCTTGTCCGTTCTTTCGGTCAGGTAGTAATCATCATTTCGCTGACTGTATGCCTCAAAAAAGTCCATTTTCTCGGCAGGGGTCATTCTCCCCATAAATACATGTGGCCAACGGTCGTAAAGCAGGCTATCGCTGCCCACCCCACTAACCATTTTCAGGTCGTGGCCTTCATAGGCATCACGGTAAATATTCATCTCCTGCCCCTGTGCTGCCTGCCTGCCTTCATACTGATCGAAGTAGTTGTCAGGCACCGGAAAGATGGTATTTTCAAATAGGCGGTAATATTGTGGTGCCGGCACCCAGTTTCGGTGTGGCGCCTTGTGCTGCATCATCAGGAAGAAAGGTTTATCCTCATCCCGATTATGGAGCCATTTTTTTGTGAATTTAGTGATGAGCTCTGTAACATAGCCCATCTCCTGCACGGTGGTATCTTTGGTGATAAAATCAGGGTTGTTATACTCCCCCTGATCATTTAGAATTTTATAATAATCAAATCCCTGTGGCGCTGTATTCAAATGCCATTTTCCGATCACTGCCGTTTGGTATCCTTCTTTCTGAAGGATGTTGGCCAAGGTCGGCTGGTGGCCGTCAAATTTGGTTCCATCGTTTTTCATGAAACCGTTGGCATGTGAATGCAGGCCAGTAAGGATTGTTGCCCGGCTGGGTCCACAAATTGCATTGGCACAGAAATTATTCTCAAAAAGGACGCCCTCATGTGCCAGGCGATCAATGTTAGGAGTAGTTGCCATTTGTGAGATGGGATGCCCATAGGCGCTGATGGCCTGCATGGCATGATCATCAGACATGATCAATAACACATTGGGGCGCTGGTCGGTCACGCTTTTGAGGGATTTAATCCCGCCAATACTCATGACCGCAGCAAACATCACCAATACAGCGACTCCTGAAAATTTAATTAACATTGATTTTTTCATGGACTAAGCCGGACAATTTTTATTGAATAATAATTTTTGAAGTCATCAGCTCGCCTTCCTCAGTAGTAAAAGTGAGGTAATAAAGACCTGCTGTCAGGCCACTGAAAGGCACTGTATAATATTGGTTGTATTTCTCTGAAGAAGTCAAGGCAGAAGATTGCCCGTTTACCCCTATTACTTTCAGCGATTCAGCAATGATGTTCTGGCTGGTGAAAATCTTCAGGTAACCTGCCTCGCTATTCACGTAAACGGCTACTTTCTGAAGTTCCTTGCCTTGATCGTTGTCCGTCAATACATTGTATTTTTCGGTGTTCCAGTCAATATCCAAAGCACGAAGACCTGTTTGTACATAAGGGGAAGTCATGCCCAGTTTCCACAACAAACCTGATCTATGATTTTCGATCATCGCAAGGATTGGTCCCTGATCAATAGAGATATAACCGTCAGCTACCCATTCACGACCAACATGGAAGGCATCACGGAAGCCGTAAAGATCCCAGATTTCTGCGCCCATTTCACGGTAGAAATGTTTCAGGGTAGGCAACGACAATTCTGGCGTGAAAGCATAAGCTCCCAAAGCAGCTGTTGGGGTGATGGTCCCGTTATCGTGGGTTGCATCTCCTGGCTCTTGCGCCAAATAACCATCAGGGTTGTCTGAAGCGGTCAATCCCCAAACCAAATCGCTGTAACCGGTATGGCCGTTAGGGTTATCTACACAGAAAGCATGGTTAATTTTTGTCTGATTCACCACCTGCTCATCATAAGCCGCATACTGGTCTTTCATACCGAAAGGATCCATGACCATGAAAGAATACTGGCTCAGGAACAATGGTCCACCCATTGCAGGGCCCAAAGGAAGGTTGAATCCGTAAAATTCATTGCCATTTTCAAAAGCAGGACCAGAAGCCCATCCATCGTGATAGATGTCTGCCTCAATCTTATGCTCGGTCATTGATGCCGCCAACACGTAAACCATCAATGCTTCATTGAACCCAGCAATTTTGTGATTCATTTCGAAATCATGGTTTGGCGACCAGTGCCAGTAAAGTGCATCAGTACCATTACGATAGAAATCCCATTCGATTTCGTTCATCATTTTGTAAACCAAAGTACGCAGCCCTTTTTCATTGGCATTGTTACCGTCGAAATAGTTGGCCGTTGCAAGCATTCCCTGCATCAACAAAGCGGTTTCTACCAAATCGCCACCATCGTCCAATTCAGAAAATGGAATCGCTTTTCCTGAAACAGCATTGATCCAGTGCGACCATGCACCATGGAAACGTTCTGCATTAGCGAAGAATTGCGCCATTAATAATGCACGTTCAGCCGCTTCTTCACGAGTCACCCAGCCGTGCTCCACACCAATAGGCAAAGCCATGAAACCCCATCCGGAGCCACCAGCAGCTACAGTATTGTTTTCACGAACACCGGCAATTCTGCGCTCAGGAGTTGCTCCGTGTGCGTATGGGCTTTCCCAGAAATATTCAAAAGCAGCCTTTTGTACCATATCGAGCAATTGCTCGTCGGTCAATTCTTTTGTTACTGCTGAAGCGGAAGCCAAAGGAGAATACTGCCCGTTAAGGTTTTGTCTTACCACATAATTGCGGTTGATGTCCTGCCCTACAAAGTCTACCAGGAAAGTGCTTTCAGTAGCCGAGATCAATCTCAAACCGCCATTCACTTCTTCCAAAACTTCAAAGGTGGTTTCATTATTGAATCGTCCATCCCATCTAACATTCACGTGCGAGTCGAATCCTTCCGCCGTTAATGCCGTAACCGCCGGAACCTCTTCAGCAAGATTAGAGAAGGTAAGGTCATCCACCAACATATGGTGTTCAGCGCCATCAGCAACATCCTGGCAGAATCCTACCATTTTAATGCCCGTCATGTCAACACCACTTTCCTCAAAATCAGGACGAAGAACCAATTTAGTCCAAACGCCAGCAGGAAGGTCTTCATTATAGGCCGACAATAAAAATTTGTCAGACCACCCTGAAAGGCTTTCAAATTTAATTCCCGGAAGGTTTTCCTTGGCAATTCCCTCGGCACTGTAAGCCCAGAAGAACAGCTCAGTAGCCCCTTCAACATCCGTAAATGACCAGTCTGCTTTGGCCAGGCCAGCTTCCCAGTTTCCACCGTCTGCAGAAGTCCATTTAAGGGATAAAGCATTTTCGCCCACAAAAGCAGTAGGAGCAACAGGAATTTTGCCACAATATTCGCCTAAGAAACAACCTTCTTCAAAAGAGCTTCCGTCCGCCTGAAGAATGAAACTCTGATCATAGGCATGTATATCTGTTCCCTGTGTAAAGATTTTCTCGAAAACTGCAGAAGGAGGTACCACGTTACCGTCACCAATCGCACGGATGTTATCCACTAAAATGGTGTGTTCTGCGCCATCGGCAGTATTTTGTGCCAGGCAGAAGCCTTTTACATTTGACCAAATTACATTTTCATTTCCTGCCGTATTCTTCAGGTCATCGATAGCAATATTTACTTCCACCCAGGTGGCTGCCGGAAGGTCATCAACATAATCGCCCAAAGCAACACGCTGTGAATCATCACTGCCTTCAATTTCAAAATACAAGGCAGGCAATAAGTTCTTTGCCACCCCCTCTTCAGCGAACAGGGAGAAAGAAACGGTTTCTTTCTGATCAAAATTGATCGCTCTCCAACCTGCCTGAATAATGATCGCTTTCCAGTCGCCATCTTCCACAGAGGTGTAAGTCACTGAAATGGCATTGTTTCCCACTACTTTCTGATCAGCAGTGATGGGCATTTTTTCGCAGTATTCTGTACCTGAAAGACAGGTGGTGGTCAGGCTACTGCCTTCTTCAGCAAAGCCCAGGCCGGTATCATAGGCTTCAGCGTCGGGGCTATCGAAGAAAAAATATTCCGCATTATCCTCTTGCGCAAAGGCAAAATTGGCGGCAAAAAATAGTAAAAAAATTGATAGAATGTTTCTCATGTTAAAAATATTAAAGGATGCCACTTAGCGCATGTTAAAAAACCGACCATCCTATTGCGAATTTTAAGTTTTAAACACGCCCTTGGAAGTGGCATCCGATTAAAAATTTTATTGATATGTAAACTGAATATGGTTTTGCTCATCTGCAGAACTTGCCCCGATCCAAAGGTCGAAAGTTCCAGCTTCAACGGTTGGCTGTTTGTCCAAACCAAGGAAGGTGATCGTTGATTCGTCGATCTCGAATTTCACCGTTTGCTCTTCACCTTTTTTCAGGCGCACCTTCTGAAAGCCTTTCAGCTCTTTTACAGGGCGAGTTACCGAGGCTACCTGATCGTGGATGTACAATTGTACAATCTCTTCGCCATCGTATTTTCCGGTGTTTTTCACTTTTACTGAAGCGGTAATTTTTCCACCTTTAGCAAAGCTGCTCTGGCTGATTTCCAAATCGCTGTAAGCATAAGAAGTGTAAGACAAACCGTGACCGAAAGGATACAGCGGTGAGTTAGGCACATCCAGGTAAGAGGATTTGTAATCTGCCCAATTGTTAGGATCCAAAGGACGCCCAGTGTTTTTATGGTTGTAATAAATTGGAATCTGTCCCACATTTCGAGGGAATGTCATCGTCAGTTTTGCTGATGGGTTGTAGTCCCCTGAAAGAATATCCGCTACGGCGTGTCCGGCCATCGTTCCTGGGTACCAGGCTTCAAGAATGGCATCTACATTTTCATCTTCCCAGGAAAGGTTCAACGGACGGCCATTTACCGCTACCAATACGATTGGTTTACCCAATTTTTTCAATGCTTTGAGTAAGTCTTGCTGTGGTGCAGGCAATTTGATTTCTGTACGGGAAGCAGCTTCACCAGACCAGTTGAAGTCCTCACCACCACCGAAAATAATCACGTCAGACTGACGAGCCACGCGCAATGCCTCTGCAAAACCTTTGGTGCCTTCCTGCCCCAAAAGATCACACCCTTTGGCGTAGTTAAACTTCACCTTGCTGCCTTTGTATTTCTGTGTCAGCCCTTCGAAAAGCGTTACCGACTTGTTTCTGTCGCCTCTAATCGCCCACTCGCCATTAAGGCTCATGCGCTCCTGAATCATTGGGCCGATCAATGCTACTTTCTTAGCCTGATCTTTAGCCAAAGGCAGGATATTATTTTCGTTTTTCAGCAATACCATCGAACGTTGCGCACCACGGTGGGCAGCCTCCAAAAATTCAGGCTTACCAATTACAGTACGTTCGCGTTCTTCATCCATATATCTGAAAGGATCATCGAACAAGCCAAGCAAGAATTTCAACTCCAACACACGCGCTGCTGCACGGTTAATGGTCGTTTCTGATACTTGCCCTGAAGCCACCAATCCTTTAAGGTTTTCCGCATAGGCCGCCCCGTTCATGTCCATGTCAATACCTGCATTGGCTGCTCTTTCTGCTGCCTGTGCAAGATCCACCGCATAACCGTGCGCCATCATCTCATTAATGGCCGTATAGTCGGTCACCACCATACCACGGAATCCCCACTCTTCACGAAGGATATCCGTGTACAAATATTTATTTCCAGTACTTGGTACACCTTCCACTTCATTAAAAGCAGTCATGAAAGTGGCTACGCCTGCTTCCAATGTTGCTTGATATGGCGGTAGGTAAACCTCTCTCAGGGTACGCTCTGAGATATCCACTGTGTTGTAATCACGACCAGCCTCAGCAGCACCATAGGCCGCAAAGTGCTTTGTACAGGCCAACATGGTATTTGGCTTGGCAAAATCCTGGTAGTTTTCAATACCCTGAAAACCACGAACACGCGCTTTGGCAACCAAAGAACCGAAATAAGGATCTTCTCCGGCACCTTCCATCACACGTCCCCAACGGGCATCACGGCTGATGTCCACCATAGGGGCGAAAGTCCAGCTGATCCCTGCGGCAGTCGCTTCTTCGGCAGCAATTCTCGCCGACTCTTCCATCAGTTCCAAATCCCATGAACAAGATTCTGCCAATGGCATTGGGAAGGTGGTTTCATAACCGTGAATCACATCAGCAGCAAAAAGGATAGGAATACGCAAGCGTGATTTTTCCATCGCCTGCTCCTGCAACTGGCGAAGTCCTTTGGCACCGAAAACGTTGAACATCGAACCAACCAGTCCTTTTTCGAGGTAGGCTTTGAATTCGTCGCCAATTTCCGGGCCGGTAACTGCTCCCTGCCCGGCGAATTGAGTCATCTGACCAATTTTCTCTTCGAGCGTCATTAATGAGAGCAAGGAATCCACTTTATTTTCAATGGTTGCATCCTGGCTGTAGCTCTGCCAGTCCATTGGTACTTTTTGTTCTGCGGAGTTACAGGCGGCAAATGCCAATCCACCAGCCAAAATCAAGGCAGGTACTCTACTGTTGCTGATCCAATTTTTAATCTGCATGTCGATTATATTTTCCGTATTAAATTTTTGGTAAGAGGAGCTCGAAATAGGGTAAGGTATTTTTGTTGAATGGCAGCAGGCTGTTGGGCTTGCTGAAATGGTGGATAAAAAGAAAAGGGAGGGAAAGTCCACCAACTCCCCCTCCTCAGCAATCATCACATTAATTAAACTGCTGGTTTCCCTAATTCAGGGTTCAAATCCTCCTGACGCAATGGAACAGGCAAATATTCGTGCTCGCCTTTTACGAAGCCTTCCAATACCGATGAGGCACGGTCGGTACGTACCAAATCATTGAAACGGTCACCCCATTCCACTGATAATTCAGCGCGTCGTTCATTTAAAATATCATCGAGTGTTGGGCTTGCAATGCTTGAAAGTCCCACACGGTTACGTACCATATTCAAAGGCGTCGCGGCATCGCCACCGTTAACCACCTTAGCTTCGGCATTCATCAAAAGCACATCAACATAGCGGAAAACACGGATGTTGTTGTTGGCGCCGTAGTTCGGACGACCAGGAGTCATCTGATCTTTTGGTGTATAAGCCTTGCCATTATAGTGGGCTTTTCCTTCCATGTATTCTGGGTCAAACTCTGCAATATGGTCTCCTGAAGGTGTTGTTGCTCCAGACTCCAAAACAGCAAGATTCCAACGCTCTTCATCACGGTTTCCGTTGTTTCGGGTGTTCAGGAATTCCAAATATTCAGGCTCCAAAATCACAAATCCCCAGCCTTCAATTGGTGCAGGATTTCCTCGAGGTCCCTGATGCTGGAACCAGGCGTCGCCATAAATCTGTGGGCCATCGCCATTACCGAAATCCGAGAACTGGAATTCATATACTGATTCCGAAGCAAGCTTACCATCGATTTTAAACAGATCGTAATAATCTGCCTGTGGTACCAAACTGTAAGCGCCAGAATTGATGATCTGGTCTGTCAGGGTCAATACTGAAGCGTAATCCATTTCTGTCAATGCCAATTTCGCTTTCAGGGTCATGGCCGTGTATTTTGTTACTGCCCCCTGGTGCTCTGACTGTGATTCAGGAAGCACATCAATCGCAAAATCAAGCAATTCGTGAATATGCGCACGCACATTGGCGATGGTTGATTTTGGCAGGAATCCGTTGTTGACATTCTCAGGATCTACCAATGGAATTTCTCCCCAAAGTTGGTGGATGAAGAAATAAGCCATTGCACGGTGGAAAACGATCTCCCCACGGTAAGCTTCTGCCTGTGCGAGCTGCTCGTCGGTAGTCAGGTGCTCCACAAAGCGATTCAGCAAATCTTCATTGTAATAAGAAGTATTCACGACCGTATAAAGTGCTTCCCAGGCGTTGTTCAGTGCCCAGAAGTTTTTTACTGCGCCATAGTTGAAGTTCTCAATGTGAAGGAAATCCATTTGATCGGCATCACTACCCCCACCTTTGGTCACTTCATCTCCACGAACGACCAACATCGGCCACATTTCCCATTGGGTCATTTTTCCTCGGGCTTCAGCATAAACCCCTGAAACAGGGCCATACATTTGCGAAGGATCCGTGAAGTCAATTTCATCAGAAGGAACAACCCCCTCCTGAACAATATCCAACCAGTTGTTACATGAGCTTAAGGACATAACCGCCAAAAGCACAGCGATGAATTTATATTTTATATTCATTTTAGTTTCGTTTATGCGATTAGAAAGACAAGTTTACTCCCAAAGAGAATACTGCAGGAATTGGATACGTCTGCTCATCGATACCACCTGGTACTTCTGGCGTAAAGCCATTGGTATTGAACCAAGTGTAAGGGCGATCCACATTCACGTAAACCGATGCGCCTGTCATCTTCAGTGACTCCATCACGCTGCTTGGCAAAGCATAAGTCAAACGGATATTTTGAAGGCGGAAGAAAGAAGCATCTTCGATGAAGAAGCTATTCAAGCGGCCATTATTCCAGGTATTGAACATCCCTTCTGCTGAAGGATAAGTGTTGGAAGTTCCTTCGCCAGTCCAAAGGTTGTTGGCCATGTTGGCGTCGATGTTGTTACGGGCATGTTTGTTAATATCCGCACGCTTTCTATTAAAAACCGATCCGCCTTGTGCACCCATGAAGTTGGCCGAAAGGCTGATGCCTTTGTAACCAAGGTTGAAGTTGAAACCATAGTAGTAATCTGGGTTTGGAGCGCCCAAATTGGTACGGTCATCCTCATCAATTACACCGTCACCATTCAAATCTTTATAGCGGAAATCACCAGGTTTCAATCCGTTTTCCTGTGCAATCGGACAGTCGTCAATCTCTTGCTGATTTTGGTAAACACCATCTACTTCCCAGCCATAGAAACTGAATGCAGCCTCGCCTGGCTTCAACATCTGAGGAAATTCTGCAGACCCCGTTTGAATGTAAGGTGCGCCACCAAGGTAAGTAACTTCATTGCTCAGTTTGGTCAGGTTACCTCCTACGCTGTAAGAGAAATCACCCACCTGATCCGACCAATTCAAGGCCAATTCAATACCGCTGTTGGTCATGTTACCTGCATTTTGCATTGTCGGCTTCAAACCGTTTGGCTGAGGAGGCATAATTACCATGTCCAAAGTCTGGCGGTTGAAGTAATCGGCTTCCATGTTCAATCGGTAATCAAAAGCTTTGGTCTCAAAACCAATGTTAATCTCACGGGTACGTTCCCAGGTCAGGAATGAATAAATTCCATCCTGAATCATCCCCGGTACCAAAGTAGCACCACCGAAGATTCCTGATTGTCCCAAACCACCATTGGCGATAGATGCAAAACCATTGTTGGCACTTCCCTGCGCATTACCCAGCTCACCGAATGAAGCACGGAATTTCAAGTGATCGATCGTCGATTGGTTCCAGTCTTTGAAGAAGTTCTCCTCAGAAGCTACCCAACCCAAACCTACTGAAGGGAAGGTTCCCCATTTTTCCTGGTATTTTGAGCTACCGTCACGACGAATCATACCTGTGATCAGGTAACGGCCATCGTAGTTGTAGGAAGCACGAGTAAAGTAACCAAACATACGGAAACGCTCACCGCCATCAGAACCTGTAATGGTTGATTCGTCACCAGTATGGATATAATTAGGGTCCTGAACGCCCTGAGCAGTCAGGCTGTTTGATCGCCAGTTTTCCTCAATAGTTGAAGTACCGACCATCACTTTTACATTATGCTTCCCGAAGGTGTCCTCGTAAGTGGCATAATTATCCCAGTTCATATTGTAAGTCCAGTGCTGCACTTTTGTTAAAGTGTTGATCGGCTGTATGGTATTTCCAATTCGATATTCTGGTGTATAGTAGCTACCACGTTCGTTGCGGTAATCCATGCTGATGCTGCTTCGGAAAGAAATTTTATCCGATTTGAATGGCTTAAGCTCCGCAAATAGGTTAGGCAAAACACGCACACTTTGTTGTCTGTTGTTTCCGTGGTAATATGCTACACCCAATGGGTTGGTATAATAAGTATCATAACCAATATTGTGTGGGTTGGCAAACTTACGAGGGTAAGCCTGATCATCGCCAAGAGTTTCATCAAAAGCAGGATAAAGTGGGCTGTTCACATAAGCCTGAAAGAAGGCACGGTTATCGTCCAGCATTTTATCCTCGGTGGTTAAAGTCATGTTCAAACCAAAAGTGAATGACTCAGAAACCGTTTGCTTGAAGTTTGTTTTCAGGGAAATACGCTCGTAGTCGCCCTGCCCTTCGTTCACGATTCCGCCCTGGTTGAAATAACCCAGACCAATCGCATAAGTAGATTTCTCGTTTCCACCGTTCAGGGAAATATTGTGGCTTTGGATTGGCGCTGCTTTAATCAATTCATTGTACCAGTCCGTCGACATCAATGGGTTGCCATCAGGTGTACTTCCGTAACGCTCCATAGAAGCATCTACATGAGAGATAAGATCAGGATTGTTGGATGCACGCATGAAATCAGCATATTGTGCCGAATTGGCCATCTCCAAACGCTGGGTAACCTGCTGTGTACCATAGAAACCATCGTAAGAGAATCTCATTTTCTCATTTTTGTGCCCTGATTTTGTGGTGATAATCACTACACCACCCGATGCACGCATACCGTAAATCGCAGAAGCCGAAGCATCTTTCAAAATACTCATCGACTCAATATCGTTCGGGTTTACCCAGTTGATATCCGTTACCTGCATACCATCCACTACATATAATGGGTTGTTTCCGTTCACCGATCCGATACCACGAATCTGCATCGACGGGCCTTCACCCGGTGCACCATTGGAAACAATGTTTACCCCGGCAACTTTACCCTGAATCGCACTCACGGGCGAAGCTACTGCCATGGATTTCAACTCCTTGTTATCTACACTCGCAATCGGTGCAGTAAGGTCTTTTGATTTTGAAGTACCATAACCAATCACAACAACCTCTTCAAGGCTGCTTACATCGGCGTCAAGCGTAACCTCAAAAGAAGTTTGGTTACCTACCAAAAATTCCTGTGGCTTCATCCCGATGAAGGAAAAAACAAGGGTTTCATTCTCTTTCACATTAGAGAGAGAGAACTCCCCATTAAAGTCGGTTGATGTTCCGTGGGTTGTGCCTTTCACAATCACACTCACACCAGGAAGCTCTGAACCGTCGGTATCCTTGACCGTTCCAGATACTGTAAAACCAGACTGCCCAAAGGCGGTCATGCTTCCAAGCATCAGAAAAAAACATAGTAAATGTTTAAGCATAATACTGATTATCTAAAAATTAAATTATAAATGGTAGATCGTCCTATGGGGCCTTCCCACATACGCCTCACCATCCTTAGCACCCTGCAGTTGCGGGGCATTCCTAAAAATTGTGATTCGTCTTCAACACATTCAACCCTTCTACACCACAGCGATCAATACAAATGTGAGTAAGAAGCAGGAAAATCAATCAATTTTTCAAAACATCAAATCTACATCACCCTTCAAAAAAGGGTTACATCGATTGATTATCAGTGACTTATATCATATAGCAAAAATCTATAAAAAGAAAAATATTTTTTAATGATGTACCGCTATTACATCATGAACAGGAATGATTTTTGAACACATTCAAAGAATAACCAAACAAGCCTATCCACTTTTACATAATTGATAATTATTAAGCTCAAAATTGCAAATTTCAAATAATGGCTAATTAATAGCCCAAAACAGTGTTTTTGAAGGGAAAAAAACGGAAATTGCAGTTCAATTTTTAAGAAAATGAGATTTTTAGTCCTAATATTCATCCTGCTGAGTCAAACCGCTGCCTTGGCCAATCATCATATCGATCAAATGGGTTTGATGAGCCCAAAAATTACCGTATTCTCTAAAACAGACTATCAGGCAGAAAACCAAAACTGGGACATTGACCAATCGGATCAGGGGACGGTCTATATTGCCAATACCCTGGGTTTACTTCAATATGATGGTGAAGACTGGCAGCTTTATGAAACCCGAAATATGCTTCGGTCGGTGCATTGTAAAGCAGATACTATTTATGTAGGGGGGAATGAAATGATGGGCTATTTTCTGGAAAAAGACCTTGCTTCGGGTTTTCATCCTTTAACAAGAATAAGCACTGACATCTGGAAAATTTACAGCTTGGGGCAGCGGGTCATTTTTCAAGCCTTCAACCGCATTTATTTCGTCGATGCTGAAGGCCATATCGGCTTTGAACGTATAAAAGATGGCAGCACGACCACCTATAGTTACCCCATAGGTCAGGAGATTTATTATCAGAAAAATCACGGTGAATTACTGACCAGTAATCTTGACGGTTTGCAGCAGTCATTATCCGCCGATGGTGCTTTGGACAACTATCAGGTTACCTTTATCGAAAAATTAGGGGCTGATAAAATGTTGCTGGCGACGCAGGATCATGGCTTATTCTATTTTTCCAATGGGCAGGCCACCCCTATTGACAATCAGCTGAATGAACTGCTGAAAAAATTCAGAATCAATAAAGTCCTCCGCATTGGTGCGCAGCAATATGCCTTTGGAACCATGTCGGGCGGCGTAATTATTGGCGATCTGAAAGGGCACATCAGTCAGCAGATCAACACCCAAAAAGGGCTGCCCAACAATCGGGTGCATGGCCTAATGTACCGAGATGATCTATTGTGGATCTGTACCGATAATGGTATTGCCCTGCTCGACCTTGACGCCCCGATCTATTTTTACCACGATCAGAACCACCAACTCGGTAGCGTATATGATATTGCCTATTTTGAAGGGTATTATTATGTAGGCTCCAATCAGGGGTTGTTCTATTTTAAGCCTCAACAAAACCCCATCAACACCACTATTCATAAGGTTGAGGGTTCTGATGGGCAAGTATGGAACTTGTCGCTCATTGGGGAAAACCTTTTGTGCGGACACAACACGGGCACCTATACCATCAAAAATCACCAGATGAAAAAAATCTCTGATGTTGCTGGTGGTTATCAGTTTTTAGAGAGCAAGGCACACCCTGGCATGCTTTACCAAAGCACCTATCATAGTGTGGCGGTTTATAAGAAAATCAGGCAGCAATGGGTTTTTCAGAAAAGCCTGGAGCACCTCTCGGGCGTAACGCGCGACCTGGCCGAACTACCTGACGGAAGGATTGTTGTGACGGGTTTCGGTAAAAAGGCCAACGTGATCACGCTGAATGAAACAGGAGATGCGATTGTTAAAATGCAAGACCTGATGCACCAGAAGGCATTGCGTAAAGCGCATCACCTTCGGGTATTTTCTCGGGGCAACCATGTACTGGTATCGAGCAAAGACACCGCCATCTCCTTCCCTGCCGACCCAGCTACCGACGAGGCCGATGCTTCTTTATTGAGTGGTATTTCCTATTTTTCGCCAAAGATTGATCATTACCGACTGATCAGTAAAAATAAAAATCTTTCGCTTTTCGATGAACAGGACAATAGTATAATTGAGCTTCCATACTACATTCAAGTGCTGGGGCAGCAGTTCATTCATAACTATGAGCAGGTCAGTGTATTGCCCAACAATCAGTTTGGTTTAAGCCTGAGTGAGGGCTTTGCCATTTTAGATCTTCGAAGCCTGCTTTCGTATCGCCAAAAAACCAAAAGGACACAGATTACAGCAGTAACTTTTAGTGATGACCGCAGTGGCGAGCGCCTGCCTCGGGAGAATTATTCAGCGGTGCCCTATAAGTTCAACACTTTTGAGGTGCGTTTTTCCGCTTTTAATTTCAGCGATGCCGCCACCTATCAGTACAAGCTTGTGGGCTACCATGATAAATGGCAAAACAACGGAAATGCCAACGAATACAAAATCCAAAACCTGCCCGTAGGCACTTACAGCTTCAAGGTGCGCAATACAGCCGATGGTAGAATCAGCAAAATAGATTTCCGTATTCGTCCGCCATTTTACTGGTCGAAATATGCGATCGGTATCTATGTGATTTTACAATTGATGCTCATATTCAGCGGTATGAGATGGTATAAAGTCAAGCTGAAAAAGCAAAAAATGGAAGCCCTGAAGAAAGAGCGGTCAAGGCTCAATAAGCTGCGGACGCTCAACAACGAACGCATGCTTGAACTCGAGGCCAAGCAGCTTAAAGTGGAAATTGATGATAAAACCAAGGAACTTTCCAAGCTGCTGCTGGAAAGTGAGAAAAAGAAAGAAGTGATTGAATCTGTGAAGCATGAGATCAGTAATATTCGGGAGCAAAATCGCTTTGTTCAGAAAAAAGACATTGACCGCCTCGACCGAATTATCGATAAAAATTTTGATGAGAAAAAAGACTGGCTCGTATTTGAGTCCGCCTTCTCAGAAACCCATGCCTATTTTTTCAAAAAACTGAAAACCAAACACCCCCGCCTGACGGATGAGGATTTGCGACTCTGCGCCTACATTAAGGTGAACCTGACCACCAAAGAGCTGGCCTCAATTTTTAATATTACCCACAGAAGCATGGAGCTCAAACGCTACCGCCTGAAAAAGAAAATGGAACTGCCTAAGGAAGTGGACCTTAAAACTTATATTTTCTCCATTTAAAATATGAAAAAACTTTAAGGCCTTAGGTAACAGGGACAAGTCAATCAACATTTATTGAAAAAGTTGAAGATATTGAAGCAATTTTTCCGCCTAATCCTGCGTATAATTTATAAAATAACTGACCTTTGTACGATCTACTTACCTAAAAATACTCGGAAGGGAGGTGCTCCCTTTGCCTTTGATTATGCACCACTCCATAAAAAAAAATCTGATTGCCCATTTCATTTTCAGTCTCCTACTGCTGGCTGGGCTTTCCTCCTGTAATGGTATAAAACTCCTTCAGCGAGCAAATTCCTATGACGTTTCCTTCAAGCAGCCGCCTGAAACAGATTCGACAATGATTATTGTGCAGAAAAACCTGATGGCGCATCAGGAATATTACAATAACCTTGACCGCCTGCTGATGAAGGCCAAAGACAAAGGTTACTTTCTTTATGCTGAAAGGCTGTTCATCAGCCCAAAGCAAGATACCATCAACTGGAAACTGCGCAGAATGTACGGTTTTTTACCCAACCGTGAAGGTTATGCCCACCGGTTAAAAATATTGCTCGACAGGGGTTATCAGCTTTCCAACAAAAAGCATAAAACGATCATGATTCCTGCAAGCATTTCCGCAGCGGAAATCGTGAAAGCCTATGAACAGAAATTTGGAAAAATTATCCTCACCGCCGAAGATACGGCCACGGCCTTTCCTGCTAAAATCAAACACCCACTCCCAAAATCGCAAGTTCAGCAAGCACTTGAACAGGTGCGACTTGACGAGATCAAGAAAGTACGAAACCTGACTGAGCAGAATAAATTTGTTTATGTAGCCAATGAGCGCCTCATTGCCCTGAATGATGATTTTCTCAAGCAGGTGTATCAGCTCGAAGCGCAGGAAAAGCTGCGTAAGATCAGTACGGCAAAAAATAAGAATTTTATTCAGCCGCTATCAGCAGACTCCCTCCGCAGGACGGATGATGAACACCTGAAGGTGGGTGGCGCCATTGATAATATGGATGCCTACGCCGTGATAAAAGCCTCGATGTACGAAAATACGGAGATGTTTTCGGTCAATAATGGTAATGGCGATTTCCTGATGTTCCCCAATGCCCGAACGCACATCAAACTTTCTGCCGCCTATAAAGCGGTAACGCTCGGCTTTTCGTTCATCCCCACCTTTGCGCAATCGGCGAGTAATATTGAAGAAAAAGGCACTTCAAATGGCCTTGATTTCAGTATCAGCATTGTTAAAGATAACTGGTTTCATGATTTCAGGCTGCGCTATGTCGAGGGTTTTTTCATTGATAACAGCCTCAGCGATGCCCTGATGGACAACGGCCCGAAATTCATCAAAAAGCCCAATTACGAATATGCGGCCCTCGAAGGGCTCACGGGCTATAAATTCAACAAACGGTTTTCACTCAAGGCGCTCACCAACCAAACCGAACGACAACTGAAAAGTGCTGGCTCGTTTATGGCATCGGTCAACTATCGGTATTACGCCACAAGCGACCCTTCCGACAGCCTGAAACTGGCCGATTTGAGCAGGAGCAGAAACTTCGAGCTCGGTGCTTCTTTGGGGTACTATTACACGCTTGTCATCTCTAAGCGGATTTATCTGTCTGCTGGTTTTGCCCCAGGAATCGGCGTGGTTCAGTCGTGGATGCACCTTGATTCAGGCAATGGACAAACGGAATTCCGCAGGGAAGCGGCTCCGTTGGTGCGCATCGATGGCCGCACAACATTGGGCTATAACGGGGAACGCTTTTTTGCAGGGATGTATTCACAGTTCTCAAATGGTACTTTTTTGAATGCCAGCCCGATTGTCAATACCGATTTCAGAACGGTGGTACAGTTGTTCGTCGGCTACCGCTTTAATCCGCCAAGACTGTTAAGAATGATTAACTTTAAACTCTAAAAAGCAAAGGGGATCAGGTGGTCTTTTTATCGGCGACCTTCTCCTGAGGCTGCTTTTCTTCAACGAAAACCTGTCGATCCCTGAGCTGGCTAATCATGGTACTTTTCAGTACCTCAGGCACAAAAGGCTTGGTAACCGAGGCGTTCATTCCTACGGAAAGGACTTTTTGCTGAACCTCTACCATGGCCGAGGCAGTCAGGGCAATAATTGGAATGGTGGTATTGAAGGTGCGGATTTGCGTCGTTGCATCATAACCGTTCATCACGGGCATATGCAAATCCATCAGGATCAAATCATAAACGCTTTGCTGCGTTTTCTCCACCGCCACTTGCCCGTCTTCGGCAACCTCATAAATAACGCCCCACTTTTTCAGGAACTGGCAGGCCACTTTTACATTAATCAGGTTATCCTCAACAACCAAAACACGGCAGCCTTCCAAAGGGCTACTGTTGTGAACCGCCTCTTTGCGCTGCTTTTCCACACTAAAAATTTCCTGGGTTACTTCCACTTCCAGGGTAAAGAAAAATTTCGTCCCCTTGCCTTCTTCGCTTTCCACTTCCATATCACTGCCCATCAATTGCAGCAATTTTTTGGAAATCGGAAGGCCGAGGCCCGTACCACCAAACCGTCGGTTGGTACTGGATTCCGCCTGCTCGAAATCCTTAAAAATTTTCCCTAAATTTTCTGCTGAAATACCAATGCCCTGATCCTGCACCTCAAAGGTGATTTTACCGGGCAGGCTGGGCTCAGGATTAAAAATCCGAATATCGATATTTCCATTTTCCGTAAATTTTATGGCATTACTGATCAGGTTGTTCATCACCTGCACAATCCGAACAGGATCACTGATAATGGTGGCAGGAACAGACTCCCCGATCAAAAGATTGATTTGGTTATTTTGCTCGGCGGCCTTAAAAGCATTGGAATCTTTGATTTTGCGGAGATGATCAGCAAGGTTAAAGGGTATGGCCTCAATTTCCATTTTGCCTGCAATAATTTTATTGTAATCCAAAATATCATTGATGAGCATCAGCAGGTTATCGGCGGAGAATTTCATGATGTTCAAATTATCAATCTGATCCTTCCGTGGGGTGGCTCCAATAAGCAGGTTGGTGATTCCGATAACGGCATTCAGGGGCGTTCGCAGTTCATGACTCATCGAGGATAGAAAATTTTCCTTCGCTTTGGATACTTCTTCGGCTTTTTCGCGGGCATCAATAAGTTCCTGTTCTACCGCTTTACGGTGCGCCATCGTACTTTCAAGCTCTATATTTTGTTCATGAAGCGATTCATTAAAGTGATACTTCTGCCTGACGATCAAATAACAGTAAGCACTCATCAGAATAAAACAAAAGCAAATGTTACCGATAATGAGCCACATCAATTCATTCGTCATCATTTTATCCTCAGCAATCACCTTATAAACAGTGTCAGTAATCAGGCCTGAAAAAATACAGAGATAAGAGGCAACGATGAGTAGTTTCTGATCAAAGGAAAAAAACATGATGGGCATCAAGACCAAAGCAAAAAAGTAGATGAAAAGAAGGCTTTCCCCTCCGAAAGTCATGCTGAAAGTAGACAGCGTAACGGTCGAAAATAAAATGGTCAGGAACTTGGCCCAAGTTACTTTTTCAAAATAATTCAGTACTATAACCCCTGAAAACAATATGGCCATTACGGCACAAAACAAGGAAAGGTAAATACTTGCTCCACCTGCGTGAAAAAACCAGATATAGGGAAATATTAGCCCGATCAGTAATAACGCGATGGTATTGCTTAATTTGAAATTTTTGAAATATGCAGTGGGTAGCAATTGAGCCATAAACCTTTATCAATCAGTGAGTCAGTAAAAAAACAGTCGCCTGCCTGTTATCAATGATACTTCATTTGATGACATATGTTTAGGACAAACTGAATAAATATATGATAAACTCAATATATTTAAAATATAATGGTCATTCAACTTGATCAACACATTAAACGGGTATTTTACTTTAAATTTATACCCAAATATTACTTCAACTTAAAGGGCAATAAAACGACCCTCCCACTAAAAATTCGAAATATTGGCGTTCATTTTGAATTATTTATCAACAATAGCACTGATATTCACAAAAAATAACCGCTCATCACCTCTATATTACCCCCAATTTTTGTCCCAAATTTTAAGCTTTACCCCTACGCTTGTGACTGATATTCAATGATGTATTTTACTGGTAAATATATACTCCAAATATATCATGCAATGATAGGCAAGAAAACAATTTCTATAATGTCAGAAATTTGTCGCGAGATGCCGCCTCCTGACCAGCTGCCTCATCATCAACTTATCGGAAGAATGCGATTTTTTTCAGTAGTACCCTTTTCAATGATGAGGGTGGTATAGGTTTGGGTGGTGGTGACAGCCCACCGTCGGCGAACATGGCGATCTGATCTCCGCCTCGAATTACTATCTTTTTGGGTTGAGGATTGGGGATCAATGGTCATTTAGTGCTACGGGTTAAAACCCGCAGCTATTACCAAATGTACCTTCGGCACAGCAGTCCTGAAAGGCCTTTTTGTAATAGACATGGAATTTATTCCATGGTTAATGAGGGGTGATGAATTGTGGAAATGATTGTGCGATAGTGCTTGGTGGATTATTAGCATTGCTATCACGAGAGGGAGGCTCGCGATAGGTTGAGCCTACGACCAGAAAAACGTGAAAAAATAATCTGTGGAAATCTGTGTCATCTGTGGGACAATAAAAAATAATCAATATCCGATTTGTGATGTTCGATTTTCGATATGCGATGGATCCAACCCATTTCAATGGGTTTTTGTATTGATAGACCAAGGCTTTATCCTTGGTTAAAATATCCCGCGCGGTGAGACATAATTAATTATGCCTTTACAGGATGAGGTTGGCTATCACGAGAGTCCCTCTCGCGATAGAGGTGTTGATTTTTGATTTATGATTTTCGATAGATTCAAGCTTGCTTAAACGGTATCATCAATCTCAAACCAATCTAAATTCCGCTCCTGCTCACTGAAGTGCATACCAATTAAAATGATTTTTCGACCATCATTCAAATACGGTGCATAGTATTTTTTCTTATGGATCTGCTGAATGGCCTCACCTTTTTCCTTCCCCTTGGGCTTTGGGGCATTCACTTTAAATTCTACTACATAAATGTGAGTGGGGGTCTCCAATGTCATGTCAATCCGCCCTTTGTAGGTGGTTTCCTCAGTTCGACATTGTAGCCCGAGTCCTGCCATGAAACTGAACATCACCGAGGCATAATACCCTTCGTATTTTTGAATATTATTCTGCACATAATTATTGAAAGGAATGGCTGAAAACATGGCTCGGACATTGGCTTCAAATCCCTCCAAGTCATTTTTGAACAAGCACCTTACCGCCTCATTTCGTTTCAAAAGTCGATTGGATTCCACCGAGGTCAGGCTGATCAAAAAGAGCATGTTCAAGGTCATTCGAACCTCACGGTTGGGTGTAGCAAGTACATAACTACTTCCTCCAAAAGGCTCCTGAATCTCTTCCGTAATGGTCAAATAACCCGCCTGCCAAAGTAAAGAGGGTAAATTTAAATTACTAAGGGTGAACTGTTTTAATTCTTGAGAAGATAATTCCAAATTCTCCAGATCATAGGTTTCATATGCCCCTTTTTCAAACATCTTGGTTAAAAATGAAGGCTGTCCAGAATCCCACCAATAGTTATCAAACTTGCCTTGTTTTTTTAGAAATAATAAAATGTCAAAAGGATTATAAACCTTATCGCCAAGATAGTTGTAGCCATTATACCAAGCTTGAACTTCATCCATATTTACTCCGTCAAAATAATCACCAAAGCAGGTATCTAACTCGCTTTGAGTAAATCCACATATGGACGCATATCGGCTATCAAGGGTAATATCTTCGAAATTATTCGCTCCACTGAAAAGGCCAACTCCCGTAAACTTGGTAATACCTGTCATGAAGCAAAAACGGATGTATTGATCTGATGCTTTAATCGCCGAATAAAAACCACGCAAAACATCCAAAGACTCAGAGGCTAATTGATTATCATTTAAGAGCGTATCCTGAATAGGCTTGTCGTATTCATCGATCAGGATGACCACCTTATTTTGATATTTCTCAGCCACCGCTTCGATCAACATCATAAATTGTGAGCCTAATTGATTTTCGGTGTTCAGTTCTACCTGATGCTTATTAGCATTATATTGAAGTACAAATTGAATCTTTTGCTCTACGGCATCCAAACTTTTATAATTGACCCCACTTAAATCAATCCTTACCACAGGAAACCTTTCAGACCAATCCCATTTATCATGAATATACAAGCCTTCAAATAATTCTTGCTTACCTTCAAAAAGAGCCTGTAAAGTCGAGCACAACATTGATTTCCCAAAACGGCGAGGTCGGGAAAGGAAGTAGTAGCCAGCACTAAGTTTGGTCATTTCGTGAATTTTGTCTGTTTTATCAACATACAAAAAATTATCCTTGGAAGATCTAAGGTTTTCAAATGTTTGTACACCAATCGGTAAAGCTTGTCTTTGACTCATGGGATGATCCATTTTTGTTTGGAGCTTAAAGATACTCAATTTTGGGAAATTGTAAGGGTTAAAGGCAACGTCAAACAAGTCAACTACCAAAAGGGACAGCCCGACCAGTTCTTCCATCGCTATGCCTACGATGCCGACAACCGTCTGGTGCGGGTCGAGACCTCCTCGGATGCCTATATCTGGAATACCGAGGCGGAATACACCTACTACCCGCATGGGCCCCTGGCCAAGGTGGTCTATGGCAGTCATAACCAACAACTGCAGGAGTATTATTACACCCTTCAGGGTTGGATCAAGGGCATCAATCAGTATGCGTTGAACCGTGAGCGGGACGCCCAGGCGCTGGTCTATGGCTATGAATTGTTCTATTTCAACAATGACTATAAACCGATTCATGGGCAGGTGCAGACGCTATTTGCACAAGCACCAAGCAAGCAGTTGTTCAATGGTAACATCTCCGGCATGGCGACCAAAATCCCAGGATTGGGAGATAAGCAACTGCTCAGCATGCAGTATCGATACGATCAGCTGAATCGCATCACCGAGTCCAATACCATTGGGGGTACTATTGCTGATCAATTCAAGACTGCCTATAGCTATGATGCCAACGGGAACCTGCTCAGCTTGAAGCGATACAACGAGCGTGGTGATATCATGGACAATCTGTCTTATACCTATAAAGAAAGCAATAACCAATTGTTGTCCGTTGCCAATGCGGTTGCAGGCGGTAATGTCGCCAATCAAGCCCCGAATAATTATCAATATGATCCTATTGGCAATTTAATCTCGGATTCTTCCGAAATAATCACTAATATTAAATGGAATCTGCAAGGTAAAGTCGCGCAGGTCACCAAGGCCAGTGGAAACGCCAACTACGCCTATGACGCCACGGGCAACCGGGTATCTAAACAACATAATGGACAAAGTAGCATCTACATCCGTGACGCTTCCGGCAATACCATGGCGGTCTATGACCAGTCGGGTACGCTGAAAGAAATGCCGATTTACGGCAGTCAGCGGATTGGAATGGTCAAGGCGCTCGATACCGAAGGGCAATTCACCCACGGTAACCGACAGTATGAATACAGCAACCACCTCGGGAATGTGTTGGCTGTCTCTACGGATAAAATGACCGCCGTTGGTGAACATGGCGACCTGATCTCTGCCTCGAATTATTATCCTTTTGGGTTGAGGATTGATGATCGGAGCATGAATTCGGCGGATTATCGATATGGGTTCCAAGGGCAAGAGGAGGACCAAGAAACAGGTTTTGTAAACTATAAATACAGATTGCATAACCCTGCCATTGGAAGATTTTTTGCGGTTGATCCGTTGACGGCTGACTATCCTTGGAATAGCCCTTATGCTTTTAGTGAGAATCGGGTGATTGATGGAATTGAGTTAGAGGGACTCGAGGTTGTATTAATCGGGAAATATAGAAGTGCGAGCTTTATTTTTAGTGGGTTTTATGAAAATGGTATAGCAATTAACTTTGATAATTTAGCTGTTTCAGCTTATTCATCAGTTGGTTATGGTGGAGAAGCTAATATTGGTATTAGCTCGGGTATTTCTTTAACCGTGTTCCCAACTATGAAATATACTAAGGATGCTGGAGGAACAGGCTATTCAGTTGGTGCTGGTGCAGAATTTTTTGGCGCTGATATCGGTTTGTCATATGTTCGATCAGGAGAGTTTAATGGAATTAATGTGCAAGCAGGAGCCGGTAAAAGTATGTTGCCAGTGACTCTTCTCAATATGTATAAGTCTGAAACAAGGTTAAAGGCATTAAATGGTGAGGCCAATAATGAATTGAAAACAATTTTAAAAAATAAGCTCCCTGAAATAGAGGCCAAATTAAAAGAGCCATTATTAAAAAAGCAGGAGTTAAACAATATGTCTATTAATGGCTTAAAAAAATCGCTAAATAAATTTCAAAAGTATAAAGGAGATGAAATATATCCATACACTCTTGAACCATACGGTAAAATTGTAAACCGTATCCGAGGCCAGTTAGATGAGAGGCTTAGAATTGATATGGAAATAAAGAATGATTTAGAGAAAATTGAGAATAAGATAAATACAGCGAGAGAGGAGTTAAGTTATGAAGATTAATGTCAAAAATACGACTATAGTGGCATGGGCTTTAACGATAATTGTTGGTCTTTTTATTGGTGAAACGATACTTGCTATTTTTTTCTTTCCAATAATAGCCTTTCCTTTTTTAGGAATTTTTCTTGCTATTAGAGGGTTAAAAACATCTACATATGTCCGGAAAAACTATTCCGAAATTTATGAAAAATACCGAAGGGATCAGATGGGGTTTGACGGACACTCTACGGTGGATTTACTTAAAGTTTATAAACATGAAAAACAATTATTAATCGAAGACAAATACCTGAAAAATCATATAGTTGACGCCATTATAACCATTAATTTGCTTGTTTTTAGTGTAGTATATCCAGCTGTTTCATCAATATTATATGTAATTGTGATGAGCCTCATTTCTTGAATTTTTATAAGTTAAGGCCAGTGGAAACGCCACCTACGCCTATGATGCTACGGGCAACCGGGTATCTAAACAACATAATGGACAAAGTAGCATCTACATCCGTGACGCTTCCGGCAATACCATGGCGGTCTATGACCAGTCGGGTGTGCTGAAAGAAATGCCGATTTACGGCAGTCAGCGGATTGGAATGGTGAAGGCACTCGATATCGAAGGGCAATTCACCCACGGTAACCGACTGTATGAGTACAGCAACCACCTCGGAAATGTGTTGGCTGTCTCTACGGATAAAATGACCGCCGTCGGTGAACATGGTGACCTGATTTCCGCCTCTAATTATTATCCTTTTGGGTTGAGGATTGGAGATCGGAGCATGAATTCTGGGGATTATCGATATGGGTTTAATGGCAAAGAAGATGACCGTGATTTCTCCAAAAGCCAACTGATTCAGAATTATGGATTCAGGTTGTATAATCCTGCGCTCGGGAAGTTCTTGAGTGTGGATCCGTTGACGAAGAGGTATCCTTGGTACACTCCATATCAGTTTGCGGGGAATAAGCCTATTTGGGCAGTTGATTTGGATGGATTGGAGGAACTGATTTCCAATGATAATTTTTCCTTTTATAAGAACGAGTTAAAGCTTACAACGGAAAGCAGCGACCATTTAATGGCGATAATGAATAAGATATCTGATCCTACAAAGGCAGAAAATATCAAAATATACTTTGCCGCAGATACCTATACTGGAGGGAATGAGAACGCATATGCTACCCAAAATTTAGCTAAACAAGCAGCATCTTTGATAAAATATGAAAATGCATTAAACAAAAAGCTTAATGAAAACCCGATGGTATTATCAAAAATATTAGGTAATGAAAAAAGCCGGAAAAACTATAAAAAATATATCAAGCTATCTAGTGCTTTTCAAGCGATGGGATTGTCTTTTGATAAATTAGCTCAAGACTATGAAAACAACCCACAGCTAGAGGTGTATGCAGTAATTATGAATAAGCATAAGTTAAATGGTCAAAGCACAGCATCAGCAATGAAAAGTTTATTTCATGAAGTTGAATTACATATTCAGAGGCATTTAGGAGTTAGAAAGAATCCTGATGGGCTGCAACAAAATGGAGTCGGGGACCATGATTACGGGCATTCATTTTCTGAAAATGAGGAATATTACAACAAACATGGTTATACTAGAGAAAAATTGGAAGATGGTTTTTCTCCTCATAAAGGTATAATTATTGAAACGAGTCCAACGGGTAAAACGAATAAGGAAGTAGATAAATATTATGACAATGTGGGAGATGAATAAATGTAAAGTTAGTATTGTTACTGCAACTATACTTCAACTATTATTAACGGTAGAGGTGTTTTCTCAAAGTACTTCATTATATTCATGTACTGATAAATTAAAACATTTGTACTATGTTGATATTGATGTTAATAGCGTAAATATGAGCCAAAAGAGAAAGCAAATTAGTGATTTTAATATCTCTAATTTCATCACATCTCCTTTATACTGTTTACCTTTTAATTATTCGGGTGATACATTGTTTATTGATTACTCTATGTATGATGTATCGTACTTAACGAAATCATGTGCAATTATTGTAGTTAATTATAAAAAACAAACATCTAATTTTATAAGCAACTATTTTGGTGCTTCTTTCACATATAAGACTATTAGTGTTGAACAAGAAGAAAATGATGACTTTGATTTATTAGGGTTTCCTACAAATAGCTTTTATTCATTAATAGAGAATGATAAATATTTTATAATAAATGATAAAAACCAACTTATTTATAAAAAAGACACCATTTTGCTAACTAATTCATATAAACTTGAATTTAAGAATAAAGAATTACGAGAGAATATAATTATCACCCCAGTAAAAATCAATAATATAAAATTGTATAAATCAGATGATCCGTGTGAATAAGTATAAGGTTTGCTGTTTTAGCACGGTAAAGTAGTTTAATGCCTATTAAATAATTAAATATCCTATATCTCTACGGGATTCCTAATTTGAGAAGATGGAGAATTGGTTTCATAACTATAAATGGAATCTGCAAGGCAAAGTCACGCAGGTAACCAAGGCCAGTGGAAACGCCACCTACGCCTATGACGCCACGGGCAACCGGGTATCTAAACAACATCATGGACAAAGTAGCATCTACATCCGTGACGCTTCCGGCAATACCATGGCGGTCTATGACCAGTCGGGTGCGCTGAAAGAAATGCCGATTTACGGCAGTCAGCGGATTGGGATGGTCAAGGCGCTCGATACCGAAGGGCAATTCACCCACGGTAACCGACAGTATGAGTACAGCAACCACCTCGGAAATGTGTTGGCTGTCTCTACGGATAAAATGACCGCCGTCGGTGAACATGGTGACCTGATTTCCGCCTCTAATTATTATCCTTTTGGGTTGAGGATTGGAGATCGGAGTTTGAATTCGGCGGATTATCGATATGGGTTCCAAGGGCAAGAGGAAGACCAAGAAACAGGTTTTGTAAACTATAAATACAGATTGCATAACCCTGCCATTGGAAGATTTTTTGCGATTGATCCGTTGACGGCTGACTACCCTTGGAATAGTCCTTATGCTTTTAGCGAGAATCGGGTATTGGATGCTGTTGAGTTAGAAGGTTTAGAGGCGGTAATGGTTCATAGAACTTTTTCTGACCCATCAACATGGAATGAATATTTTGCGAAAAATATGCTTAAGGCAACTAAATGGAATGACATCCAAGAAAACATGATTTTTGCTAAATGGTCTGGAGAGAATTCTGCTGAAGCAAGACTTATTGGATCAAATAAAATAATTCAGGAGTTTATTTTGTCCGATGAAAATCCTTTAAAAGATCTTAAGCATGTAACACTGATAGGTCATAGTCATGGGGGTAATGTTAATAAAGTCATAAAAAATGAGCTTGAAGCAGAAGGCTGGTTAGTTGATATCGTTAATATTTCTACCCCTCAGCGAACAGATTTTCAAGCAAAAACAACAGGAGAAGGAATATATCTTAATTTTTATAGCACGACAGACATTATTCAACTATTAGGAATATCAGATAATATTCTAACTGAATCTAACAAACTGACCGAGCTTGGAGGTAGTCGAATAGATCAGAAAGCTCAATATAATTATTTTTTGAAGACATATGAGAAGTTAGGTAATTCAAGACAGAGAAATTCGATTTGCTTACCTTTTATTTTGTTTACAGAGGCAGTGAAGAATTCGGCAAACTGGATAAAAGAATCTGGAGGTCATAGTATTCATGTACCAAAGCATACTCAAGATCAGATTATTGAAAAAACCACAGAACATTTCAATCAAAGTAATAATGAGAATTAAAAAAATTATATTATTTTTTGTGGGAACATTATTTTGTTCTTGTGAAATGATAAACGGGAAAGACCTAAATACTATCTGTTATTCAATTGTAGAATATTATAAATTGCCCTATGAAGTGAGGATAGCATTTAATCCTAATGAGAATAAAATAATCAATTTAGATAGCATGTATGTTACCTGTTTATATTCCAACACATCAATAATTGGTCTTAAAAAAGGTAAAAATAAGATAAATATAGGAGGAGAGAAGTTTTATTTTAAATGGAATGAGAATAAAGAGTCATTGCCATATATATTAAAAGATAAAATTTTATATGTGCCTTATTCAGAAGAAACTATATTCTCTCCATGGAATCGTGAAGCATATAAGTTTAAAGTTTTTGATCTGCAAAAATATTTGGTTTATTAGGAAGGTCTCATCTATACTTAGATAAATTTTACCAATTCACGAAGAACACCTCACATAATTTGTTTTAATTTTCACACTAAACAGGTTGTGTGAATATCGGCCAGTGGAAACGCCACCTACGCCTATGATGCCACGGGCAACCGGGTATCTAAACAACATCATGGACAAAGTAGCATCTACATCCGTGATGCTTCCGGCAATACCATGGCGGTCTATGACCAGTCGGGTGCGCTGAAAGAAATGCCGATTTACGGCAGTCAGCGGATTGGGATGGTCAAGGCGCTCGATACCGATGGGCAATTCACCCACGGTAACCGACAGTATGAGTACAGCAACCACCTCGGGAATGTGCTCGCTGTCTCTACGGATAAAATGACCACTGTTGGTGAACATGGCGACCTGATCTCCGCCTCGAATTATTATCCTTTTGGGTTGAGGATTGATGATCGGAGTATGAATTCGGGGGATTATCGATATGGGTTCAATGGCAAGGAAATAGATGATGAATGGAATTCGGAGAGTTATAACTTTGATGCAAGAATTTATAATTCAGGAATTGGAAGATTTCTTAGTCTTGATCCTTTAGCAAGAGAATACCCTGACATTAATGATTATCACTTTGTGAGAAATAGTCCTATTTTTAAAATTGACCCAACGGGGAAGTGGGATGTAGAAGTTCATGTTTTTAATGATCGAAGTAAATATGGCTACGGTATGTTAATTGTGAAAAATAATCAAGGAGATATTATTTCACAATATAAAGTAAGGGTAGAGGGTTCAAATCATAGTTTAAATCAATACAATAAAAGGAATAGATTATTGCCAAATGCAGATACTCCTTTAGGGGTATATAATATTGATGGTTGGATATCAGGAACACAAGTTGGGGAAATAAACAATGATAACAGATTGAGATACGGTCCTAATGACAGGCTAAGTTTATCTGCTGTTGAAGGGGAAATCGCTGAATCGGGACGAAGTTTAATTCGAGTTCATGGTGGACGACAAGAATCAAGAACGATTATTTTTGCTCAAGACGAGAAAGGCAATGATATTTTAGATTCTGAAGGAGATAAAATAGTGGTAAGCATTATTTATAATCAATTACCAAATGCTCATTTATCTGCAACATATGGTTGTATTCGAATAATGGACAATGATATTCAAGAATTCAAAAATACAATTGATAAATTACAGATTATGGATAAAAATGAATCTCCAGGACAATTAAAGGTAATTGATGACGTTCAACAATATGGTGGTAATTATTTTTTGCCAACAGATTTTAGTACAATTATTGAGTCAGATAAGCAAATTAAGGAAGTAGAAAAAAATAAATCCTATTTGGGTAATCGTAATTCCACCTCAAGAAAAGAGAGTGTAAATAGATATAATAAACAAAAAGCTTTAGATCGAAAAATAGATTAATATGTTTATACTTTGTTTTTTAATTAATTTTATCAGTGCCGAATGTGATCTGCACCCAATAGTACTAAACGACTATGTTGTATCGGATATTATTAGAAATCCTAAAAAATTCATCAACAATGATCACGATGATGAATGTGTTTTGGACTTTATGCATCGCCTCTCAAAAAAAGCTATATCTTCAAAAGAAATAGATTATGTAAGAGCTTTAGATGCAATTTGTCAGGTGTCAGATGGTTATTTGTCAGAATCGTTTCCTTCTTATTCCTTTGATCAATTCTTGAAAAATAGTGATTGCCTTTTTAGTTATTTTGAAAATAATTCAACTGTTTGTTTAATGGATTATATCTACCCTTTTATTTACAATAGAGTGAATTATGATAGTGAAGGCGAAGAATTCAAAAAAAGGATTTTAGATCGAATCAATCAATATAAAAAAAACCATAATTCAAGTAAAACGTTACTTTTTCTCAATAATTTACAAGAGCAAATTACAACCAATGAATAAATACTTATCTTAGTTAGGGCAAAGTTTCACAAGTAACCAAGGCCAGTGGAAACGCCACCTACGCCTATGATGCCACGGGCAACCGGGTATCTAAACAACATCATGGACAAAGTAGCATCTACATCCGAGACGCTTCCGGCAATACCATGGCGGTCTATGACCAGTCAGGTGCGCTGAAAGAAATGCCGATTTACGGCAGTCAGCGGATTGGGATGGTCAAGGCGCTCGATACCGAAGGGCAATTCACCCACGGTAACCGACTGTATGAGTACAGCAACCACCTCGGGAATGTGTTGGCTGTTTCTACAGACAAAATGACGACCGTTGGTGAACATGGCGACTTGATCTCCGCCTCTAATTATTATCCTTTTGGGTTGAGGATTGGGGATCGGAGCATGAATTCGGGGGATTATCGATATGGGTTTAATGGCAAAGAAGACGACCGTGATTTCTCCAAAAGCCAACTGATTCAGGATTATGGATTCAGGTTGTATAATCCAGCGCTCGGGAAGTTATTGAGTGTGGATCCGTTGACGAAGAGTTATCCTTGGTACACGCCTTATCAGTTTGCGGGGAATAAGCCGATAAAATATATAGACCTTGATGGATTAGAAGAATATGATCCGATGAAAGATCAAAATTATTCTTCAAGATTAATACTGACTGGATTGTATGACGTCAAACATGCGGGGCTTAATACTATATTTAGGATATTAACCTTAGACACAAGGGCTGGTTATAAACAAGATGCTAACGGAACCAATCAATTTGAAACAGTTTACTTCGAGCCTGAAACAGACTTTGCATTAAGAGGCTTTGCAAATGAAGCTTTAAATGGAGTGTTAGATGTTTTTGGGATTGTTGGTGCAAGAAGTTTGAATCCATCCGATTTAATTTTTTCTAAGTCCGTAGGTTCAAAATCTCAGACAATAAGGAGTTTAAAAGAAATAACACACTTAAATGGTAGAAAAATTGTAAATCATGGTTTAAAGAACCAAACAATTGTCACAAAAAGTGGCTATAAAGTAACTTTTAATAAATATGGTTTTCCAGACTTTTCCCCTTTTGCTAAGAAAACAGTAGAACTGCCCAATATGCATGGAAACTATTCGACTGATTTTAGTAACGCCAATGAATTAGCTGGATTTGGAAAAGGTAAGAAATCTCATTTAAAGGAATATCCTTATCACACATGGCATCATCATGAAGATGGTAAAACCATGCAATTAGTGCCAAAAGACTTAAATAATCCTAACTTGGGAGGAATAAATCACTCTGGTGGTACCCATGTAACTAAACACAATAAAAATCCAAATTTGAACGAGGTGTCATTTCCTAGTCCTGATAATGTAAATTAATATATGATGAAATTTTATTCATTTAACAATAATGATATGGCTATCGATGAGTTTGAATCAAAAACTCAAATTCAATTACCCGTATCAATAGTCAAATTTTTATATGAAATTAAAGGTCGTGAACCTGAAAAGGATGTTTTTGAATGTAAAATAGATAGTGAATATTCTATAGAAGTTAGCATAGAATATTTTATGAGCTTAGATGAAATAATTTCCTCTTTTCACTATATAGGTGAAACTTTACGGAGGTATAAGGTTCTACCAATTGCTCAATCCTTAGGAAGTCCAGTAATTTGCATCGGAATTGACAATAGTAATTTAGGGAAGATCTTCGTTTTAGATGATGGATTTGGACTAATTTTTCAAAGCAATGATTTAAATAGTTTCCTTAGTTCATTAAAAAGTGATGAGATTTAGGCTGTAAGATTTACTCTATAGAGTTCAAATACAATAATGGAATCTGCAAGGCAAAGTCGCGCAGGTCACCAAGGCTAGTGGAAACGCCACCTACGCCTATGATGCCATGGGCAACCGGGTATCTAAACAACATCATGGACAAAGTAGCATCTACATCCGAGACGCTTCCGGCAATACCATGGCGGTCTATGATCAGTCGGGTGCGCTGAAAGAAATGCCGATTTACGGCAGTCAGCGGATTGGGATGGTCAAGGCGCTCGATACCGAAGGGCAATTCACCCACGGTAACCGACAGTATGAGTACAGCAACCACCTCGGGAATGTGTTGGCTGTCTCTACGGATAAAATGACCACCGTTGGTGAACATGGCGACCTGATCTCTGCCTCGAATTATTATCCTTTTGGGTTGAGGATTGGGGATCGGAGTATGAATTCGGGGGATTATCGATATGGGTTCAATGGCAAGGAAGACGACCGTGATTTCTCCAAAAGCCAACTGATTCAGGATTATGGATTCAGGTTGTATAATCCTGCGCTCGGGAAGTTCTTGAGTGTGGATCCGTTGACGAAGAGTTATCCGATGTTGACGCCGTATCAGTTTGCTGGTAATGAACCAATAAGGTCGATTGATATTGATGGATTAGAAAGACTTATTGTTAATACGGATGGATCAACAACTGGAGAAATATTTTTCCCTACCGACGCAACCACCAATATTCACAACCCAGCTCCTATCAAGAAAAAGGATAATAGGCAGTTCATAAAGCTACCAAATCCAGGATCCATAACTGTTGGAAGAAATTCAATTTACCATCCTCAGAGTTTTACTTCGTACGAGAGGGCAGCGCAATTAGGAGTTGATATTGGTGATATTGCAGTTGGAGCATATAAATTATCAGTTAAAGCCCCGTTATACCTTACTAAGTCAAAAGCTCTTTTATCTTCTTTTAGTGAAATAAAAAATACGAGGGTCGCATTGAGTTGGCCTGACTTACACACTATAAATTCAGGGGTTCCTCTTCCAAGTATAAAGCTAACAGGAGGTTTGAGGTCAAGGTGGATATCTTCTTTTGGTGAATTACCTAAATTTATAGAAATTCATCATATCTTTCCAAAGGCATTGAAAAATCATCGAGTTCTACGCCGAGCAGGTTTAGATATAGATGATGTTGCAAATGGAATTCCATTAAGGAAATATTCTTCTAAATTGGGATTAGCAGACGGAGATCATGCTTGGCATCCAGAGTACAATAATTATGTGGAGAATGCACTAGATAGATTAGGTCGAACCCCTTTAAATAAAAAAAGTTTGAGAGAAAATCTATTTAAACTTCGGGGTGAGTTAACAGAGTAAATTAATGATGCGGTTAATTCGGATAAAAATCTGAATCAATATTTTAAGAATATAAACACTAAGAGAAATGGACAATAGTATTTTCTATCGATTGAAAATTTCGACAGAGGAAAAGGTGATTGGAAGGTCCTACCCTAGCCTGTCGAATATTTTCAAAAAACATGTACACGAGTTAAGCAGCCATTTGAACGCTCATCATTGCTTTTGCCACG
>CANMKE010000033.1 GCA_947498325.1 uncultured Persicobacter sp.
CACGATTCGGTAGCTCAGCTGGTAGAGCATCTCCCTTTTAAGGAGAGGGTCCTGGGTTCGAACCCCAGCCGAATCACAACCTAATAAATCCGTGTTAACACACACGATTCGGTAGCTCAGCTGGTAGAGCATCTCCCTTTTAAGGAGAGGGTCCTGGGTTCGAACCCCAGCCGAATCACATTGAAAGTCGATCTTTTTGATCGGCTTTTTTTGTTTACAAACGGGTTACATCCCTCCCTTCCGCAAAAGAAGCACCTCCACAAATGCGCCGTTGATAGGCTTTCGGCGAACGTTGGTTGAAAAATTTCACTCCCTTGAAAGCATTCCGATAGTTTTGAGTCCAAATTCAACCACACTATCAATATATGTATCGCTTTTTAACATTGGCCACTTTTTCGTGCCTCAGCCTATTGATCCCTATAATGGGGTTTGCCCAGAAAACACCGATCGATCAAAAGATAAAAGTTACCCACAATTACCTGGGACGAACAAAAAACCAAATTCTCCAGCACCTTATCGTTCATAAAAACCTTCGTAAAGATGGCCCTGAGAAGATTTTCTCCGACGAACTTACGGATATGAAATTCTATCGAAAAGCACCCATCAAGGAGGTTTTAGATGATTTATTTGAAGGGACTGACTTCCATTATAAACTGATGGCAGACCGCACGCTGGTCATCAGGAAAACAGATGTGAAGATTAATGCCCTGGATCAGATAGATGCCACACGAAGCAATTTCTCCTTATTGGGTACCGTCAAGGACTTCGTAACGGGGGAGCCCCTGCCCTATGCAACCATACAATTTGCTTATGGTACGGGCAAGGTGAGCAGCACAACCAACCTCGAGGGCTTGTTTAACCTCAAAAATGTTGCTTCGGACACGGTAACACTTTTGGTGAAATACCTCGGCTACCAGACGGTCAATTACAAACTCACCCCCGAGCGCATCAAAAATAATCATGTGACCATCCTGATGGAGAACGATGCCATGGAACTTGAGCAGGTGGTGATTTCCGATTTCAAAGAAAACCAGATCATGAAGCTCTCTGGCGAGCCTGGCCGAATGGCAATTTCCCCAGCACAGTTACGGGGGCTTCCGTCGTTGGGCGAGAAGGATATTTTCCGATCGCTTCAGCTTCTGCCAGGTATTAGCGGCACCAACGAAACCAGTAGTGGGCTTTATGTGCGCGGAGGAACGCCAGATCAAAACCTGATCTTACTGGATCATATCCCTATTTTCCATGTCGATCACCTTTATGGCTTCTTTTCCGCTTTCAATACACAGGCCCTGAAGGATGTTCAGGTTTACAAAGGCGGCTTTGGTGTTCCTTATGGCGGCAAAATGTCCTCTGTCGTGGATATCACTGGAAAGAAAGGAAATGCTGAATACTGGCAGGGGAATGTCAACCTGAGTGGGCTCAGTGCAAGTGCTTTACTCGACGGGCCGATCAACAATGGAAAAGGCAGTGCCCTTATTGCTTTCCGACGTTCATTTCAGTCCTCTTTGTTCAATAATATCAATGATGTTTACGACAATGGCAATACCGTTGCGCCAACTCCTCCGGGTGGTGGACCAGGGGGCGGACGGCCTGGTGGTGGTGGCGGCGGTGGTCGTGTGCAATCTCAGCCTTCCTTGTATTTCTGGGATTTAAATGCCAAAGTGAGTCACCAGTTGGGGGAGAAAGATCAGCTGTCTTTTAGCTACTATCAGGGGAAAGATAATATGGACAACTCCCGTTCCTTCAGTATTTCGAGGCCAGGAACCGAGTCCGTCGATATTTCAGCAATTGATGAAAACTACTGGGGAAATATCGGCAGTAATATGCAATGGAACCGCCAGTGGAATCACCGCTTATTTTCTTCCCTGAATTTGAGCTATTCGCAGTACTTCAACAACCGCGAACGCAGTGCCAATGTGGGACGAAACGAGGAAGAGCCTCCAATGGATATTGAAAACAACAGTATTGAAGATTTGCGCCTGCAATGGGATTTTGATTATAACCTCAGTGACCGACATCAGTTAAAAATGGGTTCACAAATCGATTTTAACCGTGCGCAATACGAATGGTACAATCAGGACACCACCTATGCCGACCATCAGCTTCAGGGGAATACTTTTGCTTTCTACCTACAGGATGAATGGAAGATTGGCAGTGCCCTTAGCCTGACAGGAGGGCTGAGAACAACCTACTACGATATTACTGATCAGTTTTATTCTTCCGCACGGCTCTCTGCCCGGCTGAAGATCGCCCCGAACACCCACCTTAAAGGTGCTGTGGGTAATTACTATCAATTCAGCAGTCGCATTACCAGGGACAATATTGACGACCGCCCACGGGAATTCTGGCTGATTGCCGACGGCGACCATCTCCCTGTGGGGCAATCGACCCATTACCTTTTGGGCCTTACCCATGAATGGAATAATTTGGTACTGGATGCCGAGCTTTTTTATAAAACCATTGATGGCCTTTCAGAATACAGTTCCGCAGGCCCTGCAAATTCAGGCCGACCAGGCGGATCGATCGATATTGGCGAGGAGAATTTCTATCAGGGAACGGGCTACACACAGGGAATGGAATTGTTGCTTCAGAAAAAGGCGGGGAACTTCACGGGATGGGTAGGCTATACCCTCTCCCAGGTCGTTTATGATTTTCCAGAACTGACGGATCAGCCATTCTATGCGCTGCACGATCAGACCCATGAATTTAAAATGGTGGGGAATTATAAATGGAACAGCTGGATTTTCGCGGGCTCGTGGATCTACGGAACGGGCAAACCCTATACCGCTGTACTGGGCAGTTACACCTCCACCCTGCCGGATGGCAGCCTGGATTACCACCCCATTCTGTCGGATAAAAATGAATACCGCCTGCCCGACTACCACCGTCTTGATGTCTCCATCACGCATGAATGGAAGCTGAGTCGCCGTTCTGCCCTTGATGTGGGCATTACCTTCTTCAATCTTTACAATCGGGATAATGTATGGTATAAGCAATACGACATTGTAGAGGGGGAACTCATCGAAACGGAAGTGAACACCCTGGGCTTCACGCCAAACTTTTTCATCAATCTGAAATTCTAACTATGCGCTATTTACTGATCATTTCCTGCCTTCTGTTTACTGCCTGCCAGCAGGTAGAGGAGTCTGATTTTTCCATCATGACCCTGCAGACCTATCTGTACCCCAATCAGAAAGCCAACTTACAATTCGCCTATTATGATTATTACGATTCACTGCCTCAGTTTCCTTCAAATATCAACCCTTCACTGCGTGTTGATGGCGAGGATTATGCCTTGGTCCACCTCGACTCTGGGCACTTTCAGTCCGTAAACACCCTCCCTGCGAATGAAGCCTCAGTATTTGAAGTTGTGGCACTGGATGGCTCCCTGACCTCCACGGCCACCATGCCTGAAGCACTTGGATCCGTTGCGCTGATTGACAGCACCGAGCTTTACAAAGACCAATTTCACACTTTCATGGAGGCGAGAGCATACCAGAGGGCGACGGCACTGCAAATTTATGTTGAGAAAGCCAGTGGGCAGTATTATTACTATCAGATGAAACGCCCCGAGGAAGGGGAGTATATTTATGATGAAGACTATTGGGCGAGCGATGTGGATTTACCTTGTGGGGTCTCCGCTTCAGATTCCCTGTTTATTGATGGGGCTTACCTTGAAAAACTGGGCGAATATGAGCTGGTGGTGGCCTCCTGTTCCGATGAGTTTGTCCGTTATTTTCAGGGAGGAATAAACACAGGAAGTATCGACCCGAATTACTCCAACATCAGTGGTGGCGTGGGTGTTTTCACCGCCATGAACCCTGACACCCTTGTTTTCAGCCTGAAACGAAATACCGACAGCGAATCCTTGTGAGCAAGGTGGTAAATGCAGACAAAAAAAGGCCCCCATTACGGAGGCCTTTTTTTATTCTTGATCAGTGTTTTCAGTTTAAAGCCGTCAGTTCTACGGGCTTCATTTTCAGTATTTTTTCCGCAAACTCAAAAGAGGCCTTTTCAACCCCTTCAACATCTTTGCTGAAACTGCGCCCCGCAATTACATGATTACCTGCATTGGGGAAAGCCACCTTTTGCTTAAGGGCTTCCGAAGTTCCAAGCTGATCATACATTTTCAGTACAGAAGCCACGTCCACCGTGGGGTCCTGATGCGCTTTATCTTTATAGTAGTAACCCACAAATGTCGGTTGCTTAATCTTCTCAAAGGTTTTCTTGGTCATGGTAGCATCCATGAGTGAACGCAGAGCCACCAGCGCCTCGATGCGGTATTTTTTATTCCAGTACCGATCCACTTCCTTGGTGCTGCCCTTGTCTTCGCGATATTTACCTCCCAACACCAAACGGGCAATTTGAAGCCCCCAGGGTTTTGTCAGCAAAATCGATGATTTATCAACGATGTCCACATTGGGAGAATAACAGATCAAACCATCCACCAAATCGGGATTGTTTGCCGCAAGGTACAAGGCCAGCGTCCCCCCCGTAGAGGTACTCATCAGCAACACCTTCTTGCCCAGCTGGTGCCCAATGGCGATGGCACGTTTAGCGGAATTCACCAAGCCTTCAGGAGTCAGGTCCTTCAGTTCATTCTCCGAAGCCACCCCATGCGCCTGCAATCGTGCAAGGTAGAGGTTGCAACCGAATCTTTTGGCAAAATCGCGGTGGGTAGGGTTCCCTTCATACTTACTTGCTGAAAAGCCATGCAGGTACACCACACACCATTCCGTTTTTTCTTTCAGGCTGTCGTTTGCCCAGACAATTTCAGCCTCATTGTTCGGTTTGATATTTGGCACCGCCGCTTCGGCTTTTTTCACCACAGCCTCCACCTCGGAGGGCTGCATATCAGGCAAAAGCTTGATTTTCGGATCGAGCTTAGGCTTGGGGCTTTGGGGCCCTATGAAATAAGCGCCGAAAAGCAATACCGCCAGCCCTCCCATTAAGAATTTTGATCGTCTGTTTATACTCATGGTGTATTGTTTATTTTTTCAGAAGTCGTTAGGTGGAATATCGTTGGTCTACATGGGTTCAAACACAATGCACCAACAAAATAATATTTCTTTTACTTATTTACCACGGCTTTGCACCCGCGGAAAACATAAAGTAAAATAATACCCATTTATTTATTCAACTGCTCAAAAACCTCCCCACTAAAATCGGTCAACGAGTCCAGCAACACATCTGCCACCTGAAATCGCGGCTGATCCTTTAATTCTGCCTCAGGCACCCCTATGGCTGTCATCTTCGCTGCTTTTGCGGCCACCAAGCCGTAAAAAGAATCCTCAAAAACCAGGCATTCTTCGGGCAGTACGCCCATTGCTTTGGCCGTATTGATGAACACCGAAGGGTGTGGTTTGCCGTACTCCTCCTGCATCCCTGAACGCATCACCGTCAGATCGTCAGCAATTCCCATTTTCTTGACAAAAGAAGTAATCAAAGACATTGGCGAGGAGGAAGCCAGCGCCATAGGTATCCCCTGCTCATGAAAAAAGGCGATGGTCTTTTCAACGCCAGGCATTGTGCCGCCCTTTTCCCACACCAGCCGATCTACTTCAGCAAGAATGTCGGCATTCACTTCTTCAATGGTACGGTCCTGCCAGGGGTACTTCCGTTGCCAGTAGGCAATCACTTCATCCATGCGAAGCCCCATGGTTTGCAGGGCCATTTCCCAGGTCATGGGCACGCCCAATTGATTAAAAATGGAAATCATCGCTTCCCTCCACAATGGCTCTGAATCAATCAGAAGGCCATCCATATCAAAGATTACTGCTTTTATCACTGCTATATCGTTATTTTTTTACTGCTGAAGTGTCCTTGCTTGTTACGGCATTTAGGGTTTAGCGTACCGCTTCAATGAAGCGCGTGTTTAAAACTTAAAATTTGGAGTATTGTAGCAATGCTGAAGGAATATTTTGAGCGAATAGTATTGCTGAAAATAGTTCAAAATCAACTCCAATTATCCGAATTTCAGATAGGTAATAAATTGATAAACACGCCCTAAGCTGTACTTACTTTTTATAGTTTGCCAATACCTGCTGATAGTAAGCCTCATATTTAGGCAGAATATTCGAAATATCAAACTCCTTGGCACGGGCAAGTGCATTGGCTTTAAAAGTCGGCAGGTGGTCATCATCGAGGATCTTTTTAGCCTTCTCCACCATATCGTCGATATCGCCTATCGGAGATAAATAACCCGAATAGCCATCTTTGTTCAGCTCGGGAATTCCTCCAGCATCAGACGACAAAACGGGCACTTCACAGGCCATAGCTTCAAGAGCGGCCAATCCAAAGCTTTCTTTTTCGGAAGGCATCAGGAATAAATCGGCGACAGAAAGGACCTCTTCCACAGCATCGAGTTTTCCGAGGAAACGGACATCCGCACAGGTGCCGAGCTTACGGCAGAGGGCTTCCGCTTCTGGGCGGTCGGGGCCGTCACCCACCATCAGTAATTTACAGGGCATGGATCTTCGCACCTGATCAAAAACCCGAATCACATCATTGACCCTCTTTACGGAACGAAAGTTCGAGGTGTGCACCAGCAATTTTTCCCCATTAGGGCAAATGGCGGTTTTGAAGTGTTCTTTGGGTTGCTTCTTGAAGCGTTCCAGATCAATAAAATTGGGAATCACCTCGATGGGCTTCTGAATATCGAAATGGCTGAGGGTGTCTTTTCGCAGATCATCAGAAACCGACGTGATGCCATCAGAAGCATTGATACTGAAAGTAACTACGGGCGTATAGGTGGGGTCTTTTCCTACCAAAGTGATGTCGGTACCGTGCAGGGTGGTCACCACTGGAATAGAAATGCCTTCGGTCGCCAAAATCTGCTTGGCCATAAATGCTGCAGAAGCATGCGGAATGGCATAATGTACGTGTAGAATATCCAGCTGCTCATATTTCACCACATCGACCAGTTTGGAGGCCAGGGCCAACTCATAGGGTGGGTATTTGAAAAGCGGATAGGAACGCACCCCTACCTCGTGGTAATACAGGTTCTCGTTAAAGAAATCCAGTCGGCGTGGTTGCGAATAGGTAATAAAATGGACTTCATGTCCTTCGAGTGAAAGTGCTTTCCCAAGTTCGGTGGCAACGACTCCGCTGCCGCCGTATGTAGGATAACATACTATTCCTATTTTCATGTTTACAGTTTATTGTCGTAAAGATCTGTAATCTGCTGATCTGTAATAGATTTGTAGATAAAATCTTGAATCGTGGGTCTAATATTTAAGGTAACTAATTTTTTGTTACGAGAGGTTGGATAGGTTCTATTTGATAAGAAAATATACACTAAATCGTATTGGGGATCTACCCAAACCAACGTCCCTGTAAAGCCCGAATGCCCGTAGGAATCGCGGCTTGCATAGCGCGAGGCGGAACTCATCATGGGGTCTTCCAGGTGGGGCTTGTCCCAGCCCAACCCGCGTCGGTTGAGCGTGTATTGCTGTGCGGTGAAGGTATCAATGACCGCAGGCATAAAGTACCGCACCCCTCCGAAGGATCCTCCTTGCAGGTTCATCTGCATGAGCTTTGCCAGATCAATGGCATCGCCAAAAAGGCCCGCATGTCCCCAGGCCCCTCCATGCATGGCGGCATGCGGATCATTCACATCGCCCCGTAATTCCTCATGCCTGAAGAAGTCATCTTTCTCCGAAGGGATAATTCTTGAAAGAGGCAATTTCCGCTTTGGGTTGAAACATAAAGTGGAAGCCCCGAGGGGTTCATAGAAGTTGTTCATCACAAATTCCTCCATCGGTTCTGAAAGTAATTTGGAAGCCAGCTGGTACATGATGTACATGCCAATATCCGAATAGCGGTAATCGTAAGGCTTGTTCAGGCGGTCCGCAGGTTTTTCGCGCAGCGGAGAATTAATTGCCCAATGCCAGAGGGAATCTGGCAATGAGTGGCGCCCAAAAACCCCTTTGGCTACGGGCACATCGTAATCTTTTATTTTTTTGACGGAATAGTATTTTGGATCAATGCGCTTGGCCACCATGGTGCTGTCCCAGAAAGGGTAATAAGGAAACAGCCCAGCCTGATGGCTGATGATATCGCGGATGATCAGGTCTTCCTTATTGGAGCCTTTGAGTTCTGGTAAATAGTAGGAAGCCTTTTTATCGAGGTCGATCAGGTTTTGCTGATACAAATACATCAGCACCTGCGTGGTGGCCGCCACCTTGGTTACCGAGGCCAAATCATACACTACATCTTCCTGTACTTTCACTTTTTTTGCATAAGTCTGATAGCCATAATCACGATCAAAGACAATACTACCATTTCTGACCACCAAAATCTGCATTCCTGGTGCTGCTTTTTGCTTAATAGTCTCGGCAGCGACACTGTCAATCTTGTTTAATATCTGGCTGTCCATTCCTTCCGACTCAGGGTTCCCGCATCTGAGCCGACGCAGATTTTGCGTCCCCAGCCCTGTACCAGCGGGGAACTTGGGCCCCGCAGAAACGGGCAGCTTCCCTTTGGCGGGAATCGCTCCAAAAATTAAGGCTGCTGCTGCCTGATGCGCTTCCTCCACATCGTCGTAGGCGCAAATGAGGTGCTCAGCATCCCCCATAAACTGTACGGCATAAGGGTTGCCAAATACGGTGACCACCACGCGGTGCCCAGCAAGCTGAAGCCGTTCGATCATCATTTGTTCTTCCCGATTGATGCCATACCGCTGACTCGCCTTACGACTCATGTGGTGAATGCCAACCACAATGGTTCCATAGGTTTTTAGCTTTGCCTCCATACTCCTGATCTGTGCAGAGGTAGCCTTTTTCCCGAGATGGTAGCCATCGAACTCAATATACCTGTTCAGGTATTTGTAGTAAGTATTATGCCCTGTATTGCTGTTAAGCCCCAAATAGGCAAATTTGGTGGTGTCCAGCACCTGAATCGGCAGGTAATTGTCTTTGTTAGTGACCAGGGTGGCGGCCTGTTCATACATTTTATAGCGGAGGGCTTTAACTTTTGGCGTATTGAGCCTTTCTACCAACCCATCGGTTGGCAGGGGTTGCCAGTCGTTCAGGCCCGCCTTTGCCTTGGCGAGCAAAATCTTTTTAACCTTGTGGGCCACCTCTACAGAATCCAGTGTGCCATCTGCGAGGGCTTTTTCAATGGCCGTAACTCCTTTGGCGACATTGGCAGGAAATAACAGGACGTCGTTTCCCGCCTGCAAGGCAAGTACTTCCGCCTGCCCCGGGCTAAAATTATCCGATACGGCGTGCATGTTCAACGCATCGGTAAACACCAGTCCATCGAAATGCAGATCGTCCCTTAAAATTCCCTTGATTATTTTATCTGATAATGATGCGGGACGGTTCTTGCGCCCATCAATTTTAGGCAACTCCAGATGCCCCACCATTATGCTTTCCACCCCCGCCTGAATGAGTCCGCGGAAAGGCTTCAGCTCCACCTCATCGAGCCGTGTGCGGCCATAAGGAATAACTGGCAAAGCATAATGAGAGTCCTTACCCGTATCGCCATGTCCAGGAAAATGCTTGGCATTGGCAATAATCCCATTGCTTTGCAGCCCTCGCATATAAGCGATGGTTTTACTTTCCACATTATGGGTATTCTCCCCGAAGGAACGCGTACCGATCACAGGGTTTTTGGGATTAACATTCACATCAGCCACAGGCGCGAAATCAATCTGCATTCCCAGGGCTTTGAACTGATCGGCCACCACGGCGCCCATCTCATGCACAAGTTCACTTTGCGGCATGGCGCCCAAAGTCATTTGGCGGGGAAAAGCGGGAACACTATCAAGTCGCATCGAGACACCCCACTCGGCATCCATCCCGACCCATAGTGGCGTTTTACTGACCGACTGATAATGATTCAGCAGGTTTGTCTGACGAACAGGTCCACCCTGAAAGAATATCAGTCCACCGACATGGTACTGTTTGATGAGTCGCTCGACCATCTGCTGCTCGGGCTTTCCTTGGTTGGAATAGGCAGCCACCATAAACAACTGCCCAATTCTTTCCTTTGGACTCATGTGTTGGTAAACGCTGTCGGCCCAGTGTTTTTGTGCTTCAGTGGGCTGAGCGAACAAATAGCCATACGATATGATCAGGGTAAAGAGAAATAAAGTAACTTTTTTCAACATCAGGGGGTTGAGATTTTGACCTAAAATGAAATATCCGCTAATTTTACGGTTGGAAGCGAAAATGCGATGATATAACTTCAAATCAAAATCATTAATTTTGCATCCGGCCATTAAATGTAAAAAATGTCATGAAACTTCCTTCTCTGTTTAAAATTCCGAAGCATCAACAATTCAATGTTAAGCCCCGCTATTATGATCCCGTAAAGGAGCATGTGGAAGAACGGCGCCGAATTGTTGAGCAACAAATGGCCCGCGAGGCCAGGGGAGAGTCAGATGCCGCCTATGCGTCCTCGATTCGGGAGGGCTTTCAGCGCAACCGCAAAAAAAACAGCCCAGTACGTGCTGGGATGGCGCAGGGGCTGATGGTCATAGGGCTGATTAGCTCTGTACTGATCTACTGGTTCTACGGCGATTGGGCATTTTATTTCTTCGGAATTTTTATTGCTGCCTACATTTACCTAAAAGTCAAAGGAATCCTTTAAATTTGCCCTATTCCTACTGATTAATCTTTTAAGGTCCACATTGCATGTCTGATATTATCAAACTTCTTCCTGACGCATTAGCCAACCAAATTGCTGCGGGAGAGGTCGTTCAACGCCCTGCCTCCGTAGTTAAAGAATTGGTAGAAAATGCGATTGATGCCCATGCCACCGCCATTCAGGTGATCGTAAAAAATGCAGGAAAATCCCTCATTCAGATCATTGACAATGGTAATGGGATGAGCCCTTCGGATGCGCGCATGAGTTTTGAGCGGCATGCGACCTCCAAGATTACCTCTTCGGAAGACCTATTTTCTATTCGCACCATGGGGTTTCGTGGCGAAGCGATCGCTTCTATTGCCGCCGTATCTCAGGTGGAGCTGAAAACTCGGCAGGCAGAGGATGAAGTAGGAACACTTATTATTAATGAAGGCGCTGAATTTAAGGAGCAAACACCTGTAGCCACCGCTGTGGGCACCTCTTTTGCGATCAAGAACTTATTCTTCAATGTTCCTGCACGCCGAAAATTTCTAAAAAGTAACCAGGTAGAGCAGAAACATATTATTGAAGATTTTCAGCGCCTTGCACTGGCACACCCTGATGTGGCCTTCTCGCTGAACCTCAACGAGCGGGAGATTTTCAAGCTGCCACGCACGAAGCTCTCGCAGCGCATCGTTAATATTTTCGGTAAAAATTACCGCAGCCAGATGGTCCCTATGGAAGAAGAGGTGCCACATTTAAAAGTATCGGGCTATGTCGGGAAACCCGAGGGGGCAAAAAAAACCCGTGGCGAGCAATTTATCTTTGTGAATAACCGCTTTATAAAAAGCAGTTACCTGAATCACGCCATTACGAATGCTTATGATGGCCTGCTGAACAAAGATACTTACCCTTTTTATGTCATCTTTCTGGAGATGGACCCTGAGCAGATTGACATCAATGTACACCCGACCAAAACAGAGATTAAGTTTGATGATGAAAAAACGGTATATGCCATTTTGCAGGCAACCGTTCGTCAGGCCATTGGTGCACATCACCTGGCTCCTGCCCTTGATTTTGACAGTAACGTCAATTTTACACCCCTACTGAATATCGACCTCAACCCCGAGGAGCTTGACAAAGAGATGATCAGTACCAAAGGACAGGATGATACGCCCGTTATTCCACGTGAGGAACCCAAAACCTTTCTGAAAGGGTTTTCCTCTGCGGCTTCCCCTTCCAGTGAACAAGCCGATGTGTTCAGGCCTTCCCCAGGGAAAAGCCAACAATGGGAACAGATGTTTGAACAGAGCGACAACACACCGTCCACTTACCAGCCAACAACTGGGCGTTCGGAAAATACGGATAACAATTTTGAAACCAGGACTTTCCAATCTCGCGGACAGGAACAAACAGGGGCGATTACTTTTGAAAGCGCCGCCAATCAGTTGCGAAAAAAAGACCGCCTGAGTTCGGAGTTTTTCAATACGGAAGATTCCCTGAGCCCTTTTCAGGTACTGAATCAGTTTATTGGTTTGCCTTCAAAAACAGGGCTGATGCTCATTGATCAGCAAGCGGCACATGAACGCATTCTGTATGAAAAATACGCAGCGACACTGGTTACTAAAACAGGCTCCTCTCAGCAATTTCTATTTCCTCAGAGTATTCAACTCAATGCCGCTGACTACAATCTGGTGATGGACCTTGAAGATGAAATTCGTTACCTCGGCTTTGATTTTGAACTTCGTGAGCAAAACATGATTAGCCTTAACGGCATCCCCTGCGACTGCAATACCCACGGCAGCGGTGAACAAGCGCTTTTTGAGGGCTTGCTTGAGCAGTACAAACAAAATCAGCAAGACCTTTCCCTGAACCGACAGGATAACATTGCCCGCGCAATTGCCCGTCGGTCAGCGATAAAAAATGGCACAAAACTGACCATCGAAGAAATGAGAAACCTGCTCGAGCAACTGTTTGCCTGCGCAAACCCAAACTATGCCCCCAATGGGCAAAAAACCTATACGGTACTCGATGGGGATCGCATGGCGGGTTTCTTTAAGTAAGACAGCAGCTGTACGGACGTTGCCTGCGACGTCCCTGCTGCCACAAAAACACTTTATCCCTCCTTTTGTAAATTATATTATTTACATTTGAATTCTACAGACGGACATCCGTAAATATTGTAAATTCAAAAAGATAATTTATATGATGGGAAGAATCACTCCTATGGTGAAAAACCTGCTGCTGATCAATATCGCAGTATATATTCTAACCAGTGTCATCCACACCCCACTTTCTAACCTGATTACCAACTATGGTGCCCTTCGCTATCTGAACAGCCAGTGGTTCCTTCCTTTTCAGGTGATCACCTATATGTTTATGCACGGAGGCTTCTGGCATATCGCTTCCAACATGCTCGGGCTGTTTTTTCTCGCCCCGCTATTGGAACAGGTGTGGGGACCAAAAAAATTCCTTATTTATTATATGGCCTGTGGTATAGGTGCCGGGATTCTTTATGCCGGTGCGGGTTCTGTGGAATCTATGTATGTCAATAAAAACATCAACTCCTACCTTTCTATTGAACATCCCACACCCCAACAATACAATGATGTGGTGGACATACTTGATCGGCATGCTGATAATTATATCAATATTCCCGGTCTGCGCGATCTTTATTATGACTACAGCGAACAAGGCGCCAGCCAGTCTAATTTTGAAAGAGACAGCAAACGGATCATGTTTAAAGTGAGTGAGGTTTACAAAGCAAGCAGGGACCGTTTCCAGCTTATTGGGGCTTCAGGCGCTATTTTCGGTATTATCCTCGCTTTCGGCATGATGTTCCCCAACCTCGAACTCATGTTACTGTTCCCCCCTATCCCCATCAAAGCAAAGTATTTTGCCCTCATGTATGGAGCCTATGAACTCTTCAGGGGCGTCAATCAATCGCCGGGAGATAATGTTGCTCACTTTGCGCATATTGCCGGGATGATTGTTGGATTTATTATATTACGACAGTGGAAAAAGCAACATGGCAGTTTTTATTAAAGCTTGCCCCGCAGAATCGAACCGACAGAATGATTCTGCGTTAATCTTGTTGTAAGAAAAGCACTAAAATGAACGGTATATTTAACGAAATAAAGAATTCCTGGAATCGCCCCAATAATGGGCTAATGCAATTGATTATCGTCAATGTAGCAGTATTTATCGCAGTAATCCTCACGAAGGTAGTCATGACATTAGCCGGATATCATCAGGTTTATGTAGAGATGATGTCCTACTTAATGCTTCCTGCTGATATTCATACTTTCATTTACCGACCGTGGACGATCTTCACCTACTTCTTTTTACATGAAGCGCCACTGCATCTGCTGATCAATATGTTTGTATTGTATTGGTTCGGAAGTATCCTGCTTCAGTTCAAAGGGCAGGGAAAGCTGATTACTTTGTATAGCCTCGGTGGGGTTGTCGGTGGTTTATTTTACCTGTTACTCTTTAATACGCTTCCATTCTTCTCGGAACAAGTGGCCCTGAGCCAAATGTTAGGTGCTTCGGGAGGTGTATTTGCCGTTGTGGTTGGTGCAGCAACACTCGTTCCCAATTATCGGGTAAATTTATTTTTACTCGGTGAGGTGCGCTTAAAGTTTATTGCATTGGTGTATGTGTTGTTTTCACTTGCTGATACCACAGGTGCAAACGCTGGAGGAAATATTGCCCATATCGGTGGAGCATTGGCTGGTTTTATTTATGTGCTCAGCCTGCGGAATCATAATGGCGATATTTCTGATATTTTCTCAGGAGTCAGGGGTTGGTGGAACAGTTTGTTCACTAAACCTTCGAAGATCAAAGTAACGCATAAAGCGGAGTTTCAGACCAAATACCGCTATAACAACAAGCCCAATGTAGGGGTGGATGTAGATCAGGCCGTGATTGATTCAATTCTTGATAAAATCTCTGCCAATGGCTATGAAAGCCTCACTAAAGAGGAAAAAGAAAAGCTTTTTAATGCCAGTAAAAAGTAATTAAACAGGAAATTCAAGGTCTAAAAAAAAGCCACATTGAAACCGATTTTTTGGTTTTAATGTGGCTTTTTTGTTGAGCATATTTTCGATCAGTAACGGTAAATAAGAAGGTTACCGTTACCTTCATCTGCAACCTGATAGGGTAAAAGATCATTTAACGCAGGCCCTGAAAGATATCTACCTAGGCGGCTGAAATGTGATCGACACCCTTCACTGGGGTCTATGATCTGACTATAACCCGTATCTTCATCCATTACCAAAGCCTTGCAATCGTGCTCTGTAAAATAGGAACACAGCCTGTCAAATGCCCGATAGCTCCCATCATTGTTATTGACCAACAGAATCCCTTTGATCCCCACATCATTTAAATACATGAAGCCATTGTGTTTGGTTAATTCTGGGTAATTATTCACGTTTAACCGCTTTTCAACGCGCTTATACGGCCAGCCTACCTGTTGAGTGTCAGGCCCACAAGCTTGCATAAAAGTGGCCACGGCTAAAAATAGGACAATCAAAAATTTCTTCATGGGAATAAAAATAATGTTCAAAAAAAAAGACATCCAAGCGAACCGAGATGTCTTTTGAAAGCAGTACAAGACCTGCCTATTTTATATTTTTAAACTGCTTCAGGAAGCGGACATCGTTTTCGGTAAACAATCGCAAATCGTTGATCTGATACAACAACATGGTGATACGCTCGATTCCCATCCCGAAAGCAAATCCTGAATATTTCTCAGGGTCAATATTTGAAGAGGTCAATACGTTAGGATCAACCATACCTGCACCACCGATTTCTACCCAACCAGTATATTTACAGATATTACATCCTTTTCCCTTACAGATATTACATGAAATATCTACCTCCACAGAAGGCTCAGTAAATGGGAAATAAGAAGGACGGAAACGGATTTTGGTATCTTTTCCGAAAAGCTCTTTCACAAAATGGTAAAGCGTCTGCTTCAAATCTTTGAAAGATACATTCTCATCAATGTACAAACCTTCTACCTGATGGAATACACAGTGTGCACGTGCTGAAATCGCCTCATTACGATATACACGACCAGGAGACAAGGTACGGATTGGTGGCTTCTGATTTTCCATCACACGTACCTGCACCGATGAAGTATGCGTACGCAATGCGATATCAGGGTTACGCTCAATAAAGAAAGTATCCTGCATTTCACGCGCAGGGTGATTCTCAGGAAAGTTCAATGCCGAGAAGTTATGCCAGTCGTCTTCTACCTCAGGACCTTCCGACAAGTTGAATCCGATACGCTCAAAAATCTCAATGATTCTTGCCTTAGTGGCCAAAATTGGGTGCTGTGCGCCCAATTGGTCTGCTACAGGAGGCAAAGTCAGGTCTGGCACATTGGCTAATTTCTCACTGCCTTCTTTGGTCTCCAAATCATCTACAAACGATTTAAATCGGTTTGTTGCGATGTTTTTCAGCTCATTCAGTGTACGGCCCATCTCGCGTTTCACCTCTTGGTCGGCTGTTTTCAGTTCATTGAATAAATCACCAACAACCGATTTACGGCTAATAAACTTCATTCTGTACTGCTCCAATTCCTCAGCAGTCTCTACAATATAGGCTTCGATCTCTTTTTTGAGCTCTTCAACTTTCTCTTTCATAGATCATCTATCATTCACGGCACAAGACCGATACAAATCAATATTTTAGACGGTAAATTTAATCAAACCCAATGGAAATAAAAATTAATGGGACGCATAAGCATAGGACGGACATGTTTTATTGTCCAGAGATTATTTTTGTGATGATCTAAATCCCACCGCTTTGGAGGCCTCAGCCACAAGTCTTTCCCATGAAAAATATACTTGTCAGAATTCCTCGGCTACTTGGACACTCCTACATGGAGGCCCAAATCAATGCAAACAAAAAGCCCGACAAGTATCTTCACAACACTTATCGGGCTTTGGGTAGTTGCTATCAAGGAGCGGGATGCTCTCAATAGCAATATAAAAATCAATGCTTACAACATCATTCCTGCCGCAACAGTAACGTTTGTAGCCTCATCAATCAAAATGAAAGAACCTGTATGACGGTTGGTTTCATATTTATCGATAAACAATGGCTTTGTCGTACGGATTTTCACTTTAGCGATATCATTCATTCCTACCGTTTTGTCTTCTTCCATACGGTGAAGTGTATTGATATCCATTTTGTAAACCACCTCTTTGATCATACAACGCGCATCGCTTGAAGTATGACGCAAAGCGTACTTTCCATTTGGCGTCATGCCTTTCTCGTTCATCCAGCAAACCATCGCCTCAATATCCTGCGTAGATTCTGGCTGATTGTTCACACGAACAATCATATCACCACGACTGATGTCTATTTCATCTTCCAAAGTAATCGTTGCCGCCATTCCTGCGAAAGCTTCCTCAAACTGTTCGCCATTTAACTCAATGGTTTTGATTTTAGAAGTAAATCCAGAAGGCAATACTGCAACATCATCTCCTACTTTGAAGACTCCACCAGCCACCTGACCAGCATAGCCACGGAAATCGTGGAATTCATCAGACTGAGGGCGAATCACATATTGTACAGGGAAGCGGCAATCAATCAGGTTCTCATCAGAGCCAATATGAATGTTCTCCAAAAGATACAACAAAGTTGGGCCTTCATACCAAGGTGTTTCTTCCGAGCGATTCACCACGTTGTCGCCTTTCAGGGCTGAAATTGGCATGAAATGAAAATCTTTCACTTTCAATTTAGCGGCAAAAGCTTCCGCCTCCGCTTTAATTTCGTGGAATCTTTCTTCAGAATAATCTACCAAGTCCATTTTATTGATACAGAATACGATATGTGGTATTCCCAATAAGGACGCGATAAAAGTATGACGACAAGTTTGTTCGATCACTCCTTTACGTGCATCGATCAGGATAATCGCCAAGTTAGCCGTTGATGCACCCGTTACCATGTTACGAGTGTACTGAATATGGCCTGGTGTGTCGGCAATGATGAACTTACGTTTAGGTGTTGCGAAGTAACGGTAAGCCACATCAATTGTGATCCCCTGCTCACGCTCTGCACGCAGACCGTCCGTCAGCAATGCAAGGTTTACATTTTCGTCTCCACGGCGGCGCGAAGATTCCTCCACGGCGTCCATTTGATCCTGAAAGATTGATTTTGAATCGTACAGAAGACGACCAATAAGTGTAGATTTTCCATCATCCACACTACCTGCAGTTGTAAACCGCAGCAATTCCATATTTAGATAAGCAGAATTATTATGCTGTTCCATTTTTTTAATACTAATCGGGAGGGTGATCCCGTGATGAAGAGTTGTGAAAAGTTCAAAGCGCAGATCAACTGCTACCGACAGATTTTAGAAATATCCTTGTTTCTTTCTGTCCTCCATCGCTGCTTCAGAACGCTTGTCATCGGCACGGGTACCACGCTCAGTTGTACGGGCGGCAGCAACCTCATTGATAATATCAGCCAAAGTCGATGCGTCAGAATCTACAGCACCAGTACAGGTCATATCACCGATAGTACGGAAGCGCACCACGCGCTTTTCAACAGTTTCTGTTTCACGGCGGTTGATGAAATCTGAATTACCATAGATCACGCCATCACGGACAAATACCTCACGCTCATGTGCGAAATAAATCGAAGGGATGTCGATATTCTCCATCAGGATATACTGCCAGATGTCCATTTCTGTCCAGTTTGAAATTGGGAATACACGGAAGTGCTCCCCCATATGCTTACGACCATTGTAGAGGCTCCACAATTCTGGTCGTTGGTTTTTAGGATCCCATTGCCCGAAATCATCACGGTGAGAGAAGAAACGTTCTTTGGCACGTGCTTTCTCTTCGTCGCGGCGACCACCACCGAGGGCAGCGTCAAACTTGTTACTTTCGATCGTTTCCAACAAAGTAACGGTCTGCAAAGCATTTCGAGAAGCATTGAATCCTTTCTCCTCCACAACTTTACCCTCATCAATAGACTGCTGAACAGAGCCTACGATCAGATTGGCGTTGATGTCCTTCACAAATTTATCGCGGAACGCTATGGTTTCAGGAAAGTTGTGACCGGTATCCACATGCACCAATGGGAAAGGAATACGACCAGGGTAAAATGCTTTTTTGGCCAGGTAAGCCATCACAATAGAATCCTTTCCTCCTGAAAACAACAGGGCAGGGTTCTCAAACTGTGCAGCCACTTCACGAAGGCAATAAATAGCCTCTGCCTCCAAGGCTCTTAAGTGTGTTAGATTGTATGAATTCATTTTATAACGATTATATGCTTATTTATTAGGGGCGGGTTGAATTTTTCCGAGTACGTAGTTCACCAAAAGGTCGAGACTTTCATTTAACTCATGCGCCGCCGTATTGACCACGATGTCTGCATCAGTCGGAGCTTCAAAAGGAGAGCTGATTCCTGTAAAATCCTTAATTTCCCCTTTACGTGCTTTGGCATACAAGCCTTTGACATCCCGTTGTTCACAGACCTCAATAGGACATTCAATGAATACCTCTTCAAATGTGTCTTGACCAATAATTTCCTTTGCCATCTTACGGATTTTTTCCGTTGGACTGATCAGCGAACAGATCGTGACCAAGCCAGAACTGGCAAATAATTTTGATACTTCTGCTGCACGGCGGATATTCTCGGTACGGTCTTCCTGAGAAAAGCCCAGGTTATTGTTGATCCCTGTACGGAGGTTGTCGCCATCGAGCAGCATGGTTTTAAACCCCTTTTCAAACAGGGCATTTTCCAGGGCGCGGGCAAGTGTGCTTTTCCCTGAACCTGAAAGGCCTACCATCCAGAATACTTTGGCGGTTTGCCCAAGCAGTTGCTCCTTGTCTTTAGGCTGCAGAATAGTGTCAAAAATAGGATATATATGGTTGTCGCTCATAAAATTAAAAGATAGTACACATTATATTGCAAAAGTACGATTTTTATTGGATTAATAAACCCCCTAAAAAGTACGGAATTGTTACATTTCTATAGACGAGATAAATTGTATTGAACTTAACGCACCACAATTTGAAACGTTCTTTTTATTATTAACAAAAAATATTCGCAATTTGTCATTTTAAAATGATTTGAACATTACTAATAGATTATTATGAATATCGAGCAACTTCTCCCTATAGCTAAAGATGCTGGCGCAGCAATCTTAAAAATATACAACAATCCTGACCAATCCAAAGTCGTTGATTACAAAGCTGATGACTCCCCACTAACCCTGGCTGATCAGGCTGCAAATGAAGTGATTGTGGCGGCTTTGCGCAAAAACTTCCCTGAGGTTCACATCATCTCTGAGGAAGGTAAAGATATTCCTTACCCTGTCCGCAAGGACTGGGAAACTTTTTTCCTTGTAGATCCTTTGGACGGCACCAAAGAGTTCATCAAGCGTAATGGCCAATTTACGGTCAATATTGCACTGATTGAAAATGGCAAACCAACCATGGGAGTGGTTTATACTCCAGTAACTGACACGATGTATTTTGGCGATATTCACAAAGGCGCATTCAAACAGGTAGGAGAAGAAGCCGTACAGCCCTTGCAGGTTAATCATAAATCGACTGAACGAGTGGCGGTACGCAGTGCATCGCATGCTTCACCGGAAGAAGAGACTGTATTGAAAAAATATGATGTTCAGGACGAAATGTCTGTGGGAAGTTCTCTCAAGTTCTGTATGGTTGCTGAAGGAAAAGCAGACTTGTATTACAGACATGGCCCAACGATGGAGTGGGACACCGCCGCAGGGCAAGCGGTGGCATTGGCCGCTGGTGCAAAAATGTATGTTGGCAATACCGAAGAAAAAGAATTCACTTACAACAAAGAATCTTTGCTCAATAGCGGATTTTTGGTATTGGGCTTTTAGATTATTTTAGTTCAAGCATGGAGCAGCTATCGCGAGACTCTGTCTCGTGATAGTTACCAATGAACAGTCATCAATAGTTAGCCATCACAAAGGGACGCTCGCGATAACTATATTATACGGACGTTGCATGCTACGTCCCTTCTACCCAAAAACAACAAAACCTCCAAGTCCGAAAACTTGGAGGTTTTGTCATTTAAGGCCAATTATAAAATACAGTTGTCATTGTCACGTTTCTCAATAGCATCAATCCTTCTCTCTGATTAACATTAAACTATCTTTATGCATTCTACACACCATTGATCCTTCAATGGGAATAAAACTTAACCACACACAAAAATGAGACTCGTAAAAGCAGTCATGGCAACAGCATTCCTTTTGTATTTTTCTACCATAAAATGCGTAGCAGAAAAGCACCATAGCTTCTTCAATACGGTTTACCTAACCGCCGGATATGGAAGAACACCAGACTACAACTATCAGGAAATCAATATCGGAAAGCGTTTCAAGATCAATAAATTCCTCAACATTTCCCCCACCATCAATTGCTCAATTCCATTTGATGAAATGGGTCATTCCTACCTTGGCGCAGGCGGAGAACTCGAGGCTTTCTACCATTGGATAGGTATCGCCGTACAAGAGACGGTTGGTGAAAAGAATTTCGATGCTTCAAGACATTGGTCAAATGAAACAACCTTCAAACTCGAATTTATTGCCAGCTGCGGGCACCCTCAGGACACAAGATTCTTTGCTGGCACCACCATTTTTAATGAAAAACTATGTCCACAATTCGGTATCTCATTGGATTTGTAGTCCTCCTTTCCTCTTGTACCAATAATCCTTTCAACTGGCATGAGGATACACTAATCACCATACATAAAGGAACGCACAGTGTATTCCATGCTCCGGTGGAATTATCAGGGAATCAACTACACAAAAGTGTTACCTTCCTTGATGACTGTCAATATCATTTCGATGATGTGGACAACCTGGACCTGAATAAACTTACCGGAATTGCCTGGGGGGATATTCATCAAAACAGCTACCGAATTGGCTGGCGGTACAATACAGAAAAGCACTTGATCGAGCTGTTCAACTATGTGTATATAAAAGGAAAAAGAACATCAAGCTATATTACTGATGTTCAAGTCAATGACACTTTCGATGTGGACATCAATATCGATAAAGATAAGTTCTTTGCATATTTGGATGGAAAACAAATATACGACGGAAAAATCACCCATTCCATGTGGTTCATCTGCTACCCTTACTTTGGTGGACAGCATACCGCACCACACGATATTCATATCAGAATGAAAGATTGATTTTCTCCCAAAAACAACAAAACCTCCAAGTCCGAAAACTTGGAGGTTTTGTTTTATATATACGTACGGACGTTGCATGCAACGCCCCTACAAATTACGCATCCTTACGCCCAATCGAAGTATAGTAGAACCCTTGCTCACGCATGTTCTCCACACTGTATAAGTTACGGCCGTCAAAGATCGCAGGATTTTTCAATGCCTTTCGGATCTTATCAAAATCAGGAGTACGGAACAATTGCCATTCTGTCATGATCATCAGCGCATCCGCACCTTCCAAAGCAGCGTACTCATTCGCAGCGAAAGTGATCTTGTCACCCATCACGCCTTGTACATTTTCCATTGCTTCAGGGTCATAACAAACCACCTCTGCACCTGCAGCTAATAAAGCTTCAATATTATAAAGCGCTGGTGCCTCACGGATATCATCCGTTTCTGGTTTAAAGGCCAATCCCCAAAGGGCGATTTTCTTTCCTTTCAGGTCTCCATCAAAATACTGACTCACCTTCTTGATCAACTTGGTTTTCTGTGAGTGATTGACCTCCATCACCGCTTTCAAGATTTGAAAGTTGTAATCCACCTCATTGGCAGACATTGCCAGGGCTGAAACATCCTTAGGAAAACAAGATCCGCCGTAGCCAATACCAGCAAACAAAAAGCGATTACCAATACGACTGTCCGTACCAATTCCTTTACGTACCAAATCTACATCAGCCCCTAAAAGCTCACACATGTTGGCGATTTCATTCATAAAGGTGATTTTCGTCGCCAAAAATGAGTTCGCCGCATATTTGGTCAATTCTGCAGAACGGAGATCCATATGAATAATTGGATTACCCGAACGTACCAATGGCTCATATAGACGATCCATGATTTTGGCTGCCTTGTCAGATGTCGATCCGATCACTACACGATCCGGCTTCATGAAATCTTCCACAGCAACCCCTTCTCTCAGGAATTCAGGGTTTGAAACCACATCGAAATCAACCGTAGCATTGGCAGCGATTGCCGCCTGAACCTTCTCGCCCGTCCCCACAGGCACGGTAGATTTGTCCACCACTACCGCATAATGATCCAGCATTTTACCCAAATCATCCGCGACACGCAAAACATACTGCAAATCGGCTGCTCCATCAGCACCAGGAGGTGTAGGCAATGCCAGGAAGATCACTTCAGCATCCTTAATACCCTCTTCCAAAGAAGTGGTGAACTTCAGTCTGCCCTGTTCAATATTTCGGTGAAAAAGCAAATCGAGGCCTGGCTCATAAATGGGCACAATACCATTCTGCATTTTCTCCACTTTATTCTTATCGATATCTACACAGGTTACTTCTACACCTGTTTCAGCGAAACAGGTACCAGAAACCAAACCTACGTAACCCGTTCCTACTACGGCTATTTTCATGATGTTGTAAATTATTTTTTAGGGGAAACATCCCCGAATTAATCCTATAAAATTATCAGATTATAATAACAAAAAATAAGATTTCCGTCAGTTAATATGCTTTTTCTTCGCCGTTAAGCATCGAATTAACAGTCATAACGATAATCTTCACATCGAACCAAAAAGACCAGTTTTCGACATAAAAACGATCCATCTTCACACGGTCAGCCATCATCTTCACCGTTTCCGTTTCCCCACGATAGCCTTTGGCTTGCGCTAAACCTGTAATGCCTGGTTTTACTTTATGGCGTTGATTAAACTTCTCGATCAGTGGTCGATACTCTTCATTATGCTGTACTGCATGAGGCCGTGGCCCAACAACAGACATCTCTCCCTTGAGTACATTAATAAATTGAGGCAATTCATCAATGCTTGTTTTCCGAATAAAGGCGCCAATCTTTGTGATTCGAGGATCACCTTTCGTTGCCTGCACCACTTTTTTATCATCATGGACGCGCATGGATCTGAATTTCCATACCTTGAAAGGCTTGTTGCCTTCCCCACCACGGGGTTGTTTAAAAAAGACGGGCCCTTTGGACTCCAAACGGATTAACAACGCCATTAACGGAAACAACCATGCCCCTATAAAGATCAGAAAAAACAGACTGAAGCCGATATCAAAAGCCCGTTTGAGCCATTGATTCATTGGGTTATCAAAAGGGTGCGGCTTTAGCTTTAATACTGGAACATGACCATACAACTGGACATCCATTCCCTTAAAGATATACCCCCTGAAATCAGGGACAATTTTTAAGGTAATGATATTATCATCCGTGAACTCGACCAACCGCTCCAAAACCTCAGGCTCAATGTGCCCAGGGTGACAAAATACCTCCTGAATTTCATTGACAATAAGGAAGTCAAAGAACTTCTCTAAATCAGCTAAAATCTCCCGATCAAAAATTCCCTTGACCCTAAAACCCAGATCTGCTCGAGAAAAAATGATTTGCTTAAGATCACTGGTTACTTCAGCATCGCCAAGCAAGACAATATTTTTAATATTATACCCCGCCCTCCGGTAGAACTTCAAAAAAACAATGAAGCCCATATGAAAGCCTATAATTCCAAAGGATGAAGCCAAATAAGTTACGCAAACATACTGCGGAGGAAGACTAACCAACGAAAGACCATATACCCCGAAAATGGCTAACAGGAAGATCGTCAGCGCATTCAACAGCCTGGAGAACACCCGCTCAAGCTGCAAACTCCGCGCAGTCTCATGAATCTCGAGGAAAGAAGATGAAAACAACCATGCAAAGTTGTAAATCAGCAACAACACCTTCATACTCCGATGAGGAAAAGCCTCCGAAGACACAAAAGTCTCGAACAAAAATTGCCCGAGAAAATAGAAAACGTTCAGCGCAATAAGATCGCCAAGTAACTTGACTTCTTTAAGGTATTTTCCGTATCGCATTATTTATTCACAAAGTTAAACTTCATGGAAAGCATGGTACCAAAAGCGTTATACAACTCACCAAAATCGTAACCAATACTTAAGCCAAACTCAAAATTACTGAATTTTGCTGATGTATAGTTTATTTCTGCTAAAGTATAATTTTGCGTCAATCCCCCGTCGAAATAATACTCATAGTCAGAATCAGGATTTTCACTTTCCCATTGAAAACGCCCCTGATTAAGGCCTGCATAAGTTCCATAGTTCCGAGAATGGGTGTATTTGAGTCTATAAAAAACAGATTTATTCACCCAGCCTTCCACTCCCAAATGTAAGGCTTCAACCCTGTTATTTGCAACAAAAAAATCCCATTCATCATTGAAGTTTGGATTGTATAATTTGACTTGGTCAACTGTATGAAATAATGATGGTCCAATCATCCGCCCATGATAAGTGAAGCCTTTATAGTAATCCTGATTGTTTAGGTAATTCGCTCTTCCGCCAAATTCATGGCCATAATTCACCTCATCTTCCAAAAATTCAACTACCTCGTCCGTTGTAATTCCTGGAGAAACTATTCCAAAATTATCCTCCATCCATTTCTCAGGGTTAGGGGAAATATCGCGTGTGATGTGAACAAAGTTGCCATTTACCATAGGGTCAGGTGTTCCCGGTCCACTCTGCCAAGAGGATTTAAAAAGCTCTATGTTAAAGCCAGTCACCAAAGCTTTACTATTCTTATTCACATAATTTAAACCCGTCAGGAAATCCTTGTTTCTTCCAAAGAATGGCAAAGTAGCTCGGTCTTTCAAAGGGCGCTGGAAATAAAACTGTACTTCTTTACCTTCTTTTAAATCGATATAAAAACCCAACTCCTTGATACCCGAGTTTCCTCCAGCAACATTAAGTTGATCAGCACCACTTCCATTGGGGTCAGCTTTACCAAAGAAAACAGCCCAATAATTGGTCGTCATCTGTTGCCCATGAGGGTTCACCCCTGCCATCAAGACACTGTGGCCCATCCCAGCATAAGGCTGAATAAAGTATTTGGACAACCGCAAGTAGGCAAATTTTTCATGTATTTGAGCCCCATCAGTTCCTTTCTCTCCTCGATCGTCATTCAGAAAAGCATGCATCAATGCTCCCTTGATTTCTAACCATCCATGAGTAAACCGAACCGGTGTATATTCAAACAGGCCAAACCCAACACGAGGGATAGGCCTTGCATTATTTCCAATCAACCATGAACCAGAGCCTAAATTTTCATTGGGCATACCGGTAGTAAATTGTTCTTTCCCAAGTTTTAACTCAAAAGAATAAAGGCTAAAATTCACATACGCTTGTTGTAGCCACGCGTCGCCTCCATAGGAATTACCAAATACCTCCACACCTGCTTTATAACCAACAGAGTGGAATGCCCCTTCAGCTTCCGCACCTACACCAAGCAATAAACCAGCAGATTGGTTACTATCAAATATCCCATACCGATTAGACTGAATCCATTGAGGCAAGCTCGCCCCCGTTGCCCCAACACCTATTAATGTAGAGGATATTTTAAGTGTGTCTGTCTGAGAATAACCATTCAGTGCCGTTGCTATAATTAGCAATATAATTGCTAAGACCTTATATAATCTCATCCGGATAATCTTCAATTATTTTTCCTTCCCACCAACGATTGTATTTCAAATCATATAAAAACTTGAATACAAACTTGGGGTAATCAATAAAGTATCGGGAAAAAAGCTTCGGTTCATCGTAAATTCGATAAGCCCATCGCAAATTCATCCGATCTACCCATTGAGGATAATAAGCCAACTGTTTCGCTGTTTGATGAAGAAAGCCTCCACATGTAAAACCATGACCTTTAAACCCTTCCTTCATAAGTTTTAACAAAAACTGTTCCTGAAGTGGTGTACCCATACCAACTACTACTACATCAGCACCCGAAGATAATATTTCATGGTAAGCGTCTTTCTCTACTCCCTTTATATACCCATCTCGATAACCCGCAATACGCAAATTAGGATAAGCCTCCTTGATCTTCCCCATCGCCTCAGCAATTTCATTGGCCTGACTCCCGATAAAATAAACAGACTTTTGCTCCTTGCTACAGCTCTCAAATACTTTGGGGGCAAGTGTAGTCATATCAAAACTGATCCGCTTTGGATTCAAAGGAGTAAACCATCTAAAGAATTTACACAGCCATTCTCCATCAATAAAAAAGGAGAAAGGTTCATTTTCCAATAAATCAGTATTGTTGCGCACCAACTGATAGGAAAAGGGGTTAAGAAATGAATAATTACTCAAGATAATTGTAATCTATTATGATTAAACACTTTTAATTTTATTGACATTGCCCAATAAACATAGAGAGCCATTCCAAGGTAAAACATCATAACCTCATATGCATCTAAATCCTCAGAGAATGTCATGAATAAAATGATTACAAAAACACTTTGCAAAAAGAAAGTTACCCTATCAAAATTAATATTTTTTCGGATTATTTGAATTAAATATAATCCATATTTCAGAAAGACTATTAGATACCCCGTTAATATAAATAGCCCTCCTATAAAACCATTTTTCACAAAATAGCCAATCACTGTCGAGTGTGAACCTACTGGGTATGGTAGCCCCAAATTAGTCAAAAGTCTTGGTTTCATTCCCAAGCCAAAAACAGGATTAATATGAAGCATATATTTCAACGATTCATGATAAATCATTGATCTTGCATTATTAGATCCTTCCCTTAACTCTAAAATAAATGGAATTATAATAGCTAACAAAAATAAGCCTATTGGTATTAACATCAATAACCTATATAATCCCTCTCTACTTTTCACAAAGGATAACACTAATACAACTAAAGAGAAAACAATATAAAGTCGTGATGCTGTCATCAAAACAGCAAAGCAAAGACAAATTGTAGGGATCAAAATTTGCGCATCCTTATTCTTTATAAAACTAAAATATATAAGAAGAAAGTATAATAAGGTAACCGTAATTCCAGAAGCATTAGGATATACAGAAAACACCGTTGTCCTTGGAAAATCAATAATAAACCAATCCATCATATTAAATGAAACCATGTTAAACTTAGTCTCAATACCAGCTAAACCTGGAATACCATAAAAAACCAAGTCCTGATGTGTTACCAACGAATAGATTGAGGTAATTACAATAATAGCAGACACCGTATAAAAAGTGGATTTTATATTCCCACTTAATACATCTCTATATTTTTGACAACTAAATATCCCGTACCCTAAAAACAGAAACAAGAATGCAATTATATTATGAATTATAGCAAAAAAACGTTCCCATGTGAAAAAATAATATAATGGAGACAAAAAAACTGATGTCGCTTGTAGCACTACAAAAATGAATAAATAAAAGCCTAAAGGCTTTTTAATTGTCATTAGTACTTTTTTAACATTAAAAGCGAAAAGAAGATATAATAACGGAATCAACATCCCTGTTAACCATGATAAAAAAACACTTCTAATAGCATACTTATTGAACAAATAAACAAACTTTTTCATCTATTTAAAACTCGTTGCAATAGATTATACACATCATTAGAATTATTTATCCCAGGCAACAACAATAAAACTAATCTAATTTTATCCACAAAAAAGGTATCTTTGGAAAAAACTAATTTCATTTTCTCAATCATACTACCTCCATCCATCATTACTCGGCAATAACGCAAGCGCAGATCAATGGTGTTTCTCTGAACTTTAGAAAAATCAAACTGATTTGCACTCAATATATAGTTATAAAAGTCAATATCCCTTTTACGAACTCCTACCTCTCCTAAAGAAATAGTAGTACTTGCAGAATGCTTACGATATTTAAATAATGGCTCATTACTCATATGAACCACATTATATTCCTTAGACAGTAGCAACACTGTCAACCAATCTTCAAAAGTAACACCATCTGGAAAAGGTAAAACATATGATATCACCTTTCTTTTCCCAAACAAATACCCACTTACACGATTTGACTTTAACAATGAATCAAACGTATAAACACTTGCCCGCTTTACCGCAATAGGCTTTTGGAGGTTTGAATCAACTATATAATACTTACTATAAACAAAGTCACAATTCTTAATAGATAATTCACCCAATAAAGTTTCAACAAAATTAGGAAGCAAAAAGTCATCACCAGCACACACAAAAAAGTACTCAGTCTCAACCATAGACAATCCTTTACTGTAAGCAAAGACCTTCCCTTTCTTCTGATTATAATGATATAACACATCATGGTTGGGGTAATCAATTATAAATTGATCTACTACACCTTTTGTTCCATCATCACTTTGATCATCTACAATAATTATCTTATCTACTTTTTTTGTTTGATTGATAATTGAAAGAAGCATTTCCTTAATATACTTCTCCTCATTATAAACAAACATTACTGCACTTACCATCAATTATTTTTTTTCATAGGACACCTTAAATCAGATCTACAGCCGAGAATTATCCTAGTTCATCTTGATAAACACGACCATATATATCAATAAAACCACAAAGACCCACCTCTATATGATTTACATACAGAACAGCTCTCTAATCGGTTATAATTATCACTATCTATTCATTTCTTATTACAACACTAAACAGCTCAGGCTAAACCTCCCCACAAATAAAATCAAAATACTTTTTAGCAACACGCTCCTCGGTAAACGAGCTTACATCTTTCATTGATTGGTTTTGTACCTTTTCCAATTGTTGCAAGTTCCCCAAATTATATTCCAGTAGTTTTACTAACTCTCGTTCATCAGATGAGGAAACCAAAAAACCATTAACCCCATTAGAAACTACACCATCAATGCCAAAACCTTTGGCGCCTATCACAATATTTCCCTTAGCCATAGCTTCTAAATAAACCAGACCGAATGTTTCATTACTAACCATGACAAAAATATCTGAAGACATCAACTGCTTCATTACCTCTTGATGATTTAATACCCCTAAAAATCGAACTTTATTTGATATCCCGAGCTCTTGACATAAATTTTCTAATTCTCCTCTCAAAACCCCATCTCCGATAATTGAAAATGACCAATTTTGATTTCTTATCTTTGCCAAAGAACGAATGACAAGATCAATATTCTTATAGTCTTCTAAACGAGCAACTACTATAAAATTAATATGATCCTGTATCGCAAATTTTCTACAAACTATTTCTTTTGCTGGAATGCCTGAAATTGCGATAAACTCACTCTTTAATCCTAAAGCATTCAAATCTTTTTGAATACCAAAGGAACGACTAATTAAGGTTAACCGCTTAAAACGCTCAATATAGGCCAGCCTCTTCTTAGTTGAATATCCTTGTAAAAAATTCACATCCGAAAGGTGAAAGGCAAAGAATCGCTTACTTGCATTGATCCTTTCCAAAAAGCTAAGTGAAATTAAAGAGTGTCCGATAGCAACGTCGTATTCTTTCGTTGAAAGTGAATAATCAGTAAAAAACAACTCCGTCTTTGGAATCTTAAAAATAGGAACTGGAGTTATTTCAACCCCATCCCTAATATATTTTTTTCTTACAGGGATTATTCGCCTTTTATTGGGGTAAGTATTTATTGCATATACATCCAACTCCACCCCTTCATATTTCACCCACTCCTTGCAAAAATTATGTATTGCAAATGTAGCAGACTGAGGAAATACAGCGTCCTCAGTAAGTGGATATAACTCTGTTATTAATGCTATCTTCATCAATACTATCTTTTACTCCCTTATAAATACCAAAAATATCACATCCGACCAATAAAAGGAGACAAGCAAAAATCACTTCTCCTCTGACACTGTATAATTGGTAATATAAAGCCAAACAAGAAAAAATCAATCGTACCAACCAAATCGATACATTTCTCCAAAATGAAAATTTTAAAACCTTGAAGTACACCAAGTACACGTTCAACGGTAAAACAATCATTAGATAAGCAATAGCATAGTATTTAGGAACACTAATAAAGGAGGTCATACCTCCTAAAATAATTGCCCCAACTATAATCACAGATGAAACCCAACCTAATCTACGTAAAATTACTTCTTTACCCTTTAATACCAATACCAGCCCAGAAGTGGTCATTAACGCTTGATTTAAAATTAAAACACCAAAATAAGGCAATATCTCTGCTACTTGCAACCACTGATTCCCCCAAATAAAATTAATAAATTCAGTAGGTATAAATATAAAAATCAAAGATAAAGGAAGAATTACTAAGCTTACCCCATTCAAGATCATGCCATAAGTACGATTCACTCTTCTCTCTGAGGATAAATCCTTCTTTAAAATGGGTAACATTACCTGAGACAGAACGCTATTTATTAAACCCATAGGTAAAATAAACAACTTATAGGCTCTTTCATAAATTCCTAATTCTGCCACACTATAAAAACGACCTATATATAAATTATCAGCATTGCGGGCCCAATAATTTACAACCCTAAAACCAATCACATTTTTTATAGTATGTCCTACTCGCGCATAAACTCCCTTCATTTTAACGAAGGAAAAACCCATAAAACTAATTCGATCCTTGACCTTATTATATGACAATATAGCCCCTAAGATAGCATTAATCACCTGTCCAATAATTAAAGACCAATAACCAAGTCCTACCATTGCCAGTAAAATGGTGCAAATAACCGAGATGAACATGGACAACGTTGTAATTCGCCCTATTTCCGAGAATCGTAACTCCTTACTTAACATGGCCATAGGAGTAATCCCAACCGCCTTGATTAAAAATAAGTTTGATATAATAATTGAAGGAAGAACTAATGATGGGTTATTATAAAAAATCGCAATTAGTGGACTCAACAACATCATCCCAATTGACATAATCCCCCCCACTAATACAACAAACTTATGAACTGCAGAATGAAAATAATCATGATAATCATTTTTAATAATTGCATAACTTAGACCTCCTTCTGCAATCATGTTCATAAATTCAACGAACACGTTAATCATTGCTATAACCCCAAAATCAGAGGGTTCTAAGTACCTTGCAACAAAAACAGTACTTATAAATGCTATTACTTTTGTTGCCAAAGAGTAGAATGTAGAAGCTTTTAGCCCTTTGATTAATGAATTGTATGCCATCAAAAATAATGAGCAACCAAAGTTAGTTGCTCATTCAATTTATATTTTATCAAATTACTTCTCAAAAGGATGCTTAGCCAAAGGCTTCTTAGCGAATGGGTGATAATCACCGATCAAGCCTACTGGTTTTTCATGACGAATAGCATGAACGATTTCGATGGCCTGACGAGGAGCTTCCAAGCCATAACCCTTGCCTGCCATAATTTCTTCGTAGCTTTTTGTGTGTAAATCTGTAAAACCACCAGAAAACTCTAATTCTTCTCCTTCAATGGTGATGGAACGGTAAGTTCTCTGTCCTTTCGCTACTACTTCTTCAGGTAATACTTGATCGTTGATAGACAAGAACCAACGCACACGTGCTTTTTCGAACTCCAAATAACCTGCTGCGCGGTCATGGGTATGAACGTGAACAATATTCTGCTTCACATTCCCGAAGATCCAAGAAAGCATGTCGTAGAAGTGTACACCGATATTGGTAGCAATACCACCAGACTTACTTACATCACCTTTCCATGAAGTATAATACCAATGTCCACGAGAGGTCAAATAAGTTAAATCGACATCATACACTTTGTCCTTAGGACCATTCTCCACCTTTTCTTTAAGGGCAATGATACTTGGGTGAACACGCAATTGAAGGATATTATTGACTTTTTTACCAGTTTCCTCTTCCATTCGGGCTAAAGCATCAATGTTCCAAGGGTTCAAAACCAATGGTTTTTCACAGATCACATCTGCCCCACGGCGAAGCCCCATACGGATATGAGCATCATGCAAATAGTTCGGCGTACAAATACTCACATAATCCAACTCTACCCCCTTATCATATTTCAACTTCTCAATATGACGATCAAAGCGCTCAGTTTCAACAAAAAAATCAGCATTTGGGAAATAGCTATCCATAATCCCAACCCCATCATAAGGATCCAAAGCAGCCAATAGATTATTGCCCGTTTCTTTAATAGCTTTTAAGTGTCTTGGTGCGATATAGCCGGAAGCACCAATCAGCGCAAAATTTTTCATATTATTTTATTCTCTTTACCTCACCTGAAGTGAGTTGATATTCTTGATTACTTTCTGGACAAACAGCAATGCCTGCCTCATTGAAGGTCAACTGATGGCCGAATTCACTCATCCAACCTATTTGCTTGGCCGGATTACCCACTACCAACGCAAAAGCAGGAATGGTTTTGGTAACTACTGCACCAGCACCGATAAAGGCATAAGCACCAATATCGTGCCCACATACAATCGTAGAGTTTGCACCGATGGTAGCTCCCTTGCCGACATGCGTTTTGGCGTATTCACTTCTTCGGTTAACAGCACTTCGTGGATTGGTCACATTAGTAAACACCATTGATGGCCCCAAAAAAACATCGTCATCACAAGTTACCCCCGTATAAATAGATACATTATTCTGAACCTTCACATTCTTGCCCAACACTACCTCGGGAGAAATAACCACATTCTGCCCGATATTACAATTCTCTCCAATAATACAATTGGGCATCACATGTGAAAAATGCCATATTTTGGTTCCTTTGGAAATCTTGCAGCCTTGATCAATGACTGCCGTTTCATGGGCAAAAAATTCTTGTTGATTCATATTATTATCTCAGTTCGTCAATGGCAGTTTTTACTGCATCAATAATAAATTCCTGTTGCTCTGAATCCATCTCTGTGTGAACAGGTAGCGACAACACTACTTGGCAAAGTCCTTCAGTGATAAGGAAAACAGCACATTCCTCCTGCTGATACGCCTTTTGATGATGAAGCGGAACAGGATAGTAAACCATCGAAGGTACTCCTTTTTCCATTAATCTATTTTTTAGCGCATCTCGTTCTACCCCATTTACTTTCAAGGTGTACTGATGAAATACATGAGTAGATCGCTCCGATCTAACAGGTGTTGATAACTCAGGTACAGCAGCAAATGCCTCATCATATCTGTCAGCAACCGACAGGCGATTGGCATTATAAGTATTTAAATGTTTCAGTTTCACCCGCAACAAAGCGGCCTGCAAGGTATCCAATCTTGAGTTACAACCAATAATATCATGATGATATTTGATACGTTGACCATGGTTAGCAATCATCTTTGCTTGTTTAGCCAAGTCGTCATCATTGATGAGCATCGCGCCACCATCACCAAAACACCCTAAGTTTTTAGATGGGAAAAAGGAGGTTGTTCCTATATCACCCATCGTACCGGCTTGCTTAACCGTCCCATCCGAAAAGGTGTATGCTGCACCAATCGCTTGAGCAGTATCTTCAATCACCTTCAAATCAAATTCCTTTGCTAAAGCTAACAGAGGCTCCATATCGGCACACTGACCAAAAAGATGAACAGGTACTATGGCTTTTGTCTTGCTGGTAATCACTTTTCGGCTTTGAGCGACGTCAATATTAAACGTATTTGGATCTACATCTACAAAGACAGGCTTTAAGTTTAAAAGTGCAATAACTTCAGCCGTTGCCACATAGGTAAAAACCGGAACAATCACCTCATCCCCTGCTTGCAGACCAACTGCCATTAGGGCAATTTGTAGGGCATCAGTTCCATTACCACAAGGAATAACGTTTTTCACTCCTGTATAATCAGCCAACTCCGATGCAAAAGCGTGAACTGCAGGACCGTTAATAAAGGCACAGGAGTCTATCACCTCCTGCATGGCTGCATCAGCTTCCTCCTTGATATTTTGATATTGTGAACCGAGGTCCACCATCTGAATCTTTTTCATTACAAACGTCCGTCAATAACTTCCTTAGGCAAAAACGCTTTGGTATCAAATACCACGCTACGAACGTGCGTAAGGGCTACCATATCCAAATTTCTGAATTCTTCATGGGAAACAGTCAATACCACAGCATCATATTGTTTACCATTCAGTCCTGAAAGCAAATCAATGTTATATTCTTCTTTAACCTCCTCAGCACTTGCCCATGGGTCATAAACATCAACATTTAATCCGAACTGTTCCAATTCACGAACTACATCCACGACTTTGGTATTGCGAATATCAGGACAGTTCTCCTTGAAGGTAATACCCAACACCAAAGCATTGGCCCCTTTGACTACATTACCTTTGTCAATCAAAAGCTTAATAACCTTATTGCCCACAAAGACGCCCATATTGTCATTGATTCTTCGGCCAGAAAGAATCACCTCAGGATGATAACCCAATGATTCAGCTTTTGCTGCCAAATAATAAGGATCTACACCAATACAATGGCCACCAACCAAACCTGGTTTGAACGGTAGAAAATTCCACTTTGTACCAGCAGCTTCCAAAACCTCATGTGTATCAATGCCGATACGGTCAAAGATCAAGGATAATTCATTAACAAAAGAGATATTAACATCTCGTTGCGCATTTTCAATCGCTTTAGAGGCTTCTGCAACTTTGATAGAAGTCGCTTTGAAAGTACCCGCTTTAATCACGCTATTATACAAAGCATCCACACGATCAGCGACCTCTGGCGTACTACCACTGGTTACTTTCTTGATGGTGGTCAATGTATTTACTTTATCACCTGGGTTAATTCTCTCTGGAGAATAGCCACAGAAAAAGTCAACATTATATTTTAAGGAAGTATTACTTTCAAGTTCAGGCACACAAATTTCCTCTGTACAACCTGGGTAAACCGTAGATTCATAAATGACGATATCTCCTTTTTTCAATAAAGGCGATAACATCTGAGAAGCACCAACCAATGGACGTAAATCAGGATTCTTCGATCCGTCAATAGGTGTTGGAACGGTAACAATAAAGATATTGCAGGTAGTCATATCCTCTACCTTGGCAGAATATTGAATGGTTTGCGCTACTGAGGCTAAATCACTCTCACTAACCTCCAAAGTTTTGTCTGTTCCGCCCACCAACTCCGCAACACGCGCCTCATTAATATCGAAACCGACAACCTTATATCCTACTTTTGCCAACTCAACGGCTAAGGGAAGGCCTACATATCCTAACCCAATTACTGCTATTTTTTCCATTTCTATAAGTGACTCTCGCTAAATGACTTCCTTAAATATTCAATAAATAATATACCTACCCCTATAAAGCAACCTAAAAGAACGCTAATAACGACAATCAAACCTCGCTTTGGTGCGGACTTCTCCACAGGCACGCTTACAGGCTCTAAAACTGTAAAATTAGGCATTTTCTCTTTGACTGAAATTTCCGCAGTCTCGAGCTGTTTTGCCAATTCCTGATAAATATTATAGGCCATGGTATATTCATCATTAAGCTGTTTTTCTTTTACCTTCGCTGTCGCTGTCGTAACGTATTTATTGCGATCCTGAAACGCTGCCAGCTTGTTTTGAACAGCCAAGAATTCCTCTTGTCGTTCGTTATAACGCTCTTTGATAAAATCTAAATTTGCCCGAGCTTTACCTGTTTTATAATCGGTAATATAGTCTTGCAGTAAATCCAAAGCTTTTGATGCCACCTGCGCAGAGGCTTTGGCTTCCGGCATGTCCACAGAAAGTGTAATAATCCCCGTTTTTGCATCTGACTCCACGAGAACCAATCCTGTCAGGATATCTCGTAATGTTTTCTGTTCTTTGGTTATAATTTCGGGACCGCTATAATTAGGATTTGGAACACGCTCTTGCTCACCTGCGATCGCCTTCTTTAGCGTTCCTGGCAAGCCAATTGTATATTTCTTCACTTTAGCGGAAGGTTGTTCCTTTTTCCAGTTGGTATAATAATCAAATAGCGTAATCGGATGGCCGACGTCCTCCAAATCAACTTTAGTATTCATTAATGCCTTTTGAAAAGGCCATGAAATTACGACCTGCGGATATAGCTCAGGAGCAATGGTTGAACCATCCCCCCCCATACTGCTCAGATCAATTCCTGCCATACCTGCCAAGCCCGCAAGGCCACCGAGCTTACCCATAGAGGAGGTTGGTGCCTCTGGGATCAATGTTGCTGTTGCGGTATAAGAAACAGGATAAACCAATGCAATGAAAATCCCCAAAAGCGCGCACACGATCATACTTTTGTAGATCGTTTTCCTTCCCTGGTAAATCGACTGGAATACAGCGATTAAGTCTATTTCATCCTCTTCGTAATATGATGGCTCCTGACGGCGGGTTTCTAAATCCATTCTTTCACTCATGATGCTAATTATTTGAAGATGTTAGATACCGTTAATGCCAGTGTGGCTGCTGTTGAGGCGATCGCCATCCATGCGGTGATACTCATTGGTGCACGTTCAGGTTTTTGAGGAACAATAACCTCGGAGCCAGGGGTTACTTTAGGATACCGATGAATAATAAACCCTCTTGTAATGCCGGTAGTTCCGTTAGGGTAGCGAACATAGGTCTTTCCTTTTTTAGCTCTTAAGCCAAACCCTCCGCCCTGGGCGATATAGAATTTCGCTCTTTTTCGTTTTTTATACGTTGTGGATACAGGGTTCAATACTTCTCCAGAAATACGAACCGTCTGGACTTTTGATGGCACTGTAATTTCGTCTCCCGGCGACAGGAAGATATCGTATTTACCTCCTGGGTTTGCCATAATATCCTGCAGCCTGATTCCCACGACTTCAAAGTCCAAATCCGTAAGATCAATTGATTTATCTCTTTTGAGCATTTCACTCTCCAGTGCTTTCTGCTTATCTGTTTTTACAATTTTACGTGTAAGCATTGCTCCTTCTGGATACGCGTTGGCACTGAAGCCTCCTGCACGTTTAATAACGTCAGAAATACGTTCATTCTCTGAACTCAAAGAATAATCACCAGGATAGATTACATCACCAGTAACAGAAACTACACGCTGTGTTTTATAGCCTGGCGACTTACGAATATAAATTTTATCAAAAGGCTGGATTTCAAAACTACCATCCTCTTCAGATAATTTCAGGTCCTTGGTGATATCCATGCGATAAATCTTCGCAATATCCAAAGAAGAGGTTTCCGCCTGCTCTCCTTCGTGTCTACGAGCAACCTCTACACGAGCTCCTGAGGCTTCAATTTTAAATCCTCCAGCCATCAGAATCAAATCCTTTAGCTTCATACCTTTACCGTACTTCAGCTGGCCAGGGTGCATCACGGGACCACTAACAGTCACAAATTGCGTCTCCCGCATATCTGTAATAGAGGAAATCGTCACAAAATCTTCCCGTTGCAGCTTGACATCCTCTTTACCTGTGATTACTCCCTTTACAGAAAATGACAGGACCTCATCAGACATATCCGCCGCTTTTCTATAGATATAGGCACGCCCTAAATAAGCATCCTCTTTCAAGCCCTCTGCTTTCTTGATCAGATCAGAGACCATCAAACCGTCAGAAAGTTCAAAAGTCCCTGGGCGAAATACCGCCCCTGCAATCTGAACCCGATTAGCAAAACGGTTCAAAACTGCCTTAGCGACGATAGAGTCACCGCTATGTAAAACAGTAGTAGAGAATTGATCTTGCATGACATCCTTAATCAACTGCTCACGACCGTTTTTTCTATAAATTTCCAATCGGTGTGAATAGGCATTCTCCGTAAAGCCTCCTGCGACCTCAATAATGCTACTTAAGGTCTCTCCCTCTTTCGCCTCAAAAAGACCATTTCTCTTAAACTGCCCCTGAATCACGACCCTTAGGTCATATGTAGGCACTTTAATAATATCATCATTCTTCAGTTGAAGATCGGCACTTCCGTTACCGTGAATGAGGTAGTCATAAACATCAACTGTTTTAAATATTTTTCCATTTCTTATGACCTGCACCTTTCTAAATGACCCGATTTTATTCGGACCACCCGACAAGTACAAAGCATTAAACAATGAAGCTGTAGATGGCAGAGTATAAGTTCCTGGCATAACCACTTCGCCAATGACATTTACCGTAATTCCCTGCAACTGCCCCATGCTTACCTGCGCAAAAGTATCTGGGTGGCTACCGTTCATTCCACTGAAAATAGTAGACAGGCGTTTTAGTATTTTTTTCTCCGCTGCGCCAAGTGAGAGGCCATAAACTGAAATTGGACCAATATCAGGAATAACCACTGCCCCAACTTTATTAATTAATAAGCGATAATTTTGCTGGGAAGCACCCCATACCTCAATGCGAACTTCGTCACCAATACCCAATTTATAATCTTTCGATGGATTTAGTGCCACTGAAGGCTCAAAGGTCAGGTTTGATGCATTAAACAAATTAGACCCAAAAACACGGTGAGGAACATCCTCTTTTAAAGGGCTGTCTTTCTCTGAGTACACTGGCGTTACCTCAGGGGTGTTAACCTCAGCAGGCAGGTCACTTTGCGAAGCCACTTCTGAAGCACCGCTAACACCTGCTAACCTGGCCTTTAACTTCACCACCTGTGCTTCAGGAACTCCTTTCGCCTTGGCAAACATGTCGATATCATTAACTGTGAGACCTCTTTTGGTCATTTCAGCTTGAATCTGTGCAATCTGAGCGTCCGTCAAGTCATCAACATTCTTTTTAGAAAAATCCATCTCGCTAAGATTGACTCCATTTACCGTTTGCGCCTGCACATTATGGACAGAAAGCATAAGACTGAAGAAAATCAGTAAGCATGAAATGTAGGGAAGTAGTTTTTTAGTATGCACCTAATTACTATTATTATTGGTTTACAAATTCTGACAGACACAGCTTCGCCCTCTCAGTCCCATAAAGTGAAACATCCCGAAAGCACAAAGCTGATAAATTCAAAAAAAAGTAGGTAAATTCAATTTTCAGGCTGCAAAGATATTCCGAATTAAAAGAGGAAGCAAAGACCTTCGGAATTTTTACAATCATAACGGTAATCATTCTTTATATAAGCCAAATCAGTAGCTAAAATCACTTGATTACTGCTATTTTTATGAATTTGATACCTTAAAATAAATGTTCAACATATTAAAGGCTTATTCATCCTCTTTCTTAAACAACTCCAATTTATTCACTTCGTAAAAATTGATTCCATTTTAGTTCCTTTGTTTTTATTAGGCAATTGCCCAATAACCACCTATTTTTGCATTTTACAATCAGACCTGAACAATTTAAGCATGCAAATATCCGCCTTAATCAGCCGAGAACTAAAGATGGAATGGCGTCAAAAATATGCATTGAACGGTTTGCTGCTCTACGTAGGTTCTACAGTATTTATCTGTTACCTAAGCTTTCATATGCAAAGTGGAGCAATGACCGTACCGATTTGGAATGCCCTTTTTTGGATCATCCTATTGTTTGCCGGAATAAACGCCGTCGCGAAGAGCTTTCTTCAGGAGAGCGAGGGACGAAACTTATATTGGTATCAGCTGGTGGCTCCTGAGTATATTATTATCGCCAAGGGCATCTATAATACGTTGCTCCTGCTGACCCTCGGACTGGTGGCTCTATTATTTTATGCGACTGTGCTGGGGAACCCGATCATGAACTACCCAGTGTTTATTAGCACGCTGATTTTAGGACTGACAGGCTTCAGCTTCACCCTGACGATGGTTTCTGGCATAGCAGCCAAAGCACAAAACTCGGGTACCCTGATGGCTATTCTTGCTTTCCCTGTCATTATCCCCATTTTACTGATGGCACTCAAGTTGAGTAAAGGAGCACTTTTAGGGGTTAATTTCACGGACAGCATTCCCCATCTCCTTACACTGCTTGCGGTAGATGTTATCGTGGCAGCGATCAGCATCATACTGTTCCCCTATCTGTGGAGAAGCTAAAGCAATAGCATGACTATCTAAACATCAATTATAATCATCGAAAATAGTGATAAGACTTTTCCAAGAAGTCGATCAAATACCCATGCTTTTTTGATAAAACACACTATTTTTGAGAACTTTTTATCACAATCAAACACAGTCATGAAAAATTACTGGTGGAAAATATTGGGCGTAGTATTAGTTGCCTATACCATAATTGGCGGCTTACTCTTCAACGTTCCGCGTTTAAACATCCTCAATGAGACGATTCGGAACCTGCACTTTCATGTGCCGATGTGGTTTGGCATGATCGTGATGCTTTTGGTTTCTGTCGTTTATTCCATAAAATACCTCACCAATGGTTCTGAAAAAAATGATGCCTTTGCAGACCAATTTGCACAGGTAGGTGTATTTATGGGCGTTCTGGGAATTATCACAGGTATGATCTGGGCGAATTTCACCTGGGGAGAGCCTTGGAGCAACGACCCCAAACAAAACGGCGCAGCAATCGGCTTACTGATCTACTTTGCCTATTTCATTTTACGGGGATCACTTGAAGACCCACAGCAAAAAGGCCGCATCAGTGCGGTGTATAACATTTTTGCTTTTGCGCTACTGATTCCATTGCTTTTCATCCTGCCAAGACTAACGGACTCGCTGCACCCAGGCAACGGGGGCAACCCAGGCTTCAATGCCTATGACCTGGACAGTCAGTTAAGGCTTGTTTTTTATCCTGCAGTGATTGGCTGGATTCTGCTGGGCGTTTGGCTTGCGCAGATCAAATCAAGAATTGCCGTGATTAAACGCCACCGACATAATCAAGAACTTGAAGCAGCTGCTTTCACAACAAAATAACCACCCACAGCAATACGCATTATTATGAAGAAGATTTTTTTAACATTATTGGCCGCAGGTACATTTTCCTCCACCTTTGCTCAAGATAAAATTCCTGTTGAGCAAAAAGATTATGAGAATACACAAGTGCAGATGGCTGACAATTTTCGTGGTGAAGGAAAAATTTACGTTGTTGTAGCCGTAGCACTGACAGTATTGGGCGGTTTTGCGGGCTATGCTTTCCGCATCGACAAGCAATTGAGCCGACTCGAAAGCGAGATCGAAAAACAATAGGCTACCTACGCACAGTTCTATTCATAGCAAGCAGGGATATGCAATCCCAATCAACAAACAACAAACTCATGAAGAAATCACATATTTTTGGAATTGTCATTATCGCAGTCGCCATTTTGGTTATTGTCAGTACCATTGGCGATTCAAGCACCTACACCACCTTTACCGTAGCGCAGTCAATGGCTAAAGATGGTGACCGTCAGGACATTCACGTTGTTGGGCAGCTCACCAAAGATGACCAAGGCAACGTTCAGGGCATCAGTACTGGAAAGGACCTTGTCTCTTTCACCTTCAAGATGGTGGACAATGATGGAAAAATAGAAACCGTATTTTACAATCAGCCCATGCCACAGGATTTCACCAAGTCCGAGCAAGTGGTGGTGATCGGTTCCTATAAACCCAACGGCCTTTTTGTTGCCAACAAGATTTTATTGAAATGCCCTTCAAAATATAAAGAAGAGCAAACCATCTAATTCTCCCCTCTACCCAACAGAGGTTTAAAGGTCCGCATTACTCTTTAGCCAAAAAATCACTCAATGATGAACATATCCCTTGGAAATATTGGGCACCTGCTCACTATTTTCGCTTTTATCACATCGCTTGTTGCTGCTTTTTCTTATTATAAAGCAACGGCAGGATCAAAGCTCAAAGCCAACGACTGGCTGAAGAATGGGCGATGGGCTTTTCTGGCTCACGCCGTCACCACCCTTGGTGTCTTTGCCATTCTATTTACGATCGTCAGTGGCAATCACTTTGAATATAACTATGCCTGGAGCCACAGTTCCAAGCACCTCCCCTGGTATTACATGCTATCTGCCATGTGGGAAGGACAGGAAGGCAGCTTCCTGATTTGGATGGTATGGAACGCCCTGCTCGGTGTTGTTTTAATCTTCACCAATAAATCATGGGAAGGCCCCGTGATGGTAGTTTTTGCCTTGGTGCAGACATTCCTTGCTTCCATGGTACTTGGCGTAGTGGTTGGGCATACACAAATTGGCTTGTCGCCATTTGCCTTGCTGAGAGATGCAATGGATGCTCCAATCTTTCTTTCCAACCCCAATTTTATCCCTGAGGATGGCTCAGGCCTGAACCCTCTTCTTCAAAGCTACTGGATGGTGATTCACCCTCCCATTTTGTTTTTAGGGTTTGCAACTACTTTGGTTCCATTTGCCTACGCTACCGCAGCACTCTGGACGAAACGTTACCAAGATTGGGTACGCCCCGCACTTCCGTGGACATTGTTCTCTGCCGCAGTGCTCGGATTTGGGATTTTGCTTGGTGCCTACTGGGCCTATGAAACACTGAACTTCGGTGGTTACTGGAACTGGGACCCTGTCGAGAATTCATCTTACGTCCCATGGTTGATTTTGGTGGCAGCCATCCATACCATGATTGTATTTAAAAAGAATCATACGGCACTGAAAAGCTCCCTTGGGCTTTGTATCGCCGGATTTGTATTAATCGTCTATTCTACTTTCCTCACGCGAAGCGGTATTTTGGGCAATGCCTCAGTACACAGTTTCACTGATCTGGGCTTGAGTGGTCAATTGCTGATTTATCTGGCCGTATTCACCATAGGTGGATTCGGTTTGTTCCTCTACAGATGGCGTGATTTGCCTGTTGAGGGTGAAGAACCTTCGGTTTACAGCCGAGAATTCTGGATTTTCATTGGAGCGACCACCCTATGCCTGATGGCATTTCAGGTGATCATTCCTACCTCGATTCCGGTATGGAACAGCATTGTTAAGGCCTTCGGCGGAATTTCAAATGTTGCGCTCCCAACCGATCAAGTCGCCTTTTACTCCAAATTTCAGCTTTGGTTCGCCGTAGCCATTGCGTTGCTATCGGGTACGGGACAGTTCTTTTACTGGAAGAAGATGGATGCGCAGAAATTCTGGGATGCCATTACCATTCCTTTTATTCTGACACTTGTTTTCTCTGGTGCCATCATTTTACTCTATCCTATCGCGGATCTGTCTTACATTGCATTGGTCACCGCAGGGATGTACTGCCTTACCGCCAATGGTTTTATTCTTTTCAGCTTGCTGAAGAAGAGCCCGAAACTTTCAGGTGGTGCCGTAACCCATATTGGAATGGCGCTGATGCTGATCGGGATTTTGTTCTCGGCAGGTTATTCCAATGTCGCTTCTTTGAATCAAACAGGAATGCCTATTTTCAAGGATGCCAAGGACAAACAGTTTGATCAGGAAAATTTGGTATTGTGGGTCAATAAAGATCGCCAAATGGGGCAGTATATGCTGAACTATAAAGGCCGAAGACTTGAGGTGGATGGCATGCCCAATTATGTTGATCACAACCTTTTGAAATCAACAGGCGACAGCAGAATGAAAATTGCCCGCGAGGATCTTGCCTACGAAGGGCGCACCTATTTCCACAAAGGCGACACCGTAGAAGTTCACCCTGAAAACATCTACTTTGAGGTGGATTACAAGGACCCTTCAAATGGTCAGAATTTCACCCTCTTCCCACGTGCACAGGTCAATCCAAACATGGGCATGGTGATCTCTCCTGATATTAAAAGAGGACTCACTGGTGACCTCTATACGCACGTTTCCGCATTTATCACTCCTGATCAGGAAACGGAGTGGAGCCCTGCAAAAACTTTTGAGGCAAAAATGGGCGAGCAGTTCATCATCAATGATTTCGTTTGCCGTTTCGATTCCCTCACCAAGCTGAACAAGATTGGTGATATGCCTTTGAATAAAGAGGATGTGGCTGTACAGGCGACAGTAACTATTTTTGATCAAAACAGATCCTATGAAGTCAACCCAATCTTTTTGGTCAGTGGGCAGCAAGTAGGAAAAATCCCTGAAGTATCCGAGGATCTGGGTATTAAACTGAGCTTGTCCAATATCAAACCCAAGGAAGGCATATTTGTCTTTGAGGCACAAACAAGCCAAAAAGATTATATTGTACTCAAAGCCCTGAACAAACCATTTATCAATGTGTTATGGCTCGGGACCCTTTTGGTGATGATTGGCTTCTCTATTGCGATGGTCAGAAGATATCAGGAATTTAAAAAGCTGAGAGACAAAAAATCAGGCAAACGATTCACCGCAGAAAATAAAACAGAAAAAAGTATCCCTTCCTGAAAACAATCAGAAGAGTTGTGAAGTTATAATAGCAGACTGCCATAAATACAGTCTCTTATAGATTTTCGATGTGTTACATCGATCTTCTTATATTTAAGTTACCGGCTCACGTCGGCATTACCACTTGTATTATTATAGTGGAGATTAAATTGAAGGATAGCACTTGAAACTGCTATCCTTTTTTTTGTCGTTTTTTTCAGCGCCATACTTGACAAATGATTATATTTCAGTAATTTAAGTACAGACAATTAATCGATTCAAAACTTTGAAAAATTCCTACTCTTTGAAAATCAAGTCATAAAAGTACCGAGATCATAACCGCTGATAAAGGTGCCTTTTGTGACCATTATGGTATTATCTTTATCTGTACGCTTATGAATTTCATCACGCACGAATCTTTACATCAACGATTTAAAGGCTGGATCTCCAATATCGACTTCTGGCAATCAGAAATCCGATTTTTCAAGAAACAACAAGAGCTGATCCTCGCCCACTCTCAGGATGAAACACATGCGAGGATGCTTAATGAACTGGCCCATCACCAGCGTTTACTCTCCAAACTCCGACAAATTATTTCCGCCCATTCCTCTTTCTATTGTGATTACGTCAATCGGAGAGGAGAATTTCCCGATCAGGCAATTGGTGAGGAGGATTTTCACGAAAGTGAAAAGCACCTTCAGGTATTTAAGCGAAGTTATAAAAAGCTTAAAGAGCGACTCCGAAAAAGATCGCTTGCCACCGCCTGAACGTGACAGCTTGGAGCGCAACGGTGTAGGTTACAAATGCCTGTTACCGCCGATCAGCCGATGTGCCTAAAAACAAAAAAGCTCCCTGAATTTGGGAGCTTTATACTTTTATAATAAATCTTCAATAACCTTTTCAATCGATAACCCCTCGGCCTCGGCCTTAAAGTTCCGAAATACCCGATGGCGCAAAATAGGCTCGGCCACCGCCTTAACGTCTTCAATATCGGGTGAGTATTTACCGTGCAGCAAAGCGTGGCATTTAGCCGCAATTACGAGCCACTGAGAAGCTCTTGGCCCTGCTCCCCACTCAAGGTATTTTTTTGAGAATGATGGTGCATTAGGGCTTGTAGGTCTTGTTTTATTCACCAGCATCACGGCATATTCCACCACATTATCGGCAATTGGCACCCGACGCACCAACTGTTGATAAGCTAAAATCTTATCTTTCCCCATTACTTTATTCACCTGTGGATTTGCTCCAATAGTCGTTGCTTTCACAATGCTCACCTCCTCTTCATAGGTTGGGTAGTCCAAATAAATATTGAACATGAATCGGTCGAGTTGCGCCTCAGGAAGTGGATAAGTTCCTTCTTGCTCAATGGGGTTTTGTGTTGCTAAAACGAAAAATGGCTCATCAAGATGATAGTGTTGCCCTGCAATGGTAACCGAGTACTCCTGCATGGATTCCAGCAAAGCAGCCTGCGTTTTGGGAGGCGTCCGGTTGATTTCATCCGCAAGTAAAATATTGGAAAATATCGGCCCTTTAATGAATTTAAAGTTACGCTCTTTGTCCAATGTTTCTGACCCCAAAATATCAGAAGGCATTAAGTCAGGGGTAAACTGAATACGGTTAAATGATAGATCAAGCACCTCAGAAATTGTCTTAATCAACAGGGTTTTTGCCAAACCAGGTACTCCTACCAATAAGCTGTGGCTTTTACAAAACAGCGAGGTTAATACTTGTTCGACAACTTTCTCCTGCCCCAAAACTACTTTCCCGATTTCTTTTTTCAGTAAGCTGAAATCTTCAGCTAATTGATCTGCAGCGGTGACATCTGAATCAAATAAACTCATATTATTACTTTGGCTTAACGTTGGATAAGGTGGTACCTTTTTGGTAAGGAACGAAAGTTACCCATAAAAGGAAGTCCTAATTTGGGAAAAATATCACTAAATAATTAAAAATCGTCCATAAAAAAAGCAATAGACCTGTATAGACCTATTGCTTTTCTTCTGATGAAAGTCGCTATTACTTAATCATCCAAAATTCCACAATCTTTATATTCATCCGCTACCTGAATGAAAACATCATCCTTGGCCGTCTTGAACCATTTGGAAACTTTGTCACCCTGCTTTTTATTCAAAGCAGCCTGCTGAATCTTAAGGTAATCATCTTTAAGGTTGGCAACATGCGGCGCGACCTTTTTACTGAAATACAAAATTCTTACCGCTTCAGTACCATCTTGCTTACGGTAACGAATTGGTTTAGAAACCGATCCAACCTTCATGGTGTCAATGGTAAAGAAAATTGTTGGGTCAAGGGCTTCTACTGAGACAATATTACCATCAGACTGATCTGTGAAATAACCACCTGTATTAGCGGTGTGCTGATCATCAGATTCCTCTTTAGCCGTTGGTTCAAATTTGATAGAATCGGCTACGATCAGCGTACGCAGACTGTCCAGGTAATGTTCAGCCACTTCAATATCGCCATCTGATACTTTTGGTTTGATCAGAATATGGCGAGAGTTAAACTCATTCCCTCGGCGATCGATCAACTGAATAAGGTGATAACCGAAATCAGACTTTATAGGGTCTGAAATTTCTCCCTTTTTCATGGTCATGGCTGCTTCCTCGTATTCAGGTACCAATTTCCCCCGGGACATCCAACCCAAATTACCTCCAAAGGCACCTGATCCTGGATCTTGCGAATATTTTTTGGCAAATTCTTCAAAGGAACCACCCGCCAAAACTTTCTTCTTAATATCGAGCAAAGTCTCTCTCGCTACTTGCTCTTCTTCCTCGTTAGGCTTAGGGTCTTTAACAATCTGCGCCAGTTTCACTTCAGTGGAATAGTAAGGTAAACTATCCTGTGGAATATGACGGAAGAATTTACGCACCTCGTTAGGGGTTACCGTAATATCCTTAGTGATTTCATGGTGCATGGTCTGCTTGGTGATGTCTTCTTTCACACGATCGTACAGTTCCTCCTTGAAATCCTCAACAGACTTTCCGTAATACTCTTGAATTTTTTCTTCGCCACCTACTTGTTGCACAAAATAAGCCATACGGCGATCCAGTTCACCATTAACCTGATCATCAGAAACCTCCACAGAGTCAATCTCTGCTTTAGCGACCATCAATTTATCAACGATCAACGACTCGAGCATCTTACATTTGGTCATTCCTGAATTCATCTTTCCTTGCGAAAGATACTCCAGGTAAGCACGCTCCAATTCCGATTTCAAAACAATATAGTTATCCACCTTTGCGATGATCTTATCCGCAACTACCGCATCTTGGGCATAGGCACGGCTTGATAATCCACTCACGCAGAAAATAATGAAACTACTTAGCAGCAGTGGGAAAAATTTCAATTTCATGATTCCTTTCAGCTCGATTATATATTTCTTTTTCTAAATTTTTCAGCAACTCCACCTTTCGTTTGTTCCTGACAATATCCGCCACCTGCTCTCGAACAAATGACAATGGTGGTACTTCCTCCAAACCTCTAAATTCCTTAATTTTTAAGAAATAAATCATTTCGTCGGTAGATCGTTCTGCAAAGGTATTCTTTTTAAGGAAATTGCCCTTGTTTTCAACCTCTCCAAAGGGAGTATTTTTTACCAATTCATCAAACGCGACCCATTGTTCCTCGTCCAGGGCATAATTTGTCGCATATTGAAAACAATAGGCTTTCAGTTTGTCCTGATCCGCTGATTTACTCGACCGAAACCACTTCCTGAAATTTTTCAGCTGTGGCGACGACTTGGGCAACTGAACGAAGGTTCCGCGCACGATATTTTGCTTCAACTCAAAGTTAGCTTTATTTTTTGTAAAATAATCGTCTATCTCCGATTCTGAAACATTTGATTGCATATGTCGGCGTACATATCGCTTTTTAAACTCATAAACCAACAAGGATTTGCGGTAAGCTTCCACCCTTCGGTTTATTTCCGACAGGTCAATCCCCTCGGATTCTGCCTGCTGAATAAGCAGCTGATGCTTCACCCAGGCATTTGCAAGACGATGTAAATTTTCGACACTATCCTTATCAGTCCCCCGATGTAAACTGCCATCGTTTAGGTCCTCAAGGTGCAATTGTTTATCTCCTACCGTCGCAACAACAATACGCTGCCCAACACCTGACTCCTTCGGGTTGAAGTACTGACAGGAAGAAAGCTGTAAAAGAATACAACCGCCCCAAATTTTATAATACTTGCTGATATATTTTCTGTAGTTCACGCTTATTGACTTTTACTTTATACTGCTTCGAAAGCTGGCTTAACCAGTCCGCTTCCAATTTAGCCTGGTAATCATTCATCACTTTCAGTCTGCATTCCTCCAAAGGTAATGCTTCAGCGGCCTTCACTCCGTTAATTTTCACAGACCATTCCCATCCGTCGACAGTGACTGAATCCACTTGCCCAACAACAATGTTCGACAAATGATTCAGCACCTCAAATTCTTGCTTGCTGAACTGCCCATTTTTAGTCACAATTTGTTTATAAGCAGGATCTGAACTGATGTCAGCAACAGACATCCCACCTTCCATAGCCGTATTTACAGCCGAGAGTAACGCTTTATCTTTTGCACCAAACGCAACAACATCAAACTGCTCCGCTGTCTTGTATTTTGACTTATTCTCCTGATAATAATTTACCAGACCAAGAGAATCTTTGGACGCTTTTCCCCACACCTTTTTTTCCATAATCTCGAACAACACCATTCCGTCGTGGTATTCCTGCGACAGGAATCCATATTCAGGATGCTCTTCGCTCAAGTGCGCTTTTTCCATCACAAAAACGGTATCCTGTAACCATTTCTGGTAATGTTCCGCTGTATTTCCCGCTGCCAATAACTGACGTAATGATGATGAATACACTGGAAGTCCCTGAACACTCACCAATGCTGCTGAGCTGTCCGCTTTAAAAAGGCTATCATAATCACTCACTTTTTTCACTTGATATTTTTCGGCCAATTTTGCGACCACCATTTGTTTGCGCTGATCATCCGCAACAGCTCTGCGCAATTTTCGCTCAATGCCTTCCTTCATTTTTTCAAAAGGAGGAACTCCCTTACGGTCCAACAACTTCACCAAGTGCCAGCCATAGGTTGTTTTTATTGGAGCACAGACCTCTCCTTTATTTTTCAATGAAAAAGCCGCCTTTTCAAACTCAGGTACCATTCGCCCTGCGCCAAACCACGGCAACTCCCCACCTCTGTTTTTTGACCCAGGATCTTCGGAAAACTGTCGGGTGAGTGCCTCCCAGTTTTCACCATCTTTTACCATACTGTAAATCACCTGAATTTTATTCTCGGCAGCAGACACCTGCTCAGGGCTATTCTGTGGGGTGCGGATCATGATATGCGCCACTTTTACCTGACCACGTGCTGCACGTCGGGCTTTAGGGTAAATCAAATGGTAACCAAACTGGGTGCGCACGGGAGCACTTACCTCTCCGACAGGAGTGGCATAGGCTGCCACTTCAAAAGGATAAACCATCTGAAAAGTTGAAAAATAGCCCAAATAGCCGTTGTTCCGCTGGGCTGAAGGATCTTCTGAATACTTTTTTGCCAAAGTATCAAAAGATGCTCCCGCCTCAAATTCCGCTTTAATCTTCATTACCTTCTGATACGCTTTAAGGGTATCTTCTGGGGAGGCATTCTGCGCAACTTTAATTAGGATATGCGAAGCACTGACTTCTTCTTTGGAGCGATTGTAGGCTGCCAGCACCAGGGAATCATTTAACTGATTCGATAAAAGGTATGGCTTAGCGAGTTGGTCAATATACTGATTGTATTCTTTAGTAAATGCCTGTGTGGTATCGATCCCCGCCGCTTCGCCAGCGATCACTTTCCGCTGAAAATCGATATAGGAAGACAAATATTCATCGACGGCCTCTTTAGTTACAGGCTTATCAGAAATCTTATTACTTTTTTCAAAGGCGTAAATAAAGGCATCACTGGAGACCGTCTTATCGCCGACCTTCAGCAATGGTGATTGTTCATCACTTTTAGTCGCGATGAAGGTCTGGCAGGCAGACAGAAATAGCAGTGAAAGCAAAGTTGATCTTAGGACATTCATAAAAAATTAACCTTTAAACGGTTGAAAAAGTGTTGTATTGCTATTTATTAAAATATTTTGAACCCCCTAATTTCACTTTTTTTGAGACAAAAAAAAACCGCAAGTTGCGGTTTTACAGTAATGTTATTCAATAATGCCATTAAATGCATTTGGAGAGTCGGTAAACGTGTTTGGGTGGCAAATTAAAGTATTCAATCCTGTCCATAATTTTATCGACAAGCTGCAAACCCAGGCCACCTTTTCGTTTGTCTTCAATCAGTATCGAAACAGGTACCGATTGGTGGTTTTCAATATCATAGCCAAGCTCATGCTTATCTACAATTTCAAAAACGATGTATCCTTCTTTTTTTCGGATCGTCAATTCTATAAAATCATGCGCGTCACATTGGTGCGAATGTATCATTACATTTGCGCACACCTCATCAACAGCCAATGCTAAATTGTAGGCCATTGTATCAGAAATACCAATAGTGTGAAGCGTGTGTTTCACAAAGCCACGAAGTTCAACGAGCTTATTTGTGCTACAACTGACTTTATGCCGAAATTCCATCTAAAATTGCTTTTGCTTGCTTTTGATTGTCAACAATAGTAATCAATTGGTCTAATCCTAATATTGAGAATGTCCCTTTCACCTTCGGGTCTGGGCCATACAATACAAAACCAATGTCTTCACTGTTAATTGTCTGAAGATAGGACATAAATACACCGAGACCTGCCGATGAGATATAAGTTAGGCGACTTAAATCTACCATCACTTTTTTCTTATTTTCTGCAAAGGCGTCTTCAATAGCGGTATCAAGATGAATGGACGAACTGGCATCCACTTCCCCAATCACCTCAATGATATATTTATCATCCTCCTGCGATTTACGTATCTCTACCATAATCAGATATACGGATTTATTTTTAATGAGTTATTATTATTTAAACTTGACGACCATTGTTGTGTAGTCATCATTTGGCGGATGATCGTCACAAAAAGAATATAATCCTTCGATCACCACATCCTGAATTTTATTTACATCATACTCCGCATACGACTGCACGAGCCGCTTAAGATGGTCAAAACCAAACTCTTGCCTTGCATCGTTATGTGCCTCTACAATACCATCGGTATACAAAAACAAAACATCCCCTTGCTCATAAGTGAAGGTGTTATTGTCGATAAAATTTCGGAACTGATTTTTTCCCCTGATAAGCCCCAAACCTATGCCTCGGTCCTCTAAATACTCCGCCTGTTGCGTTTCTTTTTTATAAACCAGCGTTGGGCAATGTCCTGCCCGAGCATAATCGACCCTTCTTCTTTTCGTATCTATCAACAGTAAAGTTGCAGTAATAAAAGTGGATTTGTCGAGACAACGACTGAGGGCATCATTGGCGATATCGAGATAATCAACAGGCTGAACACCAATATTAAACAAGGAGTGAAACACCCCCTTCATCTGTGCCATATAGAAGGCTGCGGAAGTTCCTTTACCCGAAACGTCAGCCACAATCATGGCATACCGGTGATCATCCAACTGATGAAAATCGTAATAATCCCCACCCACCTGATCTGCCGCTTTGGAGAAGCAGGCCAAGTCGAAAAATTCATTTCCTAAATCATTTTGCGGCAACAGACTTCGCTGAACGCGCCGTGCAATTTTTATTTCTTCCCTGAAACGCTCATTTTCCAACGCATTACTCATCAGTCGGAAATTCTCCAAAGAAACTGTCGCCTGATTAATAAAGGTCATTACAATGTCCTCCATTTCTTTGTTAAAGCCGTCCGCGACATCTTTTAAAAGATACATAGTGGCCACCACTTTATCCTTGATCAGGATGGGGCACACCATCAGCGACCGATAATCATAATGCCCCAGCTTCAGGGTATTTTTAATCGGGATGAGTGATTTTGACAGGTGGCGGTTACAAATGAGTTCTACCTTCTGCTGATCGATGAAACCTTCTTTCAGTTCCATCACGCCATCTTCACTAATTCCGTGACGAGTGCTGTAAGTCGCATCATCGTTGTCAATTTTTATTTCCAGCCATGCAGCACTTGCCGCCACTGTACTGGCGCTGGAGTCGAGCAGGATCTCGTAAATTTGCTCGGGAGTAGATCCTGAGATTCGTTCTGCCAAACGACTGAAATTGATGGCCTCTTTTAACTTTTGCTCAAACACCGAGGAAGTCGGAAGGTTGAACAAGGTCACCAGCAAAGAGAATACAAGATATAATGCAATGAAGAATGTTGTAGCGATAAGCGAAGGGAATTCCACGACATCAAGATTGACCTGACTTTCAATATGTGAAAAGTAATTCACCCGCACGAAATAGACCAAATAGGCGATGGTCAATAGGATCAGTAATATGCTTCGCCATTTTTGACCAGAGTCAAGATAAGCAACCCACTTCATGTTGATCGACAATATCACGGCCAACACCAATAGATATGCCAGATACACCAGCTGAAAGCCTTTCATTTCAAAAGGCAAGAAAACACTCATGACCAATCCCACTAACAAACTGTACTCAAACAGTCGCCAAATGAACAGGAGGGTTCTCGACTTCTGATAAAGCACTAAGCGCTTGGAAACAGAAAACGAGGAAATGAGGAATAACAAGGACAAGCCCAAAACCACATGCCCTGTAAAAGCATCGAATAGCACATTGGATTCCCACGACTTCCCGATATCGGTTTCAAGAAAAAAGAAAATGACCAAGGCAATGATGGTCGCTGATAATCCCGTAACGAACATTCGCCACAGCAACTCCTGGATCTGAATTCTCTCTGAAGAGGCTGTTTGATATCGAAAGAAAATATAGGCACTGAAAGTAAAAAGCACCAAAAACATTTCTGGCAACTGCTTATCAAGCCTAAAGCCGACCCCCAAAGGATCGTTATGCCCTATTGCCAAGTCGGCAAAAGACATCCCCACCCAAGCGGCAATTGCTATAAATAAGCTTAATCTTACTATATATTTATCTGAAGGCATAAATTATTAGGAAACGCATCGAATTTACAGTGTGAAGATACCAATAAAAATTCATTATGTCCTAAAATCAAAAAAAAAGCTACCCGTCAAGAGTAGCTTTTTAAAATCGTTTAATCTATATTTTTCTATCTGCTGTAATTTGGCGCTTCACGCGTAATAGTAACATCGTGAGGATGAGACTCATGCGCACCAGCAGCAGTAATTTTTACAAATTTGGCCTTTTTCAGGTCGTTCACACTTCCTGCGCCACAATAGCCCATTCCAGCTTTCAAGCCACCTACCATTTGGTATAGGACTTCAGATACGCGGCCTTTGTATGCCACACGCCCTGAGATCCCTTCAGGTACCAATTTCTTGATATCGTCTTCAGCGTCCTGGAAGTAACGGTCTTTTGATCCGTGCTCCATTGCTTCCAAAGAACCCATTCCTCGGTAGGTTTTGAATTTACGACCTTCATAGATGATCATTTCACCAGGAGCTTCTTCTGTTCCTGCCAATAACGAACCAATCATTACTGTTGATGCTCCACCTACAAGGGCTTTAACCAAGTCACCTGAGAATCGGATACCACCATCGGCAATTACAGGAATCCCTGAACCTTCCGCCGCTTTAGCACATTCGTAAACTGCTGACAACTGAGGAACCCCAACACCTGCAATAATACGCGTGGTACAGATCGACCCTGGGCCAACACCCACTTTCAATGCATCGGCACCCGCTTCAATCAAAGCAGTTGCTGCTTCGCCAGTAGCAATGTTACCAACGATTACATCAAGCTCTGGGAATTTTTCCTTCACGCGCTTAAGTGCATCAATCACCCCTTTAGAGTGGCCATGAGCTGTATCAATTGAAATTAAATCAACACCCGCACCAACTAATGCTTCAACGCGTTCCATCAAATCACCAGTAACACCTACTGCAGCACCTACACGAAGACGACCAAATTCATCCTTACAAGCGTTAGGACGGTCTTTATTCTTCAAAATATCTTTGTAAGTGATCAGTCCTTTCAGTACGTTATCGTCATTGACAATCGGCAACTTCTCAATTTTACGAACCTGAAGGATATCTTCTGCTTCTGAAAGTGTTACTCCAGGAGATGCTGTAACCAAATTTCCTTTGGTCATGACCTCTACTACAGGCGACTTCATATTTTTGTGGAAACGAAGATCACGATTGGTCACAATCCCTACCAGGTGGTTTTGAGAGTCTACCACAGGAATACCGCCTACTTTAAATTCGTTCATTAGACGAACAGCATCACCTGCTGTTGAATCAATGTTTAAAGTAATTGGATCGAGGATCATCCCACTTTGGGAACGCTTAACACGGCGAACTTGCTTCGCTTGCGCTTTGATGGGCATATTTTTATGGATGATGGCAATACCACCTTCCAAAGCCATAGCAATGGCTAATTCAGCTTCCGAAACAGTATCCATGGCCGCAGAGACCAAAGGGATATTCAGTTTAATATTTCGGGTAATGAATGACGAAGTATCCGTATCACGTGGCAAAATTTCTGAGTATGCCGGACGTAACAAAACGTCGTCATACGTGAGGGCTTCGTAAGTAAATTTATCTTGATCTAAAGACATGGCAAATAACTTTAGGTAGTTTATTTGCAGGACAAAAGTACGGCAATAATTTAACAGTTGGAATGCGATCTGTCATTTTTTTTCAATAATGCAGTAAAATTATTAGGCGTATATTCGCTAAAAATCATAATATGTTGGATTATTGAATTAAATATTGATGGCAACTCGCTGCCTTTCTATTTTTAATTGAAAAAATATGTTTACATACGAAACACAAATCAGGGTACGTTACGCAGAAACCGACCAAATGGGCTATATGTATTATGGCAATTATGCGACTTACTATGAGGTCGCCCGTACAGAGGCGCTCCGCAGCCTGGGGGCAACCTATAAGGAAATGGAAAAACAGGGTGTCATGCTCCCAGTGCTGGAGCTACACAACAAGTTTATCCGCCCCGCACATTATGATGATCTTTTGACGGTAAAGACGATGATCAAAGAACTGCCGGGCATGCGGATCACCTTTTTCTATGAAGTAACCAACGAAAGCGGCACCTTGATCAATCATGGGAAAACGACCCTCGTTTTTGTGAAAATGGCCACAGGCAAACCAACACTCCCACCAGAGCCCATTATGAATTTGTTTAAACCTTATTTTGAAAGCCCTGAGGAGGCCTAAATCCTTTCCTATTGATTATCAGCGGATCGCTAAAAAGGAACGAAAATTATTGCACTTTTTTTGAGCTCATGCTTGCAACAAAATAATTTTTACCTACCTTTGCAATCCGTTAAGCAATCACAGAGGGTTGTCAGAGTGGTCGAATGAGGCAGTCTTGAAAACTGTTGTACCGCGAGGTACCGGGGGTTCGAATCCCTCACCCTCTGCAAATGAACAAAAGGTTCATTGCGAAATTTTGAGAATATTAAACAGAGAGTTGTCAGAGTGGTCGAATGAGGCAGTCTTGAAAACTGTTGTACTGCGAGGTACCGGGGGTTCGAATCCCTC
>CANMKE010000034.1 GCA_947498325.1 uncultured Persicobacter sp.
CCATTACTCCTCATCCTATTCACCATCACCCTCCCCGCCTGGGCACATGCCCAAATGGGAGGCTTCAGTGCTTTGCGCTACGACCCAAAAATTCCATTAACCTGTAGACAATCAAATAATCACCCCAGACCATAGTCAGGGGAAACACCAAATCAACCTATGAAACACCTTTACATTTTTTTACTCCTTCATTTTTTATGCCTCAGCCAAGGCTGGGCGCAGCGCTTTGAGCTGTTGGACTACCCCAGCTTGCCCACTTTGAGCGATGGGGAGGTTTTGTCAGTGGACGTCAATAAGGATGGTCAGTGGGAAATCTTGCTGGCAGGCAAGCAGGCATTATCCGCCAATGAGCGCCTGGAGATCTACCGGTTTCAGGCGGGTCAATGGGTGAAATATGACAATGGACTACCCGCTTGGGACTTGCATGCCTTTGCGGTGGTGGATGCCAATGCCGATGGCTTTCAGGATCTGGTCATTTCGGGAACTGATATTGGCGGAGACACGCAAACGCAGCTGTTCCTGAACCAAGGTAATGGACAATGGCAAGCGAGTGCGGTCACTTTCCCCGATTATCAATCGGTTTCTTTGGCTCAGGGAGATTTTTTATCCCAGGGCGAGCAGGGTATTTTGATGATGGGACAAAATGCCGACAGTCAATGGGTGAGTACTTACATTTCATTAAAAGCAGGGGAGCAAACGGCATTGGAGTTGCCCGCTTTTCAACAGGCTAAAATCTTGCCTTTGGGAAAAAAGAAAACTGACCTGTTGGTGGTCGGAGAAGATTACCGTGGCTTCCCACGGGTGCAATATTACAGCAACTTAGGGCAGGGACGATTTCAGTTACAGACCAGCTTTGGAGAGCTGTCCAACGCCCAGGCAGTTTTGGCTGATTTGAATCAGGATGGTTTGCAGGACGTGATCGTGACGGGCTATTCCGGCAGCACGCCCTTGTCAAAAATATTTTTACAACAAACCAATGGCTGGCAGGAAGTCGCCTGGGGATTGCCTGCCTGGGCGGGCGGCAAGCTGTTGGCAGCGGACTTCACCGGCAATGGCTATATGGATGTATTTATTGCCGGGGTAGATAACAATGCGGTAACCAAGGCCAACCTTTATTTGAACAATGACGGGACGGCTTTGGCGGATGCTGGATTGTCCTTTCCCGCTTTGTATTCGGGGGCTTTGGGCTTGGCGGATTGGAATGCGGATGGTGCAGCAGATTTGTATTTTTCAGGGAAAGGCACCTTTACCGATGAAAAGTATATGTATCAGAATTTAGAATCAGCCTCAGCCCAATTAGCTGCGCCGACGTTGTCTGTGGGCAAAAATGAAAATCAATCGGTTTCCCTTTCCTGGTCAGCCGTGGCTCAAGCCACCTCTTATGATTTGCGCATAGGTTCAAGCAGTGGTGCCAATGATATTTTCCCGGTTCCTGCACAAGCCAATGGTCAACGCCAGTTCTTGCAGCAGGGAATTTTCAGCACAGCTTTTGAGATCAACCAAATGCCCGAAGGGGCTTATCATTGGGCAGTTCAGGCGGTGGATGCGGCAGGAAAAGGCGGTGCTTTTTCAGAAGAAGGTGAATTTTACAGCTGTGAAAAGCCCGATTTAGGGGAAGATCAATCCTTATGTACAGGGGAAAGTTTGACGCTGAAGGCAGGCAAAGCAGGGGAGGTAGTGAGTTGGTATAATTTGGCGGGTGATCTGCTTTTGGATAACTCTCAGACTTTTGAATCGACCATTTCGGAAGATATAACCATTGTGGTGCAGGTGGTCAAGCCTTCATTGAACCATTGCACGGTCAAGGATACCATCAAAATCAAGGCACTCGATATTCCTGTATTCGATATCGAAGCCGTTAATGATATTTGTATTGGTACATATTTCAGCCATGAACTGACGGGGGATTTTCAGTCAGTCAGCTGGTTCAGTAAAACGGATCAGAAGGTGTTGAGCAACGAAACGAGCCTGAATCATCAGGTTTGGAAAGAAGAAGAAATTGAATTGACTGCAACGAATCTGTTGGGTTGCAGCCGGCAATTGACTTTCATTTTGAAACCCTACAATGCGCCTCTTTCTGGCTTGCAATCAGCTTATGAGGTCTGTGAAGGCACTTCCTTGAACCTTTCTCCAACGGGCGATTATAAAAAGATAGAATGGAAAACTTCCGCATTGGGAGATTGGTTCAAAGTGCCGTCCTATGAATATGCCTCGGATCAGGACATGACGCTGCAGCTTCGCTTAACCGATGATACAGGCTGTTCGGGGGAGGAAAGCATACAAATCACTCATTTGCCGATGCCCTCACCTGCCATTGGTGAGGATGATGCCTTGTGTTGGGGTACTGAACTGAAAATCGATGCGGGAGAATACGAGCAATATCAATGGTATCAGAATGATGCCGAAGAGGTCTTTAGCAGTGGTCGTGTATTGGAGTGGACGGTCGATCAGTCGGTGAATTGGCGACTGAAAGTGCAAGATGAAAAAGGCTGTTGGGGTGAAAGTCAGCGCCAAATCACATCTTTGGAACTGCCTGATTTGAGCGCGATATCAGAAGTCTATCCGGTCTGTCAGGGCGAATGGCTGAGCCTGAATGCAGGCGATTTCGCACGTTATCGCTGGACAAGACTAAGCGATCAATTGGTTATTTCTACTGAAGCGACCGTCAATATGCAGGCGAATGCCGAGGAAAGTTATCAGTTAACGGTTTGGAATGAGCAAGACTGTGAACAAAGCAAAACCTTTGAGGTGCAGCCTTTGAGCTTGCCTGATCCTGTGTTGGCAAGCAACTATGAAGTGTGTTTGGGAAGTGATTTATGGGTTGAAAATGTTGGGACCTTCACACAATATGAATGGTATTTGGAAGGGGAGCTGGTGCATACAGGCACCGAGGATCACTGGTCAGCAAACATTCAATCCGATCAGCTATTGGGACTGCAGGTTACCGACGCACAAGGCTGTCAGCAAATGAAAACCGCTACCATTCAGGCTTTGGCGTTGCCTGCTTCAGGCTTGGAAGCGGAACAGTTTATTTGTGCGCAAGAAATCATTGAATTGCATGCAGGTGGTCAGTGGGCAAATGTTACCTGGGAACGTGCCGATGGCTCAGCATCCTACGAGCCTACTTTGTCTTTCGCCGTGGAAAATGCCGAAGCGGTCAAATTGACCATGGTCGATGCTAAAGCCTGCGAGGCGACAGAACAGATCCAAGTCAATACCTATGCCTTGCCAGTGATCGATCTGCCAACGGAAATCGCCGTTTGTGCAGGGGCTTCTTTTGAACTCGACGCAGGCGGAGGATTGACCCGCTACCGCTGGCGATTGGATGGAGAAATCATCGGTACCAATCGCGTCTTGCGATGGTGGCCAGCAGGTGACCAAACGATCGAACTGGAAGTGCAAAATACGGCGGGCTGTCTGCAGACCCACCAAGTTCAGGTGACGGTGAATCCTTTACCGGTTATCACTTTGGCGGATGAACAATTTGCCTGCTGGGGAGATTCGCCCACTTTGGATGCAGGCGAATGGGCTGCGGTGCATTGGCAATCTTTGCAACTGGGCGATTTGGGTACTAATGCTCAACTGGATTACATTTTTGAGCAGGAAGATGAACTGACCCTGAGCGTAACGGATGGCAATACCTGCAGCAATCAATTATTAATCAGAATCCATCCACGTGCCTTGCCAGCAGTGGACCTGGGAGATGATCCATCGACTTGTTATGGTCAAAAACTGGACTTGAGCATCCCTTCGGATTTGGGAGAATCAGTGGCTTGGATTCTCGACGGTCAACCGATCAGTGATCAATGGAGTATTACCCTGGAGCGATTGGAACAGCAGCAATTGGCAGTAGAAGTAACCGACCAGTATGGTTGTGTGGGGCGTGATGAATTGCAGCTGAATGTATTGAACCTGCCAGTGATTGATCTGGGCGACGATCAGCAGGTCTGTGACGGCAATACTTTTGAATATACCTTGCCAAATAATTATGCAGAAATAAAATGGTACCGTGATGCTGACTTTGCAGGCGATTCCCGATTCCTCAGCTTTGAGGTGGCGCAAAGCCAACAGTTGAAAGCCGTCGTTACCGATCCGTTGGGCTGTGTGAATGCCGACAGTATGCAGATTGAAAAACTCAACTTGCCTGAATTTTCACTGGGCGATGATCAGCAGATCTGTGATGGCTCCTCGGTGGCATTGACCGCAAATCATGAAAATACCCAATCGGTCAAATGGTACAATGTTTTTGATGGATTAAAAGGCACGGGAACGAATTACGAGCAGGTGATCAATAATGACGAAACCTTCTGGGCAGTATTGCAGGATCAGGCGGGTTGTCAGTTCACCGATACGGTGAAGGTCGCTGTTTTGGCCTTGCCTGAATTTACACTCGGAGAGGATCAACAGATTTGTTTTGGTAGTGAAGTGAGCTTGCAACTGCCCGAAAGAGCAGGGAATACCGAGTGGACGGATATTGCTGGTCAGGTTTTGGGAACGGATTTAGCGCTAAGCTATCCGATCGAAAAGGAGGAAGTGATCACCGCTCGATTCACAGACACCAACGGTTGTCAGTTCACCGATCAGCTTAAGGTAGGCGTTTTGGCGCTTCCTGATTTTACTTTGGAGGAAGAGAAGGAGGTCTGTTTCGATCAGCCTGCGCAACTGTTCATCGATGGCGACTGGCAAAAAGTCGAATGGATGGAAGGCGAAAATGTTTTACATGAAGGCGCAATGTGGGATTTCACATCCGAGCGAGATATACCCCTGACCGCCAGAGTCACCTCCTGGGAAGGGTGTCAGCAAACCGGCGAGATGAATTTCTACAGCCTGCCTTTGCCCATCGCCAATGCAGGTGATGACCAGGCGATCTGTTCGGATCAATCGGTGCAGCTGATGGCAGCAGGCGAAAGCGACTGGACCTATCAATGGGCGCCAGCCTTGCACCTGTCAGATGCCAAGGCGCAACAGCCCATCGCCAGTCCTCAGCAAAGCATCACTTACGGTTTGGTGGTCACTGATGCCAAAGGCTGTGTTAGTTTGACGGATTCCGTCACCGTTCATGTCAATGAGTTCAAATCAGTCAGCGCAGGCGCAGACCAAATGATTTGTATCGGCGATGCCGTGGTGCTGGAAACGGAAATCGATGGCGCCAACTTCGATTATGAATACAGCTGGACACCCGCAACAGGATTGTCAGATGCTACCTCGGAGGCACCAATGGCAAACCCATCCGCCACCACCACCTATCAGGTCAGTGTCAGAATGGGCAACTGTATAGCGCGAACGGATGAGGTAACGATCACCGTCAATCCATTGCCGGAAATTACCATCAGTGAGGACATCGCCATCGGCGCAGGGCAAAGCACCACCCTCTCTGCTTCGGGAGGGGCGTTTTACCTCTGGTCACCTGACTATCGCGTGGACAATCCAAATACCGCCAACCCAACGGTCAGCCCCAATATCACCACCACCTATACCGTGAGTGTGATCAGCGAACTGGGTTGTGAGAATACCGATCAAGTGACCGTCCATGTCGGCAACGAAATATTTGTGCCCAACCTCTTTAGCCCGAATGATGATGGTCAGAATGACCACTTCAAAATCTATGGCAAAGGCGTCAAAAGCATCCGATTGGCGATATACAATGCCGAAGGAAAGCAGGTCTTTATCAGTGAAAAGATTGAAGAAGTCATGGAGCAAGGCTGGGACGGCCAAAGCAATGGAAGCTCCTGCCCAGTAGGTACTTACTACTGGAAATTGGAAGGAAAATATTTTGATGATAGTCCTTTGAAGTTCAAAGGATTGAATAGTGGAACTATAAATTTGATGAGATGAGAAGTTTATTAACTGTACTGTTTGTAATGGTTCTTGGGGGCCAAGTTTCTGCTCAAACGCTTTGGCGGAATGAAGCGGGTGAATATAAAACACTACCATTGACAGATGATATTGTAATCGATCTAACAGAATATTATGGGTTGATACCTTATTTTTCTGGTTGTACAAAGGTAAATAATGGATGCACTCCTCAGCCAATATTTGATGGTACTGCATGTTTACCAAATTCAGCGGGAAGGGATATTACTTATTCATTTGAAGTTTTGATTGAGAATCATTTTGTTGCTAAGGTAGAGGATGGTTTTGCCCCGGGGGGAGCAATCTCTACAGTTAAATTCTTATCTGACGAAGAAATAGGGTCTTTTGAGTACACTATTAATAGTTCAACTTCTACCGAAACAATTACAAAGTGTAATAATTCAAATTTAGGAGGAGCTGGCGAATATGCAATAGGTGCTATTTCAAATTATCATAAATTAACGCCCTCAGGCCAGTATGTGACCATCTATTACAGACTTCATAGAATACATACAGGAACATCCCCAACGGTGATTGGCTATTCAGGAGATGAATATAACTACCAAGCCCCAGCACTTTTCAAACACCTCTCTCCAGAAACCCTCCAATGGACCTTTGCCTCCTGCGATCAGGAAATGGAATTGGAGTTTACCTCATCCACAGATGAACTGATTTTGCAATCAGGGATTTTGCCTGAAGGGGAGTGGGAGGTTACCGTTACAGGGGCAGGATTTAGATCACAACCTTTGAGGTATTATCATGAAAATCAATCAATAACAATATTGGCAAAGACGGAATAATGGATCAATATATATGGGAATAATATTTTGATATCTGTACGGATGCACCTATGTGTGTATCCTTGAATTATTTAAAATAGATTTTCGGGCAGACACACAGGTCGGCCCCTACAGCGGTCAAATTAAATTTTTTGTAACACACGATCGATAATAAAATCTCGATAATCCCATTAATCTGTGGACAATAAATCAATCAAAAAATAATCTGTGAAAATCTGTGTAATTTAACCCTGGTCGTAGCGTCTCGCTACGATCCAAAATAAGGCAAGCATCCGCTTGCTACAAAAACAATGAAAACATCAACCTTACACCTTCTATTTTTTCTGCTCCTGCTACCCTTGGGGCTGCAGGCACAAAACTACCCCGTGCAGGCGACCTTCAACCTGACGCCTCCCTACGGTATCAGGCTGTCGGACTATTCCTCCCCAGCCAATCAGAGCCTGCGGGCGAATGTCTGGCTGAAGGATTTGAACCAGCCGGAATTGGCGGTGCGCTTCAAAGTCAAGATAGAAGAGCTGTCAGGTAAAATATCGCTGCAAAGCAAGCCCAACTACCTGCCTGAACCGATGTACATCATGGGCGGTCAGCCCGAGATGCTCGATGCCAGCCAGTTGGGGCACTACTACGATTTGGCCAATTTGCAGGTGATCCGTGGGAGCCTGAACAGCATCACCACCAATGGGGGAAAACTGCCCGATGGCGTGTATCGATTTTCATTGCAGGTGTTGGAATATTACACAGGACGACTGATTTCCAATACGCCGATGCAGCAGGTCTTTTTGACTCAGAGCGATCCGCCGCAACTGCTTTTACCGCAGGACAATCAGCGTATTCAGGTACAAGAGCCCCAATACATTGCCTTCAGCTGGAGCCCTCGACACCTTGGCTCACCCAACCGTCCGCAAAACGTTACCTACCGCTTTCAGGTGGTGGAATTGTTGCGTGACAACCAAACCGCAGGAGACGCTTTTGCGACCACCATGCCGATCGTTGATGAGACCAACATCATGGCATCGGCTTACCAGATGGGACCAGCCGACAGCCCATTGATTCCTGGTCAGTGGTACGCCTGGCGGGTGCAGGCATATGACGAAGACGAGATGGGACTGCTCAAAAACAACGGATGGAGCGAGATGCGTCGTTTTCAGTACGGGGTCGCCTGTACCGAATGCGGGGATTTGTTGGTGGAAACCGTTACGCCTTCACGTGTAGAATTGTCATGGACGGGCGAGCAATTTCACCAGGGGTGGGAAGTGCGTTACCGTCCCGTAGCCGCCAAAGGCGAAAGCCCTCAGGAGTGGCGCAGTGAGGAATTTTTGATGGAAAGGGCGAATGTGCGTCGCCTGTCACCGGCGGTAGAATATGAGTTTCAGGTCCGTGGAAAATGCGGCACGAGCCAGGGTGAATGGACGCAAACCGTTACCGCCACCACAGGCGAAAGAGAGGAGAAGCCCTACCTTTGTGAGGGGGGAGAACTCGTTATTCAATGGGACAATAACGAACCGCTCACCACCGCTTTGAAGGTGGGGGATACTTTTTTTGCCGCCGATTTTGAGGTGACCGTTACCAGCGCTTCGCTGAATGGCAACACCCATTCTGGCGAAGGAATGATCCAAATCAAGAGCATGAACAATGTCTTTTTTGGGGTGACTTTTGACCAAATTGAACTCAATACCGACTACAAACTTATCAAGGGAAATGTTGAGGTCACGGGTGCGGACAGTAACTTGATTGATCCCGAATTGGCGGACGCCATCATGAAAGGGGTGGATGCTTTGGATGACTTGTTGAAAGAAGCCGAGGCCATTGCCAAGATTGTCGAAACGATCAAGAAAGAGGATGAGGAAACGGCAACAAAAGATCAAGCGCTACAAGACGCCAAAAAGGAAAAAGACGCTGCGAAAGAAGCGTTGAAAACCGCTGAGGATGAACTCAAAGAAGCCAAAAAAAGTGGCGATGAGAAAGCCATAGCGGCAGCTGAAGAAAAAAAGGAAGCTGCGAAAGATCGTTTTGAAGGTGCCAAAGATGCCCAAAAGCAGGCGCAGGGCAATGTGATCAAAGCCATCACCGAATATTTTGGCAAAGGAAGCAAGGAACTGCTCGCTTTCGTCTCTGGGGTAAACCGGTGTATTCAGGCTGAAAAAGGCATGGTGCGTCAGCAGGAAGCCGAAGCGACGGTCGAAAAAGGAAAAGCCGTACTCGCCTTTTTGACTAAAATGGATGGACAGACCGAACCTGACATCAATCTGCGGGATTATGCAGGCTTGTCTGAGGAAGAAGCCTTGACCAAATGTTCTGAAATGGCGGCGCAGGTGGTCAGTATGTTGGATGGACAAACGGTCAATGAAAATACGGGCAAGACAGAGCAAGAAGCAGGGGTTTTGACGGCCATCAAGCAGGCCCGAACTGCGGTTTATTTATTCCAACAAATCTTCGGCTTGGGCTATGATATGCTGGCAAATGATGATGCACTCCGCGAAAAAAACTGCGATGACTGGTCAAAAACCGCCACCCTCACCTTCACCAAAAACACTGCCACCGCCTTTGATGCCGGCGGACGAGGTTTTGACGATGCCGTTTTTGATGGCCTTGATTGCGAGGGGCCGACCAAACTTTACCCTTTCATCGCCATTGAAAAAGGCCAGAAAGGAAAAGTAAACTATACCACCGACAGCCAAGAGAAAATCTTCTTCCGTCCTGTTAACCAAAAAGCCAATGTCATTAGTGGATCTCCACAAGGTACAGAACTCTTTGCCCTTGACGGCAAAAAGACCCTTTGGGAAGCTTATACTTCTGTTGACAACCAAGACCAAATCTTGGGTAAGATCAACGTTTTGCCTTTCGAGCCTAAAACCATCAAGCTGTACATCAAGCCCGTAGATGACATTGAAGCACCAACGAAAGCCGATGTAGAAAATTATTTGGCTTCCGTTTATGGAGATTACTTCATCAATTTTGAGGTGGTGATCCTGGGCAAAATGACAGGTCTTCCTTGGGATGAGAACGGCGATGGAAAATTAGCCTCAGGAGATGGGGAGCATGGTAGTTTGGCCACTTATACTTCGGAACAGCGAACTTTAATTAGTGCTTTCAAAAAAGTGCACCAAAGAGGCAAAGATGAATTGGTCGCCTTCTGGGCACCAGCTGCAAGCAAAGCAGGACTCAAAGGATTCTTCCCTCAAGGGCGTGCTTATGGATTTATCTATGCCCCCGACAATTCAGAAACAACATTCCACACCCTTGCCCACGAGTTAGGGCATGGCGCCTTTAATCTGCAACATCCATTCGTGCGCTTCAAGGGACAGATTGAAGAAGGAGATACTGATAATCTGATGGATTATGGCAAAAAAGGTGAAAGCCCGGAAGATGGTCTCAAAAGAAAAAGCCTTTATGCCTACCAATGGCCATTGTTGCACAAGCCTTTGAAGGTGTTGGGGATTGAGAAGAGTGATGGGGATAGTGAGATTATTACGGAAAGTGATGTGACAGAAATAGCAAGATTAATTCGTGAGATTTCTTGTATGAAGGGGCGTGGCGAAACATTTGCTCTGGCTGAATTCTCTCGAAGTATGATTAGTGTATCTGTAGGAAGCTTATTGGATCGATTAGAAATCAATGGTTTCAGTGAGCTAAGAAATCAGTCTTTAACTTTTATTTTCCCTCATGGGGGTGATGAAGGGCTTCGAAATTATAACCATTATGCGGTAGATCTAACAAACGGTTTTGGCGATGACCAATTGCCTTCTGATCTATTGTATCGATTTGGAAATTCATCTAATGCACTTGAAGTTCGGTTAGGGATAGTTGTAAATGGAGAAAAATCGCTAAAGGAGTTTATAAAAATTATAAATATTAACAATGCTCAGAAAGTGAGCTTATTATCGCTTTTTGAAAGTTTGATAAAGGCAAATAGTAATTTGTTAACACCTCAAGTATTGTCAGAATCAGGAAGTGGGATTGATACGGAATCGTTGGCCCTATTTACCCGTTGTGATTTTGAAAATATTACTGTTGAACAGCGAGAAATGTTGTTTGAGCAGTTGGCGAAGGAACACGGTGACGGACCTTTTATAGGTTTTGACGATGATACCAAACAGCTTTATTCTGTCAAATTATTAGAAACTATTCCTGAGGGAGACCGAAGTCACTTTTTCATTTATTTTGAGATGAATCCCGAGAAGTTGATTGCTTCTATAGAAAAATTAGATGGGGATACCAAGGAAAGGTTCAATCAGGTAATGTTGAAATTTTGGAATGAAGAATACCAAAATCATGATAGGATCTTACAGGCTAACTATTTTGTTGGAGCAACAGTATTGGGTAATCTGGTAGATAAAATACGAGTAAAAAAGGTTGATGGAATTTATGGTGTATATCAAATTCAGCAAGATGGAGCTTCATTCAGTGGGACTGGTGGTTACAGTTATTATAGACCATCGTCACCAGATGTATTCATAGGCTCACTATTTTCGCCAGTGCATTTTAGTTTGGATACAGATACGGGCGCAGAACCAAAGGTGGTTAAGATTCCAGCTATTTTGTTAGCCACTTTGTCTCAGAAGGGCAATATGGATCACCAAATGGAAATAGCAATGTTGACCTTAGATGCAGTCAGTTTGGTCGTAGGAATTGGTGAAATTACCATGGCTTATCGAGCACTAAAGACCACTGCAGCTTTAACACGATCGAGTTATTTAATCGCAGGGCGTTTGGCCTTAGGTATGGCGGATGTGAGCGCAACGGCTTTGGATGTTTTCTGTAAAGTACCAGAAAATCAAGATTGTGAATTATGCCATACTTGGAAGGACTATGGCGTATACCTGCAATTAGGTTTGGTGAGTGCTTCCATGGTGGATATGTTCACTGGTCAAATGGTGAAATCACTCGATAATTTACCTGCTGAAAAGGTTGATGATTTGGTTGCAAGAGGAGCCATGCCAGCCTTATGTTTTCCTGCAGGCACAATGATCTATCGTGATGGAAAACCATTTAAAAAGATTGAAGATATTCAGCAAGGTGATTCCGTAGAAAGCTTTTTTGATGTAAAAAAACACCAACAGGACTATGTGTTGGGCACATCAAACCGAATGACAGACAGTTTGATACATATATTTGTCGGTCAGCAAAAATTACTTTCAGCAACACCAGAACACCCTATTTTCACCCCTGCTCAATTTAAAAGAGCACGTGACCTCATAGAAGGGGATAGTATTTACCATATCTCTGGTAAGTTTTTGTCCATTAGCAAAATTGAGTGTGAAGCAACAAATGTTCGCGTCTATAATTTTGAAGTTGCCGACAATCACACCTATTTTGCTGAAGGTATAGGAGTACATAATTCCTGTATTCAAAGAAGTCCAGCATTGGAAAGTAAGCTGGCTGATTTGAATAGCTCTCAACGAACAACACTCATTCAGACTTTGGAGGAATCGCCTTCATTGTTGTTGAGGTTTAATGGGAAGCCAGAGTTGGTGGATGCGTGGAAGAAGATTAGGGATGCTGGTTTTGAAAACTTGTGTAGAAATACAGAAGCTTTGAATTATGTTGATGGTTTAAAGACTGCTAATTTGCATAGTGATGGATATTCATCTTTTTCAGGAATAAAAAATGAATGGAATAGAAGGTTTCCTGAAACAGTTAATCCTAATGGTACTTCCAAACTTATTAGACATCATGCCATCGAGCAACAAGTACTAAAAAATTATCCAGGTGTTATTTCACTGGAAGAAATGCACTCAATTAGTAATCTAAGAGGAATCCCTAAAGAAGTTAATTCAGATATTCATCTGAGAAGAATTCGTGAGCTTTGGGATGATTTTTATGATCAGTTTAACGCAATCGGAGCTGTACCAACTAAAAAGCAACTACTTGAAAAGGCAACGGAAATTGATAATATTTTCGGAAACCAATTTTTTCCACCAATAAGATAAATGTAAATGAATTATTATTTGATTAAACCAGAAGTGCCAGCAGGAATAGGAGAGGAATCGATTATCGAAAGGATACAAGGACAACCGCTTAAGATACTCAATTTGCATTTAGTTTTTGATGGATGGCATGGAAGTGATTTAATGAAAACTTCGCCAGTATTTTATATAACGGAAAAGTTATATAACAAACTTATAGAATGTAGTTTTAGTGGGATAGAAGGATTTGAAAAAGCCAAAGTCGATAAGTCAGACAACTTTTTGGAGTTATATCCTGAATTAGAGTTACCTGATTTTTATTGGATGAAAATTAACGGTACTCCTAAGAAAAGTGATTTTGGGTTAGAAGCATTGAAATTAGTAGTGTCAGAGCCTGTTAAGATTTTTTTAGAAGAATTTAGTTTGGTGGGAGCTTCAATAATACCTTTATAGAATAATTTGATAGATATAAGAACAAAATATCACTCTATTTTGAACGATCAACCACCCCAACATGAAAAAACCACTACTCCTCATCCTACTCACCATCACCCTCCCCGCCTGGGCACATGCCCAAATGGGAGGCTTCAGTGCCCTGCGGGATTTTTCCGCCTTGCGCTATGCCCCGGCGAGCTCCGCTTTGTCGGAAGATTTCAGTGTCGGGCTGTTGCATCGCAGTCAGGCGTATGAAGGCGGCATCAGCAGGAACCGTTCTATCCTCACGGCGGTCATGCCCTGGGTAGATACCCAAGACAACACCTTGCAGGCAGGTGCGGGTTTGTATTTTATGAATGAACAACCTTCGGATAATATGGGGGTGAAGATGCAGGAGGTGGGTGGCTCCTTGTCCTATTTGGTGCGTTTGAGTCCACTGCATGACCTGTCTTTTGGCATGGGCTTGGCTTGGTCGGGCATCCGCTTGAATGGTAATGGTTTCACCACGGGGAGTCAGTGGGATCCTGTCTATGGCTATAATCCTGAGTTGGGTCAGGGAGAGGATTTTTCAGGAGAAAACAGGGATTACTGGAGTTTGTACAGTGGTTTGATCTGGAGTGCCTTGGATAAAAAAGGGCGGGAGTTGCATCGCCTGGGGGTGAATGTCTATCGCATGAACCAGCCGACGGGCTTGAATGAGATGGATCAAATAAGTTTGGGCTGGAGTGCTTTTGCCTCGGTGAACTTGTGGCTGAACAATGAATGGCGCCTGCGTCCAGAACTGATGGTCGATCAATTGGATTTTCTGCAGACGATCCAGGGAACCGTATGGGCTGGTTATCATTTTAGAAATGAAAACCCAACGGATCCACTGACCACGGGAACGGTGGAAATGGGATTGAACTATACCAATGATGGCGCCATGGGCTTGGGCGTGAATTTCGTCCAGCAACCTTTTGATTTTGCCTTTTTTGCCTATCAACCCATCACCCAGGTTCAGGATCGTCCTGCAAGAAATGCCTTTGAGGTAGCCTTACGTTTCAAGATGTTCAAAGGATCTCGCCGAAAAATAAGCAAGCCTTGGGAGGTGAAAGATAACCAACCGAAATCAGCCCAAGGACCATTCCGAACTTTTGGCGGCGGACAGCGCACATCCAACAACAGGGGACAAAACAATAACACTCAGGTTATTGAAAAAGAGGCGCCTGTTAAATCAGGAAGCAAGCAAAAGCCAATCAAATATATTTTGAACTACAAGCTGAATGAAACCACTCTGACCGTAACCTCCCAATTGCAATTGGATTATACGGTCAAGCTCTTACAAAACAACCCTGATTTGATGATCCGCATCGTCGGACACAGTGATCAGGTCGGAACGGAAGAGGCCAAGGTGAAAGTCGCTTGGATGCGTGCCAAAGCGATCAGGGGTTATTTGGTGGACATGGGCTTGAGCAAAAAACGGATCATGACCACTTCCAAATCGGATCATCAGCTGTTGATCAAGGAAGATACAGAAGAGGCCAGGGCGAAGAACAGAAGGGTGGAGTTGTTGATTTTTGAGCCTTGATGAGGAGGGGAGGAGATGAATGTTTGTCCACAGATTACACAGATTTCCACAGATTTTTTGGTGGTGATAAGAAATGATGATTCTTGAATATTAAATAATATATGATATGACAAATAATATTTTAATGATTTAGGGGCTGTCCTGTAGAAACGTTCGGAAGAACGTCTAACGTAGGGTGTCGAATATTTTTGTACCTATCGGTACGGACGTTGCATGCAACGTCCCTACAAACCATAAATTTCATTTTTGTGTGGTATAATTTAATATTTTCGACAGGCTAATTTAAATTTTACCAAGGCATGAAAATCCTGAAAGGATGTAATAACTTAGCCTGGGGTGTTAACCCCAGGAAAATGGTCAACAAAATGCTGAACCCTGAAAGGGTTGAATATAAATTTCTATATGCAATTAGTATTGAACCCCTTCAGGGTTGTAGACGTTTACGACGATTTATCGAGGGGTTTTACCCCTCGCTATGTTATATAATCCCTTCGGGATATAAAAATAGATAATGGAGATTTACGAAATAAAAAATCTGTGTGAATCTGTGTAATCTGTGGGTAGATTAACATCCACAACAAAAAAAACATTTTTTAAAAACATCAACCTAAACTATGGCCTCGGCTTATACTAAATATTTCATTTTAATGCTGCTATGCTGCGGAAGCGTTCAGGGTTTTACCCAGCAACTCGACCGTATCGGCAAGGATGCACCCATCAAGGTGAGTGGGGGTGTCTCGGTGAATCAGACCGCCTACAATGCCTGGGGTATTGACAGCCGTCGGGATCCTTACCGCTATGTATTGAATGGTAATCTGAATTTTGATATTTATGGGATGGCCGTGCCTTTGTCCTTCTCCTATTCGAATCAAAATTTCAGCTATCAGCAGCCTTTTAATCAGTTTGCATTGAGCCCTACCTACAAGTGGATGAACTTCCAGCTGGGTTTTGGGAACATGAATTTTTCACCTTACACGCTCTCAGGACATACTTTTTATGGGGCGGGTATGCAGGGTAGCCCTTCTGACCGTTGGGATGTGGCGGTGATGTACGGCAGATTGCGACAGGCGGTGGCGCCCGACAGTACCCAATTGGGCATGGAGCCTTCTTATAGACGGATGGGCTATGGTGCCAAGGCGGAATATCGGCACAAGGGCGGAAATATCGGTTTCTCTTTTCTGAAAGGAAAGGATGATGTGGGTTCTTTGGGACGAGAGAATAATGGACAGACGCAACTTGCTGCGGAGGAAAATTTATCTACCAACCTTTATCTGGGGCAACGCATCGGCAAATTGAGCATTCAGTTAGAGGGGGCTTTGTCCTTGCTGACGCATGACCTGAGTTCAGAACGTCGAAAGACGCAGGCGATCGATCACCTGTTTCCTTCCCGCACTTCCACTTCGGCTTATTGGGCGGTGAACTCCGCTGTGGGCTATCAAATCAACAGCTGGAACATTGGTCTGGCCTATGAGCGTATCGGTCCTGAGTACCGAACGCATGGGATGTATTATGCCAATAACGATCTGGAAACGGGAAGCATCAATGTTTCGGGGAGCCTTTTGGGCGGTAAGTTGAACCTGAACACCAATATCGGTGGGCAACGTGATAACCTCGATGGTGAGAAATTAAGCGATATGTCCACGCTGAACGGTTCGGTGAGCATGAGTCTGGCGGCGACTAAAAATCTGAATTTTTCAGGAAGTTATTCCAACTTCCGATCCTTTACCGTCATCCGCTCCCAGTTCGATGACATCAATCAGGCGGATCCTATTTTTCAGATCGATACCCTGAATTTCACCCAACTGACCGCCGCCGCCAATGGGGCAATGAACTATATCATCGGGCAGTCGAAAAATACTTCGCAGTCGATGAACCTGAGTGTGAACTATCAGCAAACTGCCGCCCAGCAGTCGGAACAAGCCGAAGCCAATGCCGACAGTGAATTCTGGAATGGGGTGGTGGGCTACAACTGGGCACTGCGTCCTGCAGATTTCCGCATCGGCTTCAGCATGAACATGGCCTTTATGGTGCCCAATGCCGTGACGCCATCCAACAGGACGTTGGGACCGACACTTAGCCTGTCCAAAGGATTTTTTGAGAAAAAACTCAAGACCCGATCGAGCCTGTCTTTCAATCAGGCCACCAACGATGGGGAACTGCAAAATCAGGTATGGAGCTGGCGTGTGGGCGCCTCAACGACCCTGAAGAAAGCGCACAGCTTCAATTTGACTTCCACGCTGATCAACAGAAATAATATACAAAGCGAGCAGCCCGCCTTTACGGAACTGACCTTTACGATGGGCTACAGCTACCGTTTCAGTAGCCTGAAAAAAGCCGATACGCCAACCGAAAACTAATCATCAACCATGAGGACCTTTACAAAATTTACTTTTTCATTGCTCTGCTGTTGGCTCTGCACGCTGACCGCCCTGGCCGTCGATCGGCCTGAGGATCGTTTCCGTGACTTTGATGTGGAGCTGCCCGTGACCATCGATCAGCCTGCCAAATTACTCGGCAGCAATAGCCTTGCTTCAGAAGAAAAACCGCTGAGTAAGCAAATAGGGGATGTGCGGGAGAGCTTGAGAGTGGTGCGGGAAAGCAAATTATTTACAGCTTTACTGACCGATGCAGACCTGATATCGCTCCCGGTGGGGATCTCTAAAACCGTCGGTGGGGCAGAATTTCAGATTGTCATCATGGGGGTACGCATCACGCCTTCAGGAACAAAGATTGATGTGGGGATGGGCGTACAATTCCCAGATTCGGATCAGGAGTTGATATTTGGAGGGTATAATATTCCCTTTTCTCAGGAAAGAGGATTGGGTGGGCAGGGAAAGTTAGCCTTACTTTCAGATTACAAAATTCCTTTATCCAAAAATATGAGCCTGGAATTTAAGGGGTCAATGAATGCAGGAGGCACTTATGTAGAGTTTGGGTGCGATGGTTATCAGCGCATGGGCTTGGATGTGGATATGGTTTTCGATCGGGAATTTATCCGCCCTGCCGATGCAAATGGAGAGGTGATCGAAGGTGCGCAGGTGCGTGCGAACATCAAATCAATGATTGACTCCTGGGATGATTTGGTGGTCAACATCGATTTGCCCACTTTCAGAATGGGAGAAAAAAATGACCGTGGCTTTGTCTTTACGGTACGCGAGGCGATTTATGACCAGTCGGCAATCTCCAATGGAGGAGCGATGTTTCCGGCTGGCTATGAATCTCCCGATTTTTTGGAAGGCAACCACATGCTTTGGAAAGGTATCTATATCGGCAAAGCGGAGGTGATGTTGCCCAGTGATTTTGACAAGGCGATCAATGCAGAAAAGGAAAAACAAGCGAAATCGCAGGATGCGAAGGCGTTGACGCCCGAAGAGACTAAAGCGAGAGAGGAAGCTTTGGGTAAACTGAGCAATCAACGAACAACGATCGGTGTTCAGGGATTGATCATCGACCGTACGGGCTTGTCCGGGAAGTTTTATGGACAAAATTTACTGTCGCTCGACAAAGGACAATTGGGTGCCGGTTGGGCCCTGTCACTCGAACGCATTCAGGTGGAAATCTTGCAGGATCAGTTCATCGAGGCGCAGATGTGGGGCAAGGTGCAGATGCCTACTTCCGACTCCACGGGCGTGATGGGCTATGGTGCCCAGATTGGCTTGGGGGGAGATTTCCGCTTTTCAGCTCAGGCGATGGACACGCTGCGCTTTTCTCCTTTTGGCGATAGCAAATTACAGTTAACCAGAACCGAACTGCAGATTGAACTTCAGGATGGGACATTTTATGCCATGGCAGATCTGGACGGAACGATGGATGTGCGCATGAAACAGTATGATGCGAACCTGGCCGATATTGCTTTTCAGGGATTGAAAATCGAAACGGCCGAACCCTATATTTCCGCCACCGCCTTTTCGGTCAGTTCGCAGGCAATGCAACAGGAAATTTCAGGCAAGGGCATGTCGATCAATTATATTGGACTCAGAGGCGCCGGCAATCGGGTGGCGCTGGATGTCGATGTGGCCATTGCGCTTTTCAGCGAAAAAAATGATGGTTTTGGTGCCGAGGGTGAGCTGAGCATTTATGGGGAGAGAAAGGAAGAGGGCTGGAAACATGCCGAGACGGTGGTCAGTAGAATTTATATTGAGGCGGGCAAGAAGGATGTCTTCGAACTGAAAGGGGAGCTGATGATTGCCAAGGGCGATGAGATTTATGGGGATGTGTTCAAAGGAATGATAGAGGCCAAGCTGGGGCTTTCGACCAAGAGTGACGGGGCTGGTGTCGAATGTACGGTCATCTTCGGTACCAAGGACGATCGTGACTATTGGTATGTGGATGGCCTGATGACCTTCAGCTCAGGTATTCCAGTGGGCGGAGCCTTGAGCCTCAAAGGCTTTGGCGGTGGCTTGTATTATGGTATGGATCGGGTGGGTTACCGTCCAGAATATAAAGGGGTCACTCAATCGGCGACGGGAGGCCTGTACGTGCCGAGCAAAACGGCAGGATTTGGCTTCAAGGCGATGGTGATTATCTCGGACCAGACGCAGACGGCTTTCAATGCCGAAGCGATCTATGAAATGTCGTTTAATCCTGGCGGAGGAGTCCGCAAAGTTGGACTTTATGGTTGTGCGGCGCTGATTTCGGCTGTGCCATCTACGCCGCTGGCTGATGGACTCAAAAACTCCACCGCTAAAACAGATGAACAATCCGAAAAAGCGAAGGAAAAAGAGAAATGGAAATATGAAAGTCAGGCATCGGAAATGCCTTCGGGCTATAACCCAAGGTCGGAAGCGAATTGTGCCTATATTGACCCGAAGAGTCCGTTCTTAGCGTCCATGTCTTTGGACATGGATTTTGAGAATTCGACTTATCATGGAACCTTGTTGGTCAACATTGATCAAGGCCCATTGCAAGGAGGTGGAGTTTCGGTGATTCACTTTGAACCAGGCAGTTGGTATGTGCATATCGGTACGCCTGCTTATCCTGTTGGTTTGTCGTTGCTGGGGACAAGTGCCAGTACTTACTTCATGTTGGGAGATAACATGCCAAGAGGATTCCAGCCACCGTCTGAAGTTGCTAAAATTTTGAATCGTCAGCCATCAAGTGATTTACAGGGAAGTCGTGATGAAAATGCGCTCGGTGATGGTCGCGGTGTAGCCTTCGGTGTGGGACTGAAAGTGGGCTTGAATGCCAAATATGGTCCTTTCTTCGCTGAGATTTATGCCGGCATGGGCTTTGATGTGATGCTGACCAATTATGGACCAAAAGCCATTTGCGCCAATACGGGCAAGCGCATCGGTATCGATGGTTGGTATGCGCAGGGGCAGGTGTATGCTTATGTGAAAGCGGCCATTGGTATCGAAGCCAAAGTTGGTTTTATCCGAGGAAGATTTGAGATTATCGATGCGGGCTTTGCGGCCATTTTATCCATGAAGGGACCGAACCCATTGTATGCCAGTGGAGAGGTGGGCGGTCATTTCTCTATTCTTGGAGGTGCCTTGAAAGGACGTTGTAGCTTTGCCTTCCAGGTGGGCGAGGAATGTCAGATTCAAGGGGGAAGTCCATTGGGTGGCATGGAGCTGATCGCTTCGATGACCCCCTCGGCGGATGCCAAGGAGGTGGATGTTTTTGCGCCTGCTCAGGTGGTCTTCAATGTACCGGTTGAAAAGCCGATGACCTTGCTTGACCCGACGGACAATAAAAAGAAAACGTATCGCATTCGCCTGAAAAAGGTGGAGTTGCGCTCCAATAAAGGAGGCATAGAACAGTGCGAACAGATCTGGAATGATGACCAGACCACTTTGGTGCTGCAGTCGGTGAGCATGTTGCAGGCGAAGGCGAATTATCAATTTGAGGTTGATGTTACCTTTGAGGAAAAGAAAAATGGTAAATGGGTGGATGCTTCCCAAGGTGAAAAATTGGTCAAAGTAGCCAAGTTTACCTCAGGCGATCGCCCTGACTTTATTTTGCCGCAGCACTTGGCGTATAGTTATCCAGTGGATCGTCAGATGAACTTCTTCATTGATGAAAATCGAAAGGGTTACCTGAAGATGAAAGTGAAAGGATGGGGCGATTTGTTCCGATTGGATGATCCAAACAATTGGGTGATCAAAGCCCGCTATAAGACGACCGCCGGAGCCGTAGCTTTGGGGAATATACGATATGATGATGGTCAGGCAAAAGCAACGATGGACATTCCAACGGCTATGCAGGCGGGTAAAATCTATACGCTGGAAATTGTCAAAATGCCGAAGCAGGCACTGGATGTGGATGCCAATGTGACGATAGATTCTACCCGAGCGCCTTCTGCCGGAGGTGACGATGGTTATATCACCACCACCACACGGAAAGCGGAGGAAGCACTGGAATCCAAGGAGGAAAAGGTGATTTATCGTTCGCAATTCCGCAGCAGCCAGTACCGTACTTTTGTCGCCAAAATGGAAGGGCTCAAGATCGGTAGTGGAAACACAGGGCTGTTGCCAGGCTCGGGTCGATCACAGATCAATGTGGTCATTCCTGCGCAATCCACCGAAGGCTTGGATGCTTTTGAATTGGCAGGCAATGAACAGATCAAACCAATGGTCAGCATGGAGGTAGATTTCACCGATGAGTTCTTTAAAACTTACATCAATAATGTGATATATCACCAATATCCACTCTATGGTGCAGAAATCGATTGGCGAGATCAGAGCAGTGAATACGGCTGGCTGAAACCGAAATATGCAGTATTCTTCGGAGATAATGAGGATGGATTCCGCACTTTAACCGATGATGAAATCAGTCAGAATGACGTGCTGCCGCAATATGGAAGACGCTTGTATTATGATGTCTCGAAGGTGATTGCGAAAGACTTTAGGGATTTCCAAACGGACTTGGAACGACTGGCGACAGAAGGTAGACTCAGGGTCAGTGGGGCAGACAAAACATTGACAGACAATATCCGAATAGCGGCTCAAGCACCAGATTTGAAGATTGGTACTTATCATGTCAATATGCATTACCGTTTGCCTGGTCAGGATGATATCAGCTCGACCTATCAATTGCCGTTGACCAATATTATTCAATAAGCACCACAAAAAATGAAAAGAGAAATATTGATTTGTCCACAGATTACACAGATTTCCACAGATTTTTGATGAGATTTATTCAGTCTTTGTTCACAAGTCAATAATTTTAATAAAATAAATAATCATGGTAATCCTTTAAATCAAGGTAATCATGGTCTAAAACACCACACTGGTCGTAGCGTCTCGCTACGACCCCAATACTTTTTGAAAAAACCTATTCCCATGAATAAAATTATATACCTAATATTAACCTGCCTTTGCTGTCTGACGATCAGCTTGTCGGCGCAGCCTATCCCCACCGGCGAGTTGCGCTTGCAGGGGAAAGTCAACGAGCACAGCATACAGTTGCGATGGGCACCAACGGACGCGATCAGCTGGCAGCTTTTGAACAAATATGGTTACCGTCTTGAGCGGACGACCACCTTCAGGAATGGTCAGCTTTTGGACACGCCCGAAAAACAGGTGCTGCTGTCTCAACGAAAGCCAGCCCCGCAATCAGAATGGGAACAGGAGTATTTGAAAGATACCACAGACCATAATTTACCGATTGCCGCCCAGGCGATTTATGGGGAAAGCTTTTACCTGCAGGCCAGTTCGGGAAATCAGTTGGCGCATTTTGTCAATCAATTGCAGGAGCAGGAAAACCGATACAGCTTTGCCCTGTTGGCTGCCGATCAGTCCATCAATGTGGCCCGCTTGATGGGTTTGTATTTTGAGGATTTGAATGTCCACAAAGGGGAGCGTTACCTTTACAAGCTATCGTCATTGGCGCCCGACAGTCTGCAAAATATTCCACCTGCTTATAAATTATTGTTCGCCGATGAGGTGGTAGAGCTGCCTCAGCCTTTCGCTGCAAAAGCAGTTTACCGAGAAGGGAAGGTACAAGTAAGCTGGGACTGGAAGAGTTTGGAAGACTTTTATAATGCCTATGAAATCCAGCGATCAGATGATGGAGGTCGTCATTATAAGAACCTGACCGAAACACCATTTATCCAGCCCGTGGCGGAAAATGCTTCACGGATCATGCTGTATCCCGATACCTTGGCAAATAATGATGGCATCTACTATTACCGTGTCCGTGGACGTGATGCTTATAGCGCTTCGGGACCGTATTCTGAGCCACTGGAAGTCAAGGCTTATCCAGTCATGAGCTATACGCCAGAGATCAAAGCTTTTGAAAATGAACACACAGGGGAGGTGGAAATCCACTGGCAGGTGAACCCTGAAGAAGCCTTTGGGGTGGAAAGTTTGCGCTTGGCAAGAAGTGAATCAGACAGGGGACCCTATATGATTTTGCGTGGAGACCTGCCCGTGCATGACGGTTCGTTCAGAGACATTGCGCCCGAAAGTTCAAATTATTATAAGCTTGCCGCAGTGGATAAAGGCGGCAATGAAAACTGGTCTTTGGTGAAATTTGTACAGCCCATGGACAGTATTCCTCCTGCTGCCCCACAAGGACTTATCGGTCAAATGGATACTACAGGAGTGGTCAGCATACAGTGGACGCCCAACAAGGAAAGAGACCTCTATGGGTATCGAGTCTATCGTGCCAACGAGGTGAATGATACCTGGATTCAGGCCACCAAAAAGGAAATATTGAGACCTGCATTTGAAGAAGAACTATCGACCAAAGTATTGAACAAAAAAGTGTATTATAAGGTCATGGCAGTGGATCGAAGAGGTAACCCATCGGATTATTCTGAAGTGTTGGAAGTCCAACGCCCAGACCTCATTCCGCCGTCACCACCGCAGATCGTCAAAGGAGAATCCAACGTCAAAGGCCCTGCCTTTTACTGGCGACCCTCAGGAAGTAACGATGTGGCTGGCTATCAGGTGTACCGAAAATCTGCCAATCAGGGAGAACGATGGGAATGGATCTCCACTTTGCCTGTGACCAACACTGAACAATACTTTATCGACAGTACCATCTATGATTTTCAACCTTACTACTACCTGATGATCGCCATCGATGACAGCGGTTTGGAATCCGTACCATCCAAGCCCATCGGCGTACAACGCTTCGAAGAAAAAATTAAACGAGGCATCACAGACCTAAAAGGGAAAAGAAACAACAAGGGCATCTTCCTCGAATGGAAAAATCCCTTACAACAAAAATTCCAGGTGGACATCTATCGCGCACAAGACAATGAACCCATCCGTTTTTATAAAAGAATCGATGGCCAATCCTTCTTGGATGAAAAGATACAAGATCAGAAAAAATACAAATACAGACTGCGACTGGCTTATGAAGGTGGGCAGGTTTCTAAATTTAGTGAGGAGGTGAAGCTTTAATTTTTGCGATACTCCATTAATAATTATACAAAGAATCAATAACCGTGAAATATATATTCATTTTCGTTTTCGTCTTATTTGGGATAAATGTATCAAGTGCTCAGACATTAATTGAGGGAGGCTATGCGATTTATGCTGAATTGACAGTAGAAACAGGTAAGAAAGAAGGTAGCTATGCTCTCTGGTTTAATAACGCTACTTTTTCAAATAACACCAAGGAATTAAAGACCACTAACAACAACATTCCAAGCCTTCTCATTACTTTGCAAATTCGGCAAATTCACTGCACCGTTTTTGATGACCCCAGTTCTTGTAATGAACAGAACCTTAGCCCAGTTACAGAGCGAGTTCAATTAGTTGAGACAGGGGATATTAAGAAAGAAGTTGAAGTTGGTGGATTTATAAAACAAGAACTTGTAATGAATAGAGATACAAAAGTTACTCTTAGTTATTATTGTATTAAAACGGATGTGGTCAAACCTCTACCAAGCAAATGACCCTTCTGGTCGTAGCGTCTCGCTACGACCCTAAATAGGGCAAGCGTCCGCATGCTTCAAAACCCAAAAAGGCGTAGCCCTTTCGTTCAATTGAACACCTGATGTGATCAAAAGGTCATACTCCACTAAAAATCAGGACTTTTAATCAAAAAAACTCAACCTACTTATTTTATGAAAAGGAGAATATTAGATAACCTATAAGTTAAGTTGGACAAGCTTACCTATCCCTTCAGCCGACCAAATCGCTCCGCCATAATCCTCTGATAGGATACTTTTTGCTCCTGAGTCAGAAAACTTTTCTGCACCCAATCATAAGTTTTCTTTTCCAGCTTAATAAAGCGCTTAAAGGTGTTTTCGATCTGCTTGGGACTCAGGCCAATTTTCTCCCCAAAGCCTTCAAAGTCTTTTCTTTTGAACTTCCGCTTTTTCCCATTAATCATCAATGCCATTTCTTCCAAATCTTCAGGCATCGCTAATTTCGTGTTGACCAAATCATAAGCCGGAGACAGCACGTGCTCGTCTTTATCATTATAAAATAGGGAGAAATTTTTTCGGTGCATATCTGCATTTCCGATAAGAAAACAGAAAATGGTAACCTCAAAAAAACTCAGTTTATCAAATCCAGAACGAGAAGAATATTGGTCGATAATTCCGGCCAACTGTTCCATCGATCCTTTGTATTTATCTTCTGTCAGGCGTCCAGATAATTGACAAAAATCCTCCATATGTTTCATTCCCTCTTTTGTTCGGTCAATCCGCCTGCTGATATAAGCCAACTCACCTGAAGCCATACGAACCAACCCATGAGGCACCGTTGCAATTTTGAACAGTGAAGCAAGATGCATCGTTAGGTCCTCATTTTCTGGTAGATTAGGGTAGTGCCCAAAAGGAGGCTTCAAGATATATTCCCCCCATAGCCCCACGATTGTAAAGCGAGCAGATTGCTGGGGAGCCGCTTCCTTTATCGTCATTGACAGCTTGGGTTGAACACCCGTGATGGTAATATGGTTGCTTACCACCTCTTTAGCCAAAGTATCCAACTGCTCAACGCTATAATCTAAAACAGGTACCTCCTTTTTTCCATAGAGCTTTTTGACACAACGAGTGTGATAGTCCTTTTCCTGCTCAGACAAGGGCTCATAACATAATAAACACTTACTCATATGGGACAATACTTACGGCACCAATACAATCTCGGCAACAGTTCAACAATAAGCCCATTCGGTCACGGGCATTTAATTTCCAGTTTCGTTCTGCAAAACCCAACAACCAGCCCTCAGGAATCAATCCATCAAAAAATGGGAAAAGGGTTTTAGCGTGATATGGGGCTTTTTGAACAGGCAAACTCAGACTGATTGGCCCCCATGTGTTGGATTCACAATAGGCCTCATGATATTGGAACAGATAACCATCATCTGTTTCACTCAATAACCCGACCTCAGCTTTGTGATATAATACCTTCGCCGACCTATTCATCACCTATCAACTTTTGGGGCACAGGAGCCATTTGATGATCAAACAAAGCCAAGACTTCATTAACCTTGTCCATCCGCAAAGTAACTTTTCCCTGTTCCATTTCACGAATGAAACGTAAGCCCACTCCAGCTTTCAGCGCAAGGTCTTCCTGCGTCAAACCAAGCTCCTTTCGCTTGCCTTTTACAAAACTGATCAAATCTTTCATATTATACCCGATAAGGTGTAAAAACATCAACTGAATTCAATATACACCCTTTAGGGTATAAAATGAAATTAAAAGAAGTGTTTATACCCGATAAGGTATATTAATATAGGAGGAGCTAAAGTAGGTCTTTATCTGATTAAGATTTATATAGCCAAACTTAATTTTAAACCACAAAAGAAATGATGAACTCAACATCAAAAAATGCAAGTTGAAATCCGATTATGCTTTCAAAAGCACCGCCACCTTCTGCACCGTATTTGGTGAACACTTACACAACCGCTGAATCTCCCGATAAGAAAAGCCCTTTTTCAGGTACTTGACAATATCAGCGTGCTTAGCTAAAAACTTTTCCTCGGATTCTTTACTTCCGACCTTTCGTCCCGTATGCAACCCTTTTTCTTTTCGGGCCCGAATACCACTTTTGATCCGGTAGGACATCTGCTCGCTTTCCAGGCGGGCAAGGTCCGCCATCAGGGTGATGATAAGTTTTGAAAATGCCTCTTCTTTAACATCGCCGGTATTGATCGTTAGTCCAAGATTGTGAATGTATATTTTTATTCCTTCCAATCTCAACTGCTCGATCAGTGAAAGTACATCAAGCGTGTTCCGGCCAAGCCGTGAAATCTCGTGAACCATCAGGCAGTTGATTTCCGAATGCGCTTTCAAGTAGGCGAGTGCCCTGCCTAAAGCTGGGCGTTCAGCTGCCGTCTTGGTGAAACCGCTAATCTTTTCATGAAAGACCTTTTCGACTTCGAAGCCGGGCACAGCTTTGAGTTCCTGTACCTGTCGGGTGGTGGATTGTTCTTTGGTGGATACTCGGGAGTAAATGATGGCTTTCATACTGATTATGCTTTAGCTTAATTGATAGCATAAAGATAAAGAAAAATCCCTGCTATGCGTTACTGACAAGCAAAACAATAGCAGGGATTTTTTAGTAACGAATTTTATTAATTGTTGTGGTTTTGGTTCAATTTCAGCTCTTCGGGCTTAAACCAATTCAAATTCTTCTCCTCTTCACTAAAATGCATCCCAATCAGTACAATCTTCCGACCGTCATTCAAATACGGCTCATAGTATTTTTTCTCATGAATCTGATCTAATGCCTCGCCTCTTTCGCCGTCTTTAGGCTTCGGAGCATTCACCTTAAATTCCACTACATAAATGTGAGTGAAAGTTTCCAGCACCATATCAATCCGACCTGAGGAAATGGCTTCTTCTGTTCGGGTCTTAAGTCCCAATGCCATCAGGTAAACATAAATTACAGCGGCATAATAGCCCTCAAACTTGTTGATATTGTTTTGAACATAATTATTGTATGGGATCGATGCAAACATCGCTTTGATGGCCTTCTTAAAATCTTGCAGTTGGTTATCGATGAGTGCATCATAAGCTTTATAATTATGGTGCTCACTACTTTGTCTCAAGTCGGTTAAATCGCTAAAGAATAACTTATTCAAAGAAACCTGAACCTCATTATTCGGGATCGCCATTCGGTAGCGGTACCCTCGCATCGGAATTTTTATCTGCTCAGCAATTGTTAGGTAACCTGCCTGCCACAATAACGAAACCAAATTCAGGTGATTCAAATCAAATTGCTTCAACTCCTCCGACGGCAACACCAAATTATCTATCTGATAAGGCATCACCTTCCCTTGAGAAAAGATCTTGGTAATAAAACTCGGCTGACCTGAATCCCACCAGTAGTTGTCAACCCGACCATCTTCACTCAAGAATAATAAAATATCATATGGATTATAAACAGGGTCACCAAGATAGTTATACCCGTTGTACCAGGCTTTTACCTCCTCCATATCGATCCCATCAAAATAATCGCCAAAGCAGGTATCCAATTCATGCTGGGTAAAACCACAAACCGACCCATATTTTGGGCTGAGGGTAATGTCTTTAAAATTATTTGCTCCGCTGAATAAGCCAACACCTGTAAACTTGGTAATACCGGTCATGAAGCAAAAACGGATATGTTGATCTGAGGCTTTGATGGCTGAATAGAAGCCCCGCAAAACACTTAATGACCTTGCCGCTAAATCATCATCATTCGATAGCGTATCCTGAACAGGCTTATCATATTCATCAATCAGAACCACGACCTTAGAGCTGTACTTTTGATGAATCTTAAAGATTAACTCTTCCAGTGCGCTCCCAAGACTCCTTTGAGGCTCCAACTCGATTTCAAACAACATGGCATTATTCCGTAAAACCTTCCAGATCCTTGCCTCGACGTCATCAATATGCGTATATTCTGTTGCTCCCAGATCAATACGAACCACAGGAAACTCCTCCGACCAATCCCATTTATCATGTATATATAAGCCTTCGAAGAGTTCCTTCTTTCCTTCAAAAAGAGCCTGCATAGTCGAGCAAAGCATCGACTTACCAAAACGGCGAGGACGGGAAAGGAAATAATATCCATACCCTTTCGTCATCTCATAAATATGATCCGTTTTGTCTATGTAAACATAGTTTTGATCAGATTCTCTGAGTTTTTCAAATGTCTGTACACCGATGGGTAATGCTTGTCTTTGGCTCATGGGATTGTCCATTTTTTTGTATGGTGGTTAAAGATACTGAATTTTGGGGAATTAGATCAATCAAGATTATTAACACCAAATTTAGCTAATCCATCTTCAAAAATTGATTCTGCATAAAGCCGAATGCCCAAAGCGGTAAGGTCTGCATGGCTCCTCTGAGGATCCCATCTTTGACTACCAAAGCATTTTCTATACCACTAATTTGATTATTCGTCTTATTTCTTCCTCCAACTTCAAAAGTCCATTTTCGATCTACCAAGAAATCAGATGGTTTACTTTCATTGATTTGATGACCTGCATTCTTTAAAGCATTCAAGAAAAAGGTTTCCCGCACATTACCTATTTCAGGCGAACCACTTAAAGCATAAGCAAGATTGGTATTCTCAAAATAGATCTTTTCTGGCTTGGGTAATAAATTGAACCCTTTGGTTTCGGCAATAAGTAGATTGAGGATTCGTGCCCGTTGAAGCAAATGAAAAGCCAAGGCTATTTCATCTCGGTGTACCCCAATCTTTTTTGATAGATCAGAAATGTTGGGTTTGTAGGGAACCATCTCCGCCAATATGGCGAGTACTTTTCGAATTTTTTGTCCCTTTGCCAATGTCATAGACTCAATTTTCAACAGGTCAATATCAATCACCTGCTCCAATGCCTTTTTTAACCTAAAATGAAAATTAGGCTCTATCGTAAATGGGTAATATCCTTCCGAAAGATATTCATTGAAATAAGATAAAATACGGGTTTCTCCAACAGCGTCCAAAACCTGCTCATATTGATGGTCAAGAACTTGGGAAAAATTCAACATTGGGGCTTTGATGCGGTATTTTAACTCAAGATACTCTCGAAAAGTCATCCCATCCATCTGATACTGAACCACCCTACGGCTCAAATCATACTCTCCCTTATAAATATTAAGGATCGAAGAACTGGTAAAGACCACCTTTAGATCAGGGTAACTATCATAGATATTTTTCAACTCCTGTGACCAGTTGGCATATTTATGCACCTCATCCAAAAATAAAAAGCGACCTCCATAAGCATAAAATTCATCCACCACATCCAACAAACTGCGATTGGAAAAAATCAAATCATCCAAGGAGGCAAACAACACCTGACTCAAATCAGGATGCCGTTGTTTAATCTGCTGAAGAATCCATGTGGTCTTACCAACTCCACGGGCTCCAATGATTGCCGTCATTCGATTATTCCAGTCAATATTGAAATTTCTCTGAAATTCTAAATCTGCATTTTTTATAATATTGACGAATGTAGTCTTCAGCTTTTCCATATTTTTGCCTTAGTATTCAGGCAAAAATAACTATTTTTAAAATAAACACCTGGCAATTAGCCATTTTTTTGAAGGAATATCCTCTACATCTCCATCCCAAAATCCATACCTCGCCGCTTCCGCTTCTTAAACAAATCATCGTCGTCATCATCATCACGCTGTTTGCCCCCACCTGCGCCACCACTTCCCCCGCCTTGGGTCAAAGTTGCCAAACTCTGCATCAGATCATCCCAAAAGCCACCACCTCCCGATGATCCACCGCCATTCAACTCCATTGGGTAGGCAGATGAATACTCCTGCTCTTCGCCTCGGCTCTCGCTTACTGCCAATTCAAAACTGTCAAAGCCCAACGGCTTCAATCCTATTCCACAATCCTCTAACGGCACGGTGATATTGCTTTCTTCATCAAACAATGAAAAGCCATGCTTTTCGTCCACCCCGATTTTGATATGGTGGTGGTTTATCAGCCAATGTTTCATGTCCATGCAATTGTCCTTGGCTTCTACTGCATTGACAAAAGCATTAAATATCTTTACCTCCCTCGGTAAAAAACCTATCAGAAAATGGTGATAACTGCCTTTTACATAATGATCAAATATTCCATATCACTCGGTAATGTGTATTTTAGAAAATTAGATTTTGAATTGATCAGATAATTGTAAGTGCCTCTCAAGCCATAATTCACTTTGGATTAGTATAGCCGTCACTTTATTTTAATCTAAAAGGTAATATCCCACAAAATTAATAGCCTAACTCACACTATTATTTTAAATATAGATTTTTATATATTATCAAAACAACACTCATGATAAGTGTTAAATATCACAAGAAAACACTAGGGCATCGATCTGATAATTTCTTTGCTTCAGCCCAAGCAAAAACAACAATTCCTGAACCATTTAAAGCCACCTCTATCGCAACAATAACCACAGCTTTAACAAAAATTTCTTTGCCCTTTAAGTCATTTATTCCTGGGTAAACAATAAGCTGAAGAAGTCAAAGCCCTTCAATTTTAAGGCTAAAAATAATTCAAATCACATGATCTTACTTTCTATCAAAAGATAACGGGCTCTCCCTTTTCTGTCCTTAGTTGCGTCCATTTCTTTCCCGTTAGGGCAAAGTAGCTTGGTAGGTCTAAATTAAGACCCTCAAAAGCACATCTTGCCTAAAATAAATTAAAATTACAGATGAACAGTATTGGAAGAATTTTCCAAAACGGAAACATCCATATATGACCGTTTTGGAAGAATTTTCCAAAACGAGTGATGAAATGGCAATCAAGAAACTACAAAATGAAATTCCATTTTATAAAAAATACAGACATTAGGTCTGGTATTTTTGTCGGACTCCCTCCCCTTCTCCCCGTATGTAATCCATTTCTTATTGACGGGATCAACCACTTTTAATTCGGTGGCTCATCTGTTCATTTTTCAGGTGGGAAGGATTTACAATCCACTTTGAAAATACTTTTTCTTGGAGTCGTCTGTATTGATCGTAAAGCCACTTACTTAATATAGATTTTTATATTTAATAGGTTAAGACACTCAATCAACAATAGTGTACCAATTGTATTGTTGCTCAAGCCCACACAAAAATATTTACGTAAAATGGTACAATATTAATTCGAATTCCAAAGGTGAAATCTTAACTGCAAAATGGGATACCCGTTGTATTTTCTCTCATAAAAGATGATGAAAAAGGACAAGTACAAAAGCCACTGCTGGTGTCCTTGGATAGTGTCGAGATCTCAATAGTTAACTTTTATTTATATTCATGTTCCTACAACTCGCATTTTGCGAGTTGCTTCTTAGAACATAAAACAAGAATGCATCCACCTCAAAAATTACGTTAGCTGATCTCGTAACTGCTCGAGAGAAATAATCAGCGTATTCAGTTTTTGAACAAAGTCTTCACTGATCTCGATCTCGTCAGGAAAGTGACGGAAATCCCTGAGTAGCGCATCCATCTTGTTGATCCAAAAGCGCTCCTCCTCATATTTCGATTTAGTCAGTGATTCCATAAAGAAGGCTACATCCTCCTCTTTTTCAATCAACTTACTCAAGCGATCCCAAAGGTCCCGAGGATTAGTTTCCAAATTCTGACTCACCTTAAAATAAGTCGTAAGGTAATCACGCATTGTCCTAATGTCGAGTCCTTGTTTGATGGCTAACTTAATCAATTTATAAAAGATCCCATAGGTAAAATCCGTTATCTTTCGATTATAGGTAAAGTCGTCATAAACTCCCATCATCTCACGAACATAAGCCATTTTGGGTATTGCATCCACAAATGCCCAATTGGCTTCCATAGATCTTTTATTCACCCTACCGAGACATCTTAACGAGATGTAGCGTCGGAGCATCATCGTTACTTTATTTGTCGAGATACCCAGCTCCGAGGCGACACAAGTTCGGGCCTCGAACACTTCACGACCGAGTTCCATCTTTGTATTAAACATATTCTGAATATGCCTCACCTTTGCAACATCATCCCATTCTTTAACTACTGAAACATTACTGACCCCTTGTAAAACCATAAAAGCATCAAGTAGTTGAGGAGCCTTATATTCTTTGGGTTCAAACAAAAGAACAGGTAGTTTATAATCATCTCCTACTCCTCTAACCCGGCCTGATTTAAGGCAACTGGTTCTGGTATTTCCCTCCAGAACGACATATTCAAAGCCTGTAAGTTTACCTTTGTCATAAAAATAAGCCTTGCAAAAAAGGTCCACTGTTGTTACCACAATTTTATTGATCCAGACCAAATGCTGGTTCATACCGTTCAACAGTTCTTTAGCATAATCTTTCGCTACCGTTTCCGCAATCAAATCGTTTTGTGTTTGTTCCGCCTGCCCAACATATCTAGGATTCAAAGGGTTAATCGCAATTTTGCTGAGTTGGATTGATGTTGAATAAAGATTCATAAGTTCTTGAAAATTTAAATGAATATTGGCCATACCATGAGAAAGATTTCATTCTAAGTCAATTCAATTTTATCTTAGCACAAACCCAGCTCTTTGCCTGGCCGTTTAATTATCTACACTCAATATTAATCACAAATTGTATAATTGCAAAACAATCAAACACACTTTGTGTAAAAAAATTATTTATGAATCGATCTGACCTCTTAGATAAAATAAAAAAGCACTATAATTTCAAGACAGACACCGCATTTGCCAATTTTTTAGAGATAAAACCAAATGTCATATCTAACTGGAAGGCACGAAATGTGTTTGATGTAGATAAAATATTCACAAAATGTGAAGGTATTTCAGCAGAGTGGTTACTGACAGGAGAGGGAAAAATGTTTCGTCAAGAAAACATTGGCCAAAATGAGCAAGCGCAAACTCAAGTAGATTTAGAAAATCCCACAAAATTCATCATGAAAGGCAACAGTATGTCACCCTTGATCGAAAATGGCGATGAAATCAGCTTTAAACCCGTTTCTACTGACTTAAAAAACGTTTTGTGGGGATCTCTGTACCTTTTGACCATTGAGATCGATGGCGAGCATCTAAAGACCCTTCGTTACATTTATCCGGCGGAAAATCCGGAAAAAATTCTTTTGGTAGCCAAAAATTCAGCGGAATATGCTCCGAAGGAGCTCGATTTTTCGCAAGTAAAGGAAATGGGCTTGGCAACGGTTTTGGTGAGGCGGCTGGTTTAAAATTTCAAACAATTCTCATAAATGATTGATCAGTGAGAGCAAGATAAAAAAATTGAAATCGCTATTCCAAAGGCAGATAATTGTTCGGATTCGATTTATTTCCATGCTTTTTGCACTGCTCGGCATTTGATGAATAGCAATTCAGACGAATTACCCAATTACGTACCATAGGGGTATTAGATGCCCCTTGATTCGTATGAAGTCCATATAATGTCGCAGATGGGGAAACAAATTTCTAATTAATTGGTCTATAGTTTTATTTTTTATTAATAATAATATTATAAATGTGATTATTTAGGTTTTTAATTAAATAGACTTAACCAGCCTCTTTTGTTTGTTTTTATGTTTTATTGTTTTAATATGTTTTAGGGCTCTGTAACTAACTGATAATCAACAGAGTTATAAGGTCGAAATCACCCCATGGTACGTCAATCAACCCCTATGGTACGAAATAGAACACCCCATGGTACGTCGTAAAAACCCCTATGGTACGTCGTAAAACACCCCATGGTACGTATCACACCCTATGGTACGTCGTAAAACACCCTAAAGTACGTTTAAAGGAACAGAAGTACTATTTTTATTGCATTATTTAAAGCTTATTCTTATCATTACACTTGAATATGGAACGATAAGAATAATTTGAGCTCTTTTTGAGCTGGCTAAACGTACTTTCGGGTGTTAACAGAAATAAAGAATTCAAACGTACAGATTGTAAAATCAAATCAGTTGATCAATGCCCGTGGGGGAATGACTATCACTGAGCAGCGTGTTTTTTTATATGCGCTAAGTAAGCTCCGAATGGATCAACGGGAGTTTGAGCCTATTCATATTCATATCACAGATCTTTACAATAAGCCTGGTAAGAAGCAATATCAGTTGGTTAAAAATGCGGTGAAGGTGCTTCAAAACTATAATTTTGGTTTCCAAAATGATGCAGGTCAGTGGGCACAGGTCTCTATTTTTGATGTGGAAGGTGATGATAATGATCATTCGATGACACTGCACTTTAATGACCGAGCCAAGCCCTTTCTGTTGAATCTGGTGAATGGAAACTATACCAAATATTTTATGAAAGATGCTTGGGGGTTTAAATCTTCCCGCTATTCTTTACGGATTTATGAGTTGTGTAAACAGTACCCCAATGTACTAAGGCGTCCGCCGATTACGGTGGAAGATCTCAAGGGACTGGTTGGCGCGTATCGGATAGATGAAAAAGGAAAATATGTTTTCATGTATCCGAGTTTCTCCAAATTTGACGAGAAAGTCTTAAAGCCCGCCGTTGCGGAGATTAATGAACTGTCTGACATCTTCGTCAAATATGAAAAAATCCGTAAAGGGCGGACAGTGGAATCAATTGTTTTTATTTCGAAGTTAAAAGACCAAGTGCCAAAGGTGTTGAGTGCTGAAGAACCTGTTTCCAAAACGCAAGAGATATCTTTTGAGATTGTTCAGGGCAAGTCGGAAAAGGAAAAGTATATCGAGGAGCAGATGAAGGGGCGAAACATCAAAAATCCTGTCGCTTACAAGAAAAAGCTGATGGGGGATCCTTCGATCGATGAACAAATGAAAGAGGAGGCGAAGGTAAAACCAAAGACCAAAGCCACCTACCCTTCTTCTTTGGTTACGCAACAGCGGATTTTTGATCAGTCGCAGGAAGAGAAAAGAAGGCAGGCGTTTTCACGCTTCACGACTGCCCAAAAGCTATTGTACTTTGAAGCACATAAATCCAAAATTGATCGATACGAAAAAGATATTCTGGAGACATTGAAGCCCTACGCCATTACTCAAACAGGCAAGAAGCTGATTGAGGATTTTCATGGCAAATCTTGGACAAGAGATCTTAAAATCAAGATCGGTGCTTTTTTGATCAAGAAGTTGGGGACGAAGGAAGAGAAGTTGTTTCTTGACTTTAAGACATGGGATCAGCTTGAAATACCGCTGAGCAACGACAGACCGTCGATGGATTTGCAGCGTGAGTTGCTATTTGAATTAATGCTTAGCAGTCCGAATTCATTCATTAGCTTGGTCAAGAAGGATGGCTGGATTGTCGAGGATATCCTCGAAAAATATTTTAACATTTAATGGACGAAAAATATCGTCTTCAATTTTTATTATCAAATTTGTTCAGAAATTTGAAAGCATGAAAACATTAGCAATCATTAATCATAAAGGTGGAGTTGGAAAAACGACAATCACCTTAAACCTTTCCGCTCAATTGGCCAAAATAGGTAAGAAAACCTTGGTCATTGACTTTGATCCACAAGCCAATTTGAGTGGCGTACTTTTAGGGGAAGAGGAGTCTTTCCAAACCATTGATGAGATGATGATTGAGCAGTTGGATCCTCAGCCATTTTCTATCACGGATAAATTGGATATCCTACCCTCTTCTTTGAAGTTGGCCAAATGTGAGCGGATGTTTGGCGGGTCGATGTCTGGCTATTTTAAATTGAAAAAATTGTTGGAAGCCCTGCCGGAAACCTATGAATATGTGTTGGTGGACTGCCCTCCTTCTTTGGGCTGGCTGACGCAAAATGCCCTGAATACTGCCGATAGTGTGATCATCCCTTCGGAACCTTCGAAATTTTCTTCTGATGGATTTGATACCTTGGTGGATGTAATTGATGAGGTAAAAGAGACGACCAATGGTGCTTTGAAGATTGAAGGAATTTTGTTGAGCATGGTCAGAAATCTGCGTGTTCACAATGCTTACAGTGAACAGATTCGGGAGGAATACGATGACCTGATTTTTGAATGCCAGATTTCAAACTTGAAAGATTACACCGAGGCCAATGCGATGATGCAGGCGGTTGTTGATTATGCCCCAGAAAGTAAGGCGAGCAAGGAAATTGAAACGTTGGCGAACGAGTTGATGGCGAAATAATGGCTAAGAGTAATTTAAATATCAAGAAGCCCGTTAGGCGTAAGGATAAATCTTCTCAGGCGGAAAAGAGAACGGCTATCACCGAAACACTCGGAGCTTTGCCGATAGAGAATGAAACCTATCACCCAAGCAACCCTCCTTTTGAGATTCACGATCAGCTGTCGATTTTCTTCCCTCAGCAAACCGAAGAGGAATTCGAGGAGTTATTGGATTCGGTAAAAAAAGAAGGCGTCAGAGAACCCCTATTGGTTTGGAAAGATGGCGCCAAAACATGGCTAGTAGATGGACACAACCGTCTGCGTGCTGCGGAAGCTCACCAAACCCCTTTCAAGATTGCCTATCTTGAGGCTGAGAACCTTGCAGAGGTCAAGCATTGGATGCTAACCAATCAACTTGGGCGACGCAACCTGACCAAGCAACAGCTGAAAAAATTCTGGACCAAGATTGCCATTGAAAATACCCAGCATGGCGGGGACAGAAAATCAAGGGGCCAAAATGTCCCCTTGAAATTGGAGCAAATCGCCGAGCGTGTTGGCGCTTCTTCAAGAACCATCAAAAGATGGATGAAAGAAGAACGTGAAAAGGAAATCCGTCAGCAGGAAAAACAGGCCAATCCCAAACAGGTCGTTCCTGAAGTGGAAGCCAAAAAGGTATTGAAAGCTTTGGATAAGTTGTTGGTTGAAAAAGACCAGGAGTGGAAGGATAAGTTCTTTTGGGTATTGCAGGAAGGGATGGATAATCGGAAGTAGGTTCATCATGATTAATTGGCATTAATTTTTAGGCTTAGGGTCATTTTCGGAGGTAGAAAAGCTCCCAGGGAGACTTTCTTAGTACTTTGGTAGTTGTGTTGTTCCTGATGACAAAAAACGAATACGACAATTTGTCGTATTCGTTTTTTGAGAAATATACTTCAATTTGCCTGATCTTGAATTTACCTTTGAACTCATGGTCAAATTATAACCTTTAGTATTCAGATGAAGAAGACATAAAATCAAGGGGCCAAAATGTCCCCTTGAAATTGGAGCAAATTGCCGAGCGTGTCGGTGCTTCTTTAAGAAGCATCAAAAGATGGATGAAAGAAGAGCGTGAAAAGGAAATCCATTATCAGACTATCTACATAAGAATATTTACAATGACTAATTTAGGAATAGAAGGGAAACATTTGGAGTTTAAAGCCAGCCTGACGGACAAGATGGATTTTGAGAAGGAGGTCATCTCGATGCTGAACCTTCCTAAAGGTGGCGTAATTTATGTTGGGGTAAATGATGATGGAAGCATTTGTGGAGTTAAGGATGCGGATGGCTTGCAGTTGAAAATCAAAGATCGTATCAAAAACAATATCGCTCCTTCCACTTTGGGGCTTTTTGATGTAGTGCTTGAGCAATATGACGATTTGAAGGTCATCAAAGTTATTCTTGCAGGTGGTACCGAAAAGCCCTACTATTTACTCAAAAATGGAATGAGCACAAAGGGCTGTTATATCCGTATCGGCAGTGCAAGTGAACCGATGCCCGCCCAGATGATAGAAGACTTGTTTGGATCAAGAGTACGCAATTCTATTGGGAATATTCGTGCTCGTTATCAAGATTTGACATTTCGTCAGCTTAAGATTTACTATGAGGGCACTCACCTATCTCTGAATGAACAATTTGCCAAAAACTTGGAACTACTCACGCCTGCTGGGGAGTATAATTATGCAGGATACCTTTTGTCCGACAAAAATGGGTGTTCGGTAAAAGTTGGTAAATATGCAGGGACAGATCGTATTGATTTGGTAGAAAATGAGGAATACGGCTACTGCTCTCTGATCAAAGCGACCAAAAGTGTATTGGATAAACTCACGATCGAAAACCGGACTTTTACCAAGATTACCCCAAAAGAGCGAATCGAAAGGAAAATGATCGACCCGATTGCCCTTCGTGAAGCAGTGATCAATGCGATTGTTCACAACGATTTTTCAAGGGAAATTCCACCTAAATTTGAGCTGTTTGAAGATCGTTTGGAAATCACCTCTGCAGGCGGTTTACATGATGGTTTTACCGAGGAAGAATTTTTCATGGGATACTCTGTTCCCCGAAACAAAGAATTGATGCGTATTTTCAGGGACTTGGATATGGTTGAACATATGGGATCAGGCGTAAGGCGTATTCTGATGAAGTATCCTCGTTCTGTATATCAGTTTACCCCTAATTTTGTGCGTTTGGTTTTACCATTTGATCAAGCTTACTTGGATAGTACCACCCAAGCTACCACCCAAGCTACCACCCAAGCTACCACCCAAGCTACCACCCAAGCTACCACCCAAGCTACCACCCAAGCTACCCCTTATGCTGAGCAGGTTTTATTATTTTGTCAAAGCCCAAAGTCAAGGGTAGAAATCAAAGAGCATTTGAATTTAAAAAGTGATAAGCACCTAAGAGATGGTATCCTTAAACCATTAATGGAAAAAGGACTTTTAGCCTACACCCTACCCGATAAACCGACGAGTCCAAAGCAGAAGTTCATCACGGTGAAAGGGCGATGATCGGTAATAAAAGAAAACAGCGATGGTATTGATTTGCCATCGCTGTTTTTTTTTAATTAGATTATCATTCAAAAACCAACTGGATATACCGTTCCTATTGACACCCCCTAACGGGCATATTGACACCCCCCTGTATCAGTTCGGGGAATGGCAGAAGTTTGTTTTCAAGTTAACTTAATTTTCTCCTACTTTCGCCTTTTAATTCGATTCTGTGGGAGGTATGTACCAAACGGCCCAAAATTGCATCGGCGATGGTGCGTTCGTTGATGATCTCATACCAGTCGCTTACGGGCATGTCGGTCTTCAATCACTTCCATCAGATTTTGTTGCTGTTGTGCGTTGAGTTTTTGCAGACCGAAATCATCGATAATGAGCACGGCTTTGGCAATCATTCCGTCGATTCTGATGATCTTCAGCTTTTTGAAGTTGAAATATAGCGTGCTGCTTTTCCCTTCCGCGAGAGTCCCTCTGATGATAGGCTCCAATGGAAATTATCCGTCACCAGATAGCTTCCCCTCTATTTCGTTAGCATTCAATCAATTTCACCATAGCTGGAGGTATCCCCAAAGTTGATGGCGGTGGAAAGTTATATTTTATTTCTCCTTCAAGCCCAGAAGAAAAATCCACCAAAAAAATCCCACCAACCACCATTAAATATGATAAAAACCACTATTTTTGGATCAAATAACAATTTTTTAAGAATATAGCGTTGGTAGGTGGAGTGAGCATTCTTAATTGATTTAACCTATTTGTTAACATATACAAACCGCCACTATGCACCCAACATCTACCTATTTCACCAAAGCAACGATGCTTGTTGCTGTCCTTGTGATGTTTCTTTCTGCCTGTAAAAAAGGCGATGAAATCTCTCCAGCCCAACAGCAGTTCAATACCGAAATGGAAACCCTGCAGGCTATTTTCAAAAGTTATGGCGTTTCGGCAGAGAAGGTAGAGTCTCGCATGACCACCAAAGAAACCAATATCCAATCCGTGGATTTCTCAGCTTTGGATTTGACCAGCATGGATGAGCGTTTATACACCATTCGCATCCAAAAAACTATTGACCTGCGAGATAACCAACTCGACATGGAGGTGATCAATACGGTGAAGGCCAAATTCCCAAAGGTAGAGGTGTTGGTCTCTGGGAACCCACCCTACGAGCAAGACATTGAATTGGAGACCTTGGAGAAATTGGGCGTCAGTGCAGATTCGGAAAGGGTAGTGAAAAATGCTGAGGGCTTTGTGAGTGAGCTTGATTTGTCGGGGATGGATAAGGTGGAATTGGATAGTGCGATTTTCGAATTCCCTTATTTGACCAAGCTGAATTTAGCCAACAATGACCTTCAGTTTTATCATTTCCAAACACTAAAAAATAGCATAGACGGTATTGAATTGAATTTTGAAGGTAACCCGATCTATGAAATCTCAATGACTGAAATCAGCCGTTTTCAAGAGTACTTGGACTTCAATGAGGTGAAAGCGAATGCGGAAGAGGTATTGACTTTTTATACCAATGATAATGCGGTGAGTGATGAGGCATTACCTGAGGGAAGCTCCTTAGGTTATATTGCTACGATTAACCTTTCTGCGCAGAACATTGCTGACCTTGCTTTACCAACGGAGGATTTTGTGGTTCTTAGAACAAAAGCTTTGGAGATTGATTTGAGTAATTCGTCTTTTGATTTTGATAGCATGATTGATCCTAAAAGAGTAGGGGCGATTTACCCAACCATTGCTCAAAATAATTCAGTGCTTAGAAATCAATGTGAACAGATTGCAGAGGAGCATCAGTATTTTACAGATGAGGCAAAACGATTAGGGATTTACTTACGAACTGAAAACTCCTTTGGTAAAAGTTATTTTTATGATATTCCCGTCGGCTTGGGTAATATCACAATATTTCGTCAAATCAGTAGTAGTTTGAAGTCCGATTTAGGAATATTTGATGTTCAAGACATTCAAGATGTTCTTGTTAAAGTGATTAATGATAAATATATTAATACATTTTTTGTTCCACCTTTCGATTCAGAAGATGAATACTTACATGGTGATATGAATGCCGGAGACCTCGTGCCAAGTCTCAATCATAACTATATCAATCCTACAAGTTTAAGTTTTTTTGGAATGGTAAATGGTAAACTAACCTTTGATGATTCATTTAATAAACTTTATAGTAAGGTTAGCTTATCATTTGGTGCCGCATACAATATTTATTCTCGTTTTAAAAATATTGAGATAAGTAAAAATGCTTTTAATGGAGTAGGTTTTGACTATCTTAATGTTGTGGGATTAGATTGGAATTTACTGCATGGAGTGATTTTTTCCTCAGATGAAATAGAATTTGGTTTAAGTGGGCGTGCCTTTCATTTTCATGGCAATTTAGATGAGTCAATTAAGGAAAATGATTACACTTTGAATTTTAATTATGGATATGGTTTGACAAGTGAAGAAAAGGGTATTGAAACGTTGGAGGTCGTTTTTCGAAACGATGCAGTTAATTATAATTTAAAGCTAAGTCAATTTCCTGCTCTGAAAACCTTGAAGTTGATTACTAAAGGGGATATCATTTTAGATAATGAAACTCTATTAGATAATATTGAAACTGTTGAGATTGAATCAATGAACTTATCAATTTCCAAGAACCTGTAATGAGATATTTTTTAATCTGCTTTTTCTTTTTCTGCAGTCTTTTTTCTTTTGGACAAACAGTGGTTTTGACATCTGCGACAAGTTGTGGAGATGGTAATCTACCTCCCTTTTGTGAAAGTGTACAATTTAGAGCACCTGCTTTTTTGAATAGTAGTTTTTTAGTTGGGGAATTTACATGGACGTTAGAGCAGCGACTCCTTACAAGCACTAATAAAGAAGATACAACAGGTATTGCAGGGTTTGAAAAGGTCACTAATTTTGATTTAGGTACGGGGAGTACATCTGCCGAAATTCCTGGGTATTTATTTGTGGGAAAGCAGTTGAGAGTGAAGGTTAGTAGAGGAGGGTTTGAAAGTCAGTATTTTCAGAATTTTTATATTTATCCTGAATTAATTTCAGCTGATTGTGAGGGGACTTTAGATACCAGTAAAGACAATATGGGGTTGACATATTCATCAGGAATTGATGTTTGTCGTGGAGCGTATATTGATGTGATATTTGGTGATAAGTCTTATTTTATTGGTGATAGAAATTTTAATTTAGTTTCATATCAAAAAAGAGGAGAAGGATGGTACACGATAGAACCAGGTGGGATAGGAGTTAATGCTAATGGCGAATTGATTGTAGGCTATAATGGAATTTTACAAATTAAGGGAGGGTTGACGGATTATTGTCAGGTAATTGATGATACGTTGCGAATTTATGGATCAAATACTGCGGGGAATTTATATTGGAAAGGGGCTGAAGCAAATAAGATGTATATTCAAATTTTTCCTCAAGGTCGAGACAAAGAAATATATAATATAGAAGCAAATCGTTGCTCCAACCCCGTGTTAAGGACCTTTCCGAGCTCTGATACTACAACTTTCAGCATTGCAGTTGAAGGCGAATCAGGCGGTAATATAATTAAGGAAGCTTCTTACCATGGAGAAAAATTCACATTTGATGTAACGCTTTCAGGCGGAGGTTTTTCAGGAGGTAGTGGTACTCTTGCTTATTCATTTGAGACTTCTGCATCTGATTCAATAATTATTACACCGAAATCGGAAGGCCATTATGAGGTTGAAATTCAAAGTCCACTGGGCTATGCTGATAACGTATGTAGCCAAGAAACCATTGAAAGAACCCTATCTTTTAAATCTTGCGCAAGTGGGAATAAAAAATTGGGCGATGTAACCTTTAAAATTTCCAGTCCTCCTTGCCCAGGCTTCTCTACGGAAGTTAAACCTATATCCAGTGGTCAAGCTTTTGGCGAAATTACCCCTTCTTTTTCGAATCTACCTAATGGTGTTTCACCTAATATAGAAGTATCCACATATCCTACCGAATGTGATGAACTGACTCAAGAAAATGGGGTATTCTCGAACTTAGTTCCTGGTTTTTATAAACTTAATGGACAGGTCGTAGGTAATGAAAATAAGGTACTCTATTCAATTTCGGAGCAAACAATTGATATTGATTCTGTAGAAAATTCGGCTATTCAATTATCCTCAATGCCAGAATCTTACTATGGAAGTGGAGATGGTACGCTAAAGATTACGGGGCATGAAGAAAATTATAATCATCGCTTAGAATATACTGAAGGAGGTGAAAAACAGTTTACAAAGCCAAATATGAACGGCGTATTCAGCTGGCCACTTGCTTCCCATGATGCTACTAATTTTACCGTACTCGAATACGCTGGATATTGCGAAGAAAATAATCGCTTTACCCGTTATAAATCTTTTAATAATATTCCTTATTCAAGTTTGAGTCCAATGCAGTTTGGAGGAATTTCCACTAATGATGTTACTGTTTATGATTCAGCTGATTTTCATTATCAGAAGAAAATTACGGGTAATATTAGTGGTGGTAGCGGGGCATATTACATTACTGCTTTTTATAAAGATGAGGATAACTCAACGAACTGGCAGCTATTACCTAAGGAACAATCTATTCTAAGTTCAAGTGGAGCCTTTGAATTCAGCAATGGCCTGCCAGTGTCAACTTCCCTTTTTGTGGTTGCCTTAGATTTGGGTGGTGTCACAAAATGGGCTACAGGTGATAAGGATAATTTTACAGTTAACCTTACCAATAGTGAGATTGATGATTTTTATTCCAATCCTAACGCACAGGAAGGTTATGTGAAAATATTAACCGAAGGAGGAGTAACGCAGGATTTTAATTTCCAAAACCCCGCCCCATACCAAATTGACCCCGATAAAATAGCCATTAAAGTTGGTGAGGATGATAGACAAGGTAAACCTGCCCACGTAATTTGTAAGGGCGGAAGTATTGACCTTTCCTTTTCTGAACTAACATCGGATAGAGATTACGCCTCGACGGAATACGGTTGGTTTGCGTTGCAGACTGGAGAAGATTTTCCAACGGATGAAAACCCTTATATCCATACGATCAATAAAGTTAATGAAGCGAATACCATCAACTTGGTAGCCGGGAAATATCCTGCAGGTAAGTATTTTATATACCTTTCAGAGGACACAGATAGTTGGCCTGATTATAAAGGATACCAACTGGCAATTGCAGATATTGAACGTGATACAGTTATTATTACTGAGCCAAAAGATCCGATCTCAATTATATCACACAGCTATTCAGTCTACAATTCCCAAGAAAACGCAACGGATGTTTACAAGATTTCAAGGTTTGAAGGTAAAGACAATGTTGAATTTAACATAACGGGAGGAATCAGTCCTTATACTTCGGTTCAATTTAAAAATAGTATTGAGGCACAATACAGTGATGATGTATGGAAGGCGAATGGCTTTTTGGCAGATGATTCACCTTATTATTTGTCATTAATAGACAACAATGGTTGTAGCACTACAGTAGGAGACACAACCTTCACATTCAATCAACCAGCAGAACTGATACTCTCCTTAGATAGTTCTCATTACGGTCTCGGCTATCACATTTCCAAATCTGGCGGTAATGATGGATCTATCACACTGAAAGCCAAAAATGGTATTCCAAATTACACCTATGAGTTGTATAAGGTAGGTGACTTGGAAAACCCAAAGGTGGTATCGAATAAATCAGAGGAAGTTACCTTTGATGAACTGACAGCTGGGACCTATTATGCGGTTGCCTATGACCGTTATTATGATAAAAATGACTATTATTCAGGCTTGGATGAGGAGGACGCACCTTCTTTTGAAGATTGGAAAAAGTTGTGGGAAGATGATGAAGATACCAAAGGAGATATAGTGTTTCAACAGATCACTTTATTAGAACCTGAAGAATTTAAGATTGAATCATTTTCAGTGCATAACTATGGTGCACACCTTGGGGAGCATTATCATGTACAAGCAGCTGCAGGTAAATTAGCTCATAAAGGAAAAATCAATTTCACCATTGTTGGAGGTATTCCCAAAGTTGATGGCGGTGGAAAGTTATACTATGATATTACCGCAACGGATGGCGAAGGAAGTTCTACTTCAATGGAGTTGAAGGTTGAAGATAAAGGAATAGGGAACAGTCCACGCTTTCAGGTCGCCTCCATGATGGAAGATTTTTCCAAAGGTGATTTAACATTCATGGTTTCAGAAGAAATTTACGATCAAGATACCACCTTTAACTTATTAGCGCCAGCCGCCATACAGATCAGCTTTTTGGTACCCCAAAAACCAAGCTGTTTAGGCGAAAAAGACGGCCAACTTTTCTTTGATATCGAAGGAGGTATTCCGAAAGTGGATGCCGATGGAAGATATTATGAGGTGGCTGTTGGCGGAGGCGCTGTAAATGCCAAGATTTATCAGGGAAAAGGACAAGTGCTGAAGAAAACTTCGGGTGTTGTCTACCTGCTGGGGCAAAATCAAAGTAGCCTTGTTTTCATGGATTCGGTATCTGCACCCTACGGGTCGGTAGATTATACCTCTTATGAAAAAGCTTGGTTGAATTTGGCAGGTCATCAGCCATGGCCATCGTGGGCAGCCAATGATGGCCCTTATGTAGCCTTACAAAAGGCTTGGGACGATCAAGATAAAAAATGGAATGAACATTCTGCCTCATTACTTCCCTACATCATGCCCAACCACCCACCGGTGCAGTTGTTGGCGCATACGTACTCAACGATCTGCGATGACAGTAAAGATGGGGAAATTCGTGTGGCGGCTATTTATGGCGGAAAGTCTGGAGACTATACCCTTTATTTTAATGGCAATGCAGAGGGCGATGCGTTTGAAGATACCTTGACGTATGCCCAAAATAAAGCGGATGATTACACTTTTGCGGTGAATTATGAAGGCTGTGGTTCAAAAGAAGAGGTGAATTATACGGTGTCAAAAGTGTTTGATGGCCTGACGAAGGAAGTATTGGGAGATACAATTAAAACGGCCTCGAATGCCATCAATATTCCTGCTACGGCGCCAATTATCACGGACGTTATCGTGAAGGATTTCAGTTGTTTTTCTGAGGCTTCCGGCCAGCTTTCTTTGAACAAGGTTCAGGGAGGTCACGCCCCGTATTTATTGACGATTGACCGTCAGAACAATACCGATAAGTCACAATGGGATCATGTGGAAAGTCCACAGTTCTCTGTGAGCCAATGGCAAAGCACCGCGGATTTGGATTCGGGAACTTACGCCTTGACCTTGGTCGATAAGCAGGGCTGTTATTTGAAAAAGGCTGATGGTACTCCTGTTGCAGATGCCCGTATCGAACGGTTGATCAACAATGCGCCAACCGCTCATTTTGCTCAGGCAATAGGTTATGATGCCTCTTGTGCTGAAAATGATGATGGCCGCATTGTTTTGAATAATTTTAACCTGGTCAAACCAACCACTTTAATTTGGAAAGATATCCATGGTGCAGAGGTGACTTCTTCATCCCTTGTTGTTGGAGACAAGCACTATGAAGCAGCCCATTTTCCTGCAGGTACTTATCAACTGTGGATACAGGAAGAAAACTGTTCGGAGCGCCGAGTGGCTATAAACCCTGTAACGATTGGTACAGCACCCGCTGTGGCTTGGGTAGATACTTTATCGGTTCATGGCAATATCTGTGAAGGGTTTTCCGTGATCGGGGAGGTGAATGTAACAGGTGGAAATATATGGTTGGGCAGCTTGAGTTCCACCAATGATACCACCTGGGCGGACTTAGGCAAATGGGGAACAGAAAACAGTCGAGTGATTGATACGGGGCTTTCACCCGCTCGCTATATTTTCAAATATGTACAAACTGCCGGTTGTAATGAGGTGCTTTCTGAAGAGGTGAACCTGACGGATCCACAATACAGTTTTGCATTGGAGTTGAAACAGGGAAGTTTCGAGGTGGATTGTTTCGGAGCAAGTACGCCTTTGATTTTTGGTCCTATTGTCAATGACCATGCAAAGGACATCAAGGCTTATGAGTTGTACGATAACTCGAATCAGTTCATTAACAGTTCCACCGATGGGCAGTTTGATTTGCCGGTGGGAAGCTATGTTCTACGGGCTTATTTCGAACCGAAAACAGCCTGCCCGGTGTATAGTGAGGATTATACTTTTGAAGTGACCGCTCCAGCACCTTTGGTGTTGTCTGATCTGACCACCAATGAGGTAGCAGCATGTGCCGCCGATGCTAAAGGGATCATCAGTGGGCGAATAGCGGGTGGTACTGCACCTTATGTATTGCATTATAAGATAGGGGTGACGGATCAGCAACAAAAGATCGAACAAGCAGGAGATTTCAAAGTGGAAAACCTACCCGTGGGGCAGGCTTACCAATTGCAGCTCAAAGATGCCAATGGTTGTGCGACGGCCCTGAGCGCTGTGATCAACCTGCCTTTCAAAGCGACAGAAGCCAGTTTGACCGCCACAGCCGAAGATTATTGTAATACAAAAAGTGGAGCGGCCCTTTTGGAAATCACTGAAGGCACAGGACCATTTTATCTATATTTGGATGGAAAAGAGGTGACACGTTTCTCTGAGAAAACATTGGATTTAACCGAATTGACTGCGGGCGAATATACCTATGAATTGATGGATGTAGGCGCAGGAGAATGTCGCCTGCCCCTGCCATTGACCATTGCGGCCGCACCCAAAAGCTTTATGGCTGAGGTGGTCTTGACCAATGCTCCTGCCTGCGGTGGGGAAGATGGAGCGATTCAAATCGAGCTAAAAAATACGGCGGATCAACCATTGGATTGGTCGGATTTTAACCTATTAAATGCCCCTGCTGGTTTTGATGCAGCAACGGGTCAAATTAAAGACCTGCCTGCGGGTAATTATCATTTTGAAATTCAGGAAAAAGCATCGGAAGGTTGTTCGGTTACCTTAGATTATGCCCTGGTGGCACAGGGAACGCCTTCTGTGACCTTGGCTGAAGTGGTGGATTTACCTTTCTGCGATCAGCCGAATGGGGTGGTGAGAATGACTGTCAGCGGAGGCACTGGTGCATATGAATGGAAAGCTATCGATGGGCTGACGCTGATTTCATCCACAGCCGATGAATTTATCATCGGTGGATTGAAGGCCCACCAAAACTATGGTTTACAATTCCGTGACCAGACCGGGGAATGTTATGGACAGGCGAGTGTGCTGATTCAGCAACAACAGCAAGGACATATTTTCGGGGAGCTTTCAAGCCAGATTAGTCCGTCCTCTTGCGGACAGGCGATCGGCAGCATCGAATTGCCTGATCTGGACGAAGGGATCTACTCCGCAACCTGGCTGAGGGATCAGTCAACAGGCAATACCTTATCTCATTTGGCAAAGGGAAGCTACGGAGTACAGTTGCTTCATCTATCTACGGGCTGTGACACCACCTACTGGTTTGAGGTAGGGGAGCGGGAGGCCGTTCAGATCAGTCTGTTGGATCAACAACCTTCGGATTGTGGCAAAGCAACGGGTAGTATCTCCGTATCGGCTACCGGCGGTGGGGATGATTTTACCTATGCTTGGTACAAGGATAATTTCTTGATGAATGAAACTTCAGCCACACTATCAGGCATTTTTGCAGGCGACTATCAAGTCGCGGCAGTGGATCAATACGGCTGTGAAAGTGGACGTCTGAATGTTCAGATTAATGATCGTGCAGCCTTGGAAGTGGTGTTGGATGTACAAGCTTTGCCTTCCTGCGCAGCGATTGCCGACGGTCGGGCACGGGCTTTGGTGCAGGGTGGATTGCCGCCTTATCAGTATGAATGGAATGATGTTACAGGCGTCACCACCACGGATCAACTCACTGTGGGCATGAATACTTTGATCGTTACCGATGCCGCCGGTTGTCAGCAGGTGGCCAATGAGCAGGTGAATCCTGTAACGGCTATGCGTTTTGATTTGAATCAGGGGGATCCAAGCTGTGAAACGGCTGCGGATGGATCAGCTGCTGTGGTATTGTTGAACCGTAATTGGACCGATATTCAGTCGGTAGTGTGGAAAAATGCAGCAGGGGAAATTGTTGCCTCAGGCGAAAGCTTTGATGGCTTTGCATATGGCAACTATGTGGTGGAAATTACCGAAGAAAGCGGCTGTGTAGCAAGCAGTGAATTTGGGCTGAACTTCCCCGCAGCACTGCAGATCACCGGGATAGAAAGCACCGCACCTTCATGTCCTGAAGCGACAGATGGAGAGGCTTTTGTGCATGTGATCGGGGGCAGCGGTCAATATAATTTTGAATGGTATGATGAATTGAATGCGCTGGTAGGCACAAATTTCTTTTTGGAAAATGTCCCTTCGGGTGAATATAAAGTAAAGGTGATGGATCAAAAATCAGCCGCCTGTTTTGAGGAGCAAATCTTCGAAATTGATGCGCCTGCACCATTAACCATTACCCAAATCGAAAAAATTGCTCCTTCTTGTTTTGGAGTGAAGGACGGGCGTATCAGCCTCACGATAAGTGGTGGGCAATCCCCCTATTTGGTGCAGTGGCCAACGATCAATCAAAGTGGATGGACAGCTACAGGATTAGGCATTGGCACTTATGAAGTGGTGATCGAAGATCAAAAGGGTTGTCAATTGAAACAGCCAATCATCTTTGATCAGCAGCCGAGCCCATTGACCGTCGCGATTGCATCGGTCAAAGATGCCAGTTGTCGATATAGTCTCGATGGAGCGGTAGAGCTGGAGGTTTCAGGCGGAAGTCCAGGCTATCGTGTGAGTTGGTCCAATAATCAAAGAGGGATCTATCTCGATGGTGTGGGGCAGGGCAACTATATGGCAACGGTTCGGGACGAAAATCAGTGTCAAGCAACCCTTCCAGTAGCAGTGGGAGCACCCGCCTTATTGATCAGTGAAATTTTGGAAACAACCGATCCTTCCTGTCCAGGCGTAGCGGACGGAACAATGTTGGTGAAAGTAGCAGGAGGTACCGCACCTTTCGAATTAACCAATTTGCCTGCCGACGCCATTGCAGTTTGGAATGATGCCAATGGTTATTTTGAAGTGAGTGGATTGGCTGCAGGTCAGTATCAGTGGCGTGCCAAAGATGCCAATGGGTGCGTGGCAACCACAGGCTTTGAGCGCTTGACGGATCCAGCACCATTAAGCATTCAGTCGGTACAATACACGATGCCAAACTGTTATGAAGGACAAGACGGGGCGATTGCGGTGGAAATGACAGGCGGAAGCGGTCAGTACCAGTTCAGCTGGGACAATGGTCAGACGAGCCCACAAGCCATCGACTTGGCGGCAGGATCACACGCTTTCACGGTTACAGATGCCTTGAAGGGCTGTGAAATGTCAGCGGAATTGACCCTGGAACAACCGACCCCATTGACGGTGCATCTGAGCGGTCAGGACCCGCTTTGTCATCAGGATGAAAATGGAAAATTAGTGGCCATAGCACAGGGCGGTACTGCCGGCTATTACTTCCAATGGGAAGGGCAGCCTGCAGGTGCGCAGGTGGAAAACCTGGCAGCTGGAACGTATGCCATCACCGTAACCGATGCTCATGGGTGTCAGGTTTCGGACAGCTATACATTACAAGATCCTGCAGCAGTTAATTTTGAGATAGAAGGTTTGACCGACCCGATGGAAATTTGTGATGGAACAACATTGCAACTCGACGCTGGGGCACAATGGAAAACGGTGCAATGGGTTTCAGAAGACCGGGGCTTGTCCTTTGACAGCCGTCAGGTGAGTTTGACGTCTTCGGGCTATTATGAGGTGCATGTGACCGATCAACGGGATTGCCCCGCCAGCTTGGGGTTCCAGTTGAACTTGGTGGATGATTTATTAGCCGCAGAATTCCTGGTGGAGTCTGCTCCGCAGGAAGCCTTTCAGACTTATGTGTTGGTGGATATTACCCATCCGGAGCCTACCTCGATCAGCTGGAATATTCAGCCCGAAGTGGAAGTGATCAGCGAAGCGGATCATCAGCAGGAAATCCGATTCAAGGAAAGCGGTGAGCATGTGATTACCCTGACTTCCCGTCAGGAAAATTGTGTGGCCACCAGTGTCAAAGTGGTGGAAGTGGTGCAGCTGACCAACGGACGTCTTGCCGTCGATACTGGCGAGGGTTTCCCTGCCAATGAGGTGGTTGATGGTGAACATTTTACCGTAACGCCCAACCCCAATGACGGTCATTTTGATATCTCGATTCAACTATCGCAAATAGAAGATATTTACCTGAGCCTGCAGCAGGTGGGTGAAGGCAAGATCCTGTGGTCAAAAGCTTTAAAAAATAAAGCCTATTACCACCATTCGGTCGCCATGCCTGATTTGGGCACGGGAGTGTATGTGTTGCATCTGATGGCACCCTCAGGAAATCAATCTTTGAAATTTTTAATTGAATAGACAATATGATCGTAATTACCCCACAGCTAAAGCAATGGGCTACCAGAGTTAAACCAATTAAAATGGGTTGGCCATTCCTTTCAATTCAAACACGGGATTTGATCAATTGAACGAATCCCGTTAGGCCCAGGGCGGTAGGGACGTTGCATGCAACGTCCCTACATCCAAATAAAAAACAATGAAAACATCAACCTTACACCTTCTATTTTTTCTGCTCCTGCTACCCTTGGGGCTGCAGGCACAAAACTACCCCGTGCAGGCGACCTTCAACCTGACGCCCCCCTACGGCATCAGGCTGTCGGACTATTCCTCCCCAGCCAATCAGAGCCTGCGGGCGAATGTATGGCTGAAGGATTTGAACCAGCCCGAGTTGGCGGTGCGCTTCAAAGTCAAGATAGAAGAGCTGTCAGGTAAAATTTCGCTGCAAAGCAAGCCCAATTACCTGCCCGAACCGATGTACATCATGGGTGGGCAGCCCGAGATGCTCGATGCCAGTCAGCTCGGGCACTACTACGATTTGGCCAATTTACAGGTGATCCGTGGGAGCTTGAACAGCATCACCACCAATGGGGGGAAACTGCCCGATGGTGCGTATCGATTTTCATTGCAGGTGTTGGAATACTACACGGGACGACTGATTTCCAACACCCCCATGCAGCAGGTCTTTTTGACCCAGAGCGATCCGCCGCAACTGCTTTTACCGCAGGACAATCAGCGTATTCAGGTGCAAGAACCCCAATACATTGCCTTCAGCTGGAGCCCTCGACACCTTGGCTCACCCAACCGTCCGCAGAACGTTACCTACCGTTTTCAGGTAGTGGAATTGTTGCGTGACAACCAAACCGCAGGGGACGCTTTTGCGACCACCATGCCGATTGTCGATGAGACCAACATCATGGCATCGGCTTACCAAATGGGGCCAGCCGACAGCCCATTGATTCCCGGTCAATGGTACGCCTGGCGGGTGCAGGCATACGATGAAGACGAGATGGGACTGCTCAAAAACAACGGATGGAGCGAGATGCGCCGTTTTCAGTACGGGGTTGCCTGTACCGAATGCGGGGATTTGTTGGTGGAAACCGTTACGCCTTCACGTGTAGAATTGTCATGGACAGGCGAGCAATTTCACCAGGGCTGGGAAGTGCGTTACCGTCCCGTAGCCGCCAAAGGTGAAAGCCCACAGGAATGGCGCAGTGAGGAATTTTTGATGGAAAGGGCGAATGTTCGCCGCTTGTCTCCCTCGGTTGAGTATGAGTTTCAGGTGCGTGGCAAATGCGGCACGAGCCAGAGCGAATGGACGCAGACCGTCACCGCCACCACAGGCGAAAGAGAGGAGAAGCCTTACCTATGCGAAGGGGGAGAACTCATCATTCAGTGGGACAATAACGAACCGCTGACTACTGCTTTGAAAGTAGGGGATACCTTTTTTGCCGCCGATTTTGAGGTAACCGTTACCAGTGCATCCCTCAATGGCAGCACCCATTCGGGCGAAGGAATGATCCAGATCAAGAGCATGAACAATGTCTTTTTTGGGGTGACTTTTGACCAAATTGAACTCAATACCGACTACAAACTTATCAAGGGAAATGTTGAGGTCACGGGTGCGGACAGTAACTTGATTGATCCCGAATTGGCGGACGCCATCATGAAAGGGGTGGATGCTTTGGATGACTTGTTGAAAGAAGCCGAGGCCATTGCCAAGATTGTCGAAACGATCAAGAAAGAGGATGAGGAAACGGCAACAAAAGATCAAGCGCTACAAGACGCCAAAAAGGAAAAAGACGCTGCGAAAGAAGCGTTGAAAACCGCTGAGGATGAACTCAAAGAAGCCAAAAAAAGTGGCGATGAGAAAGCCATAGCGGCAGCCGAAGAAAAAAAGGAAGCCGCTAAAGATCGTTTTGAAGGTGCCAAAGATGCCCAAAAGCAGGCGCAGGGCAATGTGATCAAAGCCATCACCGAATATTTTGGCAAAGGAAGCAAGGAATTACTTGCTTTCGTCTCGGGGGTGAACCGCTGTATTCAGGCTGAAAAAGGCATGGTGCGTCAGCAGGAAGCCGAAGCGACGGTCGAAAAAGGAAAAGCCGTACTCGCCTTCTTGACCAAAATGGATGGACAGACCGAACCTGACATCAATCTGCGGGATTATGCAGGCTTGTCTGAGGAAGAAGCCTTGACCAAATGTTCTGAAATGGCGGCACAGGTAGTCAGCATGTTGGACGGACAAACAGTCAATGAAAATACGGGCAAGACAGAGCAAGAAGCAGGGGTTTTGACGGCCATCAAGCAGGCCCGAACTGCGGTTTATTTATTCCAACAAATCTTCGGCTTGGGCTATGATATGTTGGCGGATGATGATGCGCTCCGTGAAGACTGCACCAACTGGTCAAAAACCGCCACCCTCACCTTCACCAAAAACAACGCCACCGCCTTCGATGCCGGCGGACGAGGTTTTGACGATGCCGTTTTTGATGGCCTTGATTGCGAAGGACCGACCAAACTTTACCCTTTCATCGCCAT
>CANMKE010000035.1 GCA_947498325.1 uncultured Persicobacter sp.
TGACAGAAATATTCCATTAATTGATATTATCGAAATTAAAAGTTTACGCGCATGCCTGAAAGGACTTTTTGTAATAGCCATGGAATTCATTCCATAGCTAATTGAGGATGAGTAAATTGCAATCATGGTTGTGCGACAGCCCCCAAGTGATTTTGGATTTGAGAAATATAAAATCGTGCAATAATCTGGGGTTGTACCAGTGGGTTTGTGCCTTCCATAAAAGAGCGATCATCCCTGTACGGACATTGTGCACAGTGTCCGTACAGTTCTAAAATATTGAACTCATTATTTTAATTCACACCATAACGCGTGTTTAAAAGCTTAGCGTCCTACTGCAAATTGGGATCACTGGGCTTGGGTTTAAATTATTTATAAAAAATAGCGCCGCTATTCTCTCAAAAAAAAAATCTCCCATCGCTTTTGTATAAAAACGATGGGGGATTTTGGTTTGTATAGCACTCAGGCAGGGCTGCTGTTATTTGCTGCCTTGGTGGGCATTTTTGAACTGTTCAAAAATCCAGTTATAACGCATGGCCGCCTGTTCGGCATAGGTCCAGTGGCCGGTGTCCTGAAAGAGGGTCAGCTCTTTTGGAGCGGTAATTTCATTGTAGGCGGCATACATGGAGGTTGGCGGACAAACGTTATCGTTGAAACCCCAAGAGTAGAAGCCTTTGGCGGAGAGTTTTCGGGCAAAGTTCACCACATCAAAATAGGCAATGTTTTCTACCCAGTTTGGTTTCACCGAGGCGTCAAAATCCCTGAACATATGTGGCCACCCACCGGTTTGCCCTTTGGTATAAGCAGCCATATCACACAAAGCGGGGAACAGTGGCGCAAGGTATTTTACCCGCTGATCCAGCCCTGCAGTAACGATCGAGAGCGCCCCACCTTGCGATCCTCCGGTTACCAGCAGGTCTTCACCATTATATTTGGGCAGTTGTTCAATAAAATCGATGGCACGAACGCACCCGAGGTAAACGCGCTTGTAATAATAGTCATCCTTGCTTTCAAGCTGATAGTTAAAATAGCCGGAAAGCGCACCTGTAGCCAGTCCTTTATAAAAAGCATCATCACGCACATTCACCGGAATACCATGGATACCGATGGTCAGGAAAATGGCCCCACGCTTGGCGTTGCTGTTGGCGTGGTAGGCACGTACACCTGCTCCGGGAACTTCCAGAACTGCGGGGTATTGCCCTGCTTTTTTAGGGACTGATAGCATTCCATAAACCCGTGAAACTCCACGCCATGAATTCCCTTTTTTCATGTTCTGAAAACTGACATGATACACGTCGTAATCCGAGGTGCATTCTTCCGCCTGCAAGGTGATTATCGGCTCCAGAGGAATATCCAACTGTTCCTCACGGGCTTTTTGCCAGAAGGCATCAAAATCCTTGGGCATCTTGGTAACCGCTTTAATTTTCTCTGGGGCCACCCCCGCAGTAGCATAAACGGTCTTTTCCTTCCCATCAATTGTGGTGAATATCCGGCAGGTATAAAAGCCCGGCTTCTTAGCCTTGAACCCTTTGATCGTGGCCGTTCCGTTGGTCAGTTGTACCTCACCCTTTTGGCTTGGGGTCATTAGTTCCTGCCCAATTTCATAGCGGACTTGTAGCGCACTGATCGGCTGCCCAAATTTTTTGGCTTCCACATGAAAAACGATTTCTTCATTGGTCGCATAGGTCCAGTCTTTTGCTGTGGGCGTTACCTTGAGGTAATACATCTCGCCACGTTCATTGGAATGGGCAAGGTTGGGGAGCAGCAGGGCCAGCAATAGGCATAGCCAAAGTGCCCGAGTCGTTGAGAAGGGTTGCTTATACATTGTTCTGTTAAAAAAATGTCAGTTGATAGATTTCCGACAATTAAAAAGATTATTCAGCATAATATAAGGATAAGGGCCTGAAGGGGGAAATTTTGAGCCTTTAAAAAACTTTCAAATTAAAAATCGGGGCATTTTCTATTTCATTCTTTAAACTTGGAATACTATTTGTAAAATAGTTAGGGTAGTGATTGCAGATTAGTATTTGGTTATAATCCGACGAAGTGTTTAAAAAACAACAGAATTGGGGGGCGCATTTTTCGCTAATGTGGCCATAACCTTTATATTCGCAACTATTAATTGATGATAGGGAGGTGGTTCGTATGACCTTTCATTTTGTATGATTTTATCACCAAATAAATATTTTTTATAGGTGGTTAAATCATATATCAGAAGAAAATACCGAATGGCCCCTGTGGAACTTACCTATATTTATGAAAAGATTTTTGAAAAATGCTTTAGCTACTGTAGCCTTGGGCTCAGCAGTTTCGATCAGTGCACATGCACAGGATATTGCAACCAATAAAAAAGATGGTGGATACCAGTTCACAACCATCAAAAACCTTGAGGGCGGTTCCGTGAAGAACCAGATGCGTACAGGTACTTGTTGGTCTTTTTCGGCGATGTCTTTCATGAATAGCGAAGTGAAGCGCATTACAGGTAAAGAGGTTAACCTTTCAGAAATGTGGATCGTGCGTAACGCCTATTTCATGAAAGCGGAACGTTATGTACGTATGCACGGAAAAGCGAACTTCGGTGAGGGTGGTGCTTTGCAGGATATTCCATCAATTATGGATAAAGTGGGCATCGTTCCAGAATCTGTTTATGAGGGAATCATCCCTGGGCAGACGGTTCGTAACCACGGTGAAATTGAAGCGGTGATCAAAGGCATTCTCGATGCGGTCATCAAAAATCCAAGTCACAAAATTTCTCCAGCATGGAAAGATGCTGTGAATGGGGTATTGGATGCTTACTTCGGTAAAATGCCAGCAAAATTCACTTACGAGGGAAAAGAATATACGCCTAAATCTTATTATGCGTCCTTGAAGCTGAATGCGAAGGATTATGTGTCGTTTTCTTCTTACACACATCACCCATTTTACGAGCCATTTATCTTACAGGTAGAGGACAACTGGGAAGAGGCTTCGATGTACAATTTGCCAATGGATGAAATGACGGAATTGGCGGAAACGGCCATCGAAAATGGTTATTCTATCGGTTGGGCTGCTGACGTTTCTGAAAAAGGATTCTCTTACCGTGATGGTTTGGCGATTGTTCCTGCTGAAGGAATCAGTATCAAAAAATCAGGAAATGACAATAAGAACTTCTCTGATGCTGGCGCGAAGAAATCATCAAGTGCTTTCGATACGCCTCAGCCAGAAATGAAAATTACGCAGGAAATGCGTCAGGAGGCTTATGATAATTACGAAACCACCGATGACCACGGAATGCATTTGACCGGCTTGGTGAAAGATCAGAATGGTAAAAAATATTTCTTGGTGAAAAACTCCTGGGGTAATGCCAACGATGTGGATGGATATTTCTTCGCATCTGAGCCTTATTTCAAATATAAAACAATGGACATCATGATGAATAAAAATGCTGTTCCTAAAAAATTGAAAAAGAAATTGGGGATTAAGTAATCTGCCAAAACGATCATATAAATTGAAAGGAAAGTCAGTCGGTATCGGCTGACTTTTTTTTAGTGCATCTCCATTGCATCTTTTTTGGTATTTTTGTGCCTGTTATATTTGATAAAAATGTTATGAGAAAAATAGGATTATTATTCATATTATTTTTCATCTTCGAGATGAATGCATGGGCGCAGACTTTCGATACGGGCGCAGAAGCAAGCTACCATAGTACCACCTATGAGCCGGTCAAGAAACCGATCACTTTTGAACATCGCCCCCTTTCGATGATGGATATCGGCTTTCGTACCTTTGCACAGGAAGGCGGACATACCGTAGGGGCGCTGGGGCTTGGGTTTATGCTCGAAAATTTCAAATTCAGTTTGGCGGTCAGTTTTAGTGGTACTGCGGGCCGCGAATACAATGAAGTCATTACCGACAGCAATTACTTCTCAGGCTACTACAACTCGATGGGTTTTTTCCTTGGCTATGCCATCCCTACGATCGGGAACGACGTCGTTCAGCTTTTTATCACCCCAACGATTGGCTGGTGCATGGACCGGGAAATATATTACGACGATGGCGGTTATGAAACCTATTTTTTTGGGGATGTAACCCATAAGTTTGACCTCGGTGGTGAACTTACTGCCAGCTTTCCCGAAGCCCATATTGCTGTGAATGTTGGTACGTCGATTTGCAGCCCGCTGATGGCGACTGTCGGCTATACCTTTTAGTGCCTCGAATAGCATTATTTGTGGTTAATTTTCAATATATTTATCGTTTCTTCGATCAATTCCATTATTGAAAACGGCTGCCATGAACTTATATGACTATCAGGAATCCAATGCACAGAAAGCCTTCCAAACGGTGAAAACCCATCAGCATGCTTATTTGTGTTTTGAAGTGCGAACCGGCAAAACCCTGACGGCCCTTCGGACGGCGGACCTCCTGGGGGCCAGTCGTGTGTTGTTCATTACCAAGAAGAAAGCTATACCGAGTATTGAGAGTGATTTTGATGCTTATTCGTCCAGCTACCGGCCAACTTTTAGCCTGTTGGTGACGAACTACGAGCAGGTCAAAAAATTGGTGCCTGAATATGACCTTGTGGTGGTGGATGAGGCGCATAACATTGGGGCTTTCCCCAAGCCAAGTATTCGGCAGGGGCAAGTGCGAGAGATTTGCCAGCAGGCGAAATACGTCTTATTTTTATCGGGAACACCAAGCCCAGAAACCTGGAGTCAGCTTTACCATCAGTTGCAGGTTTTGCCACACAACCCATTTGCCAAATTTCCCAGTTTTTACAGCTGGGCACAGCAGTATGTGGAGGTGTACACCCAGCGGATCGGTGGTCGGGTGATCAACAAATACGACAAAGCAAATGTGGAGGCGATCAAGTCGGTTACCGACCCTTTTATGCTTTCTTTCACACAGGAAGAAGCGGGCTTTGAATGTCCGGTTTCAGAAAATTTCATGGAAGTGAAAATGAAGCCAGCAACGGTTCGGCATGCGAAAAATCTCCGTACCGGAAAACCGGTGATCATCAATGGGCAGGAAATTATGGCCGAGGCGCCAAATGTGATCATGAATAAGGTGCATCAGCTCAGTGGAGGCACGATTATTCCAGACCTGGAGCAGGATTCATTTTTAATTGATGACACCAAAGTGCGGTTCATCAAGCGGGAATTTAAGCAATTTGAACGACTCGCCATCGTTTATAAATTCAAGGGAGAACGCTTGTTGCTGATCGACAAACTGAAAAATTATACGGAGGATGTGGAGGCCTTTAAGTCCGGAAAATTCCGCTATTTCATTGGACAGGTGAGCAGTATTAAGGAGGGAGTGGATTTGTCTTCCGCGGACGCACTGGTGATGTACAATGTCGATTATTCCGCTGCTGCATATTTGCAAACCCGCGCACGACTTCAGAAAAAATCCCGCAGGCAGGAAGTGCTTATTTTTTGGCTTTTCAGCAATATCGGCTTTGAACAACTGGTCTACGATACCCTGCAGGAAAAGAAGCGCTTCACGGTGCACCATTATCAAAAGGCCATGTTCTGATGTTTCCCACCTCGGGGCTGCACTTTTCAATACTGATGTTTACAGTATCAAAAGTGACTGATGATAGTTCGTCGAACACCAACCACCGCCAGTCACTTTATTTATCGTCCTGATTTAAGCTCCCGTAACTGTCGGAAAGGTCATTTCCTGCTTAAAATCCGGATGGATAATTCTTATCGTTCGCCCCTGGCGTTGCAGGTCCTGAATCATCTGCAGGGTCGCATCGGAGAAGCGATGGTAATGACTGAAACCAGGCTTAGCCTTCAGGGTAATGCGCTCGAGGAACGTCCATGAATCGGTATTTGACGAAGTTTGAATGTCAAAAGACTGACCCGACGCCCCATTTTCATCAATGGAAAGCTTTAGGTAAGCTTGCTGGTTGACCATCGCAATCTCAGCATGCGTATCCGCTCCATCGAAAGGATACAACGTCCCTTCTGTGAATTTTGCCAAGCGGCCTTCCACGGTGCCCCAGTCTTCTGCCACGATTTCCGATGCCTCGCTCATGATATTGACCGTCTGGGCAATAGTCGTTGTGGTGCCCATTTTAGCGGTGAAAGGAGTGGGCTCTGAAAGCAGTTCGTTGATTGAAGAAATGCTGAAAAGTCTGAAGTTCGGCTGATCGTAAGCATTCAGTTCCTGAACAAACTGACCATTGATTTCTGCGGAGATATTTTGCAGGGAAAAAGTAGATGCCGGTGACTGAAACAAAAGCTTGATGCCCTGAAATTCACTCATATGGCTTTTAGTGAGCGTCTGCACCTGATCATACCCCTGTTGGTTGAAGATCAAATCCCCAGCAAGATGATACTCCGTTCGGGTGCTCCAGTGGCTTGGAATTTCAAGGGTATCCGGTGACTGATTGATCCCCTCAATGCTGATATTCAGTTCCACAGGAAAGTCACGATTCATTGGTGGATGAACCATAGGAGCCTGTTCGGTGGAACATGAGCTGAACCCAAAGCCACAGGAGGTTAGCGCCAATGCAATAAGTTTTTTCATTAATATAGGTTGAAGTTAAATAATGTGATTTTGCATTTGCTAAAATATGATATTTATTTATTGAATATAAACCTATTGATTATTTTTTATTATCTTCTATGAAGATATGCTCATCAAGTAAGCACATAGCATCGCGCCATAAGTACCAAGGGCATAACCTAAAATGGCCAAAAGCACGCCCACAGGAGCAAGAGAAGGGTGAAAAGCCCCAGCGACCACCGGTGCAGAAGCCGCTCCGCCTACATTGGCTTTACTGCCCACAGCAAGGAAAAAGAAAGGGGCACGGATTAATTTGGCGACCAAAAACATCAGTCCTACATGAATGCCCATCCAGATCAGGCCAATGATGAAAAGCCCCGGATTACTGAGGGTATGCGTTACATCCATCTTCATGCCGATAGTCGCCACCAGTATGTAAATACAAATACTGCCGAATTTAGAAGCACCCACTCCTTCCATTTTTTTGGCAGGGGTAAAAGAGGCCAAAATTCCCAGGCTGGTGCTCAGCAGGACAAGCCAGAAAAAGGCACTGCATAAGACGGCCGCGTCATTGTTGAGGACACTTTTGAAATAAGCGGACAGCTCACCTGCCAAAAAATGACTCAGCCCGACGAGTCCAAAAGTGAAGCCGGCCATAATCATCAGGTCATTGAAGGTGGGTACCTTGGTAACACTCGACTGAAATTGCTGAACCGTTTCCTTGAGCGCATCAATGGCCGAATTGTCTGCTTTAAGCCATCGGTCAATTTTTGCTGACTTGCCAATGCAAAACAGCAAAATGGCCATCCACACATTGGCTACAAGAATATCCACCGCGACCATCCCTGCATACAGGCTTTGGTCGTACTGGTAAATCTCCAGCATGGCCGTTTGATTGGCACCACCACCGATCCAGCTTCCTGCAATGGTCGCCAGTCCGCGCCAAACCTGCTGAGCCCCCACGCCTCCAACCGTTTCAGGGGAGATATGGGCCACAAGCAAAATGGCCAATGGGCCACCAATCACAATCCCAACGGTTCCAGTCAAAAACATGACAATACTCTTGGAGCCCAGGCGGATGATGTTTTTTAGATCAATACTCAGGGTCATTAAAATCAAACTTGCAGGCAAAAGGTAATTTTTCGCCATACTGTATAAGTTGGAATGTGTAGGGGAAATCACATGGAAGGTGCTTAATAATGAGGGGATTAAATAGCACATTAATAAGGCTGGGAAAACGGTGTAAAACCTTTTCCAGAAAGTATGCTGACTTTTTGATGTGGTAAATACCAAGGCGAGTGCGCTCATAAGGATCCCAAAGACGATCGAATCATTGGTAATGAAAGGACTATTTTGCATCTGTTGTAAGGTTGTGCTGAAAATTAAAGAAGCCCAAGATAATCAAATTTTCCCTCTTTTGGCTTTCGGTGGGATTCGAGGATTTTAGCAGGGGGTTTATGGCATTAATATTAAAAAAAATGAAACTATTTTAAGTCGCAGCATGGTGGTTGGCTTCGAATGTAAGAATTTTCGGTTTTTGCACTTCTTTTTGTTCACTTCAACCTGATGTATTTTTTTCGGTTGAACGACATGATTTAGCGGTATTAGCCTGTATTATTGGTTGATGTTGTACATTAAAATATTTAAGTTTAATGTGTTGTATTTGTTGTTGTTATATGAATATTTAATCCTGATTATAATGATTCCAATTTTTATTTTAATCATTAGGATGGTTATGGAATCAAACTATTTTCCTTCAACTCCCTAACTTCCTGTCCATCTTATGTTTCCAATAAAATCGGCTATTTTGGGCTTATTTCCCGTTTTTTATGTCATTTATTATCAATTTAATAAATAACTTTACATTCTTTAATTCGGTTGTGTAATTGTATATCAACCCAACTAATCCTATTTATTTTACTAATTTCATCTATTGATGACAACAAATCAAAAATCTAAAGAGCCAATAGCTATCGTGGGTATTGGTTGCCGATTTCCTGGTGAAGTCAACTCTCCCAAAGAATTTTGGGCGGCGCTGAAAGCAGGATTTAACGGCATAACTGATGTGCCTGCTGACCGCTGGAGTATTGAAGAATACTACGACCCAAACCCCGATAAGGCAGGTAAGATTAAGCAAAAAAAAGGAGGTTTTATCAAGGATATTGATCAGTTCGATGCTGAATTTTTCAATATTTTTCCTAAAACCGCCGAACGTATTGACCCACAGCAGCGCCTGTTATTGGAAGCCTCTTACGCAGCCATGGAGGATTCAGGAACCAAGCTTGAAGACTTCAAAGGTTCCAATACCGCGGTATTCATGGGGGTTTTCATGAATGACTACTGGGATATTCAGGCCTCACAGGCACAACGAAATCACGTGAGCCCACACGTGCCAATGGGGGTTTCCCTGACCTCTATCGCCAACCGCTTATCATGGCAATATGACCTCAAAGGCCCTTCGGTTACTTTGGATACTGCCTGTTCTTCCTCTTTGGTTGGGGTACACCTGGCCTGTAATGCGATTTGGAATGGCGAATCCGAGTACGCCCTTGCGGGTGGTGTCAACCTGATGATTCGTCCGGAATCCTCTTTGATGATGTCGAAAGGACATTTCCTTTGTCCGGATGGGTACTGTAAATCTTTCGATGCGAGCGGAAACGGTTATGTGCGCTCTGAAGGTGTAGGTGTAATTATGCTGAAACCTTTGTCGCAGGCTATTGCCGACGGCGACGATGTATATGCCACCATCAAAGGGACCTCTGTCAATTCCGATGGTTTTACCGAAGACGGTTTCACGGTTCCAAATCCAGACGCTCAGGCGGCGATGTTGCGTCAGGCCTATAAAAACGCCGGTGTAGATCCTTCGACTGTCGCTTATGTAGAAGCACACGGTACAGGAACCAAAGTAGGTGACCCTATTGAAACCAGTGCTTTCGGGCAGGTTTTCGCGGAAAACCGTGCGGCAGACAAGCCGTTGCTGATCGGGTCTGTAAAATCGAATATGGGGCACCTGGAGGCCGCGGCAGGTATTGCCGGGATCATCAAGCTCGCCCTGGCGATCAAGAACAGGCAGATTCCTCAGAACTTGCATTTCAATAACCCCAACCCAGGCATCAAGTTCGAGGAGTGGAAATTGAAGGTGCCAACGGAACTGACGCCCTGGCCATCAGAAAAAATTGTGGGAGGGATTAACTCCTTCGGAGCCGGTGGAACCAATGCCCATGCGGTACTCGAAGGTTTTGACCCTCAGCAGGACATCCAAAGAACAGCAGCTGAAACGGTTGTTGCTGATGTGGCCCTGTTTGCAGTTTCAGCACAAACCAAAGGAGGCTTGAAGGCTACCGTCGAGCAGCAGATTGCCTTCCTGAACGAAAGCGACGCTTCTTTGCAGGACATCTGTTACAACCTTGGCAAGCACCGCTCGAACCTCAAGCACCGCCTGACCATCGCTGTGGCTTCTAAAGAAGAATTGCTGGAAGCATTGAATGCCTACCTCAACGACGAAAGCCGTGTGGGGATGGTCACTGCGGAAAATTCGGAAATTTCCCCGAAAGTCGGTTTCATTTTCTCCGGACAGGGCCCACAGTGGTTCGGTATGGGGCGTCAGCTGATTCAGTCTGAGCCGATCTTCCGTAAGGTGATTGAGCGCATTGATGCCATCCTTTCCAATTTGGCAGACTGGTCGCTGATGGAGGAATTGATGAAGTCGGAAGAAGATTCCCGAATTTCTGAAACCCGCATCGCTCAGCCGGCAATTATGGCGGTTCAGATTGGTTTGATGGAAATGTGGAAAGCCGTTGGGGTAACTCCTGAGGGTGTTGTAGGTCACTCTATTGGTGAAGTGGCTGCCGCTTATACTTCCGGCGCCCTGACTTTGGAGCAGGCGGTGGATGTGATTTTCAACCGTTCACGTGGGCAGGATAAAGCTACGGACAAAGGAAAAATGCTTGCCGCAGCCCTGACACTCGAAGAAGCCCGCAAAGAAATTAAAGGGGTAGAGGACCGCGTCTCGATTGCTGCCATTAACGGGCCGGCAATGCTGACTTTCTCAGGAGATGTTGAACCGCTTGAAGAGATTGCCGCACGCCTTGATGCCCGGGATATTTTCCACCGATTCCTGCGTGTGAACGTGCCGTTCCACTCGCATCATATGGAACCACTGAAGGACGAGCTGATTGCCGACCTCAAACATATCGCGCCGGAAAAAGCCCAAATCAGCCTTTACTCAACCGTTACCGGAAAACAGGAAGATGGTACACACCTGATCTCTGAATACTGGTATGCCAACGTTCGTGAGTCCGTGTATTTTACCGATGCGGTAAGCGCGATGATCAATGACGGCTTCAATACTTTCATTGAAATTGCACCTCATCCTGTTTTGGCTACTGGTGCGATCGATTTGCTCAAAGCAGCCAATGTGGAAGGCGCCCTCTTGGCATCTATCCGCAGAAAAGAAGCGGAAAAGCAGATTTTCATGCAGAACCTCGGCCTGCTGTACACCCTGAACTATAAAGTGGACTGGGCCAAGGCCTGTCCGGCAGCTTCTCAAATCATTGAATTGCCGACTTACCCTTGGCAAAAAGAGCGTTTCTGGTTTGAAACCGAGGAGCATATTGCCAAAAGAACAGGAACAAAAATTCACCCGATGCTGAATGGGGTCGTGGACTCCAATGTTGACAAAGGAAACTATATCTGGGATGTTCAGCTTGATAAAAATGAAGAGCCTTATATCCTCGATCATCAGGTGGACGATGTGATTATCTTCCCAGGTACCGGGCACCTCGAGATTGCCACCGCCGCAGGGCAGGCTTCTTTTGGTGACGACTTCGGCTTCCTTGAAGATGTACGTTTTGAAAACGCCCTCTTCTTGCCGGATGATGGTGAAATGCCACACGTCCGACTGGAAATTTCTTCTCTCGAAGGCGACTACGTCATTTCTACCAAAGCACGTAGCCAGGAAGATGCGGAATGGATTCAGCATTCACGTGGTAAAATCAATGCTTTGGGCGACAAGTTCATCAGTGAGCCTGGCGACCTGAATGCGATTCGTGAGCGCATCAACCGCCGTATGCCGATTGTTCCGATGTACAATGAGCTGAAAAGTGCAGGCCTGCTTTATGGCGACACTTTCCGTGCCATTACCGGCTTATGGACCACCAAAGGCGAGGTGCTTTCTGAAGTTACCCTCCATGATGATATTGAATATGGCGCAAACCGCTATAATGTTCATCCGGCGGTGCTTGATGCCTGTTTGCATACCATTTTTGCAGGCAAGAAAAATGAGCAGGATGCCAAGCGCGGAATCTACCTTCCGGTAGGTATCGACCGCTTCAAGGTGTTTGCCAAGCCCGACAAAAAAGTGTTCACGCATGTGAAAATTTCGGTTTGTACCGAAGCTTACCTGTGTGGTGATTTTCAGGTGTTCAATGCCGACGGTACATTGGTGGCTGAAATTCAGGGCTTTGAAGGGAAGTACATTGAAGGATCTCGTGGGGAGAGTAAAAATGAAAATTACAAGCCATGTTTTGAGTATCAGTGGACGGCACCTGAGGCAGCATTTGTGAACCCAACGGCAACAGCAGAAGGCCACTATGTGGTATTTGCAGATGCAGAAGGACTGGCCGACACGGTGATTGCCAAGCTGAAAGCCAATGGTGCTTCGGTAACCACGGTTAAGCAAGGTTCAGCATTCATGCAAATGGGCGCGCAGGAGTTTATCCTCAACCCACTGGAAAAGGATGAGTATGCTTTGTTGCTGAAACAAACAGGCGAAGTGAACCACCTGATTTATATGTGGCCAACATCATTGCAGGTCGATGTGAATGCGACCATCGACCAATGGAGTGAAACGCAGGAGCATTTCTGCATGGGGACCCTCAATTTGTTGCGTACCCTTGGTGGGCAGGACCTTACCTGCAAGACCTGGCTGGTAACTAAAGGAGCGGAAAAAGTAACCGAGGCCGATCAGTCGATCGCTTTGGCGCAGGCCGCAGTTTACGGAATCGGAAGGGTTTCTAAAAATGAATTCCCAATGTTGCCGGTACGTATTGCTGACCTGAGTGCAGACGCTTCGGTACAGGAGCTTGAAAATCTTGCACTTGCAGTAACAACCCCTCAGGAGGAAAAAACAGAAGAAACGGAATTTGCTTTCCGTCAGCAGGAAGTGTTCCTGAGACGTCTGACACCTGTAAACCCTGAGACGGCAGATGCCCGCGCAACAATGCCGATGGCAGCAAGCGGCAGTGCCTACCGTGCAGAAGTTCAGGAGAACGGCATGCTGGACAGCCTTGCTTTGCGGGCTTTCGAGGCACAGGAACCTGAAGCGCAACAGGTACAAATTGCGGTACGTGCGGCAGGCCTTAACTTCAAGGATGTTGTCAACGGAATGGGTATTCTTTCCGAAGAAGCCGTTGCCGGAGGTGTTGCAGGCGCAGCCCTTGGTTTGGAGTGTTCAGGTATTGTTACCGCAGTTGGTGAAGGCGTAAGCCATGTGAAGGTTGGAGATGAAGTGATTGCCTGGGCGGCACATTGTTTGGCCGGACAAACCACAGCCCCTGCCCACTGTGTGGTGAAAAAACCTGCCAATATCAGTCATGAATTGGCTTCCAGTTTATCGGTGGTATTCCTGACAGCACATTATGGCTTGAACCATCTTGCACATATGGAAGAAGGGGACAAGGTGTTGATCCATGCCGCTACGGGTGGACTCGGCATTGCGGCCATTCAGCTGGCGCAATTGGCGGGCGCTGAAATTTATGCTACCGCAGGTAGTGAGGAGAAGCGTCAGTATTTGCGTGAACTGGGCATTAAGCATGTTTACAACTCGCGTACGCTGGCATTTGCTGATGAAATTATGGCAGACACCAACGGCCATGGGGTGGATATTATCCTTAACTCCCTGACCGGAAAAGCCATCACGCAGTCTTTCAAATGCCTGGCACCTTTCGGTACTTTTGTGGAAGTGGGTAAAGCCGACATCTATGGCAACAGCAAATTGCCATTGAAGCGTTTCGGTGAAAATATTTCTTTCCATGTGGTGGACCTTGACCGCCTGATGGCGCAGAAGCCTAAATTGGCCAAACGCCTTTATGCTGAGGTGACCGACCTGTTTGCGACGGAAAAAGTAGCCGGGCATCCTTTGGAGGTCTTCCCGGTATCGGAAGCAGGCAAAGCCCTCAAGTATTTGAGTAAAGTAGGCCATATTGGTAAAGTAGTGGTAAATATGCAGGAAGAAGCCGTTGCGGTAATGCCTGCCCACGAACTGAAATTCGATCAGCAGGCCGCCTATGTGGTGTCTGGTGGAGCTTCCGGCTTTGGTCTTGAAGTGGCAAAATGGATGGCTGAAAATGGCGCCGGAGCATTGGTATTGCTTTCTCGCTCTGGGGCAAAGTCTGATTATGACCGTCAGGTGATCAGCTATATGGAGTCGCTTGGCGTGAAGGTCAGCACACCAAAAGTGGACATTACCGATGAGGCAGCACTGAAAGGTATTTTTGCTGAAGTGGCGTTGCCAATCAAAGGTTTGATTCATTCTGCCGCGGTGTTGGACGATTGTACCATGCCGAACCTCGATGCCGACCGCTTTATGCGCGTTTACAATCCGAAGGCTATGGGCGCATGGGCACTGCACAAAGCCACCCTCGGCCACGAGATGGATTTCTTCCTTTCTTTCTCTTCTATTTCGGCAGTTTTCGGCTTGCCCGGACAGGCCAACTATTCTTCTGCCAATAACTTCCTCGACCGTCTGGCGACGTACCGACAGTCTATTGGTTTGGCAGGAAATGCCGTGAACCTTGGCGTTTTGGGGCAATATGCCGGAATGTCAAAAGATGGCGGACAGGTGATCGATGTACTTGAGGCGCAGGGATGGACGATGCTTACGCTGAAACAAATCCGTGAAACCTTCTCCAAGATTATCCTGCAAAGAAGCACGCAGCGAATGGTGGCCAACCTGGACTTCCGTCGTTTCCGTGATTTCTTCCCGCAGCTGGCAACCGACAACCGTTTTGCCGACCTGATGAACGCCGCAGGTGGTGAAGGTGGCAATGCCGGTGGATCGTTGAAAGATCAGGTGTTGGCCACGGCCGAAGCCGATCAGGCAACTTTCCTTCAGGAACAGTTACAGCATGCGCTGGCAAAAATCCTTGGAACTTCTCCTGAAAAAATCGACATCCCGACGCCAATCTCCAAAATGGGACTGGATTCGCTGATGCTGAATCAGGTGCGTAACTGGATTTCCCAAAAGCTTGAAGTGAATTACCCACTGATGAAAATCGCCAAAGGGCCTTCGCTCGTTGACCTTGCTGACGATTTGCTCGCAGGTTTTGAGAAAGAGGCTGCTACGGAAGCTAAAGTGCCGGAAATTTCTACGGACATCTCTGGTATTGAAGAGGCGGATGATCTTGAGGTGCTGGGCGACAAGTGGTTTGTACACCGCAAGCGTCAGGACGATGCGCAATTGCGATTGTTCTGTTTCCACCCCGTAGGGGCTGGAGCGTCAATGTACAATCAGTTCCTTTATGAAATGAAGGAAGAAATTGATGTATATGCAGTGCAGTTGCCTGGCCGTGAAAACCGTAAGGATGAAGCCAACCTGACCGCTTTCTTCGATGTGATTGATGCCATTGAGGCGCAAATTTTGCCGCTATTGGATAAGCCGTTCGCTTTCTACGGACATAGCTTCGGAGGTATTATTGCCTACGAATTGCAGCACCGTCTGCGGGAGCGTCATGGTTTGAAACCTCAGCACTTCTTTGTGTCGGGAACCATCTCGGCTCACCTGACGCCTACCTGGAGAAATGAGCGTGACACCATCCATCAGACTGCCGACGAAACCAACTCGGAAGCAAAACTGATGGGCTTGATGTCCTATATTGACGATGAGAATTTCGTGCGCCAGATCCTGCCGATCATGCGTAAGGATATGGAGCTGATCATGGGTTATGACTATCAGGACAAACAGAACTTCGAGTGGCCGATTACCGCTTTTGCGGCAGAGGAAGACGAAGTCGTGATGCCTGAAGAAATGCGCCCTTGGGCCAACCATACCGATGGTGATTTTGAGCTGAATGTACTCCACGGTGACCACTGGTTCTTGTCAAGAAACAAGGACTTCATCATGGGTAAAGTACACAATGCCCTGATCAAGGAATTGGTGTAACAGTTATTAATTATTGAACCAATAAATGAAACCGACGGCTTTGCTGTCGGTTTCTGTTTTTGAAGATGAATCAAATTCAGCAACTACAATTAAGTAACCTGCAGGGACGTGTGGAAGCGACAGCCTATTGTCTTCGGGGCACACTGTCAGACCAGCCAAAGAAGGATGATTATCTCAGTTCGGAAGAACACGCAATAGCTCAGCAATTGCCTGCAAACCGACAGGCCACTTTCCGGCTCGGAAGGTTTTTGCTCAAAACCATCGCCACAAGCATTTTCAATATTCCCATGGCGGAAGTAACCACCAGCAAGGGCACCTTCGAACAGCCTATTTTAAAGCACCCCGAGCTGCTGGATTATTCCTGCTCCATCACCCATTCTGCAGATCAGGTTATGGTCTTGCTATTTCCCCGAAGCCACCCCATGGCGGTAGATATGGAATATATTTCCCAGCCCGAGGAGCGTATTCAGGCCATTGAAACACAACTTACCTATCAGGAAAAACAGCAATGCAGCCTATTGAATATTCCCCATAGCCACCTATTGTTATGGTCAGCAAAAGAGGCCCTTTCCAAATGTCTGGGCACAGGCCTGATGGTGCCTTTTACCCTACTCGAAACCGTACAACTGGCGCAGAAAAACGAGCAGACGACAATGGAATTCAAGAATTTTGGTCAGTATCGGGCCATCAGCCTACAGGGGCAGGAATACCTGATCACGATTTGCTATCCGGCGAATCATCGCCTCCTTGGCTGGGCAAACTGAAGGGCATAGCTTCAATCGGCAATGCAGCCAATTTTTAGTCTTGTTCTGCCTCCATCGTTACAAAAGGAATGAGCCCTTGCTGTTCAGCAGGCTGATCGTTGAGGGCCGCTAAAAAAGCGATTAAGGCTTCTTTTTCATTTTGACTCAGGTGTAATGAATCTGCAGGCAGGGTTTGATGTGGAATGTTGAGCCCCAAACCTGCGCCTCCGCCTGCATCATAAAATTCAAGGACTTTTTCCAAACTGCTGAAGGCACCATTATGCATATAGGGGGCCGTCAGTGTACTGTTGCGAACCGTTGGGGTTTTAAAGGCAAACAGGTGGAGGTCGGCCTGATAGAGGTGGTACTTTCCAGCATCAGGGTCGAGGGTGGGTTCCCTGAAATTTTCAGTAGCCGTAATGCCCAGCACCTCGGTTTCTGTTTCCGTAAAATGGGGCGGCACGGTTCCGTTAAATAGGGGGAAGAAATGGCAGGTGCCGCATTGGGCCTTGCCCATGAAAAGGTCGAAGCCGTGTGCAACCTGTGGATTATCGGGGAGCTTGCTGAAAAGCATTTGGTCGAAGGCACTTTGCCCTACGGGAATGGAACGAATATAGTCTGCCAAAGCCGTTTGGATTTGCAGGGGGGAAATTGAAGGGGTGGGGCCGAATGCCTCTTCAAAGTATTTTTGATAACTGGCTTGGGTGTTGAGCTTCTCGGAAACCATGGCAAGTGAACTGTTCATCTCTTCTGGATTGCTGATCACCTGGCGGATTTGGTCTTCAAGTTTGCCTGCTCGGCCATCACAAAACTGTAAGGACTGAAAGGCGGCATAGTTCAGTGAAGGGGTATTTCGGGGCAATGGTTTTTGTTGACCGATGGCGAGATCTCTCGCCATTGTGCTGGCAAATGCATGGTTGGTTTGATGGCAGCTGGCGCAACTTCTTTGTCCGTTGCCTGAAAGCTGTGGATCAAAGAAGAGCTGTTCCCCAAGCTCGGCACTTGCCGGGATTTTCCTTTTCATAGGATGAAGCGAAAAGTAGTGCGGGTTGAATTGCTGAAGTTTGAAAAGGCTTTGTTCCCATGGTGGCATCATTTGATTAAATGACAATGCTTTGACTTGGTTGGTTTTGCGCAGATTATTTAGTGAACGCTCCAAAGGGATGAAATATTTTTTGATCAGGTGGTAGGAACTGTAGCCGTCAATACGCAGGGCTCTTTGCAGTGCATTGATGTAGTAGATGGTGGTGCTCTGTAAGTGGAAGTGATGGAGGTACGGCTTAACGCCTTCGAGGCTGGCGATCATTTCCTGATGGCTGTGCTTGGCCAGAGGGCTGTCGAAATTACTCAGGCCAAGGGCGGTATAAGTGAGGATTTGCTCTCGAAAAGCCTGAAAAAAATGTGCTTCGGTAAATTGAATGTACTTCGCCTGACGGCACAGGCCTTGGGCGTAACTGCACAGCTCGTTTATTTTTTCCCGGACGATACTGCTGTCGGCAGGATGAAAAGGAAACAGGTATTCCTCGACGACCTGAAAGCCAGTGGGGTGTAAGGTTTTTCGGTTGGCATCATGCTCATCCACTTTGGGCAGCACAGGGCCATTGACTTTTTTTACCGCCTCAGGCAGATAATAATTGGGCCAAAGTTCAAAAGATTTGAAAGCGAGGCGTGCTTCAAAAAAGCGGGATTGCAGGCTGTCTTGTTGCATGGGGCTTTGTTGCAGCGCATGAACTTTGTTCAGAAAATGGTCGGCTTGCTGTTGGTTGATCGTCGCCATCTCGGGGAGAGTCTGGCAGGCCATTACAGGTAGCAGAAGGAGAAAGAATAATTTTTTCATGGGCATAAAGAGCAAGCGACTATTGCAGTTGGGCTTGCCTCAGCAATTTTTGTTTGCTGCAATGGTCTTTGAGAAAATAATTTGTCTTAGCGCGTGTTTTAAATCACTTCTGCAATACGCCAAATTTCCGTTGCGAATTTCAAGTTTAAACACACGGTTAATGGCGGCCTGAAGCGATCGCCTCTGGTGGAACAAGGCGTGAAAAGGAGCCTCCAAAAGCTGGAAACTCCTTAAACAACAGGATAGAAATGGGGGCTATTGAGGTAATCCTTTGAGGATCAGTATTTGACTTCCTTGCATTTCATTTGGCCTTCCCGAACCACCGTCAACACCTTTAAATCTTTCTTCCTTCCAGGTGTGTGGCTGAATGGCCAAAAGGAAAACATCATCGATTCCGATTTGATCGGAAATAGAGATCATGCCACCATACTCCCAGGCACCAAAGGCCGAGGAGGGCCCATTGAACCAGTTGGCATCGGTTTTATCGGCATCGTTACGACCATGATCCAGCTCAAATGCAATTTTCAGCTCTTTGGTGGTCAGGTTGTACTGATAAATGTAGGCGTCATGGGTTTCATTGCCATATTTGTTGGGATCTTCCTGCACATAAAGGAAGTTGGTGCCGACGCAAATATTGTCGGGGTTTTGAAAAGTGCCCGCATTACTGTCTCTGTCGTCACCATCCAAAATCACTTCCAGCGTACCTTCAAGCGGGTTGTCTTCTGAGAGCATCAGTTTGTAAACTCGACCATAAACCGAACGGCTGTTGTCGCTGTTGTCTCCTCCATTTCCCTGCCCCGTAACGTTGAAATAAATTTCTTTACCATTGCCTTTGTTGTAGTCAATATCTTCTACTCTTCCGAAAGGAATGGCTTTGAGGTCGGTAGAAGCTTGGTTATTCTGTGCGCCTGTATTGGTTTCGGCATTTTCAATTTCAGCAAAAACCACAGGGTAGCTTTGCCCAACGACCATCTGACGCTCGTTCATGTTTTCATCTGTTCTTTTAAGCACATAAACCGACCCTGTGCTCAGGTCGCCAACAGATTCGGAACGATACATGGCCAATTGTCCACCATGCTGTCTGGAATCATCGTCTCCAATCAAAATAATGGTTTCATCGTAAGCACTCGCAGGTAATGGCACGGCATTTTCGGCATTCCATCGGCCCAGGGCAGGCAGGTGTTTTGCAATGTTGGCATCTGCGGCATTAGCAAAAGGATCGATGCCTTGCACCTGCGATTCTACACCACTTTCTCCAGCCGTCAGCAACAAAGGACCGAAGCCATGCTCCTGAAGGGTAGCCATAGTGGCAGAGCAGCGGCGGGTACCAGAACCATCTGAATTCAGGATGTACTCCCCCTGAATAGGTTTGAAGGTGTCGTCAAGGATGATTCTTGAAACGGCGTAATTGTCTTCATTGTTAATCAACAAAGCGTAGCCGTCCGTCATAGGTGCCAAGCCGAGGCCATCAGCCGATCCGCCAAAGGTGAAGGCAGGGCTGTTGATAAATTTGTCTTCACTCGAGAGCAGGGAGTAAACCTCCACATCAGTGAAGCCTTCTTTGGCCATGATGAGTGCTGGGGTTTTAGAAAAGTTTTCGAATTGAATGGCCATCGGTGCGTCTGCACCATCGCTACCATCAATGCCGTCGGTGCCATCGACTCCGTTTTCACCATCGATTCCGTTAGTTCCTGCAGGGCCCATAGGTCCTTCGCATGCACAGAAGCTCATCGCCGCAGCGATTGTCAATAAGTAGATTCTCTTCAACATAATTGTTGTCAGTTGATGTTGGTTAATGTTTGTATGTCGAAGTTAGAAAAGCAATATTTCCTTGATTTTAAGTGAAGTTCAAACTTTATATGTGAGATAGGATCCAATATGCTGTCAATGTTATGTGTATCATCAGCATGCCGTTGCACCATTAAAACAGCAGGGATTATGGGAGAGATTAGGGCGAAAAAAAGGGTGGTGACACAAATAAATACCAATGTTTATTTGTGAGCGTGGTGTAAATTTCGAGTCTGTTTTTAGTGCGTGCCAGCCACGGCAGGCCTCCTTGTTTCGGATAAAGCAGATTCATTACATTTCCCAAACAATCTGTATCTTTAAACTTAAGTGTAAAAATGGATCACCCCATGAGCAAAAGACAAGCATTACCGATCGGTGTACAGACATTTGAGAAACTTAGAGAACCTAATCAGGATTTTCTTTATGTTGATAAAACGGAGTACGTTTTCGAAATGGCCAAAAGTTATGGTTATTACTTTTTGTCACGTCCTCGCCGTTTCGGGAAATCAATGCTTTGTTCAACCTTTGAAACACTTTTTGAGGGAAAGCAAGGGCTGTTTGAGGGGCTTTATATTCATGACAAATGGGATTGGTCGCAAAGTTATCCTGTGATTCGGATTGATCTGAGTGGAATCAATTATGAGAATCTTGAGTCAGTAAAAGATCAACTTGCTAATTCATTATTGAGAAACTGCTTAAAGCATAATTTATCATATGAAGACTTAGAGCTAAAAGGTGTAGGTCCAAAATTTGGTGAATTGATTGAAAAAATACACCAAAAATCGGGAAAGAAGATTGTAATCCTCATCGATGAATACGATAAACCCGTTCAGGATACCCTGTCCAGTGATGATCAATTAGCGGCTAAATCTTTAGATGTTTTGCGGGGTTTTTATTCGGCGATCAAAGCATCGGATCAATATATTCGGTTCTGCTTCATGACGGGCATTACCAAACTCACGGGTGTTGGACTGTTCAGTGGGGCAAATAATTTTGAAGATATTACCCTTGACGGTCAATACGCATCTATTTGTGGTTTTACCCAAAATGAATTGGAAACCTGTTTTGGAAGCTATTTTGATGATGTTGATATGGAGGAGGTGAAGGCTTGGTATAATGGCTATAACTACCTTGGCGACAGGGTATACAATCCTTTTGATATCTTATTGTTCCTGAAGAAAAAAGCAGACTTTGATAACTATTGGTGGGATTCGGGACAGCCTAATTTTTTGGTTAAAATGTTCGAGAAGGGTGTGTATGAGACCTATGAGCTTGATAACTTGGAGCTTTCAGCCCAAGAGCTGAAACAGTTTTCATTGACCAATCTGAACTTGGCTTCTTTACTTTGGCAGGCGGGCTATTTGACCATTACTAAGGTGATTCAAGAGCCTTACGGTGGGAAAAGCTATGTGCTCAGCACTCCAAACCGAGAGGTTCAAATGACATTAAACATGCTTTTTCTGGTAAGTCTGACGGCTGTGGAATCCAACCGATTGCTGAAAAGAAATGACGCCATAAGAAGTTTATACAAAAATGATTTGACCCGATTTGAAGCAAGTGTTCGGGCCATGTTTTCAGCTATTCCATTCAACAACTACGTGCAAAGCAACATCCAAAAATATGAAGGCTACTTCGCCTCAGTGATGTTTAGCTTTTTGGCTGGACTTGGGCTTAAATGCCGAACTGAAGAATCTACCTCCAAAGGACGTATTGATATGGTCATGGAAACACCAACACACATCTATGTGGTCGAATTTAAGGTGAATGCGCCAAAGCCTAAAGGCAAAGAGCAGGGGGAAGCCATTCAGCAAATCCATCAGCAAAAATACTATGCGCCCTATTTAAATGATGGTCGAAAAATCATTTTGATTGGAATGCATTTCAATGAGCAGGAGCGTAATTTGGATTGGTTTGAGGTGGATGATGTCGTGGAGGGGTGATACGGTAAAGGGGGCATTCATTAAAAAAATGACCTGCCTATTTTTCTAACGGACAAAAGAGCATCAAACGCACTGGAGTGGGTTCAATCCTTCGACCATCGAAAACCGACCGAATTGATGGCCTATTTAGAGCTGTTGCACCATGATGCTTGTATTTACTACACCTAATTCACACATGTCTGTTACGAAACGCCCTTTCCTATCTTATATGCTGAAGAGTCGTTCTGTATTAGCTTTGGGTTTTATACCGATGTGAAGTATTGAAATTTGGTGGTAAATGATCCATTGACCATTGTGCCGCAGCCCTACTTTTTAAAGGTCATTTTTAGGCGCATACCAGCGACATTACATGTTGGCTTCGTCGATATTTTGCTTCAGCCATATCGCCAAACGGTTTGCTGCAGCATAAGCGCGCTGATAAGCAACTTTTTTGGCCGTCTTGCCATAATCCACGGGAAGCACTGCTGCACCTTCGGCAGTTCTGCTTGCAGGCAGTTGATTGTTCCAGTAGGCGTATTTCACGGCGCAATTGAAACTTTCTGTTTGCCACTGCACAGGGTTCATATTGCCTGATGGGCGTTGGCCTTCCATATCTTTTTTGATTTTCAGGGCGGTCTGAATGGCCTTTTGCTGATTTTGACTTCGGCCTAATAGCTGGTCCCAGTAGGAATGCAAACGGTAGGATGTCTTATTGGTCGCCTTGGTTTTAATGTAAAAATCATTCCCGCCTTTATCGCCACTGGCGCTTTGTGCAAACGGCCCCTGATAGTTACTTGCGGCATGCAAAGGCTGGTGAATATCCTCTACCAGGTGCGACATCCAGCAAACGGCAATGGCTTTGTCGTTAAGGTTGCTCGAATGCACCTGTTTTTTGGCATATTCAATGCCATTATAAATGTCTTTCCCTTTTTTAGGACGGTAATGGGCATCATGCCCATGAATGAAATCCACACGGCCATTGGTGTAGTGCCAAAAACTGTTGGTGGTCCCTTGGTAGGGGAAATTTTTCATCTTGATATCATCAGGCCACTTGGAGGCGCACATGAACATAAATTCATCTTCAGGTATGCCTGCACCATATTGGTCGAACCATTTTTTCCATTCTGCATGGTTGGGGTGATGGTTCAGAATGATGGATACTTTTTTTTGAGTGGAAGGGGATAGTTGTTGCCAGCAAAGGGAGGCAATGACCATGTGCCCTTGCTTGCTCCAGGCAAAAGTGCTGCTGATACTTCCAATGACCAACAACAGGCACAGGGCGCAAACTTTGAGTAGGTTTTTCAAAAGACTAATTTTGTGATATTAAATAAAGTAAAAATGATGCTTATCGGGCTTCTCGTTTTACAACACGCGCGTACAGCCTCTCAGAGGGATTTTTACGCACGGTGGGAAAAGGAAAGCCATTGAATTTAATTATTCTCTTTATCATCAAAATTAGCACCAAATTCCATTTTTGGTCTGCTGTTTGCAATATAGTTTTAGTGCTTTGCGAAGATAGTAATCAAGGAGTTGTTTTTTCTGAGTGCTTTAGAAATTTAATAATTTAATAGGGTCGTTTTGACGATGACAAGCGGGGAGAGAATAATCATGGGATGCCAGGAATACAATAGCTTGGATATGCTGGAGGGAGGAATGAATGATGCCCTCAGTTTATTGCGGGAGCAGCTGTTGCGCTCCTTTGGAGATAATGGTCAGGTGATACTGGAAACGGTTGAATTGAACATCAAGCAATTGTTGTTTGGTGCACGGGATTTTGAAGTGCATTTGATCGCTCTATATGAGCAGATGCGGAAGATGGCAATTTGCGCATTGTTTCCCATTTCAAACCCTGATACCGCCTTGACTTTTGGGAATACCATGATCCTGCTGGCGAATAATAAGCTGAAAACGATTGTTTATAGTATCGATGGTATGGAGGATATTCAGGCCAAAACAGGGCAGATCGTTGATGCACTCTTTAAAGTATTCGTTTGCGCAACCATGGATCAAGCTGATATGAAATCAGAAGAGGATTTGCAGCACGCCTCACAAATGGCACAGTATTTCATCGCTTATTTCGGCGGATAAAAGAGCTCAATGCGCTGCCGCACATAATACTGAACCTTGACCATCTTCATTTTTAATTTTTACATGCCCTTTTGCACAAAATATGCACGCGGCATGAAGGGGTTATTTTGCCTTTTGCTGAACACCTGTTCATTTTTTTAGCAATAAATTCAGAAATCATTCCTTTTTCAGGCCTTTTAAATGACTTGCCCCCTGACTTTGGCGGCAAGTATTCCGCAGGCCTTTTCCGAGCGGACACTCGCGGTTTTTGTCCTATCTTTCAGAGGATTGATAGGGCTTAAACATTAAATTATAGGGTGTGTTTGTCTGAAATCGCCATGTGATTGTTTTTTTTGAAGAAATAACAGCCGTGTTATCTTTTTGTTATTATCGACTATATAAATGGTTTATTGTATGGGATTTTAATTATTCAAGCTATTTTTGGAGGCGTTTGGTAAGGAAAACATGATTTTAATGTGAAAATGCTTGGAATAGTGGGCATTTGTTGGCAATTATGTTGATCGATAGACTTGAATCGTAATGCAACGATTTGATGATCTATTGTAAAATAGTTAGATGGTTTACTTGTTAATCATCAAAGCTGATTGCAGTGTGGGGTTTGTTAAACAATCATTTTCTATTACTTTTCAGCTATAATCTATATGAGGAGTGTCATCTTTATGATAATTTTTTTAATGATCTTAAGGGGGGGTATGCTTAATGGATTGTACTATCTTTGAAGAACTAATTTTCAACAATAACTTGTATTCAGTTTATGAAGGCGGTGAGTGTGCTTGATGAAGTCAGACAAAAACTTGGAAAGTCTTATGATGACCTTTCGTTTTTATTAGAAGCCCTTAAAGAGGTTTTAATCGAAAACGGAGAGTCCGAGATTGCCAATCAAATTCCGTGGATCAACGATGTTCCACCATTTAACGAAAAGAAATTCCAGAACCAGCACGTACAGTTGTATTCTATCATTTTCAACTTAGTGAATATGGTAGAGGTGAACGGTGCGGTGCAAAATCGTCGTCAGATTGAGAACGAATCTCTTGCAGGCGTAAACGGCTTGTGGGCGAGTAACTTCGAAAAACTGAAAGGCGCCAATATCACTGAAGATGATATTTTGGAGCATCTTTCAGATATTTGTGTTGAGCCTGTATTAACAGCTCACCCAACGGAGGCGAAAAGACATACTGTTCTTGAGCATCACCGTGAATTGTATCTTTTGTTGGTAAAGCGTGAGAACAATATGTTCTCCAAGTTTGAGCAACAGGAGATCCGTAATGAAATTAAATTGGCGTTGTATCGCCTATGGAAAACAGGGGAGATTTACCGCGAAAAACCAGATGTAAAGTCTGAGTTGAGTAATATCCTTTATTATATGACCAATGTATTCCCTGAGGTAGTGCCGATTATGGACAACCGCATGCGTCAGGCATGGGAAGCATCGGGCTTTAGTGCAAGTTCTCTGGAGGATTACCGCCGTTGGCCACAACTTAAGTTTGGTAACTGGGTAGGTGGCGACCGTGATGGTCACCCATTGGTAACTGCTGAGGTTACTGCTTATGCTTTGGAGCAATTGCGCTTGAATGCATTTGTTGTGCTTCGTCGCCGTATGGTGAAGTTGCTGAAGCACCTGAGTTTTGCCATGGATTTTGAGCAGGCTACTTGGGAAATGCGCAAGCGTATGCAGGAAATGATCCTTGAGGTTGGCCCTGCAGGAAAAGAATATTTTGAGCGTAACCAAGGCGAAGTTTTCCGTCAGTACATGAACTTGTGTATGGCGAAATTGCCTGTTGATCTTCAGCGTGGCCACGCAGTGGCTTACCATGAGTCAAAAGGGTCTTACAAAAAAGCGTCAGAATTGTTGGCGGATTTAGAGATCCTTCAGCAAGGATTGGTAGAGTACGGGGCAAAAGGAATTGCCTACCAGGAGGTATTTGAAGTACTTCGTATGGTAGATATTTTCGGTTTCCACTTGGCTCGTGTTGATGTTCGTCAGAACTCAGAATTCCATGAAAAAGCCTTGGCTGAATTGATGGAGTCTGCAGGTTTGGATGCTGAAGCTTATTTGTCGGCAAATGAGGAAGGTCGTTTGGCATTCTTGAACAAAGAATTGGAAAGCAACCGTCCGTTTGCAACAGGTAACGCTGAGCTTGGACCACACGCCCGTGCGGTAATCGATGCTTACACCGTAATCTCTAACCATATTACAAAATATGGCCACAAGGGTATCGGTTCATTCATCATTTCCATGACCCGATCGGTATCCGATCTATTGACCGTATTCGTCTTGGCTCGTGAAGCAGGATTGACGCGTAAGGTGAATGGTGAAGTGGTTTGTGAAGTGCCAGTAGCGCCACTTTTGGAAACCATCGAAGATTTGGCGGAAGGGCCAAAAATTCTTCAGGGCTTCTTGAACCACCCATTTACAAAACGTTCTTTGGCTTATCATCAAAAACTCAACGAGGCGAACCGTCCGTTGCAGATGGTGATGGTAGGTTACTCAGATTCGAACAAAGATGGTGGTATTTTGGCCAGCCAGTGGAACATCTTCCAGGCACAGCATTTGCTTGCTGAGGTAGGTGCAGAAAATGGTGTTCAGATCGAATTTTTCCATGGTAAAGGAGGTTCAATTTCTCGTGGTGCGGGACCAACGCATTACTTTGTAGATGCACTTCCTCATGGTTCTGTAGATGGACATGTCCGCCTGACAGAGCAAGGAGAAACCATTGAGCTGAAATATGCCAACAAAGTGAATGCTTCTTATAATATGGAAGTGTTGCTGGCAAGCACAATGAGCAAAACGATCATGGATCGTTTCTCGAAAAAGCAAAAATTAGCGCACCCATTGGAGCCATTGTTGGCACGTTTGTCTGAAGAGGCAAAGAAACCATATACGGCTTTGTTGCATGGGGAAGGATTTATTGATTATTTCCGTTCTGCAACGCCAATTGATGTGATTGAAAGCAGTAAAATTGGTTCTCGTCCTTCGCGCCGTACAGGAGCAAAAACGTTGAACGATTTGCGTGCTATTCCATGGGTATTCTCTTGGTCGCAATCACGTTACCACATGACCTCATGGTTTGGTTTGGGAACAACAATGGAGCAATTGAAGCAAAATGAGCCTAAGGAATATGCCAAATTCAAGAAGGCGATTTCTACGGATCCATTCTTGCGCTATGTATTGACCAACGTTGATACTTCTATTGCCGCAACCGACCGCAGCATGATGGAAGCTTATGCTTCTTTGGTGCAGGATGATAAGATCCGCAAGTCTTTCCTTGACAGATTCACGGGTGAGTATGAGAAAACAAAGTCGATTTTGGCCGACTTGTTGGATCGTAAAATCCAGGACCGTCGTAAAGGACACTACTACTCTAACCGCCTTCGTGCATCGATCATGAACGATCTGCACCGCAAGCAAATTGTTTTGCTGAAGAAATGGCGTGGTGAGAAACTTGATGGTGCCGATGAGAAGTCTGAAAAGACCTTGGAAGAATTGTTATTGACAATTAACGCAATTGCTGGAGCCAACCGTAACACTGGTTGATACACCGCAATAAGCTAAGTGCATATAATAAAGGCACCCTTCGTCATGAAGGGTGCCTTTTTTTATCTTTATCATTTTCTGATCTTTTTACCTGCAAATTCATTTCTGCATGGATTTACCCAATTTGGTTTTTCAGGCGTGGGCAAGGATTAAAAAATACAGTGTGCATGATTTATACCTTGAGCCAATAGTTGATTCTCGAGCGGGGATAAGTGCAGTAACCTTTGAATACAGAACGGATCATCTGTAGACCCTAAAAAAATCAGGGTGTTTTTACAGGTCGTGGCATTTCGTCAGTGGAAAATATAGCCTCAACAATTATTGTTCAGCAGTAATAAATCCCCAAAGTTGGGTGGCCTTACCCGTGTTCTTGAGAGGGCCCCGCTACGTAATGGTTATTCTCGAACCATCAGTTGCAATCATCAGCAATCATCAGCAAATATTCAAAATCGGTTAACTGGCTTGTTGTTCCGCTTCGTATTGTCGGGCATTTTCTTCTACCCGCTCCCTGGTCAGCTTCCATCGCTTGTGCGTCCAGAGCCAATATTGAGGATTGGCCAAAATATCTTTTTCAAGCATTCGGGTATGTTTTTCGGTAATCTCTCCGTAAGGTGTTGCCTGAGCATCTTCGCAGATCAGCTCTGCATCAAAAATATAGTGCCCTCTTTTGAGCTTACGAACGTGCATATAACAAACGGCATGATCGTATTCTTTGGCATATTTCTCGGTACCGAACATCACGGGCGTGTCTTGGTTCAGGAATTTTGTGAAATATGCCTGACGAGTGTGATAGGGTGGACATTGGTCGGCACCAAAACCACTGACGGTCGGTTGCCCTTTATGGGACTCAAACATCGCCTTTACCTGCTTTTTCGGGAACATTTTTAAACCGAAATGTTGCCTGCTCTTCAGGAATTTCTGATCGAGGAATTTATTCGACAGCGGAGCGTAAAGCCCATCGACTTTGTGTTTGAGCAGCAGGGGAATGGCAGTAGCGGCAATTTCCCAGTTATTATAATGGCCTGAAGCAAAAACCACACTTTTGTTCTTCTCATAAAGGGTGTTCAGTGCCTCGATGTCTCCCGCCTGAAAGCGTTGTCTTATTTGTTTTTCGGTGATGGTGAACAAATCGATGCTTTCAATGATCAGGTCGCAGAAATGGGCATAAAACTGATTGGCGATTTTGTTGACCTCCTGCTCACTTTTTTCAGGAAATGACCGGCGGATGTTGTCAAGGACAATCTTTCGGCGATAGGGAACAATATATCGGATGATTAAATAAATAAGGTCTGAAAGAAAATATTGCAACCTGTTCGGTAAAAGAGAAACAGGAATCAATATCAAATAATAAACGACTGCAAACATAGTTTTTGAACAAAATATAGAAGTCGCTAAAATAGTGAATTATCTATTAATCTTAATAGCTCAATACAACATACTCTCAGATAAATTGAGATGCAGGATCATTTTTTTGTGAAGGTGATTTTTGCCAATACTGGCGTCTGCTCATCAGAAGCACTGAAAGGGAAACCTGACAGCGGAACAATATGCCCCTTTTCCCGCATTTCCATTTCATCGTCACCAAAGCTTTGCCCACCATTCAGCCCCGCATCGTAGGAGTTCATATTCAATGTGAGGTTTGAGACAAAATAGCCATCTTTCAGCAAAGAAATATTGCGCAAGCCGACAAACCAGTCGGGGCTCGGAGAGATGCTTCCCAAGACGGACACCAGGCTGTTGGTTTCATCTACCGTCAGGTTGAACGATACAGAAGCATTGCCAGAATCCAGGGCGGGGGAGTAAATCAGCTCGCCAGCATTTCCTGCATTAATTAAAGATTTGATATGTCGCTGAAGCTTCTTGGCATCGTTATTTACAATAAATTCACTGAGCCCATTCGGCGTTTCTTTTTGCATACGGTATAGCTGTACCGTCGAAGGGTGGGTCATGCCTACGAAATTACTGAACGCAGGATGGGCCGGGTAGTGGTCTGGGAAGTTATCTTTGGTCCATTGGCCAGTGATGGTTACCAAGTAAGTGGCTGATACTTCGGGGGTTTCTGAAATCATGCTATTTTGGAATGTCATTTGACGGGGATTCCTGTCGCAGGCAAATAATAGGATAATTCCGATGAGGAGAAAAGGTGTGTAGTTTTTTGTCATGCAGCATATGTTTGAAATATATGCTTCAATAACACATTTTCAGGGGTATATGTTCAATTTTAAACGGCCTTGGTTAAAATAAAAATAGAACAAAATGGGGAGGATTGAATTATGGGGTTGAAAGCAGCTCCCCGAATTATAAAAGTCAGATGAATAAGCGCATTTAACTGCGGAATTGTCGTGTTTTTTACACTCTTATTTAGGTGGTAGTTTAGATAATCCTACTTTTTGCCTTAAATTTATGCTACCATAAAACAATTTAACCATCAACGAGGACAAACTTTTTTATGAATCAATTACAACTTTTTCGTACGGCGGAATTACTGGCCGAACGATCTGGTCTTGCTTACGATCAGCGAGCAGTGGAGAAATTGGATTTAGCAGGGAGTACAGCTCATTACTCAGAGGTGCGTAACTTCTGTAATGATCTGAGCAAGATAATGGGAGTGAATGATTTGTTGGTTCTTCGGAACGAGACAAGCGAAGAATCCTTGTTAAACTATTGTAAAGAGCTGGAGAACCCCATGCTGGTCTTTGCGATGCTCGAAGGGGGACTTACCCCTGTACTTTTACATCAACAAAAGAACAAATTAGAAGCTATTGCAGTACGTTCTGGCGGAGAGGAGGAAGTGCCGATTTCCGCCCTGACCGAACTGACCCGATTTGAAAAAGGCGATGTGCTTTTTCTAATGGTTTTCAAGAATCAGTCACCAGGTGCGGTGGAGGATGCCTCTGACAACCATGAACACCTGACTCCCTACCAAAGACTGGTGCGCCTGCTGACGGTAGAGAAAAAAGAAATTGCCTATATTTTTATATATGCCATCGTGATCGGACTCATTGGGCTGACCCTGCCCCTGGGGACGCAAGCGATTATCTCGCTGATTTCCTCTGGCGTACTCTTTACGACGGTCATTTTCCTGATCGCCTTCGTGCTCATTGGCGTTTTGCTTACTGGCGGACTGCAAATTATGCAACACTATATGGTGGAGATTTTGCAGCGGCGGATTTTTGCCAAGGCGGCATACGATTTTGCCCTGCGTGTACCGAGGTTTAAACTTGAAGCCATCCGCGGAGATCATGCTCCAGAGCTGATGAACCGTTTCTTTGACGTACTGACCATTCAGAAGTCGTTACCCAAACTGCTGATTGATATGTCGGGGGCGCTGTTGCAAATTTTCTTCGGACTGATCCTGTTATCATTTTACCATCAGTTTTTCGTCTTTTTTGGCATCTTCCTATTCCTTTTCATTGGCTGGTTTGTATTGCAGACAGGTAAAAACGGAATGAAGTGGGCGATAAAAACTTCCAAAGATAAATATCGGGTGGTGTATTGGCTTGAAGAGCTTGCCCGATCGCTGACGGCCTTCAAAATGTCGGGAACCACCTATTACCCCGTGAAGCGTACTGATATTGCGGTGGAATCTTACCTGACCCACCGAGCAAAGCATTTCCGAGTATTGATGGGCCAGTATGGCTTTATTGTCCTTTTTAAAATGCTGGTTGTTGGCGGTGTTTTAGTGATCGGTTCTTTGTTGGTGATTGATCGCCAGATTAGCCTCGGGCAGTTTGTGGCTTCAGAGATTATCATTGTTCTGGTCATCAACTCAGTAGAGAAAATTATCGCCTATTTGGATGCCGTATATGATATTCTTGTGGCCGTTGATAAAATTGGTCACGTGATGGATATCCCGCTCGAACGACAAGGAGGAGTGAAAGTGGAACGTCAGCCAAAAAACAATATTGGTATGCGCCTGGAGATGCTTGAGGTTTCTTATGCTTATGAAAAAACAAGCCGCTTCGGTATTAAGGATTTTACACTTGATATTGAGGCTGGGGAGCGCGTCGCCATTACGGGTTACAGCAATTCAGGGAAAAACACCCTCATGAGCCTGATTGCTGGGGTCTATGATAACTTTCAGGGCGCGATGGTCTATAATGGGCTGAATTCACGCGATGTGGATTTGGTGAGTTTCCATGACCATATTTCCATGAACCTGAGTGAGACGGAAATTTTCGAAGGGTCGATCTATGATAATATCTCGGTCGGTAAATCCAATGTAGATTATCACGATCTGATGGACGCCGTAAAAACCGTGCGCCTGGATCGTGAAATCAATATGATGGAGGCTGGTTTGAATACGCCGCTTGTTGCTGGCGGACAAGGATTGTCCACTTCTACGGCCATGAAAATATTGATTGCCAGATGTATCGTTAAAGCACCGCAGTTGTTGTTGCTCAACGATAACCTGTCGGCTTTAAGCAATGACGACCAAAAGCATATTTTGGCCTACCTGACGGCCAAAGAGCGCCCATGGACTTTGATCATTTTGTCTGACAAGCCCAAAGTTCATGCCCTTTGCGAACGCATCCTGATTTTGAAGGAAGGAAAACTGATCCTTGATGGACCGACCGCCTCGGTGTCGCAAACGGAAATCTACAAAGATATCGTCACCCTATAATTTCGCTACCAAATGTTGAACGTTTCAAAAAATAGAATGTATTCGCAGGCGGAAGAACACCGACTGCAGACCCTGAAAACGCTTGTTACACCCCAATACGGAAAAATCCTGGCCAAATGGCTGGTGGGGATCCTGGCTTTGCTGTTTCTGATCATGTTCGTGCCCTGGCAGCAGAATATTAAAGGTTATGGTCGGGTAACGGCTTTTCACCCTTCAAACCGCCCGCAAAATGTGCAAACCACTATTGCCGGTCGTATTGAATCGTGGCGGGTACGGGAAGGTCAGTATGTACACGAGGGAGATACCCTGATGGTGATCTCTGAGATTAAAGATAAATTTTTCGATCCGGAATTGCTGCCAAGAACCAAACAACAGCTCGAGGCCAAGGAGAACAGTCTGGGGGCGAAGGCCAACAAGGTTATTGCACTGGAAAAGCAAATTGCCGCCCTGAAAAGTGCTTTGTCTTTGAAGCTTGAGCAGGTGAAAATCAAGCAGCAACAAATGGTGCTGAAGTTTGAGTCTGACAGTATTGAGTATGAGGTGGAGCAGATCAATTACGATGTTGCGCAGAAGCAATTTGACCGTCAGCTGAAATTATATGAACAGGGGCTGAAATCCCTGACCGATCTGGAGTCGCGAAAGCTTAAACTTCAGGAAAGTTCAGCAAAAATGGTGGCCAAAGAGAATAAATTTCTGGCGACCAAAAACGAGATGCTGAGTTTGAAGGTAGAGGTGAATGCCATTCAGGCGGAATACCTCGACAAGATATCGAAAGCGGAATCGGACCTGGGAGCAACCCGCTCCGACCTTTTTGAATCGGAGGGTTCCTTGGCGAAAATGGAAAATGAGTATGCCAACCTTCGGATTCGTAAAGATCAGTATTTTATTAAAGCACCGCAGGATGGTTACATCGTCAAGGCACTTATTGCGGGTATTGGTGAAACCATCAAAGAAGGTTCTTCGGTGGTAACGATCCTGCCTGCAAGCTCGGATCTGGCGGTGGAGCTTTATGTAAAAGCCATGGATGTCAGCCTGCTTAGGGCAGGTGCCAAAGTGCGTATTCAGTTCGATGGCTGGCCTGCCTTGCAGTTCAGTGGTTGGCCTGAAGCCTCTATCGGTACTTTCGGCGGTGTGGTAGAAGTGATTGATTATGTAGATTCACAGGGGGGGAAATACCGTATTTTGGTGAAGCCTGACCCGAACGATCAGCCGTGGCCTTCCATCCTCAGGATTGGTTCTGGTGCCAATGGCTGGGCAATGCTTGATGAAGTTCCTGTTTGGTATGAGTTGTGGCGTCAGTTCAATGGCTTCCCACCACAAATGCCTGTTTCAGCGACGTCATCAGTAAAAGAAGGAGGTAAGAAATGAGGCGATGGAAAATGATTTTTTGTGCCTGTTTAGTGATGGTTTTGGTGCTTGAAGGCGCTAACAGCTTGCAGGCGCAAAATATTTCCGTGGATTCCATGCGAGTGGAGGAGGATGGAAAGGCTTTCAGTCTGGATGAGTTTTATCAGATTATTCTTGATCATCATCCGCTGGTAAAGCAGGCGCAATTTTTAAGCCCCCTGGCGCAGGAGGAAATCCGATATGCCCGAGGGAGCTTTGACCCTAAGGCGCAAGCCAAACTGAAGCAGAAGGTTTTTGAAAGTAAAAATTACTATCAGTTATTTGATGGCTATATTTCTGTGCCTACCTGGGTGGGGGTGGACTTTAAGGCGGGTTACGAAAGTGCCTCGGGGATTAATGTGAACCCCGAACATTATGTGCCCGATCAGGGGTTGATGTATGCTGGCGTTTCGGTGCCTATTGGTAAGGGACTCATTATGGATGCCCGACGACTGACGTTGCGAAAAGCGCAGATCGGTCAGCAAATGGCAGAGGCCGACCGCCTGAAGATGATCAACAAAGTGTTGCTTTCTGCTGCCAAGGATTATTGGCAGTGGTATATGGCTTACCGTAATTTTCAGGTGGCAGAAGAAATCTATGAGCTGGCGGGAGATCGTTTTGAGGCCGTTCGAGAGAATGTACTCAACGGGGAAGAGGCGCCTATCGATTCGGTACAGGCACTGATCAACTACCAAAATCGTAGTGTTACCTTGCGGGAGGCTGAAATTGGTTTTGTGAATGCCTCCTTGGTGATTTCCAATTATTTGTGGGATGCAGAAATGAACCCCTTGCAAATTGAGGGCTCACTTTATCCTGTTTACGAGGACCTGATGGGGGGCTATCAGTCGGAAGCTTTTTTAGCCAAACTGATTGAAATGGCCAGTATTTCTCACCCCGATCTGGTGAAGCTTGATGCCAAAGCTCGGCAACTGATTTTGGATAAACGCTGGGCCGTAGAGTCGTTAAAGCCTGAGCTGAACGTGAATTATAACCTGATTAATGAGCAGCTCAGTTTATCGAACAGTAAAGGCGATGCGGTTTTCAATAATAACTACAAGTGGGGATTTGATTTCAGCATTCCGATTTTTCTGCGGAAGGAACGGGCCAAGCTGAAAATGACCAAGATTAAAATGGAGCAGGTGGATTTTGACCGGGTGCATCGGGAGAAAGAAATTAACACGGAGGTGCTTACGCTCTATAATCAGTTGGTGAATACCGCGCAATTGCTCGACATTCAGCGGAGTATGGTGATTAACTATTCTACCATGCTTAATGGTGAACAGCAGATGTTCAATGCGGGGGAAAGTTCCCTGTTTTTGGTCAATACCCGAGAGAGTCAGCTTTTGGAAGCCAACCAAAAGTTGCTGAAGCTCGAAGTTACCCTGGAAAAAGACAAGGCACAGCTCCTTTGGGCTGCTGGGGTCGAAAATCTTGATTTCTTTGCCGTGCAATAAACGATCAGCAGAAATATTAAAAACAAAAAAGCCACCACGAATTTTTCATGGTGGCTTTTTTATGATTTGAAGGCCCGAGGGAACGTCCTTTTGTGGAGCTGATCCTGAATAGGGCGCACAGGTTAATGGACTTATGAAAATGGATTTGGTAAGCGGCTTAAAATAGCCTCCGAAAGCATCTAATTGTGTAGTCTATTAATACAAGCACTGATCATCATTGCGTGCTCATTTGGAAAACCCTTTTAATCTGCGGATATATATCAGCCGATTGTTGAAGGTTTTGGCATGGCTAACATTGTGGGCAAATGCCACAATGGTCGAGGTGTTTTTAACCGATGAGCTGCTCAATGGCAAAGAGCAACAGGCCGATCAATCCACCAATCAGCGTACCGTTGATGCGAATGTATTGAAGGTCTGCGCCAACCTCCTGTTCGAGTCTTGGCGACAGGTCCTTCCACTCCCGTACAGTGGTTTCAATAATGCCCGAAATTTTCGTCCGTTGGCCAATAACCCAGTCCGAAATGCTCTCCTGAACTTTCTGATTCAGGTTTTCCTTGAGTTCCTGATCCTGGTAAGTTTCCGTGATGGTGTTTTTGATGATCGTATCGAGATAGTCCGCAATTTGCCCCTCTTTTTGAACAAGAATGGCAATAAGTTTATCCTTATTTTCTGACCACAGCTTTCGGCTCATTTGGTGGAATTGCTCACTGTTAATCAGCTCCTTTCGGTAGGTGTCGATTTGTGATTGCCATTGGGGATCATTTCCTAATTTCTTCAAAAGGGTATCCGTTTGCCGATCCGTCCAATCTCCCAGCATGGAATGGTAATCCTTGTCGATATCATCTAAAAATTTATAAAATTTGTCCCGAGCCCTGTTCTTTGAGGCTTCCAACACGATAATCTCCAGAAAGCTGGTTGTTTTGCCAAGCTCCTCATATAACTGATTAAAAATCATCTGTCGGTTTTCACTCACCAGTTTAATGACCTGTTGCGCCAATAGGTGGTGTCGATTTTGCTTCTTCTGAAAGGCCAGAAGGTCGGTGATAAACTGGCGAACATCCCAATGGAGCACCGCCTTTTCAATATTTTTATACAGGAAAATGTCGGCAAGCTCATGATCTATCTGCCCCACAATTCGGGGTAAGTTTTTACTGATGAGCTGGCTGATTTTATGAACTTCTTTTTCAGATTGTGCCCAATGGTACAGACGGTCGATCAGGTTGAGTTGCGCCGTTTCCTGCCTGATGATTTCCTCCGTAAGAAAATTTTCCACCACAAAAGTGCTCAGCCCCTCGGCGATGGTCAGGCGTTTATTCTCGATGATGTTCGTATGCGGAAAAGGGATGCCCATAGGGTAACGGAATAATGCCACCACGGCAAACCAGTCGGCAAGTGCGCCCACCGTCCCTGCTTCGGCGAAGGCTTTCACCCAAGCCCATGCGGGGGAATATCGTTGCGCAAACAGGGAACCGATAAACAGGCAAATCATGAGCAGCAACAGCACTAAGGCCAGATTTTTACTTGTAGTGGAAGATTTTTTCATGTTAAAAGGTGGGGTGTTTTTCCGAGGAAACCAAAATAATACTTAAAGGTGTTGTGTAGAATATAAATTCGCCGTACATTGCAGGCCTTTTGCTCTGAAAATCAACTCTGATCAATGCAGAGCGAAGGTCTAACAAGTGGGTTCCCACAAATATTATAATTTAATCATATTTTAATTGACTAAATGCAACTAATTTCTTCGGAAATCAGTATTTTATGTCATGGAACAAAGTTAGTGCGTATAAAAAATATTTTAATTTAAATTTTATTATTATGATTGTAGTATTGAACAATAGAGCGTTTGATTTGAGAGAGGTGAATGCTACACCAGAGGACATGAGAGTTATCCAGACAATCCGTGAATTAGAGGATACCGCCGAAGAATTCAGATCTATGGATGAATCTTCTTCTGAAGCTCAGATGTATGATTTTTTCGCATCAGAAACTGCTAATATTTTAGCAAACCGTTGGTTATCGAATAAGTAACCGATATTTTTTTTACATTATTTACTCACCGCAAATATTATATTTGCGGTATTTGAATTTTAAGGGGTATCACCCTTATTTTTTTGCCCAAAAATTCCTCAATACCCATTATTTTCCCCCTTCCACAAGCACTTTAAGGCACTTGCCAACCTTCGGGCAGTATTCTTTAAAAAAGGACAAACTTGCAGGTTTTTTTTCGTAAAAAAGTAGACGATATAACTTTTTTCGAATGACCAGAACCAAAAATTTGTGGCGGGAAATATCCATGCTTCTTGGCATCTCACCAGAGGTAAGTTATGAAGAGCGAATGCTGAATATTATTGGCAGTGTTTTGTTGCTTCTTTCGACTTCCAATGTAATGTTTTTTGAATCCCTCGGATTGCCTTTTCCCATGCGCTATGCCATGATTCTAAACGTGCCACTTTCAATATTGGTGCTTTATTTTAATCGACGGCTGAAGCGGTTTGGACTCGCCCTGATCGCCCTGTTTTTTATTCAAATCAATTTGGGAATCAGTGAATGGGTTTTCCTTGGCGGCATGCAGGGCACTTTCCCTTTTCTTTTTATTGTTTCTCAGGTGATGAACTTCAGTGTTGTCAAACACCAATGGCAGTGGCCTTATTTGTTTGCGAGCCTACTGATGGTGGTCATTATTGGTGTGGTACGTTCGATGGAAGTGGTACCTGTGGTCGTTCCTGACCATGTAGATGAAATACGTTTTGGGCAGTTCGTTACTGTTTTTATTGTTACTTCCGCCTGCCTTGTTTCGCTGCGGAAGGCCGAACATGCCAAGCGGCAACAGCTTGCGGATAATTATGTCTTTCAGCAACACCTGCAGCAAGCTCTGGAGCAGGATTCCTTTTTGGTATCTTTAATGAAAAAGCGAGGACAAACGGTGGTCAGTTATATCAGCGATTCCATTCACTATCATTTTCCAAATCAGACCGTCGAACAGATCAAGCAAATGGTGCTGGGATTTTCAGCCGTTAAATTATTGGATGGGCAAGTGGTAGCGCAACAGGAAGAGGAGGTGGTGCTGGGCACGAAAAAGAGATATTTCAAGATTATCCATCAGCAAATTCAGGGTACCCTCAACCTGATTGTTCAGGACATTACACCCCTGCGCAAACAAGAGGAAGGCCTGCGGGTAGCTTTGGCCAAAGAGCTGGAGTTGAATAAAATGAAAAGTGAGTTTATTTCGATGGTATCACATCAGTTTAGAACACCACTGACGACCATTCACAGTGCAACAGAATTACTGAAACTTTATGCTTCAGCAGGCTCAAGGCGCGATTTTATGCGGATGGGCTCTGCGAAAATATCACAGGTTCAGGAGTCGGTCGTGGGGCTGACGGCCATTATGGAGCGTCTGCTTGACTTTGGGAAAATTGAAGCGGGGGAGATGCGACTACAAATTAATGAATTAGATATGGTGGAATTGGTAACCAAGGTGATCGATCAGCAAAAGAAAATTTATCCTGAACGCTCCCTGCTTTTCACCTGTATTGGGCAACCGAAACCCGTGCCTGTGGATCGCTACCTTTTCAAACATATATTCGGTAACCTGATCAATAATGCCATGAAATACTCCGATGAGGATTCGACTGTAGAGGTGTTTTTGTTCTTTCATGAGGAGTCCTACACGATTTATGTCTGTGATCGTGGTATAGGCATATCGCAGGAAGAAATAGGTCATCTGTTTACCCCCTTTTTTCGGGCGAAGAATGCGGAAAACCATAAAGGAACAGGCATTGGGTTGGCTTTTGTCAAGCATTTTGTGGAGATGAACCAGGGGGAGATTTTTGTCAGCAGTAGGCTTGGCGTAGGAACATCTTTTGCTTTGGTGATGCCTTATCGGTTAAAAGAGGAATTGGATGCCGATAAGGGTGCTGCCCATGAAGATGAAAGTCAGGTGATTGGGCAGGGTGAGGTCGTTTAAAGGGTCAGTATAAGTTGGCGCTTGTCAGCTTCTTACTTTGTCCAATAAATCGGAGAGTAAGATGGCTTCCTCTTCTGTGATGTTAATGCGCTGATCAGAGCGTTTCATTTTAATATCTATTTTCCCCAGGGTTTTCAGGCCTTTTTCTGAAATATTGATATGAAATATGCGTCGGTCATCTGCGCATTGCAGCCGCTCAATCATCTTTTTTTTCTCCAAAGTTCCAAGCAGGCGGGTCATGTTTGGGGTTTTGTCGAGCATCCGAGCTTTAATTTCCTGCACAGGTAAACTGTCAGGCATTGACCCTCGCAATATCCGCAATACATTGAACTGAGAAATGGTCAGGTCGAAGGGTTTCAGTTCCTCGGCCGTGTGTGCATTCCACCAATTGGCGGTGAAAATCACATTCAGCATGGCCTTCATCTTTTGGCTTCTGAATTTTTTTGATTTTATCTCTTTTTCAATGCTCATGATCCCTGTTTTCTATTTTCATTACTTTACGTGTAAAGTAAAATTGATGTTTCGATTTCATTATATTTTATTGGGGGTTTGGTTAAATTGCCACTCCCGTTATAATTGGGGGATTTTTTGAAAATTATAGTTTATGATGAAGAAACGCTTAATTGCCCTAACCATGGTATTGTTGGTTTTTGGGCAGATGAGTGCAGAAGCCTGCACCAACCTATTGATTAGTAAAGGAGCTTCCAAGGATGGCTCCACGATGATTACCTATGCGGCCGATTCCCATGTTTTATATGGGGAGCTGTACCATTGGCCTGCGGCGGATCACCCTGCCGGAACCATGCTTCAGGTGCGGGAATGGGACACAGGTAAAATATTGGGGGAAATTCCTCAAGTGGCGCATACTTATAATGTTACTGGTAACATGAACGAGCATCAGCTGGCCATTGCAGAAACCACTTTCGGGGGGAGAAAATCCTTGCGTGACCCACAGGGGATTATGGATTACGGTTCGTTGATTTATATCACGCTTCAGCGGGCAAAAACGGCACAGGAAGCTATCACGGTAATGACCGACCTGGTGGAAAAATATGGGTATTACTCGAGTGGGGAGTCCTTTTCCATTGCCGATAAAAATGAAGTATGGGTGCTTGAAATGATTTCCAAAGGAATGGTGGAAAAAGGCGCTGTTTGGGTGGCACAACGTATTCCAGACGGCTATATTTCGGCGCATGCCAATCAGGCGCGAATCACAAAGATCAATTTTAATGAGCCGGAGAATTTCCGCTATTCATCAGATGTCGTGTCATTTGCCCGTGCGCAAAAATTCTTCGAAGGCAAAGACAAGCATTTTGATTTTTCGGCAGCTTATGCTCCCCTTGATTTTGGTGCGGTGCGCTTTTGTGATGCGCGGGCATGGAGTATTTTCAACCGAGTAAATCCAACTTTTGGTAAAAAATATGAGGCCTATGCCATGGGAGATCTTACAAAAAAGCGGATGCCTTTATATGTCAAGCCAGATCATCAACTGACGGTGAAAGATGCCATGGAATTAATGCGTGACCATTATGAAGGCACGCCGATGGACATGACCAAAGATGTTGGAGCGGGGCCGTCGGCCTGTCCGTATCGTTGGCGTCCGCTCACTTGGGAATCGGAAGGGAAGACGTATTTCAATGAACGGGCGATTTCTACGCAGCAAACAGGATTTTCTTTTGTTGCGCAATGCCGAGACTGGATGCCCGATGTCCTCGGAGGGATTTTATGGTTCGGTGTTGATGACACCTACTCGACTTGCTACACCCCAATTTACAGTGCGGCGACTCAGGTACCGTCGTCTTTTGCAAATGGCAATATGTTGACCTACTCCGACGATGCTGCTTTTTGGGTATTCAATCGGGTGACCAACCTGGCTTATATGCGTTATGATGAAATTATTAAGGATATTCGGAAAAAGCAGACCACGCTTGAGGCGAAATACATTCGCACTGTAAAAGCGATTGATGTGGCGGCAAAAGAACTTTATCAGGAAAACCCTGCTGACGCCATTGAGTTTGTTACTGACTTTTCAGTGGATAATGCCAATAAAATGGTTGAGCAGTGGCGTGAGCTTGAAAAATACCTTTGGGTAAAATACCTCGACGGAAATATTAAAGTGGAGGAAAATGGGAAGTTCAAATATAACCCTTCAGGCCTGATGCCTGTTTCTCCAAAGAATAAACCGTATTCGGAGGAGTACAGAAAGAAAATTGTTCAGGATACAGGTGACCGACTGCTTGAGCCTGCCGCAGTACAATAGTGCTTTTCAATATTTAATGATACTTCAACATAAATGATGTAATATGCTTAAAAATGGTCTTTTAATATTAGTGATTTCCCTGTTCAGTTTTTCCTGCAAAAGCAGTAAAGAGGCGCTGGAGGAAAACATCATCAATTTGAAAGTGGCCCCCTTTCAGGTTGCGTGTATGGGAGTCAGTGAACGGGAGTGTATGGTTGTGCAGAAAGACACTGCGGACTTCAGCCTTTTTTACAGTGGAATCGAGGGGTTTGATTTTCAGGAAGGCAAGGCCTATCAGTTAACCGTGGCGGTGGAACAGGTGCCAAACCCGCCAGCTGATGGTAGCAGCCTGCGGTATATTCTTAGAAGCAGTAAGGAGATTGCTGTGGCTAAAACGCTCGAAGGAAGTGCCTGGCAAGTGACCAAAATAGCTGGGGAACAGATGCCTTCTGCAGCGGCCCTGACCCTTGAGTTCAAGGAAGGGAAAGTCAGTGGATTTTCTGGCTGTAACCGCTTTTTTGGGCAGGCGGAAATCATGGATGGCCTTCAGCTTAAAATGGGACCACTTGCTGGAACCCGCAAATTTTGTGAAGGACAGATGAAGCAGGAGCAAATGATGATGGATGCGCTGAATAAGGCAGATCATTTTTGGGCAACAGGCGATTCGCTGATGCTCTTTGAAGGTAATCAACTTTTATTGGAGGCCGTGAAATAGGTCATCACTGATGATTGATGATCTGAAATTAGATGGAGATTAAATGAATTAGGCTGGTGCTTTTATGGGTGCTGGCCTTTTTTTGTGAATGAGCGTGTTGTGAATGAATGATTTAAGATGTGATTAGAATAAAATTTGTAATAAAGTCAGGCGTCGAATGAGGTAAAACGGTTTGAATTGCACTTATGTAATTGTAAACATCATCAAGATACAAGAACATGAGTAACGAATTTAAATTGCCCGCAATTTCAGCATTAGCAGGAAGTACTCCGGCAAACCTTTCACGGGTGGTTGCGGGAAGGTCAATTGCCTCGGATTACAAAACAAGGTTGGCAGGAACCAAGGTGGTAAGCCGCCTGACGAGCCCTATTGCTAAACTTGAGGCTATCCGAAATGCCGAGCAAATTGAGGCGGTGAAATTTCATAAAGCTCCTGTTTTTATTTTGGGCCACTGGCGGAGCGGTACCACGCATTTACACAACCTGATGTGTCAGGATCCGCAGTTTGGTTACGTTACCACCTATCAGGGGGTGTTTCCCAACGCTTTACTTTCGGGCCAATGGCTGATGAAAAGCTTTATGAACATGGCCATGCCCAAGAAAAGGGCAACAGACAATGTGGAGCTTAATGTGAACTTCCCGCAGGAAGAGGAATTTGCCCTGGGGAATATGTGTCCGCACAGCTTTTATAACTTTTGGTATTTCCCGCAGAACATGCAGGAATATGCAGATCGTTATCTTTTGTTCAAAGGGATCGACATTGCGGACTATCAGGAGTGGAAAATTCAGTACGATCAGCTTGTGCGCAAGGCCATGATCAATACGAACGGTGAGCGGTTTATTTCAAAAAATCCACCGCATACATCACGCATCAAGGCGCTGCTGGAACTTTACCCCAATGCCAAGTTTATTCATATTGCCCGTAACCCATATACGGTTTTTGAATCGACGGTCAAGTTCTTTATGGCGACGATCGAACCACTGAAGTTTCAGGACATCAGCAAGGAGGAAATGGAAGAAAATATCCTGTCGATTTATGCCAAAATGTATGATCAGTACGAAGCACAAAAAGCACTGATTCCTGAAGGTAATCTGGTAGAGATCCGTTTTGAGGATCTCGAAAAGGACAATATGGGGATGCTTGAGCAGATTTACCAAAAGCTGGACCTGGGTGATTTCGAAAAAGTGTCGGCGGAATTTCAGCAATATGTGGATGCGCACTCAGGTTACAAAAAGAATCAATATAACTATGCTCAGAATACCCTTGATAAGGTAAGCAGCAGATGGTCGAAATATTTTAAACGTTGGGGATATGAACTTTAATTTGAAAAGCGGTAAAATGCTTATTATTCTGATGTTGATGGTGGTGGCACGAAATGTTTATGCGGCCCACCCTAATGAACCGATAAAGTCCACATTACAAACAGGCGATGTGGTTGCAAATGTAGAAATTCGTGATTCCAAAGATGCCCCGGTGATGCTTCCAGGATTTGGAGATCAATATTTGTTGCTGTTTTACTCTGACCCCGAGGTGCCGAAACGCAACAGTTACTTTATTGAGCAGATGAAAACCGAGCGCTTCAATGACAGGGAGAATTTCCTGAGCTATGGAATTGTGAATTTGAAGGATGCCCGTTTTTATCCCAATAACCTGGTACGGATGGGTATCCGCAGGGAGGAGAAAAAATATGAAGATCAGCAGGTGAAAATTTATACTGACCCTTCGCATATCGTGAAATCTGCCTGGAATCTTGGAGAGGTGGACAACGAGTTTGCCGTCATTTTTCTTGACAAATCAGGCGAGGTGCTATTTTATCAGGCCGAGGAGTTGAGTAATCGGGAGGCTGATAACCTTATCCGATTAATTTATAAAACACTGGGAGAGGATATGTTAGAATAAAGTTTGCTCATAGTTATATCAAAAATCATCTTTTATAATGGAAAACTAATATCAAACTGTTATTTTTAGATATTATGGTTTTAAAGTTAATACAGAAAAATAAAGGAATCCTCTGGCTGATCGTTCTATTGTCCTTGATATGGTATATGGACTGGCAACAAGAAATGAGTGATTTCATGGAGGCGATGCATGACGGATTTTTGATGTTCAGCAAAGATTAAGCCCCCAAGAAGTTTTCTATAATATACTGCTTCCCACAGAAGGGAAGACCAAAAAAAGCTCCTTTGTATAAAGGAGCTTTTGGTGTATCAGCGAATGCGGTATTTTATTTCATCAGTCCCTGAGACTCGATCACAATTTCATCAGCGAACAACCAGCTTTCATTCCCAAAACCTGGGTGCCACTCTGGCAGTTTGCCCGCGGTTTCTGCAATCACGCGGATGTATCGGGTCTGTTGTTCTACATTTATGCTGAAAAGATGTTTGCCGATCGGCTGATGTGCTGAAGGTACAGGCAGGCTTTGTGTGCCTGCAAGTTTCCAGTTTTTGCCATCGTCAGCATAAAGCACCTTATAGCTTTTTGGGAGGAACACCCATGAGGAGGTATTCAGTAAAAAGTTAGTGTTCACTTTTCCAACATTTTGAACGGCCCCCAGATCAATGGTAGCCTCAAGCTGATGCCCACTAAAACCACTCCATTTGCCATCTCGCAAATTATCGGAGGCATAGGTACCATCCAGAAGTGCCCAATGGCCAGGGTTGTAAGTTTTGCTGGTCGGTGGGTTTTTCAGTGTCAATCTCGGGAACTGTCGGTCTTTTTCATGGTAAAATGCTTTAGAAAAATGAGCCGTCATCACAGGGCTGTCCGCCCATTGGTCTTTGACACATTTTGCCTTCAGAACCGTTGTTGCGGTCAGGTGAATGGGCAATTGGTACTTTTTAGAATGAATGGTCGGTTCACTGCCATCAAGGGTATAATAAATCGTGGCCCCATCAACAAAACTGTTCAGTTCCACTTTCAGTTCCGATGCGAAAATCCGCTGATCTGAGCGGGTATGTGGCATAAATAAAGTGTTGCTGCGTGTTAAAGTACCTTCATAGTCATGAACGATATCGCTTTTCGGCGCCTCATTGAACCAGTCAGCAGCCTGATTGCCCATTTCGAAAGTCAGTGTACCGCCTGCGGTAATGGTAGCGTAATCGATGTACGACTTACGGTAAGGTTTGCCGTTCAGTTTTGCCGATTGAATGTAAACATTTTTTGCACTGTTATGCTTGGCTACTACTGTAAAGGACTTGCCATTTTCCAGCTTGATGTTGGCTTCTTCAAAAACTGGCGAACCGATAATGAATCGCCCGCTGGCAGGGTTTACAGGGTAAAGCCCCATGGCTGATAAATTGTACCAGGCCGACATCTGTCCGCAATCTTCGTTGCCAGAAAGGCCATCTGCCTGATTGCTGTATTGCTCGGCCATGATTTTACGCACCCAGAATTGTGTTTTTGATGGGGCATCGACAAAATTGTACAGATAAGCTACGTGGTGGCTTGGCTCATTGCCATGGGCATATTGCCCGATCAGACCAGTAACGTCATGGGCATGTTCATTGTCATTTACCGCTTCCTGCGTCCACATCCGGTCCAGTTTATCTTCAAACTTCTGGGCGCCGCCATAAAGTTTGATCAGGCCATTGATGTCTTGTGGAGCAAAAAAGGTATAATGCCATGCATTGCCTTCGGTATATTCGCCAGAGCCAAGTAAGCTGATGGCCATAGGGTTAAAGTCTTTTACCCAAACGCCTGCTTCGTTACGCCCACGGATAAAACCTGTGGAGGCATCAAAAAGATTTTGATAGTTCAGCGCGCGTTTTGTGAAGGTCTGGTAATCGTCCATTTTCCCGAGTTTTTTGGCCACCTGTGCGATACACCAGTCATCGTAGGCATACTCCACGGTTTTCGACACCGAGTTGGGTTCTTTATCATAAGGAATATAGCCCAACGATTGTACATATTTCAGTCCGCGGTCGGTTTTCATGGCAGCAGCTTTCATGGCCTCAAAAGCCTTTTCAGCATCAATGGCAGTATTGCCTTTCAGAATTTCATCAGCAATAACAGGTACGGCATGGTAGCCGATCATGGTGCCCGTTTCGTTGCTGGCAAGTTCCCAGATCGGTAAGGCGCCGCTGTGGTCATATTTACTGATCATTGATTTTACAAAATCCGTATTGCGGGAAGGTTCCGTAAGGGCGTACCAGGGGTGCGCGGCGCGGAAGGTATCCCACAGGGAGAATAAAGTGTAGTGGGTATAATCTTTGGCGGTATAGATCTTCTTGTCCATGCCTCGATATTGGCCGTCCACGTCCATGGCAATATTGGGGTGCATCATGGTGTGGTAAGCGGCGGTATAAAAGATGGTTTTTTGGTCTTCACTGCCACCTTTTACCGTTGTGCGTGCAAGGGCATCCTGCCACTGCTGCTGACTTTGATTTTTCACCGCATTGAAATCCCATCCGTTATTTTCTGCGGAAAGGTTTTTCATGGCTCCTTCAATACTTACCTGAGAGAGCGCTACTTTGGCCAATAGGGGTTTGTCTGAAGGGCTGAACTCAAAAATGGCTTTGGCGTATTTCCCTTCAATTTGCTTTTGTTCTCCAATGTTTTTTCCATCGTTGGTCAGGAAGTGGGTGATGGGCTGATTGAATTCCAGCACAAAATACACATACTGATCCTGTGCCCAACCTTGCGAACGGCGCAAACCTACCACCTGATGATCTGAATTGATCTTGAGCGTTAACGCTCTTGGATTGTCGCCCACTCCATGTACCAAATCAAGGATCACTTTTCTTTCCGCCCCCTCAGGGAAGGTGTATTGGTGAAAACCCGTGCGGGCTGTTGCCGTCAGGGCAACATCAATGTGATGGTCTTTAAGCTTGACCTCATAAAAGCCTGCTTCTGCGTGTTCGTCCTCATGACTGAAACGTGAACGGTAACCTGCGTCAGGTTGTGCTTTGGTTCCTGCTTCCCAAAGGTTTTTTCCAGTGAAGGGCATCAGCATAATATCGCCATAATCGCCACCGCCTGTACCACTCAGATGGGTATGTGAAAAACCCATAATACTGCTGTCGGAATAGTGATACCCTGAGCACCAGTCCCAGCCCTCTATGCCTGTGTCAGGGCTTAGCTGAACCATACCGTGGGGTGTTGTTGCGCCAGGGAAAGTATGACCGTGTCCGCCGGTACCAATCATAGGATTTACCTGGCTTACCAATGGGGCAGTTGTTGCTTTCTGATGACTCGGCAGTTGCTGACAGCCGCTTGACAATAGCAGCGCAGCCAAGGAGATGGACGATAAAAAATACCGTAGTTGAGATCTATTCATCTTGGATAAAAAATTTAAAGGATCAGTCATGAAGATAGTGTTGAGCTAATTTTTTGTGAGTAGATTTGATCAACATTTGGGTTACATTTTCAAATTCGATACAAAAAAGTCTAAAAATATCGGCTTAGTTGTATTATTGCCCTACAAAGTACAAAAATAGTTTTATATCATCCTTTAACGTCTTCAGGAATGTCGTCAGAAAATGGTCAATTATCATTACCCCAATTTATGGTTGTAGAGGAGCCTCGTCAGGAGGAATTGGGAACGTTCATTCTTTGTACACAAAAGCCAAAGCTGTTGGCACGTGCCTATGAACTCGCCCCGACCGCAAAAGGGCTGGAAAGTCTGGAAGCGCTGAAAGCCCACTTTAATGTTGGGGGAAGTTTTGTGACCACAAAGCAGTTGGTGTTTGTTGGTGCAGTAGAAATGTACGATAAGCTCAAGGGCACCGAAGGGCATGAGTCGCTGATTAACGAGACCATGCAAGCCATGGCCAAATGGTATACTGATTTGCTGGAATGGGAAGATGAGCAAGTGGAGTAGCCGTGGTGCAAAAGATATATTTGTGGATGTGTAGTGCTTATTCAGCGGGTTTTACGATCTTTGCGCCCTTATTTTATATGAACACTTTTTTATAAGTAATGCTGCAAAAATATTATCCATATTATAGAAGACTGATGACTTTGGCGCTGCCGCTGGTAATGACCCAGGCGGGGCAGGTGGTGGTGTCGTTGGTGGATAACGCCATGGTTGGCCGTGTTGGAACGCAGGAGTTGGCCTCGGCCTCCTTTGCCAACAGTGTGTTTACCATTATTCTGGTATTTGGGATGGGAATCTCCTTTGCCATTACCCCCATGATTGGTCATGCCATTGGGGCGAGTGATCGGTCTGCCATCAGTCGAATCATAAAAAATTCCTGGGTGCTGGGCACGGCGTCCGCACTTTTCCTGGCGATGCTATGCTATTTGGGGAGTTTACTGATGCCATTTTTGGGGCAGCCGGAAAAAGTGGTGGAACTCGCCATTCCTTATTTCCGGATATTAGCTGTTTCCTTGATCCCGTTCATGGGCTTCATGGTGCTGAAGCAAATCGGTGAAGGGCTTGGTAATACGATGATGGCCATGATTGCGACCGTTGCCAGTAACTTGCTGAATATTCTGTTGAACTGGGTATTGATCTTTGGGCATTGGGGTGCGCCAGCGCTTGGTTTGAATGGTGCGGGTATAGCGACACTGATCGCTCGGATACTGATGCCTTTTCTCCTTTATTATGGATTGAAAAATATTAAAGCCTACCGCGGGTATTTCGTCAAAACCCCTGAGGTGCATGTGGCCTGGCATGAGATCAAGAAATTACTGACCATCGGCCTGCCGATAGCTTTTCAGCTGGTACTTGAAGTGTCTATTTTTGCCATCGGTGCAGTGATGATGGGTTGGATCGGTGATGTGCCGCTGGCAGCGCATCAGGTAGCGCTTGGTTTGGGGAGTATGACCTTCATGATTTCCAACGGTGTGGCACAGGCTACCACAATTCGGGTGAGCTATCAGATTGGTGAAAAAAATGATTACGGATTAAGAATGGCTTCTTTCTCTGCGATGCATTTGGTATTGTTTTTTATGGGACTGAGTTGTATTGGTTTTTATGTACTGAGATATCAGTTGCCATTGATCTTTACCCCTGATGTGGCTGTGGTAAATCAGGCTGCAATTTTGCTGATCGTTGCTGCAATATTTCAGCTCTTCGATGGGCTTCAGGTGGTTTGCCTGGGCATTTTGAGGGGTATGGCTGATGTGAAAGTGCCTATGTTGATTGCCGCTGTTTGTTACCTGATCATCGGGATTCCCGTGAGTTACATTTGTGCATTTACTTTTGGGATGGGGCCCGTAGGTATTTGGGTTGGCTTTGTAGTGGGTTTAGCCTTGGCAGGAATTGCTTTCTTTGTTCGAATATGGAAGCTTTTATACGGAGATAAATAATACAATTCTCATATTCGATTAGATGCAATTCATGTAAATGAATTAAAACATGATAAAAGTCATATGTAAATATAGCTATTGTCGCTCATGTAATTTTTAGATATAAAAATATATAAAAAACCCTCATTATTTGGTGTGAAAAGGCGGTATTTAGGATTTTTTTCACTAATTTTTGAATACAGTATCTGTCTATTCTTACAATGTGAGAGTGGAAAAATTATTTTTCAACAAGTCAGTTTTTTTTAATTATGTCATTGATAGCACCAACCAATAACGAGACTCAAGTTTTGAGTCAGACAAGAAATAGCAAGATAAAAGCTGGAGATGAGGTGATCTTGACTTCAGGTACGGTTATTACTGTTGATCATATCCGAAAAAGCGAATCTAAAGAGTTCGTTTGCTGGGTTACTGAAGACGGTTCTTTAAGAGCCGAAGAGTCTAAATATTGCCAAATATCAAAAAATAAAGCAATGTTCATCTAATCGTTGAAGATTGTGCCATAAAGAGCTGCTGGGTTTTGCCTGGCAGCTCTTTGTGGTTTTAGGCCTTTTGCCTGATACGCAATAGTGGGTGAACAATAAGGTAAAGTAGTAAAACCCCCGCCGAGGCTGCTACGCCTATGGCGAAAAACTCGGTCAGTATAGCAGGATGCATTTGATTAATCCACTTGATCAGTTCCGCAATTACGAGTTTAATATTGAGGGCAATGATGATCGCTGCGATGAACCATGCACCTATCTTTAACCATGGACCAATGACAAATTCCCCCATCTTGTATTTGTCGGAAACGAAATGAATCAGTGGAATAATGGCAAAACCCAACTGCAAACTCAGCACCACCTGACTCAAAATCAGTAATTTCCCTGTACTGTTTTCACCAAAATACACAATACAGCCAAAGGCAGGTACAATGGCGAGCGCTCTGGTGATCAGGCGTCGAATCCATGGCTTCATTTTTACATGCAGATGACCCTCCATAATGATCTGCCCAGCGATAGTTCCTGTAATTGTTGAGCTTTGTCCTGCGGCAATCAGGGCAACAGCAAAAAGGACACTTGCCCATTTGGTGCCGAGCAATGGGCTGAGTAATTGATAAGCGTCCTGAATTTCTGTCACCTGAAAATATCCACGACTGTGGAAGGCGGCAGCGGCAAGGATCAGCAAAGCGGCATTGACAAAGAAGGCGAGGTTCAATGCGATGGCTGAATCTATAAAGTTGAACTTCAGGGCTTGTCGAATGCTTTTTGGTGTACTTTCTATTTGTCGGGTTTGCACCAGTGAGGAGTGCAGATATAAGTTGTGCGGCATTACGGTGGCGCCAATGATGCCTATGGCAATGTACAGCGCATCGGTATCTACAATTTTAGGGATGAAGCCTCTTGACAATGCCCCGATTTGAGGGTGAGAGAAGATCATCTCAAGAATAAATGCTCCTCCGATGATAGCAATCAGGCCAATGATGAATGCCTCCATTTTTTTGATGCCCCTGTTCATTAGAAATAGCAACAGGAAGGTGTCAAAAATGGTCAGACAAACCCCATAAAGCATCGGAATGCCAAACAACAGGTGCAGGCCAATGGCCATACCAATCACTTCGGCAAGGTCGCAGGCTGCAATGGCGATTTCAGCAAATATATACAGTATAGTATTCACAAACGGTGGGTAGCTTTCTCGGGAAGCCTGAGCAAGATCTCGCTGTTTCACAACGCCGAGGCGGGCACTGAGCATCTGCAGCAGCAGGGCCATCAGGTTTGACATCAGTAAAACCCATAGCAGCTGATACCCAAAGTGGCTGCCACCTTCAAGGTCGGTGGCCCAATTGCCAGGATCCATATAGCCGACACTGATTACAAAAGCGGGCCCCATAAAACTGAGGAGTTTTCTGAAGGTATTTTTTTTGTTGTCGGTGACGACACTGCTGTGTACTTCTTGTAATGATTGCTGAGCCATATGCTTGAGGTTGTTAGTATTTGGGAGCAATATAAAGGTTTGAAGGTGATGATTATCAGCGATTAATAGAATGCGAAATGAAATAAATGTTAATCCCTTTCATTAATTAGCTTACTCAATAAAAAATATTTACCACATAGTAAAATAAATTTAGATAGGACTAAAAATAATTCCAATACAGTGTTTACAGCGCTCGAAACAACTTCCTGTCGCTTTGTATTCGCCTTCTCCAATTCTACATTTAGTGGACACACAAGACTCACAGCATTGAAAAAGTGGTTTGAATCCACACGACTCCCTGTCGCGAGACTCCGTCTTGTGACCACCTATTGGGATGATTATTATCACGAGAGAGACTCTCGCGATAGTTTAAGGGTGAGTAAACAATTTCCTATTGCATTGTATTCCCATGCTTACAGC
>CANMKE010000036.1 GCA_947498325.1 uncultured Persicobacter sp.
TGGAGGGACTCGAACCCACACACCTCGCGGCGCTAGATCCTAAATCTAGTGCGTCTACCAATTTCGCCACATCCGCAAAAGATATTCTGTCGTAATAGTGCGGGTGGAGGGACTCGAACCCACACACCTCGCGGCGCTAGATCCTAAATCTAGTGCGTCTACCAATTTCGCCACACCCGCAGAGAATATCTTTGTGATTCATTAAATCGCCCTTAACAGCATCTCCGTTGAGATTCCGCTGAAAACGCCTGCTTTTTGACTGCGTTTGTTTCCTTAAGGGATTGCAAAGGTAAGCAACGGATTTAAAAATGCAAACAAGGGGTTTGCTTTTTTTTCAGCCCAATCACTCACCTTTTGTTAACTGCATTATTTTTAGCGACTTCCGCCACAAAAAAAAATTATCGAAAAAATCAGTCGCACTGATAACTTGATTTCAGTGATTGTACCTCTGAATAGGAAATCTCTCCCTTTACATCATATTCAACATAGGTTAGCTTGGTTGTATCGATTAACCCATTCTCTGAATAACTATGTTCAAGCTTCTCTTCCCATGCAAGCTTCCCATTATAAAGCACCTCCGTATGAGTCAGGTTATTGACTGCAAATAATAGATTACCAAACCGCAAAGCAAAAGGTACTGATGCCTTACTTAAGGGCTTGTCATCATACGCCATTAAAAACTCAACTTGATCCCCGTCAAACGCATCCGTATAAGTAAGCCGACTTAAATTCCCTGCTGTATATTCAAAGTTAACTCCAACACTCACTTTTTCACCGCCCTCATAAAAATTAGACACCATTTTGTGGGGATAAAATTCCCCTGCCTTGTATTGATATTCATAATAGTCATCCTGAGTTTCACTACTACCCGAACGAGCGTTTGATGAATACCTTCGTTTGGTCAAAAGCTGATACAAAGGAGAGCGAGGATGCTTCATTTTTTTATTTCGTAAAGCTCCACTTGAGTGCCTTACCGTAAAAGCTGTCAATCGATCAGTTTCATCATATTCATAGGAGGTAGTTACTCCAAAATCCCCTCGTTCTTCTTTAGCTTCACTTAATAATCCTTGTGCATTATATTGGTAAGTGCTTACGGTATTGGAGTAACTATCCGAAGAGCTAAACAAAGAAGAGATCAATTTTCCTTCTGCATAAATATAGTTATAGGAATAATCCGCATCACTTGATTCAATAACAATAGGGCAAATCACTTCCACATCTTTCGGGTGTTGATTACTGACCCCCATCTCATTGTCGGAGCCACATCCAAATAATAAAAATGCTGACAATACAGCAAAAACAAATTTTTTCATTTAGGTTGATTAAAAAGTAACTAAAATAAGGAATGTTATATCAATAATTTATTTTCTCTCTCAAGGAAGTTATTCACAAAGATAGGTAGATTGGATATAAACCGTACCCGAATTAAACACCTGGCCATCATTATCCAATTCCTTGAAATTTAAATCGGTTGTTAAGACCAAGCCATTATCATCATATTGGTAGCGATAATCACTTTCAACACTAACGACGCCATCAATCCGCTCCTCGATGTGGGTGAAGTTATTTTCACTAATGACGAAATACATAAACCGCAGAGGAAAGGGCAGGGATGCTTCCTTAAGGGGCTTATCATCAAACTCAAATAACATTTCGTAGGTTCCTCCATCTTCATCTTCGGAGAATACTCGGGTAGCATTGCCTCCTTTGTATTCAAACTTGAGACGCCCCATCATCTCTTCCCCGTCGATAAATCCAACTACTTCCGATGGCAGGAAATTAGCTCCCTGATATCTAAATTCATAAATCAAGAAATACTCCCCTTCCATAGTGGCCTTTATTCTTTTGGAGCGAATTTTCCACATCAAATCGCTCAAAGAAATTCCTTTACCTACCCTCATGCTGGAGGTTTGGTCATTGCTTTTCATTTTTACGCGTGTCAATCGGTCAGCCTGATCGTATTCGAAATCTATAATCTCCCCATATTGTTTTTGCTCCGTTGCGCGAATCAAAAGCCCTCGGTCATTATATGAATAATCGGTAATAAAATATGACCCAGGAGAATAGGAGTTGATATACGAGACTAACTGCCCATTTTCATAAACATAGACATCAGACAAGCCATCGTCACTGATATCGGATAGTAAAGGACAAACCACCTGGATGTCTTTGGGGTGTGAGTTACTAATATTAGGTTCATCCGCTGAGCTACATGCGAATAACAAAAATGCTGAAAATACAGCTGAAACTAAATTTTTCATTTTCATGGATTAATATAAAAAAATGTCCCTTGCTATGGGGAAGCATTGTTGACATACTCCCACAGTCCAATCAAAAATTACGGAAAAGAGTTTACACTCAAATAGTTAAGTTTAATTGATGAAAAAGATGACTACTGACAATCATATTCCATGGTCATGCCTTCGATTGAGGTATCGGATGCCGCTCCGGTTTGGTCGTAAACTGTGTAGATCTTTTCAGCGGATTCTACCAATCCCAGCTCATTGTATTTATAGCTGAACTCCTCCTTTTCGATTAATACACCCGAATAATACGTTTCAGACATCAAGGGATTATTCCTACAGAAATATGATCGTTGGAAACGCAATGCAAATGGAAAGGAAGCTAAGTATAGAGGCTTATCGTCATAGGAATACTTGATCTCCATTGGAATAGACAACCCCTCATAAATTTGCATACCTGAAATGCGTACCGCATTACCATTTTCATACTCCAACTCAAGATCCAGTACAATATCGACACCAAAACTACTTGATTTTGAGATCACTCTATTTGGATAAGCCTCAGCTTCATTATACTCAAATAAAATCTCAATATCATCAGTTTCTTGACCAACTCTTGCCCCATGTAATTTTGCTATTCTCGAGTTAAATTTTCGAATTTTACTTTCTAAATCAGATTGAATTTTTTTACGGACAGGAACATCATATACAGAAGATGTTATACTTACCAAACGATCCTCATCGTCATAAGCCATTCTTGTCTGAGCAACCCGTGTACCCATAGTACTCGACTCTGTAATATAGGTCAAAATGCCCGCCTTTTCATAAGCATATTCAGTAGAATACAGGACGCCATAACCTTCCACCGACTCTTCTTTAAGGGTCAGAAAACCACTGTTATAACTCATTTCAGACTGAATATCCAAAAAGCCTTCGCTCGACAACACTGTTCCCTTAAGTGGGCAAACAACTTCTAAATCCTTTGGGTGACCCATCTGAGGTGTCTCTGGATTGACCTCCTCCTTAGCGCAAGATATCAAGGCCAACGAGCACACTACAAATAAAAATTTTCTAAACATTAGGTTGATTATTAGATTAAAAATTAATTTTATTTATTTAATAATATTCATTATCTCCTCTTATATCTTTTTCTTCTTTTAGGATGCTTTCTTTTTTTATGGGAAGCCCCATGGCCAGTTTTACCACCGCCAATTTCAAACCCTACCTTAATGGACATATAATTAAAAGAAGGCATATTTTCTTCCGCATCCATAATGACGTTATAAGCAAGGGCCATTCGGAAGTGGCCAAGCAGTAAGCCTAAGCGAGGAGCAAAGCCAAAGTTATTTTTTGCGCTTAGGTCAAAATCAGTGGTATTTGCATCCGCTGAAGCATTTCTGATCGAGTACATCCCCCCTCCAACACCTACAAATGGGCGTAGCGTGTTTGTACCTAAGTAATAATCACCTGTCAAAAGGTAACTCGAAACAGCAGCCACCTCTCCTTCTGCATTTTCGAGATCGACGGTAGCCAAGGCTGCAGCTTCCAAACGTAGACCTACCGCAATATTATCATGAACATTATATTTGGGTTCTATATAGATTCCTCCACCATAATTAAAAAGTTCATCTGCTGGGAAACCTACCAGAAAACCTAAATCTACTTTGAATGGCTTATACATGTTTTGCGCTTGAGTTTTGACGCTAAAAACACATAGCATTAAAATGGTTAAAATTAATTTTTGAGTCATGAAGAATAGTGTTAAGTTGATTGAAAAAATATTTATTAAAAGTACTAAATGATGTGGGGTAGTCGTTTTAGGCGAATATCAGCAAGTGAAGCGGTTAATTGTATGTGTTATCAAAAAGCTTACTCACTACTGCAAATTCAGGTCATGGAAATGTGATGAGGGCGATTAAGAGCAAATGGTTACAAATTTGAGTCTGTTTAAACAGTTATATTAATCATTACACTCATACTCAAAAATCCCAAAGCCATACTCCTCATAACCACCGGAAATACCGTCAGAATAATGTTCCATTGCGTAGGTTCCAGAAATAGCTTTGCCCTCCTCATCATATTCATAATTGAAAAACTGCTCGAATTGGCTGACACCATTTTCTTTGATATGAGTGTGAATTAAATTATTCTCATAGACCAGACCACTAATGACTCTCTCTCCTTGAGGTAACTGAGATAAAATCAATGGTTTATCATCATATTCGCAAATGACTTCACGAAATACCTCTTGACCATCTTGATCAATATATGTATCCGAGAAATGCACCAAATTACCATTCTCAAGCACCAAATCATTCGTATGAATAATTAACTCTCCATCAAGATTATAGGATATGCTTATTTGGGAAGGGTACTCTTCTGCCCCTTCATAAATCAAAGTAATTGTTTCGTTTGACTCATTGACTTGCTTTTGTCGCTGATGAGCTACCCCAAAAAACTGTTTGAAAAAATTATCTTTAAGTGTTCTTCCGACTCGGCTATTTGCTGCTTCACCTTGCAAATCAAGATAGACCTTACTCAGGCGTCCCAACTCATCATAAGTGTATGTATGCCCCATCTTCCCTTCAACTTCAGTTCCTGTATACTCCATTGCTACACACTGCCCTTTTTCATTGTATATATATGTTTCAACAGTAGTGTATTCGGGATTCAGGTTTTGATCAACAACTGAAATCAATCTCTTGTTTTCATCATAGCTGTAGGTGGAGATCGAGTTGACCTCACCTGAATGACTATACCCCCCTTTCATCGTTTTCAGATAACAAGTCGGCTCAGTTGGGCTTACTTCATCATCAACGGGTACATCGACCTTGGGCGGTTCATCAATCGCATCATCAGGTTGTGGGTCTTGTGGCGAGCTTTGGCAACTAAAAAGAAAAGCACCACAAAAAATCAGGAGCCAATATTTAGACATAAAAATAGGTTTTGGTTAAGTTTAATATTCATAAACTACCAAAACCTTCATTGAGATACTATAAGACAGGATTCAAAAATCTATTGATATCCAAAGCAGGATAAAATGACTAAAAAAAAAGAATATTTGGATAGTAAAATATAACGGTTTGATCTTTCTCTGTGAAAATTAATTACGCCGTTCTTTTGCCGCGCAATACCACATACCCCAAAGCGATCAAACACATTGCCCCTGCAGACCAAAAAGTAATTGGAAAATTATCCGCTTGATTATCATAAACCGCCTGCGAGGCCAAGGCCCCAATACCAATCCCCAACTCCAAAGCGATATACATGGTGGCGATTGCCCGACCACGACGGGCATCATCCGCCAGATCAATTACCCAAGCATAAATCGCAGGAATCATCGACCCGAAGCCAAATCCAAACAGCCCAGCAGCGACCATCAACAAGGTGAAATTATTGACAAATCCCAGAAGGATCATGCCCGCACTCATGATCGTCAGGCCAATGATAGAGATCGGTCGGCGACCATATTTATCGGACAAGCGCCCCATCACCACCCGACACAACAAGGAAGCCACGGTAAAGGCGGTAAAGAAAATTCCCTTATTGGAGATGCCCAAATGCACGGTAAAATCGGGAATGATGGTCAGCACCACGCCAAAAGAATAGACGGTAAACAACATCACCACCGAAGGCACTAAAACGCGTGCATCGAAAAAGTCATCCAAGCCGACATTGAGTAATTTCAACTGAAAAGGCTGTTTCTCCTCCACCGTTTCATTCATCCCAAAAAGAATAAGCACCGATAAAATGGACACCACACTTGAGGTATAGAAAAGGGCATCAATACCATACTGATTGGCAATCAAACTCCCGAACCACGGCCCCAATGCCATGCCCGTAGAACCAAAGAAACCATGAATTCCCATGGCTTCTCCACGCCTTTTGGCAGGCACCACATCCGCCACATAAGCACTGGTGGCGGTGGGTTTGAAACCTGTCGATAGCCCATGAAAGAGTCGAATCATCAGAAAACCACCCACCGTCTGCATGATCGGATAAAGGAAGCCCATCACAAAACAGACGCTTGCCCCGAAGATCATTACGGGCACACGGCCAATGGTGTCGGTCAGCTTACCACTGAAGGGGCGTGAAAGGCCAGCCGTAAGGGTAAAAAGGGCAATGATCCAACCTTTATAATCCGCTCCACCCATGCGGGTCAGGTATTCGGGCAACTCAGGAACGAGCATATTGAAACTGGCGAAGAAAAGAAGGGAACTCAGGCACAAAAGCCAGAATTGGAAGTGATAGATGGATGTTGTTTTCAAGGTGCTTTTACAAAAATCGTGAGGCCACTTAGGGCAGGCTGCAAATTTAGCCTAAGAAAAAGCAATACCAAAAGTCTAAGGGTTTGAGAGCGGTGAAAGTTGAAATAAAGCTATCCTGATTCAAGCACCTCGCTTGGATCACCCTCAATAATATCAAGTTAAAATCATTATCCTGTAGAGACGTAATTATTTACGTCTAACACAATACTGATCATATAGATTTTTCATTAGGTTAATTCAAATTGTAACGTGAGGGGCTGCTGCACAACCTAATTCTTAGAGTATGACACAAAAGATTATTTTGTAAGTCGTACGGATGCACCTATGTGTGTATCCAAACCATCCAAAATTTATGAGAATTTGGGCAGACACCCAGGTCTGCCCATACAGCGACCAAATAAAATTTGAGGGACAACTTCAGGTTATGGTTGTGCGACAGCCTCTTTACTTGAGCCCCAAAGAAAGAATCAAGAATCCTTTTAATCATGAAAATCATGATCTCCTTTCCCGGCGCAAGAAGACGTTAAGAATAACGTCTCTACAAATCTGAATCAAAACAAGACGTGAGACATAATGAATTATGCCTTTACAGGGAGCCGTTTAAAAAATCAGGGCAATCCTTTTAATCATGAAAATCATGGCCCTTTTCCCACTGCGCAAAGACGTTAAGAACAACATCTCCACAAATCAAAAAAAGGGAGCTGCATCACACAACTCCCTTTCAATATCTATGAGGGAAAATTAATCCTGCTCGTTGTTGCTGCCTTGTGCGGCCAACAAATAAGCTTTGATATAATCATCCAAATCACCGTCAAGGACATTCTGAACGTCGGTGCGCTCAACGCCTGTACGGGCATCCTTGATCAATTTGTAGGGATGCAAAACGTAGTTACGGATCTGCGAACCGAAATCAATTCCCATTTTGGAATCTTCAATCTCTGCACGTGCCTCATTACGCTTATCTACCTCCAATTGGTAAAGTTTGGACTTCAGCATCTGGATAGCAATCTCCTTATTACCCAACTGCGAACGCTCCTGCTGACATTCGATCACGAGCCCTGAAGGTCCGTGATGCAGACGCACTGCCGTCTCTACCTTATTCACGTTCTGCCCACCAGCACCTGATGAACGGAAAGTATCAAACTTGATATCCGCAGGGTTCACGTTAATCTCAATCGTATCATCTACCATTGGGTAAACATATACCGATGAGAATGACGTGTGGCGACGTCCACCAGAATCAAAAGGAGAAATACGCACCAAACGGTGTACTCCATTTTCTGATTTCAGCAAACCGTAAGCAAACTCCCCTTCGAAAGACAATGTCGCACGCTTCAAGCCTGCCACATCCCCCGCCTGGTAATCAATCTGCTTCACTTTCATGCCGTTCTTCTCACCCCACATGATGTACATACGCATCAGGATCTCTGACCAATCCTGCGACTCCGTACCACCTGCTCCTGGGTTGATCTCGAGCATGGCCCCCAATTGATCTTCCTCTGCAGAAAGCATCTTCTTGAACTCCAATTCCTCAACATCATTCAGCACCTTTTTATAGTCCACGTCCACCTCGTCCATGTCTACATCCCCTTCCTGGTAAAACTCATAGAGTGTCTCTAAGTCTTCCAGGCCAGAAAAGCATACCGCAAAGGCATCGGTCCAGACTTTTTTATTTCTGATCCCTTTCAGGATTTTCTCCGCCTCCTTTGGATCATTCCAAAATTCAGGCTGAGCAGTTATTGTTTCTTCTTCTGCGATTTCTGATACCTTACGATCGTAGTCAAAGATACCCCCTCAAGGCCGAAATACGCGCCTTTAAATCCTTCAGTTGTTCTACTGTCATGGATAGATAAGTTGTTGAAAATAATGATTTAGTATTTCCTTATATAGGAAACCGTTGCGCAAAGGTAGGAAATTATAATTTCAGAACGGAAATTTATTGGGAAATGTGTTTTCTTCCGAACTGATTTATCATACACAAGCCGATCAATCCCGAAGAGGTTTAATCACAAATCGAATCTCCCTTAATTTAATGAACGGTATTTATGGAGGTAACTCCACCCTTTCAGGGTTGGTGGCGGGGGTACTAAATTTCGATGGGTTTCACCCATTGCTATGATATTGAATCCTTTGGGATTAATCCAATGAGCAAAGAACCTCACAAGAAAGCAGAGGTTATCAATCAATTGATATTGAGCTTCTTCGATATTGATCCTTGAATAGAAATAAATCCACAGCAGTAAAAGTTTAACAATTACAACATAGCGTCAAAAGTAGGTCAAAAAAATCATTCCCGTTCGGTTGATCCGTCACCAAAATATCAACAACATGAAATCAATATTTGATTGAGGAATAGGCATTTGCTCCGTTTTCGGACATAAAAGGTTATCAATCCTGAAGGGATGCAATAACAAAACGAGGGGTAAAACCCCTCGAACAGCCCACCTCCAACACCCTAACCCTGAAAGGGTTGAACCCTTCCTCAATTAGAACCTCATCCGTTTCTGTTTCGTTCGCTCTCAAAAAAACAAAAGATATGGGACAGTCATTGATGCAATTTTATGTTCACTTAACTTTTAGTACAAAAAACAGAGCTGTGATGATCGGAGAGGAGATAGAAAACGAATTATTTGCGTATTTGGGTGGGGCATGCCATAATGCAAACTGCCCACCACTCGCCGTTGGTGGGTACCGTGATCATGTGCATATCCTTTGCAGGCTTGACAAAAACACCCTTATTCCCAATCTAATTAAAAAGCTAAAAGTCAGTTCGTCAATTTGGATCAAAACCAAAACACCTGCCTCTGATCAATTTGCGTGGCAAGATGGTTATGGCGCTTTTTCGGTGAATCCATCGGAAGTGGATACCGTTGTGAGGTACATTCAAAATCAAAAAGAACATCATCAAACAAGGAGTTTTCAGGATGAGTATTTGGCCTTTTTGAAAAAATATAAGGTAGAATATGATGAACGATACTTATGGAGGTAATCCCACCCTTTCAGGGTTCGTGGCTGGGGTGTTAAATTTCGATGGGTTTCACCCATCGCTTTGATATTGAATCCCTTCGGGATTAATCGAGTAAGCAAAGAAACGAATCTCACAAGGAAGCAGAGGTTATCAATCAATTTGACATTGAGCTTCTTCGATATTGAATCTTGGATAGAAATAAATCCACAGCAGTCAAAGTTTAACAATTACAATATAGCATCAAAGGTAGGTCAAAAAAATCATTCCCGTTCGGTGATCCGTCACCAAGACATCATTTTTTTGGGGGAAATGTGTTTTCTTCCGAACTGATTTATCATACACAAGCCGATCAATCCCGAAGAGGTTTAATCACAAATCGAATCTCCCTTTATTTAATGAACGATACTTATGGAGGTAACCCCACCCTTTCAGGGTTGGTGGCGGGGGTGCTAAATTTCGATGGGTTTCACCCATCGCTATGATATTGAATCCTTTGGGGATTGGTTTTTTTCACAAAAAAAGCCAGCGCATGCGCTGGCTCTACAATTATAATATTTTACGGTGAACCGGATTAAACCTTCTCAATCCAACCGTGTGTATCTTCTTGTTTTCCGTAACGGATCGACTCAAAATAGGAGGCAATTTTTTGTGACAACTCACGGTTTTCCATATCCAATTCAAAATCCTCGCCTCGGAAACCAATGCGACAAATTGAACTTACGGTTACGGCTGTTCCCACACCAAAAACTTCTTGTAATTTACCCGCACGATGTGCTTCGATCACGGTTTCTACTGCCAAACGGCCAACGTGAACTTTCACACCCCACTCTTCGGCCACCTGTAAAACAGAGGCGCGGGTAATCCCCGGAAGGATCGTTCCTGAAAGTGCTGGAGAATATAATTCGCCATCAATCACAAACATCAGGTTCATCGTTCCCGCTTCTTCAATGTATTTGTGCTCAATAGAATCTGTCCAAATCAGCTGATCGTAGCCTTGCTGCTGCGCCAAACGTGCTGGGTAAAGCGAGCCTGCATAGTTACCTGCCGCCTTGGCTTCTCCTGTTCCACCAGAAGCCGCACGAGAGTATTCTTCCTCCACTTTTACGCTTACTGGCTGTGAATAATATGCCCCTACAGGACAACAGAAGATCATGAAACGATACTTTTCCGATGGTTTCAATCCTACGTACTCATCCATTGCAAACATATAAGGACGAATATAAAGGGCGGTACCCTCCAAGTTCGGCACCCAGTCGCCGTCGATTTCAAGCAAACGTTTCAAACCGCTCAAGAAGATTTCTTCAGGGATTGAAGGCATACACATACGTTCTGCGGAACGATTTAAGCGCTTGGCATTTTCTTCCGGACGGAACATCAATACATTACCATCAGCATCTTTGAAGGCTTTCATTCCCTCAAAAATTGACTGCCCGTAATGCAGGGCCATGTTTGCAGGGCTCAACGACATATTTCCGTAAGCTTCAATGCGCAAATCTGTCCATTGTCCATCGACATAATCTGCGACAAACATATGGTCCGTATATACTCGCCCAAAAGGGATGTTATTAAAATCAACTTGTGGGAGGTTACTTTCCGCCACGAGGTTTTCTGAAATTGAGAGCGTCTCTGCCATATTCAAAAGGTAATATTTACTGATATCTTAAATTGATGTTCTTATGGAAACCAACAATTGCCGAAAGATAAGCAATTGATCCCACAAAAACTTTGTCCTGTTCATTTCAAAACTAAAAAGCCTGATTTAGTCGGTATTTCATTGACTGATCACCAAAAGAGGGCTTTTACTTTTTAGGCACCCACGGAATTTCTTCCAGCTTGAGTTCATAAATGACCATCCGCGCCAATACAAAAAGGTAGTCTGACAAACGGTTCAGGTACTTCACGACCAAGTCTGGAACTTCACTTTCCTCCGACACTTTAATCACATTGCGCTCAGCACGACGGCAAACGCAACGTGCAATATGACAGAATGATGAGGTTTCGTGGCCACCAGGCAAAACAAAAGACCGCATTGGTGGCACCGTCTCCTGCATTTTGTCTATGGCTTTTTCAAGTATGGTGATGTCTTCTTCATGCAGCTCTGGCAATGCGAATTTCACCTCGCCATCTTTGGCCAAATGCGAACCAATGGTAAAAAGTCTGTCTTGAATATCCTGCAACAGCGCTCGGCGCTCCTGATCTGTTGAACGGTCACGGATCAAACCGATGTAACTGTTGAGTTCATCTGTGGTTCCGTAAGCATCGAGTCGGATATGCGACTTGGAAACTCGCTTTCCATTCACAAGGGCGGTGGTTCCTTTATCGCCAGTTTTGGTATATACTTTCATAGCTTTAGATTAAAGTCATAAATTAGCATTTCTTTCTTTGATCGACAATCGAGTTTCCTCTAAAAAATAAAAAAAGCCATCCTTTCGAATAGCTTTCCTTGTCTGATATTTTTTCCTACGGTCCGAACGTTGCATGCAACGTGCCTACGAAAGTGTTTCCCTATCGCCTGAGGTATTTTGTCAAATCAATCTTCTTTCTTTATCGGCTTAAAATCCAAGGCGACAGAATTCATGCAATACCGCAGGCCTGTTGGTGGCGGACCATCATTAAATACGTGCCCAAGGTGGCTATCACAGTTTGAGCAGGTAATTTCGGTGCGCACCATTCCATGACTGCGATCCACTGTTTCTGTTACAGCCTTCTCCCCAATGGTTTTGAAGAAGCTCGGCCATCCACAGTGGCTGGCAAATTTGGCATCTGACAAAAACAGATCCTGCCCACAGGCCTTACAACTGTACAAACCGACTTCGTAGAAATCATCAAATTTCCCCGTGAAAGCACGCTCGGTTCCTTTCTGCCTGAGTACCCGGTATTCTTCTGGGCTCAGTTTTTCTTTCCAGTAAGCTTCATCCTTTTCTTTCATCTCAGTAGATTTTTGTGCCATCGTCGGGATGCTGATCAACAACAAACCCAAAATCAGTAAATATTTCATCGCCTAAAATTAAATGTTCGGCGAATCCGTTTAGTTACTCGCCTTAATATCGTTTAGTGTGAAACTCGGTGTGAAGACATGATTACTTTCATTAAGTGCCCTGTCCTGAATCCATAATTCCAACCGAATGGAATCTTTGCTAAATTGCCGAATCCCAGAGGAGACAATGCCATACTTAAGCTCGCCTTGCAACGGACGCTCACGATCAGTGGTATTCAATATTGGAAAGCGGCCATCGAGCGGCACACCTGTTACCTCAAGAAAGTTATACTCCTCATATTGTGCCCCTTCCACGCCTGCATCTTTGTGGTACCAGCGAACAAAATAGTTATAATGGTTCGGGTTCAGTTCAATCCTTAAAGTATCTGCCTGAAAATCCGTCTCACTCTCTGATGTACGTATTTCCCACTTGATACCATTATTTTTGGTGGTAAAAATAGGGTCTTCGGGACGACGATTCGCATAAGTTATTGGTTGGCCGTTGGCGCCAAGCACGAAATCCCGACGGTTATAAGGTGGAACGGTATCGATGGGAGCGAGCCCCAAATCGCCATTACCATCCTGAAAAGCAAGGACTAAATTGAGGGAATCACGGCGGGAATCCGTCTCCCAGTACTTCACCGACAGGAAACCTATTTCTGGCTGATGAGGTAATTCTGGCGGCGCATGGCATGCACCTAAAACAACAGCGATTAGTAATGGGAAGAAAAATTTGCTCATGCTTTGTTATTCTATTGAGGTGATGGGGTGTAACAAAAGGTACGAAAAAATAAGATCAGGGATATGAAAAATACCTGAAGCGATACATTTTTGTGCCATACCGCAGCTTGGGCAAAATACTATATATAAATCAGAATAAAAAGGCCATAAAAAAAAGCAGTGTCCTTGCCGAGACACTGCTTACTACCTAAAGTTATGATTCCGCCGCAGCTTAAATTTTATTCACTCCGTGCGCAATACTTTCTTTCATTCCCTGCGTAGAAATTTCAACGAATTCCACGTTACCTTTCATGGCAGCGATGTTATTTGTACCATTATAAGTCATGCCTGATGCCAATCCACCAAGGTATTTTTTGATGATCGGCTCCACAGGTCCTTTATAATCAACCAATGTTTTCTCTCCTTCAACAGAAACAACTTCCATTGATTTCACATTGTCTTTCTTCAATTTCTGAATTGCCGCATCAAAAGAGGCCATTCCACGGTAGGTCTTATATTTTTTACCGTCCATAGAAACAACTTCTCCAGGAGTTTCATCTGTACCAGAAACAATAGAACCAACCATTACATTGTCAGCCCCTGCGCCAATCGCTTTCACCACGTCGCCAGGAACCTTGATGCCTCCGTCGCCACAGATCGGCACTTTTCCTGCCACTGCCTGATATACATTATCAATCGCAGAAAGCTGAGGCACGCCACAACCTGTCATGATACGGGTGGTACACATAGACCCCGGTCCAATGCCCACTTTAAGGCCATCAGCACCCCATTCCATAAAATCCAATGCAGCTGCCGCGGTAGCAATATTCCCTACCATCACATCAATCTGCGGATAATTTTTCTTGATAAACACCAAAGTGTCTTTGGCCATTTCTGAGTGCCCATGGGCAATGTCCAAAACAATAATATCTACTTTGGCTTCACTCAAGGCAGCCAATCGATCTTCATAATCTTTAATACCCAAAGCGGCAGCACAAAGCAGACCTTCCGCCTTTACTTTGGTCACCTCAGCGGCTTGCTCTTCGATGGTCAAGAATCGGTGTAGCACACCCAAACCGCCCAATTTACCGACAGCAATACACATATCAGCTTCACAAACGGTATCCATATTGGCGATCAAAATCGGAATATCAATCGAATGATTTTTGGTTACACGCGTACGGAATGAAACATCACGACGAGATTTAATCGTGTTGTATTTAGGGACAATCAATACGTCGTCGAAGCTGTATGCTTTTTTGATATTCATATTATTTATATTTAGCCTAAAAACTAACGCACAAAAAAAAGCCTGATAAATATCTAATTATCAGCGCTGCGTAGGTGTGGAAGTGATCAGGAATTACGAAAACACTTTTTCCGTGTTTAAATATCCGACAATTTAATTGTAAAACAATAGCGGGGGTAAATTTTATTTGGGACGATGTTTATTTTATGAGATTTAGATAAAATTAAACTTGTTTAATGATAATTTATGGGCTGATTTTCTACGGATTGAAATCCGCAGCTTTTGCGAAATGTACCTTCGGCACACCTGCCCTGAAAAGGGCATCTCGAAATAGACGCGGAATTTATTCCGTGGTAATACAAACCCCGATATTTTTCCTCGGATCAATTTCTACGGATTGAAATCCGCAGCTTTTGCGAAATGTACCTTCGGCACACCTGCCCTGAAAAGGACATCCCGAAATAGACGCGGAATTTATTCCGTGGTAATACAAACCCCGATATTTTTCCTCGGATCAATTTCTACGGATTGAAATCCGCAGCTTTTGCGAAATGTACCTTCGGCACATTTGTCATAAAAAGTACCTCAAAAAAATTCAGGTAGCATCTGTTTATACCGAAAATCATATCTCTCGTAAGTGCAAAAAACTTAACATTCATTAAATAGAGTAAGATGGGTTCATCTTTGGTTCAAAACTACCTGCACATTACCTTCTCAACAAAAAATCGAGTTCCACTCATTCTACCCGCAATAGCGAACCGCTTGTTTGCCTACCTGACAACCCTTTGCAAAGATATGAACTGCCATCCAATAATAGTTGGTGGATATCTCGATCACGTTCACCTACTATGCATGCTCAACAAAAATATTACATTAGTCGACTTGGTAAAAAAATAAAAGCCTGCTCCTCTATTTGGATGAAAGAGCAAGATCATGCCCTTAAACCATTCTATTGGCAAGCGGGTTACGGGGCTTTTTCGGTGAACCCAACACAGGTAGATGCAGTTACTGAAAACATTAAAAATCAGAAAATACACCACCAAACAAAGGGCTATAAAGAGGAGTATTTGGCATTCTTAAATAAATATCAACAAGCATACGACGAGCGTTATTTATGGGAATGATCATTTTTTCTTCGGAGTACAATCCGCAACATTTGCAAAATGTAACTTCGACACACCTGCCCTGAAAAGGGCATCTCGAAATAGACGCGGAAATTATTCCGTGGTACTTATTCCGCGGCAATCCTTATAAACAAAAAAAGCCCCGAGTTATCCCCGAGGCTTTCGATATTTTCAAGAAGGTAATTCCAATTAGTGGATACCCTTCATCATTTTGTTCATAAATGGTGACAATGCCAACAAGACCACTGCTGCGATCACGGCTTCCACTCCGATGAAGTAGAACAATGGCAAGTCGTAAGAAGCTACGATAGACTTCATAGATGCTGCAAGGTAGTTACCCAGTGCGATCGACCCCATCCATAGTCCCATCATGACAGAAACAATCTTAGGAGGTGACAATTTGGTGATCATTGACAAACCGATTGGTGACAAACAAAGCTCACCCCAAGTGTGGATCAAGTAAACCAACACCAACCATAATGGAGAAACTTTAATCGTTCCACCCGCTGTTGCGGCATCTGCCTGTGCCATTACAAAGAAACCAGCACCCAACAATAAGATCCCCAATGCAAACTTTACAGGAGTTCTTGGATTGATTCCTTTCTTTCCTAATTTGGCCCAGATAACGGTAAAGATTGGCGCAAAGATAAAGATCGCAATTGCATTAACTGACTGGAAATAGGAAGCTGGAATTTCCCAACCGAAAACCAAACGGTCGGTCATATCGCGGGCAAACAAGTTGAAAGTACCCCCCGCCTGCTCAAATCCTGACCAGAAAACGATGTTAAAAATCGTCAGCAAGAAGATCACACCAACACGACTCCACTCTGTTTTTCCTTCCGTATTTTTGAAAATCGTAAACAACAAATAAGCAGATCCACCTACTGCTACAGCCACTAAAATGATGTCTTGGATATCACCATCAATAGCCGTCCATCCGAACATAAAACCAACAGCCAAGGCAATGGTTCCAACAGCATAAATGATCACGTCCATCCAGTCTTTTGCTGCAATACGCAAAGCATCGATTTTCGCTTTTGGTGGCATCCCTACAAAGCCCAATGTTTCGGCTCTCCAATAGAACCAAGCAGTACCAAGTAACATACCGATACCTGCCGACATAAATCCATAATACCAGGCAACACTTTCAGCCAAAGAACCTGCAACCAATGGCGCAAAGAAGGCTCCAGCGTTAATTCCCATATAGAAAAGGGTGAAAGCACCATCACGGCGATCATCTTTTGCATCATACAAACCACCTACCATTGTTGAGATATTTGGCTTGAAGAAACCATTACCCAAAATCAAGATGGCCAACCCCAGGTTAAACATAAACTGGTGATGTGCAGTAGGATCGTTACCGTGCATTGCCGAATAGGTCAGTACAAACTGACCAATCGCCATGGTAATTCCACCAATATAAATCGTTTTTCGTTGTCCTAATACTTTGTCAGCCAAGATTCCCCCAATGATAGGAGTTACATAAACCAAACCAGTAAAAATACCATAAATATCTAACGCATGCGCCTCTGTGTAGCCGAAACCACCTTTAACCAACTCGGCAGTCAAAAAGAGCGTAAGGATGGCGCGCATACCGTAATATGAAAAACGCTCCCAAAACTCCGTAGCGAACAGCGTAGACAACCCCATTGGGTGCCCAAAAAAGCTCGTGTCTTGTTTCATCTCTAAATTTTAAAAATTATCCTGTTATTGTTTAATTTCAACACAATGCTAAACTTCCTATCTGCAAAGAAATAAAGGACTTTGGCGCATTCTCCAAAAACATCTATTTCTACCCGCAAAAAAACAATCTGCAAAAAGAAGTTTTGTGTACAAGTGCCGAATTTATCAAAAATTTCGTTCTCTTTTGCCCTTTCGCTTATAAGTATTGATGAATATGGCGTTATTTTTTACCAAGCAGACAGCCGCTAAGCGCGAAACAAGAATTCAAGCCTATATTATTTATACATCTTCACTGAAAATGAAAAATACCGTCTAAAATTTCCTCCTCGCGGGAATTCATCTTGCGCCGACCGATTCTTAAACATTTGGGCTGATTTTTGAACGCTGCTTATGTCCAACACATTAATTGAGGATAAAATGAGCGCATTTCGGAAAGTTTTCTTACTTGTGATAAATATAATTGTTGGGGTTCTGCCCAATTTTGCTGCGGCAACTTCACGCCCTTTTCACCTTAACGGGCTCGTGAAGGTACCTCGCACCAATACACCCGACGACCATTATAAAAATGCCATTTTGCTCTCTCCCACTTTCAGTTATGCCAAAGAAACGAGTGCTACTTTTGGGTTTTTCACACTGTATCAGTTCAAGCCAAAAAAGGCAGGGCACCTTACCCGCCCGTCGAATATTATTGGCAGTGGGTGGGCCTCACTGATGGGGCAATTTACCATTGGATCGAGGCACGAAATTCTAACCACTGGCGAAAAAATTTACCTGCATGGGCAATTTAACTATCGCCAATTTCCAGAATATTTTTTCGGTGTAGGCGCATCGACAACCCCAGAGAATAAAATGACCCTCAGCTCGAAGGCTTTTCAGCTGGAGGAACAAATTTATTTTAAAATAGCCAACCGCCTGTTTATCGGTCCACAGTTACGCTTCTTCAGGTATTATGATCTCTCCCTTACAGATGCTTCAGCGGACTATCATTTAACAGACTTTTACGGAACCGCCAACCAAAACAATATTGGCCTGGGCTTGGGTATTTTATGTGATCACCGTGATTTGATCATGACACCGAGCCACGGTTATTACATTGCAGGAACGGTAACCTTTCATCAACCTTTGTGGGGGAGCGACTTTAATTTTGTCAAATTAACCTTCGACGGTCGGAAGTTTTTCGATTTTCAAACCGCAGGAAAAAGTGTGCTTGCCCTCCAATTCAAGACGGAATTAAACCTCGGCGATGTCCCACTGACGGAACTGAGCCAGCTGGGAGGGGAAATGAGTATGCGGGGTTATATGCTTGGCAGGTACCGAGATCGCAACTCCTTTCAGTCACAAATTGAATTTCGACAGCACCTGGTCTGGCGAATTGGCTTAACGGCCTTTGCTGGCGCAGGGACCGTCGCTCCGCAGCCCAGCAATCTGGTCAGGCTGAATAACATCAAAACTGCCGCAGGAGTCGGCTTTCGTTTCAACATCAACCGACAGGATCCCGCCAACCTCAGGATTGATTATGGGATGACGGAAGAAGGCGGCGGAATCTATATTTCATTTGGGGAGGCGTTTTAAAGTCTACTGCGGTGGCTCCAGTGGCAGACTTATCTGTGGCGCTGAAGCTAATTTCAGGTTGTTTTTTACCGATAGCCGAATCACTTCATGCACCAGTTCATGACGAAGCGCCAACTCCTCATTATAGTCGTCCACATTCAGGTAAATATAAATCAGCACGTCGTAAGAATAGGCTGTCACATCATACAAATACACACGAGGGTTCTCCCGAAGGCCGTCATGATTCTCAAAATAGCTTCGTAAACTACTGATATAGGCGTTAATCTGTGGCAAGGGGGCATTCTGCGACACTTTCAATACCGTTCGAAACTTTCGATACTCCCTGCGCCCCAGGTTATTGATGGTCAGATCAGCCATTTTACTGTTTGGAATGGAAACCACTGAATTGTCGGAGGTACGGATGCGGGTCGAGCGCAAGCCTATTTCTTCTACTGAGCCAGCATAAGTATCGACACTGATCCACTGCCCTACCGTGAAAGGCTGGTCGAGAAGAATCATGACCGAGCCAAAGAAGTTCTTGATCGTTTCCTGTGCAGCCAAAGCCAGGGCAATACCCCCAATAGAAAGTCCCGTGAGGAGCCTTGTCATGTTTACTCCCGCTTCGGAAAGCAAGATCAGCACCACAAAAATCACCGTTACAATCTTCATCACCATCGCTAAGAAAGGGTACAACCCTCGCTTTTGCGCCTGTTTCTTATGACTCCTCGAACTCCACCAGTCCAGAATTCTGAATATCGCCGTAGAGATCAAAATCATGTAAAACACCCGTACAAAAAAACGCAGGTAACTGTACATTCCCAGGGGCAATTCAATTGCTGGTAAAAAATGGAAAAACAGAATAAAGATGATGGCTCCTAAAACTGGCGCAAAAATCTCCAAAGGGTATTTATGGTCTTCCTCTTGTTTGAGGAAGGTTTTCACCAAAAATGTGAAGATCGCAACGGGCACAATGTAAATGAGCACACCGAAAGTCATCACCAATATCAGTAAGGCAACCTGCCATCGCTCCAATCCCCAGAGTTTGTCTTTAGCTGTTTCCCCCACATAACGCTGTACTTTTTGGGCGACCCCATCAATACGCTCCTTCCCAAAAACATAAACCCCTGCGTGCAGATCATCAATCATCGCAACGGAAACATCAGAAAGCACCCACTGCGTTCCCTCTTTTTCAAGATACAGTTCTGGCAATCGTTTGTGCACCAAATATCGGTGGTCGTTGGTGGTGGTATCAGTATAATTTACATCATTTGAGATCTCCTTAAAATTGATCATCAAACCCATTCCATCAATAATCTCCTTAAATTTTATTGCCAGGTCAATCTTTTCCTCCGCTGAATAATCCCCCTCAAGCACCCGAGCAGAAAGCTCAGGACGGTAATGGTCGGCATCCAGGAAATAAAAAATCGTGGACAGCGCCCCGCGGGGTGTTTTCAGGTTGAACTGCTTGGGGAGGGTATAAACTTTTTTCTGCGGAACTGTTTTAACGATTGGCGTTTTGGCCTTCTGAATAGAATCATTACGGTAATCTGCCACACGAATCAGCGAATCGAGCACCGCAAGGGAGTCTATCAGTCGGGACTCATCTTCCTGATAGCTTTGCGATGGAAACAAACGGTCGTAGAGCATCGGTACACTCAGTGCGGTTTGCTTTGAGTAGAGCCATTTGCTCCCTATTTTCTCCAGATAAATTTCAGGAAACCGTTCGAAGGGCTGGTACTTTTTTTCCCCACCCAAAAAGGCGTCTTTATAATTTCTTTTGTCAGGAACCTCCTTCAGCTCAATTCCTCCCAACCTGCCAATAATTTGCTTTAACTGAATAGCAATGCCAACCTTGGTCTGCACTTGCATATCATCTCCTGCAATAGTATAGGCGGCCACCGATGGCTGATAATGATCTTTACCCAAAAAATAAAGGTGGGAAGAGATCGTGGCTTGTGGTGTTTTAGTAGAAAAAGACTGCTTCTTACCACTTTGTGAAAAGGCTGAAACACAGAGAAAAAACATCAACAGAAGGCTCAATAATAACCCTTTGTTAAATTGCTCAAAAGTTACATATTTGAAGTTGGAGGTTTTCAAACTTGGTATAGTTAGTGATATAACACTCCCAAATTAAGCAATCGACAAAAAATTAACTAATTTGAATATCGAAAACCAAGCATCAAAAAGAACAAAAAAATAGCGCTACCACCTTTGCAGTAACGCTTGAATATTTTCTGGGCTGATTTTTATGACATCATCCCTGAAGCTTTTTTACTGATCCGATCTGCAACATCATTGATTTTTTGTCGCCCCTGATCTGCCTGATGGCCTAAATCATCGCCAAATTCCCGCGCTTTGCGTGAAATTCGCCCTTGTGTATCTGCACCCGACTCTGGCGCAATCAACAAGCCCGCAATCACCCCTAATGAAACACCTGCTAAAAATGCAAGTAAGCCTTTTCCTGTATTATCCATATTGATTATATTTTTTAATGATCGATTTCCTTAATTTTATACTTTCAAAACCGCATAAAGTTCTACATATACCCATTAATCTATCCGCCACAGAAATAATATTTTTTGCCCTTGCTTCTTACAGCGCGCATAAATTGGCATGCGCTTCAAAAATTGCAAGCATTCGTATCGAAAATAAATCCTTCAAGATTAAATCTTATCCTTATATTTGTTCGCTGACCACTCAGTTCACACTTTTGTGCCGCTATTAAATTCCCAACACGATGACTGCTCACTTTAACAGGAACATTTATCAACCGCTTTTTTTCCTCTTGCTGATTTCCTTGATTCCCTCCAAACTGATGGCACAGGCGAACCAACACATGACAGTGGAAGACATTAAAGGAAAGCGCATCTACCCGATTATTTACAATCATTACAAAGATATCATCCCTGCCTACGACCAAGTGGAAGGCTACCGACGCACTTCGCTTAAACAAATGGCGCAATATTTCCGCACAAAACAGGCCAATAACTTACCTGCCCGATTCCTATTTTACACTGATCAAGACCCACAGCTCACCCAATTAGCACTCGCATGGGCGACCGTGGCAGCGCACTATTTCAAAATCAAGCAGGTATCATTTTATGCCGCCAGCGAAACAGGTGGAAGCATTGACCATGAAACGATTAAGGTCCTTGAAAAAATGGGATTCATCGCCTATAAAGATGAGTATGGAAGGCCAATTTACCAATTGCACTATGGTTATCAGCAAGCTCCTTTAAAAATTACTTCCCTGAGGCCCAACGAAAAAGGCGTACCCCATCAGGATTTTTGTACTGTCATTCTTGACAACAGCTCACCCTACCTCAAAGGGGCTGACCGTGTGATTCACCTTCCCTATGAAGATCGACAGGTGGAGAACTTAACACTTGCCAATCAGCGCATCAGTACAGAAATGTTCTTACTCTTTAAGCATTTAAGAGACTAAAAATGCAATTCAGCTTCATAAAGTACATTTTTGTTCTTATTATTATATACTTTTATTTCATCAATCAACAAATACTTTTACTCAAATGGAATTTTTCGAAAGAAACATCCGCTCATGCCGCTGGGGATTACTATTGGCCGTATTCACTATTTTTTGTGGCTTTGCCTTAGGAGGTGTTTTCGGAGCTAATGAAGCAGCTCTGAAAGGTCAATTAAAGTCAGATGGTCAAGCTGTTCTTTCGAGCGTGTACAAAGGCGATCAGAAAAAAATGGACAAGACCGTCAGTAAATCATGGTCATACCTTAAAAGAGCCCACCTTCATGCAGGAGCAATCGGAGCGGCTGTTGTTGGTTTATTGCTGTTACTGGCATTCTTACCCACCAACGCGGTTTTTAAATTGATCATCAGCTGGATGCTCGGACTTGGAACTTTAGGTTATTCATTGTTCTGGCTATTGGCAGGGTTTTCCGCACCAGCTATTGGAGGGACGCATGAAGCCAAGGAGGCGCTTGAATGGCTCGCCATCCCAAGTGCTGGTATGCTGCTGATCGGCACACTCGCGGTCTTCTTATTGCTGCTCAGTGCCTGTTTCACTCGAAAACGATACTACTAAGATTTGTCAAACCTTGCCTGACCGCAAGGTTTTTTTTTGACCGCATCCGGACAACAATGTCCGATACCGAACACCCTTAAAAGTAAAAATCATGCCTCAGCGCCTGTATTCAAGCATTATAAGTTTGGCACAACTTTCTCATTAAAACAGGCAAATAGAAAATAACTACCTATGAAAAACATCATCATACCCTCAGTGCTTTTTGTCCTGCTCTTTGTTACAGGGCAATCTATCGCTCAAAACATCAAAATCGAAACATGTAAAGAAAGCGAACTAAGTAAATTTACGGTGACCAACGAGGAAGGGAAAGAAATTGAAGGCGAGGCTTTTTTTGAACAGTGGGCAGAAACTTTCGGAAACCGCATGGAGCATGCAGATGAAAAAGGTTTTGCGGAAATTTTTTCAGGCTTTGGGATGTCGATGAGTGAGCTTGGGGAAGCCCTGGGCAGAATGAATATTGAGATAAAAAATCTTGCCCCTGATGAATTTTGCGATCAGGCCAAATCGGAAGGTTCCTGCGAGCAATGGGAAAAATTACGCGCTAAACTGGAAAAAAGACATCACAGCACGATAGAAAATATTGAGCGGCTGAAGATCAAGCTGCACGACAAAACTGTTGCCATGGTCATGGACTTACGTTTTGAAAATGGCAAAAGATTGGGTAATTACGAGTGGGAAGTACAAAAATAGTACTTCCCATTATTTCGGGCTACTTAACCCAATAGGTATTGACACGTTACATTAGAAAAGAACATCCTTACGAATAATCTTTTCATAATAAGTAGTACATATTGTGAGCCATCTGCTGTTTAGTAGATGGCTTTTTCTTTCATCAGGTAATTTTGGACATAGTCCGTTACCCCCTCTTCTAAAGTATGAAAGGGCTTGTGGTAACCTGCCGCGCTCAGCTTGTTCATTTTTGCTTCCGTGAAATACTGGTATTTATCTCGAATATCCTCTGGCGTTGGAATATATGAGATCTGTTCTGTTTTGCCCATCGCCTTGAAAGTTGCCTGTACCAACGACTTGAAAGTTCTCGCTTTGCCTGTACCTACATTGTATAGCCCGCTGTGCTTACGGCTGTTCATCAAGAAAATCTGCACATCAACGACATCCTTCACATAAACGAAATCCCGCATCTGTCCACCATCCTCAAAATTGGGGTTATGGCTTTGGAAAAGCTTCATTGCACCATTTTCATTGATCTGGTTAAAGGCGTGATGCACCACAGAAGCCATGCGCTGTTTGTGATATTCATTAGGCCCGTAAACATTGAAGTATTTCAAACCCGCCCAAAAGAATGGCTTTTCTTCCTGAGCCAAAGCCCAGATATCAAAATTGTTTTTCGATTCCCCATACAAGTTTAGAGGCTTGAGCTTTTCAGGAAACGAATGGTCATCGTCATAGCCCAACTCCCCATTGCCATAAGTGGCTGCTGAAGAAGCGTACACGATCGGTAATTGATATTCCACGCACTGCTGCCAAAGCTTGATCGTATAATTGTAGTTTAACTTATCAAAAACGGCCTTGTCAAAGATGGTCGTTGCCGAACATGCCCCATTGTGGAAAATGAACTCTACCTCTGCCTGATGCTCATCAAGCCAACTGTGGAAGTCCTCCAGGTCCACCCGTTGCTGGATCGTCTTTCCTGTAAAGTTGCGCTCTTTTTCTGGTGTAAGATTCACAAAATCATCCACCGCAATAATGGCATTAAATCCTAATTCATTCAATTTGGCAATTAAGGCGCTGGCGATAAAACCCGCTGCTCCAGTAACGACTATCATATATTTTTGATTTATCAATGGCTATAAACCAAGGCCAACAGGCCTTGCAATGAACACAAATATCTTATTTGAAAACAGAAATAGAAAACTTCCACTGGCTTATTTCCTACAACTTGAAATTGAGTAGTGAATAATTGTATTATTCTAATTAGTTGTAGCAGATGAACCACTCAATTACTTGAAATATTTTTTTGAGCATCAGCTTTTTTGACACAATTTTTGATTACCATCTTTATGGATTATATTTGCACGCTATTTTCAAAAGAGACATGGTATATTTAAGCAAAGACGTAAGCTTTTGTTCTGCACACAAACTTTACAACGACAAATGGTCTAAAGAGGTCAATGAAGAGATCTTTGGTAAATGTGCAAACGAACATTTCCACGGACACAATTATGACCTTACAGTGACCGTGAAGGGGGAACCGCATCCAGAAACTGGTATGGTAATGAACTTCCGTGACCTCAAAAGAATCATTAAACAGGAATTATTGGCCAAGGTGGATCATAAAAACCTTAATGTAGATGTTGATTTTCTGGAAGGAAAAATGACTACTGCCGAGGTGTTTATTAAAGCCATCTGGGAGGTTTTAGCCCCTAAGGTCGCCGAAGCCAGTGAAGGTCATGCTGAACTGCACAAGCTTAAACTGTACGAAACCCGTACCAGCTACGCAGAATATTACGGCGAATAATTTCAGCGGTAAGATTTTTTACTACTGAATTTAACAATAAATTCAAGCACCAATATCATGGTGCTTTTTTTATACCCAAAATTGGCCGCTTGAAAGCGGACCGCAACAAATGCTATGAAGTATTATTTAATCGCAGGAGAACGCTCTGGAGACTTACACGGAGGCAATTTAATCAAGGCTATCAAAGAACAGGATGCCGAAGCCACTTTCCGCTATTGGGGCGGTGATGAAATGCAGGCGGCCTCGGGTGTGGCGCCAGTTACTCACTATAAAGAAACGGCCTTTATGGGGGTAGTTGAGGTATTGGCTAACCTACGCACGATTCAGGGCTTTCTGAAGAAATGTAAAAAGGACGTCATGGACTATCAGCCTGATGTATTGATTCTGATCGACTATGCAGGGTTTAATCTGAAAATTGCTGAATTTGCAAAAAAGAAAGGGCTGAAGGTATTTTATTACATCTCCCCGAAAGTATGGGCATGGAATACCAAACGTGCCTGGAAGCTTAAAAAGTACGTGGACAGAATGTTCTGTATCATGCCTTTCGAGGAGGATTTTTATGCCAAATTTGACTGGAAGGTTGATTACGTCGGTAACCCAGTGGTAGATGCCGTAATGAACCATCAGGTAAATACTGATTTCCGATCAAAAAACAACCTTTCTCCCGACGAAGATATTATCGCTTTACTTCCTGGCAGCCGAAAAATGGAGCTGACCAATATGTTACCTACCTTTGCCGAGGTGGTAAAAAAATACCCCAAACATCAGTTTGTGGTGGCAGCAGTAGCGAACCTCGACCGTCAGCTTTACGCCCCAATTGCCGATTTACCGAATGTAAAATTGGTCACTGGCCAAACCTACGATTTATACGCCAATGCCAAAGCTGCCTTGGTTACCTCTGGAACAGCTACCCTTGAAACAGCCCTATGGAAAGTACCTCAGGTGGTTTGTTATCGCATCAACGCGATCTCCTACCATATCATGAAGTTCGCCATTAAAATTTCATCCACGATCAAATACATTGCATTGATGAATTTGATTTTAGATAAAATGGCAATCAAGGAACTGATTCAAGACGAAATGACGGTGGAGAATATTACCGCAGAGCTGGACCAGCTATTGGATGAAAACAGCGACCGCCGTCAAGAAATCATGGCAGATTATCAGCGTAACATTGAACTTTTAGGAACGGAAAGTGCTTCGGAACGCGCCGCAAACAAAATGTGGGGCTATTTGAATCAATAGTCTTTTCCATCATGGTTCGCTATCACGAGAGGGACTCTCGCGACAGGGAATCTCGTGATAGGGATTAGCGGTTATTTGTCCACAGATTACACCGATTTCCACAGATTTTTTACGCTCATTAAGTAAATAAGCATAGCAATCTTTATCATCAGGGTAATCATGGTCTATAACACCTTACACTGATTCAAGCATCTTGCCTGAACCAATAAATACCAAAATGTAAGCTTCGGAACGCGCCGATAATAAAATGTGGGGGATTTGAAGCAGTAGTCTTTTCCATCATGGTTCGCTATCACGAGAGGGACTCTCGCGACAGGGAATCTCGTGATAGGGATTAGCGGTTATTTGTCCACAGATTACACCGATTTCCACAGATTTTTTACGCTCATTAATAAATAAGCATGGCAATCTTTATCATCAGGGTAATCATGGTCTATAACACCTTACACTGGTTCAAGCGTCTTTCTTGAACCAATAAATACCAAAATGTAAAAAGCCCTCAGCGAAATCAATCGCTGAGGGCTTTTTAGTATCTTTTATCTGCTTAGGCTACACGCAACTTTGAAAATTTAGACTTCTCAAATTGTTGTTGTGCATATTCCTTTGTAACCACAAATTTCTCGACCTCTTTGCCTGGCAACTCAAACATGGCATCCGTTAAGATGGCCTCACATATTGAGCGTAAACCACGTGCACCCAATTTAAATTCAAGGGCTTTAGCAACTACATAATCCAAAGCCTCAGGTTCGAAAGTCAACTTAATGTCTTCCATTTTGAAAAGCTTGGAGTATTGTTTGGTCAAAGCATTTTTAGGCTTGGTAAGGATCATCTTCAGGATATCCTCCGTCAATGGGTTCAAATGTGCCAATACAGGCAAACGACCAATCAACTCAGGGATCAATCCAAAGCTTTTCAAATCCTGTGCAGTAATGTACTGCAACAAGTTTTCCTTATCCACCTCTCCTTTTTCAAGGCTTTCGTCATTGGAAGCAAAGCCCAAAGGGCGGGTATCCATACGACGGGCAATGTCTTTTTTAATTCCATCAAAAGCACCACCACATACAAAAAGGATGTTTTCTGTGTTTACAGCAATCATCTTTTGATCTGGGTGCTTACGTCCACCTTGCGGCGGAACATTTACTGATGTTCCTTCCAAAAGCTTCAACAAGGCCTGCTGTACACCTTCACCACTTACATCACGGGTGATCGATGGGTTATCAGACTTGCGGGCAATTTTATCCAGCTCATCAATAAAAACAATACCACGTTCTGCTGCCTCCACATCGTAATTCGATGCCTGCAACAAACGGGTCAAAATACTCTCTACATCTTCACCAACATAACCTGCTTCTGTAAGTACTGTCGCATCGGCAATACAGAAAGGGACCTCAAGCATCTCTGCCAAGGTTCTGGCCAAATAGGTTTTACCCGTACCCGTCTCCCCTACAAGAATAATATTGGACTTCTCAATCTTCACTTCTTCATTCACGTCTTTCTCTTGCATCAGACGTTTATAGTGATTGTAAACCGCTACTGAAAGTACCTTCTTGGCATCATCCTGACCAACAACATACTGGTCGAGATATTCCTTGATTTCAGCCGGTTTGCTCAATTGGAATTTTGGAGATTTCTTATCTTTTTTCAGCTTCGAGTCCTCCTGAAGGATCTGCGATGCCTGATCGATACAATAGTTGCAAATGTGAGCATTGATGCCCGAAACCATTAAATCGACATCTTTTTTGGGTCTCCCACAAAACGAACAAGTAATCTGAGCCATATATAACTACATTTTTTAAAAAGCATCCCGCATCCCAGATGCGGAATGCCATTGGTCGCTTATCGCGTTAACACTTCGTCGATAAGACCATACTCCTTGGCAGCATCTGCTTTCATCCAGTAATCACGATCAGAATCACGCTCCACCTCTTCAAAGGATTTGCCTGAGTGATGTACCAGAATGTCGTATAGTTCTTTTTTCAACGTTAAAATCTGACGGGCTGTGATTTCAATATCGGAAGCCTGTCCTTGAGCTCCACCGAGTGGCTGGTGAATCATTATGCGTGCATGTGGAAGTGCTGAGCGCTTGCCTGCGGCTCCACCTGCTAACAAAACAGCGCCCATAGAAGCTGCCAAACCAGTACAGATTGTCGCCACATCAGGGCGTACATACTGCATGGTATCGTAGATTCCAAGACCTGCATAAACACTACCACCAGGAGAGTTTACATAAAGTAAAATATCTTTACCTGGATCCACTGATTCCAAGAATAGCAACTGTGCAGTAATGATGTTTCCGATATGGTCATCCACTTGGGTTCCCAAGAAGATAATACGGTCCATCATCAAGCGGCTAAATACATCAATTTCACGGAAATTCGTAGGGCGTTCCTCAATTACTGAGCGCGTCATACCTTCTACGTGAGTGGCGTAGCTGTCATACAGACTACTCGAGATGCCTTGGTGCTTAGTGGCAAATTTTCTGAATTCGTCTTTGTCAAACATCATGTTGTTGGAGGTTAATTCAGGTTGTAAATAACAAAGATAAAAAAAAAGACCCCATCACAAAGAAGGACCTTATAATTTCCGAAGCTCTGCTTGCTATTTACGCTGACTTATAATTATTACTTCATTGAATACGAATATAATTATCTATTCGTTTGCCAAAGTATAAAAAAAGTCGGCACCGAAGAAGTGCCGACTTAAATATAATTATTCAAAGAGAATTAAGCTTCAGAAACTGCTTTTGTAAACTCCTCGAAAGTAACATCTTGCTCATTCAAAGTCGCTTTTTCAGTCGCCAATTTGATGATCTGATCGAAACGAACTTGGTTGTAGATGTTCATGTAGTTTTGGCCGTTGTTTTCTTTCAAGTAGTTGTCAACGATACCTTTCAACATCTCTTCCAACTGCTCGTTATCAACGCCGCCGCCCATAGCACCGAACTGCGCTTTGAACATGTCACCAGCACGTTTTTTAACGTCTGCGTCTTCTACACGGATTTCGTTATCAGCAGCGATTTTATCTGCCAACAACATCCATTTGAATTCTTTTTTGTAGTTCTCGAAATCTTCTTCTACTTTCTCAGCAGTCAAACCTTCTTGCGTTTCTACCAACCAACGTTTCAAGAAAGTCTCAGGAAGTTCCATCTCCGCTTTCTCTACCAATTGGTCTTGGATTTGGCGCGCAGTGTAGTTTTCTACTTGCTGATCGTAGTTTTCGCCCATCACTTTAGCTACCTCTGCACGGAATTCCTCCTCAGAAGTTACTTTGTCTGGACCCAAGATTTTGTCGAAAAATGCTTGGTTCATTTCTGCTTCTTCGATACGAGAGATCGATTTAACAGTCAATGTAACGTCGCCTTTAATTTCTTTTACTTCTTCTTCCTCGCGGTTCAAGAAAGTCGCTACTTTCTCGTTTGAACGGTAAGCTTTACGGATGTCGAAAGTAATTGTATCTTCAGCTTTAGCACCGATAAAGATTTCTTTACCTGTTTTTGTTGCCAATTCAGCGATATCCACCATTACGTGAACTGCTTCTTCTTCGCCTTCGATTGCCAAGTCACCTGTTACTTTATCAGTTTCTTCAGCTACTTCAGGAGAAGTCTGCTCGCCACCGTTTTTCAACAAGTTCTCGATTGTTTCGTTCAATTGCTCTTCACCAACATTGATTGAGTAAGTATCAATTGTCAAGTCAGTGCTATAAGTGATATCGTTCACCAAACCAATTGAGTACGAGAATTCAAATTCTTTCTGCGTCTCCCAGTCAATGTTAGCGTTGTTCTCAACGTTAGGCAATGGCTGACCAATGATTTGCAATTTGTTGTCACGAATGTAATCTTCTACTGCGTGCGACAAAAGGTGATTCACCTCGTCAACAAGAATTGAAGTTCCGTACATTCTACGCACTACGCCTGCAGGCACTTTTCCTTTACGGAAACCTTTGATGTCAGCTTGCTTTGCGTACTGCTTGATTTTTTTATCAACCTTCTCACTGTAGTCCGCCTCTGTCAACTTGATGGAAATAGAGGCTTCCGTGTTCGAGCTTTTGTCTAATGTAATATCCAAAGTAGTATACTTTTAATTGAGTTGCCAATTAACTGAAAAACCCCCGAATGACAACAAATTGCATGCGAGGGTGATAATTTGTCTTTCACCAAAAAAGTCATCCAAAGAATGACTTAATGATTTAGTCGTGCAAAGGTAATTAATTTATTGATAATCTCAATGATGTTGATATAATTTGTCTGATAATCATGGCGGTTTCCTTACGTTTGGAAAAAAAATTCCATAAAAAAATATACGAATGCGTGATTGATTAGCCTTTTTGGTTGAATTATCAGTAAAAGCACGCCTACACAAACGCTAACTCATTGATAATGAGCTTTATTTTTTGTATATTCTATATTATCAAACTAAAACTCAAAGCTTATGAACTTCACACCCGCACGGAAGGAACCAGTTGACAACCGCTATCAGTACGAGAAAGTAACGCGCTTTATGAACAAGCAACTGGTCAGCTTGAGCCCTATTGAAAACGCTTTTGACGCTATGGACTTTTTGCTGGAAAAAAGAATCAGTGGTGCACCTGTGTTAGACGACCGTGGCCATATGATTGGCATAATTACAGAAAAAGATTTTCTGAAAATGATCCTCGACCGTGCTTATAACAATCACCCTGTTCGCGGTACGATGGTTAAGGATTACATGACCACCGAGATCACGACTGTTTCACCTGAAATGGACCTTTTAGATGTTGCACAGATGTTCCTGCGTTCGCCTTATAAGCGGTTTCCTGTCGTTGAAAATGGGAAATTATTGGGGTTGGTCAGTAGAAGGGATATTTTAAAAGCGGCTCTTTTAGTGAAACACACTTCGTGGAAATAGCCATTGTAAAGTTCTTTTATATTTAACCGTTGCGTTTTTCAAGCTCAACGGTTTTTTTATGCCGAGTGCGCTTTATTGCTGAGCACATAAAGGTCGCCTGTTTCCTGTGGGATAATCTCCAGCACATTGGTCAACACAAGGGTGATCAAACGTTTGGCGGCCATTTTTTTGGAGATGGAAGCCAATTCCGAAAGCCCCGCCACAGTAATGCTGTTATTTTCCTCCACGGCAACCAACAATTGTTTTTCGATCGGCCCGACTTCAAACTGAATATTCTTCGGATAGGCACGTCGCCTGAGGATTTCTTTCAGTGGCCCAGACGCCTGAATACTTCGGTCTTGCTGCCGAATATATACTTTGGCATGTTCTGCCGTTTTAACCTTGTAAGGTTTCTGCACCCCTTCGGGGATATCGTAAATAATCACTGTAAACCCATTATCAAGCGTAATGTATGATTTGTACATCGGCAGGGCAGGAAAGATCATCTGATCGAAAGCACGCTCCAAAACAAAGGCTTCCTCTTCAGGGTAACGGCAACCCGCAAGGCCGCCAAAATCATCCACACCAATCAGTAACCGCCCCCCTTTTGCATTGGCAAAAGCGACGACTTCCTTGACGATCTTCTCTGGATGGTTGGCTTTTTTCTTAAACTCCAGCTCTTGACCTTCTCCTTGCCTCACTAATTTTTTTAAAGCCTGAATTGTCATTTCCATGATTCCTGTAAATGCCTGGACAAAATTAAATAAACTAATCTGATCAACTGCGCTTATACTCAATAGACGATTTATGAAACAACATTGTTAATAAGCCCTTCCATACAATATGAAATATATCCTAATCACAAGACATGCAAAATCAAGCTGGGATTTCCCTGAACTTGACGATATCGACCGACCACTTAATTCAAGAGGAGAAAAAAATGCCATGAGTCAAGGGCTGGAAATCAAAAGGCTGAAAATGATCCCTGATAAGGTGATTTGCAGCCCGGCAACACGAACCGTCGCTACGGGTGCAATTATGGTTGATTTATGGCACCTGTCACAAAAAAACATCTCGGTGGACGAGCACCTGTTTCATGGCCGTATTAAAGATTATTTCAAATCCATTGAACAAACTGATCCGCAGCACAATCGGCTGATGTTTATCGGGCATGAGCCTGACCTCTCAGCATTAATCAGCCACCTGACGGATGTCGATATTGAGCATTTCCCAACAGCGGCCTACTGCCAGATTGAATTCCCTGTAAACAGCTGGAAAGAACTGAGCGATGGGCAAATTAAAGGTCGTATAACACACCTGAAAGCCCCGAGGAAATCAACTGAAGAGATGGCGCCTGGTTTAGAACTTCCTGACGTCGAGTAGCACCTCCGAAAAGCGATCGGGAAAGTTGATGACCTCCAACAGCTTTTGCGCTACCGATGCAGGAGCACTGAGCATCTGCTCTTCTTTCAGCTTCACGAATTTGCCTTTGGTTCTGAATTGCTCTGGCGCCGCCTCCCTGATCTGCGATTGCATTTCAGTATCAACCACCCCTGGCGCTACGGAAAAGACCTTGATGTCATTTTCATTCAAAATACATTCTTCCGCCACCACTTTGGAGAACAGGTCAAGTGCCGACTTGGAAGCGCAATATGCCGACCAGCCATCCACAGGGTATTTTCCTGCACCAGAACTGATATTCAGGATTACTTTCTCGGCCTGAACCCCAGAAAACTGTCGCACAAATTCATTCATCAGTATGGTGGGTGTGGTCACGTTAAGGTTCATCACTTGCTCCAGCCCATCCGCCGAAAGACTCCCTACATGTCCTATTTCCCCCAATGTCCCTGCATTATTAATCAGTACCACGCGCTTGGGAGCTTTAACGGTTTCAAAAAAATGACTGACCTGTGATTTCAGCTCCTCAATATTACCGAGATCAAACTCAATATGGTGATAATTTTTCTTTGCCTGCTGATAACTTCTTGCAATGCCTATCACTTCATTTTCAGGATCATTCGTAAGCTGATCCACCAAAGCACGACCAATTCCTCTGCTACTCCCCGTAATAATATAATAGTTCATTGTGGTTGCTTTAAAGTTTGAAATTCTTTGAATGATAAAATATACTCAACTGTAGGCAAATAAAAAAGGAGGGAAAAACCCTCCTTTAAATATTATAATTTTACCTGCTCTTAAAGTATAAAATGAGAGAGGTCTTTGTTTTTTACCGCACCCGATAGCTTCTCCAGCACCAATTCTTTGGTAACAACCACATGGGCGTTCTCACCAATTACATCGGGAATATCAAAAAGGAAATCGTTCAGTAAATGGCTCATCACTGTGTGTAAACGACGTGCGCCAATGTTCTCTACTTCCGCATTAATATCAAAAGCGATTTGTGCCAATTCATGCAAAGCCTCATCATTGAAGGTAAGCTTCACTTTCTCGGCATCAAAAAGCGCCTCATACTGCTTGGTCAAAGCATTCTTAGGCTCTTTGATGATCTGATAGAAATCGTCTTTTGTCAAATCCTTCAATTCAACACGAATCGGGAAACGCCCCTGAAGCTCCGCAATTAAATCAGAAGGTTTCGCAACATGAAAAGCCCCTGCTGCAATGAACAATACGTGCTCGGTATTCACCACCCCGTATTTTGTAGTCACGCTTGAGCCCTCCACAATAGGAAGAAGGTCACGCTGAACCCCCTCACGGCTAACATCCGCACCACCATTTTGACCCGAGGCTTTGGCGATTTTATCAATCTCATCAATGAAGATCATTCCTGTATTCTCCGCACGGCTGATCGCTTCCTCTTTAACCTCATCCATATCGATCAGCTTGCTTGCTTCTTCATCGAAAAGCAATTTTTTCGCTTCGCCAATCGTTACTTTACGCTTCTTGGTCTTTTTCGGCATCATGTTGCCCAGCATTTCCTGGAGGTTAATCATGGAGGTTTCGTCCATCATTCCACCGCCAACCATGCCCATGCCACCACTCGAAGCCTGCGCTACAGAGATTTCAATCTTGCGATCATCCATCTCTCCATTTTTTATTTTCTGACGGAAATGCTCACGGGTCTGCTGATTCAGCTCTGCATCATTTTTTGGTGCTTCTTCCGTAGTAGCTACCGGTACATTTTTTGCACCAGAAACTGGGGGAATCAAAGCATCAAGAATGATGTTTTCTACCGCTTCAGTAGCACGTTCTTTTACGCCTACTTCCTTTTCTTTTTTCACCAAATTCACGGCCTGTTCTACCAGGTCACGAACCATGCTTTCTACATCACGACCGACATAGCCCACCTCCGTAAATTTCGAGGCTTCCACTTTGGTAAAGGGTGCACGGGCAATTTTAGCCAGACGGCGGGCAATTTCGGTTTTACCAACACCAGTGGCACCAATCATCAAAATATTATTGGGAACAATTTCTTTTTGAAGCTCCGAGCGAACGCTCATTCTTCGCCATCTATTTCTGAGTGCAATAGCAACGTTGCGCTTTGCATCCGCCTGTCCGATAATATACTTATCCAATTCAGAGACAATCTCTCTTGGGGTCAAATAGCTTTTATCTTCTAACATGATCTATATTTTCTATTTAATCAGTTTGTGCTGATCAATCAATTTCTAAATTTAAAATGAGAGAGGTTGGTGCTGAGGCTGACGAAGTGCGCTCCACCAGCAGCATGATAGGCCGCATAAGTGTAATCGATCGTCCATTTTTTAACGAGAATTCTCCCTCCGAAGGCGAAACCTGACAAACCTTTTTTGTCCTGTAAACCGAGCGATGCTCTAATATCTTGATTATAACCCGCCATCAGGTGCACATTTTTATGAATCAGGAATTCCGTACCGATATTAAAGTAGCGGAAAGCATCCTTCAGCGTGGTATTTTCCTGCTCATTTTGCCCAAGATAGGGGGCATTATGAGGTAAATAAGACGCCGCTACAGAAAAACGCACAGGCATATGATCGGGCTTGAAAGTAGCGCCAAGCTGAACATCGAATGGGAGGTTCACGGGCTCGGTATCGAAATTCCGTAAGTTGAAACCGAAATTCTTCAACACCAATCCTGCGGAAAATTCATGTTCAGGGTGAATAAACAAAATCCCCGCATCAAAAAGCATGGCACTGGCGGCATAGCTTTCGATTTTACTGTTGATAAATTTGGCCGAGAGCCCCACACTGAAGTTACCCACTTGATGCTGCTTGGTTATGGCGATCAGATAATCGCCTGCGGTGAAAGTCCCTTCAGGGTTTCCCGACGGGTCATAACCCTGCATTGTGCCAAAATGTAAATACTGTGCCGACACTGCCCACGAACCTGTTTTGGGCATCGAGAACTGATAAGTGACCAACCCCTGCTGTATGCCTGCAAATCTGCTGGTGTAGTGTATGCCCAAATGCTGATCGAAGGAGGGTAATGCCGCCGCAGGATTACTGACAAAAGCGGCGCCATCATCAAAATAATTGGAGGGCATGACGGTGCCCATCGCCGCAGATTTGGCAGAATATGGCGCATTCAGCAATGCATATGCCCCACCTTTCAGGGACTGCCCATAGGAATACTGAACCAACAAAAGTAGTCCTGAAAAAAAGAGGGTAAAACGGGTGTTCAAATCGGTAAGGTTAATATGACCAATGAAGAACAATTTGCAAAGAATTCTTCAAAGGCAAAAAAATAACGAGGAGAAGCCCCTCGTTATTTTATATTTATTTTACTTCTCTTTTTTCTGTTCAAGAATGAAATCAATAGGCTCACTGACTTTCTCCTCAAGCAAGGCATAATCAAACACCTCACGGGCTTCCTTCACATAATTGATGTTCAGGTCGCTGATGTATTCCACCTCGATTTCCTCGACATCTTTACGGTTTTTCTCACAAAGGACTATTTCTTTGATCCCCGCCCGACGTGCCGCCAAAAGCTTCTCCTTAATTCCACCCACAGGCAACACTTGCCCCCGAAGGGTTATCTCGCCAGTCATGGCCAGTTTGGAACGCACTTTTCGCTGGGTAAATACCGAAGCAAGGGAGGTCAGCATAGTGATACCTGCCGACGGGCCATCCTTAGGCACCGCACCTGCAGGTACATGAATATGCAAATCGTAATTATTGAAAATACGATAATCAATGCCCATACGCTCTGCATTGGATTTCAGATAAGTCAGGGCCGCCATGGCCGATTCTTTCATGACATCGCCCAACTGACCAGAAAGGGTCAATTTGCCATTTCCTCGACTAAGCGCCGACTCAATAAACAAAATCTCACCACCTGCCTGCGTCCATGCCAATCCTGTTACTACGCCAGCAGTGCGGTTATTTTCATATAATTCTTTATCAAACAATTGCGCTCCAAGGATTTCCTCCACACGGGCGTTATTGATCGTTTTTGAATACTCTTCTTCCATTGCTACCGATTTGGCAACATTACGGCAAAGCGCACCCAACTTGCGTTCAAGGCTACGCACACCAGACTCACGGGTGTAACCGTCAATCACTGTTTTGATTGCGCCTTTATTAATCGCAATATCAGCAGCCTTCAGGCCGTGCTCTTCACGCTGTTTAGGAATCAGGTGTTTTTTCGAGATTTCAACTTTCTCTTCCTGTGTATAGCCTGTCAATTCAATAATCTCCATACGGTCGCGCAATGCAGGCTGAATGGTCTCCAGTGAATTTGAGGTGGCAATAAACAATACCTTGGAAAGGTCGAAACCAATTTCCAGGTAGTTATCCACAAAAGCGTTGTTCTGCTCTGGGTCCAGTACCTCCAATAAAGCGGACGAAGGATCGCCACGGAAATCAGCACTGACCTTATCAATTTCATCCAATACAAAAACAGGGTTGGCTGTTTTGGCACGTTTAAGGTTTTGCAAAATTTTCCCTGGCATGGCTCCAATATAAGTCTTACGGTGACCACGCACCTCCGACTCATCATGCAAACCACCCAACGACATGCGGACATACTCACGGCCCAAGGCATTCGCTATAGAGCGCCCCAATGAGGTTTTTCCCACACCAGGAGGGCCATAAAGACACAAAATCGGCCCTTTCAAGTCACGCTTCAACTTCAGCACGGCAAGGTACTCAATGATGCGTTCCTTTACTTTATTAAGGCCATAGTGCTCTTTATCCAAAATTTTACGGGCACGCTTAAGGTCGAAGTTGTCTTCGGTAAATTCTCCCCAAGGCAAATCGATCATAAACTCAGCATAACCCAGGTTCACCGCGTATTCTGGTGCCTGAGGGTTTACCCGGCTCAGCTTATCAAGCTCCTTCATGAAGTGTTCCTTCACCTCTTTGGGCCACTTTTTGGCTTCTCCTTTTTTGCGGAGGTTCTTCACATCAGATTCCGGGCCACCTTGCCCCAGTTCATCCTGAAGAACTTTCATTTGCTGGCGCAGAAAATAATCCCGCTGCTGCGCATCAAGGTCAGAGTGAACTTTGGACTGAATTTCATTTTTCAGCTCCAGCATGTGGATATCCTTGGACATGAACTCCAACAGCAATGTAGAACGCTCACGACCTTGGTCGGTCTCCAAAATACGCTGCTTCTCTTTTGCTGCCACTGAAAGGTTGGACGACAAAAAGTGCGTAAGGAACGCCGGAGAGTCGATATTCTCAATCGCCGACTGTGCCTCCTGAGGCATCTCAGGGTTCAGGCGTAATATTTTTGCCGCAGCATCTTTGAGTGTTTCCACCAAAGCGGCCGCTTCTTCTGTTTCTTTTGCAGGGAAGCTCTCCTCCAGGCTGATGACTTTCGCCTGGAAATAAGGATCTTCAGAAATAATATCCTGAAGCATAAAGCGACGCATCCCCTGAATAATGATGGTGGTGTTACCATCAGGCAATACCAGCATTTTTACGATTCGCGCTACGGTTCCGATATTGTAAAAATCATGAACCTTAGGGTCTTCAACGTCTTTATTTTTTTGAGCTACCACCCCAATGGTACGGTCTCCTTTGTAAGCGTCCTTCACCAATTTAATGGATTTGGCACGCCCAACGGTGATCGGTATTACCACACCTGGGAAAAGTACTGTATTTTTTATTGGCAGGATTGGCAGTTCGTCAGGAATTGTCGTTGCTTCCACCTCAGCCTCATCCATCTCGTCGTTGATCGAGATAAACTCACCATTCTCGGTTTCTTCCATTCCCACAAGAACTGCGTTTTGAAACATGTCGTTCTGTGAATCCATAGATATATTAATATGTCATATTGACAGTTATTGCAAAAGATGCAAAATTTATAAAGATGTTTAAATAATTAGACAAGGGATGTGCCAAAAGCATTATCTTGCAAAGTAGAGATGTTAATTGTATTTTTCACGTGCCAATATGCACTATATGAACGCAAATAATCAACAAACTGTCAGCCTTTCCCCTTCTGTCCTTCGTTGGGCACTATTTTTTATGTCAATTTTGCACCCTTTTTCGGAAGGCGTGGCACAAAAGCGACAAAAGAAATCTGCGATTGTTAGCGAACAACCTCAAAATTTTGATATAAATCAATTATTCTCCTTCCCGAATGTGAATAAAGTAAGATATTATTCCGATAAGTCCCAACTTAATCGATTAAGAAAGTTGGATAAGACAGGTAAAACTGAGCAATTGTACCCATTGTTATGGAAGTATGTCAGTAAATTTGGCATTGACAATTTCAGGAAAGATACTTACTGGCTTTGGAGGCTCGCTAACCTGACCGAAGAAAAAGGGGCTTTTCACGATGCCCAGCGCCTTTACAAGTTGGTCCTCAAGCACCATCATGGTGGGGTGGATTTCCAGAAGGTGCAATCAAAATATTACAAAATGGCAGGGCGATCGCCGAAGGACTATGTGCCACTGGACTACTATTATGACCTGATTTCCTTCCGCGAAAAATTAGACACCCTCCGTCCGCCGCAAGGCATTGACCTGAACATGGGATTCTATGTAAATTCCAATAAGTCAGATTATGGACCAAGTATGTCGTGGGATAACCAGACCATGATTTTCACTTCACAACGTAATGCCGTACGCCGATCTTTTGACCCTGAGCCTAATGAAGATTTATTCATGATCCGCTCCCTTGGAGATGGTTACTGGGATGAAGCTGTGCCCGTCAAAAGCCTGAATACACCCGCCAATGAAGGCTCCCCCTTCCTGACCCGAGATGGTTCAAAAATATATTTTTCAAGATGTAATACGCCTCAAAGCTATGGCAACTGCGATTTGTTTGTAGCACATTTGCAGGCAGACAGCACGTGGGGGGAAATCAGTAATCTGGGGCAGAATGTCAATTCTGTCGCCTGGGAATCTCACCCAAGCCTAAGCCCTACGGAAGATACGCTCTATTTTGCTTCGGATCGTATAGGCGGATTCGGAATGTCTGATTTATATTATACCACCAAAAATAAAAACGGCCAGTGGAGTAAAGCCAAAAACCTCGGCCCGAACATCAACACAAGGGGCAGTGAAGTCAGCCCATTTATCCATCCTGAATACAATGTTCTTTATTATAGTTCAAGTGGGCAACTGATTAATTTTGGGGAATTCGATATTTATAAGGCATACCACCTGAAAAACAAACAATGGACCGAGCCCCAGAACATTGGGCCACTCGTCAATGGCCGTGGTTCAGAGTTCTACTTCACCATAGATAAAGAAGCCAAAAACCTGTACTATGCGAAATCCATCGAGAACAACATGAAAAATCTCGACCTCTATTCCTTTCCGCTGCCCATGGAAGCACAGCCCCTGGCCACAACCAAACTGAAAGGCCAGTTATTGGATTCGCTAAGCAACACGCCATTTAACGATGGTATTGTATCCATTATAGACCTCGACAAAGGCGTTGAAATTGCACCAAAATACCTCAGGGATGACGGTACCTATGAATTTGACCTGATCAACGAACGAAAATATCTGATGGTCATTCAGGGCGATGAATTTTTCAGGATAGAGAAGATTTTCACCCTGCAAGGTGACACCAATTTTACCGATGCTACACGGCCAATCTCCTCAAGAATGCAGTTTGAGTCGGTGGTGTTCGATAATAATTCCTTTGAGCTGAAATCTGCCATGTATTATGATTTGGATAAAATTGGCAACTTCCTGCTCGACAACCCTTCCTTCAAACTAAAAATTGCAGGACATACCGATACCAAAGGAAACAAACAGGCCAACATCGAGCTGTCACAAAAACGTGCCGACGCTATCAAAGACTATATTGAATACTTTGGCGGCATTAAAAGCGACCGTATCGAAGCGATAGGCTACGGCGCACAAAAGCCACTCGTTGAAGAAAAAACCGAAGCCGACCGCGTACTGAACCGTCGGGTGGAGTTTGAGATTTACAGGGACGCTTCCGCAGAAGACCATCGAAAGAATGATGAAAATGACCCCAGCAGGTGGTAATCTGTAAGAAGAATCAAGGATTTAAAAACTCTTGAAAATCAATTGCGTAATTCATTACAATTAGAAGGCAAATAACTCAATGAAGCCTGACTGCAATCCGACCAGTCAGGCTTTGTATTTTTTAAGCCAGCGCCACAAAAAAAGGCCCTTGGCATACCACCCCTGACCTTCTTTTTCCCTTTATTTTACTCTAATTAATAAAGGGCTCAAAGCTGAAAATTGTTTGAAACACCGACAAAAAGCACCTAAAAATCACTCAGGCACTCTTTTTATTCAAACTGATGACCATTTTTAATCCATCGAATACCACACCAATTACATTTCGTATTCAAAAGCATTCTATAATTTAATTCTAAATCACTACATTGCAAGTATTGTTCTTTCGTTTAAGATGAAAAACAAAGACAACATAGCAAGGACAACCCTTAGCTATTAAAAAACTGATGATTTGACAGTGTTCTGGTACAAAACACCAGAACCGTCCAGGGGGTCTTGAGATTTATCCCTATGGACCAATAAGAACTTATTAACCAATAGGATTTGAAATTTACAGACTTTAATCTGAATCCCAACATTGAAGACGCCATTCAGGCAATGGGATATCAAGATGCCACACCGATCCAGGAAGCGGCCATTCCTTTGGCCATCGAAGGAAAAGACCTTATTGCCTGTGCACAAACAGGAACAGGAAAAACTGCCGCCTATTTATTGCCTGTGATGCACCTACTTTTAGAAGGCGATGCACCCAAAAGTAATTCTGTGAGCTGTATCATTATTGCCCCTACCCGCGAATTGGCAATACAAATTGACCAGCAACTGGAGGGGATGAGCTATTTTGCTCCACTTAGTACTGTGGCCATTTATGGCGGAAGCGATGTGGGCAACTGGGAAAAACAGCGTAATGCCATTAAAAATGGTGCCGACATCATTGTCGCGACACCAGGCCGTTTGATTCAGCACTTTAACCAAGGCTATTTAAAAACAGATGACCTGAAATTTTTGGTGCTTGACGAAGCTGACCGTATGCTCGATATGGGCTTTCAGGAAGACATTAGCAATATTGTCAGTAAGCTACCCAAAGAACGCCAAACCTTGATGTTCTCGGCGACCATGCCACCAAAAATTCGTGGATTAGCGAAGAAAATCCTTCAGGATCCTGAGGAAATCACCTTTAAGGTTTCAACGACCGCTGAAGGTGTTTTACAGGGCGCGTATATGGCTTTTGACAATCAGAAGGCCAATATCCTTAAAGGTATTTTGGTGGGTAATGAAGAGAAATTACCTACGGTATTTGTTTTCTGTGGCACCAAAATTAAGGTAAAAGAACTGGCCAAAGACATGAAAAAATGGGGGCTTAAGGCCGAACCGTTTCAGTCTGACCTTGAACAACGTGAGCGTGAGCAAATCATGCAGGACTTCAAGAACAAGCAGTTTCAGGTTTTGGTAGCGACCGATATTGTTTCACGGGGTATTGATATTGATGATGTATCGATGGTGATCAATTATGATGTGCCTAACGACCCAGAAGATTACGTCCACCGTGTTGGACGTACAGCCCGTGCTGAACGTAAAGGATATGCCGTTACTTTGATCAACCCACGTGATTGCGGTAAATTCCGTCGTATCGAGGAACTGATCGAGAAGGAAGTCGTGAAAGTTCCATTGCCAGAAACTTACGGTGAACAACCTTCCTACTCTACTGAAAGAAGAGGAAACGGTGGTGGCCACCGAGGAGGCAACCGCAATGGTGGTGGCAACAAAGGAGGCAGCCGTAAGCCAAGAGGAAACTACAACAAACGCCCTCGAAAAGCAGAATAAACTTCTTTTTGAATGCCCAATTAAAATCCAAAACAGTCCGCTGTTTTGGATTTTTTTGTTTCAACACCCCCCATTCGTATTGACATTTGAGTGAAATAAATTACTTTTAACCTTATTCTTTTTTTAATAGTAAATCTACCTTTATGTCAAAAGCATTATTAGCGACCATTGCAGGAGATGTTAGCCCTGAAGCATTAGTTCAATGCCAACATTTATCCGATGACGAAGCAGCACAGGTTTTAACCGTGTTCAATCAAAACAAAAATTCTGTTGTGATGGGCTACCTTTTCTTGCTTATTATTTTTAGTGCGCATTATGCTTATAATGGAAAATGGGGAATGCAGATTCTATTTTGGCTTACCGCAGGTGGTCTCGGCGTTTGGTGGCTGATTGATATTTTCAGAATGAGCTCCATCATCAAAAAATATAATGACAAGCAACTGGCAAATGCCATTATATCGGTAAAGGCATATAGCCATTAAATTTCGGTCATGAAAAATCCCACACTCAGCAATGAACGTGGGATTATTATTTTAAGAACTATTTACACATGATAATGGATATTATCGGTATGATTCATGCTTATACTAAATCGAAGAACATTTAATTAAACTTACTACCGATATGTCAAAAGCATTATTAGCGACCATCGCAGGAGAAGTATCCCCCGGGGCATTGGCACACTGCCAGCATTTATCCGACGAGCAAGCCACTCAGGTATTGACGATCTTTAATCAGACTAAAAATTCTGTTGTGATGGGCTACCTTTTCTTGCTCCTGATTTTTGGGGCACACTACGCATACAATGGAAAGTGGGGAGTACAGATTATTTATTGGATCACCTTTGCGGGCTTTGGGATCTGGGGGTTGATTGATATTTTCAGAATGAGCTCCATCATCAAAAGCTACAACGATAAACAATTGGCCAAGGCAATCATTTCCGCAAGAGCACTTACGCATTAATTATCCATAAAAAAAGTCCACACTCAGCAAAGAATGTGGACTTTTTTTCATCTCTTTAAATACGTTTTAAATCACCTCTTTTCCATCCTCTGGATAAGGGATAAAAACGAAATTGGTAAAGGCACCATCCATTACGAACAGACAACAGAACTCGTCAGGGTCTTTGAAAGTCGCCTTGAAAGCCTTTTCCTTCTCTCCTGCCTCAATCATCCCACGCTGAACAAACTCATCAAGATAAGTGATGTTGTAATTCCACGCCAACGACAGCTCACCCATTTTCAGGAACTGCTGACCAATGGGCATCCCCATTTTTGATACTGGGAAGATGGGATAATCAGAAAACCCCTTAGATTTAATCGCATAAGCCGCCTCTTTGAGCGTATCTGCCACTTTTACAAAGTCCTTGGTGATCTCTCCTAAGTATTTACCGTCTAATTCTGGATCGTTTTGCATGATCTATTTTGTTTTTTTGTCCACAGATTTCCACTGATTATTTTTGCAGAAATATTGAATATGCGACAAGATTAAATCAATGTCTTTTTGGGGTCATAGTCAAGATCCTACAACCTATTTAAAGGACGTTGCATACAACGTCCCTACTGATTTATTTCAACTCCAAAGCCACCACATTCTCGATGTGATGTGTGTGAGGGAACATATCCACTGGTTGAATTTTAGTCACTTTATACTTCACATCCAACAGGTCCAAATCGCGTGCCTGCGTTGCCGGATTACAGCTTACATACACAATGCGTTTGGCCTCAAGCTTCAACAACATATCAATAACCTCCTTATCCATTCCTGCACGAGGCGGATCAGTTACAATAACATCTGGCGCAGCATGCTTGGCAATAAACTTGTCGTTAAGCACTTTTTTCATATCGCCAGCATAGAACAGGGTATTCTCTATATTATTGATCTCTGCATTGATCTTGGCATCCTCAATTGCCGCATCCACATACTCAATACCAATAACCTGTTTGGCTTTTTTAGCAATAAAGTTGGCAATAGTTCCTGTCCCTGTGTAAAGGTCATAAACCACTTCATCCCCTTTAAGGTCAGCGAAATCACGCGTGATAGAATACAGCGTAAAGGCCTGCTCTGAGTTGGTTTGATAGAAAGACTTTGGCCCTACACGGTAAGTCAGGTCTTCCATGGTTTCTTCAATATATGGCTTACCATGATGAAGCACCAATTCCTGATCGAAGATCGTTTCGTTGCCTTTTTTATTCACCACATAAAACAAAGAAGTGATCTGTGGGAAAGTATCCTGAAGATGCTGCACCAATGGTAAAGTCCACTTTTGCTCATCCGTAAACACCTGTAAAATCACCATCACCTGCCCAGTAGTATTGGCCGTACGGATCGTTACGTTCCTCAAGTGCCCTTCCGCAAATTTCACATTGTAAAACGGAATTTCATTTGCAAGTGCAAACTCATGAATTGCAGTACGAATCTGATTTGAAGGGTCTGGCTGCAACCAGCATTTATTGACATGAATAATCTTGTCGAAACCACCAGGAACATGCAATCCCAAACCATTACGGTTGTGGGCTTCCTCCTGCGAAATTTCTTCTTTTGTCAGCCAACGGAAATTCGTGAAGGAATATTCCATCTTGTTGCGGTAAAATTCTGTTTTCTCAGAGCCCACCGCCTGAGGAATCTCAGGAATTTCAATCTTCGCCAAATGCTCCATGGTTTCACGAACCACCTGCGTTTTAAACTCCAACTGATGCTCATATTTCAGGTGTTGCCACTTACAGCCACCACACAAACCGAAATGCTCACAATGTGGCTCCTGACGCATATCCGAGAACTCATAAACCTGCTCAGGTGCTGCCTGAATAAATTTACGGCGTTGTTTTACCACGCGAACATCCATTAAATCGCCTGGTGCCGAATGCGATACAAAGATCACTTTGCCATCTTCTGCATAGCCCAAACAATTCCCCTCAGCGGCAAACTTCTCAATGCGAAGCCCCTTAATATCTTTAATTTTTTTTCTACCCATTTTTCTTGCTATCCTTCGCCCTGAACTGAACCAAAGCAATAATTTTTAACATGCAAAGATAAGCAATCGAAGCTCAACCTTTAATCTTTTAACTTCAAAAAAGTATCAACTGCACGGAAAAGCGCTTAAAATCTATTTCAAAAAATGGTACATTAGAAGGAATAACTGACTTAACCTTACCGAAAAGCGCTACAATGAAGGATTATATCAAAATAAACCAAAACCTGTGGAACAAGAAAACCCCTGCGCATATCGCTTCTGATTTTTATGACAATGAAGCATTCCTTGCGGGGAAAAACACCCTGAACGATATTGAACTGGCACTTTTCCCTGCCATGGAAGGGCTGAAAGTATTACACAGCCAATGCCACTTTGGGCAGGACAGCCTGAGCATGGCACGCATGGGCGCCGAAGTAACAGGCGTCGATTTCTCACAGGAAGCCATTGCCCAGGCCCGGAAAATGAATGATCTATTGAAACTGGAGACACAATTCATTCAGGCCAATGTACTGGAGCTGGAGGCACATATTCCCCAAAATCATTTCGATATGGTCTTTACCTCTTATGGAACGGTTGGCTGGCTTGATGATATCCGCCTATGGGCAAAACAGATGAGTTATGCACTGAAGCCTGGTGGGCAGCTCATTTTTGTGGAATTTCACCCTGCAGTATGGATGTTCGACGACGCCATCGAAAAGCTCACTTACCCTTATTTGAATGCTGAGGTGATCATTGAGCAGGAAGAGGGAACTTATGCCGACACCAATGCCCAGATTCATGCGCAATCTTTTTGCTGGAATTACGGCCTTACAGAAGTACTCCAGGCATTGCTTGATGCTGGAATGCGCCTCGATTTCTGCCGGGAATATGACTATTCACCTTACAATTGTTTTCAGGGATTGATAAAAACCGACAAAGGCTATCAGTTTGAAAAACACCAGGGAATACTGCCGATGGTATATGCACTGAAGATGACAAAAAATTAAGCCCAAACAATTGACTTTCAATTTTGAGGACAAAATCTTAATTTGCGACCTGAAAGCAATCCCGCCTTGGTGGTGGGCAAAATTTAAATAAACGATGGAAAATCCAGTATTAATATTCGGCGCAAACGCAATTGGCAAAGCCGCCCTTGAAATTTTCAACAGCAATGGGGTGGAAGTTTATGGTTTCTTGGATGAAAACGAAGAGCTACACAACACCCAAATTGGCTTGGTGTCGGTTTTGGGATTTACAGATGATGAAGCCATGACACAGATGGTGGGAGAAAGCTGCAGTGCTTTTGTGGCTACGGATGAAAATCAGCTACGCAAAAGCCAGGTGGAAATGCTGAATGAAAGCCGCAAAGTGCAACCAGCCAATGCCGTTCACCGCTCGGCGCTACTTTCAGAAAGCGCATCGATTGGTTATGGAAACATGGTCAATGCCAAAGTTTTCCTGGGTGCTCATGTTGAGGTTGGCAGCCATACCATTCTACATACGGGTGTAAATATAGATGCTGACTGCAAGATAGGTGATTTCGCCCAAATTGGCACAGGCAGTAACATCAATGCCGGGGTAACCATTGAAGAAGAGGTCTTCATTGGCTCAGGCGTAACCATTGTTGCGGGGGTAACCATTGGAAAAGGTGCCCGTGTTGGTGCTGGATCTGTAGTAATTGCTGATGTAAAAGCAGGACAAACAGTATTTGGTAACCCTGCCGCTACGATCTAATTTCCGCCGAACAACAACAAAGCCCTTGAGTATAATCATCACTCAAGGGCTTTTTTATTGGTGGAATGGTAAAATTACTCCTGCTCAAGCATCGATAAATCTGCGGCTTTTGTGATCTCTGGTGACAGTTCCCCAAGCCAGCCCGCAATCTCGGTGGTGGCGGTGTACACTTTCACAAAATCTACCTGAATGAGGGTAACCTTATTGCCCATGGCATCTACGGCATTCGAAAGGTCAAAAACATCGGCACCTGCAAGCACAGATCCTCGCTCCTGCTCATAGCCAGCATTATCAGCATAACCCCAGTCAAATTTTGGACTCACATAAAAAGGATATTCACTGCCTGTACCCTCATTCTGATCATAGGTTTTGGATTTCAGCAAAGTACCTTTAAAAGTAACCGATCCTTCGGTATACATGGCAGGGAACATCGGCTGATCGTGGAACGGTTTAATGTCCGTAAAATCCCTTGTGCCTACTTTTTCCTGCCCATCAATAATTTCTTTATAAGGAATGATGTGGGTGTCTTGCCCCGCCTCCGGACGGTAATAGGTAATTTCATAGTTGTGTGTCGTTTCTGGCAGATCGTAATCACTTCCTGCCAGTTCATACCACGGCTCATCGGCATCAGGCTGCCCGTTACCATTCAAATCCTGACAAACCATCACGATTCCTGGCTCACTGTTCCCTTCAAAAGAATTACCATAAATCGCCAAATCATTCCCCTCACGGTTCACAATTGGGTGGTCAAACTTAAAAGATACATTTCCGCCGAAAGTTCCCAGACTCACAAACTGATGGCTATCCCCCACAAGGTTCTCTTTGGCTGCCGCAAGTTCATCGTCGACTTTGTTGATAAACTGCCCTGGTGCTGGTCTGAAGTCCAGCACTTCAGAAATCCATGGAGACTTGTCCGTCAAATCGATTTGCTCACGTGCCCAGTCTGCCACAAGCTGAAGGTCGGCAATAACAGGCGTAGAAAAATCAAAAAGCTCGTCGTTGCTTTTCCACCCTTCAAAGGTATATCCATATTTTGCAGGTACGGGCGGCTCCGTCACAAAGTCCCCTGCATCAATAACCTGCGCTTCAATTTCCTCCGCCCCATCAGTATCGAAACTGACCGTATAAGTATTGCCTGTCCATTGTGCCGAAAGGGTAAGCGATTGGTGCACAGGCGCGGAAAAGTCGTACAGCTTGTTCCCCTCAAACCAGTTAATAAAGGTACTTCCTTCCTGCTCGGGATCTTCAGGTCGGGCAGCCAAATCGCCATCCTCTACCATTTGAGGGGCGATTTCCGTGCCTCCGTTGGCGTCAAAAGTAATCGTATGAAAAACGGGCTCTTCATTGATTTCCGAAGGGGTACAGCCCCAAAAGAGGGTCGCCAAAAATAAAGCGACGAATACATTACAAATTTTCATCATCAGTAAGTAATTAAAAATTATAGGTTGTTGAAGGTTTGATAGACTTGAGGGTTGCCATCTTTAAGCAGGGACTCGTAATGGCCATTTTGCTGAATGACATGTACAAATACATTGGTGCCCACTTTATCGGTCAGTTGTTGTAAAGCGGCTCCTGTTAATTCAGGAAGGCTGATTTGCTGAGAAGCCACGGTAATGGTGGTATGCCCTGCCGACGATTCCACCTGCTGAAGATTTCCACGAAGAACGGCATCAAAATATTCGATACCATAGCGGGTATCACCCGTCCATCGGCTGCCATTATAGCCATCGGTACTGTTCTGCCCAAAGCCCAGCTGAGGACTGCTCATGTAGGTGTCTTTCACCAAATCGAACACATAAGTTTGATCGAAAGTAAAGCCATCACTTTCCCGAAGGGGAAAGGTAAACATCCCGAAATTGGAATGGCTGTACAGGTCTTTGGAACTGTTGCCCTGATCATCGACCAAGTAAGTTTCTGTGCCCCACGCCCAGCCATTCATCATTTTATGAATGCTCGCTTTCACTAAAATATGCTGATTTTGCACCATCCCCTCAAAGCTGGCTTTGGCGATGTCGTCATAAGTAACCGCCGTTTCACCGTCAGGAATACTCCACTGCGCCTCAAGCTGAATATTTTCAGTAACTGATGCTGAAAAGTCATAGCTTTTACCATCACAGAACCAGCCTTCAAACACTTCATTTTCCTTTACAGGAGTCTCAGGTGCTTCCAGTTGATCACCTGCTTTTATCGTTTGCGGAGCAAGTTCGCTTCCTCCATTGGTATTGAACACCACCGTAAGCGCTTGCGCCCAATGTGCCTCAAGCTGAAGGTGATCGGTGATTGTTGCTGAAAAATCAAACAACTGACCATCGACATACCAGCCATCAAAAAAGTAATTTTCCTTTACGGGTTCTTCAGGAGGGCTAAGGGTATTTCCGTGAGCAATCAGCTGATCTTCTACCGCCGTGCCTCCTTGTGCATCGAAACTGATTTCATACTGATTACCAGTATATTGGGCGATCAGTTTTAAATCCTGATGAATGGGTGTTGAGAAATCAAAAATTTTTGTTCCCACCGCCCAATGGGAAAAAGTAGCTCCTTCCTTTGCTGGATCGGCAGGTTGTTCCACCCTTCCGCCATCGGAAATTAGCTGTGGCGCAATCGGGTTGTTGGTTTGGGTGTCAAAAGTAATTTGATAGGTGGCCATCTGTTCTTCCGAAGTACATGCTGTAAACAGAAAAACGAAGACCAATAAAAAGTAAGGTAACCTCTTCATTATAATGGTTTATGTAAATATGAAAAGCCAAACATTCGCTTGGCAAAAATTCAAAAAAACATATGTAAACCTTTCAGCAAGAATGAACAGCGCGCTCCTACCCTAATGAAAAAGAGCGAAAAGACCACCATATTTTTTATGCTTAACTCCCGAAGCTTAAAAGTTTACAAATGATGGCAGGTCTCCTGACTTATGCCGTGATTGTCCGCCTTCCCATCTTTTCAGACAGTGGCAAGAGGTTATAACAACCACACGATTGGCATTTTACAGTTGCGGGTACAGTTCTGGATTTTCACCAGATTCCCTATTATCCGACCGTGAGGATATCACGATCAGCACCATAGTGTAAAGCTAAGAAAAATTTGATGAATTATAATAATCTAAATTCATGATTGATGTCATGTGGGTGGATAAGCACCCAATAGCAGGAGAAGCTAATAAACCATGATGACCATGACGACCTTAATTTTAAGGATGACCATGATTCTTCATTTTACTTAGAATATTGATTTGTGAGCGAGGTTTGGATAGATCTCCTCAAAAAATCTGTGGACAAATATAAAAAAGTATAGACCCAAAAAAAGCCCAGAATTTCTTCTGAGCTTTCTGCGGTCTGGACGAGACTCGAACTCGCGACCTCCTGCGTGACAGGCAGGCATTCTAACCAACTGAACTACCAAACCA
>CANMKE010000037.1 GCA_947498325.1 uncultured Persicobacter sp.
ATTTTATTGAAGCTCATACTTTCTTCAATTTACCAATGGTTATGGATTGCCCGATCAGCTGTTATACAAATCAATAGGGTACTCTATCGCGAGACTCCGTCTCGTGTTAGTTGTGGGTATTGTTGTTATCGCGAATGGGACACTTGCGATAGGTTGACCTCAATGGTCAATTAAAATACTTAAATAAACCTTTAAAAAGTCCATTGTTATTTATCGATTTTTGTACATGATGATATTTCATTAGTAGTTATAAAGCGCCCAAGCATCAGTTAGTTTTTTCGTTTTGTTTATTCTCGAATAGCCTAAGCCTAAAGGAGGGACTTGTTCAGCATTCAGTTTAAAATAATATCCACCAGAATTTTTAAGGAATCCTCCAAACTCAACATAACAATACCCATTCTCATATTGACAAGGATTAAGTTTATTAAAGTTTTCACAAAGCGAAATATAGTCCTTAGTAGGCAGGTTGTTTTTTAAATAATAATCTTCAACAATCCATGAGCCACTAACTTTATTCTCTAATGGCATGACCGAATGATAGGTACGAAATACATTGATTGTTTTGGCATGGTATATAGAAAGATACCCTATTGAAAGATAATCACCTATGGAGAAATACATGGCCCCAATCAAAGAGATATGCACGGCAGTCATTTTTAGGTTATGGAATGTTCTATACTTCTTGAAAATTAACCTGTAAATTAATACGAATACAAAAATTATCTCAATGAAAATGAGTAGGACAAATAAAAATATCCAGTTCATGATAGAAGCTCGGAGGATAAAGAATAGGCCAATTAACATCACATTTGATAGGATCGTGTATTTAGAGTTCATTTTTTAAGATTTTATCCGAATCATAGGTAGACGAAAGGTCGATTTTCCATAACCCCAACACATTACCAAATTTTGTTAGGCAAAAAAATATGTTATATTAATTTAGTCATATTTGAAGGTCCTCAAAAGGTTATTTTGATATTTTAGGTATTACTTATACGGAGAGTGGTGATTTTGCAAAAGTCAAACCTCGCAGTAGGGACGTTGGATGGGACGTCCGTACCGAGAGTTCAAAAATATTTGATAGCCTAAAAGTGTTCTGAATTAGAAAATTTCAATTTTAAAAGACAAGAAATTAATTCCATGTCTATAATTGATGTTTTTGCTTCAGTGTCTTTAACCATTTCTGCTCGGTATCTGTCAAAAGGTTGATGTTTGCTTTATATTTTGAGTTCGCCGTATACCATTCTTGCTTTTCGTAGTATTGTTGAATTAGGGGTGTTTTAAAGACATAACCTCTTCGAGCGAAAGGGAGATTTCTTAGGATTTTGTATGAGTCCTCATTTTTTATTTCAAATTTGTGGATGAAATTTTTCACATTGAACGGAATATCCATCGTTGTATGATCGAATGATTTTGACATAAGGAATTCCATGTCAGTGGTAGCGTAAATAATAAGCTCCCCTTTGGGTGAGAAATTTTTCTGTTTGAATACAACAGGATTATGTCCCGTGATTACTCTTATTGGTTTAGATATTTGAGAGAAGGATGATTGTTTTTTTGAATTAAGTATTTTAGTGGCCCCCGTCCAATTTTGGAAACCTGTAAAAAATGTTTGCTCAATTAGATAGTCATAGTAATCACCTAAATCAAGAATTAGGGTAAAGTCATCGATCTGTTTATTTGCCCACCGCGTTGCAGGAGTTAAAAGGTAATGAAGCTCAAATATGGTATTGAAGTGAGCTGAAATGTCTATTCTATAGCTGTGTTTAATGGTATTTATTCCCTTCTTGAATTTTGTGTTAAAATGGTAAACATAGAAGAAATTAGGCTCATTTTTATTGAAGTTATCTCCTTTAGCTTCTTGTTCAGTTAAGCCTTGAATTTGGCCATTTTTGAAATATTCTTCAGTATGGACGATAGAAGATTGGAAGGGAAGAGGTTTTCCATTAAAGATAACCTTGAAGTCGGTCATGTAGGGGTGTTGTCCATTCTTAGGTGTTCCATCAACATCTCCAGCAGGGGATGGTGCTTCGAACCCAACCAAGAGTTCTTTTTGATCTTTCGGGTTGTTAAAGGTGTAGTTGACTGTTACTAAAAATTGATTGTTAGTTGTACGTTCTATTTTAAGTATCTCTTTTGTTATACTGATGTCGGTTTCTTGGATAGGAATAAGCTGATTTCCCGATGCGTAAAACACACCGTCATTGGCTTTTGCAAAAAGGGCGGTAATGGTTAGAACAATCAAAAAAATGTATTTCATTTTCTTTTAGGTTTACATGGAGTCACAAAATAAATGGATTGCCAATGTTTTTGTCTTTATCTTCTTAAAAATGAATTAATTAATATAACCATATCAACCCAACCTCAAAAATTTATTCAATTATTTCAATAATTTTTATTCCCATAAATGAAGGGTATTCCCCAAAAATAGAAAAAATCCCCTGCCTCATCTGAAGCAGGGGATTTATATTTATGTTAAATACGTTCGTATTATTTCTCTTCTGTTTGAGCTTCTACCCATTGGCGGGCATTTACGAAAGCTTCGATCCATGGGGATACTTCGTCGTTTTTGCGAGAAGCAGGGTAGTGTGCCCAGTTCCAAGGGAAGATCGCGCGCTCCAAGTGAGGCATCATTGCCAAGTGGCGACCGTCGTGTGAAGCAACCGCTGCGGTATTGAAGTCTGAACCGTTAGGGTTGGCAGGGTATGACTCGTAAGCATATTTACCAACGATGTTGTACGACTCTTCGGCATAAGGGAAAGAGAATTGACCTTCACCGTGAGCGATCCAAACACCCAAACGCGAACCAGACAAGCTGTTCAACATCACGGCATTGTTTTCAGGGATGGTCATGTTCACGAAGCCAGACTCAAATTTACCTGATTCGTTGTGAAGCATGGCTGTTTTCTCTTCGTGGTCAGGGTTAATTAATCCCAACTCGATCATCAACTGACAACCGTTACACACACCCAACGACAAGGTATCAGGGCGAGCGAAGAAGTTATCCAAAGCTTCTTTGGCTTTCGGGTTGTACAAGAATGCACCAGCCCAACCTTTGGCAGAACCCAAAACATCTGAGTTAGAGAAACCTCCAACGAAAACGATCAAGTTTACATCTTCCAAAGTCTCACGTCCTGCGATCAAGTCGGTCATGTGAACATCTTTCACATCGAAACCTGCCAAGAACATTGAGTATGCCATTTCACGGTCACCGTTCACCCCTTTTTCACGGATGATCGCTGCACGAACGCCTGACTTGCCTTTGCGGTCTTGCGTCAATCCGTAATCAGCTAACTTACCAGTGAATTCCGTATTGAAAGTGAAACGTAGTGGCGAGTTTTTGTAAGAATCAAAACGCTCAGATGCCAACTCTTCACCTGATTGGTGACGATCCAACAAATAAGAAGTTTTGAACCATACATCACGCAATTCAGGAACAGGGATGAAGAATTTAGTGCCGCCATTGCGAACCGCCAATTCTTTATCTTCTACAGGAATACCGATCAATGTCGCTTTGATACCCGCTTTTTCGAAGAACTCCGTTACGTAAGCCTCATCATTTACCTGAAGCAATACTGCACTGTTTTCTGCGAACAATACTTTGATCAAGTCTTCTTCTTCCAAAGCAGTCAAGTCCACATCAGCGGCCAAGTTTTGCTCAGCGAAACACATCTCCAACAAGGTAGTAATCAAACCACCCGCAGAAATATCGTGTCCAGCTTCCACTTTGTCTTCCATGATCAACGTTTGGATGGCGTTGAAAGCTTTCTTGAAGTATTCAGGATCTTTAACGGTAGGAGCAGAATCACCCAATTTGTTTTGCGCTTGCGCGAATGCAGATCCACCCAAGTTCAAAGCGTCAGATGACAAGTCAATATGGAAGATTGGCTTGTCCACTCCTTTTTGCAATACAGGAGAAACAACTTTCTTCACGTCTTCAACTTCACCAGCCGCAGAGATGATCACCGTACCAGGAGCGATAACAGTTTCGTCCTTGTACTTTTGTGTCATCGACATCGAATCTTTACCTGTTGGAATATTGATGCCCAAAGCACATGCGAAATCCGAAGCGGCTTTTACTGCATCGTACAAACGAGCGTCTTCCCCTTCGTTTTTACATGGCCACATCCAGTTGGCAGACAAAGAAACACCGTTCATTTGGTGCGTCAATGGTGCCCAAACCAAGTTGGTCAATGATTCCGCAATAGAGTTTACAGAACCTGCTTTTGGGTCGATCAAACCTGAAACAGGATCGTGACCGATTGCCGTAGCCACACCGCCTTTACCTTTGTAATCCATGGCCATTACGCCCACGTTGTTCAAAGGCAATTGCAAAGCCCCAGCAGTTTGTTGTTTGGCAACTTTACCAGAAACCGAACGGTCCACTTTGTTGGTCAACCAGTCTTTACAAGCCACTGATTCCAATTGAAGGACATCCACAAGATAATCCAAAAGTTTATCGGAGCTGTATTCAACAGGAGCAAATTTTTCGTTTTTGGCACGGTCTTTCATGATCGTTTTCGGTGGGTTACCGAACATGTCCGCCAAGTCCAAATCGATTGGGTTTTCACCCGTTTGTTTATCTTCAAAAGTGAAACGCATATCGCCCGTAGCCTCACCAACCTCATAGATTGGAGAACGCTCACGCTCACCGATGCGCATCAATTCGTCAATGTCTTCTTTTTTCATCACAAGACCCATACGTTCCTGCGACTCATTACCAACGATCTCCTTGCCAGAAAGGGTAGGGTCACCCACAGGCAACTTGCGAAGGTCGATTTTTCCACCCACTTCTTCAACCAACTCAGAAAGCGAGTTCAAGTGACCACCAGCACCGTGGTCGTGGATAGAAATGATGGTGTTTTTATCTGACTCCACCAATGCACGGATGGCATTCATGGCACGTTTCTGCATCTCAGGGTTCGAACGCTGAACGGCATTCAACTCAATCGCTGAAGAAAATTCTCCTGTATCCACAGAAGATACAGCGCCACCGCCCATACCGATGCGGTAGTTGTCACCACCCATCACTACGATGCGATCTCCTTTGGAAACGGCTTTCTTCAAGGCATGCTCGTGCTTGGCAAAACCAACACCTCCCGCCAACATGATTACTTTATCGAAACCTAATTTGCGGTCGTTCTCCTCATGCTCGAAAGTCAGCAACGATCCTGTGATCAATGGCTGACCGAATTTGTTACCGAAATCAGAAGCACCGTTAGAGGCTTTGATCAAAATTTCGATAGGCGTTTGGTACAACCATGGACGTGGAGCGATGTTTTTCTCCCAGTTACGTGCTTCTTCCAAACGAGAGTAAGGCGTCATGTAAACCGCCGTTCCAGCCAATGGCAAAGAACCTTGTCCACCTGCCAAACGGTCACGAATCTCACCACCCGCACCTGTTGCCGCGCCATTGAATGGCTCAACAGTGGTTGGGAAGTTGTGCGTCTCTGCCTTAATAGAGATCACCGATTCGATCTCTTTGGTCTCGAAGAAATCAGGTTTGTCTTGTGTTGCAGGAGCGAATTGCTCCATTTTTGGTCCTTTTACAAAAGCCACATTGTCCTTATAAGCAGACACCAAATGGTTTGGGTGCTCATTGGACGTCTTGCGGATCATCTTGAAAAGGGAATCTTCTTTTTCTTCTCCATCAATGATGAAGGTCCCGTTGAAGATTTTGTGACGACAGTGCTCAGAGTTCACCTGTGAGAACCCGAAAACTTCTGAATCGGTCAATTTGCGACCCAACTTCTCGGTCAGGCCTTCGAGGTACTGAATTTCTTCCGCACTCAAAGCCAATCCTTCAGCTTTGTTGTAAGCGGCAATATCCTCAATATAAACCACCGCTTCAGGGGCTTTGCTGATATTGAATACCTGTTGATCTAATCCATCATATTTGGCTTGCAACATTGGGTCAAAAGTAGCCTCAGCATCTTGCTTCTCGAATTGCTCGATGCGGACGATACCTTCGATCCCCATGTTTTGAGTGATCTCCACGGCGTTGGTACTCCATGGCGTGATCATTTCTTTTCTCGGTCCGATGAACGTCCCTTCAATTGTGGTTTGATCTATAGCTTTCGCATTTCCGAACAACCATTTCAACTTATTGCAGTCTTGCTCATTTAAAGGCTTTTGAGCTTCAACTACAAAAAAATTATTTTGTACGCCTTGATAGAATGTGATCATCCTTATAAGAAAATTTGAACGGTTAAGGGATTTGTTCCTTCAAGCGGCAAAAATAAGGCTTTATTTGATAGAATATGGGCTTTTGCTAATAAAAATACCTGCCGAAGGAAATATTTTTTTCGGTAGATACTTTAAATATGATTTTTAGCATGGAAAAGTAGCTTGTTTGGCCTAAAAATAGGGAATGCAGCGGTTTTTTGGGTAATTTTTTGGGGAGGGATGGTTTGAAGGGTGCGTTGATTTGAAGAAGGAGGGTGTTTTTCTTTCGGCTTGTTTTCGTTGTTTTTCTACCACAGCTGAAGCAGTGGGCTAACAGCGTGAAACCTTCTGAAGCAGGTTGGTGTGGATTACATAGGGAGTTCCTCCTTAAACTTTAAGCTGCTGTATTTACATGGGAACTCATTTGAAATGCAAGACCAACCCATTTTAATGGGTTTGACTCTGTTAGGCCAAGGTTTCAACCTTGGTTTATTTATCAACCCTGCACGCTATCATCCACCTCAAACCAATCCAAATTTCGCTCGGCTTCATTGAAGTGCATTCCGATCAAAATGATTTTTCGATCATCATTTAGATACGGCGCATAGTATTTTTTTTCATGGATTTGCTGAATGGCTTCGCCTTTCTCTTTGCCTTCAGGCTTCGGTGCATTCACCTTGAATTCGACGACATAAATATGCGTTGGGGTTTCCATCACCAAGTCGATTCTGCCGTGAGAGGTGGCTTCTTCGGTGTGGGTTTTCAAGCCTAAAGCCAACAAATAAACATACATCACTGAGGCGTAATAGCCTTCAAATTTATCGATGTTGTTTTGTACATAATTATTGTATGGGATCGCCGAAAACATGGCCTTGATCGCTTTTTCGAAATCCCCTAATCGATGATCATAAATAGCATCAAAGGCTTTATAATTATGGTGCTGACTGCTTTGTCGGAGCCCCGTCAGATCCATCAAAAACAGATTATTCAAAGAAACCTGAATTTCATTGTTGGGAATGGCCATTCGGTAACGATAACCACGCATAGGCACTTTGATTCGCTCAGCAATGGTCAGATATCCCGCTTGCCATAAAAGAGAAACCAGGTTCAGGTTGTTCAAATTAAATTGCTTCAACTCCTCCGATGGCAAAACCATATTACTCAATTGGTAGGGCATCATTTCACCTTTGGAAAAAATCTTAGTGATGAAAGTGGGCTGACCTGAGTCCCACCAATAATTATCAAAATCCGCCTGTTTTTTCAGGAACAGTAAAATGTCAAATGGATTATAGACCTTATCGCCAAGGTAGTTGTAGCCATTGTACCAAGCCTTGACCTCCTCCATATCGACATCATCAAAATAGTTTCCAAAGCAAGTTTCCAATTCATTTTGGGTAAAACCACAAATGGATGCGTATTGACTATCAAGGGTAATGTCCTCAAAATTATTTGCCCCACTGAAAAGCCCTACGCCCGTGAATTTGGTAATCCCAGTCATGAAGCAGAAGCGAATGTATTGATCTGAGGCTTTAATCGCTGAATAAAAACCACGCAAAACATCCAATGACTTAGCTGCTAACTGGTCATCACTGGACAGGGTGTCCTGCACGGGTTTGTCGTATTCATCGATGAGGATTACGATCTTCTTTCCTGATTTTTGATGTATTTTTTCAATCAATTCACCAAATTTTGGACCTACACCTTTTAGCTCTAAGTCTTCATATGATAAATTATGCTTTAAGCAGTTTCTCAATAATGAATTAGCAAGTTGATCATTTACAGACTCAAGGTTCTTATAATTTATTCCACTTAAATCAATCCGAATCACCGGATAACTTTGCGACCAATCCCATTTGTCATGAATGTAAAGCCCTTCGAAAAGCTCCTGTTTTCCTTCAAAAAGTGACTGAAAGGTCGAACAAAGCATTGATTTTCCGAAGCGGCGAGGGCGCGAGAGGAAGTAATAGCCTTTGGGTAAAGCCACCATGTTATGAATGTGCTGTGTTTTATCAACATAAACATAATCAGCTTCCTTGGTTCGTAGGTCCGCAAATGTCTGTATTCCGATCGGTAATGCCTTTTGTTGGTTCATGGGATTATCCATTTTTGAATTGGTGCTTAAAGATACAGTTTTTTTGGAAAAGGGGACTGAAAAGGACATAAGGTTATTTTGATGAGATTAAATCAAACCCAATTCCTCTTTCTGTACTCCGTCGGGCTCATCTGTTTCCTTCTGACAAACTGCTCATGGAAATAGCTGAGGCTATTGTATCCACAACCGTAGGCGATTTGAGAAATGGCCTCGTCCGTTTCTGTCAGCAGGGTGGAGGCATGTTTTATTCTGATTTGGTTCAGGTATTCGGAGAAGGTTCTTTTGGTTCGTTTTTTAAAAAATCGACAAAAGGCAGGTGGCGACATCTCCATTTTCTCGCAAATGCTCTGGAGGGTGATCTGTTGGTTGAAATTGACAAAAATTTCCTCTAAAATGCGACTGAAGACTTCATGGTTTTGGTGAAGCTGCATTTGAGATTCTTCACTGAAAGACAAAAGTGTTCTTTCCTCCACGGCGCTTAATTTGTTCAGGAGCTTGTACAGCTGCATCAGTTTTTCAAATCCATTCGCCGCCAAAAGTTCGTGGATTGCTTGTAGAAATTGCGCTCCCTCGGGGAAATGAATACCTGCATCCGCCATTCTTAGCATATTTTGTATAGCAGAAAATTCCTTTAACCCTCCTTGCGGACAGACCTGTGGTTTGAATTGTATCACGATCGATTCGCTGAATAAGCCTGTATCCTCCACCCATTGCAGGTCAGTTTCCCAATAATGCGAAAGATCGGGGCCGAGCAACACCAAATCTCCGGCCTTGAATGTCGTCTTGTGATCGCCCACATAGCGAATGCCTTCTCCCTGTATAATATAGGTTAATTCATATTCGGGATGAAAATGCCTTGGCATATCGAAGGCGGGCATTTTAAAATGCTGCACAAAAAAAGACTGATCATCTGTCGGCAATATTCTTTCCCTGATGGCTTTCATGTTTGGTTAATATAGTAGATGCTAATGTTAATATACTGAAAAATGGTCTAAATCACATTCACGATATTGAATAATATTCAATATCAAACAAAACCCAAAACGATGGAAACTACAATAACCGCTGACCTGTCGAAAACCCACCAATTGGTTGGTGAACTTTTTAAATGGCCGACTTCTGCTGAAGAATGGGAAACTTATAAATTATCTCAGGAGCAGATCGATCAATTTCATGAATTGGGCTATGTCGCCAATATTCAGCTTTTAACGGCGGAGCAGCTTGATTTTTTAGGCAGTGAGCTCGCTGAAATCATGGATCCTAATCATCCGCAGCACCATTTGTTTTATGAGTTCTGGAGCAATGAATCGGGGGACCCCGACAAGGTGTTGTTTCATGCACTCGGCGCATGGCGCATCACTCAGGGATTTCATGATATTCTGTGGAACCCGTCCTTTGTGATGAAAGCCGCCCAGTTACTTGGTGGAGGCGTTCGCTTTTGGCACGATCAGCTTTTCTGCAAGCCAGCGAAGCATGGAGGTGTTGTGGCTTGGCATCAGGATTATTCCTATTGGACCCGTACCTCGCCCATGCAACATCTGACCTGTTGGGTGGGTATCGATGATGCCACGCCAGAAAATGGCTGTTTGCAATATGTTGAGCGAAGCCACGAATGGGGACTGATTCCCAAGCCAGACCTTGCGGGGGAAATGAATGGCTTGTTTGAATTCTTGACCGAGGAGCAAAAGGCGGACTTCAAGCCTGTGCATATTCCGCTGAAACGGGGATTCTGTTCCTTCCACCATCCGTTGTTGGTGCATGGGTCGGAGGCCAATGATTCTGAAATGTCGAGAAGGGCTTTTGTGCTGAATGTATTTAAGGATGGCACCCTGTCGGAGACTGATGAAGTCCTGCTAAAAGGTGTTCCCGTGATACAGAAAGGAGAAAAGATGGAAGGTCAGTTTTTTCCTTTACTGACGGATGATCTCGTTTTAGAGGCTTTGGGGGAATAATTTTTGAATTTGGGGGCCTGAGCCGTCTTTATATCATTCAAAATAAATATTAGTTAGTCAAATCTTCTGCTCAGGCTATTGCACAGCTCGAGTTTATCCTTCTTATGAAAGATTATTTTGATTGCTGTATGGATGCACCTATGTGTGTATCCTTTATTATGATATATTTTTAATAAAACGGGCAGACACATAGGTCAGCCCGTACAGCGCCCAAATTAAATTTCGTGTTGCAACATCAATTCTAATAGTTTAGGGTGAGAACTCAAACCTTCAATAATTATTCATCTCCCTAAAATAGCTAACACCTCGCCATGAGGTATGCCCTTACATTTAACTTTACCGAATCCTTCTTATCAGGAGAACTTAATCAACATCAACATGAAAATCAAGATTTTTTGCCCCCTTTGGGGACAGGAGCATTTACCCTTTGAGGAATTTTGTCAGAAGGTAAAAGCTGCAGGATATGATGGGGTGGAAATGCCTTTTCATAACTATCCCAGTCAGGCGGATCAGCAGCGGGTGGTTGAAACTTTGCAACAATATGGATTAGGGCTGATTGCTCAGCATTGGGAAACCGCAGAGATTGATTTTGAAGCCCATAAAAAAACGTATGCCGAACACCTCAAAAAGCTTTTGGCACTGAACCCAATCATGATTAATACCCATACGGGTAAGGACTATTATTCTTTTGATAGGAATAGCGCCTTGATTGAGATGGCTAATGAAATGGGGGCGGAAAAGGGCGTCAGGATTTTGCACGAAACCCACCGTGGGCGCTTTAGTTTTTCGGCGCAACAGACCATGCAGTATTTACAGGCCTTGCCTGATTTAAGGATCACGACCGACTTTTCGCATTGGTGTTGTGTGTCGGAATCTTTGCTTGAGGGGCAAGAGGAAGCCCTGCGCTTGGCCATTGATCGTGCCGATTACATTCATTGTCGTGTGGGGCATGGGGAAGGTCCACAAATTACCGACCCAAGATCGGAGGAGTGGCGACAGGAATTGGAAGCACATTTGGGCTGGTGGGACCGTATCGTTGCCCGTCACCGCAAAGAAGGGCAGCAAGTGCTTTACATGACGCCTGAATTTGGTCCGCATCCTTATATGACGAGCAGTCCATTTGGTGGTGCGCCTCTGGCCGATCAGTGGGAGGTGAACTACTTTATGCAAGATTTACTGAGAAAGCGTTATGCCGAAGCCGCAATGACGGACAGTGAAAAGATTGAAAATTATTCATAGGATTTCGTTTTGGCTTTCTTTTTGCTCCTTTGAGATTAAAGGAGATTTTTAACCTTTTTTTATCGGTGATTTCCATCAAATGGAATACTTTTGTCGGTGAAAAAATTTAAGGATCACTTAAATTAAATATCAATCATCAAATTCTATGAAGGTGGAGCAAAGAAGAGCTTTGGCATTATATTCAGGTGGGCTTGACTCGCTGTTGGCAATGAAATTGGTAAAAGACCAAGGGGTGGAGGTTATCGCATTAAATTTTGTTTCCCATTTTTTTGGGGGAGAAAATGAAAACGCGCAGCGTTTGTGTGATCAGATTGGAGTAAAACTCGAGTATGTTGATTTCAAAAAAGAGCATATGGAAGTGGTAAAAGACCCTGCCAATGGTCGAGGGAAAAACATGAACCCCTGTTTGGATTGTCATGCTTTAATGATGAGCTACACTGCCGATTATTTGATGAAAAGATATGAGGCTGATTTTCTGATTTCTGGAGAGGTACTGAACCAGCGTCCGATGTCGCAAAGAAAAGATGCGCTTGAACGTGTTCAGGAGTTATCGAAAATGGATGATTTGATCGTTCGCCCGATGTCAGCAAAATTATTGCCGCATACCAAGCCGATTCGCGAGGGCTGGTTGGATATCGAACAGTTGGAAAATATTTCTGGTCGCAGTCGCCACCGTCAAATGGAGATGGCCAAAGCTTGGGGGATTGAAAACTATCCTAAACCTGCGGGTGGTTGCCGCCTGACGGAGCCGAATTATTCAAGACGCCTGAAGCAGTTGGAGGCAGATGGCATGTTGCACCATGAGCATTCGGATTTGTTTGAATTGATCAGACACAGCCGTTTTTTACGCCTTGATGAGAAAAAATATATCTTCATGGCCAGAAATCAGCAGGAAGAAGAAGCCGTGGAATCCTATGCCGATATGGCAACCTTTATGGTAGAGGGTACTTCGGAAACCCCTGGTCCAGCAATTTTGGCTTATGGTGAAATGACGGAAGAGGATTTGGAGATCGCCAAACAGTTGTATTCAAGATACTCTAAAGCCAAAGGAAAAGTGGAGGCTACGATGGTGATCAATAAAGAAAAAGTTGTTTACCCTGCATTTGATGTAGAGGAGCTGACTACAAAAATGAAAGCTTATACGATGGACTAATTTCAGTCTTCAAAAAATAACACACAAAAAAACTCGGTCAATAAGCCGAGTTTTTTTTATGGGCTCCAATTAACGAAGCCTTGAAATTCATGTTTAAGTCAGGCGATTATGGCAATAAGACCATATCAATTACATGTGCTACGCCGTTAGAGGCCATTACGTCAGGAATAACCACTGTTGCGCTACCATTAATCACCACGCCATTATCCAGGTTAACAGAGATGGTATTTCCGTCGAGCATGGTATAATTGGTGGCTTGTAAGTCAGAGGAAAGAATTTTCGCACCTGCTACATGGTAAGTCAAAACGGCCTTCAGAGTAGCTTCATCAATATCATCCAAAGAATTCCAGTCAGGATTTGAATCCAATAGCGCCTGAAAAGCATCATTTGTTGGCGCAAAGACCGTAAGCTGCGCAGATTCATCACTTAAAGCTGTTACAAGGTCAGGGTATTTGGATACCGCCGCTACCAAGGTGCTCAAATCTGGCGTTGCAATTGCCGTTTCTACCAAATTCATTTTAGGGATCAGTACCGCATCTATTGCGTGAACAACCCCATTACTTGCCTCCACATCTGGAATGATAACGTTGGCATCGTCAACCATTACGCCATTCGAAAGATCTACGGTAACAAATTTACCATTGAGGGTTTCAACACGTCCATCACTCAAATCAGTAGAAAACACGCTGCCTTCAACAATATGATATGTCAGAACGGCCTTCAAAGTGGCTTCATCAATATCATCCAAAGAATTCCAGTCTGGGTTTGAATCCAATAGCGCCTGAAAGGCATCGTTGGTTGGTGCAAAAACGGTCAGATCGCTGTCAGGGCTTGAAATCGCCGCTGTAAGGTCGTCGAATTTTGATACCGCTGCAACAAGCGTAGAGAAGTTTTCATTCCCCGTAGCGATTTCCGCTATGGTCATTGCTGGTTCGTCATCTTCTTCAGGGATTGTCAATACCATATCGATTTTATGCATCACACCGTTGGTCGCTTCAATGTCACCTTTGGTAATCATGATGCTGTCATTAAGCATTACCACCAAACCATCGTTTTTAGTTACGGTAATGGATTCTCCCTGAGCAGTCAGGTAACTGTCCCCTGTTTTCAGGTCAGCGAGCATTTTGGTAGTAGTAAGTACATGGTACTGAAGGGTCGCTTTTACCTGATCTTCTGTAACGTCAGGGTTTGCTTCAAGAAATTTGGTAAAGGCGTCGTTGGTAGGAGCAAAAAGGGTCAGGGTCTGATCATCATCGTCGAGCAGGTCAGCAATATCACTGAATTGGGATGCCTGATCGAGCAGGGTGGAAAGATCAGCGTCTTTTTTGATTTCATCGAGAATGGAATCGGTAACCTGAGGCGGGGTCGGATTGTCGTCATCATCATCCTTACAGGAAGTGAACACAGTGACTGCCATTAAAAGGAGCAGTAACGGAAAGGTTAACTTAGAAAGTTTCATAATGCGTTGGAATTTTAGTTGGTGAGTATAATTAGTTCAGGTATTCCAACACCTTGTTTCTTTTTTCGGATAAGAATGTGGCTAAATTTTTTTTCTTAAAATAAAATATGTCGGCCTAAAGACATTTACTTTACGCGTAAAACTGTTGAGTTTTTAGGAAGGGGAAATTGAGATCAGGGGGTCATTTTCTGAGAGGAAATCCCCACAGTTGGCTTCAATGCCTTTCACAACGCCATCAATAGGGGTTTTAATGAGGAGTTCTTTTTTTATTTTCGTCCAATATTGTTCTTCCGCCTGAAATTCTTTGAGTCTTTGCTTGAGTTGTCTTTCCTCCATATTGAATCGAACCCTGATGTCAAGCATTTCATTTTCTATGGCATCTCGGATTTTGAGATCAAAAGAACTGTTGAGCTTTTTGGGTTGCAGCATGGTAAGCAGTGTTTGCTTTTCGGTGCGTAGCTGTATCAGCTTGACCTGAGTTTGATGAATACTTTCGCGTGCCATCCACAGTTTTTTTTCCACCGTAGGGCTTTCAAGCAATAAGACCTGATCTCCCTTGTTAATTGCAGCACCACCTGAAACGAATATTTTTTTGATGCGCACATTGTATTTGTCCACCTTAAGGGTTACCGAATGATGCGGCAGTTCCTCGGAGGGCAAAGCGTAAAAGCTCAGTGCGATAATGAATAAAAGAAGTGCGGTAACGCTATAGATCGTTTTCTTAGGCATATTTTACATTCGGTATTTATTAATGAATATACCGCATGTAATAAAAGTAACCTTTGTGTCTCGCTTTAGGGATGAACAGTGAGGAGGATAAGATGAATGCAAGCTTAATTTGTTTAAGGCACCAAGCGGCCTTCAAGAAAACCCTCCTTTATTTATGGTCAGGATGATGTTATTCCTGTGGAGTCATGGCCTTTTCGGTGAGGTGCAAACCAGACCTGATGTGGAGGTCGCGCTGTGGGAAAGGAATTTCAATGTTATTGGCTTTAAATTCCCTGAAAATATTGTAATAAATTTCACTTTTGAGAATGTCGAATTTGTGGAGGTAAGATTCTGTCCAAACATCAAGGGAAAAGTCCAGGGAGCTGTCGCCAAAATTGACAAACAAGACCTGTGGCGCAGGGTTTTTCATGATGCCCTTGTGTTCATCAACCACGCTTAGAAGGATTTCCCTGACCTTTTCAGGATCTTCATTATAAGAGACGCCTACGGGAAAACGAAGGCGGATTCTGAAGTTGTTGTGCGACCAGTTGGTTACGGCCTGGTTGGTCAGGTAGGAGTTCGGCAGGATGATCGAAATGTTGTCGTTGGTAATGACTGAAGTCGCTCTTGCACCGATTTGGGTAATGATTCCGTTCACATCATCCACCTCAATACGGTCGCCGACTTTTACAGGGCGCTCAAACATGATGAGCAGTCCAGAGATGAAGTTCTCGGTCAGGTTTTGCAAACCAATACCAATTCCGACCCCCAGGGAACCAAAAATTACATAGAGGGAAGAAAGGTTGATGCCAATGGAATTGATGACGATCATGAAACCGAAAATCAGGATCAGGTAGCGTACCACATTCCCGATGGTGTGCCGATAGGGATGTATAGCGGGCGAGTTTTTGAACAGGCGGTGAATGAGCAGGTTTCTGATGCCTCGGGCAAGGAAAATGACCAAAAGGGTCGCCAGAAAAAAGTGCAGTAAATCTCCGAGGGTAATGATATAGCCTGCGTCGGTACTCCAGATTCGGGTACTGAAAACGGTATTGAAGGACTGCCTGATGTAGTCGGTCAGTTCGGTTAAGGTGTTGTCGAGCATGGTTGATAGTTTGTGCTTTTACTAAGGGGGCGTTTAAAATGGCCGTTTAGGGTGGGTTGACAGTTTTTAAACACGCCCTAAAGTACACAGAAGATTTAATAAGTGGAATATGGGCACAAAAAAAACAACCCCAAAATTGAGGTCGTTCTGAACTATTGAATTGCGATGTTGTTGCTTTTTGCTTAGTTGCCTTTATTCATCTTGGCTTTCAACTCTTCCAAAGCGCTCAGGCCTTTGGCTTCTGCGCCCAAAGCGCTGTCGATTTTAGAGTCAAGGCTTTCGTTAGAATCGGCAATGTCGCCATAGGCTTCGGCAAGGGCTTCATTTTCGTCCACTTTGGTTTTCATCTTCTCGAGCATGGCTACAGTAGAAGAAGAGTCGATATTGGCCATTTGCTTGTTCAGGCGTTGGGTCGATTCACTCACCTTCACACGCGCCTTCAGGGTTTTAAGTTCATTTTCCCATTGGCTGATGTTCGAGCGAAGTTTCTTGACGTTGGTTTCCAAAGCGGGAACTTTCTGGTCGAATAGTTCCTTCTCCTTGGTTGCACGTGCAAAGTCAGCATCGATTTCCGCCTTTTTAGACAAAATTTCTGCCGCCAACTCATCCGCCTCAGCTTCTGTCATGCTGCCTGCCTGTGCTTTCTGAATCACCAGCATGGCCTTATTTTCATAATCTTTCGATTTGCTTCTGAAGTTGTTCACATCGTTTCTTGCACGAATTTGCATGGCTTTCACCTCTGCCAACGCTTGCAGGCTGCTGTCCAGATCCTTTTTAAGATCGCGGATTCCCTGCTCGGTCATTTTTATAGGGTTTTCCAATTTATCCACTGCAGAATGTGCCTCGGCACTACCAATTCTAAATAAACGCTTGAAAATATTCATAATATTATATTTTTAAATTTTATCCTTTTGAAAAACGGATGATCTCATCCATGTACTCGTTGAGTAAAAGCCCTAATGCATTGAAGGAAGCTTCAATTTCATTGAGGTCAAGGTTTTCGAGCTGTAGGGTATCCCTGAAAATCACCTTAGTGCCTGTCTCGTCCAAAACAAACGCTCCATGAACCATGTCGCGATTTTTCTGAAGTAAAGAAAGCAATACCTCAGGATCTTTGGCGGGCAGGTCAAACAAATGCTGTTCCATAATCAGGATGGGTTCAGCCACACCCAGCATCATGTTGTTAATACCATTGGCTTCATAGTTTACCACAAAAATTCCATCTGATTCATTCTCAAAATGGATGGCATAATCGAGTTCTACCAAGTACTCTCTTACTTTATCAAAATTACTCATTGGGAAGAAGGTTTAAAATTTTAGATTCCCGATCAATTACATTATCAATGTACGGGAAAAAAATGACATAAGTTTTAACATGGCTCAAAAAAGTAGCAATTTTTTTCTTGCTTTCTTTTCCACACCTAAATATTATGATTACTTTCGGAATATAAATTATAATTTTTATCGATTAATGTCACATATAGGTAGAAATATCCGAAAAATACGTTCGGTCAAAAATTTGAGCCAAGCCAAATTTGCCGAGCTTTTCAAACTTGCCCGTCCGTCGGTCGGGGCGTATGAAGAAGGGCGCTCGGAACCAAAGATCGATACCGTGATTGCAATTGCGCAGCATTTTAACCTCAGCATAGATTTACTACTGACCAAGGATATTACCGTCAATCAGCTTTATCATTTTGATATCGATAAAGTGGAAGAAAAGATTGAGCCCCTCGTAAAACAGGTGGAGGGTATCCCGATGCTCGAAGGAAAAAATTGGTTAAATTATATATTAGGGCAGCGAAAGCCCGATTTTATTGATAACCTTCCTCAAATAGTGATACCCAAGATCAGTCCAAAAAATCACCTTGCTTTTGTTTTTAATCGCCAACAGGCAGGGGGGAGCAGGGCTTTGAACAATGGGGATATTTTAATCGGGACGATGGTAAAGCCTTCGGAGATTGCAGCGGTACAAGGCATGTTGGGCATCGTTATTCACAATCGCCGGGCTTACGTGCTTCGGATTGTAAAAGAAGAGGGCGACCAGCTGATTCTCAGCTATTGGGAAGACCCGAGCGAACAGGTGCCGCTTTCGATGGAAAAGGTGGAGGAGATTTGGGCAGTTAAGCAACGCATCACGCAGCAACTCGACGCCCCGAACCTGTTGGAACGCCGTGTTTTACGCCTCGAAGAACAAATAGAAAAACTGTTGCGTGACTAAATTGTAGGAGTGCTCATTTTTTGAGCAGCTTGTATTCCACTGTCTATGGCTTCAAATAGTAGCGGCAGACGGAAGGTATCCACGCCTGCAAAAGCGAGATTATCAGGGCTCTGTATCGGTTGGTTAAGGTAACCTACTGAAGGGATGGGCATGGCATGTCCCATAAAGTGTAGATAGGCGGTTGCTACCTGCTCAGTGATGTCCTCCTGAATCAATTCCTCAATCGCTTTCAGCCCAAACTGAAACACTTCGGAAGGGTCATTTTTGATCTTCAAAAGGTGTTGCCTTTCCTGTGGCTGATAATTATGGTAGAGGCTAATAACCTGAACAGATTCCTGCTCACGATGACTCGCCGTATTCACTATGCCTACCAGCGGATGATTGGCAGTGATGTATTCGTTCTGCCAAAAATTGGTCGACTGATGCAATGGCTTTTTCAGGACATAATTAATCACCAACCACGGACTGTACTTTACGGCTTTAAAAGTGGAGGCATGCGCAGGGAAAATTGTCGGCAACAAAAACTTGGGCGCCGCAAAAATCAACTGCTCACAATGAATATGGTATTGCCGTTCCTTTTTCAGGTCAAGCACCTGTAAGGAGTAACCATGCGCAGCCGTTTCAATGTTGACCACCATTTGCTGAAGCCTACATTTTGCTGACGGCAATTGCTTGGCCATTTTATCGATGAAATAGTAATTCCCTGATGTTGGCGAAAATATTTCCACGGAAGGATCACCGTAAGGGCGACACATAAAATAATGGATGCCCGACAAAGCTGATACCTGATCCGATTTGGCGCCGTAATCATCACGCATCACATAATCTATGGCTTCCAGACTTTGCAATTTAAAGGGGTGAGCCTGCGTCAGGAAATCTTTGAAAGAAAGTGAATTAAGGTGGTGATGTTCCTTGTCGATCAGTCGTGAAGGCAAAGGCATTTTTCCGTGGTACTCCGAAAGCAATGCTGTAAAAGCTTGATGATCGTCAAAATCGCCGATCAATTGAGGGCGTCGGTCTCCCTGTTGCCAATATTGCGCCTCCGCATATGGCGGGATAATATGCTGCCGATCGTTGAACTGCCATAATTTGGCAATCGGGTTATAGCGGATAATTTTCAGCTGCTCCAAAAACGCCAGCACCTCCTTTCCGAAATTTTCAGGGTACGCTAAATCGTAATGCGCGCCCTGCCCAATCCATTGTTGCTGATGTTCAACGGCTGAAGAGGTCCCTCCCAGGCGGTCGGCCATTTCTAGTAATACAAAATCCTGATCTCGCAGGTGACAGGCGGCCGACAAACCTGCAACGCCTCCACCGACCACCACGGTTTTAAAGTGTTGATCCTGTTCTGCTTCCCAGTCGGGCAAGCCAAATCTTAAAAAATGACCGCTTTGATCCTCACTTCTAATCTTAAAAGGAAAGGGCAAAGTGCTTTTTTGATTACAGGCCATCTGCCATAAGGGGAGGGCGAACAAACCTGCGGTACTCAGTTTAATAAATTGACGTCTTTGCATAAGTTAAATACTTCCCAGAATTTCGGAATTAAAAGTGGAGGCTAAAATATTGTTTTGTAGCGTGTTGATCTGCTGATCATTAGATTTTGGGCCTTTCGGAAAGTGAGTGATCAGGGAAATACTTTCCTGCGTCAACCATTTTGTTTGCAGACGATCAAAGTCCAGCGCATCCTGCTGTTCAAAATCCGCCTTACTTGCCATAATCCATGCTCGGTCGCCAAGTGAGGGCGCGCTGTTATGAAAAGCTTTGGTGTGCATACCTGTGGAGGCGATGGTGTTTTTGATGATTTTAAAACTGTTGGCAAAAAGAAAAGGATTTGTGGCATTACAAACCATGATTCCTGTTTCTGACAATTGATTTTTGACCAGCTGAAAAGACTTTTGACTGTACCACCTCCCGAATTGAATGGTTAAAGCTTCGGGCAGGTCCATCAAAATTAAATCATAAGGATCGTGCTGATCGTTATTCAAAAACATGCCTAAACTTTGCTGAATCCAATGTGTGGAGGAGTCTTTGTCTTTTCCCTGAATGGCTTTTGCGCCATCATAATCCAATGGCAAATAATCAATTTGCGCCCATGAATTTGACCTTTTTGCAATCTGTCGGATACTTCCATTAAGATCGCCAATAATCAATAGTCGTTTTGGTTTGTGGAGGTATTGCATCGGGTACAAGACGAAAGGCTCGTGGTACATCGCTTGATCGACATTGCATTGTATCAGCTGTTGATTTTTATAGGTCCACTGCGTGTTTTTGAATTGAGTGAAGGTGTATTTTCCCAGCGTCCCCTGAATTTGTTGCGTGATCAGTTCACCGAAAAGGGGCTGATCTTTGAAAGGCTTTTTATTGATATTCCAATGACAGTAAAGCGAAGAAATGATTATCAGGAGTACGAAAGGGTAGTTGACTTTCCTGTTTTTAGGAAAAAAAGTGGACAAATTGTGACCAAAGATACCATAGGCACAGGCGACAAATATCAAAACAGCCGAGGAAATATATGGGATACTGAAGGCAGGAGTAAGAAGCCCAACCAGTAATAACACGGTGGAGGAGCACAGCAATGCTTTCACTGATTTTCCCCAGATTTTGGGCATGAAAAATCCCGTAGCCATGGCAATGGCATAAAAGATGGGCTCGTAATAAAGGGATTGCGCCTTTAGAAAGCCATAAATGCTATCGGCAAAAACTAATGGGAAGAGGGCCAGACCAAAGCAGAACCTTTCGGTTTTTTTTGTCAGGGGTGCTTTTTGTCGGATCAGCAGTCCCAATATCAAACATAAAAAAATCAGCAAATAGCCTTTATGCTGCGGACCTGCCCATTGCATACCGAAGGCAGATGCCCAGCAAAAAAAGAGGGCGGGGCCAATGATTCCTAAAAATAGGGAAGATTTGTTGTTCATTTATTAATCATGTAGTGCTATCCCGAGTGGGACGCTCGCTATAGTTTAGTGTTTTTGTCGCGGATTTTAGTTCAAGCGTCCCGCTTGGACTAACCATAAAAATTGGATTGCCCCTAAGGGGACGATTAAACCAGAATTGGGTTATCACGAGCGGGATTCTCGCAATCGCCCTTGCACCATTTAAAGCTAACAGAACGATAATTAGCACAAAAATTAATTTGTGGAAATCTGTGTATTCTGTGGACAAAACCTTATCAAAACCTCTCCAAACTGCATTAATGCTTGCGCAAAGTGTGAATCATCTGACGTTTCTTTTCGTCCAATTTTGGCTCCAAGCCCACCGTATAATGGTGTGGGTGTGTGAATCGCTTTACGCTATCGTCGAGGGTCATCATATTTTGCAGGGTGTTTTCACGGATTTCCACTAAGGAAGGCGACTGATAAACTTTTTTACCCTTTTCAAAAATAGGCTCGAGCAACAATTTTTCGTCCCAGTCGATCTTGATTTTTTTTCTGCGGGTAACATCCGTTGGATCGACGAAATACTCGGCATCCTGCCCAAGGTGGACGTCAAAAACCATGTCTCCCCGCATTTTACCATTTTTGTAAAAACGTACAATTTGATGATCTCCAGGCGTAGTTACCTTGATGGCCTGCTCGGAAAGTTTAATTTTTGATTCCCATTTACCATCCTGATTCTTGATGTTGGTTAGTTTGTAAACTCCCCCCAGAGCAGGTTGGTCATAGGCGGTAACGAGTTTGGTGCCAACACCCCAAATATCAATTTTTGCATTTTGGGAATTTTTCAGGGATTGAATGATGTATTCGTCCAAATCATTGGAAGCGACAATTTTTGTGGCGGTAAAGCCTGCCTGATCAAGCATTTTTCGGGCTTCGATACTCAGGTAAGCCAAATCTCCTGAATCCAGTCGGATACCATGAAAGAGGATATTTTTGGACCTGAGCTTTTTCATGGTTTCAATCGCTGAGGCGACTCCTTCGAGGGTGTCGTAGGTATCGACCAACAGAATGGTATTTTCGGGCATCGCTTTGGCAAAAGCCTCAAAGGCTTCCACTTCCTCGTCAAAAGATAAAATCCAAGAGTGGGCATGGGTGCCCTTTACAGGAATGCCGAAAAGCATGCCCGCCTGCACGTTTGAAGTCGCATCTACTCCGCCAACGAAAGCGGCACGGGTAGCAGATAAGCCGCCATCGATTCCCTGAGCTCTTCGGAGGCCAAATTCCAGGATGGTATCGCCGTCGGTAGCTAATTTTAACCTTGCGGCTTTGGTGGCAATCAGGGTTTGGAAGTTAATCAAAGTCAGTAGGGGTGTTTCGATTAATTGCGCTTGAAGCAAAGGACCTCTGACTTTTAAGACTGGTTCAAATGGGAAAATAATTTCCCCTTCAGGGATGCCTTCTACCGAACAGCTGAATTTCATTTGCTCCAAATAATCCAAAAAGCCTTTCTCAAACATCGGACTGCCCGAAGGGTTTTTCAGCGAAGCCAAATATTTGATTTCCGCTGCTTCGAATGTCCAGTTTTCGAGGTAATCAATAACAGTAGCCAATCCTGCTGAAATGCTGAAACCCCCACCGAAAGGATTTTTACGGAAGTATAATTCATACACAGCCTCTTGCTCGTGCTTGTTATTTTTCCAATAGCCATAAGCCATGGTGATTTGGTACAGGTCGGTGAGTAGCGAAAGATTCGATTTGTATATTTTCGAAAGATCAGTCATTGAGGTGCAGTTTATTTGAGTTCATAACCATTGTCGGGCGGCCACATTGTTGGAGCGCTGCATGTATCGTCGGTACCGAATGTTTTCAGTAAAAGCCTTCCATGCTTTTTGCCATCAGTTAATTATTGAGCAAGGAAAGGAAAATTTATCGGATTGAAAAGAAGTCGGTCGAGGATAATCAAATGGAGGCTTGAATAGCGGTCAGGTCTTGAATAGTAAGATTATTATTCCTATTTTAATTGTAACAAACTTACTTTTTAAAATAATCATTTTTTATGACTCGATATTTTCCTTTTGTTGGCGTAGGGTTAACGGCCTTGATTGCCGTTTCTTTTTTATTATTTGGCTTTGCCGAGGCTGAGAACGATCGGGCAGTGGTGCATTCGGAGTCTTTTCAAATCATTTTTGAAAAAACCGAAAATGGGCTGTCCATTAAATCCCACAAAGGCACCGCATGGGAGAAATTAGCCTTCAGCCTCCACGGCCAGAAGGTGTTTGTCAATCAGTTTGGGGAATCTTCCCCGAAGGCTGTTCAGAAAAAGGGTGAAAATGATGATTTAGCGGATTTTGAATTCTCCATTGAGTCCAGCGACAATGAGGTCATCCTGAAATCAAATGGGGGTACTGCCTGGGAAGAGCTGAAATTTTCCCTTCAGGAAGGAAAGAAGATTTTGGTGAATGAATATGGGCTCAATCGCATTTGATAACCCTTTTCAGTGAAAAATAAAAAAGCAAGCACCCATAGATGCTTGCTTTTTTGGTGGGTAAGAAAAATTAATGTTCCCTTACCTGAATGATATTTACAGGGCAGGCTTTTGCTGCCCGCTGGTTTTCTTCCAATTCATCTTCACTGACTTTGACACTCCAAAAGCCTCTTTTATTCTGGGCGCCCAAAAGGACACTTTTGCCATCCTTTTTGGACATTCGCCAACGGTTGTATGCGATTTCCACGCAGTAATGGCAACCGATGCATTTATCCCTTTGGTGGATGATCGTAACCATTATGCCTCAACGATTTTATAAAGTTTGTCAGAAGGACGAACGCGGTCTGGAACTTTGATCGAGAAGTTTTCGCCTTTCTTGGCTTCTTCCACCGACTGCCCATCCACGTGAATTTCCTCGGCATCCAATTCCATCACACCTGTTGTTACACCAGTGATGAGCAGTTTGTCGCCTTTTTTCAATTTCTGTGCCTCCACTTTAAATTCTGCAACCCCAATTTTGGTGAAGTAATGCTTCGCTAAACCAAGGTAAACTTTTTTCTGTGTGGCCTGCGAACCTGGCTGGTCTGCCCATTCGCCCATTTCCTGACCGAGGTAATAGCCTCCCCAGAAATCGCGGTTATAAACGGTGCGTAAATCGTCCATCCATTCTTCCGCTTTTTCGGCGCTGTAAGTACCATCGTAAATCGCATCAACTGCTTTACGATAAACACCGACCACCTTCTTGACATACTCAGGCCCTTTGCCACGTCCTTCAATTTTCAGTACCTGAACACCTGTATCCAAAAGCTGATCCAGGAAATTCACCGTACACAAATCTTTCGGCGACATGATGTATTCGTTGTCGATCTCAAACTCAATGCTTGGATCTTCAACATCTTTAACCGTATATTTTCGGCGACAGTTCTGGTTGCAAGCACCACGGTTGGCCGACGAATTATAGGTATGCAAAGACATGTAGCACTTCCCAGAAACGGCCATACAAAGCGCACCATGGGCAAAAACTTCGATCTGAACACGTTTTCCTGAAGGACCCTTAATGTCTTCTTTTTCTACTGCATCGCAGATATGCTTCATCTGCATCAGGCTCAATTCCCGAGACAATACCATGACATCGGCGAAGTGGGCATAAAAACGGATGGTTTCCACATTGGTGATATTCACCTGTGTGGAGATATGAATTTCCACACCGATAGACTGTGCATAGGAAATTACGGCCTGATCTGAGGCGATAATCGCCGTGATTCCAGCTTCCTTTACACGGTTACAGACATGCTTTACAATCGACATGTCGTGATCGTAAACAATGGTGTTCAGGGTTAAATAGCTACGAATCCCATGTTCCTGGCAGATGCCTGCCACCTTTTCCAAATCATCCAACTTGAAGTTCATGGTCGCCCGTGCACGCATGTTCAGTTGCTCAACCCCAAAATAAATGGAATCTGCGCCACCCTGAATTGCGGCCATTAACGATTCAAACCCTCCCGCAGGAGCCATGATTTCAATATCCTTTCTTAAAGGTGCTCTCATTTTGTATCTATCTATTTTTTTTGAAGCATTGAAGGTGCTTACAAATATACAGTTTTTAAAGCCAAAATCCTTATCTTCAAGCTGATACGCTTTTCAGGGGAATGGCTTATGAAAAAAGCCTAACCAAAAAGGTGAGGCTTTAATGTCATTCAAATATGATGCAAGTTATTTCAAAAACTGATAAAAACGCTATTTTATCCCCAGTTTGTTGGAGATTTCAAGCATCTTTTCAATAGGTTTTTTCGATAATGCTATTTGTTCGTCAGTCAAAAGAATTTCTGGCTGCTCAAATTTCAGTGCATTGTATAATTTTTCCATCGTGTTGAGCTTCATGAAAGCGCAATCGTTACAGCCACAGGTGGCATCTACCGAAGGGGCAGGGATAAGCGTTTTCGATGGGGCGTTTTTCTGCATTTGATGCAAAATACCGCTTTCAGTGGCCACGATAAATTTATTGCATTTATTGTTTTGCTCCACATAACGCAACAGGGCAGTGGTTGAGCCTACAAAATCGGCCGCCATTAGCAATGGGCGCTCACATTCTGGGTGGGCGATAAATTCCGCATCAGGGTGCTCCTCTTTAAGGTCAAGGATTTTTTCCAGCGAATATTGCTCATGAACGATACATGCACCATCCCAAAGGACCATTTCACGACCTGTCAGGTTGTTGATGTAATTCCCGAGGTTTTTGTCAGGAGCAAAGATAATCTTCTGATCTTTTGGGAAAGATTCGACAATCTGAACGGCATTGGAAGAAGTCACGATTACATCAGAAAGCGCCTTGATGTCGGCGGTACAATTGATGTAAGAAAGCACGATATGATCAGGGTGCTGCGCTTTGAAAGCCGCAAAGGCATCTGCAGGAGCAGATTCTGCGAGGGAACAAGAAGCTTTAAGATCAGGAATAATCACTTTTTTGTGGGGGTTGAGGATCTTCGCCGTCTCTCCCATAAAGTGTACGCCAAGGAAAACGATCACTTCAGCATCGGTGTCTGCCGCTGCACGTGCAAGCCCAAGGCTGTCACCGAGGTGGTCAGAGATGTCCTGAAGGTCACCTGTGATGTAATAATGCCCAAGAATTACGGCATTTTTTTCCTTCTTCAATTTCTTGATCTCAGCAACAAGATCTAATTCAGGATTTACGGGCGCGTTTATAAAGCCCTCTTCGCTTAATGCGGGATGTGTACTGTCCATTTTAGGTATTAATACAATATATTAGACTGTAAAGGTAATGAAAAATTTGTGAAAGAAGGATGTTTTATGTCCTTGAGATTGCCTAAAGCAAAAAAAATCCCGACAAAATAGGCTTGCCGGGATTCGTTTTTGGGGGAGAAGTAATTGGGGGCTTACTTCTTTTTGTTTGGTTTACTGTTGTCGTTTTTACCTTTGGCAGACTGTTTGGCTTGCCATTCTTTGTAAAATTTTGCTGCACTTGCAATAGGGGCGGAATGTGAAAAATCGTTAGACATATCTGTTTATATAAATATTGGGGGATATTTTATAAAACAAAGATAGGTGAAATTTCAATCGTTTGCATAAAAATTTCCATTAAAAAATGCTCAAAAACGATGATTATTCAACATTTGTATTATTTTATTTTTGACGTAAGAAAGTGAAGCTTGTTGGCCCAAATTTACCTTCCACTTTCACACATTTATTGTCCTGGTAATAGAAATGACTTTCCTTCATCATGCCTACCTTTAATTTATAGGCATTTTCACTTTCTTTTTTCAGGTCGAGGAACTCTCCGAGTCTTTCGCTGAAAAGTACTTTTTGTCCAGTAGGTTTTTCAAAATATGCACGAATGATGGAAAAAGGTACTTCACCTATAAAATAATGGTCATCTTCCTTGGTGACAGAGAGTTTCCCTTGTTTTGTCTGGATGATCGTTTTTTCCTTCAAGTCTTGATTTAAGTAATTTTCAAAATAACTGTAGGTCAATTTGCCATTGATATACTCTGCATCAATGGTAAATTCATTGATCATCTTTTTGAAAAGATTCACTTCCATGGAGGATTTCATGGAGTATTGTTCAAGTGATCCTTGAAGCTTTTTCTCCACCTGCATCTCACCAACCACTTTTCCGCCAATAAAAATATCAAACATGAGCAATTGTGCTGTTGCAAATTGAACACCGTTGATCATCAGCAGTAAGAGGAGCATATAGGTTTTTACGGAGTTCATGGGCAGCACAGGATTAATGGGTCTTCTATATTATATCTTGATTACTGTCGTTTGGTTTGCCTTCTAAGCTGATCAGTGGAAATATTAGATAAAAACGGTGGGGTATGGATCAATTTTGTATTTTTGTCCTACTTAATCAGCAAAAATAGCCTAATTATTACTTTAGGTTGATCAAATTATGAATTATAAAGAAACACTTGACTTTTTGTATCAACAGTTGCCGATGTTTCAGCGTCAGGGAGCGACGGCATTCAAAAAGGACCTCACCAATACTTTGAATTTGTGCGATGCTTTGGGCAATCCGCAGGAAAAATTCAAGAGTGTCCATATCGCTGGCACGAATGGCAAAGGCAGTTGCTCACATATGATTGCCGCCGTGATGCAGTCCGCAGGTTTCAAAGTCGGTTTATATACCTCTCCGCATTTAAAGAGTTTTCGGGAGCGCATTAAAGTGAATGGGCAGGAAATTGCGGAGCAGGATGTGGTGGATTTTGTGGCAAAGCATCAGGATATGATCGAGGATGTTTCTCCTTCATTTTTTGAATTGACCGTGGCGATGGCTTTCGACTATTTTGCGCAGGAAGCTGTGGATATTGCGATTGTTGAAGTAGGGCTTGGTGGCCGACTTGATTCCACCAATGTGCTTTCGCCAATGGCGACGATGATCACCAATATTGGCCTTGACCACCAGGGGATGCTTGGGGAAACGCTTGAGGAAATTGCGGCTGAAAAGGCGGGCATTATCAAGAAAGAGGTTCCCGTGATTATCGGGAGAAAGCAGGAAGCATTGATTCCTGTTTTTGAAAAGATCGCTGAGGAGAAAAATGCAGGTTTGGTTTATCCATCGGACTATTGGCAACTGAAAGAACAGGGAGGTCTGTATGTGATTTCTTCGGAGCAGGACGGTATTTCGTTTGCAGTGGCACCACAATTGAAAGGAAGCTATCAGAAAGAAAATATTCTTGCGGTGCTTGAAATGGTTTTGAGCCTTAAAAGTATGGGCTGGCATATTGAGCTTGGTGATATTGTTGCTGGTTTGGAAGAGGTTGTCAGCCTGACTGGCCTAAAAGGGCGTTGGCAGGTGCTGGCTGAATCACCAAAAATAATTTGTGATACAGGACATAATATCGATGGGGTAACCGCCGTGATGGAACAGCTGAAAACGGAGCAATTCGAACGACTGTTTATCGTCTGGGGGATGGTCAATGACAAAGACTTGTCACCAATTCTTTCGCTATTACCGCAATCGGCAACATATTTGTTCTCTCAGGCGCAAGTGCCGAGAGCGATGGCTTCGTCGGAATTGCTTGCCATGGCTGAAAAACAAGGCCTCAAGGGGCAGGATTGTGGCACGGTGGCTCAGGCAATTGAACAGGCCAAAGCAATGGCAACGGAAAAAGATTTGATTTTTATAGGCGGCAGTACATTCGTCGTCGCAGAAATAGAACAACTATAGAATACAATGGGGAGATGCAGTAAATTAGCACGTTTTGCTGATAATGCGGTTCGATACAATATTATTGAACCAGGAAAAGAAAAGTTCGAGGTAATTAAGGGAAAATGGAATAGTGACCATTTCCCGAAAAATCAACCTTTGGTGGTTGAGTTAGCCTGCGGAAGAGGAGAATATACAGTAGGCTTGGGGCGTACCAACCCAGACAAAAACCATATTGGGGTGGATATTAAAGGGGCCAGAATCTGGCTCGGCAGTTCCAAAGCAATTGAGGAAGGACTTGAGAATATCGCTTTTCTGAGAACAGAAATTCTGCATATTGAAAAGTTATTCGATAAGGAAGAGATTGACGAGCTTTGGATTACCTTCCCTGACCCACGACCAAAAGACAGGGATGAAAAGCGCCGACTTACGCACCCGAGATTTTTGGAAATGTATAAAAAATTGATGGCCAAAGACGGCTGGGTGAAATTCAAAACGGACAACACGCCATTATTTGAATACACCCTTGAAGTACTGAAAGCACGAAAGGATATTTTGAATTTGGAGTACACATTTGATTTGTACAAAGAGGAGGAGTTACTGAAGGAGCATTATGGCATTAAAACCCATTATGAAAAGCTCTTTACAGAGAAAGGAGAGGATATCAAATATCTTAAATTTAAATTTGATCAATCCATTCCTACCACTTATACCAAATGAAAAACAAACTAAAAGTTGTAATGCCCATATACGGCCTGTTTCTGCTGATCGCAGGTTACTTGTTGCTGATGTATGGGAAAGGACCTGTAGAAATTTGGGTGAACCATCACCATTTTCCATTTGGGGATGTGTTCTTTAAATATGCCACCAAACTCGGAGAAGGGGTAACATTGGTGCTCTTTGCCATTGGGCTCGCGCGCATCAGTCGTTATGTTTTGTTTGAAGGGGCACTGGTGATCATCGTTCAGACGATCCTGACATTCATTGCCAAGAGGGCTTTTGATATTCCAAGACCGTCGGCCTGGTGGCCTCATGATGTTACACTGAACATTGTGGAAGGTGTAAGCTTGCACAGTCGGTGGTCGTTTCCGTCAGGGCATACTGCAATGATTTTTGCCGTTTGTGGTTACCTGATCATTGTTGCACGGAAATCCAGCTGGGCAACCTTGTGGTTGGTTATCGCACTGACAACCGCCATCTCAAGGGTGTATCTGGCACAACACTTCCTGGTGGATATCTATTTCGGTTCACTGCTCGGAATGGGTTGCGCCTTTGCCGTTCATTATCATATGAACTATTGGCATCCGCAACTGCGAAAAAAATGGGCTAAACCATTATTCTAAGTACAGAAAACACAGCAATTATTGCTGTGTTTTTTTTATCCTGCAATTCGTGAGTCGTCAATTGTTGTCGGTCTTGTCGGTAATTTTCAGACCTCTATACCCTTGATTTGAATGGTTTTTTTGATTTGTGGTTTAGTTCAATTAAGCAAGCCCCAATGAAATCCCCATGGGCGATAAAAAGTAGTCTGCGGAAATCTGTATAATCTGTTGATAAAAAAGTAGACATTATTCGTTTGACAGAACACTAAGAGAAGAAAATAGAACAGTAGACTTCAAAGAGAAACTTGAATCATTTGAATAGTTTATTGGGATTAAATGAAGTGATTTTTAGTATAGATAAAATAATTTATTGGACAGGGCTTGTGGCTGTATGAAATTTCGTATTTTGGGGAATTAAATCACCACTTTTTGAATGAAGACCCACCTTTTTTTACTTATAGCTTTTGTGTTTTTTTCCACTTTTGTCGTGGCGCAGGATCGGTTTACCGAGCAAGCGACAGGATTAAGTGTGAGTGCGAAAATTGAACAGGTTCCGATAGGTCAGCCGATATTTCAGGATCAGCAAGGCTTTATTTATTTTAAGAATAGCTATCATCAGGTGCGCTTGGTCAACGATCAGGCCTTCTCTAAAGTCAGTAGGTTTCCAATGGATTCGACGACCCTGCACAGTTATATTGCTGAGGACGGTCGGTATGTCAGTGTAAATCCCACGGAATTATTTTACACTTCCGTTAGTGGAGATCAGCAAAATATTGCACTGCCTGATGCGCTCAAGGGAGTAGATATTGAACTGCTGAAGTTGCGTAAAAAAACGATTTATATCCTCCTGAAATCTGCATTTTGGGTCTATAATATTCAGCAAGACAAGTGGTCATCTTTTCCACTTACCTTTGGTCATTCCTTTTACTTTATTGGCCATCAGATTTGGATTACCGATATTTTAAAAGGCATTTATATTTATGAGAATGGAGAAATTCACCTATCTGATTTTCAGGTGAATTTCAGAAAACGAAGCACCCCCGTTGGTATATTAAAAGCTGAAAATGGGTTGGTGTATTTTTTCAATCGTCGGGGCTATATTATTCAGTATGACCCGAAAACCAAAGAGGTGGTTACCCGAAGCCAATTAAAGGGCTTGGTCAGTTATGGTTTGACAGGGGCGCAATTTCTTGATCAAAACCATGTGGCACTGAGTTTTGAATACAGCGCTCCTATTGTATATAATCTCAAGAAACATTCGTGCTACCCCGTTACAAAGGCAAGTCAGAATTCTTCCTCTTCTTATATGTTCGTCGATCATGCGAAAAACATTTGGTGGCTGAATAAAAATGAGCTCAAGCATGTTTCTTTTGAACAAGTATTTCGGGAAATAACGCTCGATGATCCTATTATTAAAGTTGAGGGCACAGATAGCCTTCTTTATGCTGATGGTTATTTGCGCAAGGTGGCTTTGGCGGAAGATAATTTTGGGATTACACTCGAGAAGGTGAAAGCGCTGAAAGGAGATTTCAATCACATCTTTTTGAAAGACAGTACACTGCTTTGTTCAAAAATCGGCACTTTGATAGGTCGTATCGATCAGCAAAAATTGTTGCTGCTTACCAGGATGAGTTACCGCAGGTTTGAGGCTTTTAAGTGGGAAAATAAAGAATATATTGCCTGCTTTGGTCCTTACCGCCTGGGAATCCTCGCGTTGGATCCTTATGGGAAAATTGAGACTTTCTGGTTTACAGCATACAATAAAGACATTGATCCAGAATATGGCATGTATATTGGCAGCCCCAATAAAAACCCTCAGTTTCTATTTCATGACGGAAATAATATTGGTTTGCTGGAACTGAAAGACGGCTGGAATAAGGCGGGAAGAAGTGTGGATTTATTGACCGCAAAAGCATCGAACAAATCGCCTCTTTTTGTTACCAATAACCATGATGATCTTCTTGATTACAAAGTAATTTGTAAACAATTCATCACTGACAAAAAAACAAAAGCCGTGAAATTTTTCAAGGTTAAGCAGGAGGTCTATGCGTGGTTCAACGATGATATTTACAAGTTTGACGCGCAGAACAATAAAATGGTGCTTTTCCGAAAAAATTTCGAAGGGCTTATCCTGACCTCCCAGGCAGGTGAACTGTGCGTACTGACGGTCAAAAATAATATGGTGTACAAATCTGATGTACTCGATGACACTGAACCCAAAATACCATTTCCTGCCACAGTGAAGGAGCTTTATCAACTAAAAGGTTTTTTCAAGCTTTCAGATAACATCACTGCTTTTTATTCCGCCAAAAGCATCTATCTGTACGATCAGCGGTTGGCGATGGGAAAGCCGATGAAAGTAAAAGTGCTCAATCATAAATTACTTTCAGCAGGCACATCGGTTGCCTCTTTGGCTTTGCCTCAGGTACTCGCTTATGGTGATGGTTTGCGTCTGGAAGTTGGAGTGCCCCTTTACAATAATCATGAGCCCAACAAGTTTAGGTACCGCCTGAATAAAGGGGAGTGGAGTGAATGGTCGGCATCTAAAAATATAGACCTGATTGGTTTAAACACGGGGCGCTATCTGCTCGAAATTGAAGGGCGGGAATACATGGGTGCCCGAATTTCCCGATTTGACCATCATTTTAGGGTGGCCTGGCCCTGGTATTTGAGTCAGCCGGTTTTGTTGATTTATTTATTGCTCATCTTGTTTATTTATCGATTGATGATCAAGCGGGTAAAAAAGAAAAACAGGATACTGGAAATTCACGTCGCAGAACGTACCCGAGAGCTGAATCGGAAAAATGCGGCTTTATCACGAAAAAACATTGAAATCAAGCTGCAATCCGATATGATTGAAGAAGGTCGTAGGAAGCTTGAAACCAGAAACGGCCTGCTGGAAGCCTCCATCAATTATGCCTCAAGGGTACAGAAAATGTTTACCAAGTCAGAAGCTGGTATCAGGGAAATTATGCCAAAATGTTTTCTGTTTTCAAAGGCTAAAGACAAACTGACGGGGGATTTCTTCTGGATTCATAAAGTGCCTCAAGGGGTGGTTTTTGCCCTTGCAGATTGTACCGGGCATGGGGTGCCTTCAGCATTATTAACCATGTACGGACGCCGATGTCTCGAAGAAGTGGTCGTTACGAAGAAACAACATAATCCTGCATTGATCCTTCTCGAACTTCAGCGCCAATTTCTGGAGAAAGAAAAGCATGATCATGACATGGATACCGAAGGGCTGGAAATTGGTGTCGTCATGATTAATGTTGAGGAGGAGAAGCTTTATTTCTCAGGGGCAAATATCAATCTATTTCATAAATCACGGACGGTGGAAGAGGTGTTTAAAGGGAACCGCTTTTATATCGGAACACCGACAACCTCATCGCAGACAGGTTTTACCTGTTTTGAAGCCGATATTGAAGAAAGTACGGAAATATTTCTGGCAACAGATGGCTACTCCGATCAGTTTGGTGGACCCAGAGGCCGAAAAATGATGGTTCACCGACAAAATAAACTGTTTTCTGAAATTCATGGGCTCGATGCCAATGAACAGGGAGAGAAGGTAAGGGCTTATTACAAAGCTTGGCGTGGCGCCGAAGAGGCAATTGATGATGCGATGGTGATTGGCTGTAAACCTTATGCTTTGATTGAAAAAGCAGCAATGCAACAACAATCCACCACGGATAATGCGCAGCTTCTTTTGAATTAGGGAATTTTATTCTTCTCAATTGATCCCTACAATTATTCTGATGAGTCAAAGTTGTTTAACATAATGCAAAGTCGGGATTGTATAATATTTTCAACCCAACATAAATATTAGATGTAACCCACAACCCATGGGGTAGTATTACAAACCGTAATTCATATACAATTTTCCTGGAGGCCTGCCTCATTCAAAAGTAGGCTGTCAATTATTTTTTATCTATCGGTAAAACTCAAGTTTTTAATTAGGGTGATGGCATATTTTCGACAGGCTACACCATAACCTGTCGGAAGCTGTTGCGATACCATTCTTATTGGAATGGCGAGACCGATAAAATAAAAGTTGAACCATTTGAAGGATATTCAGCCCAAATAAAGCGATACATTTGCGGCTTAATAATTTAAATAATACATTAAGTAATTATTGATATGGGAGCATGACGCTTTTATTTTTTTATTTGGATTACCGCAATGTCTTATATATACCTATTACTGCTTGCCTTGCTTCACTTTACGGAGGCAAAACCCACTCAGGGATCAATAGATCACAAACTGACCACCATCACCCTTGAGGATGAAATATCAGAATTTACTTTTGAGCAGAAGATTTTTGAAGATGATCAAGGGTTGATTTATGTGGTCGGTAAAAGCCAGTCCATAGGTTTGGTACAGGGCGAAAAAGTTATTCCTTTAAATGATAAATACCCTTCACCAAAACCTTATATAAAGCGATTTTTTAATAAAAAAAGGGTCATGTTTGGCCTGACGGAGGATAGTTTACATCGCTATGATCCCGCGAAAGGCGCCATGTTAAAATGTGCATTGCCTTTCAGTGTTGAACCTAAAGATAGTCCAATATTTAGTGTTCAAGACGATCGGGTAACAATCCTCATCGATACAAAAGTTGGTCAATATGATTTTCAGGAGCAACAGTGGCGTACTTTTGATCTTCGGAAAGGTCATAGTGTGTATTATGATGAGGGTAATTATTGGGTAACGGACATTTTTAAAGGGGTATTTCAATTACAAGGGGAAGATTTAGTGGCCGTTGAACCGTTGGCCCACCTCAAATTGAGAAGCACTCCCGTAGGATTTTGCAGCCTGAATAACAATACTTTTATATTTAACCGCAAAGGGGAAGTTTATCAATATAATACAGCAGGGAAGAGTATCACGGATTCCTTGTTTTTTGAGGAATTACTGGAGTACAAGGTAAAAGCAGCCATTAAATATGATGATGACCACATTCTCCTTGACGTGGCCCGATCGGCGCCTTTCCTGTTTAACATCCATAGCAAGGCGTTGAAAAAAATGGGCAGTTTTCAAGATGAAGACCAAGCTTATGGTTTTTTGGTAGATCGGCAGCAAAATATTTGGTGGGGCAGTCATGGAAATTTGAAATGTTTATCAAAAAATCAGCAACTAAATATTTATGTTCCTGAGGGAAACCGAATAAGTGTAGCGGAAAATGATCTACAATATTATATTGCTGATGAGCAGTTTAATCATTTTACTTATGACGATTCTGCTGGGCGGTTTTCAGTAGAAACCTTGCATAAGATAAATGATCACCTTGAGCGAATAAGTGTGTATTATCCTTTAGTTGTGGGCGGTAAATCGGAGCTCCTTTATTGCTATTTGGATAAATCTAAAGGCTTCAAAAAAATCGGCAATCTTTCGATTACCCAGTATAAAAAGTTTGTCTACAAAGGTGAGGTATATTATGCGTGTTTCGGGGCAGAAACTATTGGGGTGGCGAAATTTATTGGACGTCAGCTGTTCTTCTTTTCAGTTTATCTGGATACTAAATTTTCCCCTTTAAAAGTTCACCATAATCACAAAAATGGTGAAGGCTTTTCTTTTTCATTTTTTGATGGCAACAATATTGGATTCCTTGAATTAGACAACGTTCAAATTGATTTCTTGATGGATCACTTGCTGCCGATAGAGGAGTATACTAAAAAATATACTAACGGTAAACGATTGCCAAATACCGATCAACTCTATAAAAGAATGGACAATCGGGTTGTTGTAACTCAAAAACAGAGCGATGAAGGGATGTTTTATTTTGAGAACAAGGAGCTATATTTTGCCTTTAAGGAACAAACCTTCCATGTTGATGCAGAAGAAGGTGCTCTTCAGTTGGTAGAAAATATGGCCGATTCACATCGCATCTATGTTCAGGAAGAGGGCCCAGGGAAAGTGGTGCTGACCAAAGCGGGTTTTTCTTACTTTCAAAATGCAAATGGAGATCGTTACCCATTGGGTTTAGGCCACCGTGATGCAGCGCATATCAGCCTTTCAAAAAAAATCGGGCAAGATAAGTATTTGTTTTTTCTGACAGATCATTATGTCTATCGAGATTTCACGATGGCCAAAGACAGTCTGCAATTGTGCTTCTTCAAATATCAAAAGGTGGTTAATGCACCTCGAGACACTTCCACCACTTTTGTTAATCAGGATTTACAGCCGACCTTATTGCAACTGAAAAGCGATGAGAGCCTGTTGTTGCAAGTGGCGACGGCAAATTACGACCACCATTCTAAGATCATGTACAGGTGTCTGGTGGATGGGGAAGTTTGGCAGAGCTGGGGTTCGGGGCAGCAGTTTCAGTTGTCTGGGCTGGCGTTTGGAAAACATCGAATAACGATTGAGGCACGGCATAATTTTGATCATTTCATTGCGCCAATAACTTTCGACCTGAGTGTCGGTGCGCCATGGTATTTGTCTTATTATATGCTGGCGCTCTATGTATTTTTGCTACTGATAAATATCTACATTGCCCGCAGGTACAGCCTCCATAAAATAAAGGCCAGAAATGAATATCTCGAGGAACAGGTGCATAACAGAACGCAGGAATTGGAACATCGAGCGGTGGTTTTAGAGGAGCAAAATAAAAAAATTGCCATTCAGGCTCAGGAGATTGAGGGTTTTAACCGAGAATTGGAATCAAGAAACCAAAACCTTGAGGCGTCGATTGTTTATGCGAAGCGGGTTCAAAAAGTTTTTTCACCTTCATTATCTACCATCAGAAAGTTCATTCCTCATTCCTTTCTTTTTTCGCGGGCGAAAGATCACCTAAGTGGTGATTTTTTCTGGATTGAAGAGGTGCCTCAGGGCGTAATTTTTGCAGTGGCAGATTGTACAGGGCATGGGGTTGCCTCGGCACTGCTGACCATGTATGCAAGGCGAACATTGGAGGAAATTGTCCTCAATAGAGCAGAAACCAATCCTGCGATAATTTTAAGGGAGCTTCAAAAACAGTTTACTTTCCGAGAGGCTACGGCAAAGAATCGCAGCGGTGAAGGACTTGAAATAGGGATTGTACTGGTCGATAAAAATCAGCAGGTTTTGAATTTCGCTGCGGCAAATATGAATTTATTGCTGGTGCAGCATTCAGAAGTGAAAGTGATCAAAGGTGATCGTTTTTATATCGGCAATAACACCTTTGATCGTGATTTCAGCTTTACTTATTTTGAGGAACCCTTTGACAAGGATTGCGAAATATTTTTGGCCACAGATGGTTTCTCCGATCAGTTTGGGGGTGAGCATGGGCGGAAGATGAAAAAAAGACTACAGAATGAATATTTTGAGTCGATCATCGGACAACCTGCAGAGGAACAGGGGACGCGCATTGCTGAGTTTTTCGATAAATGGAAAGGTATGGAAGAATTGGTGGACGATGTGATGGTGTTTGGCTGCCGCCCTGCCTCTGTTAAACACAAGGGGCCGCGTCATGGCGTCTTCAATCGGGATGAATTTATGGCTTAGGTGAGGAAGTTGCTTTTTCCTTTTCAGGATCCTGATGAACCGCAGGACGGTGATAAAAATAGAAGCCATTTTCTTCATATATCAACCTTAGGTTTCTCACGCCTCTAACCCTGAAATGCTGCTCTTTTCGGATATAGATGTACAGGTCTTTATCAATATTGCCAAAAAGCAACCAGTCAGCAGACTGACTTTTAGGACCGCTTTTTTGCTGTTGACCATAAAATAAAGGGGACGCATTATTGGTGCCACTGGCCAAAATGTAGCAATCTTCTGCCTTATGAGCTTTAATAAACCGCAGGGCAGGCCCCTGGTAGGCCTCCTCAACAACCGGCAAATAGCGGTAAAGGGAAAACTGAATGCTCAGGACAATAGAGAAGAAAATGATCTCGACGGCAAAGGTGATTTTTTTTCGCTCCATCAGGTAGAGGCCGTACAAAATACCTGCGGTGTATAATAGGCCTATAATACCGTCCTGTTCTCCATTGAATTTCAGGGTTTCAAACATTTGTCTGATCAGCGGGTAATCTTCGAGCGGCAATACCCCACTGATTTCGGCAAGCTTGGGTAAAATATACAGCCCTACGCCGAAAATTATGGCCATCAGGGAAATAGATGAATACAACCAAACAGGAAAGGTACGCTTCTGCAGGAAGATCTGATTGAGGTACAGGCCCGAAAAGTAACTGAGTGGAAACAAGGCCAAGGCATTAAAATAAAACCAGTTTTTTGAAGGCAGAAAAGCAAATAAAATCAGGATTACCCAAAGGGTAATGGCCATAAATTTTTTAAAAAGCTTGTTGCGCTGTTCATTGATATTGGAAATGAAATAGGCAATCGCAAGTAAGCTCATCGGGAAACAGGCTGCAATAATCAGCCATAAATGGGTACTTGGAATTGGCCCATGATAGGAGTGGTAGCGATCCATCAAGCTCATGTTTGGAAATACCGAAAGTGCAAGATCCTCGATGCTGTGTTGCATCAGAAAGAAAACGCAATAAATGAGTATTGGCGCACAGAAACCCATTAAAATCAGTGTAAATTGAGTGGCTTTGAAGGGGGGCATTTTTCTGTTGATGGTATAAATGACCACCATCACCACTATCGGAATAATGAGTGCCTCAGAACCTGCCAGCAAAAGGTTGAGGGCCGTAAGGAAACCACACAGCAAAAGGTTTTTCTCAGATTTTTTATGAATGCCGATGTAGAAATAATACAATGCACTGAAAAATAGCAGGTGATGTAGTGGAATTGGGTTAATAAACCTGAAGAAGAAATGAGGAAGAAAGGAGGTCAGGTAGCTGCCCAGCCACAGCCATCCCATTCGGATACCATGAAGGCTTTTACCCATCCTGTAAATCATGATTAAAGTAAAAACACCACTAATAGCATTTGGGAGCCTAAAAAATAGAGGGTTATCACCCAAAAGTTGTGTGCAAATTGTAATCAACCAGCTAAAGAGTGGCAGGTCGCCCCAAATCTTTTTAAAGCCTATCTGCGGAATCCACCATTCCTTGGTGAGCCACATTTCTCGGGATTTTTCTGCCAAGTTGAGCTCCTGACCTTCAATCAGTGGAAGGCTTTGCGTATAGGGTACAAACAGCAGAAGTCCTATAATAGTGATAAATATCTCTGCTTGATATTTACTCCATAACTGTTGCGTTTTGCTGTTGGGTTTGTTCAAAGTAATAAGGAAGGGATGGCGTTAATCCTTATTACGATGACGCATAAAAAAAGTCGCATTCAAATGACTGAATGCGACTTTTTCTTTATCAATGCTCAAAAGATTATTCTTCATCAAGCGCCTCAAGGATTTCTTCAAATTCATCGTAGTTTTTAAATCCAGGACGAATTTCCTCACCACCTTTAATGGCGATACCCTTAATTTCAGAGTTCAGCAATTTTGGCAGACTTTGCTGATTTACTTCAAAGCCAAGCACAATGTCATACTCTTTCGACAATTCATAAACCGCCTCAAGGTCTTCCTTCATGCTTACCGCACGGCTGTCCTCAATGAGGACAAATTCGATATAACTTTCAATATCACTGATTTCATCCTCGACTTCATCCATTGATTTCTGCGCAAGATCAACCTTGTAAATCAACTTTTTGCCGGTGCTCTGTAGTGCTTCCAAAAGATCAATGTGCATGACCTGAATGTAGTCCACCTGATGCTCAACGGTCATCTGCTGAATAAGCTGAAGATCATTGCTTTCGAATTCTACCACTTTGGCAATGCCTGAAATCCACTCCGTAATTTCGGTATATTCCTCTGGCTTCAGGTAGTTTGCCATTGCAGGATCCACAGGGAAGCCAATTGCATCAACCATCATTCCTGCACAGTAGCGCGCATCACTCAGGTTGTTTACTTCACTGATTTTGACAAATGTTTTTAGGGCCATATCAATATTATAAAAAATCTATTTTAATTTTACTGCTGATTTCGCTGCTATTTCGTTTAGCAAGTAAACCTAACGGCGAAATGTGCTACGAATTACGAAATAGTCTGTGTACTTCACAACCTTTAATTAGAATTTTAGTGCTATGGAAGCAAATTCCCCAAATATAAAATCACTTTCGGAAGCCGATTACCGGTCATCGATTCAGGAACGGCAACGTGCGGTAGTGCTATTTACAGCGCCCTGGTGCGGTATGTGCAAACGGCTGAAACCCCTGTTCGCCGCCAAGTCTGTCGAATTTCCGGCGATTGATTTTTTCACCGTAGATATTGGGCAATTTCCTGATTTGCGAAAGGAGGCCAATGTAACAAGTTTGCCATTTTTTGCGACTTATAAAGAAGGAGTGCTGCAAGCGCACCAAGCCACCAACAAGCCAGATGTTTTCATAAACCTTCTCAAATCTCTTTTAGATGACTAAACGATTAACCGTTTTACTGCTATTTTTCTTCACCTTCTGTTCCGCCTTTGCTCAGGATGCACGTTTTCTGCTTCAGTTTGCCGATAAGGCAGGAAGCCATTATTCCATCAGCAAGCCCGAAGAATTTCTTTCTTCAGCAGCTATTGAACGCCGAAACCGCCTGGGGATTAGTGTTGACGAAACGGATTTGCCCGTCAGTAAAAAATATATCGAAGAGGTTCAAGATGCCGGATTTTCCCTAATCGGTCAGACCAAATGGCTGAATGGAGTGGAAGTTATAGCGGATAAAGATCAGCAGGAGGCGCTTTTGGCGATTGATGGCGTAGATGCGGTAACTTACCTCGGCCCTGTGGATGACCACGAACACGTACAGCCCATAGAACGTGAAGCAGGCAATGGTACCGATCAAAACCTGACCAATGTACAGAATAACAATTTTCTTAAAGTGGATTCACTGAGAAATGAAGGGTGGAATGCAGAGGGCATAAAAATCGCCATTTTCGACGCCGGCTTTATTCATATGAAAGATGCCGGGGGCGCCGGTTTTCAGGCAATTGCTCAGGGGCGGTTAATTGGACAGAAAAATTTTATTGAACCTGACAAAGATGTATTTCGCTACCACGCACATGGCACCCATGTTTTTTCGGTGATGGGGTATTATGAGCAGGGGAAATTTGAAGGGATAGCGCCCGATGCGGATTATTTATTGTGCGTTACCGAGGATGTCCGTAATGAGTATCGCTATGAGGAGCTCAACTGGATGATGGCGGCAGAGTATGCCGACAGTGCCGGCGTGGATATGATACAGTCTTCACTGGGTTATTACGATTTCGATGATCCGGAGATGAATTATACCTGGGACGACCTCGATGGTGCGTCGGCAATGATTACCCAGGCGGCGAATTTTGCCGCAAGCCGTGGTATCTTGGTGGTCAATTCTGCAGGAAATGAAGGGCGGAAAAGCTGGCAAAAAATTTCCATGCCCGCTGATAGTAAAGAGGTATTGGCCGTAGGGGCGGTAACCTCTACCTGGGGAAGAGCAAGCTTTTCTTCTTTCGGCACCAAAGACCCCGACGAAATAAAGCCTGATGTAGTCACGTTGGGCAGTGGCGTGGTGGTGGCCTCCTGGCAGGATCGATTTGGCACCAATTCCGGAACTTCGTTTGCGAGTCCAATGGTGGCGGGTGTTGCGGCCATGGTTCTTAAAGAGCACCCTGATTGGCGGCCTGAAAGAGTGATCGCGTATTTTCATGAAATCAGTCACCGATGTGAAAGCCCTACCGTTGAGCTTGGCTACGGGGTACCATTCAATGAATGTAAGCCATTGAGCAATGAAAAGCCACTGACTGCTTTGTTTAAAATAGCCCCAAATCCTATTGAAGGAAACCGGATTCAGTTGTTAGTGGGGGCTTCCCCAGTTACAGATTGTCAGTTTTTGATTTATGACAGTAAGGGGAGCCAGGTCGTTTCAACGAATGCCCAGCTGGAGGCCTACAGCCTGGTCTCTTTGCCCATAAATACCTATTTGAATCCAGGAGTGTACAGTCTGGTTTGGAAGTGTGCTCGTGGGCAGGGCAGTCAAAAGCTGGTAGTGAAATAAGCTTTTGGACAATAATTTTCAGCATTTGATTTTTTCTGCCATATTTGATAAAATTTTTTATACCAATGAAATACACCCTGACATTAATGCTACTGCTGATATGCAGTTTTGGAGCGGTAGCTCAGACATCAACAAATGCTCAAAAATTAATCGATAAAGGACTCGCCCTTTATGATAAAGGTGAGATTGAAAAGGCGGAAGCGACTTTTACGGAGGCTGTAAACGTGGACATGAAGAATGCTGCGATTTATATGCTCAGGGGAATGGCACGTGAAGCCTTGGAAATGGGGCAGGAGGCCGTGGAAGATTATAATATGGCACTGACGCTTAATCCTGAAGATACCATGGCCTATGTGGTGCGTGGGCAGTTGAAAATGTCTTTGGGAAATGATGACGGTGCCGTGATGGATTTCACTCACGCCCTTGATCTTAATGACGAACTGCCGGAAGCCTATCGCTCACGGGCGATGGTGTATTACCTGCAGGACAATTTCAAACGGGCATTGGGCGATTTTCAGGAAGCACTTTTGCTTGAAGCTGATGAAGCCTCAGACTATTTCTATATTGGCATTTGCCTCCGCCAACAGGGAAAAAACACCCGCGCCATCGGCTTTTTCAATACCTGTCTGATGTTTGACCCAAATAATGCGGAGGTCTATTATCAGCGAGGGCTTGCAGAAAATGATTTAAAAGAACTCGATTACGCCTGCGAAGATTTCAATAAGGCTTATGAGCTTGGGATGACGGAACTCAAAGACCTTATCAAGGATTATTGTAAGCCCAAGCCTTAAATTTCTTTATTATCGTAAAATAACGTTGATCGATGCCTACTTTTTTGGTTCGCAATTTGTAGTTCCTTAACTTTGAGATTCAATCGAAAGGAGAATAGATGAAAAGAGTGGTAGTTGGTTTGTCGGGAGGCGTTGATTCCTCTGTGGCGGCCTATTTACTCAAAGAGCAAGGCTACGATGTAATCGGCCTGTTTATGAAAAATTGGCATGATGATTCCGTAACGATCAGCGACGAATGTCCTTGGTTGGAAGACTCAAATGATGCCCTAATTGTAGCCCAGAAATTGGGAATCCCATTTCAAACCATTGATTTAAGCACGCAGTACAAGGAACGTATTGTGGATTATATGTTCAATGAGTATGAAAAGGGCAGAACCCCAAACCCTGATGTGCTATGTAACAGAGAAATAAAATTTGATATATTCTTAAAGACTGCACTGGAGCTTGGTGCTGATTACGTGGCTACCGGACATTACTGTCGTAAATCATCCATAGAGAAAGATGGTGAGCAGGTATATCAGTTATTGGCTGGTAAGGATGATAACAAGGATCAAAGTTATTTCCTTTGCCAATTAAATCAGGAGCAATTATCCAAAGCATTGTTCCCTGTTGGTGATCTTGAAAAACCGGAAGTAAGAAGAATCGCTAAAGAAGCCGATTTGATCACTGCCGAGAAAAAGGATTCTCAGGGTTTGTGTTTTATTGGGAAGGTGCGCTTGCCAGATTTCCTTCAGCAAAAGCTGAAACCGAAGGCGGGAAAAGTGTATGAGATTCCTGCGGATGCGCCAGTTTTTGAAGCCTATCAAGCCAAAATAAAGAATGCTGCAAACGAGGAAGAATGGCTGAAAGCCATTGCTGCACCTTTCTTTTTTCATCCGAGTATGGGGAAAGAGGTTGGTGATCATCGTGGTGCACATTACTATACTATTGGTCAGCGTAAAGGACTGGGAATCGGTGGAACTGTGGAGCCGTTGTTTGTTATTGATACCAACACGGAATCCAATGTGATTTTCACCGGACAGGGAAAAGATCACCCAGGTTTGAAGCGTTTCGGGATTTTTGTGAGCAATGAAGAGACCCATTGGGTTCGGGAAGATTTACGCATGAAGGTCGGAGAGATGAAGCGCTTTCAGGCAAGAATTAGATACCGAGAGGATCTTTCATCAGCAACCTTATATCAGAAAGAAGAAGGCCTGTACGTGGTTTTCGATACTGAAAGAGTAGGGGTCGCTGCCGGGCAATTCGTTGCTTGGTATGATGGCGAAGAACTGATAGGATCAGGGACAATCGGTTAAAAATATTAAAAAAAATAGCCGTGGGCGTTCCCTAAAGCTATTTTTTACGTATATTTGAATATAGAAAATGACTAAAGATAAATCCTATCAGTGGTCACGTTTTTCAAATCTAACAGTTTTAATATTACCGGGTAAAGCGATTCAGTAAAACCAGGCCTCAACTGAGTTTATCTCAGTCAGTCATCTTCGGAAGGCTGTCAACAGTGGAAGGTTGATCTGGTTAGCAGCCCAAATCGTGTTATAATAGAGATTTTGATAAAACCTCTCAAAAGCCATTGGTAGGTACCTTATAAAAAGCCATCACCCCTTAATTGGGGTGATGGCTTTCATATTTTTACTGAAATTTTTTATCATGAAGGTATACCAATCCATAGGGTATCGGTTGGCCATGCTCAGCTGGCTTTTGACGGCAGGCTGCATAGCGGTTAGCATTGTGAATGAAAGTGCCATGTGGCCCATCAACGGATTACTCAGTATCATTTTTATGCTGATAGGTTTAATAGGAGCCGCAAAATACCAGGCATTGAAGCAGTTGATTTCAGTCCATCCTCAGTCAGGCATTGGCAAGAAAAGAATGAACACTTTTCTGAAATGGGAATTCCTTATGATCAGCGGTTATGGACTCCTCGGGTATTTGTTTTTGGCAATGGCCATCCACAGGACCTTTATCGAAAAGCAGCCTGTTTTTGGGTGATGGTTAGTGATGGACTTTCAGAATTAAGCAATGAAGTTTTATAGTGAAGAGAAGAAGGATATTTACTTTGGTTAAGAATAATAATTGACCGTATTTAACATAATACAAATTATAAACATTTTTGAAATGAGCTAAAATATGTCTACACAGTTGTATAACTTGTTAAATTTTAGTTCATTATGAAATCAACGAAACGAAT
>CANMKE010000038.1 GCA_947498325.1 uncultured Persicobacter sp.
TTCCAGAGCGGCCAAATGGGACGGACTGTAAATCCGTTGTCTTCGACTTCGCAGGTTCGAATCCTGCTCCCCCCACATTGCTTAATCGCATATAAGCGGGCGTAGCTCAGTTGGTAGAGCGACAGCCTTCCAAGCTGTAGGTCGCAGGTTCGAACCCAGTCGCCCGCTCAAGATTAAGCCGAGGTAGCTCAGGGGTAGAGCGCTTCCTTGGTAAGGAAGAGGTCGGGAGTTCAATTCTCCTCCTTGGCTCATTTACAAAACAATCGGTTTTGTTCAATTTTATTGATCACACTTTTATAGTGTAGTTCTGGGGGGATTCCAGAGCGGCCAAATGGGACGGACTGTAAATCCGTTGTCTTCGACTTCGCAGGTTCGAATCCTGCTCCCCCCACTTTAAGCATCTTTATTTTAAAGATGCTTTTTTTTGCACTTTACTTTCCTGATTTCATTTTTTGTCGCATATACCCAAACCGTTAAACTTATTTATTTGACTTCAAACTACGACACCAAAACGGCGTTTAAAGGCTTAAAACAGCTATTTCCTGAAATTTTAGATTTTCAGCTATTCTTGAAGTGACGAATTCAGCAATGGTACTTTCAGCATATAAACAAAAAAAGAGGCTTCCGCCTCACTCCTTTCCGGCTTCCTGCCTTCCAATGCTGTTGGAAAACAAGCTGCTGAATGAAGTTAAGCGACAGCCTCTTTCCTGTTTTCGCCATCGGGACACCCAAGTCAAAAATTGAATAATTCCGCCAATTTCACCTGCTCTGGTTGCAACAAAAGTACTTTGTTTATTTTGCTGCCATCTGGTAGTGGAACTTGAATTTCATAGATGCTTCGAGCAATTTTGATTGCCTGTTCAGGACTTAGCCCAGCCTCCTTAATATTGAGCTGTCTCTCCAACTCTTTATGTACCTTATATGCAACAAAGGAAATGCAGATATGACTCTCAATTCTTTTTTGGATCCGATGGAATATTGGTCTAATTTTTAAGTCTGTCTTCGAAATACGAAAAGCTTTTTCAATTTTCCATAGTTCTCCATAATTAGCAATGATTTCATCAGAATCACCCTCTACGTTTGTTAAATAGCCTTTTAGACCATCCCACTTACCATCTTCTTTGAACTTCTCTTCATCTAACTGAACCTTGACCTCGCCCTCAAGCTTTAAATATTTGTTATAGTCTCTGTTATTGATGTTAGACTTCGTAAGCTTCCCTGAAGCAATATTCTTTTTGAGCTTATCAAGCCCTTTCTGTCTGTTTTTGCCATCCTTTTTGGCTCTTTTGTCAGAATATGTAATAATCAGCCTTAATCCATCAGGTTGAGCTATTTCAGCAGACTCTCCATTACTCAAAGTCAAGTTTAATATTTGGTCTTTGACTTCCTTGTTCATGTTCTTAATTCTTGCTCCGAGAATAAATCCGTAGCCTTTATTAAGTAGTTCTTTTACATTTTTATTCGACATAAGTCCTGAATCAGCAACAACTACCAACTTGGTAATATTATATTTATTGCAGAACTCATCCACGATAGGTAACATGGTATGCCCCTCAAACTTATTACCTTCAAATATTTCGTAAGCAAGTGGATAACCACCTCTACTAACCAATAAACCCAGTACAATTTGCGGGTTTTGATGTTTCCCCTCTTTTGAAAAGCCTGTTTTTCTTAAATCATCTTGATGATCTGTTTCAAAATAAAGAGTGGTAACATCATAAAATGCAATATTCACCTCGCCTTCTAAAACTCGTTTTGAGTGTTCGAAGCTAAGATGTTGTAATATCTCTTTATACTCAGAATGAACTTTATCCATTAGCCTGTAAACAGTATTGACAGACACATTCATTCCGTGATTTAACGACCAATGCTCTGTCGTCGCAAGCTTACTTACAGGATATTCAATGCGTGAAAATACTAATCTCCGAAATAAGAGACCACCGACAAGATTAAAGCCTATTCCATCATAAATGGAATTTAGAAGAAGGTCAACGCCAACTGATTTGACTTGATCTATTTTGTCAAGGACCTGTTCAGTTTCGGCTCTTTGATTATCGAAATTAATGGCAACCTGACCAGTCTGACCATGAATCCATTGATTTGCTTCATTTTTAAGTGCTAAAATCTCGTTTGGGTCAGCCGATGAGCCAAAAGTCTTAACAACTTTGTACTTTTTTGAGGATTTCTGGATGACTTGGACACTAATAGTACCACTTTTATTGAGTTTTTCACGCACAAACATGCCTTAAATTAGGCAAAATTTAGAAACGGGACACCCACTTTTGATCTATTTTTCTTGTAATTAATTGATTTATAGATCGTAATAAAAATCAGTCAAAAAAGGTGGCGAAAACAGGAAAAAGAGGCTTCCGCCTCACTCCTTTCCGGCTTCCTGCCTTCCAATGCTGTTGGAAAACAAGCTGCTGAATGAAGTTAAGCGACAGCCTCTTTCAGTATCCGCAGGGAACATGCTATAAGAGGTATTTAAATACCACATGATTATTTTATGGCCCACAGGTGATCGTTATTTGAGGGAATTGCTATTCGTAGGGCTGTCGCACAACTCAGCTCTCTGCATTTAGTGCAAAATTTTATTTCGTGAGCTGTACGGATGCATCTATGTGTGTATCCAAACCACACAAAATTTATGATGATTCGGGCAGACACACAGGTCAGCCCATACAGTGACAAATAAAATTTCGTGGGACAAAATCAATTTATGGTTATGCAACAGCCCCATAGCGCCATCCCGCGTATTTTGAAATACTTTTGCAGCACTTTTGAAGTACCGCAGCGGGCATTAGTCAGGAGCGGTAAGGTAAGGTTCCATATGAATCGTTACCTCCACATCGAGTTTATTGGCCAGTGCACGCTCCATTTCTGTTACCATATCATGCGCCTCAATCAACGACAAGTGCTTGGGCAGACGAGCGTGAAGGGTCATCTCCTTATGTTCCCCATAGTCATGCACATGCACGTGATGAACATCCACCGAAGTCCCTGCAATATTATCGCAGATATTGGAAGCCTTCTCTACCAGTTCAGGGCGGACATCCTGCCCCAAAAAGTGATTGATGTTCTCTTTCAAAATTTCTATGGCGGAAAACAGAATCACAATTCCTACCCCAATGCCGAGCACACCATCGAGCCAGCTGAAATATTGACCGAGCCAAATCCCGATCAGGACCACCAACGAGGTCAGGGCATCGGAACGGTGGTGCCATCCGTCGGCTTTCAGTGCAGAAGAATTGTACTTCTTCGCTACATAAAAGCTGATTTGAGCCACCAGCTCTTTCACCACAATCGAGGCAATAGTGACATAAATTGCCCATTCGGAATAATTAGGGTGCGATTGATGGTAGAGGGCTTCAAAGCCTTCAAAACCCAGCAACACCCCCACGGCCAGTAACATCCCTCCGATGGTCAGGCTGGCAAGAATTTCTGCTCGTCCATGTCCAAAGGGATGGTCCCCGTCGGCAGGTTTGGTGGCCAGCTGCAGGCAGAGCATCAATATCAGGGACGACAGAGAATCTGAAAGCGTATGCCAGGCGTCGGCAATCAGGGCAATGGAGTTATCGGCAGTACCGACATAATACTTGACAGCAAACAGCAGTAAGTTCACCCCGATGGAAAGGGCACTCACTCCTATTAGCCACTGTTTCTTTTGATATTGCTTCATAAATTAATTTATCAATCTGCGCACCTCCGCAAGTTGATGCGTCAATCGGTCTTCCTCTACACAATATATCCCTGCAACCGTCAGGCTATCGACACGCACCTTGCCTGAGGCATGGATAATCTCTCCTTCCTGGGTAACCAGCCCCACATGGTTGATCTTCCCTTGTTCATTGCTGAAAAAAGCAAGATCCCCAGCTTTTCGGTCGATAAATGCGACCCCGCTACCAAGCTTCACCTGCTCACTGGCATCTCTCGGAATGGCATAGCCCCCTATCGCATAAGCGAGCTGCGTAAGGCCAGAACAATCAATGCCTGCCATGGTTTTGCCTCCCCACTGATATGGACAACCCAACAAGCGGTAAGCCCAGCCAGCAATCAGGTCAGCATCCCATCTTTTATCTTTTACCTTAATTAAAGAGGCATGTTCGGGCTTTGGTTCAGAAAAAGTTGCCCCTGCCATTATAAAGGCTTCTTCGAGGCGAACCATAGGTTCAAAAAGAATATATTCCCCCGCCTGTGGCTGCTGCTCGGTGGCAAAATGCTGGCGATGGTCAATCCACCCTTCATATTGATCCTGCAACGACTGGATCTGTATCCATTTGCCTTCTTTGGCGGTATCCATCACGCGGTAGCCCTCTCCGAAAAGCAACTGGGTAACCTGCTCTGCGGCATCGCTGGCGGTGGCTCTTACTGGAACAATTGGTAATTGGCATTGTCCGTAATTCATGCTGTTGATTAGTTTGATTAAATGAATGAAATAGTAGTTGATGACATAATGCTGATAAAAGCCCTGTGGTCACTGAGCCCATCAACGCTCATTGCGTAGGCACAAGGCATTACGATCAGCTACTGACTAAAATTGGAGGTAAAAAAAAGGTGAGGATTCCCCCACCTTTTCATCAATATTTTACACGCTCCAAATCGCGCTTCACGTCTTTGTCTTTAATGGTCGAGCGTTTGTCGAAAAGCTTCTTACCTCTCGCCAGTGCAACCTCCACTTTGGCCAGCCCTTTGCCAGTCAAGTACAAGCGCAACGGAACGATCGTCAGCCCTTTCTCGTCCATTTTCTGCTCCCATCTTTGCAGTTCTGTTTTATTCAGCAACAGTTTCCGTTCGCGGGTATCCTGATGGTTTTCACTGTTCCCGTGTGAATAGGGGCTGATGTGCATATGTCGAACAAACAACTCCCCTTTTTGAAAAACACAGAAGGCATCGCCGAGGGTTACCTGCCCCTCACGAATCGATTTGATCTCTGAGCCTTTCAGTACAATCCCTGCGGAAAGTTTATCGATCACCTCATATTCATACCTCGCCTTGCGGTTTTTGATATTGATATTGTTACTGAATCTATCTTTTTTATTCTTTTGCTTCGCCATAAAAAAATCAATGGTTAATATTTTCGTCCCCAAATTACTAATGGTAAACGCATATCAAATAATAGTCTTTTGTCTTGTCCACAGCCAAATGAAATCTATCGGATTAAAGCTGACGATCAAGGCTTTACTGAAAAGCAAGCCGATCAACCTCAATAAGATCATCCTTTACACGCCATTTAACCGCAGCCAATAAAATAAACGAATATTAAATACTCATTCTCGGATCAGGAGAAACGGACTGTTCGCAAAACTCTCCCGCCTCATATTTGTAATGCGCCGCAATGGCAATCATACCAGCATTATCAGTACAATATTCGAAATCGGGAAAATAAACCGTCCAGCGGCTTTTTTTCGCTTCTTCTTCCAATGCCTGACGCAGCCCTTTGTTGGCAGAAACCCCTCCTGCAATCGCAATATGGGGAACTTTCAATTCTCGGCTTGCCCGCTTGAGTTTTTGCATCAGCATTTTAATGAAAGTAAACTGAATACTTGCACAAATGTCATTTAAATTCTTCTCAATGAACTGTTCATCTTTACGTTTTTCACGCTGCAAGAAATACAAAATTGCCGTTTTTATTCCACTGAAGGAATAATTGTAACCTTCCATTTCAGAAACAGGAAACTCGAACTTGTGCGGGTCCCCCAATTGCGCATACTTGTCGATCATCGGCCCACCAGGATAGGGCAAGCCCAACAGCTTGGCCGACTTGTCGAAGGCTTCCCCGACGGCATCGTCCTGAGTTTTCCCAACCACTTCCATGGTCAGGTGGTCTTTCACTAAAACAATCTGGGTGTGCCCACCACTCACGGTCAAGCACAGAAATGGAAAGGGCGGGCGTGGCTCATCGATAAAGTGCGCCAAAATATGTGCCTCCATATGGTTCACCTCTATCAGTGGAATATCCAGCGCCAAAGCCATCGACTTCGCATAGGCCGTACCCACCAGCAAGGCGCCGAGCAAACCTGGCCCACGGGTAAAACCGATCGCCGTCAGTTCCTCTTTGGCAATTCCCGTTTCACGGAACGCCTGCTCCACAACAGGAATAATATTCTGCTGATGCGCCCTTGAGGCCAGCTCGGGCACTACTCCGCCATATTCTTCATGTACTTTTTGCGTGGCCACAACATTATTCAGTACCACCCCATCGCGTACGATAGATGCGGAGGTTTCATCACAAGATGACTCTATGGCTAAAATGGTGATATGTTCCATTTATATGTATTTGGATTCCCTGGGGGAAAATAAAACTCTTCTTCTCTCGGCGTTCAACGCCATTTTCTTGGACAGTTTGCAAAGATAATCAATGTATTGCCGAATTCATAACAGCACAAAGTTGATAAAGCGTGTTAAAATTATCTTTGAAGGGCAAAAATCCACATTTTTTAGCCTATTTTTGTGCAACACTGCTTATTCATGGAAGAAACAAATACTGAACAGTTACCTGCTCCCAAAAAAAGTATCGCGCGCCGAGCACTCAAAGTTTTCCTTTGGGCGGTTACCGTATGCATTTTTTTGTGGATCATCGCGGTTAGTCTGCTTCGTTTGCCCTTCTTCCAGACCCAATTGACCGACTATTACCTCGGGAAAATCGGCGGAAAAATCCACGCCCCAATGAGTGTTGGGAAGGTGGAGTTCAGCTGGGTGGATGAGGCCGTACTTCATGATGTAAAAATCCTCGACTCCCTCCAAAATCCTGTCATTTATGTGAAGCAGTTGCACGCCAATTTTGGCTTCTGGAATATGGTGATCAATGGTGGGCTCGATTTCAACGAAGCCAACCTCCGTGGTGCCGATGTTCAGCTCATCGCCCAATCCGACGGTCGGTTTGGCCTCAACCAATGGGTTGATGGCCTTAATGGACTCGCTGGCCCTCCCGACCCCAACGACAGCACCCATATCCACCTGAAAATCGGAAAAATTACGGTGGAGAATTCTGTTTTCAGGATGCAGAATCCGCAAATAGATTCCGTTGATTTTGGCTTTGATAACCACAACTTTACCGTCAAAGATATTTTTGGGAAAGTTACTGATTTCAGAATTGATCAGGACACCATTGCCATGAAAATCGAAAGCATGCAGGGCCACGAGGTTACCAGTGATATGCCTATTCTGGATATGCGGTCGGATTTTATGATCTGTCGCCATGCACTCAAACTCGACAAAACCAGCCTGTATGTTGGTGAGAGCCGACTGAAGGGCGACCTCAACTTTTATTACAATGGCTGGCAGGACTATTCCGACTTTATGCAGAAAATCAGTATCGATGCCGAGGTCAAGCAATCCTACCTGACCTCCAGGGACCTTGCACAGGTACTCCCTTTTATGCGGGGTTATCTGGATTCCTATCACTTCAAAGGACATTGGAAGGGTCCCATTTCCAATTTCGACATTCGAAATCTCGACCTTGAATTTGGCAGCAATTCCCACCTCCACGGACGGATCAGCTTCAGTGGGCTCCCCCAGTTTTTTGATACTTTCATTGATGCCAACTTCAAGCGGTCACGCATCAATATCGAGGACCTGTACCCCTATATTGGCAACAGTCCCAACCGTACACTGAAAGAGTTGGACGATGTGAAATTCAATGGTCGATTTACAGGCTTCCCGCTGGATTTTGTAGCCAACGGAAAATTTGACGCGCCCGTGGGCTCGATCATTTCAGATATTAACTTCAAAATTCCCGAAGGAGGCAAACCTTATTATAAAGGGCATCTGATTACCAAAGATTTTAACCTCGGGCGGGTGATTGACAACCCCAAGTACATTCAAAATGTAACCCTTGAAGGAGATATTGAAGGCACAGGACTGACCGTCTCTACGGCGGATTTCAACCTGAAAGCCAAAGCCGAACATGTGGGTATTTATGGTTATGATTACCATAATATTGATACCAAAGCCCGATTTTCACGTGAGATATTCATCGGCGATATGGTGGTCAATGACTCTTCTTTTCAGTCGACGATAAACGGAGCCATTAATCTGGGGAATAAAAATCCATACCTGAAGATCAATGCTGAAATCCCTTTCGCCGACCTTCACACCATGAATATTGTCAAGGGCGTTTCGGCCAGTATGAAAGGCAACCTGAACCTTGATTTTCAGGGACTGAAAATGGATGACCTGCTCGGTACGGCACAGGCGAAGAACTTCTCCATCAGTTATGATGGCGACACGCTGGATTTCAACCACCTCAAATTTACCTCGACCAAAGACTCCGACAATTTCAGGGCCTTGGACCTGTACTCTGATTTCGGGCAGTTGCGTATTGATGGCACCTTTAAGCCTTCCATTCTATGGGCGAGCATTCCAAAAATGAGCAAGGAATATATGATGGCCATAAAAAATGACCCTCAACAGCTCAAGCGATATTACAGCCAACAGCCTGCGGTAGATTACAGCGACCCGTCCTACATTAATTTTGATGTTCGTTTCTTTGATTTCAACCCCATCATGCGGTTATTTTACCCGAATTTCTACATGACCTCGGGGGCGAATATTCATGGAAAAATGCTGATCGGTTATTCGTATAACCTGACCATGGACACCTATCTTGACAGCCTGAATTGGCAGGGGAATGCGCTTTCCAACACCTCGCTTTCCGTGAAAACATCGAAAGTGATCAATGAGCCTGATCCTGAGGCAGTCATTACCATGACCTCCGATCATCAGACCTTTTTCAAAACACTGAACACCAACAACCTGGTAACCGAGCTGAACTGGTTTGACCGTAAGATGGACTACCTTTTTCAGATCAAACAAAATAAAACAAAAAACAAAGTGGACCTCATTGGCCACCTCGACTTTCTGGATGGGCAAACCATTATGAGCACCAAAGCGCCAGAGCTCCATATTTTTGGCGACGACTGGCAGCTCGACCCTAAAAACACCATTACGCTCAATGGCAAGAATATCGATTTCAGTCATGTGGTTCTTCAGAGTAGCCGTCAGAAACTGGCCATAAAAGGAGGCATTTCTGAGCAGCCCAACAAGGAGTTTCAGTTGATTGTAGAGGATTTCGAGCTCAACCACCTTGAAAATTTTATTGACACCGAAGTCGATGGTATTTTCAACGGTTCCCTGACGATGAAAAATTTCTACACCGTCCCACTGATCCAGAATCGCCTTTTCATCGATAATTTCAGCTTCAACGATTTGCCCCTGGGCCGAATGAAAGGGCAGGCTATTTGGGATAACGACGAATCAAAGCTTGACATTACCTTCCGCGGAAGCCGAAAGCGTCAGCAATTCCTGACCCTCGAAGGGGCCTATTACCCTTATCGAAAGAAGCAGACCCTCGATTTGGCGCTTAAAATCAAAGACCTGCCCATCGCCGTGGCAGAGCCATTTTTGAAGGATTATGCCTCTGATTTCAATGGTACCACTTCGGGCTTTGTCGATGTAACAGGCAATTTAAGCAAACCAGTGATTAACGGAAAAATGATGATCGATACCGCTACGGTAAAAGTCGATTATCTACAGACCCGCTACCGTGCCAATGGCGCCATCCTGATTCAGCCCGACAAATTTGTGTTTCAGGGCTTGTCGGTAAGAGATACCGAGGGGAATTTTGGTAATGTGACGGGCGAGATCACGCACCATGGCTTGCGAAATTTTGACTTTAACATCAATGCCAATTTCAATAACCTGATGGTGCTGAACACCACCGCAAAAGACAACAGCCTGTATTACGGTAAAGCATACGCTTCGGGGAATATGCGCTTCTTTGGCCCGATCGACAATTTTAATATTTCAGCCAATATGGAGACGCGCAAAAACACCAAGTTCAATATCCCGCTGGAGTCCAGTTCAGAGGAAGTCGGTAATCAGGATTACATCACCTTTAAGGCCCGAAAAAACGAGTTTGATTTCCTGAAAAATGTTTTTCAGCAGGAAGTGAAAAAGGTACAGGTGAAAGGTGTAAACTATGACTTTAAATTTAAGGTAACTCCCGATGCTTTTGGGCAGCTGATTTTTGATTTGCAGGCGGGAGATATTATTCAGGGCCGGGGAAATGGAAACCTCGAGCTGAAGATCAACCGACAGGGCGACATGAGTGTATTCGGCGACCTCTCCTTTACGCAGGGGTCCTATAATTTCACCTTGTCCAATATTATCAACAAAGAATTTATCATTAAGCCCGAGAGTACCATCAGCTGGAATGGCGACCCCTATCAGGCGCAATTGCATATTGATGCTGAATATGACCAGCTCACCAACCTGACGGCCATTGTGGACACCACTTATGCGGAAAGTCCAGAAATTCGTCGTCGTTACCCTGCCAAAGTGTTGCTGAAACTCAATGGCCCGATGATGAAGCCCGAGCTTAGCTTCGATATTAACCTGGATAAATACCCGAGCACCTTTACGGCAAGCAACGGGTCAAATATCAGCCTTGACACTTATGTGAATGGTTTCAAAAACAACATTCATGTTAATGAGCAGGAAATGAAACGTCAGGTGTTCTCACTCATCGTGCTCGGATCGCTGGCCCCTGCCAACTCCTTCAACACCTCCAATACGGTAGGTAACAGTCTGAGTGAGTTTGTCTCCAACCAGCTGAGTTACTGGATCAATCAGGTGGACGACAACCTCTCCATAGCCCTGGATCTGGGGCAAATGGATGCCGATGCGGTCAATACTTTCCAGCTACGGCTGGGCTATACCTTCCTCGATGGGCGCTTGCGGGTTTCTCGCGACGGCGGTTTCACCAATGAGCAATCGAAGGTGGATTTTGCCTCTATCGCTGGTGACTGGTCGGTGGAATATCTACTGACACCCTCAGGGAAATATCGGGTAAAAATGTACACCCGAAATAATTATTCCAACCTCGATGCTTCCCTGAACCAAGCCAACACCACCACTACGGGGGTCTCCTTATTGCACACGGCGACCTTCAACTCCTTCGAGGACCTGTTGCGCTCTTTCAACCCATTTAAAAAACGCAGAAAAGATAATACGAAAACACTCAAAATACGACTTTCCCCTTTGGCTCCAAAAGGGCTTTCCGCAGACGACCAGGAACAGGACAACAGCGCCGAACCTGCCAGCGATCGCCCGAAAACAGATTTTTAATTTCCCATTTTACCCCACTGAAAATTATTTTGACATGAAATCAGCCTCCACTTTTTATCCCTGTTTTTTTAGCCTGCTGCTCTGTATTTGTATCTGTATAAGCTCATGCTCGCCCATTGACAAGTTGGAATCAGCTGCCGATTTATTCTCTGACGGCAGTATTGCCGAAGACCTTCAGTTAGATATTTTGCTGTACGATGCCATGAGTATCACCGATGAAGCCATTGTGGCTTTGGACACCAAAGAGGACGAGGAAAATCCGCATTGTTATACCTCCATCTGGGACCCCAACTTAAACAAGCTGACCCTTGATTTTAATGAGGACTGCCTGATTCGGGAACTCAACCACAGTGGGAAAATCATCATCACGTACAGTGGTGGCATTGACTCCCCCAAAGCATTCCCACACAAACGCGGCGCCAAGCTGAGGATCGATTTTGATAATTACCGCGTCAATGATTACAACTTCTTTGGCACCCAGTATTTGGAGAACATTTCTGAATCAGACACCATTGATGCCAAAATTTACCGCCTTCAGCAGGAGAATATTGTCATGACCAACGGCAGTCTCAGCACCCAAAGAAACGGTGAATTTACGCAGACTTCCAACGTCGCGGACGATACCTATATTGGACTTGAGCGCAAAACCTGGGGGCAAAGCACGGGGGTTACCGCAAAGGGAGAAGACTATCAGGTCGAGATTATGGAAAACAACGCCCTACTCCATTCTGTCAACTGCCTGACACAAAACTTCCTGATGCCCTCGCAAGGCGAAAAGATTTTACGATACCAGGGCCACACCCGACAGATCAATTTCGGTACGGGAGAATGCAACCACTCTTTTAATGTAAAACAGGGCGTATTCAGCATAACGGTGGATTTCACCGACGGCGAACTGCCTTCCGAAGAAGAATAACCGCTGGGGAATATATCTGATAATTATTAGTATCGGAACGAATGGATGCCACGTTTTTTCGTATCTTTGTAGAATGTTAAAAATCGGAGCAACAAATACGCTTAAGATCTTACGACAAATTCCATTTGGATTAATCCTTGATTCTGATCAGGGGGATATCCTTTTGCCAAACAAATTTGTCAAATCCGATATGGAAATCGGACAAGAGCTCTCGGTATTCATTTATCGAGATTTTAAGGATCGTCTGACCGCCACCACACAAACCCCGAAGGCTGAAGTAGGGGAAATGGCTACACTAATGTGTGTGGATCTCACCAAATTTGGTGCATTTTTAGACTGGGGTCTTGATAAAGACCTTTTGGTTCCTAAAAGTGAAATGGATGAAAACATGGAGAAAGGGCGCAAGTATGTCGTTCAGATCATCCATGATCATAAATCCGACCGCATCATCGCATCCTCAAAGATTAAATCTTTTTTCAACCGTGATCTCGAAGGGCTGGAAAAAGGACAAAAAGTTGACATGATGATCTATCGTAAAACGCCACTTGGCTATACGGTAGTTGTTGATGGGCAATATGAAGGAATGCTTTTTGACAATCAGGTATTTAAATTCGTGCGCCCTGGCGACCGTGTTGAAGGTTTCATCAAGACGATCCGTGAGGACGGAAAACTTGACTTGACCCTGCAACAGGAAGGTTATGAGGCCGTAGTGAATTCTACAGATGATATTATTGGTAAGCTTGAAGAAGCTGGAGGTTTTTTACCTTACCATGACAAATCTAATGCGGAAGAAATTAAAGAGGTTTTTCAGATGTCCAAACGTACCTTTAAAAAAGTACTTGGAGGCTTGTATAAGGCAGGCAAAATCACCCTCGATAAAGAAGGCATTACCTTGGTTAAATAGCCACCGCAACCGTTGGGGAGGAAATAAAAATTAACAAACGCTTTGGTGTATTTTGGAGTTAATCTAAAGTAGGGCCAAAGTGCCCGATACCGACGAATTGAAAATTAATTACAATCTTACAAAGCATACACAAATGATTTTACCGATTACCGCCTATGGCATGCCGGTATTGAAAAAGTTAGCCGTAGATATTGAAGAAAACAATGAGGAAGTACAGGCATTGGTTGCCAACATGTTTGAAACCATGTACAAAGCCTCAGGGGTTGGCTTAGCAGGCCCACAAGTCAATGAAAATTTGAGAATTTTTGTGATTGACGGTTCGCCGATGGCAGAGGAAGACCCAAAATGCGAAGGCTTCAAAAAAGTGTTCATCAACCCGGAAATCATCGAGGAATACGGTGACGAATGGGGTTTTGAAGAAGGCTGCCTGAGTATTCCTGGCATTCGCGAAACTGTCATGCGCCCAGAAAAAGTACTCATTCGCTACCGCGATGAAAACTGGCAGGAACATGAAGAGGAATTTGATGGCTTACGTGCGCGCATCGTTCAGCATGAATATGACCACGTAGAAGGCATCCTTTTCACCGACTACCTCACCCCTTTCAAGAAGCGTTTGTTAAAGAAAAAACTGACCAATATTGCCAAGGGCGTTGCTCCACACGATTACCGTATGAAGTTCCCTAAGTAAGGATACTGTTTATTTTAAAGCCCTGAATAGGCTCAAAAAATCCCGATAATGCTCTTTTTATCGGGATTTTTTTTGTTTAACCACCAATCATGAGGTGGATCATCGTTTGATTGAAAAAAAAATCCCTATTTCACACTTTAATATATTACTCCCTTCTTTGAATGTTCATGAAAAAGGATCTGAAAATCGCTACTGTACAAGCTGACCTCTACTGGGAAGACATTGATGCCAACCTGGCTCATTTAGAGGAATTGATCAGCGCCCAAGCGTTTGAAGCTGATTTGATTGTCCTGCCAGAAATGTTTAACACTGGTTTTACGCATAATCAGGCCGTGGCCGAACATATGAATGGCAAAACATTCCGATGGATGAAACTCTTGGCGACACAGCACAATTGTGTGGTGACAGGAAGTTACATCATCAAAGAAGGTGGTGCTTATTATAACCGCCTGATATGGATGAAAGCAGACGGCTCTTTTCTTTTTTATGATAAGCGACACCTGTTCCGTATGGGAAAGGAACATCTGGCATTTCATGCTGGTGATGAAAAACTGATTGTAGAGCTTGAAGGGTGGCGTATATGTCCATTGATCTGCTACGATCTGCGCTTTCCTATCTGGTCAAGAAATATCTCACATCCTGGCGGCAGCATGGATTATGACGTCCTCATTTATCCTTCTTCCTGGCCAGAAAGCAGACACCACGTTTGGAACACCCTCCTGCCTGCCCGAGCGATTGAAAATCAGGCCTACACCATTGGGGTCAATCGTATTGGTCAAGATGGCAATGGGCTGAATTATCAGGGCGGATCACAATCCTATGGCCCAAAAGGCTTCAGTATCCATAATCAGGGCACTGCGCAATCTGTTGAGGTAGTCACCCTTTCTTATGAAGTACTTCAGGGGGTCAGGGATCGTTTCCCTGCACACTTGGATCAGGACAGGTTCGAAATCCATCCTGACCTGGACCGCATTTAAGCGAAATCCTCCACAAATCGATTTCACCGCCAAATCTCCCTATTCCTTTTCTTCCAGATCAGCGAGGATCATTTCATAATGTATTGATCGTGATGGGGGGATATATTGGTTTTCAATATTGTCACGATTTGGCCCAGCGTTGTACATGTCTTCCATTTCCAGGTAAGCATACTTATTGCTTTGCTCATTTTTGATGAATCGTCGCCACACCCAGGGGTTGATCCACTGATTTTTAGGAATATTATAATTGTGATGCATCCAGTATTTGGTGAATCGCTGATATACCTGTGCAAAATAGGCATTTCGCTCCTGGTGGTATACCGTTACAATGGTAACGTTCGGAACTGACACCGAATCTACACTTCCCAACGCCATGGCATTATCAATATTATCTTCCAGTGTCGGGTAATCAAGGATCGTTACATTGGCCAGCATCGTTGTGTCGGGTTCAAGCATCTGAATCACGGCATACTCATTACCCACCACTTGCTGTGGCACCACAACATAAGAAGATTTAAAGCCTACCCTTGAGAAGTGAATTGTATCGTTCGGCATGGCACTGATGACAAAACGGCCGTCGTCCTGGGCTGATTTCCCATAGCGCTTATTCTCCTGAATGTCAAGCAAGTTGGTATTACCCAAGGGGCTCAAGGTTTCTGCGTCGAGAATTAATCCATTAATGGTAATGGGTTGGTTGGTTTGAGCAAAAGTAGGTGCGCAAATCAGTCCAATAAAACAAAAGCATAACAACAGTTTTTTTATCATAGTTAAGGTCCTCCGAGAGATTAACCATCTGAAACATGCTTTTGATATGAAAAACAATTCTTTTGTCAGAAATACGACTTAATTATTTTTTGACTACCGCATTGCGGTGAATGGTGCTTGTTTTAAATTCGCCAAGCTCAGTGGTATAAAGAAAAACCACATAATCCTGATCTTTCCATTGCTTGTCCACCTCCGAATCATATTCATCCCTGTAGCCAATCACGATATAAGCCTTCCCTTGTGTGCTCCCCAAGAAATGGATAGACTGCCCAAGAATCAGGTGAGGGTCAACGGGGGCGTAATCCCGTTCAGCAATAAACGAGGGAGTAACAATGACAACGGCCAACAACAGCATTCCAACTATAATGAATTTTTTCATCGTGCAGACAATTAGATTAGTGGTGATTCAAAAGTAGGTTAATGAACTATAAGTCAATAAATGTTAAAATAATCCTATCCTATTAGAACACCAAACCAAAGCTCAGGCCGAAGCGGAAGTCCACAGGAAAGTAATCTGTGGTTATTGTCGAAAAATAGTCTTCATAATCGCTCTGAGCATCGTAATTGCGCCAAATAAACCGTGGGCCCGCAGCGACGCCAATGTACCAATCCAATGTAAATCGCACAGAAGGCCGGTGATTTTTTCTTGTGGATTGCGGACTGACGATCAGGCGGTCGCCCAATAAGAGGGCGTATTGCACTTTCCGTTCCTGTACCTGAAGTTCCAGTGGGGCACCGGCATCATCCAGCACCTCCACCGCATGCAAATTCTCACAATACCGAATCTCATGCCCAAAATACAGCATACCGTATGGTTTATTCCGCTGATAAAACTTCTGCCGAAGGCTAATTGCATAGCCCAGATCAAAGAGTGTTCCCCTTGGCAGTTGGCTATGCGTACTGAAAAATGGTTCTCGAAGTAAACTGACACTCATTTCAATACCATGTCGCTCCTGAATATAATACTCCATACTCAGGGGAAGTTCTCCAGCAAAGGTATTAATGGGGGCAATGCTGACGATAAAACCCCGGAACTCATTCAGCCGGGGCAAAAAGTAGCGGGAACTTTTTTTCTTGTATCGGTAATCCGGTTTGTGGCTCACCCGGGCAGGTGCAGCGGTTTGCTGTGGCTGGGCATTGGTGAATTCCTCCACGGTCAGTGCCTGTTGCAAAGGTTCGTTGGCAGACGCCTGATGATAGCCAATCACTGAGGCATCTTCGGCATACATCACCCAAACCCCACTTTTCACCCCATTGACGAGGCTCCCTTTGACTTTAAGGTTACCATTCGGATAAACCTCCGTGTATTCTCCAACTCCTCCTTTATAATGACATTGCCCTTTTACCTGCCCGTCAGGTTTAAAATAAAGCCAGTCGCCCACAAAATAGTCCCCCTTAACTTGCCCCTGGGTATGGATATGCCCCTGAGCGTCCTTTCCTGTAAAAGTCCCTTGGTCGTTGGCATAATTCACTACACCAGCAGGCTTTCCGTTGGGATCGAAAAATTGCCATTGTCCTTCGCGCTTTCCCTTATAATAATTTCCTTCTGCGGATTTTTGCTTGTTGGTATAAAATGTTTTCCAGGAACCACTGCGTTCACCGTCATCATATTGCCCACTGGCCTTCAGGTAACCATCCTCATTATAGAGCCGCCATTCGCCATGCTGAAGATCAGCAGAAAAAAGCCCCTCGCCAGCCACTTTACCGTTGTCGTGATACAATCGCCATTCGCCCTGTCGTTTTCCTTGCCATTGCGAACCTTCTCCCTTAATGTTGCCACTCGGATAATAATCAATAAACTCACCTTCGGCTTTGCTGAAATTGATTTCCGACTTGAGTTTGCCGTTGGGAAAATAGAACTTCCACCAGCCAGTCCTATGGCTTCCCTTAAACACTCCCGAAGCCTGCAATTTCCCCTGTCGGTCGAAAAACAACCACTCCCCTACTCTTTTATTGTTCAGCAGCTCCCCCTGCATTTTCGGCTGACCGTTATCGTGAAAATATTGCCACTTGCCTGCATTCACCCGATTAACAATCTCCCCCTGCATTTTCACCTGCCCATTCTCATGGTAATAGCGCCAGAAGCCCACGGGTTCGTCCTGAAAATAATTCCCTTCGGCACTTTTATTCCCACTTTTGAAATACATCGTGTATCGACCTTCCATAATTTCAGGATCATCGCTACTCACCTCATAGGTTTCCATCAATTGCGTGTGGGCATCATCATAATAGGTTTTTACCAATTTTTGCGCACAGCAATACGATAACAGCCCATAGGCGAAAAAGAAAGTGAAAAATATCCGTCGGGTTAAAGACAACAAGGTATAAATTGGTTAATGAAGTAGGTCGATAAAAAATGATAAGGTTATATTCAAAACAATATCCTAATTACAATATTTTTCACATAATTAATACTGAAAAAAATGAAAAAAACGATCATCATAGGGGCATCACCAAACGATGCCCGATATAGCTATAAAGCCACCAAAATGCTTTCAGAGTTCCGCCACCCAGTCATTCCACTAGGCATTCGTTCGGGAAATATTGAAGGGCATGAGATTCTTTCCTTATCAGAAAAAAAACATTACGAAGATATAGACACCGTAACGCTTTACCTCTCTCCGGAAAATCAGGGCAGTTATATTGATTATATTCTGAGCCTTCATCCAAAGCGGGTGATCTTCAATCCCGGCACCTATAATCCCGCCTTTATTGAACAGCTCGAGGAAGCGGGCATTGAAGCGCAGGAAGCCTGCACACTGGTCTTACTCCGTACCCATCAATATTAATTCATAATAAATACTTGTGGGGTGAAGCTGAGGATAAAAATCAGCATCGCCAGCCAACCCAATATCACCCGTTTTCTTCCCAATGGCTGCTGATCATAAGTATTTGGGTGATAGATGCCCAAAAATCTGCCCAGCATGAACATGAAAGCCAGCCAGACGGAAAAGCCCTCAAATGATGGAAAAATCAGTTTACAGCCAAACTGCAACGCAAAAATAATGGTGGCATAATAAACCCGCTCAAGCCTGTTCTCGGTCATTTTATAAAAACACATATACAGGAAGAACAGGTATAATGGGCTGTAAATCAAAATATCTTCTGTGGGCATTTGTGGGCTTACCATACCAATGCCCCCTAAAAACAACAACAGTAAAAATAACCATTTTGAAAAGATTCGGTGAGCCTTATCACCAATCAGGCCATACAGGATGTGCCCGCCATCAAGCTGACCGATGGGCAATAAGTTAAGTGCGGTAAAAAACAACGACAAGTAGCCGGCAAACAGAAAGGGATAATGCATCAGTTCGTGGGCGTTGGGGATCGTCGATGGGTCGGCAACAAACAGCCAGGCGAGTCCTTTCATCAACAAATTTGAACCCAGAGAGAATCCACCGTCCCCCGCCTGATAGACGTGCTGGGCGTAATCTTGCCCATATTTTAGATACTCTGGATGAATACTGTAGAGGTAGTCGATCGATGGAATATGGGTAAATCCGTAAATCAGTACGCCCACACAAACGATAAAACCCGCAAGTGGGCCTGAGAGGCCGACATCGAAATATTTTTTTCGTGAACCGATATAGCTTTTAATTCTTATCAGTGCGCCAAAAGTCCCGAGGCTTGGGGAAATTGACATAAACCACTGCGGAATGTAGTACGGCAGTGTGGTGTCAATCTTATGCTTTTTAGCCGTAAAATAATGTCCAAACTCATGGACGGTCAAAATCCCCAAAAAAGGCAGGGAGTAGTGAAGTCCCGCAAGAAAGTCTGGAAAAGTGAGCGTTTGTTCCCCAAAGAACCACGATTTCCCAAACATCCACTCGGCACCAGCAAGGGTGGTGGTGATCAGGGTGATGATGAACAAGCCGAGGTGTATAAATATTTTTTTTGCCATAAATATGCTTCCGCCCCACTGTGGGCGGGTGTAATTTCAATGAATAGTCAATCCGATGGAAAGTAAAAAGCCCGCTGTTTCTTCAAAAAAGAGGGCTTATGATGGTGCTCACCGTGATGTGCGATGTGATTATCGCATTACGGTTGACCATTAATACTGAATACCGTAGTCGGCAAAAAAGGAGAAATCACCAGAATTGGGTTTCATTTGCTCCACTTGCCAGCCAAGGGCGCGGCAGGTTTTACAATTGGCCTCATTGTCGTCCACAAACAGCATCTCGCTCAGGTCAATGTTTTCCTGCTCAACCACGTATTCAAAAATTGCCGGATCAGGCTTACGCATCCCTATCTCATTTGAATAGTACACCTTGTCGAACATGGCGTGCATCCCACCTTCAAAACCATGCTGATTAACCATCCCATCGAATTGCGCAACATGAATTGCGTTGGTGTTGCTCAGCAGTAAAACCCGGTAATTTTCGCGCAGTGACTGTACCATTTCAAGCCGCTCTTTGGGTAAATCCACCAGTACTTTATTCCAGTGATCGATCAATACCTGATGTGGAACCTCCACGCCGAGTTGCGCACTAAGCCGGTTTAAAAAATCGGTATTGCTGAGCTGTCCCTTCTCATGAGCATTGAACAGGTCTGTCTCATAAATACTTTCAGAAAGGACTGCCACTGGCTTCCCCGATAATTGTGAGAAGGCCTCAATGGCATGCTGAAGGCTGATATCGAGCAAAACTGCACCAAAATCAAATATGATTGTTTTTATCTGTTTCATAAAAGTGTAAGTCTAATGCTATGATCAAATATAATTGAATCGATATAATATATCAGCCCATGTACTATATTTAATCTATCGAATAAAATATTTAATCCTTTGAACAATGAATGAAAATTGAAGCAAAATATTGTGTGGATCAAGGCATTAAACTAACAATTGTCATCGCAATCATCAGATTTTTGTCCTAAATTTCGCAAATTTTAATCTATCTATCGAAATGAAACAATCTTCAGGACAGCAAGTCGTCTTAGGTGTTCAATTCCTGTTTGTCGCCTTTGGCGCAACAGTTTTGGTACCGCTATTGGTGGGCATTGATCCCGCTGTTGCCCTATTTACTGCCGGCGTCGGAACGCTTATCTTTCACCTTATCACCAAAGGAAAAGTACCTGTATTCCTGGGCAGTAGCTTTGCGTTTATTGCACCAATTATTGCCTGTACCAAACTCTACGGACTGGAATCTACCTTCTCCGGCTTAATTGCAGTAGGTGGCGTGTATGCCGTAGCATCGGGTTTAATAAAGCTTCGTGGCTTAAAAGATGTGGAGCGCTTGTTTCCCCCTGCGGTTGTTGGGCCAGTAATTATGGTGATTGGATTATCGCTGGCACATGTGGCCGTTGATATGGCCAAAACCAATTGGTTTGTCGCCATTGTCGTTTTATTGACCGCCATGGTGATTAACATTTATGGTAAAGGGTTTATGAAATTGGTGCCGATTTTTGGTGCGCTTGTTATCGGGTATTGCCTTTCAGTAGCCCTTGACCTCTCTGGACTTTATATTCACTTTGGTGACAAAATTATTGACTTCAGCCCAATTATTAATGCGGACTGGTTTGCTTTGCCTAAATTCATCCATCCTGAATTTAACTGGAATGCGGTATTGTTCATGTTGCCGGTCGCTTTTGCTCCTATGATTGAGCATATCGGAGATATGTACGCCATCAGTACAGTAGCGAAAAAAGACTTCGTTAAAGAGCCAGGCTTGCACCGTACGTTATTAGGCGATGGTATTGCCACAGCCTTTGCGGGCTTCTTGGGTGGGCCTCCAAACACCACCTATTCTGAAGTTACAGGTGCAATTTCCCTTACAGGTGTAACCAACCCGACGATCCTTCGAATTTCCGCTATTACAGCGATCTGTTTCTCGGTCATTGGTAAAGTGAGTGGTTTTTTGAGAACGATTCCTCAGGCCGTTTTAGGGGGGATCATGTTATTGCTTTTCGGAACCATTGCCTCGGTAGGTATTGGTGCGCTGGTACAAAACAAGGATCATTTCGCACAGCCTCGTAATCAGGCGATTGCAGCGGTCATCCTGACCATCGGTATTGGTGGTGCAGTATTTCAATTCGGTGAATTTTCTCTTTCAGGTATTGGCTTGGCCTCTTTGGTTGGGGTAGTACTGAACCTGATTCTTCCTGATAAATCGCACGCTAAAAAATAAAGTACCCCAAAAATCAAGATATTTATAAAAAGCCGGCAATTGTCGGTTTTTTTTTGATTAAAACATGGTATTTCATCACAAAATCACCAACTTCTTAGTTGTATTATTTAAGTATAATCAAAGCCAAATAGGAGTATGGAGAACCAACAGCAACCGATTAAGGTCAACAAAAAAATTTATGAAAAAGAGCTGGAGCGCCTTCAGCTTGAGCTGGTAAAACTGCAAAAATGGGTCAAGAAAAAGGGCTTACGCGTTTGTGTTTTATTTGAAGGAAGAGATGCCGCCGGAAAAGGTGGAGCCATCAAGCGGATCCGTGAAAACCTGAGCCCGAGAATTTGCAAAGTGGTTGCGCTGGGTATTCCTACTGAAAAAGAGAAAACGCAATGGTACTTCCAGCGTTATGTCCATCATTTACCCGCTGCCGGAGAGATTGTCCTTTTTGACAGAAGCTGGTACAACCGCGCAGGGGTAGAACATGTGATGGGCTATTGCAGTCAGGAGCAGTATGAAGAGTTTTTGCGCAGCTGTCCGGAATTTGAACGTATGCTGATCCGCTCGGGGCTGATCCTTGTTAAATACTGGTTCTCTGTAAGTGATGACGAGCAGGAGAAACGCTTCAAGGAAAGGCTTGCAACGCCCATGAAGCGATGGAAATTCTCCCCGATGGATATTAAATCCAGGGAAAAATGGATGGAATATTCGCAGGCCAAAGATCAGATGTTCTCCTATACAGACACCAAGCAGAGCCCCTGGAATGTGGTAAAAGCCGATAACAAAAAAGCGGCACGATTGAACTGTATTGCCCACTTGCTTGATCAGATAGATTATGAGGACATTCCTGATGAGGAAATTGTCCTGCCGGAAATCGATAAAAGCAAAGGCTATATCCGGATGCCGATTTCAGAGCTGACCTATGTTCCCAAAAAATATGAATAAAAAAATCCCCGCAGCGCTTCCGTTGCGGGGATTTTTATGTTTTGCCTATTAGGCTTCCGCCTCTTTTTCCACTACTGGAGTGGCTTTTTTACGGGTGGTTGTTTTTTTTGCGGTGGTCGTTTTCTTCGCCGCTGGTTTCTTTGCTGCCGTTTTCTTGGCTGCAGGCTTTTTGGCAGTGGCTTTCTTCGCCGCTGGCTTTTTCGCTGCGGTGGTTTTCTTTGCCGCCCCTTTTTTGCCTTTTTCCGGTGTCGCTGCTTCCCACTCTACGGCCTGTTCCCAGGTAATTTCAAGAGGCGTTTCTTTAAGCTCTTTCGGAATCTTCACATTTTTCTTCCCAAACTTGATGTATGGTCCCCATCGGCCTTTCAGCACCTGCACCTCAGGATCTTCATCAAAAGCCTTGATAAACTTCTCACGATCTGCCTGACGCTTGGCTTCAATCAGCTCAATGGCGGTATCGATTTCCACTGAAAGCGGATCATACTCTTTACCCAAAGAGACAAATTTCCCATCATGGCGAAGGTATGGCCCGAAGCGACCAATGGCCGCTACCACTTTTTTATCTTCATACATCCCCACATCACGTGGCAATTTGAAGAGCTCCAAAGCCTCCTCCAAAGTAATTTTCTCCAGATACTGCCCCTTACGCAAGCTGGCAAACTGTGGCTTTTCTGCACCTTCCTCTTCGGAAGTTTCTCCGAGTTGTACCAATGGGCCAAATCGGCCCAATCGTGCAATCACAGGCTTTCCGGTTTTAGGATCATTCCCCAATTCCCGGGCAGAGCTAATTTCACGACGGTCAATCAATTCTGCCTGTTCTACTTTGGTATGGAAACCGCTGTAAAAACTGCCGATCATCTCGTCCCAGTTTTGCTGTCCGTGAGCAATTTCATCAAATTCCTTTTCCACTTTTGCGGTGAAGGAGAAATCAACCACATTCGGGAAATATTCCACCAAGAAATCATTTACCACCATCCCAATATCTGTTGGGTATAGCTTGTTCTTCTCTGCGCCTGTCGTTTCGGTTTTATCCAAAGCTGTCAGTTGCAAATCCGAGCCCAAAATCAATTCACGGTAAGGGCGTTCCACCCCGTCGCGTGGCTCTTTCACCACATAATTTCGGCGCTGTACTGTAGAGATCGTCGGTGCATAAGTAGAAGGACGACCGATGCCTTTTTCCTCCAGTTCTTTCACCAGACTGGCCTCTGTAAATCTTGCCGGCGGACGTGTGAACCCCTGACGTGCAATCATTTCATTGAAGGCCAATTCCTGCCCCTCAGACAATGGCGGCAACATATCTTTGGATTCTTCATTTTGATCCTCATCGTCCGAAGATTCGATGTAAACCTTTAAGAAACCTTCAAAAGTAACCACCTGCCCTGTTGCCGAAAGCTCCTCGCTGCGGGTAGAAACCCCAATTTTAGCGGTCGTCTTTTCAATCTCGGCTTGTGACATCTGCGATGCAATAGCACGTTTCCAGATCAATTCGTAAAGGCGTTGCTCGTTACGCTCTCCGGTGGTGATTTTATGCTCAGCGAAATTTGTCGGACGGATGGCCTCGTGAGCCTCCTGTGCCGAAGCAGATTTCGTGGTGTATTTTCTCGTATGTGCGTATTCCTCTCCATAGGCCTGAGTCACTTCTTTTGCCGCAGCAGCCAAAGCGTCATCAGATAAATTCAGGGAATCGGTACGCATATAAGTAATCTTACCGGCTTCATACAAACGCTGTGCTACCGCCATGGTTTGTGCTACCGAGAAGCCCAACTTACGCGATGCTTCCTGCTGAAGGGTGGAAGTCGTGAACGGTGGTGCCGGAGATTTCTTACTTGGCTTTTTGGTCAGGCTGTTGATCTTGAAAGTTGCTTGCTGACAGTCGGTAAGGAAAGCGTTGGCTTCCTCCTCGGTCTTGAACCTTGCAGGCAATTCTGCATGCAGATAACGGCCTTCAGGGAGATCGAAACGTGCTTTGATCTTAAAAAATGAACTCACCTGATGCGCGTCAATCGTGCGTTCGCGCTCCACGACAATACGTACTGCTACGGACTGCACACGACCCGCCGACAGACCGGCCTTAATTTTTTTCCATAAAACTGGCGAAAGCTCAAAACCCACCAAGCGGTCAAGGACCCTTCGTGCCTGTTGTGCATTCACCAGGTTTTCATCGATGGTCCGTGGATTGTTAATCGCCTTGACAATCGCATTTTTGGTAATTTCATGAAAGACAATCCGTTTGGTACGTTCATCTTCCAATTTTAAGGTTTCTTTCAAGTGCCATGAAATCGCCTCTCCCTCACGGTCATCATCGGATGCGAGATAGACCAATTCGGCATCCTTGGCTAATTTTTTCAGGTCACGAATAACCTCCTTCTTGTCAGCACTTACTTCATAGGTCGGCTTAAAACCATTCTCTATATCAATGGCATTGTTCCCCTTGGGCAAATCCCGAACGTGCCCAAAGCTCGAAACAACTTTATAGTCCTCTCCCAAATAGCCTTCAATGGTCTTGGCCTTGGCAGGGGACTCCACTATTACCAAATTTTTCTGCATCGTTACAGCACAGGTTATATTCCGATGCCCATTTCTATAAGGCACCCTAAAAACAAAAATAGAATATGCACTAATTATTGAACAAATTCAACATTGAAGTACTCATTTGACTGGTGCATATCTACAAACATAGGTTTAAATTTGTCGGTTTTTCAAATAAATACAAGAGAAAATTATCCCTCTGCCTAAAAAAAATAAATAATTACGTCCATTTTTAAGCTAAAACAACCTATAAACCTTTAATTAGAACCTATTGATTATCAACTATTTGAAAACGCAAAACATCCCGACATTCTTCCTGTTTGAAAAAAAATAACGGCCTCAGGTAGAAATCTATTCCTAAATCCACTTTAAATAATCAAAAATTTAGATTATTTCGCATTAGGAATCCGCTATCTTAAAGAAAGAGGAATGGGCGTATTCCTTCATTGAACAGATTGCTTTATTTATTACTATATGCAGAACACGACCAAGACTTTACTGCTGATCAGACATGCAGAAGCACAGGAAGCTCATTATCATGAGCCGGACATCAAAAGAACGCTCACACAACATGGCATTCGTTCAGCCGCCAAGCTTGGGGAACACCTCAAACAGCAAAACTGTGTTTTTGACCACCTGATGGTGTCCACTGCTTTTAGAACTGAGATGACCGCCAAGCTGATCGCGGAACAGTTCGATTGGCCAATGAATAAAATTGAATATAGCGAAGAGTTGTATAATGCCTCGCCACGGGTCTTGTTGCAAAGTATTTGCAGTGCCCCTGAGGAAGTCAATACATTAGCCGTTGTGGCACATTACCCTGGGCTGCCGCATCTTGCAGAAGTCCTGACCAACAAAGAAATGCCCTTTCTTCAGCCGGCAGGTGTGATAAAAATAAGCCTTGAGGTGGATCACTGGCAGGAAGTATCGGAAGGCACAGGCACATTGATCGAGGTAATTAATGAGCTTTCTTAAAAGCGTGTTTAAACCAGAACATTCTCTTTTCCGCTGATAGAAAAAAGCATAAAAAAAAGGCTGATACCTTCAAGTATCAGCCTTTTATTGTAATTATAATGGTCGATTATACCAATGCCTCTTTAACGCAATCTGCTGCATCTTTCAGTAAAATAGCAGAAACCACACGCAAACCGGACTCCTCGATAATCTTCGCTCCTTCTTCAGCATTTGTTCCTTGAAGACGAACAATAATCGGGATATCAATTTGGCCGATATTTTTGTAAGCTTCCACCACACCACTTGCTACACGATCACAACGTACGATACCACCAAAAATATTGATCAAAATCGCTTTAACGTTCGGGTCTTGAAGGATAATACGGAAACCGGCTTCTACCGTTTGTGCATTTGCCCCACCCCCAACATCAAGGAAGTTTGCAGGCTCACCACCTGAAAGCTTAATCATGTCCATGGTGGCCATTGCCAAACCGGCACCGTTCACCATACAGCCTACATTACCATCCAGCTTCACGTAGTTCAAGCCCGATTTTGAAGCTTCCACTTCCAAAGGATCTTCCTCCGACTCATCACGCAAAGCAATAAAATCTTTATGACGGTACAAAGCGTTATCGTCCAGGTTGATCTTAGCATCCACCGCAATAATTGCATCATCCGATGCCTTCAATACCGGGTTAATTTCCACCTGTGAAGCATCGATACCACGGTAAGCCTTATAAATGTTGGTAATGAACTTGATCATATTCTTCAGTGCCAAACCTTCCAAGCCCAAAGCGAAAGCCACTTTTCTTGCCTGATAAGCCTGTAAACCCACCTTAGGATCAACCCACTCTTTAATGATTTTTTCCGGCGTTTGTTCCGCTACTTCTTCAATGTCCACACCACCTTCGGTAGAAGCCATGATAACGTCACAGCCCTTGGCACGATCCAGCAGTACACTCAGGTAAATTTCTGAAGGCTCCGATGCGCCAGGGTAGTAAACATCCTCTGAAACGATGATCTTGTTGACCTTTTTCCCTTCAGGGCCTGTTTGGGGAGTCACCAACTGCATCCCGATGATCTGGTCTGCTAACTGATACACCTCTTCCACATTTTTGGCGATTTTCACCCCGCCGCCTTTTCCACGGCCACCGGCGTGAATCTGCGCTTTTAAAACAAATACAGCCGTTTTTGTTTCTTCAAATAATTGACGTGCTGCATTGACAGCCACCTCGGGAGTTTCTGCCAATTTCTGTGCAGGAACCACCACGCCGTAGCTTTTTAATATGTCTTTTGCTTGATATTCGTGAATATTCATGGTTGTTGGGTTATTATTTGCTTGTCTTTCAACTAAAGTAAGTTAATTGAGGAAAATTACCAAAGATTTGCCCCGCAAGGAAACAGGATAAAGCTTGAATTTTTTATATGTTTGTAGCTTCTGAACCACAAGTGAGTAATTATCACGATAAAACAGGCACTAAGGCAAATGTTAAAAGCTAAAAATATTCACCGAAAATACGGCCACCTTGAGGTACTCAAAGGGGTGGACCTGCTGGTAAAAAAAGGAGAGATCGTTTCTATAGTAGGTGCATCGGGCGCAGGAAAAAGCACCCTGCTGCAAATTATCGGAACCCTCGACCATGCCGACTCCGGTGAAGTGTACATTGCCAATCAGGAAATTGGCCAGCTGAACAAAGATGGGCTTGCGCGGTTTAGAAACCAGAAGATTGGATTTATCTTTCAGTTCCATAACCTGTTACCGGAGTTTTCTGCCATAGAGAATGTCTGTTTACCCGCTTTTCTTGCTGGTACTGATAAAGAAACCGCAGAACTCGAAGCACAGCACCTGCTCGATCGTCTTGGGCTTGGGCACCGAATGAACCATAAGCCGGGAGAACTTTCTGGGGGTGAGCAACAGCGTGTGGCAGTGGCCAGGGCACTGATCAACAAGCCGGACATTATTTTTGCTGATGAACCTTCGGGTAACCTCGACAGCATTGGCGCTCAGAACCTGCACGCACTTTTCTTTGAATTGCGTGATGAGCTCGACCTGACCTTCGTGATCGTAACCCACAATCCCGAGCTGGCAGATATGACGGACCGTAAATTGACCATGGTGGACGGACAAATTATCGAAAACCATTCACCTAACGAATAATTTATTTACATTTGCGCTGAGTAAATACATCATTATTTTAGATCATGATTTTAAAAGTAGGAGATCAATACCATTACGATTTTTCCATTAGTCAGGAAGAAGTGAACGAATTTGCAAGGATTACCGGGGATACCAATCCTGTACACATTGATCCTGAGTTTGCAAAAACATCAGAATTTGGCAGAACAGTAATTCATGGCGTTTTTGGTCTTTCCATCATTTCAAGAGTGATGGGAACGCAATGGCCAGGCGAGGGATCCTTGTATCTTGGGCAAAACATTGAGTTCAAAGGACCGATGTATCCTGGAGACCAATACCGCATTGAGTTGGAAGTGAAACGCGTGATCGGCCGAGTGCATATCGCCGTTGTTGAAACCAACATCCGACATATTGAATCTGGAAAAATCGTCGTAAAAGGTGAGGCTAAAGCCATGAACAAAAAAACTTTTGTTTCTTAATAGCCCTCCTTTATCATAAAACACGCACAGCTCGGCAACCATGTCGGGCTGTTGTTGTTTAGAAGAAATCCCACTTTTTTTTACACCCGTATTTTCACCCTTTTTAGCGGCAAAAAAAGCGCCGTGTACCTTTTTTCAGAAAAAAACACCACTGCCAACTTGGCAAAATCAGCACCACAATTTCTCCAAAAAATGCCGATACAGCGCGTATAAGCCGATTATTATACCGATCATTCAAAACGTGATACAGATCATAAAAATAAACCACATGATTCGGTTTGAAAATTCAATGGAACTCCTACATTTGTGTCATAACAAAGTTAACCATTCACAAAAAATATAATTAGTGATGTCTAAAATCAAGGTTGGTATTAACGGTTTCGGCCGTATCGGTCGTTTGGCTTTTCGCGTAGCGATGGCTGACGCAAACGTAGAAGTAGTAGGAATTAATGACTTGTTGGATGTAGATTACATCGCATACATGTTGAAGTATGACTCTACTCACGGTCGTTATGCTGGTACTGTAGAAGTTAAAGATGGTAACTTGGTTGTTGATGGCCAAGAAATCCGCGTTTCTTCAGAGCGTAACCCTGCTGATTTGAAATGGGATGCGATCTCTGCTGAGTACGTAATCGAGTCTACTGGTATTTTCTTGACTAAAGAATCTGCTCAAGCTCACGTTGATGCTGGTGCGAAATTCGTTGTAATGTCTGCTCCGTCTAAGGATGACACTCCAATGTTCGTAATGGGCGTTAACCACACTTCATACGAAAAAGGTACTGTATTCGCTTCTAACGCGTCTTGTACTACTAACTGTTTGGCTCCAATCGCTAAGGTATTGAATGACAAATTCGGTATCAAAGACGGTTTGATGACAACTGTACACGCAACTACTGCAACTCAAAAAACTGTTGACGGTCCTTCTATGAAAGACTGGAGAGGTGGACGTGGTGCTGGACAAAACATCATCCCTTCATCTACAGGTGCTGCTAAAGCGGTAGGTAAAGTAATTCCAGAATTGAACGGTAAATTGACTGGTATGGCTTTCCGCGTACCAACTCCTACTGTTTCTGTAGTTGATTTGACTGTAAACTTGGAGAAAGCTGCTTCATACGAAGATATCAAAGCTGCAATGAAATCTGCTTCTGAGAACGAAATGGCAGGTGTATTGGGTTACACTGAGGATGCAGTTGTTTCAACTGACTTCCAAACTGACGCTCGTACTTCTATCTTCGATGCTAACGCTGGTATCGCTTTGACTGACACTTTCGTTAAAGTTGTATCTTGGTATGACAACGAGTGGGGTTACTCAAACAAAGTTATCGAGTTGATCAAACACATGAAATCTGTAAACGGATAATTTATCCTTCAGATAAAACATTAAGCCAATCCTCTTCGGATTGGCTTTTTTTATGCCCAAAAACGCCCCTTCTTCCGATTGCGAATATCCCGATTCGTAAATTTTAATGATATTTTGTTGTCTTCTGCTTTATTTGCCGTAATTTTCGGCTCTGAAACTCATACCTCAACCTTGAGTCTCCTGTTTTGCATGTCTGGGGATAACAAACATCTATATGCTTAAGAATTTTATTGCAACACTCGTACTCACCCTACTCCTACTCCCACAACTTGTTCATGCACAAAAAGCGGCCGCTCAGCCTTCCGTTACCACTATGGAGGAAACCGGCCTTTGGTTTGGTGCCTACCTGAAGTTTCAATTTTCGGAAAGGCTCGGCTACTATGGCGAACACCACTGGCGGGTACGTAACGACCTCGACGATGTGTGGTCATTTTATGGCCGAAAACGTCAGATGTACAACCGTTTTGGCTTGAACATCTTCTTCAATGAGTATTTCGAAGGCGTAATAGGCCCGACTCTCGTGATGAACTTCACGCCTGAACCAGGAAATGAAGAGTTTGAAAAAGTGACTTATGAACCACGAATATGGCACCAATGGCTATTAAAAATGCCAGCCATGGGACGGTTTAAGTTCTACCATCAGTTTCGTTTTGAACACCGCTGGAAAAGGAAGAATGATGTAGGGGAAGAACACGATTACACCAACCGATATCGTTATAAGCTTTTTGCTTATATTCCGCTGAACTCCAAGAAAATCAAGGAAAAAACCCTCTATTTCTCTCCCAGTGCAGAGATATTTATGCACAGTGGGGAATCCATTGGCGCGAATCCGATGGAAGATTTCCGAACTTACAATGGCCTTGGTTATGTATTAAATAACAATGTCACCTTCTTCGTTGGGCACATGTACACCCTCGGGCAAAAGTCGAGCGGTTATGAATACAAGTCCAGTCACATTTTCAGATTCAATGTTTTCATCGGTATGGATTTCCGCAAATCTGGCGACCTATTACCAAAAATCAACCTGGGATACTAATATGAAGAAATTACCGCTGATACAACTATTCTTAATTATTGCACTCGGGATATCCATTCTTGCCAATTTTCTGTTGCTTAACAGAGAGGAGCAGGAAGTGGATCCAAAGCAGGTGCAGTTGCTGGAATACTACGAGATAAAGAGAAATGCCGACAGTCTGATGCTCAGTGGGGAATATTCAAAAGCACTTGAAAGATACCAAGAAGCCAACAGCCTGCGTCCTGCAACCTTCTCTTCTTATGTCGATAGCATGACCATTGCGCTCAGCAATGATCTGCACGACCATATAGCCCTTGGCGACCGATTGTCTAATCACCTTAAAAAATACCAGGGCAAGGAGAATATTTTAGCCAAAGACACCCTAAAAAAGAAACAGATGATCAGTCACCTTGAATTGCAATGGGACAGCCTACTGATCAAGCACAATCATCATCTGCAGTTGCTGGAAGAGGCAGAGGGGAAAATTGCCAAGCTGGAGCTTAACCTCCACCAAGCCAATAAGTCGGTGTTGATGAAGACCTTCAAAAATCAGGATGGCGTGGAGGTCAAATACATTGGCCACACCATCAATGATCAGGCAGAAGGCTATGGCTACGCGATCTTCGACAAGAAAGGCTTTTACGAAGGGCATTGGGCACATAACAAGCGAAATGGAAAGGGTACCTATTATTGGGCCAACGGCGACATTTACAAGGGAGAATATGTAGATGGCAAACGTTCGGGAATAGGAACTTATCACTTCAGCTCAGGGGAAAAATACATTGGAGGCTGGAAAAATGACCTGCGCGATGGCGAAGGAAAAATCATCGATGCCAAAGGTAAGGAGGTTGCTTCGGGCACCTGGGTAAAGGATGAGTTGCAGAAGGATAAGACTAAAAAGAAGAAATAAGAAAGATAGATTTTCATCAAAAGGACGTTGCGTGCAGCGTCCTTTTTTTATGGCATAAATTTCCTTTTTCACCAAAGGCACTTACAATGCACTCACCACTCATTTCTTTGTGAAAAACAAAAGAATTCACAATATGACTGCGAACTACTCACTTGACAAAAAGTACCTCACTGCTGAGGATGGAACGAAATATTTGGCCGTTTATAATGGTGAAGGAGGCCTCGACCTTTATGACACCAAAAGGATCGTAAAAAGAAAAGATTTTGAGGATGATACAGATTATGCAATTGGGAAATACAATACTGCAGAGAAATTTGAAAAGCTGATCGGCAAATACAAAGCTTTGGTCGAGGGAGAAGTTGGCCATGATGAGGATATGGTTTATGTTTCTTTCAAGGATGGTAGTGAATTGCGCATCTCAAACTACATCGACTTATCATTTATTCCACCGATGTCCGATTATCCATACAGCTCCAAACAGTATGTTTTTTGTGAGGGATTCACCGAATACTTATTTATGAAAGAGGAAGAGATTGAAGCAGATAACGAAAGGGAGCGAAAACTAATCAGGTCCTATATTGCGTTGGCTCGATTGCTCAGCAGGCATTTTGAGTTGACGGCAATTTAGCAGGTACCATGAAAATCAATGACAAAAAAAGAGGTGCCGAAGCACCTCTTTCACATCCATTATTCAACAACAGTGTCGTTTAATAGCCATCATTTTGTCTTAAATTTCCATCTGCAAGGTTAATCTCGCGGTTAGGAATAGGGAATAACAAGTGGTGATCGCTGATTGGCGTAGTAATATTTTCACTTTCCAAATACGCCTTAATGGTTTCAATCGCATTACCGTATCGTTTTAAGTCGAACCAGCGATGTCCTTCAAAAGCAAGCTCAAGGCGACGTTCAAGGGCTATTCCATCGATCAGTTCCTGCTGAGTGGCGAAAGTTTTTGGGGCAAGCCCAGCACGTGTACGAATCTGATTAACAATATCAACGGCTTCAGTATTCATGCCTTCATTAGCCAACAGTTCCGCATAAAGCAAAATCACATCAGCATAGCGCAAAGCCACCCAGTCCACACCAGACTGTTCATTGCTGATGCCCACAGAATTGTATTTGTCAACAACCATTTTACCACCGTCTTCACCAACACTGGCATCCTTCCGCAGATCACCATCCTCGTAGGTATTCAGGATATCGGTTGTGGCCATCACACCACCAAACTCTCCTTTCGAGCTGAAGGTATAGGAGAAAGTCTGATGCTCGTTGTCACTTGCCACATAACGAACGGCAAACAAAATTTCGTTGTTCATCTCCACCTCAAACACCTCTTTGTAGTTCTCCTGCAATTTAAAATTACCACTGTCCATGATTTCCTTCAAAAGGGTTTTCGCTGACACGTCACCACCTGAAGAAAGATAGGCTTTTGCTAAAATCCCCTTGGCCGACCAGGCTGTTGCACGGCCCAACTCATCCGACGAATAACTATCAGGCAACAAGGTCGCGGCTTCTTTCAGGTCGGCGATCACCTGCGCATAAATATCAGCCTCGGGTGTATTGGCCATTTCGGCATAATCAGCATGTCCGATCGTCTTTAAGATCAGTGGCGAGCTGCCATAAATCTGCACCATTTGGTGGTAAACATAAGCCCTGATGAACAACACTTCACCTTTCAGCTGATCACGTTTCGCTCCTTCCTCTACCACTTCTATATTTTCCAAAACCATATTGGCGCGGTTGATGGTCGAATAACAGATGCGCCAGTAATCATAGAAAAAGCCAGTGAAGGGGTCAAAAGTAAAGGCATTCATCTCTGCATAGAATCCTTCCGTTCCTGGAAAGGTATTGTCGTCCACAATTCCCTCGATCGACCAGGCGATATTGGTCAGTTCCTGCAAGCCATCATACACTCCGATCACGGCAGACTCCACCTCTTCGGTATTCTCAAAGAAGTTGTTTTCACCAATTGAACTTGGTGGGGTAAGCGTCAGAAAATCTGAACAACTGCTCAGCCCCGACATCATGAATGCAGCCAAAAGGCCACAAAAAATATTTTTAAGTTTCATGTTCTTAATCTTAAACGGTCAAAAAATAGGTCTTTAAAAATCAAGCTTTACACCCAAAGAGAAGCTTTTGGCCAATGGCATTGGACCGCGCTGGTAACCTCGTGTATAAGCTGATTCTGTGTTGGCGTTGATCCCTTCAGGGTTAAGACCTGTATATTCGCTTGAAGTCAAATAAAGCAGATTGCTGCCTGCGAAGAATACGCGAAGATTCCTGATATGCTCGCTTTGCAGTGGGAAAGTATAGCCAAAGTTCAGGTTACGCAAAGCCACATAGGAAGCATCCTGCACGTGCCAGTCTGTTTCTGTTTTTCTCACGGTCAAACCGTCAGGATCATCCAAACCGATTTTATCGTTGGTACCTGCCCAGTGGGTTTGCAAATAGTGGTCATCAATATTGAAAACCGATGCACCATGCGATCCCTGGAAGGTAAAACTCAAATCGAACTGCTTGTATCGAACCGTGTTGGTCAATCCCCAAACGAAATCTGGATTGGCTTTACCCAAAACTTCCATATCATTCTCATCAATCACACCGTCACCGTTCAAGTCCTGCGCATACACATTGTTTGCCTGCAAACCGATTGGCCAGTAAAGACCGAACTCTTCATCAGTAAGTTCACGCTTCACTCGGTAGCCATAGAATTGAGAGATTGGCGAACCTACCTGCGTCAGGAAGTGATTCGGACGCTTAGATTCTGTGGTAGACTGAAAGGAATCATGCTGACCGAAATTCAACACCTCATTTTTAGTGGTGGTAAGAGTTGCGGTGGTTTCCCAGGAGAAATCATCCTTCACAATGTTACGGGTGGTCAGTTCAATTTCCACCCCACTGTTGCGTACTTTTCCGTGGTTTACCCAAAGGGTTTCAAAACCCGACATCGACGGAATATCCATGTTCAGCAGCAACTGGTCTGTTGTTGATGAATAATATTGAACGCCCAGATACACACGGTTTTCGAACAAACCAATGTTCACCCCACCATTGTACTCAAAGGTTCTCTCCCAGCCCAAATCAGGGTTACTCTTGTTGTTCAGCACATAACCTGGCACCACATTATCGCTACCCGTTACATAGTTTCCAGAGGCCATATTACCAATGTGCAAATAATCGCCGATGGCATTGTTACCTGTTGCACCGTAAGAAGAAGTCAATTTCAATTCACTCACCACCTCACGGAACTGCGCCATGAATGGCTCTTCCATCAGTCTCCAGCCCACACTCACCGCAGGGAAATACCCCCATCGGTTGTTGGCGCCAAATCTTGAACTGCCATCCCAGCGAGAACTTACCGAAAGCAAATATTTGTTGCGGAAAGCATAATTCACACGGGCCAAAGTGGAAACCAGATTGTTCTGTGTTTCATAAGTATCATCCTGAACCACCCAGGTGTTTGTCGCCGCAGAAGGTAACTGAATTTTATCATTCAAAAACCCATTGGCTCCCGTTCCCAGGCTGTTCACCTTATTGGTCTGGATTGTAAAACCACCCATGGCAGAAATCTCGTGGTCACCGATCTTCTTTTTGTAGTTCAGAATATTCTCATTCAGGAAGTTGAAAGTATTCTGATTGAGGTATAGCGCCTCAGGTGCACCATTTCGATGGCCGTAGGAAGTCTGAAAATAATTTCGCTGGAAGTTGGTATAATAAACGCCACCAGTGGAGCGGAACTCCAAATCGTCGGTGATCTGATAGGCTGCATAAGCATTCACATACATCCGAACGGTTTGCTCATCTTTCGGGCGCCCTACCAATTTGGCATAACCATTCACATTACTGGTATTTCGGATATCGGGGTAACCCTGATCGCCATAAATAGGGTTGGCACTCGGGCGGAAATGCTCTTCCATCGTCCATGATCCTACGGGGTAGCCTGTCATTGCGGAAGTCTCTGGCGTGTGGAAGCTTGGCATCCATGAAGCACTACGCCCGACATCGTGCATACGCGTCTCGATCACGTCGCGCTGTTGCAACGAGCCGTTCATATTTACCCCTACTTTGAATCGCTCATTCAGTTTGGTATCGACTTTTACGCGTAAAGAGTATTTTCTGAAGTTGTTACCTTCTACCACCCCTTCGTCGTCCATGGCCTGACCCGAGATATAATAGCTGGTATTTTCAGAACCGCCACTCAAATTGATCTGATAATTCTGCGAAAAACCTGCGCGGGTCATCTCTTCCATCGCATCGTAATTGTGGCCCAATTGCTGAGCGAACAAGATCTTTTCTTTGTCTGTTTCTGAAAGATTTGGCTTGTTGAGTGCATAATCTGCCCATGAATTTGGGTTGTCAAGATCGTAACCCAAAGCAGGGGTTTTCACACTCATGTTTGACGTAAAGGAAACCTTCATTTTTCCTTTTTTACCCGTTTTGGTCGTAATCAAAATCACGCCATTGGCACCACGAGAACCATAAATGGCTGCTGATGCCGCATCTTTCAGCACCTCAATAGAGGCCACATCGTTCATGTCCACCGCCGAAAGATCATCAGGAATAGGGAAGCCATCCACCACGATTAATGGACCAGAACCCGCATTGATGGTCGCCTGCCCACGAATCTGAATGTAAGGCGTAGCACCAGCGTCACCATCGGTGGTTTGGATCTGTACCCCCGCCAACTTTCCGTAAAGCGCCTGATCTACCCGAGGAACAGGAATTTGCTCCAGATTGGTGTTCTCCAGTTTGGCAATTGCCCCAGTAAGGTGTGATTTTTTTTGCTCGCCATAACCCGTTACCACAATCTGGTCGAGCATGACATTGTCTGTTTTTAGAATAGGATTGATTTCAGACCGATTCTGAATTTGGAGATGTTGGGTTTTAAAGCCGACATAGCTGAAGGTCAGGGTCTCCATGCCCTCAGGAACTTCGATGGTGTAGGCTCCATTAAAATCGGTTACTGTCCCGATCGTTGAACCATTGACCAGCACCGAAACACCTGGCAGCGCAAAACTTGTTTCGTCTTTTACAATCCCTTTCACCGTGAATGATTGTGCAAAGGCTGAACCCGCCATGAATCCCATGAGTAGAAATACACAGGTAGTAAATAATTTCCTCATAAAAATAAAGAAGTTGTTAAAAAATAGGTTAATGAAAACTGAAGCCTTCTACGCCACTACCTTATTCACTCATTCAGCTTATCATAAATCTAATTTGGTAAACCAAAAACCAAATACCAAGAATTTTCATGATTATTTAATTTTATTTACATTATCAGCTATAAAAAGACCTATTTATTTACAATAATAGCATACAACAAGGGCTTGAATTAAAATAGTCTTAATAGGGCTAAAAACAACAAAATGTTCACGAAGGCTTCCCTTAATTGAAAAAAATACTGACCTTCGCAGTGGATAAACCAATAATAGAATTACCCTATGCGTACATTTCTTTTTTACGATTTAGAAACCTCAGGACTTCATCATGCCTTCGATCAGGTATTGCAATTTGGTGCCATTCGAACCAATGAACAACTCGAGGAAATTGAACGCCACGAGTTCCGCATCAAAATACGCCCGGATGTGATCCCTTCACCTGAAGCGCTGACCACCACCAAGGTGAACCCCGAGTTGCTACATCAAGGAACGTACAATGAGTATGAGGCCATCAAGGTGATCCATGCGCTCTTCAACACCCCAGAAACCACCTCTATCGGTTACAATTCTATTGGTTTTGACGACCTGATGCTTCGCCATGCATTTTACCGCAACCTCTTCGACCCTTATACCCACGGGTACAGCAACAAATGCAGCCGAGCGGATTTATTGCCCGTAGCGATTATCTACCGACAATTTGCCCCTGAAGGCATTCAGTGGCCCGTTACCGAGGAAGGCAAACCGAGCATGAAGCTGGAGCTGATCTCAAAATTGAATGCTTTGGCTTCTGGCAATGCCCATGACGCCATGGTGGATGTCGAGGCCACGCTGGCACTCGCACGAAAAATGAAACAGAATGCCACCATCTGGAGCTGGGCTATGGGCTATTTCGATAAAAACAATTACAATAGCCGACTCGAAAAATACCTCGAAGCCAAAAAGCTTGGGGAACAACTGACTATTCAGTGGGGATTGCTGGTGGACAATAAACTTGGCGGACTGAACGGCTACCAGGCACCCGTGCTTTACCTCGGATTTACGGGCATGAAACAACACCTATACCTTCAGCTTGACCGCACAGATTTGGAGGCCGCTGATCAGGAAGGGACGCTTAACGAACTCAATTGCGTGTGGAGAGGCAAGGCTGGAGAACCGCCATTTATCCTTCCTTTTGATAAATTACAAAGCGAATATATTACTGAGGAACGTAGAGCACTGATGTCAAAAAATATACAGTGGATAAAAAATAATCCTCAGTCATTTGAGCAACTTCGCCAATTTCAGATTGATTTCAGATATGCCGAAGTACAAAATGTAGATGAGGATGATCGCATCTATCAGGGGTTTTGGGAGAGCAAGGTAAAAAACATGAACCTGTCCTTTCACCAAGCCAAAGACTGGAATGAAAAGTATGATATTGCGGGCCTTTACCCCAATGAAACTGTCCGAACGCTTGCCCGCAGAATTCTGTTCAGAAATGAAGAACGCCTGAGCCCTGAACTTGGCGCCCAGCAAATGGAATTTATTACGGAAAGATGGGCCGACGAAGACATTATCGATAAAACAGGCAGACCCCGTTTAACGGCTCAAAAAGCCCTTGAGCGCACGGAAGAACTCCTTCAGGAAGAAAATTTAGCCGACGATAATCGACAGATTTTAGAGGAATATATGGAATGGCTGCACGAAAGACTGGCCAATTTCTATTAACGACTCCTAAAATTGACCTTCCTGCTGGACCGTCAGTATATTGGTTTTGATTTTGGCTAAGCAGATAAAAAAGGCGCCCTTAACAATGTAGCGATATAGTGTTAAGGGCGCTTCTGAATCAATCCATGATAATGAAATCACAGGGACTTTTTGGTATATATATTTTCCAGTACCAAATTCAATTGAATTTAAACAAACGCTATGCCACAAGGGCAAATCTCAAATATATAGACATCAATAATCATTGATGATTGATCGACTTTCAGACCTCCTGACAAATATCAATACTGAATATGTTAGTCTGAAGGTTTTGACCTAAAAAAACGCACTGAAATCTATTCCTTGTGCCATCATTAGATCAATGCATGCCAACAAATCCCCTCAGTGGCTACTTATCCGCTAATACTGACATCAGCAAGGATAGACGCCGCTCCGTTGGTGCTTAGTCGTGGCAGCCATATACTGCCTCTGACCGTTGGCCTGCAAATAATCGTGCAGTTTTTACAATTCTGCCATCATGGCACTGATTCTGCCCAAAGCGTCAATTTTCGCATTAGGATTCACCACTCCACTATTGAATTTCAGCCAAACGCCTTCACCCGGATCAATGTATTTGGCACCTTGCTTGGGTTTTCCCTGCACCACTGCTTCCCAGTTGTACTCTGGCACATAAATATCCTTGAGGTAGTTCTTCACTTCCGCCCAAGGGTATTCTTTTTCAACGGGTGCAAGCCCTTTTTGCTCTTTAGTAATCAGAAACTGACGAACGGCAAACTTCACTTCCATGCTTACTTTCAGTGGCTGTTCCTCCGTCAGGTCCATATAGCGAATTTCCAGCGGCTTTGAACGACCTGCCAATTCATATACGGCCTGAATCGCTTCTTCCATAAAGTACAACCATAAATCCATCTCTCCAGGATAGCCCACAAAAGTGTTCCCATCAAGATCGAGCAAGGTAACCTCAATCACAGGATCTTCAGGCTTGCGGCTGACCTTTTTGCGAATCCATGATGTTTTCGAAAGAATCTCCTCGAACTCTTCCTCCCACAAAACGGGCAAGTTCCCTTTCCAGCTGAAGTTATCATCAGGAGCAAAGCCTTCATCAACTATTTCCTGCTCCGACAGCTCCTCACGGAACAAATACTCAATCTTGTAGCGGGTAAATAACTGATCCTGAAGATCAATCGCCAACTCGTACTGACAACAAAACGGCGGAGGTACGTCCCCCGAGTAATATTTTATAGTAATGCCTGCCAAGGCAGTGAATCCAATATTTTCCATAGTGTAAAATTAATCAATTCATTTGAAAGGCGATAAACCTGATCGAATTAATGATTTGTTTTTATATTTTCAAAATCCATGGGTACAGTGCGTGGTCCCGTAGAGAGGTTAGAATTAACGACTAACGCAGTGTTGATTTATAGGCTACCGCTTGAATTATTCAATTTGTGATGTGAGTCGTTAAAAATAACACCTCTACAAGCATTTCAAATTTAGACCTGGGGCAGGTTAAAATCCTTAATTTAATAACATTGAGTCAGCCCATACAGTAGGCAAATAATATTTCGTAAGGCAGTCTCATTAGTCAACCTCTCTTTAAAAAAAATCTGTGTTAATCTGTGAAATCTGTGGATGATATACTTGCCAAACGATTAAACAACGCCAACAAGCCCACCATCAGTCCTCCATTCAAGATCAACAACTCAAAGCCAAACTGATAGCCCCTAAACCACTGCTGACTGTTGGTCGAAATTACCCAGCAAATTAAAGGCGCCAAGATGGAGGCCACAGGCGTTGCCCAAGCAGGCAAACTTCTTTCTTTAAAGAAAAATGCAAAGCAGAACATGCCCAACAGCGGGCCGTATGTGTATCCCGCCACTTTGAATACCGCCGTCACCACGCTTTGGTTTTGTACCGCATCAAAGACCACAATCACCAACCACATTAAAACAGATAGACTGACATGAACCACCGTCCTGAAGCGTTTGGTGGGTTGTTTTTTATCGAACCAGTCGATACACACGCTCGTGGTAAGTGCAGTCAGGGAAGAGTCTGCCGAAGAATAGGCCGAGGCGATGATGCCCAACAAAAAGGCAATACTGACCCCCATCGGCATGTATTGCAAAGCGAGCATCGGAAATAGCTGATCACCCTTTTCAGGAAAGGGCAACCCTGCATCGATGGCGTATAAATATAGACAGGCGCCTGTGAACAGGAAAAAAGCACAGGAAATCAAAAAGCTGATACTGAACCAGCGCATATTCTTTTGGGCGGAAGGCAGGTCTTTACAGGTCAAATTCTTCTGCATCATGTTTTGATCCAAGCCCACCATCACGATCGTAATAAAAATTCCTGCGAAAAACTGTTTGGGAAAGAAGGTCGCCGACTGCCATTGCCAATCCCACAATTGGGTGTAGCCCTGCCCCGAAGCACCTGCCCACAATTCCCCGAAACTCATCGATAGATGTGCCTTAATATAAAACAGGGTAACGAACACCGCCACAAGCATACAGGCTGTTTGTAAAGTATCAGTCCAAACGATCGTCTTGATGCCCGAACGGAAAGTATAGGCGTAAATCATCAGGATCATGATCGCCACCGTGACAGGAAAGGGAATACCCACAGGATCAAAAAAGGCCATCTGAAGAACCATCACCGCAAGAAACATCCGAAAGGAAGCGCCGATCAATTGCGACACCACAAAAGCTACCGAGGCCGTACGATGACTGACCCGCCCGAGTCGTTGGGCAATCAATTCGTAAATACTCGTCACCTTATTCCTATAATACAGTGGCAACAGCACTTCGGCAATGAGCCAATAGCCCACAAAATTCCCCAACACAAATTGCAGATAGGCAAAGCCCTGCACATTCACCTGCCCCGGCACCGAAATGAAAGTTACCCCACTCAATGAAGCCCCCACCATTCCGAAGGCCACCAAATACCAGGGCGAAGCATGGTTTCCTGAAAAGAAAGCATCGCTGTTACTGTTGCGGCCAGTAAAATAAGAGAGCATGATCAGCAACAGGAAATAGGCAAAAAGGATAACAAAAACGAGCGTTGGTGACATCATAAAAATACTGTAGTGTCCGTGATAAAAGCTCAAAATTAAACCCTTTGCGCAAGGAAGCAAATAAATACCTCAGCTATCGCAAGCCCCCCTTCCCGTGATCGCTCAATAAATAAGCCTGAACCCGAGAAAGCGTAAAAGTATGTTTGTGCATATACCTCAAAATTGGTTTACCAATTATTAAACGATCCTTAGGTCAATTCAACTTATTGCCCTAATTTTGTGGCAGATAAAATCAAATATGAAGCAAACGTACGCACAACTTTTACGCAAGTCTCCAGGAGCGATGATCTTTGGGGCTAATCAGTTCTTTTTTTCAGCGATGGGCCAAGCCTTCTTGCTCAGCATGTTCGTTCCCCAGTTCATTGAACTTTCGGGCATGGACCAAAAAGGAGTCAGCTATATCTATACCGCCGCCGCTTTGGTGAGTGGTTTCTTATTGTCATTCGTCGGACCGATGGTCGATCGCTATGACATCCGCAAGTTTGCCTATTTCAGTGGTTTTGGCGGGGCACTATTCTGCATCCTGATGGCCAATGTCCATAATCCATGGATGCTATTGTTTGGTATCCTCGGTCTTCGTTTCTGTGGTCAGGCGATGATGCCCTTTATCAGCATGACTGCCATGGGCAAACATTTTGGGCCGAACCGAGGCAAGGCACTTTCCTTCTCGATGTTGGGCTTGTCGTTTGCTGAAATGCTGATCCCCGGAATCATCGTTGGGGCACTGAAAATATGTGACTGGAAAACCCTTTGGTATGGTATCGCCATGATTGAAGGAATTGCCTTTCCGCTGATCACCTATTTATTGGTAGGACGTATTCCCGACTTTTGCAAAGTACAAAACACCGCCTCCAAGGCAGACAATAAAACCTTTATCAAGCAACTGTTCCGCAATCCGATATTCCTGCTGATGGCGACTATCTTCGCCTTTTCGGCATTCCTCAATGCGGGATTTTTGCTGAATCATAACCTCGTTTTGGAAGCACGCAATTGGTCTTTGGAATGGTATGCGCTTGCCTTTGCGACCTTTGGCGTGGGACGTATTGTTGGTTCTTTTTCATCAGGTCCGTTGGTGGACAAGTTCTCCGCAAGAACCTTGGCGCCTTTCGCTTTGCTACCTTTATCCGTAGCCGTAGCGATCATCAGCCTGATCCCCAATCAATGGAGCTTACCGATTTTTCTGTTCATCTTGGCAGGATCACTGAGCATCAGCAACGTGGTCGGTACCGCCCTTTGGGCAGAGCTTTTTGGCGTGGAACGTGTGGGTACCTGCCGTGGATTGGGCAGTAGCTTCCTGGCGATCGCCACCGCTTTAGCTCCAACCATCTTTGTGTTCCTTTACTCATGGGACTTTCAAAATGCGATGCTGATTATTTTGGTGGTGCAGGTGGTGTTGTCTTTTGGGGCTTATTATTTGTTGAGGGCGAAGGCTAAGGTAGTTGCGGCGTAACAAACCTTAGAAATTAGATGATAACAAACAGGCTTGCTCTTATTGGCAAGCCTGTTTGTTAGGGGTTTTCTTGGGACAAGCTAATCGATAAATATCCTTAATTTTCACTGCCCTATTCCTGTACGATTGATATGGTCAAGAAGAGCACTTTCTAAATCGTCTGAAATCTCCCAAAAATTTTCATCCAACTCTTCAATATCTTTTTCAAGTTGATCCTCTGAGAAACTCTCAAGTTCATCCTGCCTGACATCAGGGCCTTTAGGCACACCATTAGGGAAATATTTCTTGTTAAAGGCATTAAATTGTTTCGATACGGAATCAAACCCCAAGTATTCCAAATCAGCAATCGTATCGGCGTTTTTGTCCGCACCGTAATTCATATAGTGATCCCAAAGTCCATCGGTTACCAAAGGCTCAACATTGAACCAAATGCGCTGTTCTCTTGTCAGCTTTTCATAATCAGAAAAACCTACTTCGACAATTTTCCCCCATGCTTGCTGTGCTTCTTCTCTTATCATTTAATCATTAACTGTTCTTAACATTCTACCAACCTTGTCAAATTCAAGGTTACTGACAACTTGATCACTCTCTATTGAATAATAGGAGTGACTCAATCCATTCTTGGGGTGATAGCCAAACATTGTTCTATTAAACCATTTCAATTGCTTTACCAATTTGTATGCTATATCGTACCAATACATATTTGGCTTATCAATTAGTGTTAATTCTTTTGAAATACCTTCACCTCTAATTGCAACTATTACTTTTGTACGGTCTATTGTTTTTTCCAATATTGGTGTTCCTTCATATAATCTATTTCTTGTCATCTTGGGTGGGAATATTCGCCTAAAGACAAAATCTAATTCCTTAATATTCTGATATGCAACTTCAAATGGGGCTTCATTCCAATTGAGTTTTTTTGCTGTATCAATTAAAACTTGATGGACTGTCTCTAAGAGAAGCTCAAATCTTTCCGATTGCTGTAAGGATAAATACAACTCTTCATCAATCTCAGTATATACAGAGCAAATACACCCAAAATACGTAGGTAATTCATAACCAAATTCTTCGTTAAGATGAATACAAATTCTTCCTGTTTTTGGAGGCTTGTACCCATTCATTGAATTATGGTAGAAGTCTGTTATATAATTGGCTTCTCGTCTGAAAGTCCAATCTTCTGGAGTTTGTTTAATTTTATTACCTCTATAGTAAATGGTTATATCATCAAGTGGGTGCATAAGTGTTTTTTTTAAAAAACATTTTCTTGGAAAGAAGTTGAAGTCAAAGTACTTTAATTTAGCTGTAAATAGTACCCCAAACTACTTCACAGATTCATGATATATTTTTCGATAAATCAATTGACTGTCCGAGTAAAGATTAATTCCTTATCAATATAATCATATCGAGTAATTATGGAAAGAAATTTAACATTTTGGACTGTTTATTACCCTGAAGGGCATGCGCGTAAACTTTTAATTTCGATAATATCAATTAATGGAATATTTCTGTCAATTCAAGAAGGTGA
>CANMKE010000039.1 GCA_947498325.1 uncultured Persicobacter sp.
GAGAAGTAAGAGATTGGGGCTTGAAGTTTTAAAACCAATTCTTATTGAACATATACATTTTTCAAATATCCCTGATTATAGTTTGAAACCTACTATCAGGGATTATAAATCAACCTTCTGAATACCACCAACCACCCCAACATGAAAAAACCACTACTCCTCATCCTATTCATTCTCCCCGCCTGGGCACACGCCCAAATGGGAGGCTTCAGCGCCTTGCGGGATTTTTCCGCCTTGCGCTATGCGCCAGCGAGCTCTGCTTTGTCCGAAGATTTCAGTGTGGGGCTGTTGCATCGCAGTCAGGCGTATGAAGGCAGTATCAGCAGAAACCGTTCTATCCTCAGGGCGGTCATGGCGAGGGTGGATGCTCAAGAAAACAGCCTGCAGGCAGTTGCAGGTTTGTTTTTATGAATGAACAGCCTTTGGATATTATGGGGGATTCAGTGCTTTTGGTGTGCTACGAGTAGAAGGGATTTACATGGGACATACCACATTCATCTGGTGTATCAATTTTAAGTAAAAATAATTACAAATATGAAAAAAATTATTGAACACTTTAAGCAATTTGAACTATCGGTAAAATACATGCATACCGACCATGAGATGCGTAATTTTCAATCTTTAATGGCATCCAAAGGAATTTCACTTCCTGAATCCTATTACGAGTTCATTAATTATTTTGGATCTGTTTTTATAATGAGTGAGGCAGCAATTAAATGTAAACATAAGATTCCAAACATTACAATTGATGAGCATGAATATGGTTTTATTTCTGTTGGAATTTTTATGAATTTTACCAACAACGACTTTTCTATAAATAAGACTATAGAATCTCTATGTCCCGAGCAATTTCCTGAAGACTTTATACCTTTTGCAGAAGACAATGGGGATTATTTAGGTTTTAAATTTCATCCTGATGGAAAATATTATATAGCCTTATGGGCGCATGAAGCGCCCCCCTTTAATGATACATTCTTAATAGCAGACGACTTTGAGTCATTTATATTATCAATCGTGCCGTATAAATTTAAAATTCCAGACAATGTAAAGTTTCTACCCGTGGAAGAAAAACTTACTCCTAAAATGGTTGAGTTTTTAAAAAAAACAGGGCAGTGGAATAAAGAAGAATAATGGCAGGTCATTTTTAGGCACTTTTTCAAGAGTGTAGTTCAAATCCATCACATCTAATATGAGAAAACATTTGACAGCCTACATTAAACTTTCTTTAGTAATGACTTCCACAGGGAGCAATCGCTCGTGAGGTATTGCTTTATTGAACAGGAGTTTATCACCAAGATATTGAGCGGCTAATTTGGCTTGTTTTCTCGGATTTTGAAAAATAATAAAGGCTATCCTATCCTGCTGTAAGGCGGCAATATTTTCTTTCAGTAAATCATAACCTATAATCGGAATCTGCTGCTGAGGTTGCTTAAGGTTAGCAATCTCATATACTCTTGAGGTCGATACAAAAACGCCCACGTTTTCAGGGTCCGCCAGTACGCTTTCAAGGGACTGCTGAATATTATTTACCAAATTTAGCGATTTACAGTGGAAGTGTGTATGTGTTTCACAGTAGCTGACAAAGCCATTTTCTTTGGCTTGCATATGAGGGCTGTTGGCCAGGCTTTCTCCGATATGCAGAATATAAATGTGCCCACTTTTCCGGTGCGGGTTCAGTTTCAATAACAGTTCAGCAGCAATACGACCGCTCTGTTGCAGGTTCTGACCAATAAATGCATCTATAGGTGCGCCTTCAATCAGGGTGTTGAAGGTGATGACAGGAATTCCTTTTTTGTGATATAATTCGAAAACAGCTGTGGCTTCCTCAGCGAACATGGCTGCTGTAACCAAGCCATCAGGCTGGTGCCGGAGTAGAACATCTTTGGCCACTGAACGATAGCTGTTGGGTGCATCCTGACTGTAATTCTCGATCATGAACCGGATACCAAATCCTGCATACTGCTGGATCACTTCCTCAATCCCCTGATGGCAGGGTGCCCAATATTCATCCACTTCTGCGGAGGGCAACAAGACGACGATGGTCAATTTTTTTGACACGCGCAGGCTCTGCGCCAAAATATTGGGCTGATAATCGATTTTCTGAAGTACCGCCCGCACTTTTGCCTCTGATTTGGCAGATACCTTCCCTCGATTGTGCAATACCCGATCCACTGTGCCTCTTGAAACCCCGGCCATTGCTGCTATATCCTTGCTTGTATAGTTTTTTGCTTCCTCCATGCTTAAAGGTAATATTTTTTTGTTGAAAAAAATGTGCAGGTGAACAATATTAGTGTTCACCTGCACATTTTTATTTTTTTCATTAGGATTAAATTGAATCCTCACTTACATTAGCAAAAGATAATTTTTTGAAATTGTGGGGAATGGTAGAGGAGCGTTTTTTTTGAGCCATTTATTGTAAGTAAGCAATGGAGATAAAACCTACATTAGTCATATTAGCAGCAGGCCTTGGTAGTCGTTATGGGAGCCTCAAACAGATGGATCAGTTTGGGCCAAATGGGGAGACAATGGTTGACTATGCCATTTTCGATGCCATTGCGGTCGGGTTTAAAAAACTGGTTTTTGTGATCAGCCGCCCGATGGAAGCGGAGTTTAAAGCCATTTTTGTTGATCATCTGCGGAAAAGGATAGAGGTGGTCTATGTCCTTCAAGAGCTCGAAGCATTGCCGGAAAGTTTTTCTGTGCCCGCCGATCGACAAAAGCCCTGGGGTACGGGGCATGCATTATTACAGGCAGGCAAAGCAGTAAGCGACCCTTTCGGGGTTATTAATGCTGATGATTATTATGGTAGGGCAGCACTTCAGCTGATGTACGATCAGTTGCTGCAAATGCAGGACGGCTTGCAAGCCTGCTTAATTGGATATCGCCTGTCGAACACTTTATCTCAAAATGGCAGTGTCTCCCGGGGAATTTGCTCGGTGGATAAAAAGGGCTTTCTCGAACAAATCACGGAACGTACCAAAATTTTCACTCAGGCAGGACAGGTGTTTTTTGAAGAAGAAAACCGGCAGGTGCCACTCACTGGCCAAGAGGTCGTTTCGATGAACCTGATGGGCTTTACGCCAGCAGTATTTACTTTGGCAGAAGCGATGTTCAAAACATTCCTCGAGAATTCCGGAACGCAATTAAAGACCGAATTTTATATGCCCTCTATATTAGGGGCTATCTGCGATCAGGGCATTAAGGTGCCTGTTGTTCAGTGCGACACCCAATGGTTTGGGGTAACCTATAAGGCAGATAAGGCCGAAGCACAACACATGATCGAAAAACTAATATCCTCAGGTGCTTATCCCGAAAAACTATGGAAATAGCCAATACAACCCATGAATTGATGCAAGAGATTTTGCATAATTTTAATATTTCAGCCTTGCCCGAAGCCATTGTTCCTTTTGGTAGTGGACATATTAATGATACCTATCGGGTAGTAAATGCAGGGGGGGAAGATTACCTGCTGCAGCGCATCAATCATCAGATATTTACCGATGTACAGGGCATGATGGGCAATATCGAAGCCATAACCGCCCACATCGATCAGCAAATATCTGCACAAATGATCACTGATTTTGAGACGGTAAAAATCTACAAGTCAAGTGCCGGGTCTTCCTATGTATTGCACAAGGGAGGCTACTGGCGATTAGGAGAATTTAAAGGTCATCTGCACTCCTACGATTTGGTGGAAAATACCACTCAGGCATTTGCGGGAGGGCAGGCATTTGGCCGGTTTTTTTCTTTGCTTTCAGATTTTCCTGCAGAGCGGTTAACAGAAACCCTTCCCAATTTTCATAATATTATCCTTCGGCTGGAAAGCCTCAAGGCGGCAACTTTAAATGGGATTGCCGACCGAATAATTCAGGTAAAGTCATCCTTGGATTTTATTTGGAAACATGCCGAAGCAATGAGTAAAATTGAGCGGGCGAAACAGGCTGGCGTTCTGCCAATAAGGGTAACGCACAATGATACTAAATTTAATAATGTACTCCTGAATGCGCAAGATCAAGGAGTTTGTGTGGTGGATTTAGATACCGTCATGCCGGGGCTGATACACTATGATTTTGGCGATGGCATCAGGACGGCTACCGCTACGGCAAATGAAGATGAAACAGATTTGTCGCTGGTATCTTTTGATCCTGAAAAGTACCGGGCTTTTGAGGAAGGTTACCGGTCCTTTGCTGCGCCATACCTAACAGAGGAAGAGGAGAAATTACTCCCCTACGCTGGACCGTTGTTGGCTTATATTATGGGGGTTCGCTTTCTGACAGACTATATTTCAGGGGATGTTTATTATAAAATAAAACATGAAGAACATAATTTGGAGCGAGCGAAAAATCAACTGAAACTGTGTAATGAGTTGATGAAATTCTGTGTTTAGTATATTTTTTATTGAAGTAATTTTTTGTCAGTATGATTTTTAATAAATTCTTTTTTTTAAGCCTGATGCTGCTGATGGGTTCATCAGCATTTGCTCAGAATAATTTTAAGCTCAAAGTCAATGAGAAATATGGCTATCTCGAGGCCATTCAAAATGTGGACGACCCACATCAGATGAATTTTTTGATTGACCCACGCACGGATCACCATCACGATTATGACAAAAACCGCTGGGGACTTGGGGGGACAAAAATTGGTGTTGGCAAGAAAACGGTGCTGTTTGACTGGCGCTTCCCGACCGATGTTCAGCAACAGGATGGCAGTATTACTGCGGTTTATCAGAATCAATATCTGAATATTTCGGTGAAGTATCAAAAGCAACAGGATGGTACCCTCCGACAATCATACGCCTTTACGAATCGCTATGATGAGCCGATTAAGTTGAGTGATGTTTTTCTATACACCCCCTTTAATGATGAGTATCCGAATGCAGAAACGGCAACATCAAAACGTTGTAACGCCCACCTTTGGACCGGGGGCGATGCGGCCTATGTTAATGCCATGAGAATGGGAGGTGAAGCACCACATCTTGGAATGGTAGTCACTCAGGGGCATGCGACAGGCTACGACATCACAGGCAAGGTAACTTCAAATGAAAGAGGAATTATTAATTTGAATTTCAGGGGATTTGATTTGCAGCCGAAATCTTCCAAAACCATCGAGTGGACCCTGTTCTGGCACCAAGGATGGGATGATTTTTATGCCCAAGCGAAAAACATCGGTTGGGTGAAAGCCTCTGCAAACCAATATAATATTCCCAAAGGGAAAAAATTGGAAGTTACCTTTGAGGCGCCAGCGCTTAAGAATGCCAGTATCACTATTGATGGGAAAGCAGTGAAGTTCAAACATCGCCGTGGTACTTATGCTATTGTTACCGACAAACTTGCAATCGGGGAACATCAGGTGAGTTTGCTTTGGGGTGAAAATAAATCCACCTGGGTGAATATATTGGTAAGCTCTGATTTTATCACCCTTGCGGATCGTCGTTTGCGGTTTATTCTGGACCATCAGACCGACCGAGATCCCAAAAGTTGGACACATAACGCCTTCATTGTTTATGATATGGAAGACGGTGAAATGGTGTTCAGTGAGCAAGCCAAAAAATACCAAAACCTGGATGAAGGTGCAGAAAGAAATGGTATGGGAATCGCCATGGCGCAGATGGGGCGTATCGAGCATAAGCCGGAATTTATTGAAGGCGCCGAAAAATATGCGCATTTCGTGCATCAAAAATTACAAAAAGAAGATTATACCACTTTCAGTGATGTTCATGCACACTCTTTTAATAGGGGTTATAACTATATTTTCGCTTCCAATACTTTTCTCGAAACCTATAAGACGACAAATAATACCATGTATTTAGATTGGTGTCTAAATACTTTGTATAAATTTTATACCGATTTCCCAGGTTTTTATGCTATTGATATTCCTTGTTTGGATTTGCTGAACTTACTTAAAGCGGCAGGCCGGACAACGGATTATGACCGTATATTTGCCTTCAGTAGAAAACAAGCGGATAAATATGCGAAAAATGGGGTGCTGGTACCTGAGCATGAGGTGAATTATGAGCAGACGATTATTGCGCCTTCGGTTGCTTTCCTTTGTGAATTTTACCTGGTGTCGGGCGAGCAAAAATACCTCGATGCGGCGAATCAGGTGATGCCTGCCCTGACGTCATTCAATGGGTTCCAGCCGGATTTTCATTTGCATGATATTGCTATCCGCCACTGGGATGGCTATTGGTTTGGTAAACGTGAACGCTGGGGCGATACATTCCCACATTACTGGAGCGCGTACACCGCCCATGCTTTCTGGGTGTATGCCCTTGCCTCCGGTAAGCCGGAATTCAAGCAGCGTGCACTCGATATTGTTCAAAATAACATGTGTCTTATTTTCGAAAACGGCGGGGCATCATGCGCTTACTTGTACCCTGACCAAATCAATGGTCAGGCAGGGAAATTTTATGACCCTTACGCCAATGATCAAGACTATGCAATGGTGTATTTTTTAAGAATTTATGAAGCGATGAACCATGAGACACCTTAATTTTTTATTGCTATTTCTGGGGATCTCCTCCATTGTTTTGGGACAGTCGGGAGATGAATGGAATGACCTCAATGTTCAGCATCTGAACAAAGGGGCGTTGCATGCTTACTTTGTTCCCTTTGCTTCCGAACAGAAAGCAGCTGTCGGAAATGAACAATCTTCAAGCTACTATTTTAGCCTCAGTGGCATTTGGAAATTTAACCATGTCGATCGTCCTTCCGACCGGCCAGCCGATTTCTATAAAGATGATTTTGATATTTCTACATGGGATCAGCAGCCTGTTCCCGGCAATTGGCATTTGGATGGTTATGATTACCCCATTTATGTAAATCAACCTTATCCATTTCCTAAAGACCAGCCAAATGCACCTACAGACTTTAATCCGGTGGGCTCCTACAAGCGTTCCTTTGAGTTGCCTGCCGACTGGAAGGATAAAGAAGTTACCCTGCACCTTGGTGGAGTAAATTCTGGCTATTATGTTTGGGTGAATGAGCAATTTATTGGGTATAATCAGGATACCAAGACCGGAGCAGACTTCGAAATCCGTCAGGCTTTGAAAGCAGGGGAAAATACCATTAGTATTCAGGTATTTCGATGGACTGAAGGGAGCTATCTTGAGTGTCAGGATTTTTGGCGATTGGCCGGAATCGATAGAGATGTCTATTTAATCGCTCATGATGCACTTCATATTCAGGATTACGAAGTTGTTTCCACCCTGACCAATAATTATCAAGACGGTCAATTTAAACTGACCGCAAAGCTAAATAATACCAATGAACAAGCTGAGGAAGGGAGCATTAAGGCGGTTTTGTCTTATGGAGGGGAAGTTGTTTGGCGGCAAGTAAAGGCATTTGAGGCAGGCAGAGGCGGCGATGAGTTGATGTTTGATCATGTTTTGCCTGATGTACACCAATGGTCAGCAGAAATTCCAAACTTGTATCAGCTAAAAATTATCCGACAAAATAAGGGTGGCGAATCTCAAGAAGTCGTTGTGCAAAATGTGGGCTTCCGTACGGTGGAAGTTAAAGACGGGCAGTTGAAAGTGAATAATGTGGCCGTTTATTTAAAAGGGGTCAACCGGCATGAGCATGACCCAGAAAGGGGACATGTGATTTCTCGGGAGTCGATGCTTACGGACATTAAGTTAATGAAATCTCATCACATCAATACCGTCCGAAATTCACATTACCCTTGTGATCCCTACTGGTATCAGTTGTGTGATGAATATGGTCTTTATGTGATTGATGAGGCAAACATTGAAAGTCATGGTTACGGCTATGGGGAGGCGAGCCTGGCCAAAGATCCAGCATGGAAAGAGAGCCATTTGGACCGGACGCGGAATATGTACCAACGGAGTAAAAATGCCCCTTCGGTAATCATTTGGTCTTTGGGAAATGAAGCCGGAAATGGGGTGAATTTTGAAGCGACTTATGATTATCTGAAATCGGTTGAAAAATATCGTCCTGTGCAGTACGAGCGGGCAGAACTTGGGCGAAATACGGATATTTTTTGTCCGATGTATCTGTCGCTGGAAAAAATGGTCGATTATGTGCAGCAACCGCAGGATCGTCCATTGATTCAGTGCGAGTATGCCCATGCCATGGGCAATAGTATTGGCGGATTGAAGGACTGGTGGGCAGCGGTTTATCAATACCCACAGTTGCAGGGTGGCTGTATTTGGGATTGGGTAGACCAAACGCTGACCAAAACCACGGCCAGTGGAGTGCCTTTTCAGGCTTATGGTGGCGATTATGAACCCGTGGGAACATACCATGATGGCAACTTTTTGGTGAATGGCTGTATAGATGCCTATCGTAATGTTCACCCACATTTAAAGGAAGTAAAAAAGGTATATCAGGGGCTTCAAATTTCAGCTACAGCAGTAGAAAAAGGACACTTTGAGGTTTATAATTCTTTCAGTTTTCTAAATAGTGATGCTTTTGAACTGACCGCCACTTTATTAAAGAACGGCATTCCTGTAAAAGAATGGAAGCCTGCCCCAATAACAGTCGCACCGCAACAGCGAAAAGCATTGAAGATTGCGCTGCCAGCACTCGAGGATCCCGCTGCGGATTATATGCTTCGCATTGCTTTCATTAACCCAGAGCCTATCTTGGGCAGGGATAAGGGAGCGGTTATTTCCTGGGAGGAATTTGAACTCCAGAAAGCAAGGTACACTGCCAAGGTTACTGACGGTACAGGTTGGTCGGTATATGAAGCCAATGGGCAGTTGCACTTAAATCATGAGGAGATTAAAGCCTGTTTTGATTTAACAGCAGGTCGCTTAGCACATGTTAAAAAGGGGGCGGATTTTGTGATGGAACAAGGCCCGAGCATTAACCTTTGGCGTGCCGCAACAGATAACGACAGGCCGGACCACCATGGTTTGCAAAAATGGCAACTCAGTGGCTTATCGGCTACTTTAAGGAAGAATTCATCGACTGTTGAGTGGCACAAAAAGGCCGAAGGAATAGCGGTGGTGGTGAGCTCGAGTGTGAATAATGAGAAGGCGAGGGTCGCACAGCTTATTGAACAGTATTTATTCACTGTTGATGGCAGGATGTCCGTTCAGGCCATTTTAAAACCCGAAACTCCACTGGTAAAGGCATTGCCCCGTGTTGGGTATCATATGAAAATCAATAAGGATTTTGATATGACGAGTTGGTATGGCAAAGGGCCGTTTGAAAATTATGCTGACAGAAATACAGGCGCCATGACGGGTGTTTATGAGCTGAAAACCGCAAGTATGCCCCATGATTATGTTAGACCACAGGAGAATGCTAATCGTACAGATGTCCGATGGTTGAAATTACAGGGACAAACAATAGCGGCACAACTGGGGATCAGTTCAGATCATAAATTTGAAATGAGCCTGCACCCATATGATTTGGAAAATCTTGATACTGCAACGCATACTTATCAGCTGATCAACAGGCCTTACTATAATTTGTACCTTGATGCACAGCAAATGGGAGTAGGCATGGCCTCTTGTAACCCAGATAATAGTGTATATCAGGCCTATATTTTACCTGTGCAGACTTATCAAATGAACTTTCAATTTGACTTTTCTGGTGGGGTGAATTATCATCCGGTCAATAAAATCAGTCGTTTAAAAGCCCCGGAATTTGTGGCATCACGCACGCACTTTGATCGACCGATGAAAATCAGTTTAAAAACGGAACACTCGAAAGGTTTGCAGATACGATATACGACTGATGGGCAAGACCCTTCGCCGGCATCGGCATTGTATAAAAAAGCATTTACTATTGATGAAGGTTGCGTGGTTAAGGCTGCCTTGTTTCAGGCAGAGGAACAGTTGAGTTTTGTCGGAAGTCGGCAGTTTACCTTTATTCCTTTCCGTCAGATCAGCATTTTGACTCCCACCGATGAATCGTTTGGGCCATCCGAAAAGTGGGATTTGGTGAACGGTCATCAGGCAGATCAGCTGAACGCCTATCGAGGTTGGACGGCCTGGAAGGGTGATGATATGAGTGTTGAAATGACCTTTTCAAAACCAGCAAATGTAGCGGGGCTTACCATTAATTGTATGTATGCGCCCTGGAACAAAGCGATGTTGCCACGGGGACTGAAGGTTTATGCCGTGGATGCCCTCGGCGATTATCAGTTGGTCAAAACAGTGGGAGGCCTGCTTGATCCCACCAAGGAAAATTATGATCATTTGGTCTATCAAATGCAGGCAGAGTTGGACCTAAGGGGTGTAACGAAAATTAAATTGGTGGCAGAAAACCCTGCGAAGCTTCCTTTATGGCACTTTGCAAAAGGAGAGGAAAGTTTCTTGCTGGTGGATCAGATTTTGGTAGACTACCATTTCAATACCACTGAAAATTTATAATTCATTAAAATTCAGGCTGATGTGTTTAAGTCCTCCTTGTTGAGGGGATGCGCATCAGCCTTAAATATTTATCCTATGGAAATTATTGCAGATGCTTTCTTAAAGGTGGAAAAAATAGAGGAGATAGATTTGGCGGCATGGATGAAAAGTGCGAAAGCTTTTATTGGGCTGGATCATAACAACTGGAACTTTGAAAATCAGGTAACCACTTCTTTCAGCCTCGCACACGACCCGCAACATCTTTATCTGCATTTCGATGTACTGGAACCCGAGGTGCGTATGCACACCACCACGATCAATGGGCCTGTTTGGGAAGACAGCTGCGTGGAATGTTTTTTAATGTTTGACAAAACAGGATACTATAACCTTGAAATTAATGCTGGCGGTACAATGCTCATGGCCTTTGGGCCGAACCGGGACCAGCGCACTTTTTTGTCTAAGGCTGATATTGAAAAGATTGAAGTGTTGGCACTGGCTCCGGAGCAGCAGGACTTGTTCCATTGGCAGTTAGCGGTAAAGATTCCAAAAGGCACATTCAAGCATCATCAAAATATGGACTGGCAAGGGAAAATTGGCAAGGCTAATTTTTACAAATGTGGAGACGCTCTAAAATTCCCCCATTTTTTATCCTGGTCTAAGGTGAACACAACCACTCCAAATTTTCATGTTCCCACCTCTTTTGGAACCGTCAAGTTTTAAATTTTCACCTTCATAAATATGGAAATAATTTCTATTTTTCTCTGACTTCAGCGGGTGCATGCACGATCACTAATATCATATTTAAAGCACACGCTTGTTGGAGGTTAAAAATAGATTCCTCTGACCACTAAGATGAAGTCCTCCTTATATAATTATTTGAATTGTTGTAAAATTTACAATTATTTTATTATATTTAAATTGTTACCCGCATCCTGAAAAACATATTTTTGAGCCTCAATAAATTTTATTTTGAACGAAGATTTTTTAATCACTGGGCTGAGAGAACACAATCAACAGGTTTTTGATTATGTGTTTCACGAATACTATTCGTCATTATGCTATTATGCTTCACAATTCATTGAGAATCATAAAGATATTGAAGATTTAGTGCAAGAGCTATTTGTGACTATTTGGGAAAAAGGGGAGCAACTTTATATTGATAGTAGCCTGAGGGCGTATCTTTTTGTGGCCGTAAAACACCGCTGTATTTCTCATTTGCGAAAGCAAAAATCGGCAGAAAAATATGAGGACTATTTAAAATCAGTCCTGGAAACAAATCACAATGCCGTTGAGCAGCAATATACCGAAAGAGAGCTGCGGGAAATGATTGATCAGGCAGTAGAAAACCTGTCACCAAAATGTGCGGAAGTTTTTCGCCTCAGTCGGGAACAGGGATTTTCAAATCAGGAAATTGCCGATCAATTGTCCATGAGTAAAAGGACGGTAGAAACCCACATCTCTAATGCGTTGCGCTCCCTGCGCGCGGAATTACAGGAAAATTGGGCCGTATCATTATTGGTGCTTGCAAAATTTTTAACCTAATTCCCGAATCCATTATTAAAAGTACGTAGCCGGCTTCATGGCCCGTAATTCAGGCACTGAACCCTTTTTTTGCTGATCACAGCTCCAATGTCATTAAGTTAAGCGCATTATCCTGTAGAGACGTTATTTTTAATGTCTAATTCAATGGTGATTTTATAGGTTTCCTCTTAGATTGATTCACATTGCTACCTGAGTCGTTAAGAATAACGCCTCTACGAGTATTTCAAATTCACACCTGACATTGGCTGTCGAATATTTTTGTACCTATCGGTACGGACGTTGCATGCAACGTCCCTACACACCATAAATCTCATTTTTGTGTGGAATAATTTCATATTTTCGACAGGCTACACCTGACACACCCCAAAATTATTTACTAAATGACATTCGGGTCAGCCCATATAGTGACCAAATAAAATTTTGTGATATAAAATCATATTATGGTTGTGCAACAGCCCTTGTGGCCAGGTATTTACTCACTTAACCGGTGGCTATTATCATTTTTCACTTTCTGAACGGGGTGATGATTCAGTGTAAGTAGTTGGTAGTTAGATTGTTATGGTTTATTAAAAAAACTTTAAAAATTTATTGAAATCTACTACGTGTACGCGCCTGCTCGTGCGTCTTATTAGTGAACTACTTAAACATCAATAAACCATTTTTTAATTTGATACGACACGATTCCTATATTGAAGAGCTGATCATTAAGAGTTTCTCGGAGAGACTGAGTGAGGAGGAGCAGACACAACTTAATGAATGGATGTGCAGTAATGAACGGCACCCTAAGCATTTCAATGCCATGAAAAAGGCGTGGGAAGTGATGCCGAAGTTAAAGGCGATGCAGGCTTTTGATGCGAAAGTGGCCTTACCTGCTGTTAAGGAGAAAATTCAGGCACGAGAGGTCGCGAAAGCAAAAAAATCGTGGAAATATCATTACCGAAATATCGCGGCAGTAGTGGCAGTTCCGTTGTTTATTTCTACTCTTTTCTTGTCAGCATTTTTGATGTCGGGTAAAGTTCAAAAGCAAGCCGAGCTGATGCAGACGGTAGCAGTGAAGCAAGGAATGACCACCAATTTCCAGTTGTCAGATGGTACAGAAGTTTGGTTAAACAGTGGGAGTACTTTAAAGTTTCCAATGGAGTTTAAAGGCAATAGCCGGAAGGTTACTTTAAATGGCGAGGCATATTTTGAAGTAGAGAAAGATGTGTCTAAACCGTTTTTCGTAAATACAAAAAATGTTTCTGTGAAGGTATTGGGCACGGCTTTTAATGTGGTGAGTTTTGCAGATGACGTGGAAGCTGAAGTGGTCTTGAAAGAAGGTAAGGTTCGGCTAATGAAAAACAGCGGAGATGCTTATATGAAAATAGGCGACCTGCTTCCGGGGCAGCGCGCGGTTTACAATACCGTTACGGGCCAGAATATTACGCAGCAGGTTGATCCTGCAAAATATTTAGCCTGGAGAAATGGTGAGCTGATTTTTGATAATGACCCTATGACTGAGGTTGTTAAGCGATTGAATCGTAGGTATAATGTTGAAATCGTCATTTCCGATACTGAAATAAAATCATATAGTTATCGTGCAAGTTTCAGGGATGAAAGTCTTGAACAAGTACTTGAGCTGCTTAAAAAATCAGCACCAATAGACTATAAACTCTACCCAAGTAGGGAACTGCCAAGTGGCGAATATACTGCAAAAAGAGTGTATTTATATAAAGAAAAAAGCTAGTTTTTTTATCTATATTATTATTTTTTATCCTTGATTTACGCCTATTTTTTTGTGTGAATCTACCATAACTTTTCAGATTATGATAAACTTATCCCGTATTAGTTTGCGGAATAACGGTATTGCTGTACCCAATTGTAAAGGGTGGACATGCCTATTCCTCATCCTTTTTAGTTTTTCATCCATAGGTGCTTTGGCACAAGGAGGTAAAACGATCAGCTTAAGCCTGAAAAATGAAAGCTTGAAGCAAGCCATCACTGCCATTGAAACGCAGACAGATTATGCATTCATGTACAACAACAAGTTGATTGATGTTGAGCAGCAGGTGAGCATAAATATTAAAAACAAAGCAGTCACACAGGTGTTGCCTCAACTTTTTAAAGGCACCAACATTACTTATTCGGTAGTGGATCGTCAGATTGTGTTGAAAAGCGGTACGGCACCAAGGCAGCAGGCCAGTGTTAAAAATGTTTCCGGCACTGTAAAATCGGTTACCGGTGAAGGCCTTCCAGGTGTTACGGTGATGGTTGCCGGAACCACGAGGGGAACAGTAACAGACTACGAGGGGAATTTCAAACTTTCAGAGGTAGCGAGCAGTGAGGTGTTGGTTTTTACTTTTATCGGCTTGGAGGAGCAGCGCATAAAAGTGGGTAATCAGTCGATCATGTCGGTGATTATGAAAGAAGACGTTCTGGAGTTGGAGGAATTTGTGGCGATTGGTTACGGTTATGTAGAAAAAAGCAGTATGACTGGTGCGGTTTCTTCCGTTAAGGCGGAGGATATAGAAACCAGTACTTTACCATCGATCGGGCACATGTTGCAAGGTAAAGCCGCCGGTTTGAACATCACCACCAATTCCGCACAGCCAGGTGGAGGACTTAACTTTAACATTCGTGGTTTGGGATCTACAGGGATCGGAAATCAGCCTTTGGTCGTTATCGATGGCTATCCGATATCAAATGATGGCAACGACCCTAACGCTGGTGGCTTGTATGGATCGGGCTCTAAAAGTTCCGTTTTGAACTCGATTAACCCTGAAGATATTGAGTCGATTGAAATTCTTAAAGATGCTTCTGCCACGGCCATTTATGGTGCACGTGCAGCAAATGGGGTGGTATTGATCCAAACCAAGCGAGGTAAAGCGGGTAAAGCCGAATTGCAGTACAGTAACAACTTTGCGGTGCAAATTTTAGCGAATAAACCGAAAATGTTGGATGGCCCAGATTATATGCGTCAGGTGAATCGGGTGATGAAAGAACAATGGATGTTCGATAATAAACTATTTCCTTATGGCTCGCGCATGAACTCTGAGGCAGCACCGTATGTGCCGCGCTTTTCACAGCACGATATCGACAATGCCATTACCACCGATTGGTACGACGAGATTACGCGCCCAGGTACGGTAATGCAACATAACATTTCCTTAAAAGCCGGGACGGAGAAAACCAAGGTCTTGTTCTCCACCAACTATTATAATAATGAAGGGGTGGTAAAAAACAATAATTTTGAGCGGATCACAGGTCGATTGAATGTGGATCATACCTTCAATGATTTTGTGAAAGCAGGAACCAGTGTTATGCTGACGCGGATTAACAATAACAACTTCTCCGCTTCCAACAGTTCCGAAGCCCACGATTCCGGAATTATTGGTAATGCCCTCGGCTTCCCTTCGGTATTGCCGATTTACGATGCCAATGGCGATTATCAGCAAAATACCTTCAACACACAAATGCCCAACCCGGTATCTATGTTGGAGATCAGAAACCAATCTTCTAACGATCGGATTTTGGTCAATAACTTTGTGGAGGTCGAGCCGATTGAGCGATTCACGATTAAGGGAACCCTCGGCTTTGATCGCCAGATTGGCCGTGGCCGTTCCTACTTGCCAAAAACCACTTTGGCAGGTGCGCGAAGCGGTGGCCGTGCGGATCAGTCATTGAATGACCAGTTCAATTATCAGTTTGATTTGGTAGGATCTTACAACACGACCTTCCTGAACAAAAATAAAATCACTGTGATGGGAGGACATTCCTTTCAGCGATTCAAAACGGAAGGTTTCAGTGCCGGAAATGCAAAATTCCTGAACGATTATTTTGGGTGGAACAACCTCGGGCAGGGAGAACTTGAACGCCCTTCAGTAGGTTCTTGGGCAAACACCAGTACAATGGCCTCTTTCTTTTTCCGTGCAATGTATGATTACGACAGTCGATATTTACTGACCGCCACCATGCGTGCGGATGGCTCTTCGGATTTTGCCGAAAACAACAAATGGGGTTATTTCCCTTCGGTTGCTTTGGCTTGGCGTCTTGACCAGGAAGAGTTCTTCAAGAATGTAGATAAAATCAGTAATCTGAAATTGCGTGTATCCTACGGACAGACAGGTAATGCCGGTTTGGGCGGGAATGCCATTTCCTACTTCAGTAACTCCTGGACACCATATGTTTTTGGTGGGGTGGTGAATAACGGTATGCGCCTGCAACAATTGGCGAACCCAGACCTGAAGTGGGAAACTACGACAGAATTAAACCTTGGGGTAGATTTCGGCATGTTCAATGGTCGTGTAACGGTGGCTGCGGAATACTATCAGCGACAGGTGTCAGATTTGTTGAGTTACAGGACTTTACCAAGTTACCTTGAAGTAAATACCGTGGCAGCAAATATTGGTAAAACACAAACTAACGGTTGGGAATTAACCTTGAATACCGTTAATATTGATACCAAAGATTTCTCTTGGAACACCACCTTCACCGCCTCTCATTACTTTGACCGATGGAAAGAACGTGACCCCAACTGGGTGGCCAAACCATGGGAGCGATATGATGGCGCTCTTCGTCAGGATGCCGGCTACCTTTCAGATGGGTTGGTTGCCATAGGAGAAAAAGTCCCACACATGCCCAATGCACAACCGGGACAGGTAAAAATTAAAGACCTTGATGGTTTTCAGCGCGACGAATCCGGGCAAGTGATATACGACCCCAATACTGGTCGCCCATTACGCACAGGTCAGCCTGATGGATTTTTGGATGAAGCCGATTATGTGATTTACAATGAAGACCGTCCATATTTCCTCGGTTTCAATAATATGTTCAGATACAAAACCTGGGATTTGTCGATCAATACTTATGCAGTAATGAATAGAATGGGCTGGAACCGTCAGTCACATTACACCACAACTGCCGCAACGGTATCCGGCCAAAATGTGCTGGAGATCACCAAAGACACCTGGGCACACGACAATACAAATGGAAGCATTCCTTCTGTGATTGGTTCTGAATACCCATGGGGGGATTTCACCTATGTCGATATGTCTTTCCTCCGGGTAGCCAATATTTCCCTCGGCTATGAAATTCCAGTCACCAGCCTGCCAAAAGGCATTAGCCGACTGCGTGTTTTCACGACCGTGACGAACCCATTTTTGTTCACCAACTACCCTGGACAGGATCCTGAAACCGATTACAGCTTTGCGGCCTATCCAAACTCAAGGTCATACAGTGCTGGTCTGAATGTAACTTTTTAAGCTAAAACAATAACCTGATGAATTATCTAAATAAATGCTATATGCTTATCGGATGGCTCTTTTTAATGGGCTGTACCGACCTGGTTCGAGAGGAGTACTCACGTATTGAATCTGATGATTTTTTCCAGACAGAAGCCGATTGTAAAGCTGCCGTTACTGATTTGTATTCCGGTAACGGAATGATCGGTTGGTTCGCCACCGGTGGAGCCCATATCGGGGCATTATCTGACCTGACAGCCAACCATACCGAATTTGCATGGAACTCGGGCTGGGGATGGGATGCTTCCCATTACCTGTATACTGCGGATAAATCCTATTGGATGAATGACCGCTACAACCTGTTGGTGCAAGGGGTGAGTAAGGCCACAACACTATTGGAGCGCATCAAGAATGTACCAATGAAAGATGAAACACGGGCGCGGTATATGGCCGAGGTGCGGGCGCTCCGTTGTAACATGATCTTCTGGGGCGCTGATGTGTATAATGGAATTTCGATCATGGATGATCCCGAAGAGCTTGCCGACATTTCTGGTAAAGCCTATTATCGACCTCGAGCAACTCAGCAGGAGTCTATGGATTATATCAATGCTGAGGTGGAGGAAATTATTGACGATTTGCCACCAAAATACGCCAAAGGAGATGCCGACTTTGGGCGCATGACACAGGGGGCTTTATTGACCATTCAGCTTAAAATGTTGATGCAACAACATCAGTATAAAAAAGCCGAAGAGGTGGCCCGCAAAATCACCGAGATTGGCTACGGCCTGGTGCATGATTATGAGCAAATCTTTACGATCGAGAATGAAATGAATGAGGAGACCATCCTCAGTTACCCTTGTGTTGCCAACCAAATGCCTGGTAACCAATATCAGGCCCACTGGCTGACAGGTAATTATCCGAATTCGAACCCGGGATCGATCAAATGGGGAGTTTATAAACTGAAATGGCATTTTATCGATTCTTTTGATCCTGAAGACGACCGCCTTAACCTGATTGTTCAGGGTTATACGGCTATCGATGGGAAGGTGATTGAGCGTGGTCAGGATGAATTGACTTACGGTGGTTTAGTGTTGAAGTACAATGAGGATCCGGCTGCGGCAGGTTTCAATCATGGCAATGACATGATCATGTTCCGCTATGCAGATGTGCTGTTGTTGTTGGCTGAGGCAATTGCAGAGAACAACGGAGGACCGACACAAGAAGCGATTGATTTGGTCAATCAGATTCGTCGCCGAGCTTTTCCTGATCATCCGGAAAAGCTATATGAACTCACTGATTTCCAGGGGAACCTTGAATCGTTCAGAAATGCCTTGCTTGACGAACGTGGCTGGGAACTTTACGCTGAGTTTGTTCGCCGTCAGGACCTGATCCGTTTCGGTAAATTTGATGAAGAAGCGCTGAAGGTGAACGAAAATTATACCCCAGGTAAAAAGTACTTCCCAATTCCAAACTGGATTGTCCATCAGTCTGGGGGCGTTATCAGCCAAAATGCTGGCTACTAATTTTTTAGGTTACAGATCTATATTTTTAATACTATGAAAAATATATCAAATAATTTTTTGGGTAACCTGCTGACGATCGTGCTTTTGGCACTGACGTTTTCAGCCTGTACCAAGGAGGAGGTTTTTGAGTTTCCTTCGAATGAATATGACCCTAATGCGCCAAAAATTGAAGTGGTTTCTGTGGAAGGCACGGGCTATAAAGGCGATACCCTCGAGATAAAAGCGAACATTTCCGATCTGTCGGGAATGCGATTTGTAAAAGCGCAATACGATGCCTGGGAAATGGTAGTCGCTGAAATTTTTGAAGATGCTCCAAAAGAGCTCGCCGAGTACACCTTCAAAGTTCCTGTTCCTTTTGGTTCAGGATTTGGGGAGCATGAGATTATCATTGCCGCACAGAATGTCAATAATAAAGACATCTCGACCCTTGCGGTGGTAGAGATCAAGGCCAGACCAGGTTCTTTGCTTTCGATGTATGTGCAGGGAGATATGATTCTTGCCGGATCGCTCGATTACGGTTGGGATGCCAAGTATGCCGATAAAATGTATTGGAACAACAGCGGGCAACTGGAACTGTTGGTGTATAACCACAAGGCAAATGCTGAGTTCAGGTTCATTTCTGAGCGTAAAGAGGGCGATGATCAGCACATTTATGGATTAGCAGCAGAAGCCGACGATGCGGTGACTAAAGGAGCGGAAGGAAAAATAAAAATTAAAGAAACTGGCTACCACAAGATTTTACTTGATCCTGAACGCCTGAACTATGACGTTGTAAAAGTGGAACTTGACCACGCTTTTGTGAATGAATTGTACTTTGTAGGTTCAGGATTTGAGAATATGTCGGACTGGACGCCTTCAGAAGCGTTGCCTTTAACCCGAGATGAGGTCAACCCGAACGAATATACCATTGTGGTGCAGCGTTCACAGGCAGAAGAAGGGTTCAGTAAGTTTTTGCCTTTCAATACGGGCTGGGCAGGGATTATTTCCTGGGTGGAAAACCTTGAGGTTTCCGACCCTGCGGAGAATGATTTTTACATGACCAATATTGACCTCGGGGCAGGGATGACGGGCTGTCATTATAGCGGTGATGCAGGAGAGCGTTACAGAGCGAAAATCGACCTTGTGTTGAATAAGGCTGTTGTGGTTCCTTATGTGCTCGACCCATCGATTACCGCACCGACCGTCAGTGTTACTTCGGCGCCAAGTGAACCTCTGGGTCGTGGTGAAGCCTTTACTATCGGGGCTGATATTTCTGACGAACAAAGCCTAACGGCTGTGAGCGTTGCGGTGGCAGACTGGAACATGAAAGTGGATATCGAGTCGCCATCAAACCCTTATAATTTGATGGAGACATTAACGGTTCCGTTTGATGCACAAATCAAAGATGTGGATTGTGTGATTACCGCCATTAACAACAATGGATTAGTGACAGAACAAACGGTAACGATCTCACTGAAATCAAATGCCCTGTTCTCGGATATGTTTGTGCTTGGTGATGTGAGTTTATCAGCACTTGGGGGTAAAGGAAATGATTACCGCTTTGCAGATAAAATGGAAATCCTTGCAGATGGTTTTGAACTTCGGGTATACAACCCTGTAGCCAACGGCGCCTTCCACTTTGTGACGGCCCGCAGTGAGGGAGACGCACAGATATTTGGTGGACAGGATGGTTTCCTTGCGGAAAATGGCAATGCCATCATTATTCCTGAAGTAGGCTATTATAAAATCGTTTGCTCAAATGATGCCAACACCTATACCATCGAACGAGAAACCGTTACGCTTACGCCAGACTTCAAATCCAACAACATGAAAGTGATTGGTAGTGGTACTGGGGTAGATAATGGTTGGGATTACCCAACGGTTCCTCGTATTCCACAGTTGGTAGATAACCCCTGGGCATTCGTAGGCGCCTTACCGCTGGATGCCGGAGCCCAATGGCTGAAATTCTGCGACAGTGCAGATGATAATTCCGACTGGCAACAAGTGAAGGAATTTGCCTGGGTGGGGGATACTTATCAATTCGATACACCAGGAAATGAAAACTTCAAAATTCAGTCGAGTGATGGACATAGCGGAGCACAAACCACAGTGGCGCTGGATGGCCAACTGGTGATAGACATGTACCTCGGAAGAGCGGTTTACGTGTATTAGAATCCTATTTTTTTATTCAACTTGAATCACAATGAAATATAAATATTTATGGATAGCATGCCTGGCATGGGCATGCAATTCCGAAGTCGAGCAACCTGAAAGGATCGTTAAGGATTATGCCGTTGCTGAAAAAAATCTCCAGCTCAATGGGGAAGACCATTTCTTCCAGGGGTTTTATACCAATGACCGAACAATGATCACCGACCCTGAGGCCGATATGGACTTTCAGAAGTTCAAGGAAGGGGGCTTCGATTGGTTATACATGAAGTTGGAAGTCGGAGAAGATGGCCTGCCGGCGGCACAGGATTTAGCCTTTTTGGACCGTTGTAAGGAAAATGGAATCAGTGTTCTGGTAGATCGCTTCGGAAGTAAAACAATTGCCGAAACCGCCAAAGCCTACGGAAGTCATCCAGCGATTTTTGGTTATAACCTCCTCGATGATGCCAATGCCCACGGCGACCGCCAAAGTGTATTGACCAACCAGCGACAAGTCAAGTTGTACGCTGGGGATAAATATTCAATGGTTTCTGTTTATCAGAATTATGAGGGTGGAGCTTCCAAACCTCCATTGGAGTTTTCAGGAGCTGCGGACATCACCGGCTTCCAGACTTATCCTATTGGCAACTGGGCCATTAATTTGAACCCACCGGCATTTACAGAAGAAGAGGTCTTGATGAGTGTTGATAACCGACTGGAAAAATTTCAGGAAACCAATGGGCCAATATCGCCTTTGGTGCCTAACCCACAGGTGTTTCCCTGGATAAGTAACAAGGATGCCGGCGGAAATGGCACTGGACTGGAAAGGCTGCCAACTCCTCAGGAGTACCGCAACATGACCTACGTGGGGGTGATCAATGGGGCAAAATCAATCATGAATTACTCTTTGCATGAAGCTCCTGCCAAGGTGGGGGAAGAATGGTTTGAGTGGATTGCCTATGACAGTGAACCACTTTGGAGTGAAGTGCTGAAAGTGAAAAAAGAGCTTGATGCCATTACGCCCATGCTATTGAATGGCAAGCGGGCCAAGGCGCATCAGGATAATAAATGGATTACGGCAGCTTATTGGAATGTGGATGGGACCTATTATATGATGGTGGCCAATTTGTCCCTGGAAGAAAGTCAGGAGTACAATATCGAGATCCCTGTAAAAACAGCAACAGCCTCCGAGCAGCCGCTGGAAATTAATGGGACAGCGTCGGACGACCTGCCGGTGATTAGCGACTATGCCATGAAGGGCACCATCGATAAGATGGAAGTTAGGCTGTATCAGATCAAGTAAAAAGGTTATGTGTGATATGGGGGTTGCGCCGTTGCAGCCCCTACTCCAACAATGTTATTTTTAAATTGATGAAGAATTTAGTAGTATTTTTATGTTGTGCCTTGATGGCCGCAGCATGTTCGACAAGGGCGCAGAGGCCTACTTTTGAAAAGGAAAAACCGACCATTTTCAGCCTGAGAAACGATGGGGTCATTCTTAAAAATAATGCCCCCTTTTTCCCGATGGGATTTTATATTGACCGCGGAACGACAGAATCCTACATTAATGCAGTGAAGGGTATGTCGAAAAATGCAGACTTCAATATTGTGAATTTGCCCTACAACAGGGATACGGCCAACTGGCAGACCTTCCTTGATGTTTGTGCTGAAAATGGGGTGTATGTGGTGAGTCAGCTGTATTATGATGATTTGTTTTACGGGCAAGTGGAATTGTTCAAAGATCATGTTGCCATGTACGGTTGGTCGGTAGCTGATGATGCCGACAACGGACATTTCAGCCAGGAACAACTACGGGCAAGGAACAAGAAGGTGAAGGAAATTGACCCTGACCATCTTTCGGAAACAAGCCTTACGGGCTATTATCAGAAACGTCGGGATTTGGCAACAGAATTTACAGCCATTGCAGATGTGAGTTGTTTTCAAAGTTACCCGATTACGCCACTGCCGGATTATGGGGTGAAGGCAGAAAATGCCCTTACGGCCTCCTTCCAACGAACAAAGCACTATGTAAAAAGTGCCAGCGTTCATAACAAGCCAATGATCCTGAATACGCAGACTTTCTCCTGGATAGAAAATGACCCAGAACTGGATGCGCGTTATCCAACGGCAGAGGAAATTCGCAACATGATTTATTCAAGTTTGTCGGCAGGTATTAAAGGGATTATTTCTTATACCTATAGTGCGATCCACACGCAGGAAAAACAATGGAGCGAGATGAAAAATATTTGTAATGATATCAAAATTCTCGAGCCGGCTTTGCTTAATGGTAAGCATCAGTTAATGGATACCGGCGACGACGAATTGGTGCAATCCTATTGGGTGCTCAACAATAAATGTTATTTGGTTACCGTCAATACTTCTTACACCAACCTGAAAAAGGTAGCGATTGATTTACCCGGAAAACCATCAGGATTTAAGCCTTTATTCAATCGTTTTCCGACAAGTTTGTCGCTTAAGGAGGGGAAAGTTTCTGGCATATTGGGTCCTGAACAGGTACAGGTTTATGTGATGGATCTGGATCAATCCATCTAAAATAAATTGGCGCTTAGAACGTGTTAGGACCTTCAAATCTAATTGAAACACGTCGTAATTCAGCAAGATTTTTATCGTTCATAGGTTACCCAGATACACGGTGGTTTTTTAAGGGTGGCATTATTCACTCAATGTAAAAATGACATCGTATGCTTGTTATCAATGAATGCCGAATAATATTTTCGGCAAGCCAACCGAGCATTCATAGGCCGAAGAGCTCATTGCAAAACGTACTCTGTGTAAATCTGAGTAATCTGTGGACAAAAAATACGATCATCAATAAAGGGGCTTATATTATCGAAAATGAAACATAAAATCATTAAGAATTATAGCAGTCCGCATCATTATTAAAAATAAAAGATACCATATCGAATAAATACAACTATTACAATACAATTTTTTCAAGCAGCCCAACCCAAATAAACTAAACAATTTTTACTATGAAACTTCATTTCTACCTAAAGATTACGCTGCTTTCTCTTTTCCTATCGACCATACTTTCAGCTAAGGGACAAAATCAGCAGCATTTTTCACTCAATAGCACCGGGCTTATATTAAAGAATGGCGAACCATTTTATATTAATGGTTTGTATGTTGGCCGCGGGTCGATCGATAGCTATTATCAGGCCGTGGATCACATCGCACAAATTGAAGGGGTTAATGTTATTCACCTGCCGTATCTGGGTAATATTTCTGAATGGCGGCAGTTCCTTGATTATTGCGAGGAGCGTAATATTTGGGTGGTGAGCCAGTTGTTTTACGATGGTGATTATCTGGATCAGGTGCGGGCATTTAAAAACCACCCTGCAATATTGGCGTGGTCGGTAGCTGATGATGGCGACAATGGGCATTTTTCATTGCAAGAGTTGAAGGACCGGCAACAGGCCGTGGCCAGTTTGGCACCGAATAAGCTGACCGAGATGAGCCTGACAGGCTACTATGCTCACCGACAGCAGGCCGTTGATCAGTACACACCCATTGCTGATTTTTCTGCCTATCAGTGTTATCCTGTGGATCCATTACCCGATTATGCTATTGATCCTGACAATCGGTTTTTAAATGCCTTTCAGTATATGCAGGTATATGCAAATAGTGCAAAGAAGTTTAACAGGTCGATGATGCTGAATACCCAATTGTTTCCCTGGGAAGTTCAGGGTGAACCACTTCACCGTTTCCCTTCGGCTCAAGAAATAAGCGTGATGACTTACAGCGGTTTACTGGCGGGAATGAACGGGTTTATCGGATATAATTTTACTGATCTGGTAAATAATCAGTCAGCATTTAATGAATACAAACAACTGAATAAGGAATTGCAGCAGCTGAAGGCGACCTGTTTCCACCAACAAGCAACCCTTTTGGCTACTGGCGATCAAAAAGTTATTGCAGGCTATTGGAACAATGGAACGTCAGATTATCTGATCATCATCAACACTGATGAAAGCCAAAGCCGAACGGTTAATATTTCAGCCAACGCTTATCAGCAAATCACAAAATTGTTCAATAGGTATTCTTCGTCAATCTCCTTGAATGACGGAAAGTTATCGGGAACACTATCCCCATTGCAGGTAGAGATTTATAAGGTCGACCGATCTGCGGATCCGTTGCAGGATGGTTTTTACTTTATTCGTAACCGCCATGATTTAAACCTATACCTAAGCTATACGGAAGGGAAGCTGACCTATACAAATCAGCCGGATGAAGCCATGCTGTGGCAACTTACAGGAGTCGGTAACCATTATTTGATCAGCACTTCGATGGACGAACCACTGAAGATTCATCTTGAAAACGACCAACCCTATGCAGAGGTAGGAAATGTGCCTGACCATTACTGGACGGCGCATTGGGATTTGGTAGGGGACGGCGCGGGATTTTATGAAATCTATAACCGAAGCTATGCAAATAAAAAGCTGAATATTGATTCCCTAAAATCCTATGTGCAGAGTGATACTGGTAATAGTGGTTGGTGGACAGGGCAGTGGCATTTTGAGTTGGAATCGATCAATTTACGCCTGACTAACACTTCAGCTTTAGTACCCTTGACAATCAGCCAAAAGGATGATCATATCACGGTTCATATACAAAATGAGCAGCCCACCAATTGCCAACTTATTGACAGTCAGGGAAGGCTCGTTTTTGAAGCCTCTTTTTTACAGCATTTACAAATTGATCAACCGATTTCGGCAGGAGTGTATTTGTTCTTTTTTAAATGCGGAGACAAGGAATTTTTCAAAAAATTATGGCTGAATCAGCAATAAGCCATATAAATATATTGACATATGATGAATACAAAAAACATTTTTATGCTTGCCTTATGCTTGATGGTTGCATCGGTGCCAAAGCTTAAAGCGCAGGTGACGGAAAGTACTTATAACCTGGAGGCACTTTTGCCTGCAGTGGATATTTTCGACCTCGTGTCGGTTTCAAAGCCGGTCATCAAAAGAGGAGACCCAGGGACTGAGGATAATAAATATGGTCTTGAAGGTGGTTGTGCCTTCCTCTATAAAGGGGAGTATCAGCTTTTTACCGCTGAACGCCATGACGACCCTGTGATTACGGCCATGCGATTGGCGCATTGGTCAAGTAAAAATGGAAAAAAATGGCAAAGAAATTCTACCGTAGTGCAGGGCTCTGCTGATTTTAAAGGGATCGATATCAAGTCCTCCCTTTGGTCGCCGATGCCAGTATTCGACGCGCAAACGGACCGGTGGAATTTGTTTTATGTGATGTACCAATCCAAGCCCGACGAAGGAGAGGTTTTCTACCGCAATTATAATGGCCGAGTGATGCGAGCAGTTTCCCAATCCCCAGGATACGATGGCTTGGCGGGTCCTTATGAGGATGAAGCGATCATTCTTGAGCCTGGGATTTTTTCCGATGAATGGGAAGGTTTGCAGGGGACAGACTCATTCTTCCCCTTCAAGGTAAAAGACAAATGGTATGGTTTCTATGGAAGTGCTCAAACGCAAGCCAACAAAAATCCCAAATACCCACATTGGGCGGTAGGCCTGGCCGTTGCCGATAGCCTGACGGGAAATTGGACTCGATGGACGGAAATTAACCCCGTTCGTTTGCATCATCATTTTGCGGAAAACCCTATTGTTACACAGCTGAAGAGTGGCCTGTATGTTGCCTTTGTGGATACTTTCGATAAATCGGCCATTGCTTATTCTACCTCCAAAGATGGAAAAACATGGACCAAAGCCACGTCTATTTTTCTGGACCAAAAACGGTCCCCTTGGTGGACACAGATGAGAACGCCATTGGGGCTCATTGAGGAAAAAGATGGATCTTTTACCGTCTTTTTCACCGCTTTTACGGAGGGTGGGCTCGAGAGCTTTGCAGCATTGGGCATGGTTAAACTAAAGCTGAAAGAAAATATTTAGTCTTGGGGCTAAAATTTAGAAAGTCATCATCATATATATTGTTTGTAATTAGTTTCTTTATCAATCTTTTTTTTGAATACTATTAATATCGGGAATATGCGAAATTTTTTTATCATTTTATGTTTGTCGATGGTTGGGTTGAGCTGCCAGCGAGGGATCAATGAACAGGCCGTGAAACAGGCTCCTGTAATCAATTATCCAAAAGTATTTGGGCAGTATGCCAATACACCTGTCCTGTTTTGTATTCCAACCTCAGGAGATCGGCCGATGAAATGGCAGGTGGAAGGGCTGCCGGAAGGGGTGCAGCTGGATGAAAATACTGGAATATTGACAGGGAGTATTGCCCACGATGGGGAATATAAACTGAAAGTTAAGGCGACCAATAGTGCCGGTGAAGCACATTCAGAATTGACCATTAAGGTCGGTAATACTTTGGCCCTGACACCTGTGATGGGTTGGAATTCCTGGAATACTTTTGCAGACGAAATCAACGAAGACCTCGTAAAGCAGGTGGTCGATAGCATGGTGGCTACCGGAATGCGAGATATGGGCTATCAGTATGTGAATATTGATGATTTCTGGCAGTTGGAGGAAAGGGATGAAAATGGCCGTATTCAGGTCAACAAAGAAAAATTCCCTTCGGGCATGAAAGCACTTGCCGATTATATTCATGAAAGAGGGATGAAAATGGGGATTTATTCCGATGCGGCAGAGCTTACCTGTGGTGGTGTGGCAGGAAGTTATGGCTATGAATTTCAGGATGCCAAGGATTTTGCAGACTGGGGAGTGGATTTGGTGAAATATGATTATTGCCATGCTCCGCAGGTTCAAGACACGGCTATCAGTAGATATTCAAAAATGAATAAGGCCTTGCGCGCCTCTGGCCGATCGATGATTTTGAGTGTCTGTGAATGGGGGCCGCTAAAGCCTTGGGAATGGGCTGGGAAAGTCGGTGGCTCTTATTACCGGACAACATGGGATATTCGTAACACTTGGATTGATACCGTTTATGATAACAAACGTAATTCGATCATGCAAATTTTGGACTTAAATGCAGGTCTTGCGGAATATGCCCGACCAGGACTTTACAACGATGCCGACATGCTGGTGGTAGGGATTTATGATCAACAAAATGCGATGGTATCTCATGGGAAAAAGGTAGGGTGTACCGATAGGGAGTACCAGGCGCATATGGGTTTGTGGTGCCTGATGACGAGTCCATTACTTTGTGGAAATGATGTTCGGGACATGAACCAGGCCACCAAAGATATCCTGATGAATCCTTTGGCGTTGTCGATAAATCAGGATCCTTTGTGTAAGCAAGCTAAGCGAATTTTTGACGATGGGGACCATGAGATTTTTGCCAAGCCCCTGGCGGATGGTGCATGGGCGGTAGGCTTTCTCAATAGAAATGATGAAGCTGCTTTTGAATGGGATTTGAGCCTAACTGAATTGGAACTCGAAGGACCAGTGGAGATAACAGATGTATGGGAAGGAAATACCTTTAAAAATACCTCAGGAGTGTTAAAAAGTAATGTATTGCCTCATGAGTGTAAATTATTTCTGGTAAAGAAATCTGATTCGATATGATAAAGAAAATCATTTTTGCCCTACTTTTTGTAGGGCTTTTTTCGGGCGCAAGTGCACAGCAATACCAGTTAATTACTGACCTCCCTTATTATAAAGAGGAGGTAAGGCAAGCAGACGAATATATTAACCGGCAGTGTCGCCTGGATCTTTATCTGCCAAAAGGGGTGAAGGATTTTCCCGTTATTGTTTGGTTTCATGCTGGTGGCCTCACCTCTGGAAGTAAAGAAATTCCTGAAGCCCTGAAGAACCAGCAGGTGGGGGTGGTTTCCGTACAATATCGGTTTCACCCTCAGGTAACGGCACCACAATATATAGAGGACGCTGCCGCTGCGGTTGCTTGGGTATTCGACAATATTCAAAATTATGGCGGGCAGCCAAACCGTATTTTTCTCTCGGGCCATTCTGCGGGCGGCTACCTGGATTTGATGCTCGGAATGGACAAAAAATGGCTGGCGGTGCATGGTATTGATGCCGATCAGATTGCGGGTATGGTACCATTTAGTGGACATACGATAACCCATTTCACGATCAGAAAGGAGATGGGTATTGCTGGGGAACAGCCGCTTATCGATCAGTACGCACCCTTATTTCATGTCCGAGCCGGCGCGCCACCAATTCTGCTGATAACTGGCGACCGCGAAAAAGAACTTTTAGGACGATACGAAGAAAATGCCTATTTCTATCGGATGATGAAAGTAAATGGTGCTCGAAATATCGATTTACTGGAAATGCAAGGTTATGGCCATGGAATGGTTTACCCTGCTATTCCTCTGCTCTTGCAGCAGGTTAAGGATTGGAATCGCAAAATTAAAACGTCACCAAATCCGTAAGAATAGGGCTGTATGTTGCTACATCCAACCAGTGGTTGTAAAAATCATGGATTTTGGCGGGTGTTAATGTTCATTTTCGATAGGTTAGAATTAGCCTGTCGAATTTTTTTGTGCCTATATTTTCGGACGTTGCATGCAACGTCCCTACGGCGGTAGAAATCATGTTGTTGATTGGGGTGATGGCCCATTTTCAACGAGATAATTTAAGCTTTGCAGCACTAACAAAGACTGTTTGAGCCTCCCACAAGCCTACATTCTTTGGGCTGTGTTACAAGCCAAGCTAAACCACCACACGCTTGCATTACCAACAAAAAGTGATAGTTTTATATATCCATCAATCAAAAATCATGTGCGAGAAGCCTCATCAAATATTGTCACGACCTACGGTCAAAACCTCAACAAAAAGGAGGTCATGAGCTATGGATGTGGTCAAGTCAGGGTGCATTATACCACTGATGCCCCAAGAAAATTACGATTCACTTTTGAGGTTGAGTACAACATGCTTCTCAAACATAGCCAGATGTGTAATACAGGGTTTGCTGGAAGTAAATAAAGCTTAAAGCTTGAATATGAATTTGTAGATAAGGCGAAAAGATACCTTTAAGATGGAAAAGGCCAGTTTGACCGAATTTATCGCACCAAAGAAGGTAAATTTATCATTGTGGAAGCCAAAGGCGGAAATTCTTCTTTGGGTAGTCGGAATGGTTTTCAGCAAGGATCGAAGGAGTATTTTGATGATTTGTTAAACACTTTGGAAAAGAAGGTGGCGGATGATTATACAGAGACTATTCAGGATTTGAAAATTGCTTTACAGTCTAACTCTTCTGAAATCGAGTATTTTAAGGTTCATCAGAAGTTTGATTCAATGGGTAATTTGAAAAATACTGAATTACAAAAATTTAAATTTGATTAAATAATGGAAATTAAGAGACATAAATTATTTTATCCTGAAATGAGATCTGAACAGTTTTTTGTTCGATCATATTTGAAATATCTTGAGGCAAAAAAAAGTCAAATAGTATCATATATTCCTGATAAAGAAATAGGGAATAAATTATTGCCTGTTTATCTTCTTGGTGGTTTAAAGTCATATTATCAAATTCCTTTATATAAAATAGATAGAGAGAAGGAAAAAGAGGGAATTGCTATGATTTTAAAACTCTCCTGTTCTTTTTTTAACAAAGCTTATCATCCTAAGCAGAAGGTTAAGGTTCAATTTGATGATGAGGTGATTGAACATGAAGGTATTGAAACGACTGACTATATGGGCTATACGGTATGGTTACAGTACATGCATTTATACATAACCTGCCGTTGTGATACAGGAATTAACCTGCTGAAAAACACGACAAGGGAACGCTTGTTGAACTCTGCACAAATGCATACGAGTGAGGCAGATTTCGCTTTTATTGAATTTATTCAATCCATCTTTTTGCCAGAAGTAAAATCTTCAGAAGCTTTTCAAAAAGCATGGCAGGCCTGTATGAATGCCAAAGAGGAATATACAGGGCAAGATTTGGGTGAAATATTGATGATTTATGCCCCTACTTTATTGGTCTATCAAGCCTTGTTTTCGGGTAATTCGGAAGCCTTCAATGAACAATTATTTGAAGCTTTAGAACTACACAAAGAATTCTATGACACTGAAAGAGAAGGGGCATTTTTCGATTATCCAGAAGAAGATGGTGCCGTTTCTTGGCCTTTATTAGCTGTTTGTAGCATTGCGTATGATTCAGGTTTGAAAGTAAATGTGGAATCAGATTATATCCCAAAATGGCTTTATGAAGGAGAAGTAAGAGATTGGGGCTTGAAGTTTTAAAACCAATTCTTATTGAACATATACATTTTTCAAATATCCCTGATTGTGGTTAAAAAGCTGGAATCAGGCAGTATAAATCAACCTTCTGAATAACACCAACCACCCAACATGAAAAAACCACTACTCCTCATCCTATTCATTCTCCCCGCCTGGGCACACGCCCAAATGGGAGGCTTCAGCGCCTTGTGGGATTTTTCCGCCTTGCGCTATGCGCCTGCGAGTTCCGCTTTGTCGGAAGATTTCAGTTTGGGGCTGTTGCATCGCAGTCAGGCGTATGAAGGCGGTATCAGCAGAAACCGTTCAATCCTCAGGGCGGTCATGGCGAGGGTGGATAAGTTATCATGCGTTACAAAAATATTCGACAGCCTTAATTCATAAGCAAAAAAACCATTAGCCATCGATCGATCATGATGTTGGCTAATGGTTTCGTGCGCATAAAGGCATTAAGCGATGTCTATTGAATAAGCTGTAATTGCTGTTCGGTTGGCGGCATGAAACCGTATTCAATCATGTTAATCATGCCCAACAGTGCTCCCCAGTGGTAAAAATACTCACTTCTATATCCGGGATATTCGCCCGTCTCGGCATGGTAGTTTTCAAGGACTTGTCCTTTTGATTCCCAATTTTTGAGCAGTAAATCACTTGATTTTCTTGCCAAATCCTTTCTCGCCTTTGGGAGGTCGTAGTTTCTGAAGCCTAAATAAACGAGGAAGTTCATAGGAGCCCAAATGGCGCCCTTCCAGTAATCCCGACCTGTATACCCAGGGTCGTTACGTGCTATTGAGGGCATAATATAATCTCCCCAAAATTCTTGAGGGTTATAAAAGTGCTCCTGAATCATTCTTGCAGCTTGCGCTTGAGTGGCGACTTTGCCGTTTAGCGCATAAAAATTCGTTGGGCTGATGCTGTAATTCCAGGCATTGGTATCCAGTCGTTTATTCAAAAACATCCCAGCGTCATCATTCCAGAGTGTTTTTAAATTGGTCCGGTATTTATCAATTCTATGTTGGAGTTGCTCGGCCTCCTTATTTTTGTTCAACAGTTGCGCCATTTCCAGTAATGCCTCGCAATCGGAAATGTAGAGCCCCATTAAACCTACATCCGCCTGCATCAGAATATGGTGCTTTTCACTGAAAGGGACTCCATCATACATTGGGGAATTGTCAAGCCCGGATTCATTGACGGCCGCACTAAAATTATTTTGTGTTTTTTGCCTTGAATCATTTGATGGGCTGTAGGGGTCCGAACCCCAGGCCAAGTAGCCATTGTAATCTCGATGATCAACCCACCAGCTATTCCAAGTATAAAGTTGGTCAAAGACGGCCTCGAGAAACCAAATATCTCCATGTTTTTTATAGATCTCCTTGACCATTATTCCCCCAACCGGCGGTTGTGAACGGTCCGCAGAATATAATTTATTGGGGCCCGCAAAGTTGGGAACGAAACCTAAATCATCGATTATTTTTGTCAACTGAAAAACCTCATTATAGGCCAGGTCTTTACTTTCAATGGCATGCATATAAGCCGCAAAAAAATTGTCCCAACAAAATTGAATATAGCCGCTGGGCTTTCCTTTTCCCCAGCCATATGACCACGGGCGCGAAACGGGCGTTACAATTTTTCGATCGCGATGATCGTAAACAACCAACCAGTTGACGGAATTCTCAATCACATTATAGACATTCTGTATGGGGTGAAACTGATCTTTTCGCTGGGCATAAGCAATCTCCTGATCTGCTATTTTCTTTCGGATGGTTTTTAAATCCGAGTACTTGTTCGAGATCGCAAATGCTGAATCAAGCCCTACGGTCCAAGCTGATTCCTCCCCTTGGCTTTGGCCAATGAGCTGAAAGGTCATCGCGGTGTTATCGACTGATATATCACATCGATTACCGATCGTGGCTACCGTTCCCTGGTTGGAATAGGGGAAGTCAAATTCAATGTTCATGGTAGAATTATTGGAAGCGGCGATGTCTGGCGTAACCAAGACAGTCAGGTTGTCCCCCTCCGACAGCGACCTTACCAATAGGTTCGTGTTTTTCCATATAATGGTAGCCGAGGTAAAACTCCCGTCAGGAGTATGGGCCAAAGTGCGTACGCGCTCAGAACCTTTAACTCGGTTGCCGGTGAAGGAAAAGGGCAATTGCTCGCCACTTTGCAGATCGTTAATTTTCAAATAGAGGGCAACCTCCTGAGGAAGCAAAACATGTGAAAAAATGCTTCTATTATCGAAAGTATTCCAACCCGACTGCAAGCGGCTTTCGAGGGCTTTTTTTTCGGTTTCAACATTTTTTCCTGACTTGGCTTGTGCGGTTTTTGGTATTTTCGACTGACAGGAAAAGAGAAGTGTTGAGAATAAAAAATTAAATATTATGGCTCTAAACATGCTGAGGTGTACTAAATTGAATGTCTAAAAAATTTTTGCTTATGTCCAAATATAGGCGCTTAAGTGGCTTAGAGGGATGTTTGTATTTCCCTAAAATTACTCAAATAGCCTTTCTGAACGGGAAGATTATTTTGAGGAAAGATATGATAAGTCAATAATGATGCTTATTACTTATTTGCATAAAAGGTTCATTATTACGGAATTCAATATTTCTATTTTTTTGATAAATACTATTTTTATGTTTGCCACAGATCATTATTCAGCCAAGTCTTCCCCCCAGCAGGAAGAAGACCTCATCAGGAAAAATGTATTAGATGACCATGGGGTGATTCAACAGAATGTTAAAAAGTTTAATCAGGGAGCCATGGCGCAGGAGGTCGAGGAACACACCTCTTATAAAGTGCTGATCGTCGAGGACAACGAAGATATGCAGTGGTTTTTATATCAGGAGTTGTCGGAGGGCCATACGGTTTATCAAGCCTTTAATGGTGAGCAGGGCATTGAGCTTGCGGTAGAAAAACAACCTGATATTATTTTGTCGGATGTGATGATGCCTCTGATGGATGGCTACGCGATGACAAAAATTTTGAAGCAGCAAGCAGAAACGGCACATATCCCTGTTATTTTCCTGACGGCTAAGGGGAATGTTGAGCATGAAATGGAGGGGCTTGAAGCTGGTGGCGATGATTATATCCCAAAGCCTTTCAACCTTGAAATTCTGAAAAAGAAAATTAATAACCGTTTGGCAAGTACCCGGTCGTTGATTAAGCGCGTGGGGAATGTTGGTGGGTATATCCCTTCAAATATTAAAGTTGATGCCATAGACGAGGGCTTCATTCAAAAGATTACCAAGTATGTGGAGAGCAATTTGGCAAATCCAGAACTTAGTGGTGATACTTTGGCGCTTGAGGTAGGGATGAGTAAGAGTAATCTCTACAAACGGTTAAAACAAATGACCAATCTGTCGGTGAATATCTTCATTAGAAATATCCGGCTGAATATTGCGGCAAGAATTCTTGCGAAGGGGGATTGTTGTGTGTCAGATGTTGCCTATTCTGTAGGGTTCAATAACCCAAAATATTTTTCGACCTGTTTTAACCAATATTTTGAGCTGTCTCCCAAGGAATATATGCAGCGATATGAGCTTAAATAAGGTCGGCGTGTGTTCCCGGAGTTTAGGGGGCCTATAAAAAAGGCACTTTGCTCAGCGATAGTTTCCGATATCGTTAGTCTTTATTTTGTGTCCTAAATTGATAATTTATTGAACCTGTTTATTTGTTGAAAACATCATTTTTGAACCATCAACTTACTATATTTTTATGTCAGATAGATTGCGGCAGCTAAGCGAACTACATCAGCAGGTAATCAATAAATCAAACCCTAAATCAGCGGAGATCGGGAATGGGATTTTTGATCGATATATTCATCCTGTAATCACGCCCGAGCACATCCCATTGGATTGGAGGTATGATTTAAACCCTGAGACAAACCCCCACATGATGGAACGTATTGGGGTAAATGCGACCTTCAATGCCGGTGCAATATTCTGGGAAGGCAATTATGTTTTAATGGTTCGAGTGGAAGGGGTGGACCGAAAGTCTTTCTTTGCCATTGCTGAAAGTCCAAATGGGATTGATCACTTTAAATTTTGGCCCTTCCCTGTGGTCATCCCCGAGACTGATCAACCTGATGTGAATGTTTATGACATGCGCCTTACAAAGCATGAGGACGGCTATGTTTACGGCCTGTTTTGTACAGAAAGAAAAGACCCTGACGCACCGAAAGGGGATACTTCTGCTGCCGTGGCAAGCTGCGGGATTGTCAGGAGTAAGGATTTAATAAGCTGGAAACGATTACCTGATTTGGTTACTTTTTCCGGTCAACAAAGGAATGTGGTTTTACATGAGGAATTTGTCGATGGTCAATATGCTTTCTATACCCGACCTCAGGACGGATTTATTGATACCGGAAAAGGCGGAGGCATTGGCTGGGGGCTGAGCAAGGAGATTACTAAAGCGGTCATCAATGAGGAGATGATTTTAGACAATAAGGAATACCACACTGTTAAAGAAGTTAAAAATGGACTCGGGCCCGCACCCATAAAAACCGCCGACGGCTGGCTGCATTTGGCGCATGGGGTACGAAATACAGCTGCAGGCTTGCGATATGTGCTGTATGTATTCATGACGGCATTGCATGATCCGACCAAGATCATCTATCAACCGGGTGGTTTCCTGATTGCACCTATGGGTGAGGAGCGTGTGGGTGATGTGAGTAATGTGGTATTTTCGAATGGGTGGATAAAAAACGAAAAAGAGGAAGTGTTCATTTATTATGCTTCTTCTGATACGCGCCTGCACGTTGCCAGCTCATCTATTACCCAACTTTTAGACTATGTAAAAAATACGCCTGAAGATGGTTTAAGATCTGCGAGTTCTGTGGAGAAAATTATCGCCTTAATTCAGCAAAATGAGGCCTTCGGTGGTCGATAATATGCCGATTAAGCTGAATTTACGGTAGGATGGAAAATAAAGTGCGCGGTTAAATAACGGGTTAAATACGTGGGGTGGATTTAAAAATACGCTTCAAGTGTAATGCATTAGCCCATAAATATCGCACACTTTTTTAGAGGACTCATTAATCAAGTTGAAAGTCCTTTTGGATTAGCAATGGGCGAAATCTGATTTGCGAAATATTAATATCTGTAGCAACCTGGGTACTCTGTGTTCAAAATAAATTCATGTAATAATTGGGAGCCGCAACAGTAGCCTGCTGAAAATAGGCCACCTCAATCTAAAACTGGGCTGTCGAATATTTTTGTGCCTATCGGTATGGACGTTGCATGCAACGTCCATACACACCATAAATCTCATTTTTGTGTGGCATAATTTCATATTTTCGACAGGCTAATCTAAAACATGATAAAACATGATTTCTACCGAAGTACCCAATGTTATTAGGTAAAGGATTGGTAGCTCCGGTCTTGGATTTGAAACGCTTGTAGAGGCGTTGTGCTTAACGACTCAAATAACAGATTGAATAAATTTAAGGGAATACCTATAAAATTAGCCTTGTGTCAGGCGTTCAAAATAATCTCTCTACGGGCTAACTTCCTAAACTTAATGACCTGGCCTCCGTGGTGATAGGCATAAAAATATTCGACAGCCTACATAAGTGTTAGGTGATTCAGCCAAAGGCCTTTATCAGTGCTGTGTTGCGCTATTGTTTTGAAATACAGGTAAATGATCTTTTAATTATTGTTTACCAGTAATTCAAACCAATATCAAGGTACCGGCAATCATGATCATGAGGAGCACTAAAGTGATTTCAATAAACAGATATTTATACTTTTCTGATTTCATGTTACTTTTTCGTGTATAGGATAAATACGATGTGTTAGTAAATTGATGTGTTTGGGGAATACACAAAGGATGAGTTTTGTATGGGTCATACAGCTACTGTTTCCTATGGCTAATTTCCTGAATCCAAAAAATAGATAGGGGTACTATTTTCTAATTTTGTTATATTTTATTAAAAATTATCAGCAAATAATTAGACCCTTTTTGAATAATAGAAGACATGAATTTGATGAATAAGTATAAAATTTAGGGAAAATATTTTTTAGCTATGAAGTTATCAGTCAAAGAGAAAGTCGGTTACAGCTTTGGAGAGTTCGCAGGAAGCGGATTGTGGCAGGCACTCATGTTTTTTTTGCCAGTATTTTATACGGATGTGGTCATGCTACCTGCAGCAGCAACCGCTACTTTGTTCTTGGTTGTCAGGTTTTTCGATGCCTTAAACGACCCAATTATGGGGTTCTATGCCGATAGAACAAAAAGTAGATGGGGTAAATTTAGACCCTATCTGCTTTTTGGAGCGATTCCTTTGGGGGGTTCCACGGTAATTTTATTTTCTACGCCGGCATTAACAGGCTATTCAAAATTAGCCTATGCCTATGGGAGTTATTTTTTATTCCTGATCAGTTATACGGTGGTCATGGTACCTTTTAATTCTTTGATGGGCGTGGTCAGTAATGACAGCGCAGAGCGTACCAGTTTGTCAAGCTATAAATTTGTCTTTGCCTACGCCGCTGGGCTTACGGTACAAGGTTTACTGATTCCGCTGGTCGAGAAATTCGGTGGAGGTAATCAGGCGCAGGGCTATCAATATGCAATGATTGGCCTGGGAGGCGTGGTGGTCTGCGCTTTGCTGATTGCCTACCTGACCAGTAAGGAACGTGTTCAACCTATACAAACTGACAACAATAGCTTAATAGAAGATCTAAAGGACCTAAAGGGCAATAAGCCTTGGTTGAGCCTGTTATTTACCTCCGTATTTTTATTGATATACATCGGTTTGCGTAGCTCTACGGTATTGTATTATTTTCAGTATTACGTAGGGCGGAAGGATTTGGCATCGCTCTTTATGGTCTCTGGAACCATTGCGGTACTTTTAGGGGTGTTACCGACCCAATATCTGAGTAAAAAAATAGGAAAGAGAAGGTTATTTCAATATTGTATGTTGATTATTATTTTGTCTTTAGGGATCAATTATTTCGCGAATCCAGAAAATATTATTCTCATTTTTACCACTCATTTGTTGTTCAGTTTTGCGTCAGGTCCTACCATGCCATTGGTTTTTGCAATGCTTGCCGATACGGCAGATTATTCTGAACAAATTACGGGAAGGCGAGCAACAGGGTTAATTTATGCCGCCTCCACTTTTAGTCAAAAAACGGGTGTGGCCATTGGCTCTTTCCTAACCATGGTGATACTGAGTTCTTTTGGTTATGCAGCCAATGTTCTGCAAACAGAACACGCTTTGTTGGGGATTCGCCTGTCGATGACCATTCTTCCTGCGATCATCGCAGTAGGTTGTTTGATTAGTATGAATTTTTATAAGCTTAAACCGCTAAAAGTGCCGACGGTTGAACCGGACAAATCGGCGTCAAATCTGGTAGCGTCGGTCAGTGAATGATCCGTATTAATTTAGATAATTTGAATGTTTTTTAAGTGTAAAAGTTATGTTCATCAAACAATGGTATTTTCTGTTTTTCATATTATTTTCGTGTAGCCCTAAGCCGGAATCGTTTCAGGAACTTATTGAACAATTAACATTAAGCGAAAAAATACAGATGATTCACGCAAGTTCAAGCTTCACAAGTGGAGGTGTTGAACGGTTAAATATTCCGGAGTTGGTGATGTCGGATGGTCCTTATGGCGTGCGAGTAGAGCACGGGCGAGATTATACCCGAGTGAAGGATTTTGATGATCAGGCCACCTATCTGCCAAAATGCATTACGCTTGGTGCCACCTGGAATAAAAGTTTGGGTGTCGCCTATGGGAAGGTATTGGGAGCCGAGGCTGCTGAGCGTGGGAAAGACATCATTTTGGGCCCAGGAATAAACATCATTCGTAGTCCGTTAAATGGTCGAAATTTTGAATACCTGAGCGAAGATCCATATTTAACCAAACAAATGGGGGCAGGTTATATTTTGGGTGTTCAAAGTCAGGGAGTAGGGGCATGTGCCAAACATTTTGTAGCTAATAATCAAGAAACCTGGCGGCACGATGTGAATGTTAATATGAGTGAACGGGCGTTGCGGGAAATTTATTTTCCAGCCTTCAAAACCGCCGTTCAGGAGGCCGATGTCTATACCGTTATGGGGGCCTATAATAAATTTAGAGGGACGCATGCTTCTCATCATCATTATTTACTAAATGCGGTTTTAAAAGAGGAGTGGGGTTTTCGAGGGGTAGTGATGAGTGACTGGAATGCTACGCACAATAGTAAGGAAGCTTTATTGAATGGTTTGGACCTTGAAATGGGGACGGAACTAAGTGAGCGGGTCAGTGATTACGATGATTTTTATTTGGGGAAACCGGCGCAGGCGCTGGTAGAAAATGGGGTAGTAAAATCGGCAGTTATTGATGAAAAAATACAACGCATTTTATGGGTGATGGATCAGGTGCATAAATTTGATCTCGATCGACCTGAAGGAAAGCGAAACACGCGTGATCATCAAAATATTGCCAGACAGGTGGCAGAAGAGGGCATGGTGCTGCTAAAAAATGAGCAATGCTTACCGTGGGATCGTCATGTGGCTCAGGATATTGTCGTGATAGGAGCGAATGCAAATCGGAAATTTTGTATGGGAGGAGGAAGTTCTCAAGTGAATGCTAAATATGAAATTACGGCACTTGAAGGGATACAACGACATTTTGGACAACAGGCGAAGATCTCTTACTTTCCGGGTTATAAAATATCCAAAGCGCAGGAGAAAGATACTGCCCTGATGCAGCAGGCAGTCGCGGCAGCAAAAAAGGCTGATAAGGTTATTTTTGTTGGGGGCTGGATTCAGAATTGGTTTAGCGGTGACAGTGTGCGCTGGGAAGATCATATTTTTGATTCGGAAGAGGTGGATAAACCGGACCTAAAATTACCTTTCCATCAAAGGGAATTATTGGAACAATTGACGGCCGTAAACGATCAGACAGCCATTGTACTATATGGCGGGGGGCCTGTGGAAATGAGTTCTTGGTTGCTACAAGCTAAAGCCGTGATTTTTGCGTGGTATCCCGGAATGGAGGGAGGAAATGCATTGGCGAATATCCTGAGTGGTGCCGTAAACCCGTCGGGGAAATTACCCATGACTTTCCCAAAGAAATTATCAGATAATTCTGCCCACTATTTCGCTGCATATCCTGGGACTAACCATTCGGTTAATTACGAAGAAGGCATTTATGTGGGGTATCGATTCGCTGACCATAAAAATATCGATCCGGAATTTTGTTTTGGGCACGGTTTGTCTTACACCACCTTTGAATATTCTGACTTAAATATTGTGAAAAGGGATGGTCAATTTACGGTAAAGCTGACCATTGAAAATACCGGACAGCAAGAGGGCAAGGAAACTGTTCAATTGTATATCGAGAAGCTAAATAGTCAGATTGAAAGGGCGCCACGTGAATTAAAAGGTTTTACAAAATTGGCGATAAAGGCAGGGGAGCGCAAAGCAGTAGAGTTGCAGTTGAGTGAAGAGGATTTTCAGTTTTATGATGAAACGGATCGCCGATGGAAAGTGGAGAAAGGACCCTACAAAATTCACCTCGGAGCCTCTTCCCGAGATTTACGTGTAGGGGCAGTTATTGATATTTAGAGGAAGCCAGTGGTTATTTCGTCGGATAAAAGAGCATTTCAAAAGCTGAAAAATACAAGGCTGTACCAGATGGAATGGTCAGCTATGCTAAATAAAAACCAACAGTTAATTAAAAAATAAATTTACGACTATGAGCAATGTGCAAGAATTAGCATCAATGATCGATCATACGATCCTTCACCCACAACTAACCGACAAAGATTTGGAAATCGGCTGTCAGGTAGCTGCCAAATACAATGTCGCTTCGGTTTGTGTGAAGCCTTTCGCAGTGGATCAAGCCAAAAAATTATTGGCAGGAACAGCCGTTAAAGTGGGCTGTGTGGTAGGTTTCCCAGGCGGAATTTCATCAATCGATGTAAAAGTTTACGAGACCGTTCAGGCGATCAAGGATGGTGCACAGGAGATTGATATGGTCATCAACATCGGTAAAGCGATGCAAAAAGACTGGGCTTATTTGACGGAAGAGATTAAGGCTTTGACGGACGCTTGCCACGAACGTGGCGCCTCTTTGAAAGTGATTTTCGAGACCGATTATATCACTGAAGAAGCCTCTATCGTTAAGTTGTGTCAGATCTGTACAGAGGT
>CANMKE010000040.1 GCA_947498325.1 uncultured Persicobacter sp.
AGCACATGTTTTGGTAGGATTGGTAAATAAACAGGAATGAATAGTAATTACCTATTCAGTCATCTACCGCGAGACTCTGTCTCGTGATCAGTATATATTATAATCAGCTTGTCAAGAGACGGAGTCTCGCGACAGTTGGTGTGTTTACCCTGAAACCATGGATTCGGACAGCACATGTTTTGGTAGGATTGGTAAATAAACAGGAATGAATAGTAATTACCTATTCAGTCATCTACCGCGAGACTCCGTCTCGTGATCCTTACACTTTATAATCAGCTTGTCAAGAGACGGAGTCTCGCGACAGTTGGTGTGTTTACCCTGAAACCATGGATTCGGACAGCACATGTTTTGGTGGGATCGACGAATCAACAGGAATGAATAGTAATTACCTCTTCGCTGATCTATCGCGAGACTCAGTCTCGTGATCCTTACACTTTATAATCAGCTTGTCAAGAACAGGGCGCTCGCGACAGAAGATAGCGTTGTCTTGTGTACTGAAATTTCAGCCCCTTAAAAATGGAATGCCAAACCAATACCATTACCACCCATAGCTATATTCAATTCATGAGTGTCCCAAAATGAATCCGCGACTAAGCCGCCGTTAAAAGTTCCAATGGCTTCTTTTGCTTGCTTATTAAAATGTTGACTGATTGGAATAGAAACCACGACTAAACCTGCGCCGATGCCTGCCAATGCCCAATTGGGGTCTCCACCGGCAAGTGCAGAGCCTAAAGGCCAGCCGATCATAAATCCACCCGCGGAGCTCAAGATCATCGCTAAAGTATAATTGGACTGTGCTGCCTTTATTTGACGGTAAGCGAGGTCATTGTGCTTCATCAAGGCCACGAGTTGGTTCATTTGTAATCTTCGACCTTCGTGATAAAAATTATAGCCTCCAAATGTCTTTTCCATTGTAACAGCGGAGGTCTGTGTATCAGTTATTGGCTTTTGCGCATAAATAATCTCCGACACCTCACTCTGTGCTATTTTAGTAGAAATGTCTTTCTTATTTCTCTTTATATTAAAGTAAACAGTTGAACTGTCGGTACTGGTTACTTCACATTCAATTTTGACACCGTTATTTCGCACAATGATGTCCTGTGAAAATACATTAATAGAAATTAAAAATAGAAGGATAGTAATAAAGGTAATTTTCATATTTAGTGTAGGTTGATATAGTATTATAAAAAAATCAGTTAAATATACTATCTCAAATATAGATAATCATCGCAATAAAAAATACTATTATCTGAATTTTGTATGGCTCTGATCGCCTACCGCAGCATTGTTTAGATCAATATTGCACATGAATACAAAGCGAATAAAGCAATCCAAATTGAACTTTTTTAATTGAAAGAGATGCTCAAAGCACATAAATAGCTCAGGGATAGCAGTTGGCCTGCCCGCAAGGTCATTCAGGTAAATATTTGAGGATAATGTATCAGCCCCAAAAAGCATTATGTTAAATAATTGGCTTAAAAAAAAGCCACAGGATCGCGCTGTGGCTTCAAACACTAATTCAAATATATAAAATTGAATGGCTTTCATCTTCCTGAGGGAACATCATCGTTCAGCCTCGGGATCGATCAATGAATTTCTTTAATATTTATCGGGCGGTTGAACCTCTTAAATTTCAGTTTTAGCGGTAAATAATATTCGGTTTTCGGCAGGGCAACTCAATTCTATGGCTTTAACACAAAATATTATGTTAACAACTTTACGGATTCACCCGATGTCATTAAGCTCAGCAGATTATCCTGTAGAAACGTTATTTTTAACGTCTAACACAATGCTGATTTTGAAAGCTGCCTGAGGCTTGTCATTTTATCGGCTTGCAGGAGCGGTCGGTCTGAATTTTGACTTGGCCCCCAATTTGGTGTTCGGCTTGTTGCCCATCACTAATTTCAGGGATCCACCATTCATAATTTCCTGCTGAGTGATATAAGTTCTGTTCACTTTTTTTCCATTGATTTCAATAGACTGCACATAGATATTTTCTGCAGACTGGTTTTCAGCTTCCATAGTGAAAACATTCCCATTGCCCAGTTTCATTTTTGCAGCACTGAACAATGGGGAGCCGATCAAAAACTCCTCATCCCCTGGGCAGGCAGGATAAAATCCCATGGAAGAAAAAACATACCAAGCCGACATCTGCCCACAATCCTCATTATTGGGCATGCCATCAGGCTGATCGGTGTACATTTCATCCATAATCTGGCGGACCAGTGCTTGCGTTTTATAGGGCTGACCGACATAATTATACAGGTAAGCATTCGCATGCCCGGGCTCATCGCCGTGGGCGTATCCACCAATAAAGCCTGAAATATCTACATGCTCCTCGCCTTCCATATCCAGCGACTTGCTGAATAGATCATCGAGTTGGGCCGTGAAATCTTTCACACCACCTTTAAGCTCAATCAAATCATTCACTGCGTGCGGTGCGAAATATTCATAAGCCCACAGATTTCCCGAAATCCAGTGTTGCTGCAATTCGTCCCATTTATGCTGATTAATCTCTCCAAACCAACTGCCGTCGGCATTTTTGGGCCAGAACATCTTGCGGTCGCTATTGAAGAGGTTTCGGTAATTTTCCGATCGTGCTTTAAAAACGCGGTAATCTTCCATTTTACCCAACCGCTTTGCCAAAGAGGCAATGCACCAGTCCTCATAAGCATATTCGAGGGTTTTGGAAACGTTCTTTGGGATATCGGCCGGCACATAACCCAGGCTGATATATTCATCGAGCCCACCGACACCATCCGAACTCGAATCTTTATTCGTGTTGGCAATGTCCTTCATCGCTTCAAAAGCCTCTTCCTCATCAATCCCCGGAACCCCTTTCATAATCGCATCATATAACACGGCCACCGTAGGGTAACCAATCATACAGGTGTTATCTACCCCACAAAGCTCCCACAGTGGTAAATGAGATTTCGCATCGCGGTGGCGGGCAATCAGGGATTGCATCACATTGCTTGACAGTTCCGGAGAAACCATGTGTAACAACGGTTGGGTAGCCCTGAAAGTATCCCAGAAAGAGAATGAAGAGTAGTTTTCAAAGCCTTTCGCCTGATAAACTTTCTCATTGACAATATATTTCCCGTCCACATCTGAGGTCAGGTTTGGGGCAATATAATTGTGATAAATGCCGGTATAAAAAATGCGTTTTTGCGCTTCCGTCCCGCCTGATACCTCAAAGGCATTCAGCTTTTCTGCCCAGGTGGATTTGGCCTGTTTCAATGCCGTACTGAAATCCGTAACTTCCGATGCCAAATTGGCTTTGGCACCTTCGAGGCTCACCGCAGAGATGGCCACACGCACTTCGAGTTGTTGATCGTCTTCAGTATTGAAAATGGCGAACCCTCTTGCTGATTTCCCTTCCCGGCTTGTTGCGCGGGCAAGGTCCTTCCCTGAACTCACCATGAAGCCCGTCATGGGTTTGGAAAATTTGGCCACAAAATAAGTATAGCGTTTGCCGCCCCAACCGTTGGAGTAACAATAGCCACTTACCGTATGCTCATCCTCTTGCGTTACTTTAGTTTCGATAATCGACCCGAAAATCTTGTTCGTAGGATCAATCACCACATTGGCTTCCGTAGTTTTAGGAAAATGATACTGATGATACCCCACTCTCCTGCCGGCCGTTAATGCTACATCGACATCATAATCCTTCAGAAATACCTCGTAATATCCCGGAGAAGCCTGTTCCTGATCATGACTGAAACGTGACCGCCAACCGGCATCGGGATGCTCCTTGGTACCTGGCTCGGTTTGAATTTTCCCGACGGTAGGCATGAGTAAAATATCTCCCAAATCCGACCAGCCCGTACCCGACAAATGGGTGTGGGAAAAACCTTTGAGGTTGGTGTCTGAATAATGATAGCCTGAGCACCAATTCCAACCCTGCGTGTCTCCATCCGGGCTCAGCTGAATCATCCCATTGGGCATGGTAGCCCCCGGAAAAGTATGGACGATACCGCCGGTTCCAATAAATGGATCGACGTAATCCATGGGTGACTTTGTAACTTGCTTTTTAGTATTTGCCATGGTGGTTCCCATTGCAAATACCCCTGCGATTAACAAAAAAATAGATTTTACCTTTATCATATTATGCTACTTCTACCTGACAAAAAAATACCGCATTGGTATCATCAATCAAAAATATCTGTCGGGGAGGAAAAAAAGCAGTGAATACGAATTACAAATGGGCTACATTCTCTTTTTTTGGCATAAAATCACCTGTAATTATGGTCAGAAGAGGTTCTAAGCCCTTACGCTCCTAATTGGAGGAGACGTTGTCTGGAGCGGTGATCATGATATTTTTCAGGATCTCATTCTTCAGGGTTGCGGGCACAAAAGGCTTGGTCACCGACCCGTTCATACCAATAGCCAGCAAGTTGCCTTTTACTTCCAAAAGGGCGGAGGCGGTCAGTGCGATAATCGGTATGGTGGGGTTAAAAGTCCGGATAATTTTCGTCGCTTCATACCCATTCATCACGGGCATGTGTAAATCCATCAAAATCAAATCGTAGGCATTTTTAGAGGCCATTTTCACGGCAATCTCCCCATTTTCCGCCCACTCATGGGACATGCCCCACTTTTTCAGAAACTGTGCGGCCACCTTCACATTTATCAGGTTATCTTCAACGAGCAACACCTTTTTACCCACCAACTCATTTTGATGACCAATCTCGTGCTCCTGTGGAGTAACCTGCGTTTGCACTTCCTCTTTAACCACTCCGAAAGGCACTGTAAAGGTAAAAGTTGTTCCCTTCCCCACTTCACTGTGAACAAAAATTTCCGCATTCATTAAATGGAGCAATTTTTTACTGATCGGCAAGCCCAAACCGGTACCGCCAAATTTACGGTTGGTACTCGCTTCCGCCTGTTCAAAGTCCTTGAAAATCTTATCAATATTCTCTGGCGCAATGCCCACCCCACTGTCTTCCACTTCAAAAGTAACGGTGGCACCTTCAGGGCTGCCCTGTTTCAGTCGAATGTTAATGGTCCCGTTTTCGGTGAATTTGATGGCATTATTGATCAGGTTATTCAGCACCTGCGCAATGCGCACAGGGTCCCCTTTTACAAAAGTGGGTACCTGCTCCTCAATGGACAGTACCAGCTGATTGTTGCGGTCTTTAGCATTAAAAGAATTGGCTTCCCGCAGATTGGCCACATGCTCATGCAACTGAAAAGGCACATGTTCGATGGTCAGTTTTCCCGCTATAATTTTGTTATAGTCAAGAATATCATTGATGAGCGACAGGAGGTTGTCCGCAGAAAATTTCATCACATTTAAATTATCCACCTGATCTTCGTTGGGCTTGGAATCAATCAAAATATTTGTAATCCCAATCACGGCATTCAGTGGGGTGCGGAGCTCATGACTCATCGAGGAAAGGAAATTCTGTTTTGCCTCGGAGACCGATTCGGCAAGTTCTCGCGCTTTGATCAGCTTTTCTTCTGCTTCAATCTGCTGATCAATCAAATCTGTCAGGTGCTGATTATGCGCCTCCAGCCTTCTACTGTAATGGTATTTCTCCTGCACAATCCGATAGCTGTAAATGCACACCAAACAAAAGCACACGGCAATATTACCGATAATCAGCGGCATGTACGAGCTGCTCATCAGGGCATCATTGGTGAAATATTTATAGCTGATATCGACGATCAGGTTGACCAGAATCAAAAGATAGGAGAAAAATATAAGCTTCTTTTCCTCATAGGAAAAGAACATCAGCGGCACCAGGATCATCGAAAAAAAGTAAACAAACAGCAACGTTTCTCCCCCCAGAACCATGGAGTAAACCATGATCTCGATGGTGGTCTGGATGACAATGTAAATTTTTGCTGCCAAATATTTTTTAAAATGATTAAGCACCGGAACGGTAATATAGGCAAAAGACAGCACCGCAGATAAAGGGGACATGAACTCAAGCCCTTGCATCTGCTGAAAAATAAAAATGTAAGGAAAAATCACCAAGGCAATCAGCAGGGCAATAGTGTTGCTCAACTTTACACCATCAGCATTGGATTTATAGGAAGACTCGATCATATATATTGGATTGATCCGACACAGGATAAAATTCAAAAAAGACGCTAATAGAAATACAATAGAGGTTAAATTCACCTCACTTTCTGAAGTTAAGACATCTGTTTGAAATTAGCACTCTGAAATCCGGTGAATGGATCCTATAAGTTACCAAGTGCGAATTAAATTGACCAACACCCCTACAGGAAGGTAATCATCTGAATTGACCGGTAAACGTACTTTTTTTCACTATTCCGCCAATAAAGCATGGAGATTGCCATCATTTTACGCGCTGTTTTCAAGAAAAATATTACATATCAATCAACGCCCTCTCCCATAAAAAATCAAATATCTTCTGATCCACTTCCGAAGTCCGTTCCCGATCCCGATAGCGCATCCACTCGAAGCAATCGATTTCACTTGAAGCAGTCAATGTTCCCGAAAAATTCGCTTCATAACACCGCATCTGCACCAATACTTCCGCATCATGCCCGTGTGCGTGTGCTTCAAAAGTGCCTATATAAATGGCAGAGTCCCGGTCTATCTCCACATCAAGTTCCTCTTTAATCTCGCGGCAAAGCACCTCAACATCGGTCTCCCCCGCTTCCCTTTTTCCGCCAGGGAAATAATAAACCGATTTACCCCTACTACGCGTGCTCAACACTCGTCGATCTTCGAGGTGGATCCAAGCCACTTTATCTATCAATTTCATGCAACAAAGGAATAGAGAATTTGGATAATTACCAAGACGTAAGAAATCCGATCAACTTGATTAATATTAACCAATTCAGGTTTTGATGTTATCATTACAGGAACCCTAACCACCTATTCCAGTGGTTTTAACTACAGATATAAATTAATTCAAATTGAATTCAATTGGATATTTAGTATAGATGACCTTATCCTATGTAATATCTTACATCTGTGCCTGTAAGCCCAAATAGGTACAACTATGTAATTTCATTTATTTTTAATAATATCATTCATAGGTTAGTAATAAACAATCCACCAAAAGATCAAAACCTGCATTGCAGGGGCATTTAGCTAAAAGGAAATAAGCATGGAAAGAGTGATCAACAGTAACACAAATCAGGCGCTTGAGCAGGAAAACCTGCTTAAAATTTATGATAGCCTTCCTGTGCTATGTGCTACTATATGTCCTTCTTCAGGAAAAATTTTGGCCTGTAACTCCTCATTTTCAAAGCTATTATTGTATGAAAATTCGGAAGTGATCGGAAAATCATTATCCTATTTTTTTCATCCCAATGATCTTGATGTTGCCCTCGGCGTGGGTAATGGTATTGATACCAACAAAAATCTCCCTGCTATGGAGGTGGGTCTGCTCACCAAAAAAGGGACAACGATTCCTGTTTTGTTTTCTGTTGACCTTCAGTATAATAAGGAAGGGGCTTTACAATTTATCAACACCACTTTTCAGAATAACACGGCCATTAAGGGCATCGAAAAGAAACTGGAGGATATTTTAACATTAACCTCCCACGATTTGCGCTCACCACTGAATTCTATTGGTGGGCTGGTGAATTTATTGCTGAGAATCAATGGGCAGCATTATGATCAACGCACCATTTCTGCCATGCAGATCATTAACCAGTCGATCCTGAAAATGACTGACCTGGTAGATGGTTTACCCCTTTTGGCAAGTAATAAGGAACGAAAAGTCAAAAAGCTGATCTGCCCGGAAAATATCGTGGCAGAAGTGCTCGAACAGTTGGATGAAGAAATGACCAATACCAAAGGCTCGGTTGATGTCGAGGGCGAATTACCTTTGGTGAAAGTTTATAAAGAAGAATTTAAGGAGGCCTTTTGCCACCTCATCAGCAACGCATTGTCTTACCATAAAATAGAGGAGCCACCACACGTAAAGATCAGTGCCGACAGAATTGGCGAGCAAGCTATATTTAAAATCAGTGACAACGGAATTGGTATTGAAGAAAAAGATTTTAAAAAGATATTTATGATTTTCAGACGGGTTCACAACGAACGAAACATTCAGGGTTTAGGTCTTGGTCTGAACAAAACGAAAAAAATAATCGAGAACCATGCAGGAAAAATTTGGGTAGAATCCAAAATTGGCGTGGGCAGCGATTTCTTTTTTTCTATTCCTCTCGAAAATTAAACCTATGGCGATGAATACCCAAAACAGCACAACAACGAATGCTAACAGGTATGAACCTACTGACAAAGCATTAATTTTTGACCAAATACTGGAAAGTACGCTCGCGGGCTACTGGGATTGGAATATCCCCGAGAATACGGAATATATGAGCCCTACTTTCAAGGCGATGTTTGGGTATCTGCCCGAAGAGATGGAGAATGTTCCGGAAAGCTGGCAGAAGATTATTCACCCCGACGACCTGCCTTCCGTATATGAGATATTTGAAAAACACATCGAATCAAAAGGTAAAATCCCTTATGATAATGAGGTGCGGTATTTTCATAAAAATGGCTCTATTGTCTGGGTCTACTGCCGTGGGCAGGTGATTGAGTGGGACGAGGAAGGAAACCCAACAAGAATGATTGGAGCGCATGTAGACATTACCAAACATAAAGAGGCTGAAAATGTAAAACAACATAATAAAGAACTTGAGCTGAAAAACCGGGAACTTGAGCAGTTTGCTTATGTTGTTTCTCATGACCTCCAGGAGCCCCTAAACACAATTCAGAGCTATATCGGATTGTTGAATACCAAGGAGCAGGTGCTGGGTGATCAGGATACGCAGATTTTCATGCGGTTCATCAATTTGGCGGCAAAGAACATGAGCCTGATGGTAAAATCACTGCTGGATTATACCCGAATTGGTAAAAATCAGAATATTGAACAAGTCGATACTAACCAAGTTCTGCTGAACTGTAAAGCACAGCTTAATGCTGAAATATCGAAATCTAATGCTGAGCTGGTTTTTAAGGATTTGCCGATTGTAAAAGGTATGAAGTTCGAACTGCATCAGCTATTTTATCACCTGATTTCCAATGCCTTAAAATTTTCCTTCTCCGAAAGAACACCTGTGGTAACGGTTACCTATTCGGAAACAGAGTTTGACTGGATTTTCAATATCAAGGATAATGGCATTGGCATTGACAAAAATAATTTAAGAAAGATCTTTGTCATCTTTAAACGCCTACATAATAAAAAGGACTATCCCGGTGCAGGCATTGGTTTATCCCATTGCCTGAAAATAACCACTTTGCACCACGGCGACATCTGGGTAAATTCAGAATTGGGCAAAGGCAGTATATTTAGTTTTAGAATATCAAAAAACCTTAACTATGAATAAAAAATTAGACTCCGTATTATTGATTGACGATGATGAGGCCAACAATTTTCTTAACGCAATGGTGTTAGAGGAAATGAGCGTGGCCAAAAAAATTCACGTCAGATTGAATGGACAGGAAGGGATTGACTTCTTAAATCAGTGTATTGCAGGCCATGAGCCCTTACCTAATCTGATTTTTTTAGACATCAATATGCCCCTGGTCAATGGCTGGGAATTTTTAGAAAGATTGGAGGAGATTGACACCAAGCAAAAACTCCCCATAGTCATCGTCCTGCTAACCACCTCCCTGAATCCCGATGATCAGGAACAAGCAAAGGCGCTGGAAAGAATTAGTGCATTTCTGAATAAACCCCTTTCTGTGGAAACGCTCAAAGAGATTTTTGCCCAGTTTTTTGACATTGAACTTGCGGTATAAATTCAGGCTTATGCATAAAAAGTTAATCTCAAACGATCGTGACCCTCACCCCATCAGACCCCTTAGGCATTTAAGCCATAGGGGTTTTGTTTTTTGAAAAATATGGTGCTGATCAGATTCTCTGAGTTTTTCAAACGTCTGCACACCGATCGGTAATGCTTCTCTTTGGCTCATGGGATTATCTATTTTTTTGTATGGTGGTTAAAGATACTGAAATTTTGAGGCTATGTTAATTTCTCGATAACTCCTCCGCCCTAAACCAATCCAAATTCTTTTTCTCCTCACTAAAGTGCATCCCGATCAACACGATTTTCCGGCCATCATTTAGATATGGTTCATAGTATTTTTTCTCATGAATTTGATCCAAGGCTTCTCCTCTGTCGCCATCTTTCGGCTTCGCTGCATTGACCTTAAATTCAATCACGTAAATATGCGATGGGCTTTCCATCACCATATCGATCCGACCTGCTGAATTGGTTTCTTCCGTTCTGCATTTTAGTCCAAGCCCAGCCATGAAACTGAACATCACCGAAGCGTAATATCCCTCGTATTTTTGAATGTTGTTTTGAACATAATTATTGAAAGGAATGGCAGCAAACATCGCACGGACACTGGCTTCGAATTCCTTCAAATCATTTTTGAATAAGCTCCGGACAGCTTCATTTCTTTTCAAAAGTCGGTTAGATTCTACCGAAGTCAGGCTAATCAAAAAGAGCATATTCAAGGTCATCCGAACTTCTCGATTTGGCGTGGCAAGCACATAACTACTCCCGCCAAAAGGCTCCTGAATCTCTTCCGTAATCGTCAAGTAACCTGCCTGCCACAGCAAAGAGGGTAAGTTCAAATTACTGAGTGTAAATTGCTTCAACTCCTGAGAAGATAACTCCAAATTTTCCAGGTCGTAAGTTTCATACGCACCTTTCTCAAACATCTTCGTCAAAAAAGAAGGCTGACCGGAATCCCACCAATAATTATCGAACTTAGCCCCTTTGTCCAAAAATATCAAAATATCAAATGGATTGTAAACCCTGTCCCCGAGGTAGTTGTAGCCATTATACCAAGCCTGAACCTCCTCCATATTTACCCCATCGAAGTAATCACCAAAGCAGTTGTCCAATTCATTTTGAGTAAAGCCGCAAACAGAAGCATATCGCTTATCTAAGGAGATATCATTGAAATTATTCGCACCGCTAAATAATCCAACTCCTGTGAATTTGGTAATGCCGGTCATGAAGCAAAAACGGATATACTGATCTGAGGCTTTGATGGCTGAATAAAATCCACGAAGAACATCTAATGATTTTGAAGCCAAGTCATCGTCATTCGATAACGTGTCTTGAATAGGCTTGTCATACTCATCAATAAGTATGACGACTTTATTCTGATACTTTTCGGCTATCGATTCAATCAACATCATAAACTGTGACCCTAATAGCTCATCGGTATTTAGGTCAATTTGATGTTTCTTTGCGTTTGAATTCAAGACAAACTGAATTTTTTGTTCAACAGTTTCAAGATTCTTATAAGTAACACCACTCAAATCAATCCTTACCACAGGGAGTTTCACGGACCAATCCCATTTATCATGAATGTATAAACCTTCGAACAGTTCTTGCTTTCCTTCAAAAAGAGCCTGCATAGTCGAGCACAACATTGACTTACCAAAACGGCGAGGGCGAGAAAGGAAGTAGTAACCCACACTAAGCTTAGCCATTTTATAAATCTCCGCTGTTTTATCAATATACAAAAAATCATCCTTAGAAGATCTAAGGGTTTCAAAAGTCTGTATTCCAATGGGTAATGCTTGTCTTTGGCTCATGGGATTGTCCATTAATTTGTATGGTGGTTAAAGATACTGAAATTTGGGGAAATGATGTGTTTACGATTCCTGAATGATTGATTATACCTACATCTCCACTCCAAAATCCATCGCTCTCCGCTTCCACTTTTTCTTAAATAAATCATCGTCGTCATCATCATCACGCTGTTTACCGCCATAACCTGCTCAAAAAATGGTTTTAGACTCTCGCCTTTCTCTGCGCCTCCGTGCAAATAGTGGTCAATCGTTGATGCCGAGCAACAGGTCAATAAAAATGAGAAGCACCTTCAACAGCTGAAACTGACTTTGAAAGAGGAGTTAGAAATGGCTGATTCAGCAACAAAATCTTTGACCACTCAGTGTGAATTTAGTCATGAAAAGCAATCAGAAAATGACTTCGAAAGATTACTATCAAAATTAGTTTAAATTCATTCTCATCAAGAAAAGGTAAAGCAAAATTCTACCACTGGTTTTCAATTGATCCTTTTGAAAATCCAAAGGAACCACTAATCAATACTCTGTACACTTTTCGATGACTTGCAAAAAAATGGTGACTCGTAATTTGTATCACTAAAAACTACCTACTAAGTCACCGTCAAAAGCATTGAAACACACACTCCTTCTGCAAGAAGCAACAAAATATCTCTGACAAGTATGTGGCAACAGAAATTTTTATTGATCCATTTTCGCGTTCTGTTGTCTTTCCCAGGACGATATAATCATACCAATTTTGCCTGTAACAGCGATTAAAACGAAAGTACATTTCGGAGAAGGCATGAAATGTCACCTGATTATTTGGCATTCAATTCAGTCCTACTTGAGTGTTTCACCGATGAAGAAAGAATTTTTGCCTTAGATCCAAGGTATATCTCTAAACGGAGCAAGCACAGCCCTGGCGTGGGGTATTTTTGGTCTGGCTGTGCTGGGACTACAAAATGGAATGGGAAAAGAGGCAGAAAATATTGTTTTCAACAGATCCTGAAATAACGGGGAAGCGGGTGAATGAAAGATAACGACTTGAATTTCTGTATCGAGATGCAAAGCAGTTTACAGGACTTAATCATTGTCAATCACGGAGCAAAATGAAAATTCATAACCACGTATATTTATCTTTGGCAGCTGTAACATTTACCAAAGAATTACATTACTTCCCAAATATGGAACAAGGTAATCCATTTTACATGAGCAGTAATAAGTTGAACTCTTTCATTAAGATGTTCTTTAATCAAATTTATGAGGGTTAGGGATAAAACCCGAATCGATTAATAATTAGGGCTTTGTAGGAGAGGTGCATAATTAGGGCTGTATTGCAAGTTAAAAATATTACGGAGTGTTGTCAGAATTGGATGGGTAAAATGGTCTCCTGTTCGGCTAGTAGGTGGTATCCTTTTAGTTGGTGCTTACAGCATTACTATAAATTAGGCCACCATAGCAGGTAATTGGTAGAATTATACTATATTATTATGCTGATTTTTCAGTCGAAAATACAACCTCAATTTATAAAAATCAATATGATGAAAAAATCCCTACGATACTTGCCTATTTTAATGCTCGGCATGGTGGCTTGCCAGGAAGAAAAAGCAACCACCTCAACGCCAGAAAACACCAACACAGTTGCTGTTGCGCCTACCATCCAAGCAGAAGAGCAACCGCAAGCGGAGGTAAAACCGACGGCGACATTGCCTGCTTCTACGGAGTCGAACACTGTTTTTCAGGATTTTACAGCGATCACCAAACTGGAAGGAAATCCCGTCACCACCTTTCAGAAACAACTGGAGCAAAAGGCTGCCAAGGTAATTGTACTGACCAAAGAAAATATGCCTGAGGTGCTGTCGCTTTCGGAAAGCTATCAGCAGGTCTACATCATTACAGGAAACCATACGGTGGCAAAAATCCTTGACCTGAAAAACAGCCTTCCTTCCGGTGCATGGGCCTGTAAAATGCCACAGTCCGAGGGGTATATCAAAAAAGGAGCGATGAAGCATACCACCGATTACCTGAACAATATTATCGGTGTTCCTGATCAGCAGAAACGAACCGTTTATTTTATAAACTAAAAAAAAGGCCTTTCTATAGATTTAGAAAGGCCTTTTTTGTTAAGGTTTTACCCTGCTGATATTTTCGGTAGTCAACATCACATGGGTACTATCGAGGGGGGTAACCTCAAGAAAGAAAGTATTCTTTTTGATCGTTCCATCCTCATATTGCATTTCACCGATCACCACTTTCTCCTGCGTTCTGAGCGCCTCCATATATTTATCAGGCAGGCCATAATTATAAGCCTCTGGAAAAGACTCCCGCAGTGTCATACCAATGGTGGCTTCAAGGTCCGCACCTACAATTTTAGAATTGGTATTGTTGACATAAACGTTCCGAAATTCCATAGTATCACGATCAATTAACTCTAAAATAAAGACGCCAATGGGCATATTGTCAAGCATTTTACTAATTGAAAAGTCGTTCATGTCAGTCTAAGTCAAAAATTTTTGATGGTCGAAAAGGTAGGTCTATGAGTAATCAGAGCACCTTATTTAGCGGTTAAGTTAATAACAATTTAAGTAACAATCCCTTAAAAAAGTAAAAAACATCCTCATAATATTACCTGCTAACTTCCTGCTTTTATATGCCGATGATTAAATTGTATTATCAAGGCTATTTGCTTGGTTTGCTGATGAAAAGTTCACCTGAATTAGTACAATAGCGGTACGATCCATCAATGTGACCTTCCGTTTTATTGGCTTCATCAATCTGATATCGTATTCGAAAATTTTCAAGGACCGACAACAATTGGATCATAGTGCTACGAAAGCGGTGAAGTAGCAGACCCTTTCACTTGTCAATAGTTGATCCTTCGAGTAGGCAATTAGCGATGGGGGGAATTTGACGCGCAGATAACTTCCCATCAAGCACAAGACCTACTGGTCATCCGGAGCACCACACTCCCGACTGAAAACAAATGGCCTTTCTACAACGATCCATGCTCCTCATTTTAGCGCGATGCAACCTCAATATACTGCTGAATTTTGTGTCCGTCTTCATCCACCAACTGTAAGAGGTGTCGCCCAGACATCGGGGCTATGGCCAACTCATGCACTCCATTGGTGGTGCCTAAAAACTGATCATCCAAATGCCAGAATATTTTTTTTGACGGATATTGATGGACAACCTTACAGACCACCTGCTGATAATTTCCATCAAGATCTTTGGGCATCCACAAGCGCCTGTTTTTCTGCGGATAAATAAAGGCCATCGGCTGTTGCCCATCGGGCAGGCAGGTGTTTTTCCAGGCGGGTAATTTTCGGTACAGTGCATGGGTTTGCTGATAGTACCATTCCATAACGTGGGGCAAAACAAACCAGCTTTGGTGTTTCATTTTGTAAGTGGGATAACAAGCCGAGGAAACCCGATATTGCTCTTCTTCATCGAGGTGGACCTTCACATGATAAGGGCAAATTTCCGTTCTTGCTCCTGCCAGATTGACCAATTTTGTTACTGAAGGACAGTAAGGGTTGGGCTTGAATCCTGACTGGCTGCACACCCGCATTTCCGATAAATCACCATAAGGTACCTGCCAGTGGCGATCCACCTTTAGCCCACGAAAAATATCAAAAAGCACAGGCGCAGCGACAAGGCCTCCGACAATCCCCGATCGCCCTTCCCCATTGGCATTGCCTACCCATACCCCCACCACATAATCTGCCGTAACACCAACCGCCCAGGCATCGCGCAGACCATAGCTGGTACCGGTTTTCCAGGCAATCTGCTGATGGGTGGTGAATTGTTCCCAGCCAGATTCCTCGGCAGGTCTGCGGACATTTTTCATGGCCTCGAAGGTATGATAAATCGCTCCTGCGGTAAGTATCGCCGATTGCTGAGTGTTGGCAGGCAAAGGCAATTGCTGCTGCCTGAATATATAGGGTGCAGGGAACTGTTCTGCAGGGTACTGACTGCTGTGTCTGGAAAAATAATCCATTTTGCGCATCATGCCCGCATACATTCCCACCAAATCGAACAACTTTACTTCCGCACCACCAAGCACCAGCGAAAGCCCATAATGTGCCGCCGGCTGCTCAAGGGTACTCATGCCCAATTGCTGTAAATCGGCATGAAATTTCCCAACACCATAGTCCTTTAGCATGTCCACCGCAGGAATGTTCAGCGATCGGCTCAGTGCCTCATCAGCCGGAACAGCACCGTCGAATGTCTTTGAATAATTTTTGGGCGTAAAATTTTTATAATAACGCGGCACATCTGCCACCAGCGCCTGGGGCATGATTTGTCCATCAGCCAAAGCGGCTGCATATAAAAAGGGCTTCAGAATACTGCCCGTACTGCGGCGCGCCTGAATCATATCTACGTGCTCATGCGGTGCTCCCTCAATATTACCAGCATAAGCCATCACCTCATTGGTTTGCACATTCAGTACAATCGCACCAATATTTTGTATTTCACTGCGCTTCAGTTGATCATGATGCCACCGCACCACTTCATTGATTTTAGCCTGCACATTTTTCTGCAAATGAAGATAATGCACCTGCCCTTCTCCCTGCTTGCGGCAAAGTTCCAGCAGGTGGGGAGCCAGACGTGGAAGTGCATGCGGATGCGCCGGAATCGGTTCATCCATCGCCAGCCTGCAACTCACCGAATCCATCAGGCCGTGATCTCGCAATTTGACCAGCAGCCGGTTGCGCTTCCGTAGAAGTATTGCCCGGTTTTTCCCGGTATGAATCAGCCCCGGAGCATTGGGCAATACCGCAAGCAAGGCACTTTCCGCCCACGATAACTGCTGAATATTCCGTTGAAAATAGCGCCAGCTTGCCCCTTCAATACCCACCACATTTCCCCCATAAGGCGCGTGGGTCTGATAAAGCCGCAATATTTCCTGTTTTGAATAGCGCAACTCGAGGCGGAGACTTTGCAATATTTCCAGCAGCTTATAAGGAATGGTTCGGGGGTGGTTTGTAGCCATGCGAACCACCTGCATGCTGAGTGTACTGCCACCACTGACCACCCGACCTGCCCGAATATTCTGCAAGGTGGCACGGCCTATTGCCAATGGATTAACCCCCGGGTGAACATCAAAATATTCATCTTCATAAAGTCGCAGGGCGGTCTCATACTTGAATGATCGTCGTTCGGAAGCGGGAAAGCGCCATTGTCCATCTGCCGCAATATGGGCGCCAAGCAACAGGCTGTCACGATCATAAATCACCGTAGAATACGGCACATCAAACAAGCGTGAGGGCAGGGCGAAATAAAAGCCCAGACCCATCATCAATAATAAAATATAACGCTTCCCTTTCATCCTCCTGCTCCCTTTTTAAAACTTGCAGTACCGCCTGATGGCCATCATTTACAGTTCGTTTTGTGCCATTACCTTGATCCACCTGCCGGGCTTTCTGGCCGTTACCTCTCGGTCGTACATCGCTTCGCAACTCACAGAAGGCAAATAATATTGCCCCTGATAACTGGCATTCAGCAACAGTGCAAAAGATTTTTCTTCCCCAGCCTTGAGGTCAAAATACTGATAAACCCGGTCATCACGGATATCCAGATAATCCGGTCGGTCATATTTGGCATTGTCGGCAAAAGCATCCAGTCGGCTGTTATGGATTTCCCAGCCTGAAGGGAAAATCTGTGTAAGGGCCATGTCCTTTAACTGGCGCATTTGTGCCGTATTTTTGACATGCACCACCGCCTTGAAATCCATGCCCTGCGCAATGTTGTCCACCTCAATGGGTTGATCTTCAAGATCATAATAATTGACCCTCAGTTGCAGGTTCTTGTGCAATTCCGTAGGATCTTCCCCAAACGGGACACCGCTAACAATAACCCTTGCAAACAGCAACTGATCATCATCGGCAGCAATCAGCAACTCCTGATTTTGCTTTTCTGCGGCAAGTTCCACCTGATAGAATGCCCTTTCAGATTTTACACTGACCGACGGTTCCTTATTGAGTGCGTACTCGAAAGTCATGCTTTTCGGCGCCCCCTCTTTAGCCACTTTACTGATCGCCAACAGCGCATAGGCCGTCGTCTGTGTGCTGTACCATTGGTCCCGGCCGAGTTGTTCCGCGACTTCCAGGATCAACGGTTTTGCCGCATCCATATCGCCAATTTCCAAAAGAGCCTCAAGTGCCATGGCCTGATTCCGCAATGCTGACCCGTAGGTGGCCTGATCATTACTGCTTTGCATTGCAGAATTTTGAGCTGCCTCATGCATCAGCGTTTTGGCTACCTCGGGTGTGCCCGTAAGTGCATAAGCCATCCCCAGTCTCATTTTTGCTTCTGAAGATAATCCACTCATGGTACGCATCCTGTTCATCGCACTCTTGTTCGGCTCCTGCGCCAATGCGAGGGTAAACAATCGGTAAGCCTGTACAAAATCATTATTTCCGTTCCCCTGCTCCCATCGGCTGGCCTTGTCGGTTTGGTACTCCAGCCATTTCGACTTAAAGGAGGAAGGTACCTCGTAGCCTTTCTTTTCCGCTTCAAGTAAAAAATGTCCGGCATAATTTGTTCCCCACTCGTTCGCCCTGAGCCCACTTCCTGGCCAGTAGGTCAACCCTCCTGAGGGCAACAAAAACGACATCAGCCGCTGAATGCCGGCCTTCACATTTTTCTCAATTTCTTTTTCCTGATCAACACTCAGCTCCACAAAATTCCCCAGCACCAACTGCGGAAATACTCCACTCGTTGTTTGCTCCACGCAACCGTGCGGATACCTGATCAGGTAATTCATCCGCTTGGTCAGGTTGATTGCCGGCAAGGAAGAAACTTCAAGCGATACCTTGTTGGTGCCCGCCATGCCATGTAATTCAAAAGGAATACGGCTGTTTCCCCCCTGTAGGGTTTGTGCAAAAACCCTGGCCATCGGCGGATTCGGGTTTCGGACTTCAACAGCTATTTCGTGCTTCGCCACAAGACCATTGCCTGATTTTGCCTCGATCATCACTTTTGACATACCCAACGCCTTGGCTACCTCCAGGTCAAAGAAAACCATTTGCTCTCCCATCTTTTTAAAATGAACCTGTTGCAGCTTCGAAGTCGTTTTCAGGGGTCCCGTTACTGACAGTTTTACATCCACTGTCCCGAGCTGATCTTCCATCCCAAAAACAGTTACAGGAAGGCGCAGTTTTTCCCCAGGGCCCAATACCCGTGGCAGGGTGGCCAATACCATTAATGGTTGCTTAACAGGCGTGGTATGTTCTGCTGTGCCATATTTGGCCTCATGCCGGGCAATAACCATTGTACGCACCGAACCAATGTACTGTGGCATACGCAACTGATGCACCTGCTCTTTCCCCGCTTCAAGGGTAAAAGGACCAAGTACCTTCACCACGGGTACAAATCTGTTTTGATCGGCTTTGGCCTGCTTTCTATTCAGGTCACCATCCCCACCAATCGCAAGCACGGGCTCCATTTTTCCGCCGTAGGCTCCCAGCACATAATTGTACATGTCCCAGGTACGGACGCCCAAAGCTTCCTTGGCATAAAAATAGTCCCACGGTTTAGGGGTACTGAAACGAGTGAGATCAAGCAAGCCATCTTCCACAACAGCAAGGTTGTAGGTCATCGGAAGCCCATTTTTTTCCGATACCCGCACCTTGAATTCCTGCTCAGGCACCAAGGTTTCGGGCATACTGATTTCGGGCAACAACCGAGTGGCTGGATCCTCAACAAGGATGGGCGTCAGTCCATACATTCTGATGGGCAGGTCGTTTTCTGTATGCTGATGCGGCTGCACCATCGTTACATTGACATAAATATTTGGTGCCATTTCCGGGGTGAGTTCAAAAGAAAATGGGGTAAAATCCTTCTGGGTTTCTACCCAATATTCCTTCAATACCCGGCTGCCATTTTCGATACTGACCAAGGCGCGGCCACCCGCTGCCGAAGCAAAAGTTACTTCCGCTTTTTCGCCCACATTGTATTGGTCTTCTTTGGCTGAAAGGGTCATGATTTCCGCAGATCCCGTAGCGGCACCTTTAGGCTTATTGGCATAACCCGGCCAGTCCACATACATGGTTTGCCCTGCGGCATGTCCACTTTCAGGATCCATTACCCTTACCAAATACCGTCCCCATTCGGGGTAATCGATCTGAAAATCAATTTGCCCTTTTCCGTTGGTAAGCTTCACCAAGCCTTCTTTTACAGGCGTACGGCTATGCGACGACAGGTAACGGGCAAGATTATCCTCGCCTTGCTCCCACCACCATCGCCAGTTCACTTTCAGAATCTCATAATGCAACTGCGCCTGAGAAAATGGTTTCCCGTTATCATCCAGCCGAAGCACATCGATATGGTGTTCTTTGCCCGTCAGCAACATGCCCCGTTTGTCCCCCTCAGGAATGCGCAATCCTACATAATTCGCATAAGGGCTATAAGGTATAGTCAGTCGATCAATACTGAAGTCGCCACCTTCCTCAAATACACGGGTGGTAAAACTTGCACTCAACATCCCAGGTGCAACGCTGTTGGTATGCAAGCTGCCCTTAATGGCCGCCTGCCCTTTGGCATCGAGCTTTCCTTCAAAAAAGGTTACTGATTCCGATTCAAATTTCCTTGATGGATCGTCGAAGGAAAAGTCGTTAAAATTATCGAAACGGGTGGGTATAGCTTTAAGGCTGGCCATCATTTTTGTTTCCAGATGCTGAGCCGTAGCCCCATGTAACCATTTAACATTCATGGTGCCATTGATGTCTTGCTTCACGGAAGTCAGTCGATCGGTTCCAAAGTCCAGTTTAATTTTCAGTCGGTTGGGCTTAACAGTCTCTACTTTAAGGTATTTGTCAAAATGCGCACCACCTACCGTAAGAGTTGCCTTCCAGTTTCCTGTCGGTGCATTGGCATCAGTAGGCACTTTAAAGAGGTAAAAGTGGTCCCTTCGCTGTGGCTGAACAGTTCTGAAAACTTGTTGCCCCTTTGCATTATCCACCGAAAAAATCAAGGGGTGTTCAGCAGGCAATGCCTTGACTTTATCTTCAATAATGGCACTGACGAACAGTGTGTCTCCTGGTCGCCAAACCCCTCTTTCGCCATATAAAAATGCTTTCAGTCCTTTCTGAGCAGTCTCCCCAAACACATTAAACTGGCTTGTCGGTAATGCTTTTTCATGAGGAATCCGCAAATATCCTTTTTGATCCCCCTTGCTGGCAACCACCAGAAAAGGGGTCATTTTGTGATTGTTCAACCGTACAAGTCCCTCCTTGTTGGTCATGCCTTTGGTAATCTCCTGATGCTGGAAATTGTACAAAGTAACTTCAATACCACTTTGTGGCGCCGTAGAACGCAGATCGGTAACGGCTACAACCACCTCTCCCACACTGCCGCTCTTGGCGATGATCCCGAAATTGGAAGCAAGAATATTCTTGAAAGGGAACCGACTGCTACCATAATAGGCCTCATGACATGGATTTTTTCGGTTTTTGTAATAATCCGAATAGTCATAATAATTATCCCACAGGCTTCGGGGTGCAGAGGGTCCGTCATAATAAGCCATCTCCTGATCGGTAATCTCATCGTCCTGATCGAAACTCGTCGTTTCCTCTACATCAGCACATGGCAAAATAGTATGCTTACGCGAAAATTTGAAACCCACCCGATAGATTGCCCCTGGTTCCACTTCCATATATTGCGCCAAATCTACGGAGAAGGTATTCCACTCATTCAGGTCCAGTGAACGGTTGGTGTTCAGGGGAATGGTCCGTTTTAGCACCAGTCGTCCAGCGCGTTTGACATTTTGGTGACCACTCAGCCCATTTTCCTGTAAAAACAGCCCCACATTGGAAGCATAAATTTTTATGACCTGAAGCTGAACAGCTTTCAGACTCACGGCCTTAAAGGGAATCACCAAACCATCAGACTGCGGAATGATATTGCCTGTACCGACAAACGCCACTTTGGGATCATTGGAGGCGAAGGAAAAATCATAAACCCGCTGCCCTTTAAGGGTAACACCTGCTTTATTTTTTATACCACCGTGTACTTTAAGTCGGATTTCGCCTTTGTGCTTATACTTAAAATAGACAATAATCTGATGGCCGCTAATTTTAGTTTTGATACCTGTTTTATTGGCTGTAATCAATCCTTTCAAGTTTTGATCTGTTGCCAAAGGATCACTGAACGAAAGAATAATCCTATTATGGTTTGTAAATTCAGACTTCACCTCTGTAACCTCAAACTCTTTCAGGCCAAACACCTTAACCGTTTTTTCCTCCTTCTTCTGAATGTCCAAAGCCTGACCATCCACCAATATCTTTACCTCTTCCGTGGCAGCCTTCCGTTCAATGCCTTTCACTTTAAAAGTAAATTGATTCTTTACCGTGCCCTGCTGCCATTCAATTTTCAGCGGTTCATCCTCCTGCCAACCCTTTACTGCCGTAGTTACTTTGTCTTTTTCTTCATAATCGGAAAGCACCAACGTCCCCTCAAGCACCTGAAGTTTCGGGCTCGACGGGTCCTCTGCAACAGCACCCACAGAAAGTCGGTAGTTCTGCGGAATGGTTCTAAACTGATAGGTAAAATCATCGCCACCTTCCGGGAAAATCTTGGATAATCGCACCCTGACCTCATATTGCTGATTGGAGGCCATGGCCGAAGATGGCCGAAATGCCAAGGCCGTCTGATCGACCCAATAACACTCCCCTTTTATCGATGGGGAAATTTTCATAATGTCTGAAGCGGCTTCCGCTCCTGCCTGTGCTTCTGCCACAGGTTCCGAGAAACGAATGATCACTTCTGATTTTCGGGAAACCATACCAGAAGTAAATGCTACCACTTTGGGGTTATAAACCACCTCTTTAAGTTGTTGTGCCTCTTTCGGTGTTGATGTACACGAAAAAAACAGAAAAGACAATGCCATCAGGCTCCATAAAAAAAATCGCATGAGTACAGGTTGATGATTGAAGTCACAATAAATAATACTAAAGTTAATTAATTTACTTTGAATATTAATATATGTCGAATATTATATTTCCCTGAGCTCAAAGACCCGCCACCTTCCTAAGGTTTAGGCTGTTTAAAAGGAGTTCAAGGATAAAAAAAACCTGTCCTTATAAAGAACAGGTTAACATCTTTAGCCATTGTCTGGCATTTACATATATACACCAAATGACAACTGAAAGACCCTATTTTGAAAATTGTCCTCACTGTTATCTATTTCATAAACATTCACCAGACCAAATTTATACCGTGCATCCACGAAATAATTTCCATACTGGTATCCTGCACCCAGACCGAGGGAAAAATCAAACTTTTTGGTATCATCCAAATCAAACGATATACCTGAGGATTCTCCCTCGATATTCATATCATTTTTTATCAGGTAGCCCAATTGTGGACCCGCTTGAAGAAAAAATCCCCCCTCAACATAATATTTAAACATCACTGGCAGGTTGATATAATTGAGTTTATATCGTACCTGAAAATCCTCACCGAGAAAAGAGCCTTTTTCCACTGCCCCCTGCTGATCGTAATTCAATTCCGGCTGAATAAAAATTTTATCGGTTAGGGGTAATTTTCCAACGACTCCAGCACTGATGCCAAAACGCGCCTCCGCATTTAGATCAGTAACATTGGCAACATTCAAACCTGTTCGAAATCCCACTTGAATTCCCTGCGCTTGAAGCTGTAAAGAACATATAAAAAAAGTAAAAAATAATGCTAATAATCTCATAAATATAGGTTTTTTGTTGTTGATTGATACAAATTTACATCCGTTGCATTTAAAACAAAAAAATATCCGATCACTCCTGTCAATACCTACATCAATAGAATCCATCGATACCGATAGCCTCATTTAATATTTATAAGGAATAGAAACTTGAAAGGGTGGTTTATTTGTCTTGATGCAACCGTGTTTCACGCAAGGTTCATACCGCCAGATACATTATTTTTAACATGCGTCATCAACACCACTGATCGTTATGGCAAATTGATCATAGATCACCTATCAGAGATTTGTACAAGCATTTACTTTTTCTGATCCCGCAACATTTTAAGGTATAGGCCTTCTACCCTCTCCCGCGCCCATGGCGTTTTCCTTAAAAAACTCAAACTTGACTTTACGGAAGGATTAAAATTAAAGCACCGAATATTGATGCGCTCCCCCAATTCATCCCAACCATACCAAGCCACCAGGCCTTCAACCATATCCGCCAATTTCACCCCATGCAGAGGATTATTCACCTGTTCATTATTTTCCGCCATTGCTTTTTTTTCAAAGGTAGTCATAATTGTGCGTTTTCATCGAACCCAAAAAAGACAATTCCTCCATTTTCGACGAATGAGAATGTTCTCAGAAGCGTCAATTGGGAAATCGCTCAAACAGGTCTGCCAAAGCAACTGTTAAAAAATCTTGGCATCTTGCTGTAGATCGCAGGAAGTATTATTCGATTGCCCCACTACAAAGCATTAAATATTTATGCTAATAAATAACAAGGTAATCCTTCAGTAGCTATATAATATTTGTTAAATAATAAGCATCATTATTGTTCACTCAGTAGAAGGGAATCGTAAATATTCTGTATTCACACTTCAAGCACCCCAATTCCATGACATTTATTATTTTGCTTTATGACTTTTATCACTTTGGCGTATATTTTATTATTTTTATTTAGAATCAATAAGAATAATTATTTCATTTGTGCTATCATTTAATCCAGCATCATGAAATCACATTATTTATTCCTACTAACGATTTTATTATTACCTTTTGGTCAATTGCACGCACAACAAAAATGTTTGCATGGCAAAATCACCAACGAAAAAAATGAGCCACTTGTAGGCATCACCATCCTGCAAGTTGGAACAAACAATGCCACAGCATCGAACCAAAAAGGGGAATTTGACCTTGACTATTCCAATACTGCCAGCCCGAAAATTCAAATTCAGGGCATCGGCTATAAAACAAGCCAGCAGCCCATCGAGGCGGCAGACGGACACACACGAAAAACCTACAAAATTCAGGAAGATATTTTAGGCCTTGATCAGGTCGTGGTAACGGCCACCAGAAGCGCGATGAACAGAAAAGAAGCGCCTGTTATTGTTCAGGTTACTGACCACAAAGCTTTAGAGGCGGTGCAGGCGGTATCATTGGTGGACGGTTTGGCTTTTCAGCCAGGCTTATTCGTCGAGAATAATTGCCAAAACTGTGGCTTCACAGGCGTAAGAATGAATGGGTTGGAAACGGCCTACACGCAAATTGTGATCGACGGTCGCCCTATTTTCAGCTCACTGAATGCAGTATATGGACTCGAGCAAATTCCTACCAACATGATCGAACGGGTTGAAGTGGTACGTGGGGGTGGTTCAGCGCTTTATGGTGGAAATGCCATTGCGGGAACGATCAATGTGATCACTAAAAACCCTATTCAGAACGACGTAGAGGTATCTTCAAACCAAATGGTGAACGACCAGGGGGCACGAGATCAGTCTTACAGCTTTGGCGCCAATGTGGTTAGCGACAGCTACAAATCGGGAATTTCCATGCAAGGATTTCACCGTGAGCGTGACCACTGGGATGCTGATGGTGATGGCTTTTCAGAAATCGGGCAAATGAATGCCACCGCCTTAAACATGAAAGCTTTTTATACCCCTTCAGCCTATAGCAAAGTCATTTTAAATGCGGGTTATACTTATGAAAACCGACGTGGCGGTAACAAATTTGAGTTACAACCACACGAGACGGACATCACGGAAATGACTACCCACCATATTAAAAATGTGGGCATCACCTACGAGCAATTTACCAAGAACAGAAAGCATAAATTTTCCGCCTACGCCTCCAATCAGTCCACTGATCGCGACAGCTATTATGGTGCTGGAATGGATGAAAATGCCTACGGAACCACCAAGGGAAATAACTTCGTGAGCGGCCTGCAGTACGTGGGTAATTTGGATCATTTTTTAGGTGGATCAGCGATTTTTACCAGTGGAACGGAATTCCTTCAGGAAGATTTAAGAGATCAGATGCCTGGCTACAATCGTGATATCAATCAAACTATCCAACAGGTAGGCTGGTACAACCAAATTGACTGGAGCATTATCGAAGGGCTGAAATTTAATGCTGGGCTTCGTTTCGACCATCACAGTGAAGTAGATCCTATTATCCTCAACCCAAGATTCAGTTTACTATATGATATTCAGAAGAATTTTCAGATGCGTTTGGGTTATGCCCGTGGATTCCGTGGCCCACAGGTTTTTGATGAAGACCTTCACATTACTGCCGTGGGTGGTGATATGCAGATGATCTATAATGCCGAGGACCTGGATGCGGAATACTCTGACAGTTATACCGTATCCTGGGACTACAGCAAATCGGTAGGAAACAACCAGTTCAGCCTTACCGTGGATGGCTTCCTGACCAGACACAAAAATGCATTTATTATTGAAGCCATCGGCCGCGACGATCAGGGTAATCAAATTTTTGAGCGAAGAAATGGCGCAGGAGCAACAATTACTGGCGTATCTGTGGCCCCAAAATATGCTTATAGTGATAAAATACTGATGCAGGCGGGCGCCACATTTCAGCAATCTACTTTTGACGAAGCCGTGGCATGGTCAGAAGACGAAAGCGTTGCTGGCGAGCAGTCATTCTTGCGAACACCCAATTTCTATGGCTTCTACACTTTAAGCTATATGCCCACTGACCGCTGGACCATCAACCTTGCCGGAAATTATACGGGGAAAATGTTGGTGAGCCATTTCGCAGGCTATATTGAGCAGGATCGTCTGGAAAACGTACAGGATTTTTTCACCCAGCACATCAAGCTGGCTTATCAGTTCCCTGTTGATGAGTCAAAAATGACCCTTGAGGCAGGTGTACAGAATATTTTCAATCAGTTCCAGAATGACTTTGACCAAGGGGCTGACCGTGATGCAGGCTATGTGTACGGTCCATTGCGTCCAAGGACTTATTTCATCGGTTTACGATTTAACATCTGATCGGTGAGGAACCAAGATTAAAACTGTGAGTGTTTGTTACTGATGAGGAGCTAGATGCTCTCCGCTGATCATCAGCGACAAACGACTGGCAGAACCCCAAAATTACCCCTAATTTTTTGATGAAGGAATCCCTTGAAGCCAAAAGGACGATGGCGACAAAATGTAATCTGTGGATATAATATTAGGCGACTGTTGAGCAGGCTTACACGACCCATTTCCTTTTTGGACAAAAAAAAGCAACCCCTAATAGGGTTGCTTTTCAAGCTTTTATATTTCTACTTTTGATTATTTGATATCAAACTCCACGCGGCGGTTAGCCTTTCGTCCTTTGAGTGTTTTGTTAGACTCAAACGGATGATCCTCCCCAAATGACTTGGTGGTCAATTTAGCTGGATCTACCCCATGTTCGACCAGGTATTTTTGCACTGCTTTCGCACGGCGTTCACCAAGTTTGATGTTATAGGCTTTGGAGCCATAACTGTCGGTGTATCCCTGAACTTCAATATTAATGTTTGGTCGTTTCTGTAAGAAATCCATCAAGTCCTGAAGGTCTTTTACATATACCTGCTTGATCGTATTTTTATCAAAATCGAAATAAATGCGTTCGTCGAAAGCATCAGGAATAACAGGCGACAACTCAATGAGCTGATTCACCAAAGTGTCTGAAGCCTGTGTTTTCAGGGTATCCAATTTGGTTACATAACCATCTGCAGAAGCAACAATTGCATACTGACGCACGGCTTTGGGCAGTTTGAATTCAAAAGCCCCAGTAGAATCTGTGGTCAGATTAATGTTGACCAGCGAATCCTCATGTTGTGCATTTTGCAGGGTAAAAGTCAGCTTGGCCATCATTGGTGCCTGAGCCAGTGAATCCAGCACGCGTCCACGGACAATCAGACTGTCGATGATGCGGAACAAATCTGCTTCATACAATTTGAAGCCTTCCACAGCCGTTCGGTTTGAATTGAAAATCACCCGTTCCTGTGAGCGCAATACTGCAAGCTTGCAATCATCATTTTCACTGTTATAAGGAGCGCCAAGATTGGCCACCACATCTTCTTTCGGACGATAAACGAACATGTCGTATCCGCCCATTCCCCCATATCCGTCGCTTGAGAATACCAACTGCTGATACTTCCCATCAAAAAACGGATTGATTTCATTTCCCTCGGTGTTCACTGCCGACAGATTATGCGCTCTGCCCCAGTGGTCATTTTTCCCTTTTCGTGCGAAATAAATATCAAATTTTCCTTTTCCCTGTGGGCGGTTACTTGCAAAAAACAAGGTATCGCCTGTCGGTGAAAGCTGTGGTGCAATATTATCATAATACGGGTCATTGATCAGGTCCCGCATCACTTTAGCTTTCTGCCACTGTCCATTCTTTTTGTGGGCAATATAAATCTGACTCGGCTTTCGTTTTGCCCTTTTGACAAAATAAAAGGTGTTCCCGTCAGGGCTCAGACACCCACCCCCCTGATGATTTTCTACCGCTACACTGGGCAGCGAAACATCAGACATTTGCCATTTTTTGTTGTTCAGCACAAAAGAACGATAGGCATTTGCTCCACTTTCCTTTTCTTTATGCGCCATAAAGGACGCTCGGCCTGGCAACAGGCTCGGTGAAAATCGACCATAGCCCTGCCCAAGCTCTTCAAGTTCATGAAAATGCGTGGTGGCATACCGCAAGGAATCTGCTACTTCACCCTGCTTGGGCTCCAGCGCACGTCGGGCAATTGCCACCGCTTCTTTTAGATCATTGTGATTTTCGAGTGGCACCCGGTGGTCTTCTATGGTTTGTAAAAACTGTGCATAAGCAACTTTAGACAACTTCTGCTCCCCGACTTTTTGTAAGCACTGTGCATAATCAAATTGCAATAAAGGCAATTTTTTATGCGCCCCTTTTTGCAGCAACTGCTCGAAAAGTTCGAGGGCTTGTTGCGGCTTGTTGTCTTTTAAATAGCAGACAGCCAACTCATAACGTATCGCTGCTTTATCGTTTTTTTCAAGTGCCTGCTGAAAATAAGGCACCGCCTCAGCATACTGATCCTGATCGAAAAGTGCTTCGGCTTTTTTGACCTGGGCATTGGCCTGCAGGCTGAAAATCAGCAAAAGGCTTGCCCCTGAAAGTTTTAAAAATGAGTTCATTACCAGAAATTTCTGCGGTTAAGTCTTCTTTGTCTTTTTCCCCGAAGGGCATAGCCGACGGTAAATTCATGCGATCCGTGCGATACGGTTTTGATTTCCGACATTTGATAGTCGTAGGAATAAGCGAAAGTGATGCCATTACGCAGATCGGCCCCGCAAAGAAATACCAACTCGCTCGGATCAAACCCATAATTGACCCCACGCATGGAAAGCCCTGCCCAAAGAATGGACTGATAACGTACTTTTAAGTTATAATCAAGGGCATTTTCCTCCAAACTTGCTGAACGGACCATTACTGAAGGGATAAAATCGATATCACGGCTAAGCACAAAACGGTAACCACCCGTGAGGTAATACGCTGGGTGCACACGCACATCTTTCTTGCCAAAATCATTGTTTCTGTTGATCTCCAAGGTGGAGAAGCCAGCAAACCAATTGATCGAATGCAACCAGAATCCCACCTGCAAATCGGCACGGGCGGCATCCTGAATTTCATCCACCGCAGTATCATTTTTATCGTAAAGTACGATCTCATCACGATTGACATGGGTATTGATTACCCCAATGGAAAGCCCTGTGGAGAGCATAATTTTGGGTGTCAGTTGCAGGTGATAAGCGTAAGTTCCATAGGCACGGACCTGCTCGATAACCCCCACCTGATCGTTCATGGCGGATATTCCGAAGCCGTGGTGCGGACGTTCATCATAGCCCACCACATCCTGATACAGCTCCTGATTTTCTTCATGGGCTGTTTTGTGGTAGTTGATCGGCATATTCAGACCACCAAAATAGGTCGTCGGTGCGCCTTTCACCCCTGCCCACTGATTTCTGGCCGAGAGTCGGAATTCCGTAAAACGGTTCAGCCCTACCACCGCAGGATTGACTTGCATATAGTTCACCATATACTGGGACTGCAACAGTTTTCGCTGGGCATGCGCAGGAACCCACATCAGCAGGATCAGTGCTATTAATATTGTAATGCTTTTTCTTATAGGAGTCATGGTTTTGAGAAAATATTTATGCGACTGCTTAATGTCTTCAAGTCATCTTCAACTTTTTTCTATTTCAATTATCATTCCATAACGTGCTGAAGGTTAATAATGAAATACAAAAACGGGTCGCAACCAATGGCTACGACCAGTATAAATCTTCAAATATATTATTTCACCACGTGCACAAAACCCGACTGAGGCTTGTGGTGGGCAATGGTCATTTTATAATAGAAGGTCTCCGATCGGTGTCCAGGACCACGTTCCGTTCCCCCCCACTCATTATGGTAGTGGGCGTTTTCATACACCAGCTTCCCAAATCGGTCATAAATCTCCAGGCTTACCTGCTCAATTTCATTCAGGTGTGGAATTTTAAAGGTATCATTCACCCCGTCATTATTCGGTGTAATCATGTTGGGCAACTGTAATTCCTGCTGACTGGCCTGCGCACTGAAACGTACGGGATACCTGCCTTCGACCATACCGTACACCTGCCCAGTGGTGTTATCTACCAACTTGAATTTCACCGTTACCGTACCGTGATTTTCCTTCACCATACTGCCCTTCGGTGCCACCTGTACTAAATGTATCCCCTTCGGAATATCTTTGGAAATCACTTGCACCGTCCCCCTCAGGTCGGGTAATTGAACCAAATGTTGTGCATTCATGATCTGTTCAGGAAAATCAGTGATCCGCAATACAGCCTTCGGGTCGATCACCGTCACGGTAAACTGCGCCGAGGCTTTATTTCCACTTTGGTCCGTTACCGTCAGCTGATGCGTGTGCGCATGAACATCCTTGCTTGTGAATTTTTGCTGATCAATCTGTAGATTCTTGACCACACAGTTGTCATGGGAACCGCCGTCCACCATTGCGGGAGTCAGGCTGGCCTGTCCATTTTTATCCAACACCAGCAAAATGTCCCTGGCAATTGCTGTTGGCGCAAGGGTATCAATAACCGTCACCTTGGCAGACGATTTACTGATATTTGCACTCGCATCGATGGCCGTCAGCACAACCACATTCGGCCCTAAATCCACCACATTAAATTGCGTTTGATCCAGCCCCAAAGTAGGTGTTTGCCCATTGTTATCTACCGTACCAGCATCTACCTGAGCAGGGGTAATACTCGCCTGCCCATTTTTATCCAGTGCCACCGTAATATCTTTGGTGCGCACCACAGGAGCTAATGGGTCAATAACTTCGACCGCAATCGATTTACTCGATTTGTTCCCCTGCTGATCCGTCACTGTAAAAGTCACTTTGTGGCGTCCCACCTGCGTGAAAGTATCCTTATTCACTGATAATATCGGCGGATAACCCGTATTGTCCGTCGATCCGCGGTCAATCTGCAATGGACTCAAATGCGCTTTTCCATCCTTACCAAGACTGATTTTCACATCCGTAGCATGAATAATCGGTGCAATGCTATCCAAAACCGTAACGTGTGCCGTTACTGAATTACTATTCGATGAGCTGTCTGTTGCCGTCAAAACTACGGGGTTCACACCCAAATTCTGAGCCGTGAAATGGGTCTTATCCAAGGTCAATATCGGAGCGATGCCGCTGTTGTCTTTCGACCCATTATCCACTTGCTGAGGCGTGATTGAGACCTTGCCGACTTTGTCCAGATAAACTTTAATATCCTTCACTTTTGCTTCCGGTTTGGTCGTATCGACTACCGTAACCGGAACCTGCTGCGTGATTTTATTGCCCGAACCATCGGTCGCTGTTAAGGTAACCTGATAGGTTCCCGTATGTGTAAAATGACTTTTATCTACTGTAAATGTTGGTGTCGCGCCGCTGTTATCTTTTGTGCCCAAACCAAGACCCGAAATCTGAGACGGTGTCAAAGTGACCTGTCCATTTTTATCCAGTGGAACGGTTAGAGGATTAACGACCATTACTGGTGCGATGCTGTCCAAAACGGTAACGTGTGCCGTTACTGAATTACTGTTCGATGAGCTGTCCGTCGCCGTCAAAACTATTGGGTTCACGCCCAAATTCTGAGCAGTGAAATCTTTCTTATCCAAGGTCAATATTGGAGTGATACCGCTGTTATCCTTCGAGCCATTATCCACTTGCTGAGGTGTGATCGAGACCTTGCCATCCTTGTCCAAATAGACTTGGATGTCCTTCGCTTTTGCTTCCGGTTTGGTCGTATCGACTACCGTTACCGGAACCTGATTCGTGATTTTATTGCCAGAACCATCGGTCGCCGTCAAGGTAACATGATAAGTCCCCGTATGCGTAAAATGACTTTTATCCACCGTGAAGGTTGGTGTCGCGCCGCTGTTATCTTTTGTACCCAAACCAAGACCCGAAATCTGAGATGGGCTCAAAGTGACCTGTCCATTTTTATCCAATGGAACGGTTAGGGGATTAACCACCATCACTGGCGCAATGCTATCCAAAACCTGAACCGTTGCACTTGCCGTCATGAAGTTGGATGAACTATCCGTTGCGGTAAGCACCACTGGATTATTACCCAAATTCTGAGCCGTGAAATGGGTCTTATCCAAGATCAATATCGGAGCTATTCCGCTATTATCTTTCGAGCCATTATCCACTTGCTGAGGTGTGATTGATACCTTGCCGTCTTTATCCAAATAGACTTTAATATCCTTCGCTTTAGCCATTGGTTTGGTCGTATCGACTACCGTTACCGGAACCTGCTTCGTGATTTTATTGCCCGAGCCATCGGTCGCCGTCAAGGTAACCTGATAGGTTCCCGTATGCGTAAAATGGCTTTTATCCACCGTGAATGTTGGCGTCGCGCCGCTGTTGTCTGTCGTGCCTAAACCAAGACCCGAAATCTGAGACGGTGTCAAAGTGACCTGTCCATTTTTATCCAGTGGAACGGTTAGAGAATTAACGACCATTACTGGTGCGATGCTGTCCAAAACCGTTACTTGTGCTGAGGCGGTCATCACATTATTTGAGCTGTCTGTTGCCGTCAAAACTACGGGGTTCACACCCAAATTCTGAGCCGTGAAATCTGTCTTATCCAAGGTCAATATTGGAGCGATGCCGCTGTTGTCTGTCGTGCCATTATCCACTTGCTGAGGCGTGATCGATACCTTGCCATCTTTGTCCAGATAGACTTTGATGTCCTTCGCTTTTGCTTCCGGTTTGGTCGTATCGACTACCGTTACCGGAACCTGATTCGTGATTTTATTGCCCGAGCCATCGGTCGCCGTCAAGGTGATTTGATAGGTTCCCGTATGCGTAAAATGACTTTTATCTACCGTGAAGGTTGGAGTCGCGCCGCTGTTGTCTGTCGTGCCTAAACCAAGACCCGAAATCTGAGACGGTGTCAAAGTGACCTGTCCATTTTTATCCAATGGAACGGTTAGAGGATTAACGACCATTACTGGTGCGATGCTATCCAAAACCGTAACGTGTGCACTGGCAGTCATCACATTATTCGAGCTGTCCGTTGCCGTCAAAACTACTGGGTTCACGCCCAAATTATGAGCAGTGAAATCTGTCTTATCCAAGGTCAATATCGGAGCGATGCCGCTGTTGTCTGTCGATCCATTATCTACTTGATGAGGCGTAATCGACACCTTACCATCTTTGTCCAGGTAGACTTTAATATCCTTCGCTTTTGCCTCAGGTTTGGTCGTATCGACTACCGTTACCGGAACCTGCTTCGTGATTTTATTGCCCGAGCCGTCGGTCGCTGTCAAGGTAACCTGATAGGTTCCCGTATGCGTAAAATGACTTTTATCTACCGTGAATGTTGGCGTCGCGCCGCTGTTGTCTTTCGTGCCTAAACCAAGACCCGAAATCTGAGACGGCGTCAAAGTGACCGTGCCATTTTTGTCCAATGAAACGGTTAGAGGATTAACCACCATCACTGGCGCAATGCTATCCAAAACTTGAACCGTTGCGCTTGCCGTCATGAAGTTCGATGAACTATCCGTCGCGGTAAGCACCACTGAATTATTACCCAAATTCTGAGCAGTGAAATCTTTCTTATCCAAGGTCAATATTGGAGTGATACCGCTGTTATCCTTCGAGCCGTTGTCTACCTGTTGAGGCGTAATCGATACCTTACCATCTTTGTCCAAATAGACTTTAATATCCTTCGCTTTTGCTTCCGGTTTGGTCGTATCGACTACCGTTACCGGAACCTGCTGCGTGATTTTATTGCCCGAGCCATCGGTCGCCGTCAAGGTAATTTGATAGGTTCCAGTATGCGTAAAATGACTTTTATCTACTGTGAATGTTGGCGTCGATCCACTGTTATCTTTTGTGCCCAAGCCAAGACCCGAAATCTGTGATAGACTCAAAGTGACCTGTCCATTTTTATCCAATGGAACGGTTAGGGGATTAACCACCATCACTGGCGCTATGCTGTCCAAAACGGTAACGTGTGCCGTTACTGAATTACTGTTCGATGAGCTGTCTGTTGCGGTCAAAACTACTGGATTCACACCCAAATTCTGAGCCGTGAAATCTGTCTTATCCAAGGTCAATATTGGAGCGATGCCGCTGTTGTCTTTCGAGCCATTATCTACCTGCTGAGGCGTGATCGATACCTTGCCATCTTTGTCCAGATAGACTTTGATGTCCTTCGCTTTTGCTTCCGGTTTGGTCGTATCGACTACCGTAACCGGAACCTGCTTCGTGATTTTATTGCCCGAGCCATCGGTCGCTGTCAAGGTAACCTGATAGGTTCCCGTATGCGTAAAATGACTTTTATCTACTGTAAATGTTGGCGTCGCGCCACTGTTATCTTTGGTGCCCAAACCAAGACCCGAAATCTGTGATGGAATTAAAGTGACCTGTCCATTTTTATCCAATGGAACGGTTAGTGGATTGATTACTACCACGGGAGGGGTTTTATCTGTCAAAGTAATGGTAACCCGCTTCTCTATTTTATTATTCGATCCGTCAATCACGGAAACAATCAGCTCATGATCGCCTTTTCCCGTGAGGGTAATTCCTGTTCCAATATCAATACCCGAAGATTGAGGGCTCAATCCTTTAATAGTAAAGGCCGTACCTGAAGGTGCTCCTGCGGGCAAAATTGTTACATCTACCAAACCACTATTATCTGTGGCCGAAACGATCAGCTGATGTAGCAGGGACGGGCTCAAAACAAACTGGTTATTTGCTGTCAGTTCGTGTGTTTGTCCTTTCAGGGCCAATGATGGGGGAATAGAATCCTTCACAAGCACCAAAGCGGACTGGGTAACGCTGTTATTCGCATGATCCGTGGCGGTAACCTGAACCTGCGTTACTCCCACTGTTGTCAAAACACTCGGGTTCACTTTCGGTAAAATAGGTGATCCACTATTATCGGTAACACTTTTGACCAACAGGTTCGAATCAATCAATGCCTTTCCGTCGGTGCCCATATAGACGGTCGTATCTCGGGTAACCAAAACAGGAGGTGTGTTGTCTTCAACCATAAGATGCACTGTCGCTTCATTCGACCAAAGTTGATTGCCCTTACCATCCTTTTTATCCATGAACTTATAGGTAAACTTATCCGGTCCCACATATCCTGCAAACGACATATATTCTACCTTATAATTGGTAGAAGCATCGCATATGACCACCCCATGTTGGGGTTTTTCAGGGAACTGAACAATCTCACTTTTCAGAACATCTGAGCCATCACCGTCCTTATCATTTTGAAAAACTTTAATAAAAGTAGCCAAATGAGACTCCACTGTTTGCTGATCGTCCACCGCTACTGGAGCGTGATTATTGACATAATTGACATCAAAAGTAATGGTCGCCTCTGCATGATCTCCATTTTGATCAGTCACCGAATAGGTAAATTGATCCTGTTTATGTACATCCTGAGCCGCAGTAAATTGGTACTCTCCAGTCTTTGGATCTGTAATCACAACCTTTCCGTATTTTGGCTGTTTTTCAATTTTATATACAATTCCGCCGTCACCCAATCCGGAGACTTTAAAGTTTTTGGTTACCCTCTGCCCTTCATCAATTGTAAAGCCTTCATTACTTGCAACAGGAAAATCATTCACGTCGGTTATTTCAATGGTTGCCACCGCTGAGGCGGTTCCTACATTTGTTTTTAAAGTATAATGAAGCTTTGTGTTTCCATAATAATCCTTGAATGGTTTGAATGTAAAAGAGCCATCGGTATTAAAATTAAAATCACCATGAGCCTGAATGCCTTGCAGGTCAGTAGCATCGACGGAAAAAATCGGATGAGCACTTTTCCCCAGATCATTATCCCCTACATTACCATGATAAACATTTCCTCCGTCTGTTTCCAAAAAGGAGAAAAGGTCGTCCTTGGCATCGGGTGTTTCATCATTATCTAAAATGGTTCCAGTAAAATCTGTATGAGCAGGAGCCATCAACTGAGAATTGGTGGTCAAAACTAATTTGACCGAACCCGCCGCATTGACTTTGTTATCATCAATTGTATTTATCGCGATGGTTTTCTCCACCTCATTTTTGTGGAAAGTCAGTGCCCCGTTTCCGGCTTGAGCTCTTCCATCTGACTGACTGGCATCCAAGTTATAATGCACTGTCATGGCCCCCCCAAGCGCTTTGGTCAGCATAACTTTAAATACCATTTTTTGTCCCTCCATTACAGTAACGGGCTGAACATAAAAATCCCCTTTGGCTCCCTTATCATTGATAATGGCATCAAAGGTTTGCGTGGAAAGCGAGGCATCTGCATTTTTATAGTTTTCAGCAATCAACTGAAAAGTTTCAGCAGGTTCGGGCGTCTGATCCACCAAAGTGGGGTACGAGGCGAAATCAAAATTGGTATGATGCGGAGGGATTTTTACCGTTGATTCGATAGGTGTTGCAATAAAATCCTGATCACCATTTGGCGATGCCGGACGATGTGCCACCATTTTAGCAGTACCGTTCTTTACGTAACATTGAAAGGAAATTTCCTGATCGCTAATTCCCGGCTGTCCATTCACCAAAACCTGACCTTTGAAATGAACCTCTTCCCCTTCCACTACGGGCTTGGCGGAAAGCGCAATACTGGCCACATCATTGTCCTCGATTTTTACTGTTTGCACCAATTTATTGGTCAAGCCAGCACCATTAGGATTCTTCAGCGAAGCATTAATCGGGTGAGACAACACCAACTGAAATCCTTCCTCAAACTCTGCAATCTGATCGTCATGTATGGCAACCGTCAATTGCTTTGCCGTTTCTCCGGGAGCATAGGTCAGTGCCCCACGAACACCTGCCGGACAATCATAATCATCATTGAGGGTTGCGGGATGGGCGCCCTGAGTTGGTAAAATAACGTAATTTATCTTTATTGCCCTGTCTGAACTCACCACCTTACCTCTTGCATCCGTCAGGGAGATATCAAAATTCATGTTTGAATCTACCCCCTCTTTCACGGTGTTTTTTTTCACCACGACCTTCACCTCCGGAGGGTTATCATTGTCCTCAATAATGATCGGAATTATAAGTTCATTACCCCTTTTTCCGGTAAGAGCATTTTTTACATTGAAGATATGTAAATGAGCCACCTCTTCACGCTCATCAATCCTGTCATCGTTAATCTGAAAATTAAACCGAAAATGATCGTCTTGAGGGCTTATCTCCGCATGCCCTGTCGTTAAAAGGCTGATGTCTTTATCAGAAGCGGTACCATATTCCAGTTTATAATCAAAGGTAATATCTCGTCCGTAGGCTTGCACTCGTTTCAGGTCCAATTCAAAGGTGGTGTCCGTCCCTTCTTTGACATGAATCTGATCCCTGCTCAGTTTAACATTTGGCAAGATAGAGATGACTTTCGAAGGATAAGTACGGCTACCGCAGGCCGTCAAAGCCACCACGCGATAGTCAGCAGGTTCGGTAATCTGAAAGCTACTTTGATCCATTCCCGAACTTACCAAAGAGTCATTTTTATACCACTCATAACGGTACATTGGCGACGGGTGGTTAATTTGAATTTTTGGTGCATGTGCACTCACCCCCATCAGATCCACATCCGGAGCCGTCAGGGATTCAGGTACCGTACCGAAACCTGAATAAAAGCCACCAGCACCAATATCCTTGTTACTGATGGTCAATGCGACGTTTACTGGACTGACCTTGTCGGGCGCCCAAACCCGAATACTTTCAGCCTTACTGCCAGGAGTAATTTTGAATACATACCACGAAATTGAATCAGCAGATTGGCCTTGTCCACCATTAACAACTTCAGCAGTTTCAGCCACCTTCACAGGATTTTGAGCATTCTGTTCCGCTCCTCCATTCACCTGATACTTTACTTTATTCGTTCTTGCGACCACCCTTACTTGAGGCGAACCAAGGGTATTGGCATAAGAAATATTAACTTCATGCGCTCCATTACAATTCAAACGAGGCACCAAAAACATTCCAGGTGTATTTTGCCCATGGCCACTTTCGTTTGACCCTGCCAAAGTCTGATACACATAAACAGGATCTGAACTTTCAATGTACATGTACTTGTCTACTCCCGTTCCTTTATATTTCTCATTCTTAACGATCCAATACTGTCCTGCATTTCTGGCACCCTCATACGCGTCACCATTTACCTCCAAAGTTGAACCATCTTTTGTCGCAACCACCATAACTTGCTCAATGGCGGGAAAGGCTTTTTCCCCCGGACCACGGGCTACAATATATCGCTGCCCGACATAATTGGTCGGCACCAACTGATCAATACCAATATCATGACCATAACGACTACTTACCTGATCACGCCGTGGCCCTCCCGCACACCAGGAGCCTGAATTGACCACAATCTTTTTCCCATTGGTGAAGATGTGTGTACCATTGGCTTTGTTCACATCCTTCACCCCATATGGAAAGCGGGTCTTATCCACAGCATCCGCAAAGTGATAGCCCAACACATAGCTATCTCCTTTATTCATGATAATAGGCGTACCATGAAGGCTGTGCAACAAATCATATTTTTTGGTTTTGGGATTGTAAAAATCAAAACCATTCAGGTTTTCCATTGTCACCTGAGTACCATCTTCCAACGCCATGATAGAAATGAAATCATTCCGGCGGCCATCGATATTATCTGATCCGGAAACGATATGCCCCGTATAGAAATTTGTCCCTGCGGCGAACTCCCCTTTGGATGCCATAATACCCGCCTGAGGAGATGACAGGTGGGTGATGTTCACAAAGAAAGTCTTCATAGGATCTGCGGCTTCGAACACCAAACTACCACCAGAAATCACGTGGCCAGTCAGGTTTTTCTCCGTGATCAACAGCAGGTCTTTATTTTTAAATTCTTTAGAACTGTGATGTCCTCCGCTTCCATCGGAAATGTTAAAGTCTTCCTTCCTGTTATCGCCAAAAATTGGGGTTTCTTGAACCTTATCTGCTCCCTTTTTATAATCGGCCAATTTGATTCGTTCAGGGTGACTTTTGCTGATGGTATAGGTTTTTAATGGAACTAAAACACCATTGCGATAATAACCCATTTTGACCGTCATCGGACTTGCTGAGTTGGTTGACAAGATGGCGAAGTGTTCGTTTACATCAGCTGTGATTGACACGCTGTGCTCATGATGGGTACGGCCTCTATTATCTTTCCATGTCTTTCCATAATAATCATGAGCTTGATCATCAACCGTCTTTTCACAAAAGAAAGGCGGAATATAATGGATGTTGCTTTCCTGAGCATACACTTTCAGGAAGGAGTAAAATGATATCAAAACAAGCAGTAAAAACCCTTTGCATAAGGACTGTTGACCACTTGTGGCATTGTATTTTTTTTTCATGGTAGTAGGTAAAGTTCATTGATTAACAATGACTAACAAAAGTAATCAATGGCATATCAAACAGTGTACCACCACTTTAGATCAATTTAAAATGAGGAATTAAAATTATAATTATAGCAATCAATAATCCCTAAAGTTACCCTCACCCTATTACTATGATCAGATAATTGTAGGAAAAATTGATACCGCCCCCCTATTTCTTAACGGCACAAAAAAAAGCACTACCCCAATTCGGGATAGTGCCTTCTGTCTACGGATTCGTTAATTATCCGCGAAGCTCAGCGATAATCGTCAAAGCTTCTTTAGTTTTATTCTTGATCGCATTCAAGTCAAAGTTGCCATCAGCATCTTTGATCATCAATTGCGATCCCATTCCTACACAGTGAACACCTGCGTTGAACCACTCTGTCAAGTTCTCACGCTCAGGCTTCACACCACCTGTTGGCATGATCGATGACCATGGGAA
>CANMKE010000041.1 GCA_947498325.1 uncultured Persicobacter sp.
GCACCGGCAACACCACCCGATTCCTGAAATCACTGAAAGATGCGTACTTCCCGCTTAGGCCCAAAACTTCCTTTAAGCTCTTGAGGGTCATGACACGCTTCTTGTTTTTTGCACTGGCATTCTTGAAAAGACAGTAAAAATAGCTCGTGAAATGACTTTTGAAATTCTGAAAAATGGAATAGGACAGTTTGGTAAATCGCTGTGATTGATGCAATAAATAGTCCTTTAGATCATCACAGAGGCGAACATTAACGTATCCCCGGTGCTTGGGACACTCCAAAAAACCGAGTACTTTAATCAGTTTACCTTTAATCCTGAACTCTTTTGTCATCAAGCCATTAAACACCTCCCGATAGGATTCATAAAGACTGCCAGAGCATTGCTCCGAAGGGCTGAAAATATTGAGTGGAATCCGATAATTATGAAACTGATCATCTTCCATTCTAACCTTGCTGATCAAAACTGCAATCACCCTTTGCTCACACATCTGCATCTGTCCAAAAATATCGGACAGATCATTGCCAAAGACGATGGGAGAAATAGACAGTTGTTCTTTAAAGGTCATGGTGAGCGTGATTGTAATCTTATAATTTCTTGGTATAAGATAAGAATCAATTTTTACAAACTAAACAATTTAGCGAAAAAAAATTTTTAATTTTTTACTAAAAAAAATAGTTGCGTTTTGAAGCCCTAATTTTGCATAAAAGTGCATCTCCCATTTTTGTCTGAGATTTCCCAAAACTGTCTGTAGATTTCCCATTTTTGTCCGAGAGTCTCCCATAATTGTCTGTGAATCTCCCATTTTTGTCGGAAGATTTAGTCGTGAAATAGTCAAAAATCCCTGATTTAAGCCTGTAAAGGCCACTTTTGAAAAAATGAAAATTCAGACAAACAATTATAAACATTATAAAAAAACTAAACACTACGAGCTGCGCTCAGTTGGTCGTTCGTTTTTATATTTTTTTGAATTGGAAGAATAGGCCAACAAGAAAAAATTGCAGATATGAATTTTGTTTGAAGGTTTAACAAATAATAATTTCCGACAATTCCCTGAGCAGAGCCGAATATGCTAAAAAGCATTCAGGTACTCCGATTTCCCATTTTTGTCTGCCGCATTTTATCGACGGAAAAGAAGGGCATTGTCAGTTCTTTTCATTTTTGTGGCGATGTTGGAAGGAAAAGGAGGGAGGAACACGTATTCTTTCTTTACTTGTTTGGCAGTAAAGAGAATTTCCCCAGGTGAAAACCCTGAACTTACTTAACACCAAAATAGTTACTATCATTGTTATTTGGTCTGTTTATTGTTACTTTCAGCCATGGTAAAAACACGAAACAGGATCATAAGCGATAAAGTGATTCGGGAATTTTTACTCAAGCACCCTACCGCTAAGCACGTATTTGAGCGGTGGCTATTTGACGCCAAAAGGGGGATCTTTAAAAATTTTGATGACCTTCAAAAAACGTTTAGGGCCCCAGATAAAGCCGGTAAGAACATTGTTTTCAATATCGGTGGGAACAAATACCGACTGGTGGCAGATATCAGAATGACTGAAAACAGAGCGATATTCTATATTTTATTCGTAGGGACGCATAAGGCTTACGATCAAATTAAGGCAGAAGAACTATGAAGTTAAAGACAGAACAAGAATATGACAAAGCGGTTGAGATCATCAATGGCCTACTGAAAAAAGAGCTTGATACTTTTGATGAAATTTATCTGGACGCACTGACGGATGCAGTAGAGGAGTATCAAGATGAAATGTTTGAGCCATTAGGCGAACCAACCGCTCAGGAATACCTGTTAGCGATCATGGAGGAGTATGATATGGCCAAAAAGGATCTGATTCCCTATTTCGGGAGCAAACAGCGTGTTTACGAATTTTTCAAAGGGAATAGTCCATCCAAAGACACCATCGCTCGCCTGGTTCAAGGTCTAAACATTCCAGCCAATATATTCTTCAACAGCACCAACTATCATATTGACTTGGAAGAAGCTAAGGCTCCGAATAATATGGGGGTGTAAGACAAGGCCCGTGGTTCGATTGGCTACGGAATGAAATAACCTACAGCCTACCCCTTTACAAAATCAGAAATCCACAACTTGTTGGTTTTCTGATTTTTTTTGATCTTTACTGTATAGTTTTATACTACCCGTTCAAAAGCAAACAAAATGAAGGCGATTTACATCCGAGTTTCAACCACCAACCAGAACACGGCCATTCAACATGACTCCAGTGGTCAAGCAAAAGAATTTATCGACAAGTGTTCGGGAGCCATTCCATTTTTTGAAAGAGGTGCCGTGAAGAAATTGGTGCGGGCAGTGGAACAAGGAAAAATCACCGAAGTGGAAGTTTCCCGTTTGGACCGCTTCGGACGGAAAGCCGAAGATGTCAAAAAAGCCATCAACTGGTTTGGCCGACGGAAAGTGCAAGTTGTGATTAAAAGTCAAGGCTTGGTTTGTTTCAATGAACGCTGGACCCTCACGCCCGCTACCCGAATGATTATTGGCATCCTGGCGGAGTTCGCCGAATTCGAAAGAGAAATCATTAAAGAGAAAACCTTGGCCGGCATCGCACACGCCAAACTTGAAGGCAAATTCAAAGGGCGCAAGCCAGGGAGTAAGAATGTCCATCGCCACCATTTGTACGATAGCGTGATGGCGCATTTGGAGGCGGGATTATCGGTAACGGCTATTCATAAAATGACTGGGGTGAGTCGGGTGAGTATTTCTAAGTGGCGGGATGAGGGGAGGTAAATTCGGTTAAAAACCGCTCTGAAGATCATTCAGGGAGGTTTTGGCGGGATATGCAGTTATGTGGACGAACTTAAAAAACAAAAATTCCACCTTGCCGAATAAGCAAAATGGGATTTCGAGATTAGTCCACTCTTTTGAGTTGTTCCTGGAAATACTTTTTGTAGGCTTCGCCTCTTGAAACTAAATATTGAAAAATGACCGTGTCGGTTTCTGGGTCTATAATCAGGACAAAGAAAGCTCTTTGACTCCCAATCTTTATCCGATATACATGTTCGAAACCTGACATCTTCAGGCAATCGGTGATCTGTTCTACGGAGGTAGCTTCTTTCACCTCTTCAATCATCCGTTTTATACTCTGCAATTGCTTGCCTGACTGTTTTTTAACCGCTTTAACAAAGGCTTTGGAATATTCTACCTTCATTGATTAAGCCAATTTTCAAAATCATCCTTCTCTTTCTTCGACAACAAAACTTGTCCATCAGGCTCTGAAGCCAAAAGCGAGCGATAAGCCTGATTATCAGCAATGCTTTCCGCTAACTTATCCAATTCTTTCTCTATGAATGATTTAAGATTATCACCATTAAGTGTTGCCTGAATGGACAATGCCCTAAAGGTTGGTTCCTTAATATCAATCAACTTTCGTTTCCTTCCTTCCATGTCGTTATTGATTAGTTCGATAAATATACACTATATATACGACATATACAACGCTACGTTATTTGCTCAAGGTTGCCCGCCCTTCCTTAAATCAGTACCACGGTACCTGTAAAATTTGATTTAGCAATTCAAAACACTAACTTAAAAACCATGAAAACACCAAGCGCCATCCACTTATTCGAAACTACCTCAGAGAAAATTGATTTCCTTCGTGAGTTCAAAAAAGAAGCTACTGCAGAGGAGTACCTCTATGCTTTGGGCGAGCTGATTAAAGGAATCGGTGTTAATACCATGTCGGAGCGTTCGCAGGTATCTCGTCAAACGCTAAGCAAATTGACCAACCGTAAGTCTAATGCTTCTTACAAAACCATCCATGCGATTGAAAAGTCGTTAGGGTTTATTTAAAACACAATGACCAGTACCGAAATATTTATCCAATACGAACAAACAGCCCCTGATTACCATTTGCTATTATTGACAATTTCATCTGCTGCGGGGTACGAAGAAATGTTGAGATTATTAGAGGAAGCTGAGAAGGCAGGAAAAAGACTCTCCATTGAATTTAGCCTTGAGATATTTGATGCTTACACCATTACTCAAGTTGATCCCTGATGGGTCTATGTTGCACAGAACTGAATATCTCGACATAGAAGTGTAGGGAATAATGAAATACAATAAGATTGAAATATAAAAAATCCAGGGCTTGCGTAGTTCTGGTAACCCGAAGGAGGCAACTGCCTCCTTTTATACAACTGTCTATCCAAACACTGAGCATGCTAAACTGGCGTAGTTATCCAGCACATAAATACTACATTAAGCCATAAACTTTTTTATAATGAAATTTGACGAGCAACTTTTAAGTCCATTCATGGATACCTATTTCGGATACGGAAATCTGAAGAGTGATTTTTGGTATGTTGGCATGGAAGAGGGTGGAGACACTTCTGAAGATCGTATCCATGAGATGCTAAACCATTGGCGTGAGAATGGTCAGTACCAGACCAAGACACTCAAACATGGCAGAAGTACTCTTCAAAAAACTTGGGAAAAATTAATTAAAATTCACCTCAGTAGTAAACAGGAGGGAAATCCTTCAATCGAAGAGGTCAGACAATATCATCAAGATCAATTGGGACAGGAATCGGACTGCTTAGTTGAACTATTTCCTTTGCCATCCCCTGGCATGAAAAAATGGAGCTATAAAAATTGGAAGTTGAATGAAATTAACTTCTTAGATAGTCGTAAAAATTACCGCCAAAAATTAGGCCCTACCAGGGTAGAAACACTCAAACAATTAATTGCCGAGCACCGACCAAAGGTAGTCCTGTTCTATGGCAAGCAATATCAATCCTATTGGAATCAAATTACGAGTGTGCAAACGGAAGAATGGAAATTATTCGATCAGTTAAAATTTCCTGTAATGATCCATCAAACAGCATTCACGCTCTATGTTTCTATTGCACATGTGGGAGGTGCTCGGGGAGTCACTAATCAATTTCTCTACGATGTTGGTAAATTAATCAAAGAACATAGACCCTAAGCTCAATAGGGAGGGGATCTACGGATGCCCTCCTACACCAATTAAAAATCTTTGAGAGATTGGGGAAACTGTGTGATTTGCTTTCAAACTTGGATCTTCCGAGATTAACAACATCGGCATCCGGAACAAAGACTGCACCTCTGCCGTTGTGATTTGCTTTCAAACTTGGATCTTCCGAGATTAACAACATCGATATCCAACCTGGATTTCGACCGATGGCACGAGATCTTCCTCGATCCTGTTTTAACGGCTGCTCTGATTGACCGACTGACTCACAAAGCACATTTGTTGAACATGACCGGAGAATCGTACCGACTAAGGGAAACAAAAACTTTCATGAAGCTGTCTGAAAAATAGTACACTGAAAACTACGGGCAATGTCCCGATTTATTTTATCTTTAGTGGTACCCTTTTCAATTGGTAGGGTGGTATAGATTTCGTTGGTGGTGACAGATCAGAATATTTTATCCCAGTAATAATAGCTATCAGTATAGCATTATTTTTATTGATTAGAGTAGTCATTTTATGGTACTTTAAGATCGATCACAGAGTTAAGCAAAATGACATGATTATCCTGCTTCTGACGGAATTAGTAAAAAACAAACCTGAGTAACTCCTACTCATCAGCCTATAAATTTATAGACCAGGAAGCAATTCTCTGTCCGTTCAAAAAAGGATAGGACACTATCCCACAAAGTGTGTAAACTCATTTTAGGATCTGATCATTTTATCGGATCCTATTTTCATGTATAGCCATAAAGTGACTCAAAATTTATCCCGAGTTTTTAGGTAGACATCGTCATTACTTGTGTACGGCGCATTTGCAAGCGGGATTATCCGTAACGGCGATTCATGAAATGAGTTTACACACTTTGTTGGGTAGTGTCTTTTAAAGTAGTAACGGAACAGTTCCCCTCGTGATCTTTAAAATTTATCTGGACCTTGCTTCATTCTAACTTTAAATGAATGTAATAAATTCATAATATCTTCATTAGCAGCATCAATAGGGTAACTCTTTCCTCCTAATGCTGGGTAGAAATTATTAACATATTGGCTTGGTTCAACTTGAATTCGGGCAGCCCCATCTTTAGTTTGAATTTTAATAATGGCATAAATATCATTTTCTGTATCGGGTGATGTAGAAGTTATGCCTGTAATTATAGTATGGAGCAAATATTTACCCGTAACAGTTCCCGCCTCCTTATCGGAGTATTGAACGACTGATTTGGCGTCAGTAAAATTTTCAACCATCCAATTATTTGCCATGACAAATAGATCAGATTGACTAACATTTGGTACATTAACAACACTTCTCTTTGCTTCAGGTGTTAGTAACGTTTTGCTGTACACCCCACCACAACTCGTTAGTAGAACACTACAAAACATAAGGGCCAAGGCAATATTAAATTTTTTCATATAAGTAGTAGTTTTAAAAGAATACTAAAAAACATACTACCATTTTTGCGCCAACACCATCTATTTGGCTAAAATTCAACCACTTAACGACTGATAACTATCATTATTTACAATACTCAACTTGGGTTCTTACAATATTAGGACAGCTACTATATAAAAGCACATCAACTGCACTTACACCTTCTACCTTTGCATCCAATCACAGCTTCCCTCACAGGAAATTCAGGTGATAAATATCATTCGGAATCATGAATGAAATGCTTACTTTGCTTGCAAACAACTTTGAATATGACCGCACCAATAATAGATAATAAGTCGAATAATCTTATTGATATTCTAAAGGCAGGCCTTGGCAAACAGGACTATGTCTCTTATATGACCCAGTACATGACTGTTTATGCTTTCCATGCGCTGTTGCCTGAGCTGAAGAAAGTCGATCAGGTGCGGTTTTTATTTACTGACTTGGTTTCTCCTATTATTGAAAATCAATTTAATGCAGTTCGGCCAGTTGATTTTTTGGGTGATAAAAATGAAGTAAAGCAAAAGAATAAGCTTACCTTAAAATTCATCTCAAAACAATGTGCTGAATGGTTGGCGGTCAAAGGGCAGGTGAAAGTTGCCAGTAAATTTCCGATCTCGGCGGGTAATATCATTACGGTTGAAGGAGATCGGCCTATGGCCATTAACGGTTCAAACCTGAGTTTTACTTCGGCGGGCCTTGGCTTGAGCAAGGTAGAAAACAGTATCACTTCAGGCATGATGGTCAATGATCCTAACATGGTTCAAAACTTCCTTTTTCAATTCAAAATGAACTGGGAGAATAATGCCATGGTGCGAGATTTTAAAAATGAACTGATCAATTATCTCAAGTGGGGCTATAAAGATTACACTCCTAAAGAACTTTACTACTTCACTTTATACAAGATCTTCGAAGACCAATTGGATGAATTGGACGAAGAGAAAATTGTCAAATCAAAGACAGGATTCAAAGATACCATTGTCTGGGAAAAGCTTTATAAGTTCCAAAAGGATGGTGTTTTGGGTGCCATTGACAAGATCGAAAAGTACGGTGGTTGTATCGTCGCCGATTCGGTGGGGCTTGGAAAAACCTTCGAAGCCTTGGCCGTGATCAAGTATTATGAGCTTCGCAATGATCGGGTATTGGTGCTTTGTCCTAAGAAATTACGGGACAACTGGATGGTCTATACCCAAAACGACAAGCGCAACATCTTACAGGAAGACCGTTTCAATTACGATGTACTGAATCATACCGACCTCTCCAGGGAGAAAGGGCTTTCGGGGGATATTAACCTCGAAACGATCAATTGGGGGAATTATGATTTGGTGGTCGTGGATGAATCCCACAACTTCCGAAATAATGTAGCTCGAAAAGACCGTGAAACCCGATATACCCGTTTCATGAATCACATCATCAAGGCGGGGGTAAAAACCAAGATCCTGATGTTGTCCGCTACACCAGTGAACAACCGCATGAATGACCTGAAAAATCAGGTCGCTTTTATCACCGAAGGAGATGATACGGCTTTTGAACCACAAGGCATCAACAGCATCAATCAGGTTATGAAAACGGCACAAACCCAGTTCAACCAGTGGCTAAAAAAGAAGCCCGCTTTGGGAACGGACCGCATCGGTAACCTGATGGACAGCATCGATGGCCGTTACTTTAAGTTGTTAGACTTGCTGACCATTGCCCGCTCGCGGAAACATATCGAAAAATATTATTCCACCAAGGATATTGGGGAGTTCCCTAAGCGTCTAACGCCCAAAAACATCAAGTCCAATATTGACTTGGCGGAACAATTCCCCGCACTCAAAGAGGTCAATAAAACGATCAAAAGGCTGCATCTGAGCACATACAGCCCAATGTCTTATCTACTCCCTGAAAAGGTAGAAGAATACAGTGCCCAATACGATAAGAAAGTTGGTACAGGTAACGCTTCTTTCAAACAAATCGACCGAGAGGCCAGCCTGATCCACTTGATGCGCATCAGCTTGTTGAAAAGAATGGAAAGCTCCATTCACTCCTTTACCCTGACGGTCGAGAAGCTGATCAATCAAGTTGAAAACACCATCAAACGCATTGAGGAACACGATTACCGCCAAGTAGATAACAACCTATCTATCTTGAGCGTTGATTTCGATGATCCAGAGTTTACCGATATGATGGTCGGCTCCAAGATCAAAGTATTACTCCAAGACATTGACCTTTTGCGCTGGAAACAGGACATCGAAGAGGATCGAAATTACCTCTATAATCTCTTGCAGGATGCCCAAAAAATTGACGCCCAACGTGATGCGAAACTAACAGCGCTAAAAGAAGAAATTCAATATAAAATTTCATCACCGATCAATGAGGGGAACAAAAAGGTGATCGTCTTTACTGCCTTTGCGGATACGGCCAAATACCTGTATGCCAACATTTCCGACTGGGCAAAAAAGGAATTTGGGCTGTCTTCCGCTTTGATTACGGGTGGTGGCGACAACAAAACTAACTTATCAAATTCTGGGCGGGATTTGAATGAACTTTTGACCAATTTCTCTCCCCGTTCCAAGTCCCGGTCCAAGGTTAATGACCGAACGGATGAGATCGATATTCTGATCGCTACCGACTGTATTTCCGAAGGTCAGAACTTGCAGGATTGTGATTACCTGATCAACTACGACATTCACTGGAACCCCGTGCGCATCATTCAGCGATTTGGGCGAGTAGATCGTCTGGGCTCTACCAACAAAAAAATTCAGTTGGTGAACTTCTGGCCCAATATGGAGCTGGACGAATACATTGACCTCGAAGCCCGAGTGAGTGGCCGAATGGTACTTTTGGATGTATCGGCTACGGGCGAAGAGAATGTGATCGAAGAAAGTAAAGGTATGAACGATTTGGACTATCGCAAGCAACAACTGGAACAACTGCAAGGCGAGGTAGTCAATATCGAAGACATGAACGGCGGGGTATCGATCACAGACCTGACGCTGAGTGATTTCCGAATGGAGCTGATGGACTATATGAAAGAAAACGAGGATTTCCTTCAGCACTGCCCCAATACCATTCATGCCGTGGCCAAATCGATCAATGAAGATGCACCCGAAGGTGTTATTTTTTGCCTAAAGCAAATAAAAAAATTTAAGCAGGATGACCGTGCACATAACCCGATCGCCCCCTATCATTTACTCTATATTGCTCAGGACGGTGAGGTCCGTTTTACACATACCCAGTCCAAGCGGGTGCTGGATCTTTTTCAGCAGATGGCACACCAACAAACAGCCGTTAATCATGAACTGCTCCAGGAAATGATGACACAGACCGCCGAAGGAAAAGACATGGATGCCTACACTGAGCTATTGGAAAAAGCGGTCAATAGCATTGCAGGTAAAGTAGAGCAGAAAGGGGTCGCAAGCTTGTTTTCCGTCGGCGGTACGACCAGCACCAAAGACATGGCCAAGCAGTTGGATGATTTTGAAGTGGTTTCATTTTTGATTGTGAAATAGCATGAAAGATAATATTTTTTCAATTTTAAATTTCCCTAAAGTAACTGAGAACAACCAATTTGTCCCCAAAAAGGCATTCTTGGAAAATGTACCGCTGAGCAGTAGCGAAAAAAAACTCCTGAGTGAGGAAGTTCAAAAATTGTACTGGATGGCGACCTTCCGTGCGGAAGAAACAGGCATGAGTACCCTTTTGACCGATCAAGAGGATTTCTCTGAATTGCACTTTATCTTCTTGGAGCTGAACCGTAAAGAGAAGGCTTCGCAAGTCAGCATGATGGTGCAAAAGGCCATTCCCTACCCTTTGATCCTGTTGGTGGTCGAAGGGGAAGAACTGGCCATTCACCTATGCCAAAAAAGCATCAACCAAAACGATACCCAAAAGCGGGTGTGCGGTGAAGCATTCTTAGGGCCTTGGCTACCATATCCCGATGAAAAAATTACCCAGCCATTTTTGGAAAACATGGGCTATGAAAAAATCCTCAAAGCAGATTTGAAGCAATGCTATCAGGCAATATGGCACAATCTGCAAGAGGCGAAAATCGCTTTGGACAAAGGGCATTTTCAAACGCATAGCCAAGAAGAATTAGCAAGCGAAACTCACCGCATCGCCGAGCGGGAACGCCTGATCGAAGAGCTGAAGCAACTCAAAAAGCAGTTGAAGAAAGCCGACGGGATTGCGGAACGGGTAGCGTTGAATGTGCGGATAAAAGAAATTTTTTCAGTAATTAACCAAATGAATTCCGATGAGATTAGATGAATTAAAGATTTCAAATTTTCGAGGACTAAAAGGGAACAATAATATTATTAAGTTCTCAGGAGCAAATATTATTTTTTTGATTGGGCAAAATAATGTAGGGAAGTCGACTTATTTAAGAGCCTATGAATATTTCGTAAGCTCAAAACAAAACGCACTAATAACAGACTTCTATGACTCAAATAATGATCACCCAATAATAATTGAGGGTACATTTACAATTGAGGAAGGGGATGATGCTAATACTGATTTTAACAAAAAAAACAAAGAACCAGAATGGATTAGCAAATGGGCTACTGATGGAGTAATCGTTAAAGTGAGAAAGAAATGGGATCACCCCAATGGTTCATTTAAAAAACAAACTTTTGATCCTCAAACAGAAGAATGGGTAGATAATGGCTTTGGAGGAATGGATAGCTTATTTACTCGTTATGCTCCAACACCTATATCGATTAATGCTATGGAAACAGAGCAGTCTTTAAAGGAAAAGGTTAATAAATTAATTCAAGACAAACACCTTAAAACTATTCAGAAAGAACAAGGAGAGCTCTGTCAAGAAATAAAAGATAAGATTTATGAACTGCAAACAAATATTGCTGGAGCTGAGTCAACTTCGAGATGGAATGAGGAGCTAAATCAACAATTTTCCAAAACCTTTGAAGACTTGGTACTATCCATTCAACCTGACCGTGATGACAATATCAAGCTGGAGGATGCCTTCAAAAAAAATCATACCATTTCAGTAACCAACAAAACCAACAACCAAGAAAGTACCTTCTTACAATGTGGTCATGGTGTAATTAGACAGGCATTATTTAGCTTTCTGACATTCTTGGATAAATTTAAAGAAGGTAATCAAAAGGAATATATCATTCTTTATGAAGAGCCTGAGTTATTTTTACATCCGAAGGTCACTTTTAAATTACGTCAAAGTTTATATGATTTAGCAGAAAATAGCCCTTATCAAATTCTTTGTGCGACCCATTCGCCAATGATGATTGATATATCCAAACCGCACTCTACCCTGGTTAGAATAACAAGAGAAAATGATTTCAGCACCGTTACTACCCAAGTCGGAGACGATGTTTTTCAAAAAGATGAAGAGACAAAACAACGGGTGCAAATGATTAACCGCTTTAACCCACATATATGCGAAGTTTTCTACGCAGACAAGGTGTTGTTGGTAGAAGGGGACACAGAAACTATTGTCTATAGAGACCTCCTTCATCGATTTTTCCCTAATGAAGAAGTCTACGTATTAAATACAGGATCAAAAAATAATATTCCATTTTTTCAGGAAGTACTAACTCATTTTGAAATTGAACATTATGCGATTCATGATGTCGATAGTCGCCTTCGGAAAGATGGGAAAAAGAATAGTGCATGGGCATTTAATGATAAAATTTGGCAAGGTATTCTCAAAGCAAATGAAAAAAAGGATGGACTTGCCCGCAGGTACGTCCATTTTAGAAATTTTGAAGGTGCGCATAGTATTAAGCTTGCAGGCGGTAAAGATAAGCCCTTATCTGCATACCAGTTTTTACAAAAAATAACTGATAATATGTCTGACAAACCAGACTGTCTCAGATGGTTAATTGATATATGTGGAGACCAATCCATTGTACATGACCAAGCTTATATAAATGCTTTAGACCCTGAAGAGAATTTAGTTGATTCACATGATTTATAATTGATATTTGAGCTAATCAAATTAAATTTTTCCCAAATAACCGTATCTTTCCCCGATCAAAAATAAGCATATCTTAATGACACGCATCAAAATAAAAAACTTCGGTCCCATCAAGCAGGGCGTTTCCAATGACGGCTGGATTGAGATCCCCAAAGTACTCTTACTGATAGGAGATCAAGGTACGGGCAAAAGCTCGGTGGTCAAGTTGATATCCTCTTTTTTGTGGATGGAGAAAAACTTGGTGCGTCGTCTGCATGACCCACATCTTTTTAGGGAAAAAGGGCGAATTAAAACGGCTTTATTGAATTATCATCGAATAGGTAATTTCCTGCAAGCGGATACTCAGATAGAGTTTCAAGGAGAAGCCTATCATATTTCCTATAAGGATGAATACCTTACCTTCACTGAACAAACTGATGGTAGTAAGCAGTATCCTCAGCCTAAAATCATGTATGTTCCTGCCGAACGAAATTTTCTTTCCTATGTAGAGAACACAAAAGATTTACATATTGCCTCGCCAGCTTTTAGGGATTTTTTATCAGAATTCGAGAAAGCAAAAGAGAAGATGGAGGGCAACAAGTCCAAGCATACGCTTCCTATTGGTGATTTAAATTTGTCGATTGACGGACGTTATAAAAACCGAAGTCTAAAAATTAGTGGAAAGGGCTATGAACTAAGGCTTTCCGAGGCATCGAGTGGTATCCAGTCGATAGCTCCTATTAGTTTGGTTTCTGAATATTTAACCTCAAGGTTAGAGGCTTCAGAAAGGGAAGAGGAAGTGATGACACAACATCAAAAGCGGATATTTGAAGATGAAGTCCAATCTATTTTTAGTATGGGATTACCAATAGAGCATAGAAGAATACTACTGAATAATCTAAGTCGAAAATTCACCAACTCCGCCTTTATCAACATTGTCGAAGAACCTGAGCAGAACCTTTACCCTGATTCGCAGTGGAATGTGGTCAAGCAATTGTTGTCGATTAGTAATCAGCGGAAGCAAAACCAACTCTTACTCACCTCCCACAGCCCGTATATCATGAACTACCTGACCATTTCCTTACAGGCGGGCTTGTTGGCCGAACGATTAGAAGGCAATGCGGAGGCAATCCAAAAGGTAAATGAGATTATTCCTCAAAAAACACACCTGCATTCGGGAGACCTGAAAATATATCAGCTCAAAACGGATGGTAGTATGGCTCTATTACCCGATTATGAACAGCTTCCTTCAGACGATAACTTCCTGAATGAAGCCTTGGCTAAGACCAATGAGGTCTTTGGAGACTTACTGGAAATCGAGCAAACTTATTTAATGTGATGACTAATTTTTTAAATGCCCCACATAAAGAAGAGGCAAGAACGGAGGTGAGGTTTGGTTTAATAGATAAGGAAGAGGAAGGTTTGGCAAAGAGTACGGCTAAAAATACAGAGGATTGGATTGCTGAAGTAAAAAATTCAGAAGAACTTGAGGTCTATTTTACTGCCGTAGATAAAAAGATTGTTGTCTTTAAAGAAGGTACCGAAGATGACAAGGAAAGTTCTTGCGATGGCCTTTTGCAATCGCCCGATAGCTTTATTTTAGTTGAACTAAAGGATCGAGCACCTAATAAAAGAAATGCTGATATTAAGAAAGGCAAGAAGCAATTGCGAAATACAATTAAACTCATTAAGGCTAATCATAAGGAGGAAGAAATAAGTGCATTACCCAAACTGAAAATTGCTCATATTTCTAATAAACAGAGAAGGACTCCTATAACACTCATTACCGCTTCAAAAGAATTCCTACATGAAACTGGTTTCCAGCTTGTGGTAGATCGAAAAATAAAAATTAAGAAATAAACCCCATGTCCAATATAAAAATCACCCCAACCTCCCCCCTTGCACAAAGCAAGGACCTCCTGTCTGATAACATCGCCAAGCTACAACAGCTCTTCCCTGAAGCTTTTACCGAAGGAAAGATTGACTTTGAAGCTTTGCAGAACCTTTTGGGTGACCATGTAGAAGACAAAGAAGAGCGCTACAACTTCACTTGGGCAGGCAAACAACAAGCCATGCGGGAAGCCCAGAAGATGAGCCGTGGCACCCTACGCCCTGCCAAGTCGGATAGCGTGGATTGGGACACCACCCAAAACCTCTACATCGAAGGAGATAATTTGGAAGTGCTCAAGCTCCTGCAAAAGAGCTACCACTCCAAGGTAAAGATGATCTATATTGACCCGCCATACAATACGGGGAAGGATTTTGTGTATAAGGACAACTACAAGGACAACCTGCAAAACTACAAGGAAATCACAGGACAGGTAGGCGAAGATGGGGCACGCCTATCCACCAACAGTGATACCGCAGGACGTTACCATTCCAACTGGCTGAACATGATGTACCCTCGCCTGAAGTTGGCAAGGAACCTGTTGAAAGAAGATGGGGTGATCTTTATTTCAATTGATGACAATGAGGTAACCAACCTTAGAAGAGTGTGTGATGAGATCTTTGGGGAGGATAATTTTGTGGCGAATGTTATATGGGAAAGAGCCTTTTCTCCTAAGAATGATGCTAAATACATATCAGAGAATCATGATCATGTTGTCATTTATTCCAAGAGTAAGGAAAATTTCGTATGTGGTAGATTAGAACGATCTGCGGAGTCATTATCGAGATATAAGAATCCAGACAATGACCTAAGGGGAAAATGGACAAGTGGTGATTTATCAGTTAAAACATACAATGAGTCTTATGATTATCAAATCAAGACTCCCTCTGGGAAATTTGTAAACCCACCGCACGGATCATGCTGGAGAGTTTCAAAGGAACGATTTGCTGAATTAGTAAGTGAAGATAGGATCTGGTTTGGTGCTAATGGTGATAATGTCCCTCGTCTTAAAAGATTTTTAAGTGATGTTCAAGATGGCGTAGTTCCAATTAGCATTTGGTCTAACAAAGAAGTAGGCCATAACCAAGAAGGCCGTCAAGAATTAAAAGCTACATTTGATGGGCAAGGTTTTTTTGATGGGCCAAAGCCTGTTAGGTTATTAAGAAGAGTTTTTAAAGTAGCTAATATTTCTAAATCCGACCTCATCCTCGACTTCTTCTCTGGCTCCGCCACCACCGCCCACGCCACGATGCAACTCAATGCCGAAGATGGCGGAAAACGCAAATTCATCATGGTGCAGTTGCCTGAACCTACGCCCGAAAAGAGCGAAGCACGCAAGGCGGGCTATGAAACGATCTGTGAGATTGGCAAGGAGCGTATCCGCAGAGCAGGGCAAAAGATCAAGGAGGAAAACCCAATCGCTACGGCGAAGCTGGACACAGGCTTCAAGGTACTGAAGTTGGACAGCTCCAATATCAAAAGCTGGGATCCGAATTATGAAGAATTGGGCAACAGCCTTTTTGATGCGGTGGATAACATCAAAGAAGACCGCACCAATGCCGATCTGGCCTATGAAGTATTGCTAAAATACGGCTTGGACTTGACCCTACCGATCCATGAGGTGGACCTGAACGGCCACAAACTGTTTGATGTCGGTATGGGGGCTTTGCTGTTGTGCATGGAGAAAAATATCGATTCCAACCTGATCAACAGCATCGTCAAATATGCCGAAGACAATAGTCTGATCGAGGACGAACAAGCCGAAAAGATCAAGCGCAACTGTCGCGTGATTTTCCGTGATACAGGCTTTATTGATGATACGGTCAAGGCGAATGCACTCAAGGATTTTGAGCGTATTGGGATTACTGAGGTGCGTTCAATTTAATCGGGAGGATTCAGATGAAAATAAAATTCGAAAACAACCTCGACTATCAGAACGAGGCCATTGACAGCTTGTGCAATTTGTTCGACGGACAAAAACAATGCACCACCACCTTTACTGTGCCTACGGCCAAAAATCAGGACCTCTTTTCGGTCAATGAAGGGGTCGCCAACCGTCTGGAACTGGATCAGGACGAACTGTTGGAAAACCTGCGTTCGGTACAGCTCAACAACGGGCTGAAGCAAAGCCAATCGTTGGCGAGCAAGGACTTTACCGTGGAGATGGAAACAGGTACGGGGAAAACATACGTCTATCTGAAATCCATTTTTGAGCTCAACCAAAAGTACGGGTTCAGCAAGTTCATCATTGTGGTGCCGTCTATTGCCATCAAGGAGGGAACGATCAAGTCGTTGGAGATCACCAAAGAGCATTTCAAGGAGCAGTTTGACAATGTCCGCTATGATTTCTTTCACTACGATTCACAGAAACTGGAACAGGTGCGCTCTTTCGCCACCAACGACTATATCCAGATCATGGTGATCAATATCGGTGCTTTCAACAAATCTTTCAAGGACCCTTCCAAAGAAGACAAGGCCAATATCATTCATCGCCGTTCGGAGAAACTGTCGGGCAGAAAGCCAATCGAACTGATTGCGCAAACCAGCCCTATTTTGATCATCGACGAACCGCAGACCGTCGATACCACCGAAAAATCCGCCGAGGCCATTGCCTCTTTGAACCCTTTGTGTTCGTTCCGTTTTTCGGCCACGCACCGCGAGAAACACCACCCGATCTTTAAGTTGGATGCCATCGACGCCTACAACAAAAACTTGGTCAAGGAGATTTCCGTGGCCTCTTTTGTGTCCGAAGATGATGCCAACCGCCCCTATATCCGATTGCTGAAGGTCGATAATAAAAAGTCGCCGATCACGGCACAGGTGGAGATCGATGCCAACGTCAAGGGCGTAACCAAGCGCAAGAAAATCAGCGTCAAGCAGAATGTCGATTTAGCCGAAAAAGCCAAGCGTTCGATCTATTCGGGCTATATCATCAAGGATATTTATTGCGGAGAAGACCAGCAATACATCGACTTTACAGGCCGTGAGGACGTCGTGCATGTCGGTCAGGCGATCAATACCGTCGATGAGGATTTGATCAAACGCCAGCAGATCCAAAAGACCATTGAAGAGCATCTGGACAAGGAACTTTTACTGAACCCCAAAGCCATTAAAGTGCTGTCGCTTTTCTTTATCGACAAAGTAAGCAACTACCGTGGCTATGACGCCGAAGGCCATCCCGTGAAAGGAAAGTATGCCCTTTGGTTTGAGGAAATCTATCAGCAGGTGGCCAGTCGGGACAAATACCGCACCCTTTTCGGGGAGGTCAAAGACATTGATGTCATCGCTTCCGAGGCGCACAATGGTTATTTTGCCCAAGACAAAAAGGGAGGATTCAAAGACACCAAGGGAACCACCTCTGCGGATGAAGATGTCTATCAGCTGATCATGAAAGACAAGGAAAAGCTATTGAGCTTCGACTCCAAACTGCGCTTTATCTTCTCCCACTCCGCCCTGCGCGAGGGTTGGGATAACCCCAATGTGTTCCAGATCTGTACGCTGAACGAGACCACTTCAGAGATCAAAAAACGTCAAGAAATCGGACGTGGATTGCGCCTGGCGGTGAACCAGTTCGGTGAGCGAGTGAAAGACCGTTCGGTCAATCAACTGACCGTCATGGCAAATGTGTCCTACAAGGAATTTTCTGAAAAGCTCCAAAAAGAATTGGAAGAAGATTTGGGGATCAAGTTTGGCGTTATTGAAATCCATAGCTTTGCTGGCATCAAAATGCCCGACCCGAACAACACCCGTGAGTACAAACCGATCGGTGAGGAACAATCCAATGTAATTCGTGAGGCCTTCATGGCCGAAGGTTATATTGACAAAAAAGGAAAGGTTACCGACACCCTGCGCATCGCTTTGCGCGACAATAAACTGGTCGTTCCAGCGGAATTCGCCCCAATCAAACCGCAGATCGAGCAGGTAACCAAAAAGATCACAGGCTCTTTGAACATCAAAAATGTCAAAGACAAAAAGACCGTGCAGGTGCGTAAGGAAGTGCTTTTGAGCGAAGAGTTCAAAGCCCTTTGGGACAAGATCAAGTACAAGACCAAGTATCGGTTGTCGTTTAATACGGCCACACTGATCGACCATTGCGCCAAAGCCTTGAAGGAAAACATGTATGTAGGCAATGCCAAGGTCGATGTGATTACCAACAAAATGGGGATCAATAAATCAGGGGTAGAAAGTGTTTCGGAAAAGACCCGAACTATGGAAGTACAGACCAATACCGCCCTACCTGATATTCTGACTTATATCCAGAATGAAACCCAGCTGACCCGCCGAACCCTGGCAAAGATCCTGACACAGTCAGATACTTTAGAACACTTTAAGCGCAATCCGCAGAAGTACATCGACGAGGCTATTCGCATGATCAAAGATCAGATGGCACACTTGCTGATAGATGGCGTTGAATACGAAAAATTAGGTGAAACAGAATTCTACGGACAACGACTATTCGAAGACCACGAACTGATCGGCTATCTGGACAGTAACTTGACCGCAAGTAGCAAATCGCCTTACGATCATGTCCTTTATGACTCGGGCACCGAAAGGGATTTTGTTACACAAATGGAGAAACAAGAAAACGTGAAGCTATATGCCAAGCTACCCTCTTGGTTCAAGATCGATACGCCAGTGGGTACCTACAATCCCGATTGGGCGATTGTCTGGGAAAAAGATGGCGACCAAAAGCTATTCTTTGTGGTCGAAACCAAAGGTGGAATCAGCGAATTGGGCTTGCGCCCCACTGAAAAAGCCAAGATTGATTGTGGTAAGAAGCATTTTAAAGCATTGGGCACGGGTGCCGAATTGCAGGTGGTGTCGAGTTTGTCGGAGTTGAGGAAGTAATTTTTTTAAATTGTAAAAATAGTAGAAGTATGAAATGGAGAGTATTAGATGTAGTGTTGTTTGTTGTTCCAGCGATGGTGATAAGTTATCATATTGCAGATATGTTTTTACTGCATCATGCTGAAGAAGCAATTGCATTTTTTGGCGTCGGCCCCCTATGTTTAGGATTACTAATTCGTAACTGGAGAAAAACCAATTATGGCTATGAGGCTAATGACAAGAAGAAAAATGAAAAAACAATAGAAGAGCCTCGTTCTGAGGATTTAAGCCAAGCTGAAAAAGCCAAATTGTATGACGAAACTATTGGAGGGTAATTATTTACCTTGGTCGTAGGTTTTGATCTACAACTCAAAAAAATAAACTTGGTATAGCTCTGACTGAATATCAGGGCTATTTTTTTACCCAATCCTGTAAAGGCGTAATTCATTACGTCTAACCTATCGCGAAAAACCTTTGATCCAAGCGGACCAAATATCCTCTGCGAATAATTTCAAAATCAAATCAAATTAACGATTTTTGCTGTAAATAACAGACGCTCAAAACCCCACCTATATTGAAAAGGGAGGGTGCGACAGGGGACCAATTATGACTCGAAGTTACATACAGCAGACATTTTCAAATACGACCAATAGCTATAAGTTCTATTGGTTCCTGTCTATATTGGACTTCATGAAAATGAATGACCGTGAGGTGGTAACTTATACAGATATCTGTATTGACATGTTGAGTCGGTTATGGTATCCTGTTATTTATTTCAAGATCAACTTTGGTAAGCAGGATCAATTTGCCCGTCTGATCCTCGGGATCAAGGAGCATTACCAATTGAATGATAACATTTACCCAAGTGACCTGATTGAATTTCTGAGGGAGCACCACGATGATCGGATCATACAAGATGCGGTTAAAGTTATCTTTCGGTTTGTCCCTTATCGCTTCCTGCGCCCGTGGTTTCCTGAGTTGTCAGGTGTGAAGGATGGTCTTATCAATGGTATGATTTCAATAAATCAACACACGAAAGCTGTTCCCTATATCATTGATCAGGCGCAACAGCAAATCATACTGCGTAAGGATCCGTGGATCATGGAGAATATGGCCTACGTCGAAGCCTTCACGCTCAATAAATTGTACCAATATCTATCGAAGCGGAATCCGAACGTTCCTGGGGTGATCAACAAACTGATCAAGCCGGAGCATCGGCGGTTGGGTACGCAAACGAAGTATTGGAAAGGGTTTATTGATGCTCATCCGCACACCAAGAGTGTGTTTGAGCAGACCGACCTGCAGGCATTACCAGACCTTAGCATCGATCATTTCGTCCCGTGGAGTTTCACTACCCATGATCAGCTGTGGAACCTGCACCCTGTCAGCAGGAGGGTCAATAGCTCGAAGGGGAACCGCTTGCCTACAAATGATTATCTGATGCCTTTCATTGACTTGCAATATGATTTCATGCAACACCTTTTAGAGCAATCCTCAGCAAAGAAGATGTTGGAGGATTATTATCATGCTTTTGATGTGAGCCGTGAAGAACTGATGATGATGGAGCACGATGGCTTCCAACGGATGCTGAAAAAACAGATTAACCCCATGTTGGAGGTCGCCAGCAATATGGGCTTTGGCAGTGGGTGGGAGATCTGAATGGTGTAGCTCACAGCTAATCCTTCTACAGGTGGTTCCTGAATTTATTGAAGAGCTCAGGAATCAAGCAATGGGCTAACAGCAGTCAAACCCATTGAAATGGGTTAGGCTGGTGGTTCAATGGAAATGGTAGGTTTGATTGGATGCACCGTTTCAATGGAACCACAGGGCGGTACGGACGTTGCATGCAACGTCCCTACGGCGGGTTTGACTTTATCTGGTCGTAGCATCCCGCTACGATCCCCCAAAAAAGTATAGGTCAAGCACGCAGGCTTGACCCTACGCCCCCAACGAAACAGTCATATCAATCAAAAAAACCGCGCACAGCGCCCGATTTTTACTATTTTCTTATTTTACTATTTTAGGGCCGTGGAACGCCAGTGGGCATCAAGGAGTTGTGGCGTGAAACGGTACAGATTGTTTCCTAAAAGGGTACGGATTGTTTCTTTAAAGGTAGCAGATTGTTTCCTTTAGGGGTACAGATTGTTTCTTTTGGGAAATGAAAGGTTACAGTAACTTGATTTGCTGTAACATTTGGCTACCTTTGGGCATGGATTTGCAGAAGAAGGATGCCTATCAGGCGCATATTATCACCTACGGAGGCAGAAATTGGGAGGTGTTGGATAGTAAAATTGTGGCGATTATCAGTTTGAACTTCAAAAAAGGAAACAATCTGTACCTTTTCAAGAAGAGTGAACTGGAGGAGGCTTTGGGGAAAAAGATAACGACCAAGCAGATAATGGAATCGGCTGAACGTCTGACCAAGGCGATCAAGATTAAGGAAGATGATGAAAGCTGGGTGTTTAAAAATATCTTCGAGGAATTCGCTTACAAGCGGGGGCAAGTGTCCATTAAGCTGACTGATTTTGGCGAGGATGCATTCATTGACCTGAAGCAGTTCACGGCTTATGATCTGGATGCGCTGATCCAATTCAAATCCAAATTTACCCCTTTCCTTTTTCAGGTAGTGCAGAGCTGGAAAAAACGTGGGCAAACCCCAAAAATAGATTTGGAGGAACTTCGGGTTTGGATGAATGCCGAGGGGAAGCGTTACGATAAGTTCGCTGTTTTCAGACGGGTGATTGATGAGAGCATGGCCGAAATCAACGAGGGCATCAACCTCAACGCAACCTACACCCTCTTCAAAACGGGCAGAAAATTCACCGACATTCAATTTCAGTTCAACAAATACCAACAGCAAGAAAACTCCGCCGAGCTACAAACGGCCCTCGACCAACAGGCCGATAATCCGCATGCTTATGCGCAAAGTCTTAAAAGCAAACAAAAGACTGAGACGGTTTATACCTCACCCCAAACGGAAAACCGTAAGCCTTCTCAGGCCGATTTCACCAATAACCAGCTCCGCCATATGGAGATCCTAAAGCCCTTGATGGACGAAGGACAATCTTTTGAAGCGGTGCAAGCGGTGGCGAGAGAACGGTATAAGTTTAATTTTACCGAAGAGATGTGGGGGTATTTGGTGGGGTGATTGATTGTGTACCCCACAGCTGAAGCAATGGGCTAACAGCAGTCAAACCCATTGAAATGGGTTGGTTCCTCCTTTCATTTGAATATCGGACCATAATTGAGCGCACCGTTTCAATGGATTCACAGGGCGGTACGGACGTTGCATGCAACGTCCCTACGGCGGGTTTAACGCTGGTAGGCCATGGTTTCAACCGTGGTTTACAAAATTTGTACCCCACTTGCTATCATTCCCCAGCCCACAAAGGATCCTTTAGCCATGGATGCAATCTCCCCTGCTGATCGGTTGGAATCCCCATCAACTTGATATAGCCTTTGGGGCATTTGTTGGCGTTCATCAAAGCATTCAATTTCTCCTTAAAGCTCGAAGAGGGATTGATGGTGTTGAGCAGAAACTGAATGATACACAAACTATAAAACGTCCGGTTGGTCTTGCTTTGAAACGCCGGATTGATCCACCTCTTTTTCGTCTTTTTCAACCAAATAGGCTCAATGGCAATCTCCCTATTCCACAACCTGCCGTGGTGCCCACAGATATTCCGAATGTAAGTCAAGGAGTGAAGCCAGGAAGCAAATACGGTATGATGGACGCCAAATTGATCGGCGATCAGTCTTTTGTCATCATTGTCTTTAAGGTGCTTGAATAGTCGAGAGATTTGACCGAAGGTCAGTAACTCGATCGTCATCCAGGCCGGCGGAAGATCAGGCTGTTGATAGCGGTCAAAATAATGTTTGATGAACGTCTCAGGGTTTTTCTGGTGCTTCGCATGTACCACCAATGATTTCAACTCTTCACAAACATCCACCCGACTGGTTTTCTTGAACAGCTGCGCATTCGTGTACCAATGCGATCCATATTTATGCGAAAGTTGATAGATCAATTGTGTTTTTATCCCTACCTCAATGCGCTCAATCGCATCAAAAACCAACAACCTCAACTCCCGGTCAAAAACATATAGGTCCAAGATATTTTGGAAAGTCGTTCCCCTATTGAACTGGTCTTTTTGCTGCTGAAAAACAAGCGCATAAGCACTCAATCGATAGTAACTGATTTGCTTTAGATAGTCTGCACAACGATCCGGATCCTGAATCATCAAGCCTCGTTGCTGGAGCAAATCGACCTGTTGCGAAAAAGTTAAGGGTGGTTTATTATAGTCCATAAAACAAAAAACCTCCCAAGTGTGCTACTCCTAAAAGTAAGCCTGGGAGGTGTATTATCTTCAAATCTGTAAAAGATTGTTATTTCCTGATTGGACTGCAAATATAAAGAATGTGCCGTTAATAATCATCTTTTTGCCTAATAATAAAGACGGAAATTGTGGTGATGGTGTTGTTGTCCCTTGATCCATGTACCCATAGGTCAAGCACACCGGCTTGATACTACATTAGCCAATAAAATGGATTAGATCGGTCGCTCATTGGAACAATCCTCCTCCCTAAAAAGCACCCCTAAAGCGCTATCCAAGCAAGCCCAAAGCACCCTCAAAGTACCACAAAAGCACTATAAAAGCGCCCTATTAGCTTGGAATAGTTATAAAAAGCAGTGTCAAAGCTCTTGCAAAGTACAAAAAAGCCGGCTCAGAGGGTGCTTATTGCCCGCTATTGCACGTATAATAAGCAGACCGCCTCCTTGTTTCACACAAACCCTACGCTTTATGAGCCCAAAGCGCAACACCATGTACAAGCAGGAAGTCGCCAAGATCATTTTCACCCACGCCTCCTCCGAAGCCTCGCCCATGCAAACCCTTCGACGGGAAATTAGAAGTTGTCCGGAGCTGCAACAAAAATTAAAAAGCCTGACCAATAAGGACAAGCTTCATTATTATAATGCGCAACAGGTGCAGTTGTTGTTTGAGCATTTTGGGGTGGGGATTGATGGTTAATTTTCCACGCACCGTATGGAAAATGTTTATTGCATTGCAGAGGGCTCATCAAGCACCTTTGCGATAATTTGATAAAGTTCCTCTCGCTCGACTTTTCCACCGGCGATATTCTCGGTAAGGTTTGCCCCCTGATCACGGACAAAATCACTGATTCGGTCAGGATCAACGCCATTACCGAACCAAAAGGAAATCACAGATGCCAGCGCTACCCGCTTGTTACCATCCTGAAAACAGTGATTCTTGATCAGGCTCCAATACAAAAAAGTGCTTTTTGAGACCAGGTCAGGATAATAATCATCGTTCTGAATATGCGATAAAACCGAGTCTATCAACCCTTCATGTTCTGGTGATTTGATGCCATGTAATCCGCCGAAACGGTTAATGGAGGTCGCCTGAATTTCTAAAAGTGATGCTTTGCTTAAATAGGTGAACTTTCTCATTTAGCCAAATAATCAAAGACATCCTTGTGCTTGTCCATCATCTGCTCCGCAAAATTAACCATCTTCTTTTGCTCCTGCTCCTTATGCATCGCAATGATCTGATTTACCGCAGTACTGTTACTTACCCTGTTCGCTTTGGCGTATCGCTCAATGTACTGAACAACATCAGCATCAAGCGTAAATGATTTTCTTGACTTCATTCCGTCCATAACCTTAGATTTAATTCGTTTACCTAAAGATACGAAATCAAACACACAAAGTATGATTTAGTAATACTTTTCGGGTAAATGGGATATTTAATCACTTCATAATACAGTGAATCACCTTCACCCACGCTACCTCCGAAGCCTCGGCCATGCAAACATTGCAACGAGAAATTAGAAGTTGTCCGGAGCTGCAACAAAAATTAAAAAGCCTGACCAATAAGGACAGGCTTCATTATTATAATGCGCAGCAGGTGCAGTTGTTGTTTGAGCATTTTGGAATCAACACTGAGGATGCTTTGTTTTGATGTTTATGAGCTTTATCCTAATGTAAAAAGTCCTCGAAGGTACATTTGGACAGCTCCCGTATAAATCACCCGCTCACTACTAACAGCAGATATTCCGTATCAACAGCTAAATTTAAGTACATAAAGGTTACTTTCTGGATTAATAATAAATATATTGAAAATTATTACTGGTCAATCAGAAAATACTAAAAGGGTGATTGGCTTTTTTTTAAAACATCAAAACCTATGAACTATTTAAGTCACCGTTTGGCCTTGATCCTTCTTGGCTTTTCTATTCTTTTTTATAGCTGTTCAAAAGATGGAGATCCATTAAATGATGAGGAGAACGATCAAGAAGAAGTCACTGACATCAACGCCACTTTGCAAGGGATGGAGTTTTCAGGCTTCTACCATGTTGGGCAACCATTGGGACCGGAGGACTATCTTAAGGCCTATTTTTATTTTAAAGAGCCAGGCAGTTATAATATTGTATTGAATCCTGGTAATGGTTATCAATTCACAGCATCGGGAGAGGTAACCTCGGTACCAAAACTCGAAACAATCCAATTGATTGGAACGGGGACTCCCCTAAACAGTCAAATAGACCATTTTTCATTCGGGGATGAATCACCACTCAAAACAGTGGATATTCAGGTAATGCCCGATAATTCCCAAAAGCTCATTTTAATCAGTGAAGAAACACAACATACAGGCATCAAATCCACTGTTTTACTCGATGCTTTGAATGATAAAAAAGTGTGGGAAATTGACCAATCGTATGACTACGGCATCCTACACAATTCACATTTGATCGTGTCCTCTGAGGCTGGTATAGAAGCCTTGGATGCTTATACAGGACTGTCGGTTTGGCAACAAAGTGATCTTCAGTCTTCCGAAGAGATGCATATGATAAATGATGTATTGTACGTGCAAACAGAAAATGATTTATTTGTTGCAATTAATCCCGAGAACGGTAGTATCATTTGGACAGTTGAAAATTACCTAAGAGAGGTATATTTTCAGGAGGACAAAATCTATCTTCAAAAGGGGGATTACAGTATTTTCACTATTGATTACAATGGAAATTTCGACCAAAACATTCTCGATGAGGAATGTAGTTTAGTAGGTGTATTGGAAGATGTACTGATTTATTATAAAAATGGTGACCGCCAAGTCATAGGCTACGACTTAACTAAGCAAGAACAGGTATGGCATATAGATGATATTTGGTATTACAACCAAATCAACATCATAGGAAATAATCTTTTTGTAAGGCTGAGTGATGCTTTTGACGGAAGCTATGTTAAGTGCTATAATGGTCAAAGCGGGAATATGGATTGGGAATTTTCAACTAATGATGACTTAAATTATCAGTATCTGTACGAGGATGAAGTACTCTATCTGGCCTCTTTAAAGAATACAGTTGCCATAAATACTGCTAATGGTGAGCAATTATATCAAACAAACAATGGTTATATTTCCGGACTTGAATCCACGATAATAAAAGATGGTGAAACTTTATATTTCGGCACTATTAACAAATTGTGGGCAGCAGCAGCCCCAACTGGTAAGGTCGGAAATTGGTATCCTAAAAAGGATAACATCAAGATAAAAAATATATATGGAGTACTACCTAAAAAGTAGTCCGTATTGAATTGTAACAAAAAGTGCCCGATGAAGGAAGTCTGATAATGTGAATTTCCGATCATCGGGTATTTTTTTATAGTAAAATTCCCTTCATAGTTCCCTCCTTAGTCAAGTAGTCAGTTGAGGCTAAAAAACACTAAGCACTCGCTTATTCTCCTTTGAATTTCTACGTTCAAATCCAATCAAACACTGACAAATCCATTCATCAACATTCAAATACATTCAACTCCAAATCGGTTCGTGCTATATTCTCGATAGATAGAAAAACATGAACCGGAAAGTATGAATGAAGATTTAGCCAATATTGCCAAAGTAGCCGCTGTCGGAACCGTTGTTGCGGGTGGGCTATATTTCTACAACAAGGGCAAGAAGATCCTACCGGTGGCTGATCTGAAATTCACTTATCACCTTCCTCGTCTGCATTCGGTGGACTTGCAAAAGGTGGTCATTGCCGTGGACATTCAAGCCTACAATCCCCGCACGACAGCGGTGGCTTTGGGGCTTCGCCAAATCGTGGCCAACTACAATGGTGCTCCATTGGCGTTTTCGGTGCCGCAAGGCAAGGTTCATCAGATTGCACCGACCTCTACGCAGGTGCTTCCAATCAAATTTGAAATTCCGCTTTCTAACCTCTTGGGGAAAGGATTGAAGATTTCACAAGTATCGACGATCCTTTCATCCCTTGCCTTTGACTTGCACCTGACCGTGAACGGTGAGCAGGTCAATCATCACTTAGCTTCAAATTTACCCACAGCTAAAGCAATGGGCTAACAGAGTAAACCCATTGAAATGGGTTGGCTTGGTGGTTCAATTGAAACGGCATAATTGATTGAATGCACGGTTTAAATGGAGTCCCAGGGCGGTACAGACGTTGCATGCAACGTCCCTACGGCGGGTTTAACTCTGATAGGCCATGGTTTCAACCGTGGTTTACAACAAAAAAATCCATTCCTCCATGAATACCCAACCAACAACCACCCCAAAACGCAACAGCTCCCGCCTGGTCGTCAGCGTGAAAGTAAAATACTTCTGGGGCGAAATTATTGATGTGCAGGTCGGCTATTTCCGAGGCTTCGGCACCAAAAAATTAGTCCTTCCGTTGCCGTATGATCCGATGGAGGCGCAATGATGGTGTTTTTGGACGTAGTGATCCTGTCGTGTACCCCACAGCTGAAGCAATGGGCTATCAATACAAAAACCCACTGAAGTGGGTTGGGTTGGTGGTTCATTTGAAACACTTGTTTTGATGGAATTATCGGTTTGATCTGGCTTGCAGATCGGTACGGACGTTGCATGCAACGTCCCTACATTGTGGGATGTATCAACACTGGTATAGGTCAAGCACGCAGGCCTGACCCGACGCCCCCAAAACCGATAAGGATTCGGCAACCGCATACTGATCTTTTTATAAAACGACACCAAACCATAGCGCATGCCGGTGCGCATCATCAGACCATTGGCGATCGCACGTTTTTGCTTGCGGGCAAAGGAGGCATACATGGCATTATAGACGCCATTGATGCTGTATCTTTTCAACTCACGGGAGATCGTCGAGCGGTGCACACCCAAGTATTTGGCGATCACGGATTGCGATAGCCGAGGGGCGAAGTGCTGGAGTAGCTGACGTTGTGGGTGGGTGAGTTGGGGCATTATGGTTTATTTATACCTCTATTCACGCATACCGGATCATCTTGTTTCGAACGTTCGCTTCATATGAGCCCTAATGCTACCATCTTCTATTTTGCTCTTCGAAGATACAATCCCTAATTTTTCAAGTTCATGTAAAAGCCTTTCATTCGGATCACTATCGTCAACAACTACCTGCCTCCCTTCAACAACACCTTGCCAATCATCTCCAAGGCTATGTACTTGAGCTATTAACCGTTCGGTACTCAACTGATCTCCATACTTGATCAAAAGCTCTTTCCTTAAATTTATAGGTGTATTCAATACCTGATCGAACAAATGATCTATTTGTAAAGGTTTATCAAATAGAGAGACCAAATCTTCTGCTACATTTTCACAGAATTTATCGTCTGATTTCAGCATTCCTTCTGTTATTATGTCAGTGATAAACTTTTCTTTATCACTCTTTTCGGTCATCTTCAAGTATAACTGATGAGTATCACCTTCGCTTAACAATGGATAAATATCATTAACAAAATTACTGCTTAGTAGCACGTTAATTTTTTTATCATGTTTGTTTCGAGCATTCCACAGATAATCAAGATAATGACCATTATCTGTCATGTCCCCTGTAGATATTTCTTTTATTTTCTCAAGTAGATCAAGGCTGTAACCCAATGTTCCACACTCAATAATCAGGGACAAGTGTTTTTCGGATATTCCATTAAGATTATAAGTCGAAGTGTAGTATCCCCAATTCTTTAACACTTTTCTAAATGTGTCTATTTCAACCTCAGGGCGTTTATGAACAATGTAGCTAAATAAGGCTTTGTGATCTTCATTATCTTTCGTGTAATCGGTTAACAAATCATCAATACACAAATCTATATACCCCCAAAATGGATCATCGAGTACATTTTCAGGCTTAATCAATTTCTCAAAATAAACTACCACATTTTCCCAAGAACACTTCACCCTTCCATTCACCTCAATTAAATGCGCCCAAAGCGATGTATCCCCGACATCCTCAAGGCTTTCAAGTTCAAAATCACAATGCTGTATCAGTTGTTGCTTCTTTTCCAAAGACAGTTTTTCATGTGCCCACAATTCTATCAATCCTTCAAGAGGCTCTTGGGTATTGGTTGCTTCATCCAAAAGGATCTTAACATAATCATCGATATGCTCTGATACCCGTTGCTTCAATACTTCCGATGAACATGCTCGGATTTGGCCATAGTTACCTTTCCAATATTTATCAATATCAACCACTACGTCTTCTCCAACCTCCTGATCTTCTTCCGTATTTTCGAAAAAATGAAGGATGAAGGTAATCATGTGCTTATTGAGCGCATAATAACCTTCTGAAATGATATGCTCCGTTATTTCCCTTTGGTAATGACCGCTTCCTAAAGATAAATTAGCGAAGGATAAAGAGATTTCATCAAGGAACGATTTAAAGTTCTCCTTTCCTGTTTCATCTATCTGATAATCTTTTAAATAAGCAATAAAATCATCACACACTTGTAACCAACCCTTTGCCGAATTACTAAGGTGGCATTGCCTTGATCTTCCGTCATGATCAGCATACAAAGCAACCATGGCAAATGCTTTCGCACATTGGTTATCATTAGAATAATTTCTCAAGAATTCGGGATAGTATTTGCTGATATTCATGAAAAAGGATCCGACTCTCCATTTATAATTCTTAGCTTCAAAAGCAGAGAAGAAAAAATCAATAACGTCCTTGGCTCTCGAATCATTTGTTTTGATTCTAAAATTGTTGAAGATTGGCTCAATATCAGACTCCTCCCACAAATCATCAATCAAATGAACATTTAATATTGCATTTGATTTCTTTTGGAATGGCTGGATACGCTTCAGAAGTCCGTCGATGTTGGTCAGAGGATGGTCTATTGGTAGCACACTGATGCCATTCAAAGAGCGTAAGAACAGAATATCATTTTGAGATAAGATCCCTTCTCCATACACCCCTATATATTGGTCATAAGTATCATCGATATACCCTCTACGAATCAAAACTAACAAAAGCTCTAAGCCATTTACCTTCAGTAGATTATCGATGCAATAGAACGATTCATCAATGATAGCATTATCTTCTTTCTTCTCCTTTAAAAACTCGCCGAATAGTTCTTCAAACTGCTCTTTTTTCGAAAGGTGATCTAAAAATGTTTGATACACATCCTCTTCAGAAAGTAATCGTTCCCACGAACGATGCGAAACATTCACAATGTCAGTTCTTAATCGGTGGATTTTGTAGTGTAACTGTTCAACCTTTACCGCATTTCGCTCTGTAATATTTTGATATTGTTCATTAAAATAATAGACAATTTCATCAGCAGGAGAAAAATTCTTAAAAAATTGAATCATACCCTCCTTAGATCTGTACTGAGCAAAATTATTAAAACTAAAATTATACCCCCGTTCAAAAATCACTTTAGCGATCACACTATCAATGAGTGCTTCATGATCCCTATGTGTTATAGATTCAATCCCTTTGATATTTGCTTTAAGTTCAGAAATTTCTTCTTCATACCTTTTAGTAAGGATCTTAAGGAGTACATCTCGTTGCTTCAATATCTTCTGAATGTTACTCTCTCCATTATGTATTTTTGCAAAATCCTGAGGACAAACGTTCTTATAGAAGATCATTGCGAACAGCTTCACCTTATCCACTACAGCCCTGGAAGCATCCTGCTCGGCTAACTTTTTAAGGTAAATTTCAAATTCAACAATGATGTTATTCACCATGCGAGGGTCATGCAAATAAATTCCAATCTGGTCTAATAACTTCTTTAACTCTGAGACCTGATCTTTGGATAGCCATGCCACACCTTCCCCCTGGAATTTTAATTGCATTCGCTTGAATAACTCACTACCCGATGTACTTTGATTCATATGTGCGACAACGGGCAATATATAATCAAAAAACTTCGTCCTATCCTCTGCATTTTTAAAAATATCATCCTTGATCGCATACAAGAAGCGAACTTGATGCTTGACCTGTTTACTATTGTTGATTAATGTATTCAGGTCCCGTAGTTTACTAAAGAGTTGGATATCATCATATCGATCAATATCCTCAAAAACAATCACTTCCACTCCTGTAACCTCAAAGAAATATAGGATTTCATCCAAGTTGTTTTTTATAGAAAGCTGTTCCTTATGAGAACTTGCTTCAATGCTTTGATTACTAAGCTTGGTCACTCTCAAGTTTTTAAGTCCCCGTGCCACTTTGAAAAGAATGAATACCATTCCAACAATTGCAGAACAGGAGGCGAAAAAACGTAAATCTTCTTCTTTAATATAGGCTTGAGCTTTCAGGTTAGTCAATAAAACATCTGTCCAATCCGGTTTCAATAAAACACCCAATGAACCTAAAAAAACGAGCATTCCAAGCGTGAAAAACCACTGACTGAACCGACTTAACCTATTCACCCGCTCCACCCTTGAATCTGGTAAAGCAGATGGTTTTTGACTGTAAATCATCTGTTGGACAATTGCCGACTCCAAGTGCTTATGTTTCTCTAACTCACCATTCGTTAAGCCTTCGTACAGCTTTTGATCATGTTCAAAATAAGTTAAACTAATTTCAACTTTCCGATAAAATGGAAAGTAACTAAAAAATGAACGAATGATAGAGCTCTTTCCCGCTCCATAACCACCGCTTATGGCAATGTTATTTAGCTTGTTTGTTCTAAAGGCTTGCTTCAGTTTTACTATATAAACAGATTCCTCTCCAATATTATCTTCAGGTAGAAGGGTTTCCTCCGTAGATAAAGGAGTTGAATATAAAAATAGCATCAGGTGAGACCGTATATGCCTAAAGGTTTTGATTAGATTCTGAATCATTAAAAAAAGTAAAGGTTTAGTCCTAAAGATACACAATAATCCCCAAAGGACGGAATCTAACCATGACACCCTTTTTTATTATGGTCTTACTCAATAAATCATTTGATTGATATATAAATACTAAAAAAATATTAGCAAAACACAACCAACAACCTGAGGATCAGTATAACCATACAAGAACTAATTCCGACGAGCGCAATCTTTTATTGACTAACTATGCAAAGATTCGTCGAAGTATTGATTCCTTCCGAGCAGATCCAAAATTTCGGAAGTGTGGACGGCTTCTCCGTAGCCGTTAAAGAGGCGCAACTCCGCCGTGAGCGTTTGGCTTACAACCTGAGTGTTCAAAATTACCGTGATAAAAATGAAGCCGCTGACTTGCAGAGACGTCAGTTGCAGATCGTTGAGTTGGAAGCACAAAAGCAGGTACTTCAGACCAAGATTGACAATGAGACCAATCCGGACAAGCTCCGTGAGTTGGACATTGACAAGCGCAAGGTGGAGATCTCGATCGAGGACCGCAGTTATGATCTGGAGATGGCGAACCGTTCTGATTTTACGGATGTTCAGGCTAAAATTAATTGGGAAAATGAGATGGAACTGTTGGATGAACTGATGGTGGCTTTGTGTACGGAGTTCGCCACGGGGGTCATCGGCAGTGGTACGATAATTTATAACGAGGTGGAATATACTGCCTAAGCTTTATTTTAAAGTTCGTTAGACTTAGTTCGATTATGGACACCCGTGGGCTCACTTGCGGGTGTTTTTTTTGTATGTACCCCACGATTATTATGTACCCACAGCTAAAGCAATGGGCTACCAATAGTCAAACCCGCTAAAGTAGGTTGGTTTGGTGGTTTATTGAAACGGTATGCTTGATTGGATCCACGATTTCAATTGGAACACAGGACTGTACGGACGTTGCATGCATTGTCCCTACCGTCGGGTAAACCATGGTTTGGTTCCTCAGCGGGTCGAAGGAACAACCGTGGTGGACAAAGGCGTCCACATTTCGGGACAAAACCATGAAGGAATGATGAAAGATATACTGCTTGAGTGGTTATGGAAAATGGTAAATATGCTGATTCTTCAGTCGGTAGGTGTTGGTTCGATGTTGGTATTTTTGAGGATCCTGTGGATCAAATGGAAAAGAAAGCGGGGATGATTTTAACGCAAGGCGATGAGGCGAAGAGCATTACGGCGATTTTCATGGGCGTGAGCATCAACAAGAAATTGGATAATCCTTATGCACCGTCGGCGGTGAAATTTTCTTTTGCCCTGAGTGATGGACGCCGAATGGTGAGCCTTCCGGCTTCGGGTGAAACGGCGCAACAGGTTGAAAGAGTGTTGAGCCGTAGCTTCCAATTGAACGAAGAAGCGCAGGCGAATTTCATTGAAAAATGGGATCAGGCGATTTCCAATAGCAGTGCCGACCGTGAAACCCGATACATCATTACGGGCAATATTTTGCAGGCGACGCCCATCTACAAGGGCAAATTAATCAGCTATACGACCGCCGATGATAAGGTCAAAAAGGGGATTTTGGTCCCTCCTACCTGGTCATTCAAAGAGAATGCTCGCCATGTGGTGGTGCCCGCTTCGCAATTGGGAAAGGTACTGAGAAGTCTGAGCGTCGGGCAGTCGTTCAGCATGATTAAGAAGGTTTCTTTTATGCGGCAGCGGGGGCGATTCAACATCATCATCAAGCAGCATAAGACCTATCAGATGATTTATACCGACTGGGATTTGATAAATCTGATGGAACAATCGGACGGATTTCAGAAGGTTTCTGACAAGATGAAGGCGTCTTTTGTGGATGAAAATTTGGACAAGGTGCTCGATATTTTGAGTGATAAATATTCGATCAATGCGCAGTTGGATCGGGAGAAGTATGACTTCGAACCACCGGAAGAGGTACCGAAAGATGACAATATTACGGCAGAAGCATTGAAGCTGTTTGACCAGGATAAGAGGGGCTTTGATCAGCGTTTGAGTGCGCAGGAGAAGCGAAAAAAGGCGAATGACAAGAAGGCTAAAGGTAATCTTAAACTGGCTCGAATGCGGGCAAAAGCGATTTTGATTTTGCAGGCGCAGGTTTTGTAACCGCTGAGATATTGTCCACAGATTACACAGATTTCCACAGATTATTTTTGGTAATGGTAATCCTCTGTACGGACGTTGCATGCAACGTCCCTACAATCGGTGGGTGTGACATGCACAGGTCAGGCACACCGGCCTGATCCTACGAAAAACCCAATCCATAAATTCAACATAAAACAATAGTCCCATGATCCTAAACATCAACAACTACAAAGACCAAGTCAAGAAAATTGATTTTTCCAAACTCCCCAAAGCGTTGCAGGAGGCGCACGAGCAGTTTGATGATTTCGCCGAATTTTACAAGGAGGACGATCAGATCAAACAAATGTTGGACAATCATTTCAAGCTGGTGATTAAGCACACTTCGTCCAAAACGGGCGAAAAAAAGACGAGCACCACTCGAACCACGGCGAAGCGAACAACTAAGCGAACGACCAAGAAAGCACCGGCAAAAAAGGCAAGTCCACGGGCGAAGACAACAGCGGCGAAAACAGCAACCAAAAAGCCCTCAACAACAAAAACAGCCCGCAAAACGACAGCGAAGAAAACCACTACCCGCAAGGCTCGGACCCCAAAGGCAGCGGTGCGCAAACCGAATGAAGTTTCGGCGATGCCGATGGAAGTGCGCCTGATGCGTCGTTACAAAAATTTGCACAATAAAAAGGTAACGATCAAGCAGATCATCTTGCTATACAAAGCTATCCAACGGGCGGCGATTGAAAAGACGATCCGCAAAAACAGTGCGAATGCGGACATGATTTTGAAGATTGCCAAGGAGCTCAACAATACTTACCAAGAAGCCAAAAGCGATACGTTCACCTATGAAATTCCGAAGAAATTGTACACGGATGTTGAGGGCACGGTGGCGATGTATGGCATCAGTGCGGCGGTGAACTTGGTCAAACGCTTCATTGGTTTGTATCACACGATCACTGAAGAGAAGGCAAAGCGTTTGCTCAAATCCATTGAAAACAGTCTGAAAAATCAGAAGGTCAAAAAGGGCGATTACGGCTATGCGCAGGTGATGAAAGTGCAGAAAATTTTAAAAGACTATTTGAAACAAGATCAATTGATATTGAAGGAAACAGAGCTGGCAGGCTTGCAAAAAGTCTGCGGGCGGGGAAAGTAATCGCCACTGCCGACCGTTCAGATGCGGTTTCCGGCAGTGGCAATCTCGGTGCTTTTGATGTCGTGAGTGCGGAGCAACTGAGCTCGATGAAATTCGATACGCTCAAGTTGCCCGCACCCTTTTCCGGCTTGTTGGGTGAACCCTTTCAGCCGTTCTACATGATGATCTACGGACGACGTTTTCAGGGAAAATCAACCGTGGCCCTATGCCTGGCCAACGCTTTGGCGAAGGTGGGGAAAAAGGTACTTTTTGTGAGTAACGAAGAAGGGCTTCAGGGCAGTTTGCAGGAGAAAATCAAACGCCTGAAGGTGGATCAGCATATTGATTTTGTACAGGATTTTCATGAAGGACAACTCAAGGAATATGATGTGGTTTTTATGGATTCGGTACAGACGATCGGCTTGAAGGTGGAGCAGTTTCAGGCATTCAAACAGCAGTACCAGAACTGTTCGATCGTGATGATCTTCAAACAAAATCGGGACGGCAGTTCAAAGGGCGGATCGGACTGGGAGCATGATGTGGATGCGATCATGAAAGTAGAGGACCGCTCGGCGACGATGGAAAAAAATCGCTTTCCCAAAGCAAAACCCAAAACCTATAAAATATTCTGATGGAAGTATTCGTAAGCAAATCCTTTTGGCTGATCATCGGACTGTTCGGCAGTTTGATCGTCGGCATTTTGAGTGTCATTATCAGTCGGGCAATCGGCAATATGGCCTCCAAACATGACCTTGTTGCACATGTGGACCTACTCACCAAAGACATAGTCTTCTTGAACAAAGAAGTGTCCGACATGCG
>CANMKE010000042.1 GCA_947498325.1 uncultured Persicobacter sp.
ACCGCCGAAGGCGCATAGGGATTATCCAATTTCTTGTTGATGCTCACGCCCATGAAAATCGCCGTAATGCTCTTCGCCTCATCGCCTTGCGCCGGATACAGATACCCATATCCGGTGCGGAAATATTTGAAAAAGTTGTTCAGATAATTCGCCTTGTCATTCCATCGGCTCAACAACTTTTTCTCCTGTTCAGACTTCTGATTTTCAATCTCACTCACCCGACGGCTCACATATTCCTTTTGCAATCCTTCCTCCGGCACCGGAATTTTCCGAAAGCCTGCCTCGTCCTCAATCCCATCAAAGAGCTTTTCGAATTTCTTGTCCAACTGATTTTGCCCCGCCTTCAACTTTTCGGCCACATACGCATTGTGTTCTTCGATCAACTTTTCGGCTACCACATTTGGATCCTTACCGCCCAGCTCCTTCGAAACCAAACCTTTCAATTCATCCTTCGGAATCGGCTTTTTCAAAACATTCACCTCGCAACGCTCCACCATGCTATTCTCCCCAAACACGCTCAGGCCGGCACCCTTGCCACTGACGGCAATCATCTGCGCCTTCGTTTCCGCCTCCAAATCCAACACATCAACTTCCAAATCATACTCGTCGGTCTGCTTCAAATACGCCACATAATCTTCATACCGTGCGATGATCTCCTTGTAAAATTTCTCCTGATCTTCCACCGGCAAAACCGCCACACGCCCCGTAACTTTGTGCGACGCCCCAACGGTCGATCCATCGCCCGAAAGGTCCACCGGATCATCCAAGCGTGCGCTCAACTCCGGATTTTCACGAAGATATTGCACCACAATCTTGTCGCCGTACTTGTTCAAAAAGTCCGGCGAATCCAACTGCGCCTTGTTCGATGATTGTGAAGAAGTCGTGTTCGCATCCAACGATTTGAGCTTCTTTTTCAGCATCATCATCAGGCGTTTTTGCGCCGGTATCGCCGAAATGATATAGTCGTATCGAGGCTTCAAAATCTGCCCCGTCCGGTTGATGCGCCCACGCTTTTGAATTTCCGTGTTGATGTTCAGCTCCGCCTGTAAGATAATCATGACCCTTTTTTTGACATCTTTTCGAGGGACCTTATCGGTAACAATGGCGTGCGCCGAAGCTCCTGTTGAGCCCGACTGATTAATCAACAAACAGTCGATTTCATTGTCATTGTATCGTCGGAAAGCGTCTGCCGTGTTCTCCTTCGGACGGCGTACAATCTTGCCATTGGTCGTAATTCCCCCCCGTTTGTTCTGCTCAAATTCCACCGCCAAACTACGCCCCGTAACCTCACCAGTCCGATAGCCCACCGCCTCAATTTTTTGAATAATAATATCGAGCGGACTGATCGAAATACCGGTGCTCACCTCCTGCGCCCTGTCCAAAATATCATAGTAAGCCGCCTGCGTGCTCGCCGGAAAATCCGCTATGTTCAACGTCCTTTTGATCGACTTTCCGGCCGCCGTTTTCTCGGTATATTTCAGCGTACTTTCGAGCCCTTTTTGTAAGACCAAATTAAAATCCCCGTCAATCTTATCATCAATATCACCCATTTCCGAAAGGAAAGATCCCATCGTATTGGCAAAGGCAATGATCGGTTTTTGCCCCTTTTTTAGCAATGCAATCGCATGATCGGCCACCTCTTCGGCGTTAAGCGAAAACAGCAATTGATTAATCACATTGAACACTTTCGAGAAGTAGGGCGTGTTATCCACCCCAGCTCGTTGGGCACCCTTGCGCTTGCCAATTTCACCACCTTGCGCCGCAATCAGCTTATCCATCGTCTTGATTTCATCATCCACGTAATGTTTCTGAAATTCAATAATATCACGGATAATGCCCGTAACCTTGTCCGAAATTTGCGCCTGCTCTTTGGCCTTATCCGTCAGCTCAATGTAGTTCACCTCAACGCCTTCAAACGAGCGTTCACGTCGGATCATCTGCGCCTCACTCACCAGTTGAGCCGCTAATATTTCCTGCAAAGCCACCCCACCTTTTTCAATGGATTCGACCAGTTCCATCGTCCCCATGTTGGCGTCTGAAATCGAAGTTTTTCTCGCATAAATCGGCATATTGTCCGGTCTTTTGGCAAAGGTCGCCGACAGGAAAACCACCCCTTTGGTCTTATTCAAAACCACCTGCATGAACTCGCCCGTCTGCGACGAACCCGACGCATTATGACTTTCATCCATGACCACAATGTTGTTTTCAGCCATCTGCATCAGAAAATTACGCTTGTTCGCCATGCGATCCGAATTGAACTGCGTGTAGGTGGCGCATACAAAATCATAAGGGTGCGGAAGCTCTGCATCCTCTAAAATTCTCGCCTGCGCCGCCTTTTCCGGTGCCGTGTAAATTACCGTCCCCTTTTTGTCTTTGATATTCGATTTTGCCTCTTTGGTATTGACAATAAAAGGGTGAAGGCTCGACGAATTGATGTCCACCAAATCACGGTAGAGGTCTGTAAACAAGTTCGGTTTCTCGCTCAAAAATATCGGTTGATGACCACTTTTTACCCCATAGCGGATCAATGCCGCCGCCGTTCTTCCCTTACCAATTCCGGTTTGGTCGCCAATGATGATGCCCTGCTTTCGCTCCTCAATATTATAAATCGCCAAGCCCACCGCATCAATCTGCTCGGCACTCAATGACTTGACCAAGCCTTCGCTATCGTAATCCAATTTATCAGCCACATAGTTGAAAAGCGACTTTTCTTTGAGTTTCGATTTTACTTTTCGAATGGCCAGGTGCATCTCAAACCCCATGCTGTCAGGCACGGTCGTGTTCAGAACAAAACCCTTTTGCGAAGCGGGAATATAGGCCATGCCCAGCCCTTCAACCTCAAACATTCCATTGAGGTAATCCCGTTCGTTTTGTGCTAATTTTTTCTTACGATCAAAGCGTTTGTAATCCTTCGTTTGAAAGCCCATCTCCAACAAGCGGGCAATCACAAAATCTTTGGGTGGCCGACTGAATTTAATGGTCAGCGTTCGGTTTTGGTAGGTGATATTAGATGTCATAGATTGAGTTGTTTTTGCAAAATCATAATGGCCTTTGCTCGTGTTTTCGCTTTTGTTTTGGCTATCGCTTCATTTGATTTCATGTGAGGAATGATGCGGTTGAACAGTTGGTCATGGCTGCGCATCACGGTCGCCAGTTCTTCGGTTTTCAGCGGTGCGGCACCTTCAGGTTTTCGCTTTCTTCCGGCAATCAAAATCAGTCGGGTATCAAAACTGGTTCCTTGTCGGGAGTAGAGTTTTTTACCATCAATCGCAATCACATCCACCACGTGGTAGTAGTGATAGAGGTAATTGAAAAAGATCCGATCATGCCCAGCTCGGATGCGGTTGCGCTCATCGTATCGGGTATGTGATCCGATAATTAATGCCGCACGCCCGTCGTTTTTCATACAATAGAGTGCCTCCAAGCACATCAAATGTTCGAGCTTTTTGATTTTGTAATCGCCGAAAAATACGGGGTCGGGTAGGGTGCCAAATGGCGGGTTGGTAATGACCCCGTCATAATATCTGATAAACTCAATCCCGAAATCTTGCGAAGCATCAAGCGCATATACGTTCCTAAAATTCATCATTTTCAGATTGTTACGACGAGTTTCATCCAACTCATTAACATCCGTTTGCTCAGGCGGTAGCGCAATGGTCAATAGTCCGTTGCCGGCGGAAGGCTCGAAGAATTTACCCTTTAGTTTGCTGACACGAATGAATGAAGAGGCCAAAAACGCTATTGGTGCAGGCGTGGAATATTGCTGCATCATGATGCTGATCGAGGTGCGCATCGACAAATTGACCTGCAATTTATAGAGGTCCGTTATCTGTTCGTAACGCTCCAAAAATGAACGCGCACCGAAGGCAAGGAAATGCGCCCTTCTCACAATTGCTGCTTCGGTAAGCTCTTTGACCAGGTTTTTCTGGTCTATGCTAAAGCGTTCACGAGCGACTTTTTCAATGCTGTTTCGGTTGTGCTTTTTGCCTGCTCGCAACTCTTTTTGCACCCACGATATGTAGCCTTGCTTATCCATCAATCATCGTCCTCCTCGTATTTATAGTAGATTTTTTGCTCTTCGTCGTCATGGAATTTGAATACCATATAGTCCTTTTTGAACTCGATTTTTTTGACCTGTTCACCCAAAATATCGGTGTTGGTTCCTTCGCCCAAACCGTCGATTCGTTGCGTGAGCTCGTCGATAGATTGTTCCAATTCGGCTACTGTTTGAGTAAGTGTTTGTGCTGCCGCTAATGCCTGTTGATCCTCTTCTGAAAGCCCCTGTTTTTGCGTATTCGTCTCGATTGCTTCGGCTTGTTCTGGCGTAATGGTTGCCGGTTTGTTGGCAACATTCGTGTTCCAGTCGGCACCCTTCGTTGCCTCTGCTTCAATCTTCGCTAACTTGTCTTTGTCCGATTTTGGGTAAGAAACCTTCTCGGTATTTGCCTCAATTGCTTGCGCCTGAACGGTGGTAATCGTGGTCGGTTTGTTGGCTACGTTGGTATTCCAGTCGGCACCTTTGGTTGCCTTTTCCTCTACCTGATCGAGTTTGGTTTTAGCCGATTCATCAAAGCTCTGCTTTTTTGAGTTGGTCTCGATTGCAGCAATCTGTTCTGCCGTAATGGTGGTGGGGGTGTTGGAAAGATCAGTATAATCCACCACGGACAAATAATTCTCCCGTAACTGATCGATGATCTCCTCAAAATTCACTTCGCCACCGGCAAAGACAATGTACTTTCTACTGCCGATCCCCAAATACGCAAAGATCCCGTTGGAAGCCCACTCACCTTTTTTTAGTGTTGGGGGAATATCTCCATTGAACATTTTTATAGTCGCCATAATATTTTTGTTTAGATGATTTTGTATGCTTGTTCAAACAGCGAAGTGTTGATGTAATGATTGCCGTTTTCCATTTTGTCGATCGCAAAAACGAGGGTCCGAATGTTGTCCTTGGTCGCCTGAATTGGCGTGTCTTTGTTGATGTTCAGGGCTTTTGAAACGTGGTTAATATACGCCTGCGTGTTGTTTTCGTGCGGGGGGGCAAACTCATGTATGAGCTGCGTAACCGTGTTTTTGCCCTTCTGAATATCATTCACCAAGTCTTTAATCAGTGCCCGAACGCCCCAAACGGGTGCCTTGAAAACTTCAAACCGCCCACTGCTCGGTAGCTTGCCTTTCCAGGCAACATTGGTGCTTATCAGGTTGCCTGGGTTGTTGTTCCGAATGCCATTTGGCAAATGCGAGAGCACTGAATTTCCACCGTTCCAATTCGTGAAATCGGAAGGGGTGGCGGTGGCTGCTCGTCGGGCTCTTCGCTTCTTGATCCAATAGCCGAGCCCGACGGTTACTGCCGTAGATACGCCGGCGATAATCAATTGATCCCTGATTTTTTCTGTCAAAACGGTATTGTCCATGCCTGAAATTTTTTGCTGATACTTTCTAAATAGTTGCCGCTTAATTCGGCTTTGAGCCACAACATCAGGTTCATTTGCTGCCCCAAAAATGCGGACCTTGTGCCGGCCAAATACCGCTTTTGTCCAAAGTGCTTGATGACCAAAAGGGCGTCGTCCTTGCTTTGCAGTTGCCGGAAAATGTTCATGATCGTTGCCTCGTCGGTGCCGAAACTCGCCATTGCTTGATAGAGTGAATTGGCCATCATTCTTGCCTGATTTTCATCAATCGTCAGGTTTGATTTTTTGATGCTCAGCTTCATGCTTGGTGCTTCTGTCGCCTCTTTTTGTTTGCTCAGGAACTTTTTCAGTACAAATACACCTGCCCCGATCCCCACGGCGGGCAAGATCAGTGAGCTTGCCAATTGTGTGATGATTTCCATCCGGTTGTCTTTCATGTTAATAGTATTTTGGGGTTAGGCGGTTTTTGGAGCTTAGATCAATCGCAATGCAGTCTTGATTAAGCTTGGGTTTTTGGCGGCTTTCTCCAACAGGGCAATGATGTCATTTTGTGAATTGGTTTTAAGGGTGTGCTGCACAAGGTTGGCTAACTTCTGCGCCTGGGCATCGCTTGCGGCTTCGAATCGGATATTGATGTTATATTTTTTCATCTTGGAGTAGATTTAGGATGATTTCCATTTGTTCAGGACGGTCGATTACCGCTCCGATGATCTGTGTGATTTTGATCAGTCTGTCGAGCTCAAGGGCTTGCAGGGCTTCTTGTATCGAAGCAATGATCTGTGATTGCTGGTCGGTGGGTTCTGCCTTGATCGGCACCTGTTCCATGGCCTCGGCAACAGAATCTCCGACGCCGAAAGCGGCTTTGAGCTCCTGATCCGAAAGCCCCAAAAGTGAAGCGGCCTTTGGACTGTTTGTGAGAAGTTTTGCTCCGACGTTGGTGAGCACGCCCGTCGCTACACGCTGCATGACCTCATTGGGTGCATAAGAAGCCAGGCGGTTTTCCAAGTCGATTTTCTCCTTGTCCAAGCCTTCCACGATACCCCCTAATCGGTCCTTTTCTTTTTCAATCTGATCGTATTGTCGCTTGAGGTTTTCATATTTCTCCGTCAGGTGCTCATACTTATTATTGAGCACTATTTCGGAAAGCTCATTTTTATGATTGATCCGGCTGATTTCTTCCTGCTTCGCCGACATCGTATTGAAGAATCCCAGGAATCCTAAAAGACTCGAATTGGGGTCGTCGGCATTGGGTTGGTTGCCGGTCATCATGCCTAACAGACTGCCCAGCTGCTCAAAATTATTGGAAGGGGTGGGCTGTGGCTGATGTTGGCGCAATTCCTCCTGAATAATTGATCGTAAGTTGGCGGCTTCTTTCTGTTCAGGAAGCTCCAGTTTGTATTCATTGATCAATTTAGCATTGGCACTTTTTCCGCTGAAAATCATCACTTTCAAAATGCTTGAAGGGTTGCTGTGTAATCGGTCCAAACCCAATTTCACATCCTTACGAAAGAGGGTGTGATCGGCACATTTGCCCACAACCAATTCCGAATGCGTTGGGCTCACGAGCTGTATTTCATAGGCAAAAGGTTGCTTTTCGGTTTGTTCGGATCGTTCCAAAAAGCTGATGATACTATCTATTGTTGATGCGGTTTTATCTTCTGATGTCTTCATTTTTTGTTTATCGGAAAGGGGTGATTTTGATAAATTCAAGGTAGAAAGGGCGGAATACCTGGGTGTCGTCCATGATGATTTTCAGGTCGATATAATCAGTGAAAACCTGATAGCGGTATTCGTCCATGAGTTCATATTCCGAAGGTCTGACCGTGAAATAATTATCGCTGGACTTGAGGGTGTATGATATATGCTGCTCCCCAAAAACGGGTAGTTTGTGCGTGTTCAGAACATACATATCATTATTCAGGTCCCAAAAGGCTGTTGGACTATTGACCAGTATTCGGAAGGGCGTGAGTTTATAGTCGATGATGGTTCTCATGCCTTCGATGCGGTCTTTGGCGATATGGTGAATCAGTTCACTGGTGTTCATGCTCCTTCAGTTTGGTATTGAAAATAGACATAGCAATCAAGCGGTAGTCCGGACTTGTTTTTAATCAGGATCGTTGCGCTGCTATTGACCATGATTGGTTCGGCAAAGGGTTTGATTTCCTTCTTGATCGGTTTGAGTCGGCGGTTCAGCGGAAGGGGAAAATCCCGCAATAAAAAGCTGTTACCGTTAATCAGGGTGGTGATTAGCGTCTGCTCACCACTTTGTGTCGGGTAGTCAATGTATTGTCGTTCATAAAAGAAAATATCCTTTTTGCGTTTGCTCAAATAGAAAATGATGCGGTTGAACATCTCCTCCAAACTCACCGGATACTTTTTGTACTTCAGGTAGTTGGTATAATAATCGTTATCAAAAATGGCGGCTGTGAAAGTCGGATCTTTGAGGATGGATTGTAGCCTTGTTTGCAGTTCGCTATTGGCAATGGCCCGATAATTTATGTGCTCGAATAGTTTCTGTTCCAAACACGGAATGAACTTTTGCTGAAAGTATTGTTGTGCTGATATTTCGGTTTGAGTGTTGGCCAGATAGTCAATCGGAAGGTCCATTGCCCGCAAATTTTCCAGCAAAATGGATTGCGGAAAAACCAAGGGAAAAATCACCTGCCTCATGGGGGATTCAGGGAATGACTGTATGACTTTATCATAGAAAAATATCCGAGCGCTGTTACGCTGTAAATAGGAAATGACTCTTTCTTTGATTGTGATTTCGAGACGGATGCGCTGATATTCCCGATAGGATGTTGAGCTGAATGGCCGCTTTTCGATATACCGTTCAAAGGTGTCATACTCAAAGATATAATCGATAAAGGGCGTGCCGTTCAATAGCTCCGATAACCGGTCGGTTAGCACCTGCTGATCCACGGTTGTAAAAACAATACCCGACAGCAATGCGCTTTTAAGAAGATCAACAAAATTTGATTTGAAATAACTTCGTGCAGTAGATTCACTTGACTGACTGAGTAGTGCGTCATATTTGTTTTCAAGGTCAATATTGGACAAGTTTTCCTGCAATTTGGTTGAAGGAAAGGTCAGGCTTACCGGCACGGTATTGCTTTCGAGCTCACTCAACGACAAGGCGCTGTACGCCATGCCCGTGATCTGTTTGCAGTCGGCGGGCAAGAGGTGTTCCGACTTAATATGATCGCCGGCAACACGCAACTTAACGGTATGATAGTGATAGCTCATTGCACTTATTTTTTCGGATCAATAACAGCAAGCAAATACAGTCGGACCTCGTAATCCTGATCGGTCGCCATGTTCTTCGCATCGTCTTTGTAGAGCACTCGGATAGGGCTGTTTTTGGCTTTCTCGTTTAGTGGAAAAGCGACCTCATCAATGCTCATATCATCGCTATGATGCAAGAGTGCCACTTCGGTATCATCAGGGATAATTTCGGTATCGTCGATCCACATTCGGACCGTTGCCCCTAACAATGCTTCGGGTTCGGACAGTCGGAAAAAAGCCCCAACAATGCGGTCATGTTCGGTCTTGGTGTTGGCGTTATACTCAACAGTGTTGCCCTGTTTGGCGGTGAATTTTATCACCTGAATTTTTTTGATTTGTTGTTCCACGGTAGGCTTGGGTTGGATGAAAAAAAGGGCTTGACAATCTGCCAGCCCCACAATTTGGTTTCTGAATCTATCGCCAGAGTTCCTCTTGTGATAGACCGATCATCAACCTACCACGAGACGGAGTCTCGCGGCAGGAATTGTACGTTTACGCCTTCTCAATCATCGCACCGATCAAGGTAACTTTCACTGCCGGCGCATAAACGCCGTCGCCCACAACCGCCTTTGGCATGTTCAAACGAGGGGTGATGTCCATTGCCGGCTTCAACCATTTCGGGTTGTCCAGACCATAATAAAACTTGCGCTTGGTAGTATCGCTATCATCGAAAATACCACATGATAATTCCGGTACAATCACCTTGGTGCCCAGGGTCATTTCAAAAGTACCGTTCATGATTTGCGGCGGGTAGGCGTACTGTCCGAAAGGGAAGTTGGAAGGATCAGTGTCGTTCTCATCTTCGCCATGTGCATACTCCAACACGATACCGGTCAAAAGGAAAAACTTGCCGTTATCGAGCTGTGCACGGTTCAGGTTCGTGCGACCGGTTTTCTTATCGTCCGAGCTTTCCATCAGGTCAATATCGGACTTGTTTTCGATTGACTTGATCGTGTATATCGCCGAATCGACTACCTGCAAACGGGCGGTTCTCAAACCTTCCTGCACGTCTTTGGGTAACTGGTGGCGACGCAATTCAAAGTGCGCCTTGGAGGTCAAATCTTTGGTCATGCCCGTTTTCAGGGCAATGGCATTTTGACCGGCACGGAAGGATTTTCGCACCGCTCTACGGCGTGAAGCCTTGCGCTTTGCTCTGCGTCGGGCACGTCTTTTGGCACGGTTCACACGACCGATCTCGCCAATGCCTTCGACCACATCATCTTCAGCGTCTTCCTTCTCGAACTGACTTTCTTCTTGATCCAGCATGGATTCTTCAATACCCTCGATCTCCTCGACCGAAGGGAAAAGGTCTTTTTCTTCGCTTACATCTTGCATCGAAATTGTTGTTTATAGGTTAATATTCATATCTATCGCGAGAGTCTCTCTCGTGATAGACCAAGGGATTTTGGGCCTTAGTGGGTCGCTAAGACCAGTATTTTTTAAGCCGTCAGCATATCGCCGGCAAACACATCCATGTCCGTTGCATCAGGCACAACGCCGTCGGGTAGGTTCGAGGCTCCGATGCCGCTGACATACTCGTCGGTTTCATCATCATAATGATAAGAAGGGGTGCCCGATTGTCCCGTAGGTAATGCTCGCATGGCGTCCGATTCCATGATCGCCTCAATGTCCAGGTTGGCAGCTGGCAATGCCCCAGGGTTCGCATTTAGCGGAATAGTGATCGGTTCATCTTCTTCAACCTCACCCAGGATTCCTTCGAGCCCCTGGAGCAATGATTTTCCAGTTACTTTTTTGTAGCCTTCTTCCATTCCGGCACCCGAAACGCCCAACAAGCCGAGCTTGAGGTATTCGTTCGAGGCCATTTGTGTGCCGACCAGTCCACCGATCGTTACGATGCCAGGCACAAGCATTTCTTTAATGTCTGCTTGCCCCAAGCCTTTGACCGTCGAGGTGTTGTTCAGTGTTTTGATGAGGTATTTTCCACCCACCAATCCGATGACCAGGCTCAATGGTTTGCCTACATCTTCGGCGGCTTTCATGAAGTCGATTTGTTGTTTATTTCTTATTGCCATATTAATTATAGGTTTGAAATTATGTCAGTACAATACCCCCCAAATCATCCTTTTTCATGTATTGGGTTGCGGCGAAAATTCCCCCACCAACGGCGGCAAGGATACCGGTTCCAATCAAGAGTTTTTTGATCGGTAGCTTGGATTGCGTTGCCGGAACAGCGGGGACCGATGAGTTTGTTGTCGTCGGGTTTTGATATGAAGTCGTAGCCGGCATGGTTCGTTGGTTTGCCGTTGTGCTTCGGCTTGGTGTTCTTGTCGGGCTCAATACCGGTTTGGGTGCAGTGCTCTTTTTCCGTTTTGGAAAGATATTACGCACCTTCGATTTGACCTTTTTGAATATGTCTTTGATCGGTTTGAAGAACGATCCGATCTTTGCCAAAACTGGTGTTGCGGCGGCTACGCTTGCGGCGGTTGCCACGGCTCCGAAGCCTCCGAACTCATCATCGTAATGCTCCACATCGCCGAAGCCACTCAATGAAAAGTCCCTGCTTTTCTGTTTGGATCCCTTGATAATCGCCTTTTTCAAGTTGTGGCTCTTGCCTTGCAACTTGCTGAAGATCTTCTTCACACGGGCGAAGGCTGCTTTGATCTGTCTGAGTTTTGCCGGATCAATGTTATGGCGACTTGCCATATTATCCGGCAAGTAGGCGTATTGCATTTTTTTCGCCAATCCGAACATGTTGGTGCGGAAGGCTAACAGCAATCCGTTGCGTACGGCGATTGAAACCGGATTGAAACGCACCACGGCTTTGACTGCTTTCTTGGCGAACTTGCCAATCTTCTTTCCGATCTTTTTGAGCGCACTGAAAAAACGTCCACGTCTGCGCTTTTTGCCTCTGCGTCGGCGGAAAAATCCAAGCCCGTCGAGCTCCTGATCTTCGGCATCCAAATAGTCCTCAATGCCCAACAAATCCGACTGAATGAAATCGGCATCCATGAGCTTTTCTTCCAACAATTCCAGCTTATCCAGTATTGGTCCTCGCTTGGGCGTATGCCAATATTTGATCGCCTGATTAAGCATATCCAAAAACTGAACAGGGTTCTGAATGTGGGCAATCTTGCTCGCATTGTCTTGGTTTTTCGATATGAAATTACGGGTGCGTACGAGGTAATTATAAGTCTTGTCCTCATCGCTGATCGCCCCAATTGTATCATCAAAGTCAATACCGCTGATGATGTTTTCGAGCTCCAGCTCATCGGCTGTTGAACCTCCCGAATGCCCACTCAGGGCATAAATCGGAAGGCCAAGACCACTCACGGAAACATTACTATTCGTCATAGGAAAGGATTGTTCATAGGAATAGGGCACCTGATAATCGAAGGTGTCAAGCACCGGATCAATGATGATCTCACCACTTGTATCCTGATCGTCAGGAATGAAAATGTATATGTGCTGAAAGTTGCGCTTACCATTGTATTTGGTGATGCGAAACTCAAAAGGAATGCCCAGGCATTTGAGAAGGGAACCGCAAAAAATGGAGAAGTCATCGCAATCAATACCGGCGTCTTTCTCGTTGCGTTGCTTGAAGCGAATTTGCCCATCAAGCCAGGAGCGGGCGGGGGTACGAAGTTGCTCCGTGCCCGCCTCGTCCAGCTTGTATTGCAGGTGTTTGTAGGCAAAGTCAAAAATATTTTTAGCGGTATTTCGGGTGTTTACCCCCTTGAGTTTTTTGGCCAAATCAGCCACTTCCAAATAATGTTGCTCAACGATTTGGACACAAGCATTGACCGTATCAAACACGTCGCCATGCTTGAGCAAAATGTCTTTGTTTTCAACCGATTTAATCAGGTGGTTATATGCCCGACCGTCGGCTACGTTACGAGGACCGGAGGTGATACCGAGCTGTCCGAGCTCGCCGGAAAGTCCACTCATAGCTTCAGAAGCCAAGTGATGATTGATCTGCTCACCGTTCACGGTCAAGTGCAGATCAAAAGCAAGGGACGAAAGGATCGTCGATACTTGTGAAATCTTCAACCCTTTCCCCAAGAGGTTAGAAAGCGGAATTTCAAATTTGATTGGAAGCACCTGCGTAGAAGTCGGTGCAATCTGATGAACCTTGCCCTGCGGAACGGAAAACGCCAGCGGCGCACCATTGTAGTTGGCAACGATCTGGCGAAGCCCCAAAGCCACCGCCGTCGTGCGGGGATTGTAGGCTTGAATGTCCACGGCAATGACCACCTTTTGCAAATCCACCGAATGCAGACGAGGAAGGTGGTAAGTGAATTTGAGATCAGCCACCGGTAGGATCTTCTTGCCCTTCTTGTAAAAATATAGACCACCCGCAACAACGGTTCCGACGGCAGCTATTTTGGCAATATTGGCTAAATCTTCATTCATACTTTCCGGTTCATGTTTGGATTAACATACCGAAATGTAAGGGCTACTGATTTGTGAGTGAATGTCTTTGAACGTAGATGACCGTTGATGATTGTGTTTTATAGGATTTGAGTGTAGAATTTTGTAGGGTGAAGGTAGAGTGCAGGGAATCGTTGTATATTTGTGGGAGAAAGAGAGTCTATCCTCATCACCTTTCATTTTACACTATTATAAAAGGTGATGTAAATACTACTTGTAATTAGTTAGGTCTTCAATTAATTGTATCCTTATAAAAAAAATAGGATCTGGTTAGTTCACCAAATCCTATTTTATTCTCCCACTTTGTGGGATAAATATACACCATCATCGTTACTCACTAATAAAAGGTGGAAGATCCTTAATCGCAACGACCTCTTTACTGATAGTGGCGCCATAAAAGAAACCAACAGCTCCCTCGCTCAGATTCCCTTCGGTATTTGCGGGAATGGTGGCAAATTCATTTGACTTCCAATCAGTCTCATTCATGACTTGATACAGGTATCTTTGATAAGCAGGACTGAAAGTTACTCGATTATAATGAAGGCTATCTGCTTTTGTACTACTGCCATAGATTGCTGTACCTCCTCCAACACTTCCCCATAAAATACCCTGAGGAATAGTTCCCTTGAAAGTGAAAGCATGGTGTGTTTGTGTTAAATAAGAAAACAAATGAATTGGCTCGGTGTACGTTTGATCATGTGGCACCACCCATAAAGCTGTTTCGGAATAACCGAAATTGTAACGGTTATGGTAAAAACCACTACCTCCCCCCCCTTGAAAATAAGGATGACGTGTAGCACTACTCGCCAAAGGCAATACCCCTTTAGCAGTATATTCTTCGCCATTACAAATGACCATCAGCTCAAAATCTTCGCCTTCCGTGCCTTGAATTTGATCTACTGACTGATAAACATAGCTGTACTGATCACCGACAACATCAAAATCATACACCTTTCCAGCGTGCTTTAGTTGTATGGTAGCTGTTAGGAGTTGTTCTTCGGTAAGATCTGAATTTTCAGTGGCTCTGAGATTAACCTGAGCGTAGCTTTTAAGATTGGAAAAAACGCCGTCCACGGACAATTTGACGGCAGGCTTATGTACACTGCCCCAAGGTTCGCAGGCGAATAGAAAGATAAAGGATAAGAAAGTTAGGTATCTCATAGCGGTTTATTCAAAAGTGTATTTAAAGGAAGCTTGTGGAACTGCTCCCAAAAAGTGGGTCGTTTTGTAATATGGGGCTTCGGTTATGTACTCTATACCCATTGGATTTTGTGTACCAAAAGCATTATAGATCCCCAGACCGAAAGTAAGCTTTCCTCTAAAAAATTTACTGTATCGCTCATAATCCACAGAAAGGTCCATACGCTGATAATCAGGAAAACGCCCTCCGTTTCGAGGCCCGTAAATAGGCACCCTGTTAACTGTGATATAGTCCCTGTAAAAATCAATAGGAAGTGTTACGGGGCGTCCGCTTTGGTATTGGTAATATCCGTTAAGGTGCCACCGTTTGGACAAAGCATATCTGAATTGTGCACGAAAATCATGGGGGATATCATGAAGTGCCACATAAGCTTGGTCGTCGTTGATGCCATTAATTTTTTGAAAAACACGGGCATAGCTATAACTGATCATTCCGGTAAGCTTTCCCTGAATTTTCTGCAAAGCCAATTCAAAACCATAAGCCCGCCCCTTGCCCATAAGGGTTTCGGTAACGGGTGCGTCGTTACCTACAATTTGGGCATTACCTTTATAATCCAATACATTCTGATATGCCTTGAAATAGGTTTCAGCGGAAAACTCCAAGGAAGCGTTAAGGCGATAAAACCATCCAAAAGAGAGTGCATCTACTATGATGGGGTCAATATTTTGGTTGGCAGGGAACCACATTTCCATCGAATTGAATGCCATGCTTGAATTGTTAAGCACCTGCATGTATTGGACGTTGCGGTCATAACCAAACTTCATGGTTTGGCGATCAGTCATTTCATACTGCCCTGAAATCCGAGGCTCAAGATTAACAAAGCTATGATAGATGCCTGTTACATTTTCCTTGACCTCCAACAGCTCCCGCCGCTCATCATAATAAGTCTGATCTTTTCCTTGTCCCAAATTATGGAAAGAAGAAAGCCGTAAGCCCACATTCAATTTCAATCGGGAAGAAATCTGTAATTCATCCAACATATAGAACGCATTTTCCCAAGCGCTCTCCTGTTGATCCACATCCGATTCTCCTGTTTCCTGTCCCGTAACAAACTGATGATAGATGGTATTGAAGCCATATTTCAAATGATGCTTTTCATTGAGAAGGGTACCAAAATCCATTTTATAATTGATATCCCGAATGCCTACCAATAATTCATATTTGAAATTTTCATTGGACAGATAAGACAGGTTATCGTAATTGCTGTAAATCAGGGAACTGTTGAAATAAGTATGATTCGCAAAGTGGTGCGTCCAACGAGCCGTCGCCGTTTGGTTGCCCCAATCACTCTTCATCCTGCTACCGTCAATACCAAAGGTTTTACCATAATTAAGGTGGTCTTTCCCATAATACATAGAGAAATAGAACCGATCATGGTCGGAGATTTTCCAGTTGAATTTCGCATTGAAATCATGGTAGTTGCTATTCTCCAAAGAGGTGAGTCCACCTGCATACGCCATACTTTTTCGTCCTGACAACAGAAAGCTACTTTGATCCTCTTTAATAGGTCCACCCGCCAATACAGAAGCGCCAATTAAATTAATCCCCGCAGTGAGTTCATAATTTTTCAGGTTTCCTTCCTTCATTTGCATATCCAGCACACCCGCCACTCTACCACCATAATTGGCAGGAGCACTTCCCTTGTAAAATTTGATATGGTTAATCGCATCAGCATTAAAAGCGGACACATACCCCATGATATGGGTAGGATTGTAAACCGGAGCCTCATCAAGGATAATCAAGTTTTCATCACTTCGACCACCTCGAACAAACATTCCCGACGACCCATCTCCGACCGTCTTGACACCACTTTGCAACTGAATGACCTTCAGCACGTCTGCATCACCAAAAACAGTAGGGAACTGCTGAAGTTGTTTGGCTGAGATACTTTGGTAAGTAGATTTTGAGTTAAATACGGCTTGATTTTCCTGAATTTCGACCCCTGAAAGCAAAATAGATTGGCGCGTCAAGCTAATATTAAGCACTTTCTGATCGTTTGGGTTTACCAGAAGTTCTTTGGTAGCGTAACCGAGGTATTGAATAGATAGGGTGATTGGTTCTGTTCCCTTGACCCCAAGGTTAAAAAATCCATAATTATTGGACGCTGTTTGTTGAGCTTGCCCTTTGATGCTGATATGAGCCCCCACTAAGGACTCGCCAGTGAGTTGATCGGTTAGGTAGCCACGAATACTCGTTCGGGGCTGTGCTATCAGGGAAAATGATAGGAATAGAAAAAAAAGTAAAAATAAGAATAATTTCATTAAGTTAATATATATTTATAGGGGCTGTAGCACAAATATGTTCTATGAATTTATCGTAAAATATTATATGATGATTTGTAGGAATGTACCTATACGTATATCATTATTACTCAAAATTTTAATTAATTCAGGCAGACAAAAAGATCAGCCCAATTAGTGACCAAATAAAATTTTGTAGGTCAACATCAATTTCTGGTTGTGCAACAGCCCCTACTTAAAAGCGTTTACAAACTAATAAGTTAAGTTAGTTTACTAATTTAATTCCAAAAACCATAGATCCATTTCTATATTCTTTTCCTCCATTAACCGAATCCGTAAATGGAATTATATTTTCTCCTACTAACATTTTATCATCCGGAACAGTCAATACTCCATTAACAGTGACAGTTGATGACCCATAAGTGTTTGTGTAAGAGTAGTTTACATCTTTAAGCCCATGTCCGTCTGTTTCATACCATATATACTTCATTTGATCTCCATGGACTTCTTTCTTCCACTGAACTATATCTATGTCTACATCCACGGTTCTAACGTAATTAGTAAGCCCAAAATTACTCGAGCCAATCCAGTCACGGATTACGGGATTTTGAGATTTATCTAATTCCGCAACAGATTGTTTCTTAGACATCAAAACCAAAAGATACATTTCCGGATCGCCTTGATACCAATATTCAAATTGCCTTTTAGCGTCAACACTAATAAATCTAGCATAGGTTACTCTATCTCGTTTATAAGAATATTTCTCCCTATCTGGTCTTGTATCTGTATTACCACCACCACCACCACCAGGTGGTGGTGGAAGCTCCTCCTCAAATTTAAAAATAGTCAAGTCATCTGACTTAGCATAATTCTTACCAGTGTTAGTGTATTGTACGCCATTAAAGTCAGTATAATCACTTTCCTTTGCGTTCCTTTGATTTTCTTGATCTATTGGAAACAATCTATCATTGTCCCTTAATACAAGTACAGGTACATTAGGCTCTGATTTAGCATCTAACAGGTATTCTTTTCCTGATATATCAAACCCGTACAATTTCTCTATTTTTGATTCAGGAACATTGTCAGGGACCGGTACGATTACATAGTCATTTAGGCTCAATGTGTCTGAGTCAAACATATAATCATTGGGGAAATTAATATTCAGTAAAGGACGCTCCTTAAGAATACTGGAAATTACATCTTCAATTTGCCCACCTTCCTGATTAAGTGATTGATTCATTAGATCCTGAAAAGAAAATCCAGAGCGACCATTAGCGGTAGGTAAAGTTTCTTTTAGGTTCAATCCGAATAAAAAGTCTTGATCTCCATCAAAACGCTCTAAACTTTTGCCATAAATAAAGCTAAATAGTTCGTCATTACTATTCGACTCAAAAATAGCATGACCTACCTTCATCAAATCTGGTGGGGCAAGGTCTTTATAAAATAATGTTTCATCCAATTGATCTTCATTGTGGATGTTGGTTTGTGAGCAACTATAACATGTCAATAATAGACATGTAGCAAAAGCTAACTTAAACCATTGGTTTCTAATAGTTGATGTCATAAGAGATATTTTTTTAGTTAATAATTAAACATCTCTGTAAACAAGCAAAAAAAAAAAAAGAAAAACCAAGGATACGCAGTATAAAATTTCAAAAAAGCACATTCCATCAAAAGAAACCGACAATTAACTTATGAGTGTAATTGTTAGATTTTATTTCAATTTAAACTACAAAACACTCATAAAATATTTATAAACAGGTTATTATAATGAAATATTGAGTTTTTTGTTATGTTTTTAAACAAAAAAATACGCAACTATGATTTAACTTGGTCATTAAGTTTGTTTTAAAAAATGACTCCAGTGTCAAGGCTTGATGTGTTAAAGAATTCCGTAATTAATAAACACTAATTATAATTTATTAGATGTAAATATAGGATACCGGACAATTTTAGTTTGCTTCCTCCATTACGCTAAATTATTGTTTTATTTATCACCTTGAACTAAGTACCTGCATATGCATTTATTTTGCAGGGACGGTTTATTGGTTAGAATATGGACAGTGTTTATTTTATAGCCTCTAACTAACTATTGGCACTAATCTTATATTGCCATAGTTTGGGTAATACCAAGCTTTATTTGAATTGTTCTTCCACCCCAAAATGCTCAAACAGCAACTGCACCTGTTGCGCATTATAATAATGAAGCCTGTCCTTATTGGTCAGGCTTTTTAATTTTTGTTGCAGTTCCGGACAACTCCTAATTTCTCGTTGCAATGTTTGCATGGCCGAGGCTTCGGAGGTAGCGTGGGTGAAAATGATCTTGGCGACTTCCTGCTTGTACATGGTGTTTCGCTTTGGGCTCATAAAGCGTAGGGTTTGTGTGAAACAAGGAGGCGGTCTGCTTATTATACGTGCAATAGCGGGCGTTAAGCACCCTCTGAGCCGGCTTTTTTGTACTTTGCAAGAGCTTTGATACTGCTTTTTATAACTATTCCAAGCTAATAGGGCGCTTTTATAGTGCTTTTGTGGTACTTTAAGGGTGCTTTGGTGTTGCTTTTATAGTGCTTTAGGGGTGCTTTTTGGGGAGGAGGATTGTTCCAATGAGCGACCGATCTAACCCATTTTATTGGCTAATGTAGTATCAAGCCTGTGTGCTTGACCTATGGGTACATGGATCAAGGGACAACAACACCATCACCACAATTTCCGTCTTTATTATTAGGCAAAAGGATGATTATTAACGGCACATTCTTTATATTTGCAGTCCAATCAGGAAATAATAATCTTTTACAGATTTAAAGATAATACACCTCCCAGGCTTACTTTTAGGAGTAGCACACTTGGGAGGTTTTTTGTTTTATGGACTATAATAAACCACCCTTAACTTTTTCGCAACAGGTCGATTTGCTCCAGCAACGAGGCTTGATGATTCAGGATCCGGATCGTTGTGCAGACTATCTAAAACAGATCAGTTACTATCGATTGAGTGCTTATGCGCTTGTTTTTCAGCAGCAAAAAGACCAGTTCAATAGGGGAACGACTTTCCAAAATATCTTGGACCTATATGTTTTTGACCGGGAGTTGAGGTTGTTGGTTTTTGATGCGATTGAGCGCATTGAGGTGGGGATAAAAACACAATTGATCTATCAGCTTTCGCATAAATATGGGGCGCATTGGTACACGAATGCGCAGCTGTTCAAGAAAACCAGTCGGGTGGATGTTTGTGAAGAGTTGAAATCATTGGTGGTACATGCAAAGCACCAGAAAAACCCCGAGACGTTCATCAAACATTATTTTGACCGCTATCAACAGCCGGATCTTCCGCCGGCCTGGATGACGATCGAGTTACTGACCTTCGGTCAAATCTCTCGACTATTCAAGCACCTTAAAGACAATGATGACAAAAGGCTGATCGCCGATCAATTTGGTGTGCATCATACCGTGTTTGCTTCCTGGCTTCACTCCTTGACTTACATTCGGAATATCTGTGGGCACCACGGCAGGTTGTGGAATAGGGAGATTGCCATTGAGCCTATTTGGTTGAAAAAGACGAAAAAGAGGTGGATCAATCCGGCGTTTCAGAGCAAGACCAACCGGACGTTTTATAGTTTGTGTATCATTCAGTTTCTGCTCAATACCATCAATCCCTCTTCGAGATTTAAGGAAAAATTGAATGCTTTGATGAACGCCAACAAATGCCCCAAAGGCTATATCAAGTTGATGGGGATTCCAACCGATCAGCAGGGGAGATTGCATCCATGGCTAAAGGATCCTTTGTGGGCTGGGGAATGATAGCAAGTGGGGTACAAATTTTGTAAACCACGGTTGAAACCATGGCCTACCATTACAAAAACCTACTGAAGTAGGTTAGCCCTGTGGTTCCATTGAAACGGTGCGCTCAATTATGGTCCGATATTCAATTGAAAGGAGGAACCAACCCATTTCAATGGGTTTGACTCTGTTAGCCCATTGCTTCAGCTGTGGGGTACACAATCAATCACCCCACCAAATACCCCCACATCTCTTCGGTAAAATTAAACTTATACCGTTCTCTCGCTGCCGCTTGCACCACATCAAAAGATTGTCCTTCGTCGATCATTGGCTTTAGGATTTCCATATGGCGGAGCTGGTTATTGGTGAAATCGGCCTGAGAAGGCTTGCTATTTTCCGTTTGGGGTGGGGTATAGATGGTCTCTTCCTTTTGTTTGCTTTTAAGACTTTGCGCATAAGCATGCGGATTATCGGCCTGCTGGTCGAGGGCCGTTTGTAGCTCGGCGGAGTTTTCTTTCTGTTGGTATTTGTTGAACTGAAATTGGATGTGGGTGAATTTTCGGCCGGTTTTGAAGAGGGTGTAGGTTGCGTTGAGGTTGATGCCCTCGTTGATTTCTTCCAAAGAACCATCGATCACCCGTCTGAAAACAGCAAACTTATCGTAACGCTTCCCTTCTGCATTCATCCACACCCGTAGTTCCTCCAAATCAATTTTTGGGGTTTGTCCACGTTTTTTCCAGCTCTGCACTACCTGAAAAAGGAAAGGGGTAAATTTGGATTTGAATTGGATCAGCGCATCCAGATCATAAGCCGTGAACTGCTTCAGGTCAATGAATGCATCCTCGCCAAAATCAGTCAGCTTAATGGACACTTGCCCCCGCTTGTAAGCGAATTCCTCGAAGATATTTTTAAACACCCAGCTTTCATCATCTTCCTTAATCTTGATCGCCTTGGTCAGACGTTCAGCCGATTCCATTATCTGCTTAGTCGTGATCTTCTTGCCCAAAGCCTCCTCAAGCTCACTCTTCTTGAAAAGGTACAGATTGTTTCCTTTTTTGAAGTTCAAACTGATAATCGCCACAATTTTACTATCCAACACCTCCCAATTTCTGCCTCCGTAGGTGATAATATGCGCCTGATAGGCATCCTTCTTCTGCAAATCCATGTCCAAAGGTAGCCAAATGATACAGCAAATCAAGTTACTGTAACCTTTCATTTCCCAAAAGAAACAATCTGTACCCCTAAAGGAAACAATCTGCTACCTTTGAAGAAACAATCCGTACCCTTTTAGGAAACAATCTGTACCGTTTCACGCCACAACTCCCTGAAAATCACCAGTGTTCCACGGCCCTAAAATAGTAAAATAAGAAAATAGTAAAAATCGGGCGCTGCGCGCGGTTTTTTTTTGATGATTATACCGGTCGTGTACACCATGGTTGAAACCATGGCCTACCATTACAAAAACCTACTGAAGTAGGTTAGCCACGCGATTCCATTTAAACTGTGATTTCAATTGAACCACCATGCCAACCTGCTTTAGCGGGTTTGACTGCTGTTAGCCCATTGCTTTAGCTGTGGGTATGCAATTGCTGTGGGGTATAGTATTGAGCGTTTTTTATGATTGACTGACATGATTGTATTGGGGCGTAAGGTCAAGCCTGTGTGCTTGATCTATACTCATCCAATTTTCAAGATTGAAGTGCACCCAAACTGCATATCTCCCCATTACTTTTGCCTCGGGACTATTGCTTGCTATTTTGGAGCCTTAGGCTAAGCTAAACAGCAATAATTCCCCATAAATCACTAAATTGCTCCTTCGCAAAAAAGAGGCGACTTGGGCGCTACAACAGAAAGCAAAAGCATGAACACTTCTCAAATAGAGCAAAATGTAAAGGAGATTTTCAAATCCTTTCAATTATCCGATTTTATATATGAGCTACTGACCGCCTATGGTTTGCCGAAGGCGAGTATTTCACGGCTGAAAAATGGTAACCTGAATTTGGCAAAGTCCGAGGGAGAGGTCATTTGGAAGAAGAAGCTACGCTACAAGCTGGTCAAAGATCTGGATTTGCATTTGGCGATTACTGAATTGGCGAAAAACAGCAAGCATGAGGAGCGTTTTATCATCGTTACTGATGGCGTGCTGTTGTTAGCGATGGACACCAAAACAGGTGAAAAGCTGGATATTGATTTGAAGGAATTGCCGAAGCATTTTGATTTCTTTTTGCCGTGGGCAGGTATGGAAAAGGTTCAGCACCAAAATGAGAACCCGGCGGATGTGAAGGCTTCGGAGCGCATGGCGAAGCTCTTCGATCAGATCAAAAAGGATAATGACAGCGATGATGAGGCTTTTATTCATGGGCTCAATGTTTTTCTTTCCCGTTTGTTGTTCTGTTTTTTTGCCGAGGATACCGGTATTTTCACCGACAGTCAGTTCACCAATGGCATTGCTTCCCATACCCAAACCGATGGCAGTGATCTAAGCCATTACCTGGACCAACTGTTTGAGGTCCTGAATACCGACCAACCCAATCGAGCAGATCTGCCGGCCTATTTGGAGGCTTTCCCTTATGTGAATGGTGGTCTGTTCAGACAGCGACAGCCGGCACCACAATTCAGCCGAAAGTCCCGACAATTAATCATTGATATTGGAGATCTCGACTGGAAGGACATTAATCCTGATATTTTCGGCTCCATGTTTCAGGCGGTGATTGATCCTGAAAAAAGGGGCAACTTGGGGGCGCATTATACTTCTGTTCCCAATATCATGAAGGTGATTGAGCCTTTGTTTTTGGATGAGCTCAAGGCGGAATACCAAAAGGTGAAGGGCAATCTGCAAAAGGTGAATGAATTTCTGCACCGACTGCGCTCGATCAAAATCTTTGATCCCGCTTGTGGGAGTGGGAATTTCCTGATCATTGCCTATAAGGAATTGCGCAAGCTCGAAATGCAGGCTTTCCGTGAGCATGGCTTGATGGCGCTTTCTGGTATTGAACTATCACAATTTTACGGCATTGAGTTGGACGACTTTGCCCATGAGATTGCTCAGCTTTCTCTATGGCTGGCAGAGCACCAAATGAATGTGGCTTTCTTCAATGAATTTGGAAGAACCAACCCGACCTTACCCCTCAAAAAAGCAGGAAAGATTGTCTGCGGAAATGCTTGCCGACTCAACTGGGAAGAGGTATGCCCCAAAGAGGAAGGCGATGAGGTGTATATCTTGGGCAATCCGCCGTATTTGGGGGCTCGTGTACAAGAGGCTTCGCATAAAGAGGATATGGATTTTGCTCTTGCCAAATTTAAAAAATACAGAGACCTCGATTATATCGCTATTTGGTTTTACAAAGGAGCTCGTTACCTTCAAAACTCAAATACTAAATGTGCCTTTGTTTCTACCAATTCTATTTGCCAAGGACTGCAAGTGGGGCTTTTATGGCCATATATTTTTGAATTAGGGGTTGAAATATACTTTGCCCATACTTCATTCAAATGGACAAACAGTGCTAAATCTAATGCAGGGGTAACTGTTGCGATTATTGGCTTGGCAAATGAGTCTAAAGATGAAAAAACAATCTTCTCCCGAAATATCATCAAAAAAGTAAAAGGCATTAATGCCTATCTTAGTGATGGCGGAAAGACCATTGTTAGCCGAAGATCTAAACCCCTTTCAGATTTTAAACCCATGAACTTTGGGAACATGCCCAATGATGGCGGAGGCTTAATCCTGTCGGAAGAAGAGAAAGATCAGCTGGTACAAGCACACCCTGATGCTCAAAAATTTATTCGTCAATTATTGGGAGCTCAAGAATATATTAGAGGGCAAAAAAGATATTGTTTATGGATTTCAGATGATGAAAAAGAGGAGGCATGTCAGTTTTCTGAAATCGTCAAAAGAATTGATATTACAAAACAACATCGATTAGCGAGCAAAGATAAAGGGACGAATAAACTTGCTGAACGATCACATCAATTTAGGGATACAAAAGAACCTCAAAGTTCTCAAATCATCATGCCAAGCGTATCTTCAGAAAGAAGAGAGTATATCCCTTCAGGTTTTTTAGAAAAAGATAAAATAGTATCAAATTCAGCCCAAGTAATTTTTGATGCAGAACCTTGGCTATTGGGTGTTCTTGCTTCAAAAATCCACGTGGTTTGGCTCAAAACTGTTGGTGGTAGGTTAAAGACGGATTATAGATACGCAAAGGATATGGTGTACAACACCTTCCCTTTCCCACCAATCTCCACCCAACGCAAGAACGAGCTTACGCAATGTGTTTTCCGCATTTTGGAAGAACGGGAGAAGCATCCGGAGAAGACTTTGGCTCAGCTGTATGATCCGGATAAAATGCCGGAGGGCTTGCGGGAGGCGCATCGCCTGAATGATTTGGCGATTGAGCGTTGCTACCGTAGCAAACCCTTTGAGAGCGATGAGGAGCGTTTGGAGTACCTGTTCAAGCTGTATGAGAAGATGATCGCCGAAGAACAGGCCAAAGGGGGCTTATTTGAAAAACCGAAAAGGAAGCGCAAGTAATGGAACAGACGAATCAAAATATCATCATTTACAATACCGATGACGGCAAGGCTTCGGTGCGTTTATATGCCAAAGACGGTTCGGTATGGATGAACCAAAAACAGCTGGCGGAACTTTTTGCCACCTCTAAACAAAACATTGGTCAGCATATCGCTAACATACTCTCTGAAGGGGAATTAGATGAAAATTCAGTTGTAAAGAATTACTTTACAACTGCCGAAGATGGCAAGGATTATCAGGTTACCTTCTATGCCTTGGAGATGATCATTGCCATTGGTTTTCGAGTCCGAAGCAAACGGGGTACACAATTCAGAATTTGGGCGAACAAAAACCTGAAAACCTATATGGTCAAAGGCTTTGTGGTCGATAGCGAGCGCCTGAAAAATCCGGATGGTCAGCCGGATTATTTTGATGAATTACTGGAGCAAATCCGAGATATTCGGGCTTCGGAAAAACGCTTTTATCAGAAGGTAAGGGATCTTTTTGCTTTGAGCAGTGATTATGACAAAAGCGATAAGACCACGCAGATGTTTTTTGCCGAAACGCAGAATAAGTTGCTCTATGCGGTAACGGGAAAAACAGCTTCGGAAATTGTGCTCAGCCGTGCCAATGCCGATGAGCCGAATATGGCGCTGACGAATTGGAAAGGAAAGGTTGTTCGCAAGGGTGATATTGTGGTGGCGAAGAATTACCTGAACAAAGAGGAGATAGACACTTTGAATCGTCTGGTGGTGATCTTCCTCGAAACCGCTGAACTGCGAGCCAAAAACCGCATGGATTTAACGATGAGTTTCTGGAAAGAAAATGTGGATCGGGTGTTGGAGTTCAACGATCAGAAAGTGTTGCAGGGTAACGGGAGCGTGAGTCATCGCCAAATGGAGCAGAAAGTCAGGGAGATTTATGCTGAATTTGACCAAAAGCGAAAAGCCTTTGAAGCTCAGCAAGCCGATCAGCAAGACTTACAAGCACTCAAAGCCTTGGAGCAGGAAGTCAAGTCTAAAAATCACCCCAAATAATATTTTCAATACTTAAAAAAGCTAAATTGGAAAGCATAAGCAGACCGAGCACCGCTTATTTACTTTTTAGAAAATCACTTTACCGATCATGCAAAATATCGTCGATGTAAGCTATCAAAGAACAGGGCAAAGCACCTGCACCAACACCATGGGGATGCGGGAAATGCAGGCAAGGGCCTACGAGGCTCGAAAGGCTCAATACCTATTGCTGAAGGCACCTCCGGCTTCGGGAAAATCGAGGGCTTTGATGTTTTTGGGTCTGGATAAGCTCGAAAATCAGGGCTTGCGGAAGGTGATTGTGGCCGTTCCGGAGCGTTCGATTGGTAGTTCTTTTGCGCCTACGGATCTGATGGCTCACGGCTTTTTTTCCAATTGGTCGCCTGACGATGAGTATAATTTGTGTACGCCAGGTGGGGATGGCAGTAAGAGCAAGGTGAAGGCTTTTCGCCGTTTTATGGAGGCGCCTTATGATCGGATTTTGATTTGTACCCATGCGACTTTGCGCTTTGCCTGCGAGGAATTGGAGGAAGAGGTATTTGATGATTGTCTGTTGGCCATTGATGAGTTTCACCATGTTTCGGCAGACAAGAACAACCGCCTTGGGGACTTGCTCAGGGGCATCATGCGAAAATCGTCGGCGCATATTATTGCCATGACAGGTTCCTATTTCCGAGGGGACAGCGTGCCGGTTTTGGAGCCGGAAGATGAGGCCAAATTCCATAAGGTAACCTACAATTACTACGAGCAATTGAATGGTTACCAATACCTGAAAGGCTTGGGCATCGGCTATCATTTTTATCAGGGCCGGTACACGGATGCCATTATGGAGGTGTTGGATACGGACAAAAAGACGATTCTGCATATTCCTAATGTCAATTCGGGGGAATCGACCAAAGACAAGCAAAATGAGGTGGATTTTATCCTCGATGCAATCGGTACGGTAACCAAACAGGATCAGGAAACGGGGGTGATTCATGTGAAGCGCCATTCGGATGGAAAGATGCTGAAGGTGGCTGATTTGGTTGAGGACACGCCAAGGGAGCGGGACAAGATTGTGGACTACTTGCGCAAGGTCAAGAAGGTCGAGGACATGGACCTGATCATTGCGTTGGGCATGGCCAAGGAGGGTTTTGACTGGCCGTATTGCGAACATGCCCTGACGGTGGGCTATCGTGGTTCTCTGACCGAAATTATTCAGATCATTGGTCGTGCAACACGGGACAGTGCCAATAAAAGCCATGCGCAATTTACCAACCTGATCGCTCAGCCCGATGCTCAGGATGATGAGGTTACGCTGTCGGTGAACAATATGCTCAAGGCGATCACGGCCTCATTGCTGATGGAACAAATATTGGCGCCCAATTGGAAATTTAAAACCAAGCTGGACGAAAAGGATGATGAAGGGCCGAAGCCTGGCGAGATCAAGGTGGGCGGTTTCAAAGAGCCGTCTTCCAAGCGGGTCAAAGATATTATTGAGTCGGATTTGAATGATTTGAAAGCGACGATCTTGCAGGACAAGGATATGCAGAAGGCTATTCCTGGTAATGTGGATCCGGAGGTAATCAATACCGTGCTGATTCCAAAAGTCATCAAGGTGAAATATCCGGAGCTTTCGGATGAGGAGATTGAGGAAGTTCGTCAGCATGTGGTGGTGGATTCAGTGGTGAAAAATGGAGAAATCAAGGAAACGGGGGATAAGCGATTTATCCGTATGGCGGATTCTTTTGTGGACCTGGATGATATTCACATTGATTTGATCGATCAGGTGAATCCCTTCCAGAAGGCATTTGAGGTGCTATCCAAGGAAGTAACTTCAAAGGTACTGAAGGTGATTAAGGAGACCATTGATGCGACCAAAATCAAGATGACCAAAGAGGAAGTGTTGTTGCTTTATCCTAAGATCAAGGAATTCATGAAGCTGTACAACCGCAAGCCGAACATCAACTCAGCGGATCCATTGGAAGGGCGGATGGCGCAAGCCATTATTTTCATTAATGACCAAAGAAGAAGACAACATGCTGGGGCGTAAGAAATATCATTCCTTAGAAGAAATATTCAATGATGAGGAATTTCACCTGATCGAAGAAAAGAAAAAAGTTACTCACACCATTACGGCGGATGCTCGTCTGTTGGCTTCCTTTGAGGAGATCAATGATTTCATTTCCAAAAATGGTCGTGAGCCAGAGCCGAATATGAGTAGCGTTTCGGAGTTTTCGCTGTATTCAAGGCTGAAAGGGCTACGAGAGGATATTGAAAAAATAGCCATGCTTAGAGCGGTGGATCTTCACCATTTATTGCCTTTGCAGGAAGAAAATATGGTGGCTGAAGATGCACCAGGCTATGGTAAAGAAAAAGAAATCAACTCCTTTGATGATATTATGGAGGATGATTTCATGGACTTGCTCGATAGCGATGATGATTGCGGACTTTTTGATTTCAACCATACACCAAGGGAAATCAATATGCCTGATTATAAGGCCAAGCGGAAACGATGCAAAGATTTCGATCAGTTTGAAGGAATGCTCAAGGCCTGTCATCGGGACTTGCAGAATGGTCTGCGCAAGATCAAGGTTTTCAAAAATGAGCAGGAAATCGACAAGGGGAATTTTTATATCCTGAAAGGCGTTTTGCTCTATGTGGCCGACATTGGCCCCCGCTTCAAAGATGAAAGCAACTCCACCAATGCCCGCCTGCGCTGTATTTTCGATAATGGAACCGAATCCGATTTGCTTTTACGCTCCCTCGGTGCCGAACTGTACAAAGACGGCAGAAGAGTTACCCACAATGAAAATGAGGTCGTGAGCAACTTCGAAAGAGGCTTCAATGTAACGGACAAGGACCAAGATTCCGGCTACATTTACGTGCTCAAGTCCAAGAGCCAAGACGAGCGCATTCAGCAGATTGAACACCTGTATAAGATTGGGTATTCAAGCACCAGCGTAGAAGAGCGCATCAAAAACGCCAGTAACGAACCTACCTACCTGATGGCAGAGGTGGAGTATGTCGCCGGCTGGAAGTGCTACAATATGAATCCACAAAAATTCGAACAGCTCCTGCATAATTTCTTCGGCTCCGCTTGCCTGGAGCTCGATGTATTCGACAAGAAAGGCCGCCGGCATACCCCACGGGAGTGGTTCATTGCGCCATTGCCGATCATCGAAAAAGCCGTTGAAGGAGTGATTAATGGTATGATTGTCGGGTATCGTTATGATGCGGAGAATCAGATGATTGCGGTGGTTTAGGTTTTTTAATATTTTTTATGAAACGAGATATAGAATTAGTCCGGAAAATTTTAGAGACCGTGAAAGAATGCGAGACATTCAATCGACCGGAAAACATTACGATTGATGGCTATAAGCCGATGCTTATACATTACCATATAAAGCTTTTGGGAGAGGCTGGCTACTTGGAAGTTTCTGATTATTCAACTAAGGCGGGACCTAACTTTATGATAAACGGCATGACTTGGCAAGGCCATGAATTTCTTGATACGATAAGAAATGAAACCGTTTGGAAGAAACTGACAATCCGATTCAAAGAGGATGCGGGAAAGTTACCGTTTGAAGTGATAAAGGTTATCGGTGCTACATTAATCAAAGGGCTATAATGATGGTGGTAAGAGAAAAAATGGATATTGATAGCTTATATGCTACCCTTCGGTATGGATCTGGCCAAGTTATACATGACAAAGAGTTTGAAAGTAGTGTTCGTATTAACCCTGAAACTACTGATGTAAATAATAATTTCATACATATTACATTCAGAAACTGCACGTTCAAAATGGGGGTTTCAATTACAGGCAACCTCAATAGAGGATGTGTTGAATTTGATAACTGTCAATTCGATGGTGAGTTTTTTTGTGGACATCATCTAACCTTACAAATCTTACAGATTAAAAACAACTGTAAACTAAGGTTGTTTCATTCAGCTAATGAGTGTAATATTCAACTTTTTGATATTTGGAACTCCACCATTGAATACAACCTTAATATAGACGATTTTAATTACCACCTTCCTGCTAAAGAAGAGGGTCTAAAAATAGATATAGTTGATACAGAAATCAGGGGAGGTATTGAAATAGATAATGCACAAATAAATTATTTTGATTTAAAAAGATCAAAAATAAATAAGGACATTAAGGTCAATAGGTCTTCAATAAGAGAAGTAGATTTAGAGAATACAATTGCCAGTAATATTTTATTCACTGGTATAAACACATTCTCTATTGCTGACGACAACCGAGAGGAAGAACATCCTTTAAAAGATGCAAAAAAACTACATTTGAGCATTTCAAAAACAGAGATAAATCAACGTCTTATTATATCGAGTACGCAATCTGAAGAAATACTATTAGAGTCAATTACAGTCAGAAAACATACCATTATTCGTGATAATAGCGAAAATGACTTAATTATACAGCATAGTGAATTTTTTGACAAAGTAAATATTAAAGAAAATACCTTAAGGGAGTTAAGGGTTAGTGATCTAAAATCCTCATTCAAACCGTTTGAAATTTCAAAAAATAATCTCGCAAAATTGGTATTATCCGAATCTAATTTTAATAGTCTTATAATTGATCAACAGACCTCAGATTCAACTTCATTCTTAAATATATCAACAGATAATGGATTGATCATTTCTGATATTGATGACAGTAAAAATGAAATAAAAAAAACAACAAGTATTGGCAAGTTGCTTTTGAATAATATTCATGGGCATTGTAATGTGTCTCATATTAAAGGCGAACTGTTCGATTTAAGTAACTCAACCTTGATTGAAAATTTACATATATCAATGTGTGATTTTCAAAACTACATGATTGAAGGTTTTTTAGGAGACGGTAAAATAGTAATCGAAAGCCCTTTAATGACTTATAAACCAAAAGATAACCGCTTCCATTTGAAAAGATGTTCATTTCAAAGCGGTGTATTTTTTAATATTGATTTTGAGGCACTATTCAGCGATTTGGTGATTGAAAAATCAGATATTCAAGCCCTAAAATTGATTGAGGTTAAATTTCCTGAAAAAATTAAGACCGATACGGAAATAGGATCCATTACCAATAGTACCCTATACCAACAATTGAAAACAGTTTATGAAAATCAAAACAATAAGCCCGAATCTCTTAAATATAAATCTTTAGAATATCGGAGTTACAAGCAGGAGCTAAAGGCCAAAGAGTACCTTAATAATTTATCCGATCATTTTATCTTGTGGTTAAATGAGTGGTCAAATAACCACGGAATGAACCCGTTGAAAGCACTTTTATGGATATTATTCTTAAATCTGGTATTCTCTTTTCTCTTTATTTTTACTATCTGCCTGCAAAATAGCACAAGCACCAACTGTATTGAGTATGATTTTCTGAATGATAAACTAAGTTATGTCTATTTCAGAACTTTTAATTTAACTTACTTGGTTGATCGATTATTCCCAGATAATTTCTGTCATCAAATTTCTGGCGGTAACAATATGGTAAAAGGTGGTATGATATTTTTTCTCACGGGTTTACAAAGGCTTTCCCTGGGGTACTTGTACTTTCAGTTTGTTTCTGCCTTTAGGAAGTTTGTGAAATAGTAACATGAATACTGACTTCAAATCTAACCTTATTCAATTGAGTGATTTTTCTTTGGATGAGTCCCCTCATCCCGCCACTTAGAGAGTAAACACCCAGTCATACTCACCCCTCAAAATTCTGAGGTAACAACGCCTCCAACTTATCCTTAGGAGTTGTGTGGATATTTTCAAGAACATGAGTAAGCCATTGCACTGGGTTCACACCATTGAGTTTACATGTGGCAAAAAAGGAATAGAACATCGCGGCCCATTGTCCACCACTTTCTGAACCTACGAACATATAGTTTTTGCGTCCAATGGCGATTGGTCGGATTTGATTTTCTATTAAGTTATTGTCAGGCAACAACAGCCCATCTTCAGCATAGTTGACCATTCGATCAAACATGTTGAGGAAATATTGAAAAGCTTTGCCTAAATCCTGTTTTGGGGTGGTATATATTGCATTTTCTTTGATCCATTCCTTTAAATCCATCAGAATTGGAAGGATCTGTTCTTTTCGTTTTTGCTGCCGGACGGAAGCCTCTTTTTCTTTGAGCGCACGCTCGATCTCGTAAATTTTTCCTATTTCTTTGAGCGCATATAAGGCTCTTTTTTTGTCATTCTTTTGTGCCTCGAAGAATTTTCGACGAATATGAGCCAGGCAGGCAACCAATGTTACTTCTTTGTGATTTCCCAAGTAATCATAACCTGCGTAACCATCAACCTGAATATATTTTCCGGTGAAGTCATCAAAAAATTTCTTCGCATGCACAGCACCTCGTCCACGGTTGAACTGAAAGCAAGCAATTTTCTCACATGGCGCATGATACGCCCACATATAGGCTTTCACTGCTCCACCTTTTTTACTGAGTTTGATCGTGGTTTCATCAGCCTGCACATAATTGGATTGCTGTACTTTTTGAGTCAGAAGTTGATACAATTCTTCAAGCAATTCAGCTGACTTTTTGATCCAATTGTTGATGGTCGAATCTGATATGACGATCTGATCCCGTTTGAACATCTGGATCAGACGATAAATCGGTAGGTGATCCACAAATTTGCTGACCAATAAATAAGAAAGCAACGAAGCGGATACATTGCCCTTCGGAATGGGAATTCTTGAGGGGTAATCTGCCATCAATGATTCAAACCGCTCATCCTCCAAAGGAATCACATACCTCTCCCGATGAAAACAAAGTTTAATTAGCTTCGACGGTTGATAGTCCAGTACTTCAACCACTTCCGCACCAATTTTTTGCGCATTTTCGGGAAGATTCTTGGGCTTCAAATAAATATCCTTGGTCGGTAGATCTTTCGGAAGCACCAGCCTTTTGGCTAATCCTTTTTTACGTGACTTTTTATTAGTTGTATTTTGAGTAGATTCCTCAATGGGAGTGTCTATGATTTGTTGCCCGTCAAAAAGTATTTCAGTTTGCTTTTCATCCACCACTTTCCCCTTAGGCATCCGCTCTGATCTCGAGCCATTATGCAATTTCAAAAAATAACTGAGTTGTTGTTCCATCACCTCAAAACGGTGTTTCAGATCGATATGATCCTTGAGTAAGTCATTATATTTAGAGGTGATGTCCATGACTAAATATAATCAAAAACAGCCATTTAAGCTAATTAAAGACTGTTTTTAGACTGATATCGCTTCCTATTTTTTCGTTTTCCAAACCGATACCTTCGAGCATCATCATGACCGTTGCATGAGATATTTTTAGACTGGCAGTTCCAATATTATGCTTTTGAGGGAGCTCTATGCGCCCCTTTTCCAAACGCTTAAAATAGATCGCAAAGCCATCGCCTTCAAAACGAAGTAACTTGATCATATTTCGTGATTTATTGACAAAAATATAAATATTCCGGTCCATTGGGTTTTTATCCGTACAATTCCTTATCAAACCACAAAGCCCATCGAAACTCTTGCGCATATCCGTTGGCTCACTGAATAGAAATAATAAATCCTTTGGTCCAACAGCTAACATGAGTGAATGATATCAGTTAAACGTTCCATTGATGAGTCCGATGGCATGAAAATTTTGACGCCATTGGGAAAATGAATTTCAATTTCACCCTGCGTTACTTTTTCCTCCTGCTCTGAAGGCCAATCCACTTCAAGTGTGTGAAATTGAGAAAAGCTTGATACCTTTTCCTTTTTTAAACGCTTCCATTTATAAAAACTCGCTTGACTGATGTCTTCGGATTCACAAAATTCTCGAATACTCAACGAGGAACGTTCCCACTTTTCTACCAAAGCAATCTTTTGTTTTTTACCTCTTTTCATAACTGAATTAATGTTAGTTAAGGAGGGAATTTCGGGAAGTTATTGGGGATATCAAATATGGGGGTTGGCGGGGTGTTTACCTTAGAGATACTGACCAACATGGCAGTTAGCATCGTGATTAGTGTTTTGGTCAGTAGCCGTTTTATGTTATTTTGTTTTTGCTTTGAGGGTTGGAGTTGGTTGGTTAAGATGATGGATTACGTTTTGGAGGGAGTCGTATTTGGCTTTGTATGCGTCTCGTTCTTGCACCACTTTAGTGGTTTCTAATTTTTGGTTGGACTGGTAGTTGAAATAGGTAGTCAAACCAAGGGCGCTTAATGAAATAAATACGGTAAAAAGGTTGAGATACCACTGGCGCTTTTCTTTGAGTTCCTGTTTGTGATTTTTTTCCCACAGTTTGGTAAAGCCACCACTATTTAGAAAGTAGTCAGCCCTTCCATCAATTTTGTATGTGTATAGAGCCAAATCTAATTTCGGGTCTTCAACGAGGAACTTGTAATCCAAAAACACGAAAAACGCTTTTTCATCTAATGAGTCATGATCTATTTGAATATCCAGTCCACTCATTGAGCATTCTTCATGAACCAAAACTACTCTACTTTGAGCATGAACTATTTTATATAATTCTTGATCCAGTTCAATACAGGCTTCTTTAGAGAAGAAAAAATTAGTTGAGTCTATCATATCATTTTCTTGGTTGATCCGTCTAATATACAGATCCAAAAGAAAAAATTAAAGGGAGGCTGAGCTGAACGCTTTCTCCGTACAGGGTAGTGGCACTATCTCATAAAGGCCTACGTTCCACATAACTGCAAATCCGGCACGAAACCATCTCAGGGCCTGGTATCGCCTATTACATTGAGGAATCACCTCCCCTCATCCCGCCACTTAGAAATACTCACCCGACTTACCCCAGTCATTTGATGAATAGCCGTTACGGATAATCCAGCCGCCAAATGCGCCATCACGCTATCGTACAAATGGTGGCGGTGGACATTCTTACTCCCTGGCTTGCGTCCTTTGAATTTGCCTTCGAGTTTGGCGTGGGCGATGCCCGCCAAGGTTTTCTCCTTGATGATTTCTCTTTCGAACTCGGCGAACTCCGCCAGGATGCCAATGATCATTCGGGTGGCGGGCGTGAGGGTCCAGCGTTCATTGAAACAAACCAAGCCTTGACTTTTAATCACGACCTGCACTTTCCGTCGGCCAAACCAGTTGATGGCTTTTTTGACATCCTCTGCCTTCCGTCCGAAGCGGTCCAGTCGGGAGACTTCCACTTCGGTGATTTTTCCTTGTTCCACTGCCCGCACCAATTTCTTTACGGCACCTCTTTCAAAAAATGGTATGGCGCCCGAACACTTGTCGATGAATTCTTTGGCCTGGCCACTTTGGTCATGCTGAATGGCCGTGTTCTGGTTGGTAGTTGAAACTCGGATGTAAATCGCCTTCATTTTGTTTGCTTTTGGACGGGTAGTGTAAAACTGTACAGTAAAGATCAAAAAAAATCAGAAAACCAACAAGTTGTGGATTTCTGATTTTGTAAAGGGGTAGGGTGTAGGTTATTTCATTCCGTAGCCAATCGAACCATGGGTCTTGTCTTACACCCCCATATTATTCGGAGCCTAAGCTTCTTCCAAGTCAATATGATAGTTGGTGCTGTTGAAGAATATATTGGCTGGAATGTTTAGACCTTGAACCAGGC
>CANMKE010000043.1 GCA_947498325.1 uncultured Persicobacter sp.
ACTCACCCAACTCTCTATGGAGCCTCCAGTCGGACTTGAACCAACGACCTACTGATTACAAGTCAGTTGCTCTACCAGCTGAGCTATGGAGGCTTAATATTACTGTTCCATCAGACGATTTCACAGAAAAACACAACTGATCAAAAGATCAGTTCATGGTATCAATATTTCAAAGTGATGCTAAAAAGCTAATTTCTCAACCGCAGCACCAATGTGCCGTTCCAGCGTTCCTAAGGGCGTTTTCCCTTAAAGCGATGCAAACATACAAGGTTTATTTTTATTGCGCAAACCTTCTACTCAAAAAAAATTGAGGGGGATTATTTTCAACAAATACAAATAAACGATTAATCCTATGTTTCCCAAAGAGATAAACACCATATTGCAGTCATAAAAAATGTTAAAAAAAATAATCGATCTGTTTTTAGGCTTGACTACTCGTTGAAACATTGCTAATATTAACCATTAAAATTGGGCTTAAGGGCTGTAAATAGTGCTTCTGAACCTATTTTTTGCTTAAACACAGGTAGAAAAACAAAAAATATGACTTGGTATAAACCATTAGGAACGACGGAGACCATTTTCATTCTCCTTTTTTGCTTCCTCTATATCGCTTACATCTGGCGAAGCATCCGCATAGCAAAACGATTGCGTGCGGCATACAAGTGGGTATTTGTAAAGTTGGTGCTCCGAACCATCTACTTCGGTTGTTTTATTGCCGCCCTACTCGGCCCTTCTTTTGGTCAGATGGCCCAGGAAATCAAGTCGCAGGGAAAAGACATTATGATCTGCGTGGATTTATCCCGATCTATGGATGCTACCGATATTGCGCCCTCGCGATTGGAGAAGGTGAAGTTTGAGCTCAAGAATTTGGTAAAATCCTTTGCTTCAGACCGCGTTGGGGTGATTATATTTTCTTCTGAAGCATTTATGCAGTGCCCGCTTACTTTTGACCAAAGCGCTTTGAACCTGTTCATTGAAACCATGAACACCTCCCTTGTTCCGCATTCGGGAACTGATTTTGGGCCGCCACTTCAAATGGCTTTAGACAAGCTCAAAGCACAGCAAGACGACAACTCCAGCCCCAAATCCAAGGTCATCATCCTGATCAGTGATGGGGAAGACTTTGGTGAAAACACCGCAGATGCCATCACTCAGGTCGAAGATCAGAACATCAAATTATTTTCGGTAGGTGTTGGTACCGAAGCCGGCGGACGGATCCCTGTTGGCAGAGGATTCAAAAGACAATCCAACGGACAACCCGTATTGACCAAACTGGAGGCCAGCTCACTGAAAAAAATCGCCTCCAAAACGGGCGGAAGATATTTCGAGGTCAATGATCAGCGCAACGACGTCCCAAAGCTGATCAACGATATCAGTAAGATTGAAGGAGAATTAAGAGATACACGAAAAATTGACGTCAAGGCCAACAAGTATTTTTACTTCCTTGCCTTCGGCTTATTACTTATGGGAATTGATGTTTTGACCAGCATTCGCACAATAAAAATATGAGGTACTTTTTTGTAATATTATTTGCCGCACTGAGCTTTGATGGCTTCAACCACATTGCCAAAACCAACGCACTGAAAAAAAAGGCGGAGGAGGCGATGGAAACAAAAGCGTATCCCGAAGCCATCACATTATATCATCAATTAATTGACTCCATGAAGGTGCAAGAGGATGCCGCCATCCTCAACTTATCCAATGCTTATTTCATGACCAAAGACACCACCAATGCGGAGAAATACTTCGAGATGGTGAGTGTAAGTGATCAAAAAAATATCCGCACGGTGGCCAATCAGCAGTTGGGAGTTATTGATGTACAAAAGCAGCAATACGACCAGGCACTCCAGCACTTTAAAATGGCCATGAAGGCCGACCCGCAGAATGAGAGTGCCCGCTACAACTATGAGCTGGTCAAGAAAATCATTGAGCAAAATCAAAAACAGAATCAAGAGAAACCAAAACTGCCTCCACTCACCGCTTTTGCCAAGCAACTGAAGAAGCAGGCCGACCAGTTGGTCTCACGCCATGCTTATCAGGAGGCGGTTGATTTGCTGGAAAACGGATTGCAGAAAGATAAATCTGTAGGACATTATAACGACTTCATTCACCGCAGCCGTGTGGTCGCTGAAATCAATAAAAACTAAATCGAGGATCATGAAAAATCAGATCATCATCATATTATTATTGGTCACCGCATGGGCTGTTCCCGCGGTTGCGCAAGGCCAGTCCAACAATCCCCCTGCTTTTCATCAGGGGGCGCAGCAGTACATCAATAATCAGACACCTCAGGCCATTGCCACTTTGGAGCAAGGACTGAAGCAGTACCCAAACAACAGGGACATGCAGGAGCTGCTGAAAAAAATCAAGGAGCAGCAAAAAAAGGATCAGCAAAAGCAAAAAGACCAGCAGAAGCAGGATCAGAAAGACCAAAACAAGCAGGATCAGAAAGACCAAAACAAGCAGGACCAAAAAGATCAGCAGAACAAAGACGACCAAAAACAGAACGACAACAAGGATCAAAATAAAGATCAAAAAGACCAGCAGAAGCAGGATCAAAAGGATCAGGGAAAAGATCAGGACAAGCAGGGGAAACAAGACGAGAAGAAGGACCAAAAGGGAGAACAGGACGATCAGCAGAAGGGCGAGAAAAACAAAGATCAGAAGGATCAGCAAGAGCAGAAGCCGGGAGAAAAAGACAAAGACAACAAGGAGAAACAAGAACAGCTTGCCGCGCCAAGCACTGCCGACAACCTCAAAAAGATCAACATGACCGAAGGCAAGGCCAAGATGATCCTCGACGCTATGCGTAATGCTGAAGTGCAGTATTTACAGCAAAACAAGCGTAAGGCCACCAAGAAGAAGGACAGCAGCAAACCTGACTGGTAAAAAATTTATTGGTGTGTTGTTGGGGGATATTTACCAACAAATGCACTATTATATAGAGGAGCCCAACATTAACCGAAAATGAAAGTATTCACCTATTTCGCCTGATTGCATCGGTCGAATAAAACATGATTTACTATGAAAAAGTGGCATAATCTATTTTTCCTGCTGATGGCCTCCGTGGCTATTTCAGCATGCAGCAGTATGCGCATCACCTCCGATTACGATCGTGAAGCTAACTTTTCCCAATACAGTACTTTCAGCTTTATGCTCAAAGACCCTTCTGCCAAAATTAATGTGGGGCTGAATGAGCTCAACCAAAGGCGCGTCATGTCGAATGTCGGCGCTGAAATGGCTGCGAGAGGCTATGAAGAGGTACAGAAAAATCCCGATCTGCTGATCAACTTCTACCTGAAGACCCAAAACAAGCAGGATGTAATGTACGACCCTTACTGGGGAGGCTGGTACGGCATGTGGGGACCTTACCGTCAGCCGTATTCCGTAACAGAATATACAGAAGGAAATATGGTGATCGATATTGTAGACGCCAAAAAGAAGCAGCTTATCTGGCAGGGGGTTGCCACAGGCGCCATGGACAGCGATGTGAAGGACCCCGACAAGCAGGTCGCCAAGATCATTCAGGAAATTTTCACGAGATATCCGCATAAAGCGCATGAAGCTTTCGGATATAAGCCAAAAGGATAATATATTAACAAGCAGTTCATCACCGAGCTGCTTGTTTTTTTTGCTATAGATCGGCGAAATACGTTAACCGTCAAATGACCGGCCACCGTTGATCTGCAACAAAAAAACAGCCTTTCAACGGCAGCGGATTTTCCACTCGACCAAGCACCTGATTCTATATGACCACCAGTAAAAACCAACGCATCGGCCAGATCATCTCCATACTGATCAAGTATGGCTTTGAAGATTTCATTGCGCACTCCCGCATCAAAGAACTGATCGTCGCGACGCCTATCATAAAAAAAACGGTCGATCAGGAAGCCCTCACCCTTACCCGTGCCAAGCGCGTCCGCCTGACCGCCGAAGAGCTCGGCCCCACCTTCGTAAAACTTGCGCAGATCATGAGCAACCGCCCCGATCTACTGCCTGAAGATTGGGTAACTGAGCTGGCCAAGTGCCAAAAGGACAGCACGCCCGTCCCCAACTGGGACATTAAAGCATTTATTTCGCAAAACCTGAAAAAGCCCTGTGATCAGGTTTTCAGATATGTAAACCCTGTACCCATTGCTTGTGGGTCCATTGCGCAGGCACATCACGCCATTCATCAGGATGGCACCGAGATGGTGCTCAAGCTGCAGCGCCCCAATATTCGAAAAACCATTGAGGCCGACCTTGATATCCTGACGCTCATTGCTGGACAGATGGAAAAAAACACGGAACTTTTTTCGTCCCTAAAGCCCTTGACATTGATCGAGAGTTTCAGAAAACATATGCGTGAGGAACTGGACTTTTTACATGAGTCCCGCAACATTCAGGCCTTCTATCAGCAACATAAAGACAGCTCGAAAGTCGTTAGCCCGAAAGTTTATAAAACACTGACGACCCCTACCCTTTTGGCCATGGAAAAAATGGAAGGGACACATATCGATTTGTGGGTGGCCGAAGATGAGCAGCAAAAACAGCGCATGATCAAAAATATGATCGACAGCTTTTTTACCCAGATTATTGAGAATGGATTTTTCCATGCGGATCCACATGCAGGCAATATCATGATTCAGGAGCATGCCGTGATCTGCTTCCTGGATTTTGGCAATATGGGGCGTCTTACCCAAATGCAAAGAGACGTCCTGTCGAGGCTCCTTTTTCAGTTTTTGCAAAAAGACAGCAGACGCGTCGCCAAAACGGTTCGCTCAATTGCCATCTCACACGAGATCCACAATATTCAGGACTTTGAACAAGATTGCGAATCGATTCTTTTTCAGCTCGAAGGAGAGCTTTCCGATTTAAAGATCGCCGTTTTCGTAAAAGATTTCACCAGGATCATTTATAAATACCGCGTGCAGCTGCCGCCATTCCTCCATGCGGTATTTCGTACCATCATCATTCTTGAAGGCATGGGGCATAAAATTGACCCTCATTTCCATGTAACCGATCAGCTCAAGCCTTACCTGCGGAAGATTATCGTCAATCAGGTGAATTTCGAAAACATCACCAAAGATGGCATCAGCAATATTCTTTATGGCTTACAGATGCTGAAGAATTTACCTGAGGACATCGCCGACCTGGTGGAGTCTGCCAAAGCGGGAGATTTTAAGGTAGATGTTCAGCTACATGGGCTGGAAAGTTTCCGAAAAACCATCGACAGCGCAGCCAACAGCGTCTCTTTGGCGATCATCATTGCCGCGATCATCATTGGCTCCTCAGTGATTGTTTTTGCCCAGATCCCCCCACTAATTTATGACATCCCCATCCTCGGGTTTATCGGTTTTTTCCTCAGCTCGGTACTTGGATTTTATATGGTACTGAACATCCTCAGGCGTGACAAAAAGCAAAAAGACAAATAAAACCTTGCATCTATCAGCAAAATATTGATTCTCATTCATTTCGACAGGTTAGCATCTATCAGTAAAATATCGTATTTTATTAATAAACCACTAACCTACACCCAAAATGAATGATGTTTTTATAGTTGCTATGGCACGTACTCCTATGGGGAGTTTTATGGGAAAATTATCCACCCTCTCTGCCCCCGACCTCGGGGCAATTGCCCTAAAGGCTGCTTTAGCAAAAATCCCCTCCGATCAGCTGACCATAGATGAAGTGTTTATGGGCAATGTGATCTCTGCAAATATTGGTCAGGCGCCAGCAAAACAGGTCGTTGTTAAAGCAGGCCTTGGTAACGACATCCCCTGTACGATCATCAATAAAGTATGCTCCTCTGGCTTAAAGGCGGTCATGCTTGGCGCACAGACTATCATGTCGGGCCAAAATGATGTCGTCGTTGCGGGCGGAATGGAAAGCATGTCGAATATTCCGCATTATATTCCCAACGCACGAAAAGGCTTTAAATTTGGCCATACAGAGATGGTTGATGGCTTGGTTAAAGATGGGCTTTGGGAACCATATAACGATTTTGCGATGGGGAACTGTGCCGAAAATACGGCAGAAGAAATGCGCATCAGCAGAAGTATGCAAGACGACTATGCCATAGAATCCTACAGTCGTGCACAAAAAGCCCAGAAAGAGGGCAAATTCAAGATGGAAATTACACCAGTGGCGGTTCCGAACAGGCGAGGACCCGCGGAAGAAATCCTCGAAGACGAAGAACCTTCGCATGTTAAACTCGAAAAAATACCCAGCTTAAGAACTGTTTTCAAAAAAGATGGTACGGTGACTGCGGCCAATGCTTCGACCATTAACGACGGCGCCGCGGTCTTGGTGCTGATGAGTGCCGAAGCGGTAAAGAAACACCAGGTAAAGCCCCTGGCAAAAATCGTTGGTATGGGTGATGCTTCCAATGAGCCGATTTGGTTTACTACCGCGCCAACCAAAGCCATTAATAAAGCGGTCAATAAAGCGAACCTCCAACTCTCTGATATTGACTTTTTTGAGATCAACGAAGCCTTTTCAGCGGTGGCCATTGCGAATTTACAGCAATTGAATTTATCGCCCTCGAAGGTAAATGTGTATGGAGGGGCCGTTGCTTTGGGGCACCCTTTGGGCTGTTCGGGCGCTCGAATCCTGTGTACACTGCTGAGTGTTTTACATCAGGAAAACGGCAAGCTGGGGGTCGCTGGAATTTGCAACGGAGGAGGAGGAGCCTCTGCGCTAATTGTAGAAAAAGTATAAATAGGGTATATAAAATTATAGTTGATAGATGGAAATCGCTATCATATTATAACACTTTTACATAGATTTGTAACATGAGAAAAAGTTAAGCACTTGAACAAACAAAGTTCAAGTGTCCTTTCACTAAATCATAGCACAGTGCACATTTCAACATTAACTTATTATCGATGTCGCTAATTGAACGAATATTGACGCCGAGCTTTCGGGAAGAGCTTACCAAAGATGAAGAATTAAAGTACCAGCTCACCAATGGCATATCTATATTTCTAACCATTGTCGGGGCCTTGGTTACTTTGTTTTCTGTTTTTGTGTTTCCTGAAGGATTGGTCTACCCTGTGATAGGCACTTGTTTTTTTGCATCCCCCCTCATCCTTAACAGGTTCAAGCAACTCAACGCCAGCCGCTTGTTGCTCATTATCGGCTCAACACTTTGCCTGACATTATACCATACGGCATTAAGAACCCCCGACGCCCCATTGGTAGTAGGGCTCACCATGTTGCAACTCTCCTTCTTTTCCATCAGCTTCTTACTGTTCGAAAAAAAAGAAAGTACCCTGTTCATCACCGCCAACATCATTGCCATTATTGGTTTTTTATGGCTTGTTATGGCTGACGGCTGGAACTTGACAGGTCAAGGCCTCGATTCGTTTACGGGCGGGTTCATGCACTACCTGATTATAGGAGCAGCCGTATTGATCTCCTTTTTTATCATGATAACCTTTCGAATGATCAATATCAGATCGCAGGAAAAAACTTTATTACTGATGAAAGATGTTCAGCAACAGCAGAAGGACATGGAGCACCAAAATGCGGAACTGAACAATTATATTAAAGAAGTAGAAAAGAAACAAAAGGAAGATCAGCAAAGGCAATGGGTTGCTGAGGGGCAGTCAAAAATCGACCACCTGCTCAGAACAAGTGAAGACAGTGACAACATCTACGATCAGCTGATTTCTTTTACGGTCAATTATCTTGAAGTTACACAGGGTGCGATTTACCTGTTGCAGGATGAGGAACCAAGCAATTTACACCTGAAGATGATGGGCTGTTATGCTTACAATCGTAAAAAATACCTCGAGAAAAAAATTGCAGTTGGAGAAGGCGTCGTTGGGCAGTGTTTTCTTGAAAAAGCGCCTATTTACATGACCAACGTACCGCAGGATTATGTCAATATTACTTCAGGGCTGGGGGAAGCGCTACCTGGCAGTATTATCGTGGTTCCGCTGATCAACAATGAGCAGGTAGTGGCCATCATAGAGCTCGCTTCTTTTGATGCACTGTCAGACTATCAGCAAAAATTTATTGAAAGTATTGGGCAGAGTATCGCTTCCTTTGTTTCGAACCAAAAGGTGACGGTAAAAACCCGCAAGCTTTTAGAGGAATCGCAGATGCAAAGTGAAATGCTCCGCGCACAGGAAGAAGAAATGCGCCAAAACATGGAAGAGCTTACTGCAACTCAGGAAGAGGCTGAGCGCCGAACGATGAAGTTCCAGGAAGAGATTGAGCAAAAAAATGCCATTATTGAAGACTTAAAAAAGAAGCTCTAAAAAAGCACTTAAATGATAGCGGTGGACAAACCATCGCTATTTTTTTTGCAAAAAAATACCCGCTGCTTATCGAAAAGCAACGGGCAACAAACAACAGAATATTATTTTTTGAGTGCTACTTATGCACTCTTATTTTTTAAGCAGAAACCTCTGCACTAATCAGGTCAGCGATACGATCACCTACTGCTGAAGTGCTTTGTGGCTCATCCTTGTTTACATCAATAGTCGCAAAACCACTGTTCAGGGCATCATCCACTGCCTTACGAACATCCTTGGCTGCTTCTGGCAAATCCAGGTGGTCAAGCATCATAGCTACAGAAAGGATCGTTGCCATTGGATTGGCAATATTTTTTCCTGCCGCCTGAGGGTAAGAACCATGGATAGGTTCGAAAAGTGAAGAACCTGTACCTACAGAAGCCGATGGTAGCATTCCGAGCGAACCACTGATAATCGAGGCTTCGTCAGAAATGATATCTCCGAACATATTTTCAGTCAATACCACATCAAACTGTGCAGGATTCAAAATCACCTGCATGGCAGCATTGTCAACGAAAAGGTAATCCACCTCCACTGATGGGTATTGTGCGGAAAGTTCCTGCACCACTTTTCTCCACAAACGAGACGTCTCCAATACATTGGCCTTATCTACCAAAGTCAGTTTATTGCGGCGTTTAGTTGCAGCTTCAAAAGCCAAGTGTGCAATACGCTCAATTTCTGAACGCTCATAAACACAGTTGTCAAAAGCTTTATCCTCACCGATCGTTCCTTTTTCACCGAAGTAAATTCCTCCTGTCAGCTCACGATAGATCACAAAGTCAACCCCCTGAAGGCGATCAGCTTTGATCGGTGCCTGATCAAGGAGTGCATCAAAAGTACGGATTGGACGAATGTTACAGAATAATCCCAAAGCCTTACGAATAGCCAACAAGCCTTGCTCAGGACGCACCTTTGCTTTAGGGTCATTGTCAAATCGAGGGTCTCCAACTGCGCCAAGGATTACTGCGTCTGCTGACTGGCAGGCCGCTATGGTATCCTCAGGCAAAGCAGAACCCGTCGCATCAATTGCTACTGCACCGATAAGCCCTTCGGTATAATTAAATTCCACATCGTACTTTCCTGCAACTGCAGCCAGTACTTTTTGTGCTTCACTGACAATCTCTGGACCGATGCCGTCACCAGGAAGAACGGTTATATTTTTAGTTGATTTAGCCATGATTAGATATTTGGTGTGGTTTCAAAAGCTTCGATTTCAGACTGAATGCTCAATAGGTAATCGATATCATCCAATCCCTGCATCAAACAATGCTTTTTGTACTCGTTGATTTCAAACTGCTCCTGCTTGTCTGTTCCCGTCAGGCTGATGGTTTGCGCTGCAAGGTCCACCGTTACCGACGTTGAAGGGTCTGCCTCAACACGCTCAAACAACTCCGACAAAAATGCGGGGGTTACCTCCACAGGCAACAGGCCATTGTTCAGACAGTTATTCTTGAAAATATCAGCAAATTCTGAGGAAACGACCACACGGAATCCGTAATCGTAAATCGCCCAGGCAGCGTGCTCACGTGAAGACCCAGAACCGAAGTTCTTGCCTGCCACCAAAACTTTTCCGCTGTAAACTCCCGTATTGAGCACAAAGTCAGCCTTAGGCTCACCACTTTTGTCATAACGCCAATCCCTGAACAGGTTATCACCAAAACCTTCTCTCGAAGTTGCTTTCAGAAAGCGGGCAGGGATAATTTGATCTGTATCCACGTTCTCATTTCGAAGTGGAATATATGTTGATTCTACTATTGTTAACTTTTCCATGATTTTTCTCGAAATAAAAATTAAGCCTCTACAACGCCTGAAAGTGCCGCCTTGGCTGCCGTAATCGGAGATGCCAATAAGGTACGGGAACCTGGTCCCTGGCGACCTTCGAAATTTCGGTTGGAAGTTGAAACACAATATTTACCTGCAGGAATTTTATCGTCATTCATGGCCAAACAAGCTGAACAACCTGGCTGACGCAGCTCAAAACCTGCTTCCTTCAATACGGCATCAATCCCCTCTTCAATCGCTTGCGCTTCTACTGCTTTTGATCCTGGAACAATCCATGCAGTAACATGTGGTGCTTTTTGTTGCCCCTTTACAATTCCTGCCACCTGACGCAAATCTTCGATACGGCCATTGGTACAAGAACCAATAAATACATAGTCAATTTTCTTTCCTGCAATGGCATCACCTTCACCAAACTCCATATAGCTCAAAGCTTTGCTCAGGGTTTGTTGCTGCCCAGCTTCCACTTCACTTGTTCTTGGAATACTTTGATTCACCCCAATACCCATTCCTGGGTTCGTTCCGAAGGTAATCATTGGTGGGATTTCCGATGCTTTATAGTGCAGCTCAGCGTCAAATGCCGCCTCTTCATCAGAGTACAACTGCGACCAGCGCTCTACAGCAGCGTCGAATGCTTCTCCCTGAGGAACATGCTGACGGCCTTTAAGGTAATCGTAAGTGGTTTGATCTGGAGCGATCAAGCCACCACGGGCTCCCATTTCAATACTCATATTACAAACGGTCATACGCTCTTCCATCGACATGTTACGGAAGGTATCACCTGCAAATTCCACAAAATAACCCGTACCGCCACTGGTGGTCAGTTTGGCAATCACATACAGAATCACATCTTTGGCTGTTACGCCTTCATTAAGCTCACCATTCACGTTGATGCGCATTTGCTTAGGCTTTCTTTGCATCAAGCACTGTGTTGCAAGCACCATTTCCACTTCAGAAGTACCAATACCAAAGGCAATCGCTCCGAAAGCACCGTGTGTTGACGTGTGTGAATCACCACATACCATGGTCATACCTGGCTGAGTAAATCCCATTTCAGGACCGATAACGTGTACAATTCCCTGGTGTTTGTGGTTCAAACCGAAGGCTTCAATACCGTGGTTGGTACAGTTGTCTTCGAGTTTAGCAACCTGAAGGGCTGACAACTCATCAGCAATTGGTAAATGCTGATTGATGGTTGGTACGTTATGGTCTGCCGTTGCAGTAACCAAGTCTGGGCGGCGCACCTTGATCCCGCGGGCATCAAGGCCAGCAAAAGCCTGAGGGGAAGTCACTTCATGAACGTAGTGACGGTCGATATAAAAAACGGATGGGCCATTCTCTATGGTTTTGACCACATGTTTTTCCCAAATTTTATCAAAAAGTGTCTTTTTCATCTTATTCAATGATTCTGTGATTGTAGGCGATTAAATTGTTGGTGCAGTACAGGCAAAAAAGAAAGGCAATAGACACCGAAGATGCCGACAGCCTTTCCTAATGATCCTATTTTGCAACGGGAGTTCAAGATGCTACCAAGTGGCATAGATCTCCGTCTTCAATGACTTTCTTCTCGTCAGCCATCTCAAGGAATTTCTCATATAGGTTATCCAATCGCTGAGGTTCTACCGTATGGCCCAAACACTCTAAACGATGGCGCAAAGCTGCTCGACCACTTCTTGCAGTAAGGATAATCTCTGAAGATTCCACCCCCACTTCTTTAGGATCGATAATTTCATAATTTTCTCGGTGCTTCAGCATACCGTCCTGATGAATCCCTGATGAATGTGCAAAAGCGTTACGTCCGACGATCGCTTTGTTAGGCTGCACAGGCATTCTCATCATTGAAGAAATCAGCTTACTCATTTTAGCCAATTGGATGGACTGAATTTTGGTATATAGATTCAGGTGTTGATGACTCTTCAGAATCATGGCCACTTCCTCCAAAGAGGTATTACCAGCACGTTCACCAATACCATTCATGGTAACTTCAATTTGGCGCGCCCCATTCATTACACCAGCAATGGAATTGGCGGTGGCCATTCCGAGATCGTTATGGCAATGCGTGGAAATAATAGCGCGATCAATGTTGGAAACATGTTGTTTCAGATAGGCGATTTTCTCACCATATTCATTAGGCAAACAATAGCCTGTAGTATCGGGAATATTCACGACATCCGCACCAGCATCAATCATGGCTTCCACAACCTGGGCCAGGAAAGCATTATCGGTACGACCAGCATCTTCGGCATAGAACTCCACCTCATCGGTAAGTCCTTTGGCATATTTTACGGCCTCCACCCCACGACGAATAATTTCTTCTGGGTTAGAGTTGAATTTATGTTGTATATGATAAGCTGAAGTACCAATTCCAGTATGAATACGCCCATGCTTTGCATAGCGCAGGGCTTTAGCGGCCACATCAATATCTTTCTTCACTGCCCGTGACAGCGCACAAATCGTTGGCTCACTCACTGCACGGCACACTGCTTCTACGGCTTCAAAATCCCCTGGAGAGGATATCGGAAAACCTGCTTCGATAATATCAACACCAAGATTTTCCAGCGCCTGTGCTACAATTACCTTTTCCTCAGTATTGAGCTGACACCCTGGTACCTGCTCGCCGTCCCTTAATGTGGTATCAAAGATATGTACTTTAGCTGCATCCATAATCATGGTTCGTTTATAAATTATTATTCATTAGGCTTTTTAGCAAAAAAATATTTTTTTAGGCTTTTAAAGAGATCAGCCTAAATATCGAGGGCTCAGCCCTCTTCTTTTTTCATACTCTAATCTAAAGGATTAGATGCCTGAAGAAAAAACATAAATCGATAAAAAATACGAAAGCCAAACCTTCAACACCACCATTAAACCCATTGGTTATCAGTCGATTAACTCAAAAACCACAAAGACAGACATACTATGGCTAAACAGCAAACGGACCACCTTTTTCAGCTAATAAAATCGCTCAGTAAGTCTGAAAAACGCAATTTTAAGCTATATGTGAAGCGAAACAGCAGTTCTGAAGGGGCCAAATTCCTTCAGTTGTTTGACTTAATAGACAAGCAAGACGAGTACGATGAGAAGCTTTTGATGAAAAAAGCCAAGGACATTAAGAAAGTACAGCTCTCGAACTTAAAGGCACACTTATATAAACAATTATTAACCAGCCTGCGCCTGAACTACAAGAACAACGATATTGCGATAAACATTCGTGAGCAAATTGATTACGCCAAAATACTTTACAACCGTGGGCTTTATATGCAAAGCCTGAAAATTTTAGACAAGGCCAAGGCTGTTGCCTATAAGTACAGCCGATTGCGCCAGATCAAGACCATTATTGAGTTTGAGAAGCGTATCGAGAGCCAGTTTATCACACGCAGCATCTCCTCGCGGGCGGAGGACCTTACACAGGAATCGAAAAAAGTAGATATTATCTCCAACAGGATATCGGTGTTTTCTGATATGGCCATTCTGTTATATGGGTTATTTCTGAAAAAAGGACATACCTATGATGGCGCTCACAGGGAGGAAGCCGACGCCATTATGGAGGCCCATATGCCCATGTTTGAAGAGCAGGAATTATGTTTCCCTGAAAAGCTGAACCTTTATCATGCCAAGCAGTGGTATTATTTCCTGACACAGGACTTTTTCAATGCTTACCGCTATTGCTACAAATGGGTCAGCCTGTTTGATGAAGAGCCACTGATGAAGCCTACCATGCCCGACATGTACCTCAAGGGACTGGACAACATGCTCAACACTTGCTTCCTCTCCGCCTATTATGGGAAATTTGAATATTTCTACAAGGTTTTGGAACAGGTTGGCGAGGACGAAACGCTGATGAACATCCCCAATATCAAAATATTGTACTTCAGCAGCTGGTCGAATCACTATATCAACTACCGATTTATTGATGGGGAATTTGAGAAAGGCATAGAGGTGATCCCAAAGATTGAGGAGGGCCTGCAAGAGCATAAACGCCACCTTGACAAGCAGATCATCCTTTCTTTATATTACAAAATTGCCTGTCTGTATTTTGGCAATGCCGATTACAAGCTGGCCATTAAGTACCTCAACCTGATCATCACAGAGCGCAATACCGACCTTCGGGGGGACATTCATGCTTTTGCGCGCCTGCTGATTGTGATCTGCTATTTTGAATTGCAGGAATATGACTATCTGGAGTACCTGCTGAAGTCCACTTACCGATACCTGATGAAAGAGGAAGAGCTTTATGAGGTACAGCGGGTTGTTTTGCGGTTTATCCGCCGCTTGCCATTCCTGCTCCCTGATCAGCTGATGGACGAGTTCAAAAAGTACCGGGCATTACTCGAAGAACTCAGAAACGACCCGAGAGAGCTTCGTCCCTTCCTTTACCTTGACCTGATCATCTGGCTTGATCACAAAATAGAACAAAAGTCGATCGCACAGCTATCGCAGGAGCGTTACAAAATGGCCTTCACACTAAAAGAGCCAGAACTCAAAAATTCATAAAAAAAAGGGATCAGCATATTGCTCATCCCTTTTTTTGTTTTATAATTTTTTGAATAATTCAAGATCTGGATTTGACTGTTCCCCAGGATGATAGTGCGCCTGATAGCCATCATAGAGCAACTTCAGTCCAAAGACCAACAATACAACACCAATAATGAGGTTCAGTTTACGCAGCAATTTTACGGTAATAATCTGGCTCAATCGGTGAGCAGCATACGCCTTGGTAAGGTCGAGCGACAACACACAGGTAATAATCCCGACGAAAAACATATGCCGATCCAAATCGGAAAATGAATTATTACTGGTAATAATCCCGACCATCGCAATCCAGAACAATATAATCCCCGGATTCATCCCATTCAGGAAGAAGCCTTTCAAAAACTGACCAAAATGCCCCATTTTCGAAATGGTCGTCGTCCCGCGACTCTCATGTTTTTTTATTTCTTTTGGTGGCTTCAATAGCAATAAGGCAGCATACACCACCATTACACCTCCACCGACCAACGCCATGACCTCTGCTACGCCTGGCTGATCCACAAAAGAACTCACCCCTATATAACTCAGCAGAATATATATCGAATCACTTGAGGAAATTCCGAAAGCCAAAGTCGCCCCAGCTCGGAAGCCCTTATGAATACTTGTCTGTATTAATGCAAAGAACGCAGGACCGACCATAAAAGCCAGTAAGACGCCAAACATCAACCCTTTAAAAAATCCTAACATATTTTCTTTTCAAAATCATGCTTCCGCCAACCTTCTATGCTTTTAATTAAGGCAGAATCATAAGGGAACAAATGTAGGGTGATCAGATTAATTTTCCCACAATCCCCGGGTATTTATCCTTTCAGCTGAATAGAAATATGCAGAATTGGCCATCAAAAAATACCAAAACCGCCCTTCATTAAATCTTCAGCTGACAATTATCACTTAACCGTACATGTACCGATTTGTTGATGAAGCTCTCCAAATAGAGGATAAGGCCACTGGCATTTTCTACATTTAACCAAAAGCATTAACTTGCCTTCCCAAGAGCGTATCCATAAACTTACCATTTACTGTAAATTTTAAGTTTTGAACTCGCTTCAAAAATCCCTTACTGCAAGGACATCACAAAAAAGACCTTTCCCATGAGTATCAGTAAAAATATTGCCGATTTTAATCATCAGCTTGAAGGCACTTCTGCCCGACTTATTGCCGTCAGTAAAACCAAACCACAGGAAGCCATTGAAGAGGCTTATGCGGCCGGCCAGCGTGCCTTTGGTGAAAATAAAGTTCAGGAAATGGCCGACAAGGCGGCCAACTTGCCCAAAGATATTGAGTGGCACCAGATTGGGCATCTGCAAACCAACAAGGTGAAATATCTGGCTCCTTTCGTAGCCCTTATTCATTCTGTAGATAGCATTAAAGTACTGAAAGAGATCAATAAGCAGGCAAAAAAGGTCGATCGCATTATCGATTGCCTGCTTCAGGTACATATTGCCGAAGAGGAGAGCAAATTCGGTTTATCTTATGAAGAAACGGCCGACATTCTTTGTGAGATCGCCAAAGACTATCAAAACATACGCATCACTGGGCTGATGGGCATGGCGACCAATACCGACAACGAGCAACAGGTCCGTAAAGAGTTTGCAGGGCTGAAAAAATTTTTTGAGACCCATAAGACCAAAGACCTGTGCCCAAATGTTGCGCTTCAGGAGATCAGTATGGGGATGAGTGGTGATTATAAAATTGCTATTGAAGAAGGCAGTACGATGGTCCGTGTAGGGTCCTCTATTTTCGGCCATCGGAATTACGATCAATAATTGAGCAAAAAAAATCCCCAAGCCTGACAAAAGCTTGGGGATTTTTTTAATTAACGCGATTGCTATTTTTCAATCACTTTACCTTTCAGTGTTACCACCTGTGTAGGCTTCTGAGGGTCGTTGGTGAAAATCGTCACCGTTTTATATTGGTTGCCCCGACGTCCTTTTGAATTGAACACCACCTTGATCACAGAAGCTTCGCCTGGAGCCAATGTTGATTTTGGCAGCTCAGGCACTGTACAGCCACAGTTGGCTTTGGTCTTGCGGATCTCCAAAGGCTGCTGCCCCGTATTTCGGATCGCAAACTCATGGCTCACTTTCTCGCCTTCATTCACTGAACCGAACTCATAAACAGCACCTGCAATCGACAAATGTGGCGCTTTTGCCATCTCTGCCGCCGACATTGGAGGGAAGTACTCCTCGATTGTCGCAACAACACGCAATGATTTTTTCCCGTTTGTGCCTTCTTCATCTGTGTTAATAATCACCTGATCGCTCAGGAATCCCAGATCATTTTTCGCCTTAGCATTATAAGTAACCGAAACTTGTGCTTTTTCCGCAGGGGCTAAAGTTTTTTTGCTGAAGGTAATTTTGATATGCGAAGGTGTTTTTGCGCCAAGGAAAGTTAATGGTTTTTCCGAGTCGTTCATCACATCAAAAGTCTTGGTGGTCGCCTTATCGTCAGTCAGTTTACCCATGTTGAATGAGCGGTACTTTACACGCATAGCCCCCATTTTCGTAGGGAGGTCATCCTTTGGGGTGCGTGGCTTAGGCTTCACATTACCTTTAATGTACAAATACTGAATATTCGGACTGGCATTAGAGGTAATGGTCAAAGATTTATGGAATGCACCAGGGCGTCCTTTTGGGTTATATGATGCTTTAATGAAACCATCTTTACCCGGTAAGATCGGATCTTTAGACCAGGCAGGGGTCGTACACCCACAAGAAGCACGCACATTGGAAATCTGAACAGGCACTTGTCCATCATTTTTGAAATGAAAAGTATAGCTCACTGGCCCATCAACTTCTTCAATGTTACCAAAGTCATGGTCACTTTCCTTAAAGGTTATCTTTGCCTGAGCCAAAGCACTGAAGCTGATGAGCATGGCCGCAAAAAAGAAAACTAAATTTCTCATAATAAATATTTCTTCGTTTCAGGTTATTTTTGGGAATAAAGAACAAGCCCGCAGCAGGGGCTATTACATTATTCAAATATATCAACTATTTTCATATTCTTGAACCTTCCAAGGCCCATATTGGTCAAAGTCTTCCTCCTTTCACATAATTTAACGCTCAGAAGGTCCCGCTCATCAATTCTTCAATGAATTTTATTAACTTGCATCAAGATCAACAAAGCCTTTTACGGCTGATGATCTTTCAATAGACTTTTTCTTTTATATAATAAACAAAATAAATCCATGGCTCGGATTTTAACTGGTATTCAAAGCTCGGGGGGTACTCCTGAGCAGCCCGGACGCCCGCATTTGGGAAATATTCTTGGTGCAATCTTGCCTGCTATCGAGTTGGCAGAAAAGGAGCAGAATGAAGCACTCTACTTCATCGCTGATTTACATTCGATGACCACCATTAAGGACGCAGGTCTTCGTCGTCAGAATGTACTCAATGTGGCAGCTACCTGGCTGGCTTTTGGTCTTGATGTTGAAAAAAATATCTTCTACCGCCAGTCTCGTATTCCTGAAACCGCGGAGCTTACCTGGTTTTTGAGCTGTAACACGCCATTTCCAATGCTCCAGAACGCCCACTCTTTCAAAGACAAGGCCGACAAGCTTTCGGATGTAAATGCAGGATTGTTCACCTACCCTGTATTGATGGCCGCTGATATTTTGCTTTACGATGCCGAGATTGTTCCTGTCGGTAAAGACCAGAAGCAGCATCTTGAAATGACGCGCGACATGGCCAAAAGCATGAACCACCAATATGGTGAAGAACTGTTCGTTGTTCCTGAAGCGAGCATCAACAAGCAGGTTATGATTGTTCCTGGTACAGATGGCCAAAAGATGAGTAAATCTTACAACAACGTCATTGATATCTTCTTGCCTCAAAAGCAATTGAAGAAACAGGTGATGGGCATTGTAACTGATTCGACCCCATTGGAAGAGCCTAAAAACCCTGATACCTGTAATGTATTCTCTTTGTATAAGCTGATCGCCTCTGAAGAGCAGATCGCCGAGATGCGTGCTAACTACGAAGGCGGAAACTACGGTTTTGGTCATGCGAAAAAAGCATTGCTGGAGCTTATCCTCGAGAAATACGAAGCGCCGCGTGAACGCTTTAATTACTATATGGAGAATCTTCAGGAACTGGAAGCTACCCTTGAAAAAGGAGAGGCCCGTGCCCGTGAGATCGCTCAGAAAAATATTGCCAAATTCAGAACAGCTATGGGGTTATAATCCCTTGCGATCAATATAAATAGGCGTACCCGTTTACAAATCAGACGGAAAGGTATGCCTATTTACCATTACAAAGCACTGCCCCAATAGTAAAACCGCCTAATTATTAGTAAATTTCGAGCGATGAAAGACTATATGATTCTAATTTTCCCTGAGGGGAACCCTGTGGAAGAAAAAACAGGTGAAAGTCACCGAGGAGATATCAAAGACATCGGTCAGTACCTTGAGCGCCTTTCGCTGCAAGGCCACCTGAAAGAGGCACAACCACTGGAACCTGGCGCAGTAACTATTCGGGGAACAGAGGGCAATTTCGAGGTCACTTCCCTGCCTCCCAATCAGGTAGATATCGCAGGTTATTATATGATTACCGCAGACAATATGCAACAGGCGGTTAATATTGCCCAGGGCGACCCACGCTTTGGTGACGGTGCCTGGCGAATGGAAATCCGTGCGGTGATGCAAATGGGAGGAATTCCCGATGAAGGTGCAATTCTTGACAATTCCCTTTAAGCAAGACAAATAAACACAGACGATTGGCGACTCCACTGGGGCTCGCCTATTTTTTTTACAGAACCGCGGAGCATAAAAAAGCCCCCTTCAAGCAATGCTCAATGGGGGCTCATAAATTCTCTCATTTGATCTTCAGCAAATTACATGCCGTAGTTTGGCACATACAAAGGCCTTTTGATTTTCTTGGTCGGTGTTTTGATAAATGGCTCCTCCTGAACTCGGATTGCCTTTACCCGCGCAGAGGCCGCCAACTTTTTATTGGTATCTTTCATCACGTCGTTCAGCAGCTTTTGCAAATATTCTTGCATATCCTCATTGCTCAGATGCGTCCCATTCAGTTCGCCCTCGATATAAGACAAGTCAGGATAAACACGCGCAGTCACCTTATTGTTCTCCGCATAAACCAAAGCCTCCTCCACATAAAGGGATTCTTTGAGTTTATCTTCAATAACTTCAGGGTAGATATTTTCTCCCGAAGGGCCAATAATCACATTTTTTGAGCGACCACGGATGTATAGGTAACCTTCCTCATCCATAAAACCACGATCCCCCGTAATCAGCCAGCCATCTTCCGTAAATACCTCAGCAGTGGCAGCATCGTTTTTCAGGTACCCTTGCATAACGTTCGGACCCTTCACCAAAATCTCGCCTACACCCTGTTCATTCGCCTCAACGATTTTAACTGTACAGCCATTGGTGATTAAACCTACAGAGCCCATTTTTGCTTTCGATGGATGACAACAAGCCACTACGGGCGCTGCCTCTGAGAGTCCGTACCCTGGCGCGAAAGGAATCTTTGCATCGTTCAAAAATTGTTCAACTTCTCGGTTAAGAGATGCCCCACCGATAATTGCACCACGCAAACGGCCACCAAACATCTTCATGATTTTCGTCCCGATCAAGCGGTAAACCACACGACGACCGAGGGAGTTTTTCACCATTTTCGAGAAGATTTTACTCTTGTTGATTTTAGGCAATACCTGCTTGTGGAAGATCTTTTCAAAGATCAAAGGAACCGCACAAAGCACTGTTGGCCGAACCTCCTCCATCGCTGCCAGCAACAACTTTGGGGTCGGCTTACGGCGAAGGAAGTGAATTTCTGAGCCATGAAATATGCCCCCAAGGAACATTGCCGTTCCGCCAAAAGCATGCGCCAAAGGCAGGATGCCCAAAACCACAGAACTGGAATCAATGATCCCAATTTGAGAAGAGCTCTCGATGGCATTGGAAACAATGTTTTTATGGGTAAGCATCACCCCTTTTGAGTGGCCAGTCGTCCCTGAAGTGTAAAGGATTTCCGCCAGGTCGTCTTCCTGCACCTGCTGCCCTCCAGTTCTTTTCTCAATCGGCTGAAGTGGCTCTGCCACTACTTCCAGCTGGTCAAGACTAAAAACCTTCAGCTTCGGCATACGCGTCAAAGACTGAGACTCATATATATTATCAGCAATAAAAATTGCTTTTGCTTCTGAATGTTTGATGATATGATCGATGTCATTGCTCGCCACTTCGTCCATGACAGGCACCGCAACAGCGCCCATGGTAGTAACGGCCAAAAAGGCGACACACCAATTTGGTGACGGCGCCCCAAGGATCATTATTCGATCACCATGAATGATGTTCGACTCCTCTAACTTTAGGCGGGTATTGACAACCTTACGTCCAAACTCCGCATAAGTAAAAGGGGACTGTCCCACATACGCCAGCGATTGTTTCGCATGATACTGCTCAACAACATTGGCAAAAAATTGATCAAGGGTTTGTTTGTTCAATCCCATTTTCCTCTGTTATTTTAAATTCAAGACCGCAAAAATAAAATAAATGATCCGACTTAGCAGGTAATTTGACATAAAAATTACCCTAAGCGCTAAAATGACACCCACGCAATAATAATAGTATCCAAATCATTACAACATTTATGCGTTAAGTATCAGTCGGAGCAAAATAACGTTAAAGCAAGAAAGCCTGCAACCATACCTACTCAGCCCATGACCACCCCAAAAATGAAGCACACTCCGATAAGTCTCATTGAATGTCCTCGCGATGCCATGCAGGGGATTGCGGAATTTATTCCCACTGAAGTAAAGTTAAAGTACCTGCGACAGTTAATCAAGGTCGGTTTTTCAGCCATTGATTTTGGGAGCTTTGTCAGCCCAAAAGCCATGCCGCAAATGCGCGATACTGCGGAACTGCTCGATGGGTTGGGGGACACTTCCGAACATGAGCTGATCGCTATTGTTGCGAACCTCCGTGGTGCTGAAGACGCCATTTCGTTCCCTCAGATTACGCACCTCGGCTTCCCTTTATCCATTTCTGAAATATTTCAGCAACGAAATACCAAAAAAAATATCGATGCCGCCTGGCAGGTGGTCGAACGCTTACAAGCCATGGTGGTCAATCATCAAAAAAAATTGATCGTTTATCTCTCGATGGCCTTTGGCAACCCCTATGAAGAACCCTATCAGCCTTCGCTACTTCGTGCATTTATCGAACGTCTCCGCAATATAGGCGTAGAAACCATCATGATTTCTGACACCATTGGCGCAGCAAGCCCCGACCTCATCAAGGAGGTTTTCTCGCAATACATCCCTCAATATCCACAACTTGAAATTGGCACACACCTCCACGCAACGCCTGTTCATCAGAAAGAAAAAATCATGGCGGCACTCCAATCGGGTGTTCGCAGATTTGATGGTGCTATTGGTGGTTATGGAGGTTGCCCGATGGCCAAAGAAGAGTTGACAGGCAACCTGGATACCCTCCAGCTTATTCATTGCCTGAAAGATCAAGATGTGAATTTAGCACTCGATGAGCAGGCTTTAGCGAAAGCCAAACAACTCAATCAGGAGATATTTAATCAATATTTATAAAAAAACACCTTGTGAAAAAGACTCACAAGGTGTTTTAAAGGCTATCGGTTTACGACTTTAAATCGCATCAGTGTTCGTATCATCCAGTACTTGAGGATCATACAGCCAAAATCTCTCTTGATCCGACAGTTTAATGAATAAATAGTTAGGCTGAACTTCTATATATTGTTCATCCGAAATTCTAATGCTTGAGCTGTACTCAAAGGCATCAATTTCCTGGTTATCAATCAAGACCTCTTTACTCCATTCACCGAAGTAGAACATATCTTTTACAAGACTTACCTTTTTATTTGTAAAATCTATTTTCAGGTCATAGCAGGCCAACACTTCTGAGGTTTCTTTATGATCTTTCCATACAAATTCGTTGTTTTCACTTCTCAGCGTGAAAAACTCCAAATCACCATTCACATGAACATTATCCTCAATAAGATCACGGATATCACTATAGTGATAATCATCCAAATTATCCGAGGAAACTGTCGTGAAATCATTCACGGATTGATCAAAATCATTGACCACCTCTTTGGCGTCGTTAATATTATAAGTGAAGCCGTAATAAAAATGATAATTGAGATCCTCCACACTCAAATAATCATTGATTTCATGCTTTTCCACGAATTTATTTCCATAAAATGCAATGTAGGCATCGCCCTTGCCTTTTGAATAACTCGTTATGCTACCCTCAACCTCAATTTCATCGTTGTAATCCAGCCCATACTTGTTGATCCAATCTGCTTTTCCTCCGTTCCACACTACAGCATTTACCTTACTCAACGCATTAATCTCCTGCAAACTAAATTTGGACTCCGTAACCTTCGCCTGAAATGCTTTTTTGATTTCATTGTAGTTATGGACCGTTGTATTGGGTGTTCTATCATAATAAGTTCTCCACTGCTGAAGATCATCAACGAAATCTGCCCAACTGCCCTCGCTAAATTCATCTTGATACATCCCTTCCATCAAAGCATTTCCTTTTTCATTCAGGGCAACATAATCTTTCATGGGCAGCGTTGCCGCATACATTTCCAAATCATTGGCAAATCGGCGCAAACGGATAATTTCTCCCACTTGGGCATCACCCATATCTTCAGAGGAAGTTATTTTTTCCCATACAACCCCGGGCATTTTTACATCAAAATCAAAAAAGTCTTCACGAACATAATCCTCTGTATCTACATCATATATTGTATTCTCATAGATAAAATCACCTTGAGAAAAACGATGCTCATATTCATTTACAATTCGGATCACCATAACAGGCTGATAAAGGGATTCATATTTGCCAAGGATTTCATCAACAGAACTTGCTTTGAAGAAATTGAGGTCTTCATTAATCGTTTCATTTAGCGCATCAATGGTCGTTGTCAAACTCGCTAAACCTGCATCCATACGGCTGGCATCCAAGCTTCTCAATGAGGATTTCAAGGAATCTACCAAACTCAGCCCACCTGTAATTTGTGCATTGAGTGCGTTATATTCCTCTGCTGACCAGTAAAGATCTCTGCGGTCTTCCTCCACGGTCATTTGCATGGCAAGCAAACCATCCTCCTTGCGGTTAAGGTCACTCATATAGGATTCCGTGAGGAACACATCCTGGTTTAGACTGTCAATGTTCTCATTAACACTCTTATTACAGGCGAAATTGGCCAAAAGCACCAAAAGTAGCAGTGGGTAACTTAAATTTTTCATCATTAAATAGGTTATGTTAGTTTATGATGAGGGCAAATTGCAGGATCTTTTTCAGCCAAAAAAACCGAAACACCCGAATACTACCATTCCACAGAATAAAACTTAACCACTAATTTATATGACAAAAACATTCGTAAACTTATGAATATTACCCCTGCATCATGAAGCCCCCCGAACAGTTCTTCGCTGAAATTCACTCAATTGAGCACAAAAATGAGTCATTTGTCATATAAAATTTAAAACAAACCTAAAATTACCACATTGGTCAAATATTGGTAATTTTTCACATGCTTTGAGAAATATCACCTATTTAATATAAATTTACACTTTAGATGCAATAATATATTATGAATCTTCTGACCATCACTTTGCACGGAACGCCACTATTTAATGGCAGTCTGCCTCTCAGGTAAATAAGCCTCCAAAGCCGCTAAGCCAAGACGATCATCAAGATCTTTGCTGTAGTGGGCTTTCAATACATTTCCATTTTTGTCGAGGATAATTTCCGCAGGCATGGTTGCAGATGCCTCTGAAGCGGGTAGGTTGATGCCCTCTTTCTCGAGTATTTGTTGCTTGACTTTCATTTGCCCTTTGACCATTGTTCTCACCATGCCGATCAAGGATTTGTCGACACCATATTGCTGATACAATCCACGTGTTGGATCTGAAATAAGGGTTACCGCCTCCATATCCTTTAAAAATGCGCTATTAACAATTTGCTGATTTTTAGCTTCAAAAATAAAGACCATCCGAAGTCCCTTTTCTGCGAATTCGCCCGATCGCTTAGCCAATTGGTAGGTATAGAGGCTACAAAAAGGGCAGGTTGCATTTCGGAAAAAGCCAATATATAAATTATGCTGACTTTCTGCAGAAGGTAAAACAACAGACTTGCCAAAAACATCGGTGGCTTCGAGTTGAGGGAATTTTTGACCCATGATTAATTTCGCTGACATAAAAAATGCAATTGAATAATAAATAGATTGATTTCCCTTCAACTTACGGAAAGCTATTCAATTGAATCAGAAGAAATAAAAAAAGCCGAGACAAGTGTCTCGGCTTTGACAATATGATCAAGCACGTGCGTGCTAAAAATCAATCTTGGATTAGTGTTCCTGTGACAATGAAGCCGCAAGGTAATCGCGGTTCATGCGTGCAATATTCTCCAAAGAGATGCCTTTAGGACATTCAGCCTCACAAGCACCAGTGTTGGTACATGCACCAAACCCTTCGGTATCCATTTGATCTACCATTGCCAATACACGGCGTTTCTTCTCCGCCTGCCCTTGTGGCAATAAAGAGAACTGAGAAACTTTTGCCGAAACAAACAACATTGCAGAAGCATTTTTACAGGCTGCCACACATGCACCACAACCAATACAGGTTGCGGCATCCATTGCTTTATCTGCTACTTCCTTGGAAATTGGAATCGCATTGGCATCAGGTACTCCACCAGTATTAATCGACACATAACCACCTGCTTGCTGGATACGATCGAAAGCACCACGATCAACTACCAAATCCTTGATAACAGGGAAAGCGGCTGCTCTCCATGGCTCAATAGTGATGGTTCCACCGTCCTGGCTGTTGAACTCACGCATGTGCAACTGACATACAGTGATCTCTTCACCTGGTCCATGAGGACGACCATTGATAAACAATGAACACATTCCACAGATACCTTCACGGCAATCGTGATCAAAATATACTGGATCCTCGCCTTTGTGCAAAAGATCCTCATTCATGATATCCAACATCTCCAGGAAAGAAGAATCTGGAGATACATTGGATACAGGGTATTCTTTAAATTCGCCTTTCGCCTGGGCATTTTTCTGGCGCCAAACTTTAAGCGTGAAGTTTAAACCTTTATGATTAGAACTCATGATTTTATCTTTAAGCGCAATGCTCATAGGCGAACCCGTGAGCACCGCTTGTGGTACCAATTATTTGTAAGAACGTTGTGTCAGTTTTACGTTTTCGAAAACCAATTCCTCTTTGTTAAGCTTCGCAGGCTTACCTTCACCTTGGTATTCCCAGCTGCTTACAAAAGCAAATTCATCATCTTTACGCAATGCCTCGCCTTCTTCAGTTTGTGATTCTTCACGGAAGTGACCACCACAAGACTCTGTACGTGCAAAAGCATCATCCACCATCAATTCACCCAACTCCAGGAAGTCTGCTACACGCAAAGCTTTCTCCAAAGTCATGTTCATCTCTTCATTCACACCGATCAGTTTAACACCTTCCCAGAACTCCTTGCGAAGTTTCTGAATCATACCTTTGGCTTTTGTCAAACCTTCAGCATTACGTGCCATACCACAGTACTCCCACATGATCAATCCAAGTTCTTTATGGTATTCATCAGGTGTTTTATCACCTTTAGAATTCAATAAAGTATTAATACGACCTGTTACTACTTGCTCCGCCTCATCAAATGCAGGGTGAGAAGTAGGTACTTTATCGTAAGGCGTTTTCGCCAAATAATCACCAATAGTGTAAGGAATCACAAAATAACCGTCGGCCAAACCTTGCATTAAGGCTGAAGCTCCCAAACGGTTACCACCGTGATCAGAGAAGTTACACTCACCGATAGCATACAAACCAGGAATGGTTGTCATCAAGTTGTAATCTACCCAAAGGCCACCCATTGTATAGTGGATCGCAGGATAAATCATCATTGGTGTTTTGTATGGGTTATCATCAGTGATTTTCTCATACATCTGGAAAAGGTTACCATATTTGGCACGGATAGCATCCTCACCATCGCGAGCGATAGCCGTTTTGAAGTCGAGGAATACCGCCAAACCAGTTTCATTCACCCCTTTACCAGCATCACACATGTTTTTCGCATTACGGGATGCTACATCACGAGGTACCAAGTTACCGAATGATGGGTAGATACGCTCCAAATAGTAATCGCGATCCTCCTCAGCAATCTCAGTAGGCTTAATCTGACCTTTCTGAAGTTTCTGAGCAGTTTCTACTGTTTTAGGAACCCAAACACGACCATCGTTACGCAACGACTCTGACATCAAAGTCAATTTCGACTGCTGCGTGCCGTGTACTGGGATACAAGTAGGGTGAATTTGCGTGAAACATGGGTTTCCGAATTGTGCACCTTTCTTGTATGCTCTCCAGATTGCCGTTCCGTTACAGCCCATTGCATTGGTAGAAAGGAAGAATACGTTACCATATCCACCTGTACCCAAAACAACAGAATGTGCTGAATGACGCTCGATTTTACCCGTAATCAAGTTACGTGTAATGATTCCGCGCGCTTTGCCATCCACCAATACAAGATCAAGCATCTCATTACGAGTGTAAAGTTTTACCTTACCTGTTTTGATTTGACGAGAAAGTGCGGAATAAGCACCCAACAACAACTGCTGACCTGTTTGTCCTTTGGCATAGAAAGTACGAGATACCTGCGCACCACCGAAAGAACGGTTATCCAATAGCCCACCATAATCACGAGCGAAAGGAACACCCTGCGCTACACACTGGTCAATAATGGCATTGGATACTTCGGCCAAACGGTAAACATTCGCTTCTCTTGAGCGATAGTCACCACCTTTAATCGTATCGTAGAACAAACGGAAAACAGAGTCACCGTCATTCTTATAATTTTTCGCAGCATTGATACCACCCTGTGCAGCAATAGAGTGCGCACGGCGAGCAGAATCCTGATAACAGAACGCCTTCACATTGTAACCGAGCTCTCCGAAAGAAGCCGCAGCCGATGCACCAGCAAGACCTGTACCTACTACAATAATATCGTATTTACGCTTGTTGGCAGGGTTTACCAACTTCAAATTAAATTTATGATTAGTCCATTTATCGGCTAAAGCACCTTCTGGAATTTTTGAATCTAAACTCATGACTGCCTCAAATTAGGAAATAACACCAAAGAAAAACGCTAATGGCACTGCTGCAAACAATAAAGGAATGACGATAGAGAACGCCGCCCCTACTGCGTTGATCGCAGGAGTGTAATTTTTGTGGTTCAAGCCCAAAGTCTGGAATGCACTCTGGAAACCATGATTAAGATGGTAAGCCAATGGGATCATCGAGATCACATACAAAGCCACGATCCACGCATGAGAATAACCTTCTCTCAACATCGCATACAAGTTGTGATGTCCATCTGCCAACATAAATTCTCCTGGCAACTCGGTGAACTGAATTCTTACCCAAAAGTGCGCCAAGTGACCCACAATGAACAATAACAATACAGAACCCAAAAGCCCCATGTTTTTGGATGCCCACTTAACTTTTTTGTTGTTTCCAGTTACGGCATAAGCATTGCCACCGCGCGCTTTTCTATTGAAAACCGTCAAGGCTGCAGATACAATTACGTGAACAAGGATACCCGCAAAAAGTACTTTCGCTACAACACTGATAAATGGATTTGACCCCATAAAATTACCCGCGTCATTGTACAATTCTGGGCTGATAAGTGCAAAACTGTTGATGATACAGTGCACTAATAAAAAACTGATTAATAATAGACCTGTTAGGCTGACGAGGAACTTCCGACCGATCGTACTGCCTAGGGTTTGTTTTACCCAACTCATCTTTAAAAATTTAAATGAACATTAACTGGAAAATAAATAACTCGTACCAAAGATAAGCGGTGGACACCTTATTAGCACATGAGATGCGTCATAAATTCGGATATTTTCCATTTTCATAAACATATATATCATAACATGAAATTAATATCAGACAAAAAACAAGTGCTTTGCTCAACTTATATCACAAATTTCTTATAATTTTAAGTGGACTAAGCTATTTTACCGTAAAAAGATATAAATCCCTCAACCTGCTTTTTATATAGAAAAAGAAGGCATTGATTAATGTTAAGGTTTTAAACCACTTGAAGAAATACATTAGTCCGATTGATTATTTTATATATTATTCACCGAATCAAACTTTTCAGCCATTGAGCGCAACATTCACCTATCTTAAAACCGCCTCAACTTTTGTTTTCGGGGTGTGCATTTTTTTGATGGCATCAACTGCCCAAGCTACACACATCCGTGCTGGGGAAATCACCGCACGGGTAATCAACTGTGCTACTTTCACCTATGAGTTCACCATTACCGGTTACACCGATAAAGGCTCAGACGTACCCTTTGGTGGCGGTGAGGTGAATTTTGGTGACGGCTCGGAAATCATAAAATTAAATCCCGACGATTTTGAAGAGGACATCGATATAGGAAACAATATTGGGATCACCACTTTTGTATTCACCCACACTTTCCCTGGCCCTGGCGATTACATCATCGGATTTAAGGAATTCAACCGAAATGCCGATGTGGTCAATATGGTCAATTCCGTGAATACCCCTTTTTATGTGGAGACCAAAATCATTATCGATCCTTTTTTGGGCTGTAATGAGACCATCAATATGTTGATTCCGCCCATTGACCGCGCCTGTACTGGGGTAACTTTCTTTCACAACCCAGGCGCCTACGACCCTGACGGCGATTCCATTTCCTACGAATTGACCGTCAACAAAAAAGATGTTGGCAAGCCCGTAGATGGCTACCGCTTCCCTAATGATGCCATTTTCAATGGCTCCCCTCAAGGTGGAACGGGCGGTGGCGCAACCTATTCCATGGACCCTATCTCTGGTGACCTGATTTGGGATTCCCCAGGCCTCGACGGAGAATACAACATTGCCTTCAAAGTCCTGGAATGGCGAAAAATAGAAACAGGAGAATATGTACAGATGGGGTATGTTACCCGTGATATGCAAATTATTGTGGACCTGTGTGACAACCTGCCGCCAGAAATCCTGATTCCTGCAGATACCTGTATCGAGGCCAACACCCTGCTTGAGGCAGACATTGAGGCCGTTGACCCCAATAATGACCCCATCCGACTCGAAGCATTCGGAGGCATCCTCAGCAACAGCCTCCAACCCCAGCAACGGGCAACCTTCACCCCCGCAGGCCCTGGTTTTCAGCCATCGCCAACAGTAGGTCAATTTAAATGGACGCCCGATTGTAATTTGGTTCGACGAAACCCTTATCAGGTGCATTTCAAAGCATCAGACGACCCTACGGGAAGAAACATACAGGAGGTTCCACTTGCCTCATTCAAAACTTATTTCATCCAGGTGGTTGCACCTGCCCCCGTACTGGAAAATGCGGTACTCGCCGGAGACAGAACCGTAGAATTGGAATGGGAAAAATATTCCGAAAGCACGGTCTGCGCAACGGCACGCCCGACTTCTATTCTTATCTACCGAAAAGTGGGCGAAAATCAGTTCAATCCCGACAATTGTGAGACGGGCATCCCTGAGGGCTCCGACTATAAACTTATCGGCAGAAGTGACGACATCAACCAAAACACCTTCACTGATGATGGCGACCTGGAATTCGGCACCACCTACTGCTACCGACTCGTTGCTGTTTTCACCGACAACAAGGGGGGCGAGAGCTATGCTTCGCAAGAACTCTGCGTAGAGATTGGCCCTTTTGAAGGAATGTTCCCTTCCTTGATTACCAATGTGGATATTGTGCCTGAAAAAACAGACGACACAACAGGGGAGATCATCATTAAATGGACTACTCCTTTCGATGCCGACCCTGCCATATATCAGCCTCCTTATACTTATGAGCTGTATGAGGTTGTTAATGGATCTCTGAGTGACGCCCCATTATACAGCGGCTCGGACACAACATTTGTGCACACAGGCATCAATACTTTGGATCAGTCGCATACCTATCAGGTACAGGCCATTGCAAGCATCGCTCCTGAAGGAAAAACACTGCCTATATCTGCTCCAGCAAGCGATATTCGGCTTAGAATACAAGCCTCAGACGACCAGTTCACATTAAGATGGGAAGGAGAAACACCTTACAGCACGAGCGTCTCTGAAGCCCCGACACACTTGATTTTCAGAAATCACACCGACCCAAGCGACAGCACAAAACTGTCATTATACGCCACTGTTGATGTAACCAAGGAAGGGCAGTTTTTTGTGGATGACGCCGAAAATCTCCGCAAGAGCAGCACCTACTGTTATTATGTCGAGACGAAAGGTTCTTATGGCAACGATAAGGTACAGTCACCTTTACTTAACCGAACACAACTGAACTGTAGTAAGCTGAATGACGGCAACCCGCCCTGTGCACCAGTTACCCTGGCGGTGAACGGCCTGGATCAAGAACAATTTTGCGAAGAGGCCTTTTTGAATGCTAAATGTGAGCTGGATTTCTTCCAAAATATTCTTACCTGGGACCCTCAAATAACGGGAGGCGCTTGTCAGGATGATATTTTTGAATATGAAATTTATTTCTCAGAAAATGAAGATGACAGTTTTGAACTGGTGGGCACTTCACCGATCAACACCTTCACCCATGCAGACCTCAGCAGCTTTAAAGGCTGCTATTATGTGGTAGCCATAGACGGCAGTGGCAATCCTTCGCCGCCATCTGAAATTATCTGTATGGACAACTGTCCGTTTTTCGAGTTACCCAACATGTTTACGCCAAATGGCGACGGAAAAAATGACACTTTCTCGACCCTGACCAAGGAAATCCTGGACAATATCGGGGATACTGAAGCAAACATTGGATGTCCACGCTTTGTTGAAGCCCTTGACATTAAAATCTACAATCCGTCAGGTGGGCTGGTGTTCGAGTATCAAGCCTCAAGAGCGGATTCCACTACCGACCTGGCCATTAACTGGGACGGGAAAACAAACGATGGAAAAGAGCTTTCCTCTGGAAGTTATTTCTATTCCGTGGATGTCAAATTCAATGTATTGGAGGAATCACAACAGAACCGAACTTATAAAGGATGGGTGAGAATCGTAAAATAATCTTATTTGACGGCGTATGTAACTTATGTTCATGGGCCGTCAATTTTATTATTGACCATGACCCACAAGGCAAGTTCCTGTTTGCTTCCTTACAGTCTGATATCGGGCAACAACTCCTGCAACGGGCAGGACACCCCAACCCTGAAGCCCTCGACTCAGTCGTTTTGATCGAGGATGGTCAATGGTTTGCTCAAAGCGAAGCGGCGGTCAAAATTGCACGGCACCTGTCTTTCCCCATAACATTGTTTAAATACGGCAGACTGATTCCCACCCCACTACGCGACAGCATCTATCAATGGATTTCCCGAAACAGATACCGCTGGTTTGGCAAACAGGAGGCCTGCCAGCTCCCTTCTCCTGAATTAAAAGCTCGTTTTTTGTAATTCCAAAGCATCCCTTTAGCAGGGATCACTTTCTTATCGCCATAAACTATTGATGCGCTTTTTTAATCATTTTTTTCTTTCATAACTTTCAGACGATTAATTTAGCAAACTCAATTTTTGGTTAAGATAATTTAACAATATGAAAGCATACGTTTTCCCTGGTCAGGGAGCTCAGTTCCCAGGCATGGGCAAGGATCTTTACGAAGGTAACGAAAAGGCGAAAGCCCTTTTTGAGCAAGCCAACGAGATTTTAGGTTTCCGCATTACCGACATCATGTTTGAAGGCACTGCTGAAGAACTCAAACAAACCAATGTTACGCAGCCTGCTGTTTTCCTGGATTCTGTAATCAAAGCATTAGTTGCTGATGAATTTAATCCAGATATGGTTGCCGGACATTCCTTAGGGGAATTTTCTGCCTTGGTGGCTGCAGGAGCACTCTCTTTCGAAGATGGACTGAAATTGGTAGCGCAACGCGCTGAGGCCATGCAGGAAGCCTGCAAAATCAACCCTTCGACAATGGCTGCTGTTCTTGGCCTTACTGATGAGCAGGTAGAAGAACTTTGTAACGGCATCGACGGCGTGGTAGCGGCAAACTACAACTGCCCAGGCCAGTTGGTGATCTCCGGCAGCAAAGACGGCATTGCCGTAGCCATTGAAAAAGCCAAAGAAGCAGGAGCTAAACGCGCACTTCCATTACCTGTCGGCGGTGGTTTTCACTCCCCAGAAATGGAGCCTGCCCGTGAGAAATTAGCAGCGGCAATTCAGTCCACTACTTTTTCAGCACCCAAATGCCCCATTTATCAAAACGTGACGGCACAAGCTTCTACAGACGTAGAAACGATCAAAGGAAACTTGGTCGCACAACTTACTGCTCCAGTAAAATGGACACAGTCGGTACAAAATATGGTCGCTGACGGCGCCACAACTTTTGTGGAGTCCGGACCTGGAAAAGTATTACAAGGATTGGTGAAGAAAATTCACCGTCCGGCTACGGTGAGTGCCATCTAAAAAAATCACCCGCCAGGGGGTATTTACAAATCCCCTGGCTTTTTTCGTTGAAATACGCAACACCCCAAAACTTCATTTTTTATGGAAACACAACAGCAAATTCTACGCGAGCTCGAGGAAGCACAAAAGGTGCTGAATGATTTCATTGCCGACCAGCGCAATATTGAAATCATTGAAAAAGCGGCAAAACTCATGAGCGACGCTATTGCAAGCGGCCACAAAGTAATGTCGTGCGGAAATGGGGGCAGCCACTGCGACGCCATGCATTTTGCCGAAGAACTTTCCGGAAGATACCGAAATAACCGACCGGCATTGGCGGGTTTGGCAATTGCTGACACCTCCCATATTTCCTGCGTAGGCAATGACTATGGCTTTGATTTTATCTTCTCAAGATTCATCGAAGGGCTCGGACAGCCGGGTGATGTACTCCTCGGGCTAAGCACCAGCGGCAACTCTAAAAATGTTAAACTGGCCTTTGAAGCAGCCAAAAGCAAGGGAATAAAAACGGTGGCACTTACCGGAAAAGATGGGGGAGAAATGGCGGGTATCGCCGACCTCGAAATCCGTGTTCCGCATTTCGGCTATGCCGACAGAATCCAGGAAATACACATTAAGGTCATTCATATTCTTATTCAGCTGATTGAGAAAAACCTCGGCTACGCCTAACAATCTATTCCAATATCGCCTTAATTAGATAAATACAACATTAAGAACTACCCTTTCTATGAATAACATTGGAGTGATTTTTGACATGGACGGCGTTATTATTGACAGTAATAACGCCCACAGAGGAGCAATACGGGAATTCCTTGCGAATCACGGTCTGGAACTCACCGAAGAACAATTGATTGAAAATGTTTTCGGAAGAACCAATGCCGACTGGATCCCCTACGCTTTCGGGGAGCAGCAACTCACCGAAGAAGAGCTGAAAGATTATGCACTTGAAAAAGAAGAAATCTTCAGGAATATTTTCGAAGAGGAGGAAGCTTATGTGGAAGGCATCAGTGAGTTTATCTTTCACCTGAAAAGAAATGGTGTCCCTATGGCCATCGGCACTTCGGCACCCATTGAAAATGTTGCTTTCACGCTGAAAAAACTCCAACTCGACGATGTTTTCGATGTCATTGTCGATGATTCCATGGTAACCAAAAGCAAACCAGACCCACAGGCATTTTTGATCTGCGCTGAAAAACTGAATCTACCAAACGACCGATGTGTAATATTTGAAGATTCACTTTCAGGCATCCAAGCCGCAAAAAAATCCGGCTCAAAAGTCATCGGAGTGGCAACTACGCATTCGCTTTACGAACTTCGGGAATGCGACGACACCATCGAAAATTTCAAAGACTTGAGCATGAAAAACTTAGAAGATTTATTTAAATAAAGATCAAAAAACATCGCCTCATTGCTTGCAATCAAGAATTTTGCTCGTACCTTTGCATCCGCAATAACGAACAAGGTATTGCATAAACATAGCGATGTTTGCTATGCCTGAGTGGCGGAACTGGTAGACGCGCACGACTCAAAATCGTGTTCCTTCGGGAGTGCCGGTTCGATCCCGGCCTTAGGTACGAATAACAAGACGATTCACTTGTATAAATATTGAATCTCTACCCTTTGGCTTCAAGCCAATAAACAATTGCCTGAGTGGCGGAACTGGTAGACGCGCACGACTCAAAATCGTGTTCCTTCGGGAGTGCCGGTTCGATCCCGGCCTTAGGTACGAATAACAAGACGATTCACTTGTATAAATATTGAATCTCTACCCTTTGGCTTCAAGCCAATAAACAATTGCCTGAGTGGCGGAACTGGTAGACGCGCACGACTCAAAATCGTGTTCCTTCGGGAGTGCCGGTTCGATCCCGGCCTTAGGTACGAATAACAAGACGGTTCACTTGTATAAATATTGAATCTCTACCCTTTGGCTTCAAGCCAATAAACAATTGCCTGAGTGGCGGAACTGGTAGACGCGCACGACTCAAAATCGTGTTCCTTCGGGAGTGCCGGTTCGATCCCGGCCTTAGGTACGAATAACAAGACGGTTCACTTGTATAAATATCGAATCTCTACCCTTTGGCTTCAAGCCAATAAACAATTGCCTGAGTGGCGGAACTGGTAGACGCGCACGACTCAAAATCGTGTTCCTTCGGGAGTGCCGGT
>CANMKE010000044.1 GCA_947498325.1 uncultured Persicobacter sp.
GGTAGAGCATCGGACTGAAAATCCGTGAGTCGGTGGTTCGAGTCCACTAAGCACCACGAGTGAGGTTTAGCGCCTCGCTCTGTTACAACACTTAAAAGACCGTTAGCTTCCACTTGCGGTCTTTTTCTTCCTTTTTCCAGGAAGGCTAAAATTCAGGGATATTGCTTACGAATTGCGCTTTTCGATTTGTTTTCAAAAGAAAATGCCGTATGTTTGCACACCAATAGCATATGGTGCTTTAGCTCAGTTGGTAGAGCATCGGACTGAAAATCCGTGAGTCGGTGGTTCGAGTCCACTAAGCACCACGAGTGAGGTTTAGCGCCTCGTTCTGTTACAACATTTAAAAGACCGCAAGCTTCCACTCGCGGTCTTTTTTTATGCCCTGATTTTTAGAGACGTTATTCCTAACGTCTATTTTTTTTGACCATGATGTTTTTGTAGCACCATTATTCTTATTGTTTAAGCGGATGCTTAGATCAGTGGGAAGCAAAAAACGCCGACCCAGTGGATCAGCGTTTAATATTATTCGAGCGTAGATTTTTTTAAACACAAAATAAGAAATACGAAGGGTATTTATTTGTCCACAGATTTTTTGATAAGATCTATTCTATCTGCCCCCACAAGTCAGTATTTTAGGTAAAATAAATAATCATGCTAACCCTTCAAATCAAGGTAATCATGGTCTATATCATTCTCCCAACATTATTATGTACGGTTTATTTCTTCACTCTTGGTTTTTTGTAAACAGGCACGGTACTGCATGGCTCGCCGAACATGATGCTTTTTACATAGGGCGTCAGGCGGTTGGTCAGTAAAACATAGGCCGAAGTGGGTACGGCTTCATCGCTACAGCCTTTAATTACGACACGTTCGTCCTGAAATTTACTGTAATCGATATGTGCGAGTGCTTTTTTATAAAGCGCCGTTTCGAGCTGTTCCAGGTCACCAAACTCCACAGTTGTAGCTACGGCCTGTAATTTTGAAGCCAGCAGCATAAATGCCCAATTGGGAATAATGGCATCAGTGGAACAAAACAAAGCGACGTGCTTGTCCTGAAAGGTACTCCAGTCGGTTTCTTTAATGTAGGTTCTGAAATCTTTTTCGCGTAATACCAGTCCCTGAAAAAGCTGATCGGCGATATCAATGGCAACGCGCTCGCCTGCAGGTCTGAATTCTTCAAGGTCAATTTGTAGCAGTCCGCTGCTTTCTACTCGGTTAATGATTTGGTCGTTGGCACTCATAGTCGTTTTTTAGGTTTTGTTCCTTGAAAGGCCTTTAGATAGAAAGGCTCGAAATAGGCCAGGTCTTCGAACTGTTCCGCTTTGAATTTCTCTTCAGCGATCATTCCTACACCTATTGATGAAGGGGTGATGTTTTCAAGAAAGATAGCGTTCTCATGACGAAGAATTTCTTTGCACTTCGGCATGCCATTTCCAAAGAAGATGATTTTTTGTGTCGATAATTCCTGCTCGAAAGGGTTTTGTTGGTCTTCAAGAATTTTTGGCTGAGTAGGCAATAGCATTTCACCGTTTGCCTTGGCCAGCTGGCAGTAAACTTCCATCCGTCGGGCATCAAGCATTGGGCAGTACAGGGCGTCCTCCTGATTTTGGGTGTAAGAGATATGGCGTACCATTGCAGAGAGTGTATCAATGGCAATGAGGGGGATATTCAGTGCATGGCAGATGCCTTTTGCTGTGGAGACCCCAATGCGTAAACCTGTATAAGAGCCAGGTCCTGCGGATACCGCAACGGCATCCAGTGATTTCATGCTCAGGCCGATGTTTTTCATCAGTTGGTCAATCACGACGGTCAATAAAGAAGAATGACTTCTTTCGATGAATAGTTCCTGAAATCCCTGACGTTCGCCGTCCTTGAAAATAGCCACTGAACAAACAGGAGTGGCGGTTTCTATATTTAAAATGGTTGCCATAAATTCTTGATTATGATATGATGCCAAATGAGGTTGTGCTCAGGTAGCCTGCAAAATTACCAAATCATTCGCATTAAGCCTTTTAAATTTCTCAATTTCCTAATTTTTTATGGTAATTGGTCTTATCGAAAATTAAAGGTGTAATTTTGAAATCTCTGCTTGAGATGAACATTAATATAAAATAATAAAATGAAGTTCTTACTGGATTTGTTTTGGACCTTCTTCAAACTTGGGGCCGTAACCTTCGGAGGGGGCTATGCGATGATAGCGATTCTCGAAGATATCATCTGCACCCAAAAAAAATGGTTGGCGAAGGAGGAATTGCTCGACATTATTGCCATTGCACAAATGACGCCTGGGACGATTGCGATCAACGCGGCAACATTTGTGGGGTATAAACACCTGAAAACAAAAGGGGCGCTGGTGGCTTCTATAGGCTTGGTTTTACCGTCGATCATTATCGTGTCCGTGATTGTGCTGTTTTTTGGTGCCCAGCTTTCCAATCCTTATGTTCAGGCGGCTTTTAGTGGGATCCGCTGCTGTGTGGTGGCATTGATCCTGGTGGCGGTTGTTAGGATGTTTAAAGACTCTGTGAAGGAAAACTGGGGACGTATTTCTTTTTTACTGAGTTTACTGCTGATGACTTTCACGCCGATCAGCCCCATTCTGCTGATTGTCGCTGGGGCAGTTATTGCCATGCTGACACAGTGGTTTTTGCCTCAATGGTTTTCTCAAAAAACAGCTAAAAAATGATTTACTTCGAATTGTTTATCACCTATTTTAAAATCGGCCTGTTCAGTTTTGGTGGAGGCCTGGCGATGTTGCCCCTGATTGAGCACGAAATGATGATTCACCAATGGATGACGCATGCGGAGTTCATGAATATTGTTGCTATTTCGCAGATGACACCAGGGGCTATTGCGGTGAATTGCGCCACTTATATCGGGCTGAAAGTTGGGGGTGTTCCTGGCGGGATTATCGCAACGGCAGGCTTGGCAACCCCATCTGTGCTGGTTATTTTGGCACTGACAAGCATTTTGGCAAAGCTCAAGGAGCACCCAATGAAGCGGGCTTTTTTCTTCGGGATCAAGCCTGTAACCATCGGTCTGATTGCTTATGCAGGGATAATGATTGGTCAGAACACTTTTTTGCTCGACCCGAAAGACTGGCTGAGTTTCGACTACCTGAAAATACTGCTGACGGTAATCTGTTTTGTGGTACTTTATAAATATAAGGTTAACTCTATTTTGATGATCGGCATCGCAGGAGTTGTTGGTTTGGTATTGTTTGGACTAATAGGAATGGTTTGATGAATAAGCAACGTAAAGAATTTGAGCTTGCGCTTGCGGCGGAAGAATGGGGTTGGAAGTATCATCACATGGGGGTTCCGACGACAGAGAAGCGGCCTGAGGAACGATATATTCCGCATTTGAAATTCTATGTATCAGGCTTTGAAACCTCTCCTTTTGGTGTGGAATGGATGCGGTTTGATTCGGATTGTGAAATGCCTGAAATTATTCAGCGAATACCTCACCTTGCATTTGAGGTCGAGGATGTACATGAGGCCTTGAGGCGGGCTGATTTTGAAATCCTGACAGCTCCAAATGCACCTGTGGAGGGAATTACGGTTGCGATGATTTTGGATAATGGAGCACCGATAGAGCTGATTTCCTTTTCAGAGGAATATCGCGAGCAGTAAGTGGCTTCTTCTGAAAGTGAATCAAGCATTTCAATAATTTTATGGCATAGAAAAAGCCCTGAATTTCAGTATTCAGGGCTTTTTTATTGTCTGGCTTTTATGCCTTAGTCTTCTTTTTTGCTTTTGTCAGTTTTATCTGTCAATAGCTTGTTATATTCTGCTGTGTTATTAAGGACTTCTATGGCTTTCTGAACGGTGTTGTCCGTTTTGAATGAAGCCTCAATTAAACCTTCACGGTAGTAATATCTCGAAACAATCTCTTCAGATAATACGGTTTTGATTTCCTTTTTGAACTTCTGAAGATCCTTTTTCTTGTCATGCTTTACGCTTTGCTCAAGGTCTTTGATTTCCCCCTCAATATCATCGTAATATTTTTCTTTTTTGGCGTATTCCTTCAGGTCATCTAAAGTCTTCTCCACTTTTGTGGTGTAGTCATAATCTTTATCATCCAACCAGCTTACAAAGTCTGCAAAATCTTCATCAGAGATTTCAAAGTTTGCTGGCTCGCTGATTTTGTCATGCTTATAGAAATACTCCGTTGCATAATCAAACACCCAACCGCGGGCAATCAGGCTGATGGTGATTGGCGCAATATATTGGCGTTCTGTTTTAATGTCAGGAGTAATACCTCCTCCGTCATATACTGGTCGGCCATTTGCAGTGTTAAACTCTACTTTTAGGGAGTCTGGTACTTTACCTACTGAACCATCTTCATTGCGGTGTGAGTAATCAATTGCCTGAATACAACGGCCCGAAGGAATGTAGTATTTGGCAGTGGTTACTTTCAGCTGGGAATTGTATGCCAATGGGCGAGTTGCCTGAACGAGGCCTTTACCAAAGGTACGATCACCGATTAATACACCGCGGTCATAATCTTGCATTACACCAGAAACAATCTCCGCAGCGGAAGCCGAACGGCTTGATGTTAATACTGCCAATGGAATGTCTGTATCTACAGGGTTGTTGGAGGTGTTGTAAGTTTTGTTCCAGTCGGTCATCTTTCCTTTTGTATTCACCACTTCGCTGCCACGAGGAATAAATACACTGGCAACGTTCACGGCCTCATTCAAAAGCCCTCCAGGGTTATCTCTAAGGTCAAGAACAACCTTTTTAGCGCCTTTAGCTTCCAGTTCTTTAAGTGCATCCTTTACCTCTTTTCCTGCGTCAGTCGTGAAATCAGAAAGTTTGATGTAACCGATACCATCGGAGATCATGCCATGCCAGGGTACATTCTTAAGGGTGATTTTCTCACGCATAATTGGAATGTCAATTGGCTCCTCAGCACCATGGCGTTTTACTTTTACAATCAGCTTGGTATTGGCCTGCCCTTTGAGCAATTTAGAGATGTCTGCAACATTTTTTTCTTTGACGTCGATGCCATCAATAGATAAAAGTTCATCAGCAGTGCGTAATCCGCTTTTTTGTGCAGGAAAACCCAAGTAAGGCATGATGATTACATTCTTCTCGTGTTGTCTTCCGATAATGGCACCTATACCCCCGTACTGCCCAGTGGTCATGGTGCGATAATCTTCAATTTCGTTTTCGGGGATGTAGTTTGTGTATGGATCCAGAGAAGCCAGCATGGCATCAATGGCTGTTTTTACCAGGTCGCTTGGATTGACCTGATCCACATAATAAGTATTAATTTCTTTGAAGGTGGTGGCGAAAATATCAAGGTTTTTCGCGATTTGGAAGTAACGATCAGCTTGATCATTCTTGGTGAAGGAGAATAGACCAATAAGGCTGATTCCTAACACAGCAGGCAAGAATAGTTTCTTGAAGTTTATTTTCATTTGTTTTGTAATTTGATACACAAGCTTACTTGTCCTGTAGTTAACGATAAGCCGAAGGAAAAGTAGGACAACAGGCGCTAAAAATAACAGGGAATAATGTTAAATAACAATTATTTCGCCAAAATCAGCAAGCAATTCAGTAACAAAACGGTTTTGAGAAAATAAATAGGTTGATATGGGTTATTTATCCGCCAATTGTTGGTGGATTCTGCTCATCGCCTTGCGAACCTGTTTTTCAAGTTGCTGGTAAGGGATGACCTTTGGGGAGGTGTAAATGAAGCCAATTAACAACGGTGGGTGGTTGTCGGTAGGCAAAATAGCTGTTTTGTTCAGGCGATAAGCTTCTCGTAATCGGCGCTTGAGCAGGTTTCGAGTAACAGCATGCTTATGTTTTTTCTTCGGAACACTAAACAACACCTGGTGGTGATCAATCTGTTCTTCGTCTTTATAAGGAAGGAAGATGATCTTGAACGGATGTATAAAAAAAGAGGAACCTTCGTGAAAAAGTTCCTGTATTAATCTTTTCTTACATAAACGTTCGGATTTACATAAAGTAAATGTTCCGGCTCGCTTTGTAAAGTTTCCCATAAAATGGCACTGAATAATCTTAATAAATTAAGAATTATTTGTGAGTCTTTTGATCTGAAACGGTCAATTTTTTTCTTCCTTTAGCACGACGACGAGCTAAAACGGCACGACCACTAACAGAAGCCATGCGAGCTTTGAATCCGTGTTTGTTCTTACGTTTTCTCTGCGATGGTTGGAAAGTTCTTTTCATTACTATCTATTTTTTAAGGCTGCAAATATACAATTAAAATTTCAGTAAACAATTAGGTCGCTGAAATTCTGCGAATTAGCAAAAGTTTACCGAAGAATAAACGCACTTAATAGTGGTTTACGGGGCGCAAATATACGAATGATATGGGAAAAACCATGCGATTTTTCTGAAAATTCATCAAATTTTAGCCAATTCTGTTTAGGGTAACGAACCACCTGTCAGGTACTTCGCCTCTGAGTGCTTGTTCGTAATCGGTTCCACTGCAAGGAACACGCCAAAAAGGAGTTGTTGGGTGATCTTTTGCAATGATCTCCACCCACCATTTACCTGTTTGTCTGCTGCGGAAAAATTTAATGGGTTCATCGAGGCCACTGACCCGCACAAGGTATTGCATGAAGTCGTCGCTTTCGAACTTCCCTTCTACCCTGCGGTTATAGAATCCTTCAATAAAATACCAGATCATTGTGGCGATGGTAGAGGCTGTTTTGAGCTGGTCGTCATCATCAAAAGGGTTGTATTCATAAAAGCCAATGGAGGAGGCGTTGCAGTTCATTCCTGCATACCAGCTAAGTTGGCAGGCTTCTTCCCCTGTAAGGCCAAAGGGCTGAGCGAGGGAGCTTCCCGGGGCGTCAGCAGACCTGATGGCCGCACAGTCGAAGCTGTAGGCTTCTGCGCTTCGGATATAGGGTTCCATTTCTTTGATATCGGCGCGTACTTGTCCAAGCCGAATGGTATCGAAATTCAGGTGGTGTAGTTTTGAAAGGTCGTCGGGATCGCACAGGTAAGACTGGAAACCGAGGTGGATATAATGCTGCAGGGTACTGGGGTCCTGAAGCAGTAAGTTTTTGAGAAATCGCCTGTTAAATGGCTGCTCCTCGTCGGTGAGCAAATCGAGGTAGGCATCTATGTTGAGCAAATTTACCGGCTGCTGGAGGTTCTTGTAGCCCTGGTATTGGCCGATGGTGAAATCATGTGAGCCACCGATAATAATTGGGATGATCTGGTGCTGGATCAGCATGGTGCAGACTTCCCGAAGGCGGCCACGGGTTTCTTCAGCATCAATACCATTACGGATGTTACCGAGGTCAGCGATACGATATGGCGGGGTGCCACAGTGCAGCTGATAGAGTTTCTTGCGGATTTCCATGGCGGCCTGCTTAACGCCGTCATTTTCGTCGTTGCCGCCATTATCCTTGAGGCCAATAATGGCCATATCCACATTCTCAAGGCTTGGCAGGTGTGTCCTGAAAATTTGCGACTGGCTGATGGTGCCATTTTTTGGCCAGGAGATTTCTTTAAAAAACAACTCACTGATGGGCGAGAGGAAAAGCTCAAAATTCAACATGACGAACGGGGTATAGTGCAAGGGGGAAGGTACAAATAATGCTTTTTAGATGCATTAGCTGAAGCGGAAAATTTTGGAGCGCAGCTGGGCTGAGCCCATAAAAAAAGGGCCATTGCTGAAATCAGCAATAGCCCTTAATATGATCTTAAAGCGAAGTATTATCCTCCGAAGTCGTCAAAGCGGATGTTCTCTTCAGGTACACCCATGTCATCCAACATCTTCAATACCGCTGCGTTCATCATTGGAGGTCCACATAGGTAATATTCGATATCTTCTGGCTCGTCGTGCTTGCTGAGGTAGTTGTCCAACAATGCCTGGTGAATGAAGCCTGTAAAGCCGTCACCTTCATCTTCCATATCTTTCTTCACTTTCCAGTTATCTTCTGGTAATGGCTCAGAAAGGGCGATGTTCATTTTGAAATTTGGAAACTCCTGCTCAATTTTTTCAAAGTGATCCAGGTAGAATAATTCCTTTTTAGAACGTCCACCATACCAGTAAGAAACTTTACGGTTGGTTTTTTCCGTGTGGAAAAGGTGGAAGATCTGTGCACGCAATGGCGCCATACCTGCACCACCACCGATGTAAACCATCTCGCGGTCCGTGTAATTAATGGCAAACTCACCGTAAGGTCCTGATACCATCACTTTGTCTCCTGGCTTACGCGAGAACACATAAGAAGAACAGATTCCCGGATTAACTTTCATCCAGGTGTTGTTTGCGCGATCCCATGGAGGAGTAGCGATACGGATGTTCAGCATCACGATATCTCCCTCGCCTGGGTGGTTGGCCATAGAATAAGCACGGTAAATTGGCTCATCATTCACCATTTTCAAGTCCCAAAGTCCGAAGTGATCCCAATCCGACTGGTAAACATCATTCGGGTGCCCAAGTTCTGGGTGAGGAGTGATGTCCATGTTCTTGAACTCAACGGTGATTTCTGGAACGTCAATCTGAATGTACCCACCAGCTTCAAAATCCATGTGTTCTCCTTCAGGAAGGCGAACTTTGAATTCTTTAATAAAGGTTGAAACGTTATAGTTAGAGATAACCTCGCATTCCCATTTCTTAATACCAAAGATTTCTTCAGGAATGTGAATCTCCATATCGTTTTTAACCTTCACCTGGCAAGCCAAACGAACGTTATCTGCTTTCTCAGCTCTTGAAAGGTGGCCTTCTTCTGTAGGAAGAACGTCTCCACCGCCTGCTGTTACCTGGCACTTACACATTGCGCAAGTTCCTCCTCCACCACATGCTGATGGCAAGAAAATCTTTTCAGAACTCATGGTTGAAAGAAGTGTTGACCCCGCAGCGGTAGTCAATTCTTTTTCACCATTGATCATGATTTTCACCGGACCCGATTGTACCAGTTGAGATTGTGCAAAAAGAAGCACAAATACCAATACAAGGATCAGCACAGTAAAGGCGATAACACCAGCTAAAATAATACCTGTCATCGTACTTAAATGATTTGATAAATGATAATTTGCCTGCCTTCAGGCAAGCCCCACAAATATAATATTGTCTTTAAAAAGGGAACATTAATTTGAATGTTAATTTCCCTGAAAAACGAAAAAAGATGAAGATTTTCAACAATTGTCAAAATCTTCATCTTTTATATAGGTAATAATTGTTAGTGTTTTAACAATTACTTAATCATTTTCAGTAATGATGAAAGTCGCTGTTTTACGTGGCGGCGATCAACGATAAAATCAAGGAATCCGTGTTCGAGTACAAATTCAGCACTCTGGAAACCTTCCGGCAGATCGCGGCCAATGGTTTCGCGGATAACACGTGGGCCAGCAAATCCGATCAATGCGCCTGGTTCAGAAATGTTGAAGTCGCCGAGCATAGCATAAGAGGCCGTTACCCCACCCGTTGTTGGGTCCGTCAGGTAACTTACATAAGGTACTTTCGCCTCAGCAAGTAAGTGCAGTTTTGCCGATGTTTTGGCCATCTGCATTAATGAGTAACCAGCTTCCATCATTCGTGCACCACCAGATTTGGAGATCATGATGAAAGGGATTTTATGCTTGAGGGCGTAGTCGATCGCTCGGCTGATTTTTTCACCAACAACAGATCCCATAGACCCACCAATAAAGCTGAAATCCATGCAGGCGATCACGACCTCTAATTGGTTCATTTTACCTACTCCCGTACGGCAAGCATCAACAAGGTTGGTTTTCTCCTGCACGCTTTTGATGCGCTTAGGGTAAGGCTTACTGTCCACGAAATTTAGCGGGTCGCCAGAGCTCAGGTTTTTGTCCAGCTCTTTAAACTCATTATTATCGAATAAGATCTCAAAATACTCTTTTGAACCAATACGCACATGGTAGCCGTCTTCAGGGCAAACATAGGCGTTTGCTTTGAGCTCTCTCATGTGGATAATAGATCCCGAAGGGGTTTTATACCATAGACCTTCTGGAGCATCCATTTTATCTTTGGTCGAGGTTTTGATCCCTTTATCCGTTCTTTGAAACCAAGACATAATTTATGTGGGTTTTATTTTCTTATAGTAAGATACAAATTGGCAAATAATCAAGGGCTTAACAATCGCAAAAAATGGAAACTAAGCCCTTAAATGAATACAAATATATTTACTTATTTTGTTTAAACAATAGTTTTTATCATTCCCACTGAGCGGGATTGCACAGCGAGCCTGTTTAATGGGTTGATAATTAAAATCTTATCCTTGCTGATGAGCGGACTGATTCTTTTGAACCGATTTCATTTCCGTTCGCAGTAATTCCACCATGGCGGCAGCTTTCTCCGCTTGCGCTTTGTATTCGCTGACTTTTTGGCCGAGGTCCTCTTCGCGGCGGGCGGCATCTTCCTGCGTAGCCTGAAGTTCCTCCATATTTTGTCTCATCTCCTCTTCCTGTGCCCGGAGTTGCTCTCCTTGCATTTGCGCCTCTTCGAGTAAATATTGTGTTTTTTGATTGATGCGAAGGGTATTGATTACTGAGGCGAAGTTTTCACATAGCCTTTCAATAAACTCAATTTTGTAGGCTTCGAATTTTGTGAAAGAAGCGATTTCAAGTACCCCATAGATATTGTCATTGACTTTCAGCGGTACCACCAAAAGGTTTGTAGGCGTGGCGGCGCCGAGGCCTGAGGTAATCTCAAGGTAGTTTTGTGGCAAATCCGTCATATAGATCGTTTCCTGTTCCTGAAAACATCTGCCAGCAACGCCTTCACCAATCATGATTTCCTTTTCCAGAAATTTCTTACGGTCGTAAGCCAGGCAGGCTTTAAGTTCCAGAACAGGGTGGTCGCGATTTTCCTCCTCCAGCAAAAACAGTCCCGCCTGATTGGCTTCAGTATATTTCACCAGTTCGGCCACAACCTCTTGCGACATTTCCTCAATGCCTTTGGAGGTGTCGCGGGTAATTTCACTAAACCTGGCAACCCCAGTGTTTGCCCAGCTGCGTTGTTTTTCTTCTTTTTTTCTTTCCTGTTCCTGAATATGTGCCGATTGCAGGCTGTCTTTCATCCCCATCAGCGCATTGCCCATGGAGTCCTTATTACTTTTGGGGTTAATTGTTACCTCGAGGTTGTTATTACCGATTTCTTTGGCAAAAGAGGAAACTTCCTTCAGTCGGTCAATAAGTTGATTAAGCGACTCTCCCATCATTTGTGCCTCATCTCTTGATTTGATGTTCAGCTTTTCAATGCTGTCCACTTCTCCGTCGGCCAATTGCTGTAAAGCGTGGGTTGTTTGCTTGATTGGGGAAGTAACAAAATGTGCTAAAATGAACATAAAGACGATCAAAAAGACCAACCCAAACATCATCATGATGGAGGCGTCTTTGGTCAGGGCTTCTGCACGGCTTACAAAAATAGACAGGGGAATCTTCAGTGCAAGGCTCCAAGATTTGTGGGTCCCTGCAGGGGTAATGGGCACAAAAGTAATGAAATATGGTGTGGCACCATCTTCTATGGAGTAGTTGAAAGACTCTCCGGTAGATATTTTGTCGATTAGCTGAATGTCGGCAGGGAGATTGTCGGCAATTTCAGACAAGGATAAACCAATTTTTGATTCGTCAGGGTGGCCTACAATAGTACCTTCATTGGAAAGTAAATACGCCTCAGCGCCAGGGTATGGCTGAATATTTTTAACGAGTTTGGCAAAGTTGCCCAAGTCGAGGTCAGAGGCTACAATTCCAGCGAATTTTCCGGAAGGCAGTACTAATGGTGCCGCCTGAGAACTCATCAGTAAACCTTTCAGCTGATCGTTCAGCAGGTCCTGATACGGTTCCGCTAAAACTTCTTCGGGGTGTTGCTTGGTCTGATAATAATAGCTGGTTGGGTTGGCGATGTTGCCGGTGTCGAGGGTGGCTTTAAGGCTCGATAGTGTGCCATTTTGTGACTGTACCAGGCTGATGTATCGTCCGTGGGTTTTTGGCCAGCTTGGCCGGATTGCCTCCAGTTCGAGAATATAATAAGCGGCCAGGAGGTTTTTATTTCTTTTATAGAATGAATTCAGCAGCAGGTCGAGTTGTTGTTCGTTCTTCAGGTCGCCATCTTCAGTAATCAGGTCATTCATACTGTTGGCTAAAGCACGCATCATTCCCTGATTTGTGTTCAGGTTGGCTTCAATCTCGTTGGCGTATTTCTGAGCGGTCGTTTGTGCGACTATCTTAGCGTCGGAAATGGATTTTTTGGTAAGGTCGGAGGTGATGTATTGCCATGCAAACATGGAGGCAGCCCCTAAAATAAGTACGGTAAAGAGGACCAGCTTCGCCCTCAGTTTAAGGTTGATTTTCATATAAGGTAAGGTAGGATTAAATGCTGAGGGTATCGTCAATATTTTATTTTGGAGCGCGTCGCCAAATATTCATTGGGCTTGTCCATAATAAACAAATTATAATTAATATAATTTTTATTGAAATAAGAAGGAAGCGAACGGAAAAAAGCGTAATTCTGGGCAATTATTAAAAATTTGGGTATAAAAAAAGGCTCATCCTGCGGAAAAGCCTTCTTTGGTTTAATCAACCTCTTGGTAATCGATATAGTCGCCACCTTTAAAGTTGTTAGGATCTATATCTTTCTTTTTTTTATCTGGGACATAATCGACATGAACACCGGAAGGTTTTCGTCGCTTACCATGCGGATTCTGCTGCGCATATTGCTGTTGAGCACCATGCGGCTGAAAGCCTTGTTTTTTAAGTAATTTGTAGAAAGCAAACATCAAAAGTTTGCGCCCCCAGTTTCTTTTATATCCTATATAAAACAGGATGAAAAGGAATATTAAAAACTTACCCATTGAAAAGAAAGATTTAAAAAGCCTGGGCCGAAGCCCAGGCTTTATGTTCTATACTTGTTAATTACTTACTCAAGTACAAATTTCGTTCCGAGTGTAATTTCAAGAAATAATCGTCTAATAAATCGTCAATAAAGTAGATTGATTCTCCTGTAGATTTCATTTCAGGCCCTAATTCCTTGTTTACATTCGGGAATTTGTTGAAAGAGAATACAGGTTCTTTAATTGCGTAACCTTTTTTGACAGGATTAAACTCGAAGTCTGTCACTTTGGCACCCAACATTACTTTAGTGGCGTAATTCACATAAGGCTCCTGATAAGCTTTACATATAAATGGAACTGTTCTTGATGCACGAGGGTTTGCCTCGATTACGTAAACAATATCATTTTTTACAGCAAACTGGATGTTAATCAGACCAACGGTTTTCAAAGCAGTGGCCAACTTGCGAGTGTAAATTTCAATTTGCTTGATTGCCAAATCTCCCAGGTTGTATGGAGGCAATACTGCATTAGAATCCCCAGAGTGAATTCCAGCAGGCTCGATGTGCTGCATGATACCAATGATGTGTACATTTTCACCATCACAGATTGCATCTGCTTCACACTCTACCGCACCATCCAAGAAGTGATCCAGCAATACTTTGTTTCCAGGAATATCATGCAATACCTTAACAACGTGTTGCATCAATTCTTCTTCGTTGATGACGATCTTCATGCCCTGACCACCCAATACGTAAGAAGGGCGAACCAATGAAGGGAAGCCAACTTCCTGTGCTACTTCAATCGCTTCTTCAGCAGTTTCAGCAGTTCCGAATTGTGGATAAGGAATGTCGAGGTCTTTCAATAAAGTAGAGAAACGGCCACGATCTTCGGCTAAATCAAGGGCATCGAAAGAAGTACCGATGATTTTAATGCCGTATTTGGTGAGTTTGTCTGCTAATTTCAGTGCGGTTTGTCCACCCAACTGAACAATCACACCTTCAGGTTTTTCATGAAGGATGATGTCGTAGATGTGCTCCCAGAATACTGGCTCGAAGTACAATTTATCTGCAACATCAAAATCAGTGGATACTGTTTCTGGGTTACAGTTGATCATGATGGTCTCATAGCCAGCTTCCTTAGCGGCCAATACCCCATGCACACAACAGTAATCAAACTCGATACCTTGACCGATACGGTTAGGACCAGCACCCAAAACGATGATCTTTTTCTTGTCAGAACTGATCGACTCATTTTCGTCGCCGAAGGTAGAGTAGTAATAAGGAGTCTGTGCTTCAAATTCTGCCGCACAAGTATCCACTACTTTATACACACGGTTAATGCCCATGCTGCGGCGGTGTGCGTGAACTTCGCTTTCTTTACAGCCAACAAGGTGTGCGATCTGGCGATCGGCATAACCCATTTTCTTGGCTTCAAGCAATAATTTTTTAGGAATTGACTTCAATTCAAATTTCGCCAATTCTTTTTCCAAAGCGATCATTTCTTCGATCTGGCGCAAGAACCAAGGGTCGATTTTAGATAATGAACGGATGGTTTTATAAGGAATACCTAATTTATAAGCATCATAGATGTGGAACAAACGATCCCAGCTTGGGTGCTCAAGACTGTGAAGCAATTCCGCCTGGTTGGTGTTTGATTTACCATCGGCACCTAAACCGTTACGTTTGATCTCCAAAGACTGACATGCCTTTTGAAGTGCTTCCTGGAAGTTCATACCAATACCCATAACTTCACCAACGGCTTTCATCTGAAGGCCAAGGGAAGTGTCGGAGCCTTGGAACTTATCGAAATTCCAACGAGGGATTTTTACGATAACGTAATCCAAACTTGGCTCAAAGAATGCCGAAGTGGTTTTGGTAATCTGGTTTTTCAACTCATCCAGGTTGTAACCGATCGCCAGTTTAGCGGCGATTTTAGCAATAGGGTAACCTGTTGCTTTCGATGCCAAAGCGGAAGAGCGAGATACACGAGGGTTGATCTCAATGGCGATGATTTCGTCGTTTTCTGGGTTTACAGAGAACTGAACGTTACATCCACCGGCAAACTGACCGATACCGTTCATCATCTTGATGGCCAAATCGCGCATGTGCTGATATACGGTGTCAGGGAGGGTCATTGCAGGAGCAACGGTAATGGAGTCGCCTGTGTGAACCCCCATTGGGTCAAAGTTCTCGATAGAACAGATAATGATCACATTGCCATTGTTGTCGCGCAACAACTCCAACTCATACTCTTTCCATCCGAGGATCGACTGTTCTACCAATACCTCGTGGGTTGGTGAGGCATGCAAACCGCGTGTCAAGGCTTTGTCGAAATCTTTGGCTTCATTAACGAAACCACCACCTGTACCACCAAGGGTAAATGATGGGCGAATCACCAATGGGAAACCAATTTTCTGAGCGATTTCTTTACCGTGAAGGAATGATGTAGCAGTTTCTCCCTTACATACATTCACCCCTAATTCTTTCATCAAAAGACGGAACTTCTCGCGGTCCTCCGTCATTTCGATAGCGTCAATATCCACTCCGATAATATCAACGTCGTATTTTTCCCAGATTCCAGCAGTCTGACAGTCAATCGCAAGGTTCAGGGCTGTTTGCCCACCCATTGTAGGAAGAACAGCGTCGATGTCATGTTTCTCAAGAATCTCAACAATAGATTTTTTTGTTAAAGGCTTAAGATAAATGTTGTCAGCTGTTACCGAGTCAGTCATGATCGTCGCTGGGTTTGAGTTAATCAGTGTAACCTCAATACCTTCTTCGCGCAATGAGCGAGAAGCCTGAGATCCTGAATAGTCAAACTCACAAGCTTGTCCAATGATGATTGGTCCACTACCGATAATTAAAACGGATTTAATACTATTGTCTTTTGGCATTCTTGACAGGGATTAAAATATCTATGGAAAATATGTGTGTCCAAATTGGAACAAATGTAAAGTGTTCGATTGATAATTGAAAGAAAGTGAGCATTGAATTGTGCATTCAATTAATAAAAAATGAAAAAAGTGTTGCTGATGCTCAAAAACAGCCTTTCAGTGGCTTTTTTTGTATTCAGGAATTTTTCTCCATAATAATTGAATGTCCATTGGCTTGCAGGCTTTCAGTTTTTTGATGTTATGGGTAAAAAAAAGACCGATACAAAAGAAGTATCGGTCTTAATAAAATTAATAAGCTTTGGCGAACAAGTATTTTTTACCAGGCTTTCCGGTAATCATACACGGCCCCTCTTCGGAGTCTTTCCAGTCTACTGGGAAGCATCTTGTAGAGGCTTTTGTTTCGTCCTGAATTTTATCTTCAGTGGCTTTGGTGCCATCGAAATAAGCGGCCACAAAACCGCCTTTGTCTTCCAATACTTTTTTAAACTCTTCGTAAGAGCTTACTTCCGTGATGTGCTCGTCACGGTAAGTGAGTGCTTTGGTGAAGATGTTATTTTGAATTTCTTCGAGTAACTGTTCAACAGTCGCATCGATGCCCTCAAGGGCATAAGTGTTTTTCTCTTTGGTGTCGCGGCGGGCAACTTCTACGGTGCCATTGGCCAGATCACGAGGTCCCATAGCCAAACGAACCGGTACCCCTTTCAATTCCCACTCGGCGAATTTGAAACCAGGTTTGAAAGTATCGCGGTTGTCAAATTTTACAGAGATTCCTCTTTTCAACAAGGCTGCTTTAATTTCTTTGACCTTATCGCTGATGGCTTCCAATTCTTCCTCCTTACGGTAAATAGGAACAATGACCACCTGGATAGGTGCCAGTTTTGGCGGCAATACCAATCCTTCATCATCGGAGTGCGCCATAATCAGGGCGCCCATCAAACGGGTAGAAACCCCCCATGAAGTACCCCAAACGTGCTCCAACTTTCCTTCTTTGGACTGGAACTTCACATCAAAGGCTTTGGCGAAATTTTGACCCAGGAAGTGGGAAGTTCCTGCCTGAAGCGCTTTGCCATCTTGCATTAATGCCTCGATGGTATAGGTTTCCAAAGCACCAGCGAAACGTTCACTTTCAGATTTTGTACCTTTTACAACAGGCATGGCCATGAAGTCCTCTGCAAAACGGGCATATACTTCGTGCATTTGTTCTGCCTCCTCAATGGCTTCCATTTTTGTAGCATGGGCCGTGTGCCCTTCCTGCCACAGGAATTCAGCAGTACGCAAGAACAAGCGGGTACGCATTTCCCAGCGCATCACATTGGCCCACTGATTGACCAACACGGGAAGGTCGCGGTAAGACTGAATCCAGTTTTTGTAAGTGGACCAGATCACCGTTTCTGAAGTTGGGCGGATGATCAGCTCCTCTTCCAGCTTTGCAGCAGGGTCAACGACCACACCGTCTCCGGCATCATTATTTTTTAGTCGGTAATGTGTTACAACGGCACATTCCTTAGCGAAACCCTCAACGTGGTCTGCTTCTTTGCTTAAATAAGATTTCGGGATCAGCAAGGGGAAGTAAGCGTTGCTGTGGCCGGTGTCTTTGAACATCTTGTCCAATACGGCTTGCATTTTTTCCCAGATGGCAAAGCCATAGGGCTTGATAACCATACAGCCACGAACAGCAGAATTTTCAGCGAGATCCGCTCTTTTTACTAATTCGTTGTACCATAGCGAATAATCTTCGCTTCTTTTTGGTAATCCCTTACTCATCTTTTTGAATTATATTGAAAAATGGTATAAAATTTGCTATATTTATGAGCGTAAACGCTCGTTAAGGGACAAATATAATAATATTATTACAGTCATTTCAATGGGCATGTCGTAATAATTAGTAGGTGGTCCAAAGTTATGGGCTGTTTATTAGCCTAAACTAATGTTTAACGAGGATAATTCCGTAAATTGACGACTATGAAAAAATTAGTAGCCATATTAGCAATGGGATTAGTTGTGGGAGGAACAACGATCTTACCATCTGTTGTAAAAGCGCAGGAGGTAGACGATATGTACTTCACCAAGAAGGATCGAGCGAAGCCTACTTTTTCTTCAAGCCAAGCATCGCCTTCAAAAACTAACAGCACAGTACATTCAAATCCCTCCTATTCCAGTGGAGGATATACTTACGATGAATCAAACTATTCTGCAAAAACTGTGGACCCTGCTTTGATCAATCGTTATAAAAACCCTGAAGCATACGCGGATACCGTCGAGTATGATGGTAACCCTACCTATTCTTCAGAATCTTATTTCACACCAGATTATCAGTCAAGTCAGCCAGCACAAACGCAGCAGCAATCCAATTATGCTTACAGCTCTAATGGATTGAATGCGGTTCCTCAGGCTTCTACCAATATCAATGTATATGGTGGTGCCAACATGATGATGAACCCGATGATGGGTTTTGGCTTTAACAGCTTTTATGGTCCAGGCTGGGGACGTCCGGGATTCGGATGGTCCGTAGGTATGGGCTGGGGCGGCGGTGGCTTTGGTTACCCCGGATACAACGGCTGGTATGACCCTTGGTACGACCCATTTTATGGTCCTTCCTTTGGTTGGGGCCGACCAGGCTTCGGTTATCCAGGCTATGCATGGGGCCGTCCGGGTTATGGTTGGGGTTACCCAGGTTACGGTTGGGGCGGCGGCTATTGCCCTCCAGGTTACCGACCACCAGGGATAGAGCGCCCAGTTGATCATACCCGTTATGTACGAGGGGGCAGCAGTGGTAGAAATGGTTCTGTAGGTGTTTCCGGTCAGAAGCGTACTTCTGACAGGGCTAAAAGAGCTGAAAATACTTATCGAAATTCAACAGCATCAAATAACCGCGTAGGCGTTAATCGCCCAGTGAATTCTGCGGTAACAGACCGAAGCAACAGAGCGCGCCCAGCACGGGTGATGCGAGGTACAGATTCTCGAGGAAGAGCAGACCGCAGTACAAGAACAGTCAGAAATGATCGTTCCGCTTATCAGCGAAGCCGCAGTTCTGTCAATACAACAGCGCCACGTTCCAACTCAAGGGTTAGAACAACGGCCACGCCTTCGAGAGGTAATTATGTAGCACCTCAGCCAAGCAGGGTACGAAATAGAAGTACTTCAACGCCGAGCAATTACAACAGATCAAATACCAGACAATCCACTAATAACTTTAATTCTACCCCGAACAGAAGTTACAGAAGTACAACGCCATCGAGGAGCACCTTCTCCTCACCAACGCGAAGTACTGGAGGAAGTCGCAGCTATGGCGGTGGCGGAAGATCTGGTGGAGGTCGCTCCGGAAGACAATAATTTTTAATCTAAAGGAGCTTTTTTTAAAGCTCCTTTTTTTTATCTCATAGGAATATGTAACTATGGGGAATCCATTTTCTTAATCAAAATTAACCTTTCAATATGTGCAGATCGATCAAATTTCTTTTATGCTTGGTCTTTTTCGCCCCTGTTTCTTTGTATGCTCAGGGATTGAGTTACACGGATCGAGCGGTACAAATGACGCAGACCGATGTGGTGGGGACAGCAAGAATTCAAGCCATTGGAGGAGCGGCGACCTCTCTTGGAGGTGATATGAGTGCTGCTTATTATAACCCTGCAGGGCTTGGCTTTTTCAGAAGGTCTGAGTTTAATATCGGTATGGGCATGAATGTAAAGCATTCTTCGGCAGATTATACCACCTATTCATTCTCTTCCGGAAATTTCAACACCGAAAACACTACGGCGGATAACTCCAAGTTTCAGTTTACCAATATGGGTTTGGTGATCTCACAGAAAAAAGACGATCTGGTCCCTGGTAAGTGGCGTGGAGGTTCTTTCGCGGTTACCTTTAACCGAATGCGTGATTATAGCGGGACAACGATCTACCGAGGCAGTAACGCTGCGAATGACATCAATGATTTCTTTGTGCAGGGGGCTAATGACGCCGGCATTACGGATATCAATGATTTGATCGGTGACCCATCATTGATCGGGATGGCTGCGGATGTTTATCTGTTGGATAGTTATATTGATCAGAATGGAGATCAATTTATCGACCGTTTATTATTCAATGACGTGCCAAGTGAGCAGTTTCCTGTGCGTCAGCAAGAGGCCATTACCCGTCGGGGAAATCAGAATACCTGGAATTTTGCCTATGGCGGGAATTTTGATGATATTTTGTTTATCGGTGTTGGTGTGGGCATTGTAAGCACAAACTACTATTACCAGCGGGTTTATACTGAGCAGTATGATGAATCTGAATTGACAGACATTCGTTTGGGAGATGAATACCATATGCGCTCAACGGGTATCAATGCTAATTTTGGTTTGATCTTCAAGCCTATTCCCCAGATAAATATTGGGGCGTCGGTAACAACACCGACCTATAATGCGGCTTCGGATATGAACCGATTGAATTTAACGGCCAACTTTAACAATTATGAGTATGACGATGGTAACTCAACGGTTACACTGAATAATCAGGTCGCAGATCCTTTGCAATTCAATAGTGATTTCAGGGTAACAACTCCCTGGAGATCTTCATTAGGGGCGAGTGTGTTTCTTGGGAAGTTTGGGTTTTTGTCTGCCGATGCCGAATATGTTGATTACTCAAGTATCTCTTTCTCCTCGAATCAGTTCGATATGACAGGGGACAATGCCAATGTGGACAATCAATTGGGTGCAGTATGGAATTTTAGAGCAGGTGCTGAATTCCGTATTGGTCAAATAAGATTGCGAGGAGGATATAACTTTCAGCAAGACCCTTATACCCAGTTACAGAATAATATCGCAGATTATGCCGTGCATACTGTCAGTGGAGGAATTGGCTACCGAGATCAGGCTTTCTCCGTGGATTTTGTGTTGCTGAATTCGCAACGTCAGGGTGTCATCACTCCTTATGATCTGTATGAGTCTGATGGTAGTATAGCCATTGATTCTCCTTATGCTTTGGATAAAATGGCGCAGTGGAGAGGTCAGATTAATGTAGGTTTCTTCTTTTAGGGAAAAACAGGATATCAAAAAAAAGACGGACAGGCTTAACAGGCTGTCCGTCTTTTTTTAGGCTAATTTTTCGATAATGGCCTGTGGAACTATCCGATCTCCAGCAATGCTGATGGTGGCCTTATTGTAATAAGGTAACCGCTTCATGACCTTTCCTTCGAGCTCACGTTCGAGTTGTTCTGATGTTTTGCCGTTAAGTAATGGTCGGTCTTGTGTACCTTTTCCATGCAACCGCTTAAAAAGTTCTGCCGCAGAAACATTGATAAATACCGTGGTGCCCTGTTCGTTCATAAACTGTACTCCTTTATGGAAACAGGCCGTTCCGCCACCAGTGGCCAAAATAAAGGCTTGATGCACCATACAGAAATCCCGAAGTGCCCGAGCCTCTACTTCTCGGAAATACGCTTCTCCCTGATCGGTGAATATATCCTTAATCGCCTTTCCTTCTTTGGCTTCGATAATGGCGTCAAGGTCAAAAAATGGCAAATTTAATGATTTGGCTAAAGGTAAGCCCAGGGTTGTTTTTCCAGCGCCTGGCATACCAATAAGGAATATTTTCTGATGCATAATAAATTTGTTGCGTGATCACAATGGCGGTATCTGTGTGGTGAAAATACAGCCGTGTTATATAAATTAGTGAAATTTATTCACAAAATAAAGGAGATGTAAGGGAAGTCTTTAACCTATATTTCGTGAATCGTGGATGGCATAGATTAAATCAGTGAGAATATTGATCAAAATAAAGCAAGAGGCGATGAATAAAGTGGCGCCCATCACTACGGGGAAGTCGAGTCGCTGAACAGCATTAAGGGTGGCAAAGCCGATGCCTTTCCAGTCGAAAATATATTCTACAAAGAAAGCCCCTGCAATCAGGTTGGCCAGCCAGTTGGTCACTGAAGAGATGATGGGGTTCATGGCATTCGGCAGGATGTGCCGAATCAGGATCTGACGATAATACCTCAGCCCTTTCGCTCGTGCAGTTTTTACAAAGTCCTGATGAATAACATCGATAATGGCAGTTTTGGAGATCTGACTGATCACAGCCAGTGGGCGCAAGCTCAGTGTTATGGCGGGCAGAATCAGGTTTTTCAGAACCAGTACCTGCTCCCCTGTTAAAGGGTTGCGTTCGTAGAGCTGCCCAGTAATATTAAGTCCTGTGTAAGGCGCAAGGTAGTAGCCGAAAATAACAGCCATGAGGATGGCCAGCACATAGGTGGGTACTGAAAGCCCAAAGACCGAGAGTACGCTGATGAATTTATCGGCAAAACTGCGGGGCCAAAGCCCAGCGATAAGCCCGAGGGAGATACCAATGAGGGTTGCAATAAACAAGGCACTGAAAGCCAGCGTAAGTGTAGGGCCGATATTGCTCATTAAAATACTGCTCACAGGCCGATTGTTCTGAAATGACCTCCTTAAATATGGTGCTTTAACCACCAATACCTTTCCTGATTTAAAATGAAACAGAGGGCGGTAGTCGTATTTTTTCTGATGATCAGGCGTGTCCTGATGAACACTCACAGGGCTCAGGTCATTGAGGTAATAGGCAAACTGCACCCCAAGGCTTTGATCAAGGCCAAGTTCTTTTTTTACCATCTCCACAGTTGCAACGTCGGAACGCTGTCCGCTAAGCATGGCCGCAGGGTCACCAGGCAATGCATGAAATAAAAGGAAGACAACAACGATGACTCCGAAGAGTACCGAGCATCCGTAAAGCAGGCTGTGGAGTAGGTATCTTAGCATATTATTCTTTGATCAACGATAAGATGGTCTGTGGGTCGGGGCAATCGTTATAATGCCATTTTCCGAGAATGGTACCGTCTTTCACAAGCACGATACCGGGGTTGGCACGAATGATGGTCTTCAGCACGGTGTCATCACCAAAATAAATGGGTGAATTCAGTTGGTACTGCTCACGAACTGGCGCCACCTGTTCGGTTGTACTTGAGGTCAGTAACATGGGTTCTACCTGTTCGCTTACCGCATCGGTCAGGTGTTTGATTTTCTCGAAAGCAGCGAGATCTGCCAAAGTGATATTATTGGAGATGATGAACAGCTTGGCTCCCTGAAGGGCATAACCGGTAAAATCACCATCATCGTTCCAGATACTGAAATCAAGAATTGTGGGCTGCGCCTCTGGGTTCTCGAGTTTCATCGAGACAAACTTGTAGGTGGTGTCAGTGGGGTATTCTTTCAATGTTACCTGTTGCCCATCTTTTTCCATGGTGTAGGAATAAATGAATGGTGCGGAAGGCTGCATGGCTTCAGGGATGTTTACCCCAACTTTAAATGGCCGGAAATCCACAAAGGGCAAATGTTCAATTGCCATATAGGCTACCACAGCACAAGTGGCCATACACAATGCCATCATCAGGTTGCGTCCTGCATCGGTAAAGTAGCCCTTTACGCCATTTCTGGCGATCAGGTAAAAGACAAACACACCCAGGAGCACATCTTTGGTGAAGCTTTCCCAGGGGGTGAATTTGATGGCATCGCCGAAACAGCCACAATCTGTTACCTTATTGTAATAAGCGGAATAAAAAGTCAGAAAGCCAAAGAAGATGATCATGGCAGCCAGCAAGCCCTGGGTAAGCCTTTTTCGCCAACCAATCAGCAGGGCTAATCCCAGCAGAATCTCAAGGCTGCTCAGCAAAATAGAAAAGAAGAGGCTGAACGGTATGAAATGCTCAAAGATGGGAGAGATATCAGAACTGAAAACATCAAAATACTCATGCAGCTTAATAGCTGTTCCTGCGGGGTCGTTGAGTTTTACCGCCCCCGAGATAATGAATATGATACCTGTGATGTATTGAATAATTCGATCTAATAGCTTCATGATCGGTAAAAATGGTTTAAAAAGGTTGGGCGACTGAAAAGCGGTTTATGATTTCATCAGAATCATGCAGAACACACAGTAGTTGATCATGTCCTGATAGTTGGCATCGATACCTTCAGAAATCAGTGTTTTGCCATTGTTGTCTTCAATTTGTTTTACTCGGAAGAGTTTCATCAGGATAATATCGGTCATGGAACTTACCCGCATATCCCTCCAGGCCTCGTCGTAATCATGGTTTTTGTCCATCAGCAGGTTCATGGTTTCTTCTACCTTCTGATCGTAAATCAGCTCAAGTTCCTCATAAGGAATTTCAAGTCGGTCGTCATTTTTTTGTGCATAATCCATTTGAATCAGCGCCATGACACAATAGTTGATAATGCCGAGGAATTCGCCGTAGATATCGTCCCCGACTTTTTGCGTTCCCTTTTCCTGAATAGAGCGGATGCGCTTGGCTTTAATAAAGATTTGATCAGTAATAGAACTCAGCCTTAAAATACGCCATGCAGTGCCATAATCCTTCGCCTTCTTGGCGAAAACCTCTTTACAGGTACTTATTACTTCTTTATATTCGTTTATTGTTGTATTATTCAAAAGACAAACTGTTAAAAATTTCAAATTACATTTCTGTGGGGAAAGATAATTGTTTTTACTGTAAAAACACACTAACAATAGGAGGACATCTGCATACTTTAAACCGCCCGTGGGTGATGGGGATTCTGAATGTTACACCAGACTCATTTTTTGATGGGGGAAAGCATCAGGCAAGTCAGGATCGTCAGGCGCAAGTGAAACGTATTCGTGATGAAGGAGCGGATATCATCGATATAGGTGGGTATTCCTCTCGGCCAGGTGCTAAAGAGGTGAGTGTAAAAGAGGAACTCGAAAGGGTGCTTTCTGGGATTGCAACGGTGCAGGAAGTTTGGCCTGAGGCATTGATTTCTGTGGATACCTTTCGGGCGGAAGTGGCCGAGCAGGCCGTGATGACAGGGGCACAACTCATTAACGACATCAGTGGAGGGCAGCTCGATGAGCGGATGTTTGAAGTGGTGGCTAAATATCAGGTGCCTTACATCATGATGCACATGCGGGGCAGGCCAGAAACTATGCAGTCCCTGACCGACTACAACAATTTGACCCTTGAAATGGTGACTTATTTCCAGGAGCGGATAAAAATGCTGAAAGACCTGGGGGTGAATGATATTATCCTGGATCCGGGCTTTGGCTTTGCGAAAGACCTTGATCAAAATTATGAACTCTTGCAGCAGCTGGATCATTTTCAGCTGCTTGAATTGCCACTGCTTGTTGGCCTTTCCCGAAAATCAATGATTTACAAACCCCTTGGCATTACGGCTGAAGAGGCTTTGAACGGCACTACGGCACTTCATGCCATTGCTTTGATGAAGGGCGCAAAAGTGCTGCGGGTGCATGATGTGAAAGCGGCCAAAGAATGTGTAGAACTTTTTAACAAAATGCAGGGTGCATGATCAATCTTTTTATGTATTTTTATAAAAAATAGACATATAGATCATTGATATTTCTCTTAGGGTTTAAAATCGGGTTTCTTGAAATGAGGCTGTGGGATGTGGTAGACATCTCTCTTGTAGCCGTGCTTTTGTATCAGATTTACAAGCTGATGAAAGGCAGTATGGCTATGCGTGTGCTTTTGGGCTTCATTTTTTTCTATGGCTTTTATCAGTTGGTGAAAACCCTGAAAATGGAGCTGCTTTCGACGGTGCTCTCCTATGTGATGAGTGGTGGTACGCTTGCGCTCGTTATTTTATTTCAGAATGAAATCCGTAAATTTTTGCTGATGGTGGCCAAGTCTATGTCTGATTTCTGGCACCGCAACTCCAACCCTATTTTCCGGAATTTTAACCGTTCGCAAAATAGCGCAACCAAGGGCAATACTCCCCTGCTTAATGCAATTGTGGAGGCTTCGCGCGAGATGAGTTTCTCGAGTACTGGGGCCTTGGTCGTGATTTCCAAAAACAGTGAATTGCGCATGATAGCCTCAACGGGCGACCTTATTGATGCGAAAGTATCCAAGCGGTTATTGATGTCTATTTTTTATAAAAATTCGCCCTTGCATGATGGAGCGGTTATTGTATATGAAGACAGGATCGTGGCAGCAAGGTGTATTTTGCCCGTTTCCGAAAATTCAGACATCTCTGCGCAGTTTGGTTTGCGCCACCGCGCAGCGATCGGCATGACGGAAAATTCTGATGTTTTGGTATTGGTGGTTTCTGAAGAAACAGGCCAAATATCACTGGTAAGGAATGGGGAGATTTCCCACAATTTATCTGTTCAGGAGATTCGACGGAGAATCAATGCCTATCTGTCTACTGAAAACGACCTTTCTGCAAATATCAAGCAGGTGTCGGAGATCCTGAAGAAGGAGCTTGAAGAGGTGGAAAAAGAAAGTAAAGAGAAAAAAGACAATTAAGCAATGCGTTACAAACAACCCTACGTTCCAGGCTTACGCCGAAAAAAGGACACCAGCACGGTGAATGAAAGCTTTGCGGATTACCTGAAGGAGTTTCGGCTGAAAGATAAGTACGAGGCTACTCAGGTTACTGCCGCTTGGGGCGAGATGATGGGGCAGGCCATTGCAAGCCGTACGACGAAGATCTACCTCAATGAAGCTGTGCTGTATGTGCAGCTGAATTCTTCTGCTATGCGGCAGGAGCTCACCATGGCCAAGGCACGGGTGTTGGAGATTATCTGGGAGCGTTTCCCGAAGGAGATTGTTTTCGATGTTAGATTCCTATAATCGAACATCGGGGCGCTTAGTGGTATTCACTGCGCTTTAGCCCTTTTGAAAAACATAAAATATTAAGCATAAAAAAACCGCTTTGATCATGACGATGAAAGCGGTTTTTATTTTTTGGAAGAAATAGGATTATTTCTTCGCAGCAGGTGCTGGCTTTGTACTGTCCAATGAAATTGCCGACTTCTCGAAAGTCATTGCAGTTCCACGGCTTACTTCCAAAGTAACGGTATTGGCAGTCATATCAACTACACGACCATGAATTCCACCGATGGTAACAACGTTGTCACCTTTTTTGATTGCATCAATAAAGCTCTTTTGCTCTTTCTGCTTCTTTTGCTGCGGACGCACCATGAAGAAGTAAAAGACAAAACCAATAGCGACGAACATCAAAATTTGAGGAATCATGCTTGCTGGTTCACCTGCTTGGAAAAATAATAAATCCGACATCTCTAATTATTGCTTAAATATAATGATTACTTGATCGGTCCTGCCTTCTCTAATTTTTTAGGGATAACATTGGCAGTAATGTGTAAAGTACTCAATTCAGGCTCTGTATTGGCATAAATGCTGATACGTTTACGTTGCTTGTTTGGCTTGCCTTTACTGTTGAACTTGACCGTGATTTTCCCTTCTTGTCCTACAGCGATAGGTTCCTTTGGCCACTCAGGGAGTGTACAGCCGCAGGAAGCCCGCGCATTGGTGATCAGTAAGGGACCATCACCCACATTTTTGAATTTGAAAATGTGAGTTACCACATCTCCCTCATTAATAGTGCCGAAATCAAACTGATCTTCGGTAAACTCAAATTTTCCGTTGGCGATAGTGGCCGCAGGGTTATTTTCTTCTGCTACTTTATTGGCAGCTTCTGCTTCTTTAGTAATCGTTGATGAAGCGTGCTCAGTGGTTGTTTTTTGGTCGCAGGAAACTACGGCCAAGGCTAATGCCGCCAGAGCAAAGGCGTTAAGGAATACTCTTTTCATGGTACTAAATAGGTTAGATTAGTTTTGTCCACTTTTGATTTGGTTGATGAGCTCATCTACATCATCGAGTAACTTTTCCGCTTTTTCTTTTGCGTCATCAATTACTTTCTTCCCTTCAGCTTTAGCTTCAGAATCTGGCACCGCCTGTGCTTCATCCATCATTTCGTTGATGAATTCCTGCAGTTTGTCTTTGTATTTTTCCAATTGGAAAGACAGTTTGTCACGGGTACTTTCTCCTTTGTCAGGTGCGTATAATACCCCTAAAAGGCTACCAGCAGCAGCTCCTGCTATAAATGCCAAAAAACTATTTGTGCTCTTGCTCATATCTGAAAACGGTTAAATTGTTAATACAATTTATGGATAAATGCTAAAGAAAGAAAAAATGTGCACAATCTTTAGAAAAACAAAATTTTTCTGACTGTGCACATTTAATATAAAACCCTTATTGGGGGTTTCAGTTTCTTGTCAAGGGATTTTTTTGCCTAAATGCAGGCCCCCGACATGCTTATTTATTGTCAATCAAACCACGGCCAGACTTGCGGATAGTGCCGTCATGTCCTAAGGAGATGGCTAAAACATCCAAAATACCGTTCACGAATTTCTTACTCTTTAGTGTCGAGTAGTTTTTCGCCAATTCAACCGCTTCGTTGATGGTTACTTTCACGGGAATAGATGGGAAGTTGATCATCTCGGCCAAGGCCATTTTCAGAATCAGCATGTCCATCACATTAATACGTTCTTTGTCCCAGTTCTGAGCACGCTCAGAGATCAGGTTCACGTATTCGTCTTCGTTATTCACAACGTAGTTGAAAAGGTCGTTAAAGAAACGCTTGTCTTCAGCCCAGTTCATGGATAATTCAGAGATCACCAACGAATCGGTAACATCGTTCACTGATTTTATGGTTTTCAATACCATAGAACGCAATACAGAACGGTTTTCGCTGAACTGCAAATCTTGCTCCTCAAAATAAGAAACCATCACAGGATGCTTGAACAACATATTTTTTACAAAATACATCAACCACTCTTTATGCTCCTCGAAAGTCGCATTCTGCTTGCGCATGTATTCGCGGTATTCAGGATCTTTCTTGATGAGTTTTTTGTACCAGTCGCGGCACTGAACCTCCAAAGTATCGTCGATAGCAGCACCGGTAGCGGCTGTTCTCTGAGCGATCTCTGGGTTGTTACGGATCATATCAACAATCGGGTTGTTGTAAAAATTCCAACTCCCTTTTGTTGCGGTTTCGCCTGCGCGCTGAAGATTAACAGACATTTCGTCGGCTTCTTCTTTCACCAAATCGGCGAACGTGGTGATTACCCCGAGGATCTGTAAGTAATTTCGGGAAACATTTTCAGCTTCCTCGAGCATTTCCTGACGGTAGTTCTTGAGGTCTTTCGAGTTCTCTAAGTTAAAAAGCTTAATGGCTTCTTTGATGGCGTCCATAATTTCAGGACTAACATCCTCTTTAGCGTTGATTACTTCTGCAGCAAACTGCGAACGGAAGATTTTCTTTGCTGTACGAGCCTTTCCTCTCAGCTCTGTAGGATCCTGTGGTTCCATAGAGTTCAGGTCAGGGGCAAACGTTTCGTCAATCAACGATTGCGCTAAGCCAAAATTGGCTCTTTTAGACTGATGCAAGCCGTATAGTGCTTGCAAAGTTTTTATTCGGAGAGATCTTCTATTAAGCATCTACTATAAAGAACGTTTTCTAATTCAACATGCCTTTGCATTGGTTGGTGATTTCACCACAATTGCAAAGCTAATAAACAAAAACAGTTCCAAAAAAAAATTCGGGACGATGCCCGAATTTATTTTACAGTTTTTGACTTTTTTCCACCAAATAGCGGTAAAAGAAAGAATTTTTGTTCTTATAGCGTGCTTTTGATTCTCGCAACCTGATCGATTCTTTTTTGTGCAGCTTTCATCGCCGCTTCCTGAGGCGTGATGTTTTCCGCTTGAGCCTGTTCTAAAATCTCCAGACAGGTATCATAAATACGTTCGGTCATGGCCATGGCACGGTCACGGTTGTAGTCCGTAAAGTGATCCAGGCAAACATGAATCACCCCGCCTGCATTAATCAAGAAATCAGGGGCATAGACAATGCCTTTGTCCACAAGGATTTTTCCGTGTTTAATTTCGTCTTTCAGCTGATTGTTCGCCGCTCCAGCGATTACTTTACACTTCAGGCGATCAATGGTGTCATCGTTAATTGTTGCTCCCAAGGCGCAAGGCGAATAGATATCTACTTCAAGGTCATAGATTTCATCCATAGAAACCACCTGTGCGCCATTTTCTGCTGCCACCTGCGCCGCTCGCTCTTCGAAAAGGTCGCAAACATAGACCACCGCACCCTCTTTGGTGAGGTATTCCACTAAAGTGGAACCAACGCTACCTGCGCCTTGTACTGCCACACGCTTACCCGTGAGGCTGTCAGAGCCAAAGGTGTGTTTGGCAGCAGCCTTCATCCCAACGTAGGTTCCGTAGGCTGTTACAGGTGAAGGGTTTCCTGCGCCACCCATCGTAGGGGCCAATCCACAAACATGTTTGGTTTCATAGGAAATGTACTCCATGTCAATATCTCCCATATTAACATCTTCAGCAGTTACATATTTTCCTCCAAGGCTGTTTACAAATTTTCCGAAACGGCGAAGCAAGGCTTCATTCTTGACTTTCTTAGGATCGCCAATAATGACTGCTTTCCCACCACCAATATTCAGGCCGGCAAGGGCATTTTTATAGGTCATTCCACGAGAAAGGCGCAACACATCTTCGAGTGCTTCATCCTCGGAGGCATAGTCCCACATTCTGGTACCTCCCAAAGCAGGACCCAAAACGGTGTTGTGAACACCAATGATGGCTTTCAGGCCTGTTGCTTCATCATGGCAAAAGACGATCTGCTCGTGCCCCATTGTTTGTACTCGGGTAAAAATAGACGATTCTGTCATAGCTTTTTTTTCCTTTACGTCAGCCATAAGACAAATATTTGTAGTTTAATTATCTTTGTAGTTAGGGAATTGTGCAATTAAAGATTTTTCAATGCCCAAACCGTAAACTTAAAGTATATTTACGGTTAATTCAATAAGTATCTGAAAATAGCTAATTAATAAAACAGGCGTAGTGAAAGACCTCAAATACCTTAATAGATACCTTTTTAAATATAAATACTATCTCATTTTGGGATTGCTATTTGTAGCGATTTCCAACTTCTTTGTGATCATTCCTGGGCAGTTGGTAAGGAATGCACTTAACTTGGTAATGGATAATATTTCCCTGCATCGGATGATGGCTGGGATGCCTGATCAGTCGGCAGTTTTTGGTGGAGTGATCAACAGTTCGGTGATCATCTATGGTGTCAGTATTTTAGTGATGGCCTTTTTGCGGGGTTTCTTTTTGTTCATGGTTCGGCAGACGATCATTGCGATGTCAAGGCATATCGAATTTGACCTCAAGAATGAAATTTATGCCCACTATCAGTCATTGCCAACGACATTCTACCGAAGAAATAATACTGGGGACCTGATGGCCCGAATTTCTGAAGACGTTAGCAAGGTACGTATGTACCTCGGTCCTGCGATTATGTATGGGCTCAATATGCTGGTGCTTTTTATCATGTTAATTCCGTACATGTTCAGTATTAATGCCAAGCTGACGTTGTATGCGCTACTGCCCTTGCCTGTACTTTCCTTGAGTATTTATTTTGTGAATAACATTATCAATCGGAGGTCTGAACGCATTCAGAAAAGTTTGTCCGACTTATCGACCTTTGTGCAGGAAGCATTTTCGGGTATTCGGGTGATTAAGTCATTTGCTCGTGAGGAAGATTCACTGAACAACCTGAAAAAGCAGAGTACAATTTACCGTGACCGGTCGCTGAAGCTGACGCGTGTTCAGGCATTGTTCTTTCCCTTGATTTTAAGTTTGATTGGTTTAAGTACGATCCTGACGATTTTTGTTGGTGGATCTGAAGTACTCAAGGGGCAATTAACCTTTGGGAATATCGCCGAATTTGTGATGTATGTGCAGTTGCTGACGTGGCCTGTAACCTCGTTGGGTTGGATAACAAGTATTATTCAGCGGGCAGCGGCATCACAAAAACGGATCAATGAATTTTTATTTACCAAGAATGATATTCTTTCGGAAAAGCAGCTTGAAACACCAGTAACAGGACAGCTGGCTTTTGAGCGTGTTACTTTTAAGTATGAGGATTCGGGGATTGTCGCACTGAAGGACATCAGTTTTAATATTGAAGCGGGGGAGTCCGTTGCGATTATTGGAGGAACAGGTTCGGGTAAAAGTACATTGGCCAATTTGATTTGCCGAATGTTTGATGTCACGGAAGGGGCAATAAAAATTGATGGGCAGAATATCAGGGATTATAAAATTCCATATATCCGCCGACAGATTGGTTATGTGCCGCAGGATGTCTTTTTGTTCTCAGATTCGATTCGTAATAATATTGCTTTCGGTAGCGATGATGTTTCTGAAACGGCCATGTTGGAAGCTTCGAAGCAGGCGGATTTGCATGAAAATATTATCAACTTTGAGCATGGTTATGATACTGTTCTCGGAGAAAGGGGAATCACGCTCTCGGGTGGTCAGAAGCAACGGGTGTCGATTGCCCGTGCGATTGTGCGTAACCCCAAGATTTTGATTTTGGATGATTCCCTTTCGGCCGTAGATACCAAAACGGAAAATGCGATTTTGAATGCCCTCAAAGGGGTGATGGAAAATAAAACGTCGATCATTATCTCTCACCGTATTTCTTCCGCAAAATTGGCGGATAAGATTTTGGTGTTGAATGATGGTGAGATTGTTGAAGCGGGAACGCACGATCAACTGATGGAGAAAACGGGGGCGTATTTTGATTTGTATAATAAACAGTTGGCGGGCGAAGAGGCTTCGTAAGGATTTTAGGGCAAGCGGACGCTTGCTTGGTTTTGGGTCTTAGCGGGACGCTAAGACCAGTGTAAACCCTAACACTTCTCTAAACAAAAAAGGCATTGAACGATAAATTCAATGCCTTTTTTAATGTCTATGGTTTTGTTATTTCTTACGGAAATAAACCTGAATCGGTACCCCTTCGAAGCCGAAGTGTGCACGCAATTTATTCTCAATAAATCGGCGATATGGATCTTTGATGTACTGAGGCAAGTTACAGAAGAACGCAAATGAAGGCGTTTTTGTCGGCAACTGTGTTACGTATTTGATACGGATATATTTTCCTTTCAATGATGGTGGTGGGAAAGCACCGATCTCATCCAGCATGATATCATTCAACTGCGAAGTAGGGATACGACGCTCAATATTACCGTGAATCTCAATGGCTGTTTCAATGGCTTTATGTACACGTTGTTTATTCATTACTGAAGTATAAACAATTGGTGCGTAACCCAAAGGCCCTAATTTTTCTTTGATATTTTTAGTGAAACGCTCAGAGGTCTTGTGGTCTTTTTCAATCAAATCCCACTTATTGACCATGATCATCAAACCTTTCTTGTATCTCGAAGCCAAAGCAACCAGGTTCATGTCCTGAGATTCAAATCCACGGGTGGCATCAATCATCAAGATAATCACATCAGAGTCCTGCAAAGCCTGTATGGAGCGCATCACAGAGTAAAATTCAATTTTCTCCTTGACTTTCGTCCGTTTACGGATACCAGCGGTGTCGGTCAGGATAAACTCTTGCCCATAGGCATTGTAATGAGAGTTGATACTGTCGCGAGTAGTACCTGCAAGATCAGTTACAATATTGCGTTCTTCTCCTAAAAGAAGGTTCACAAAAGAAGATTTTCCCGCATTTGGACGCCCTAAAATTGCAATTCGTGGAATGCCCTCGTAAGGGTTTTCTTCGCCTTCTTCAGGAAGTAATTCTACTACGCGGTCGAGCAATTCGCCCGTTCCCGAACCATTGTTTGCTGAAATCGGGAAGACATCATCGATACCCAAGCCGTAAAACTCATGGTACATCATCTGCAGTTCCGTGTTGTCCGTCTTGTTGGCAACAACAAGGGCAGGCTTTTTCATACGACGAACAATCTTTGCAAAATCTTTGTCAAGATCAGTCATTCCCGTTTTGGTATCTACCATGAACAATACCACAGAGGCTTCGTTCAGGGCGATCTGTACTTGATCACGGATGGCTTCCTCAAAAGTATCCTCAGAACCCACAACGTACCCACCAGTGTCAATGACGGTGAAATACTTGCCAGTCCATTCAGCTACACCGTAGTGTCTGTCGCGGGTAACGCCCGCTTCGTCATCCATAATCGCCTGTTTTCTTTCAATCAGACGGTTAAAAAGGGTGGATTTCCCTACGTTAGGTCGTCCAACAATCGCTACTATATTTGCCATGTTTTCTTTTTTGCTAATTCATCGCCCCGCTTGGGCGTTAAGATTAACGGCATACGTTCATGCCTGATAAATAATTACTGATCACCACAATTAAAAGACCAAAAATTGATATTTTGGGCGGTTGTGGCTTAATTCTGCTACAAAATTGCTAAAAAACAATTAACGATCATAGCCAAAGTTTTTTAATGAGCGTTCTTTTTTGCGCCAGTCATCGGCTACCTTCACATAGGTTTCCAGAAATACCTTCTTCATGAAGAAGGCTTCCATCTCCAAACGAGACTCTATACCTACCTTTTTGATCGCCTCTCCTTTGTGCCCAATCAAGATGGCCCGCTGGCTTTTTCGCTCCACATAAATTTCGGCGCGGATACGAATAATATTCTCTTCCTCTTCGAAATCGGTAATCGCAACCTCAGTGCTGTAAGGAACTTCCTTCTTGTAATTCAGGAAGATTTTTTCACGAATAATTTCTGCGCCGAAGAATCGCTCAGGGCGGTCGGTGAGTTGTTCTTTCGGGAAGTAGGCAGGGTGCTCCGGAAGGTATTCAAGAATGGCTCCGAAAAGCTCTTCAAGATTTTCCTTTTTCAAAGCAGATACCTTGATGACTTTCTCTGGCTCAACATGATCCATCCAGTACGAGATTTTATCGTCTGCCTGAGAACCTTTGTTCAAGTCCATCTTATTCATGATAAACAGAACAGGTACATTGGCCTTTTTCAACCTTGCCAAAGCAGGATCTTCAGGTTCAATTTTCTCATAGAGGTCAGTAACGAACAAGACCAAGTCGGCATCTTCCAAAGAAGCATTGACATAATCCATCATGGAGTTGTGCAGTTCGTACTGCGGTTTTAAAATTCCAGGGGTGTCAGAATACACGACCTGAAAGTCGTCGCCACTGATAATCCCGAAAATTCGGTGCCTTGTTGTCTGCGCTTTGGAGGTAATAATTGATAAACGCTCTCCTACCAACGCATTCATCAATGTAGATTTACCTACATTTGGTTTGCCTATGATGCTGACAAAGCCTGCTTTATGCTTTTTCTGTGTTGCCATTCATTATTTTTTTTACAAATATAGCTTGATTTAATGGATTTTCAACTTACCTTTGTACTCCGATTTCAGCAAGGGGCTTTTTAAATGCTTTTAAAAAGTATTCTGATTGATTTCTGAGTCGGAAATGTCAAGTGGATTTGAGTTGAAAATTAAATTCAGTCTATTACTTGACAATGTAGATGTAAGTTTTGTTACTTTGCATCCGCAAATTTGAAGCACGGTCCGTTCGTCTAGGGGTTAGGACGCCAGGTTTTCATCCTGGTAACAGGGGTTCGATTCCCCTACGGACTACACAT
>CANMKE010000045.1 GCA_947498325.1 uncultured Persicobacter sp.
ATATACAGCCCAAAAGTTTACGCGCATGCCTGAAAGGACTTTTCGCAATAGACATGGAATTCATTCCATGGTAAAAATAGGCGTGAGCAAATTTTATTTGGTTTGATAAATTGCAAACACAGTTGTGGGACAGCCCCGCTATGTTATATAATCCCTTCGGGATATAAAAATGGAAAGATCTACGACCCATCATTTTTCCCGTCATCATTTAACCATGGTTGAAACCATGACCTATCATTACAAAAAACCATTGAAATGGGTTGGCTTTCCCTTTCAATTGAAACTGCAGAATAATTGAAATGCATCCTATCCAATTGAACCACAAGGCTAACCTGCTTTAGCAGGTTTTTGTATTGGTAGCCCATTGTTTTAGCTGTGGGTAAATAAGAATGGTAGAGACGTTGCACGCAACGTCCCCCCAAACAATCTAAAATCCTGTTCTACCCTTAAATGTCTTCTGCATCACACGGTGATGATCCAAGGACATCGGCTCACAGAACTTCACGCCCTTGAATACCTCCGCTTGTTTTTCGGCTGTTGCCAAACGATCCGCATTTTTCTTCAAAGTGAAGCTTTGTTTTACTCGACCGTGGTGTTTCACATGAACCTCGAGTTGTTCACCTTTTTGAATCACAGTCAAAACATCCCCCGACTTCACCTTTATTTTTTGGGTATTGAATGGCCAAACGTCCAAATTCACTTCGGTATCAATATCATGGAACTGATAAGTGTAGCTTTGCTTGGCTTTGTTATAAGTTCCTTTCAGATAGCCTTCGCCTATGAATGATTTGTATTCCAGATCATTGATGTCCTTAGGTAATCGTGGCGCCAAAGTCAAAGTTTTGGCGATCATGTCCGGACGAACACCCAAGAAATATTGATTCCAAACGCGCAGGTGTTCGGCATTCGACCATGCCTGCAAATAGGTACCGGTTAGCTTCGTCAATTTGCCCTCATGCGGATAACAATCCATATTTTCACTCAGACCACCGACTACCCCACGGTTCATCGCCTGTTGGTTCATGTTTTGGAAAAGCTGATACGCCACATCCGACTGTCCGCTCTCGATCATTCGTTGCATCGCGATACCATTGAGCCACAACCAGATCGTTCCATTATGGTATGCCTCGTCCTTATGATAATGCCTCCACGCCAAATGGAATGGATGGAAAAATAAATCCTGACGGTTCAGCGATGACGTTCCCCACGGGTAAACGAATTCCTCCCAACAGATTTTGGTCATCTGCAATTTGAAATCCTGATCATTGACCAAATCATAGGCAAACAACTGATTGGGGCGCAATTTGAATTCAGGAATACCCAGCGGATCCAAGCGGTCAGCCAGGAACTTTTGCGAAGGATCGCGGTAATCCTTATCGAAATTTTTCTTCACCTTTTCGGCAACGGCTTCCCATTTTTGTTCATTTGCCGTATCGCCAATCACACGGGCAAAGTACGCTCCCGCCTGCAACTGCTTGTACCAAAGTGCTTGAATATCATTGGCACGCGTACCACGTGGTGAATATGATCGCTTGTCGTAATTGCGTCGGGCATCCATCCACGTTTCATTATTGGCGTGCAACAAATAACCCGAATCATCTGTCCAGTTTTTCAGCGCCCCCTCGATACTGTTTTTGACATTCGGATAAAGCTCCTTGATCAAGTCCATATCACCCGAATATTGCACATAATCATACAGCTCAATGACAAATCGAGGCGTCCCGTCGGTGGTGTGATAATCAATCGCATCAGGATTGACGATGTTCGGCACACGCCCAAAGAACTTGGAGTTTGGATCTGTATTCTGATATTCGGCGAAAGATTTCAAAATGTCCTTTGCCCATTTGAACTGACCGCTCACCAACACGGCTCCAGGCATAGAAATGAATTCATCACGTCCCCAATACTCATTGAACCACGGCAATCCCGCATAAATACCATAACCCTGCTGTTCAGAAACGAGCTGATCCATCGTTACCGACATCCAGTTCAGCGACTCCTCCAACTGCTTGTCGCTACTTTTGAAATAGGTGTTTTTCTCCAGCAATTTACTGATGCGCTCCTTGCGTTCTTTCTTCCATCGGCTGCTGTTTTTGCGGGCTTCTTTCAGTAAAGCCATCGCCTCATCCGCCGTTTTGCCTACGGCAATAAAAAATCCTTTGGCAGAAGCCGAAGCCGTCAGTTGATCTTTCTCCAACTTCCCACTATTAATGCTTCCCAAGCGAGGAGCGACCGCAATCACATGATTTCCCTCGATAGATTTGAGGATCATCAGGTTATTTTGTGCTGAAATATTTTTCGCATCAATTCCTTTCAAATGAATACCGATGCGCTTGCCTTTGACCGATGATAAATCAACCTCAACGACATTTTTGAAATCATGCAACCACAAAACCGACTGTGCACCATTGGCAAAAGAACGGTTCATTTTGTAAGGGTAAACCGTTACGGTCGAGCTGCCATTTTCCAACTGCTGACCATCAACAAACAAACTGAAGCCACTGAAAATACGCTTCTTGGCGATGTTCATCCCCTCGAAATATTCATACTCATTGCCCGTATTGGCTTGGGTTTGGGTAAGATAATAAGCAGACTTTTTGTTGGCAAAAGAAACCTCACGATTGGTATTCCCCTTCAGCTTGACTGCCATCTGATCCAAGATATTCTGTGCCTGCACCGACTGCATTGTCCCGAAAGACAACATGCCCGCCGAAGCCAGCATGATCAGTTTTGATTTATTTATGATGCTCATTTTTATTGTGATGAAGTTCTAAGTGTCTTGTCAAAAGTATAATGGCGATATTTTTTTGACCATGATTTACTTGATTAAAAGGATTACCATGATTTTTATGGTTTGCATAGCCTAAAATCCTTTTTAATCTTGGTAATCATGGTTCAATACTAAGCTGTCGAATATTTTTGTACCTATCGGTACGGACGTTGCATGCAACGTCCCTACACAATATAAATCTCACTTTTGTGTAATATATTTTCAACAGGTGATTGTCATACACCAATACAGTCTATTCTCAATCCGAATATTAAACCTAATAAACAAAGAAACTTCCTTAACCTCTAAAAAATTCTCCAGTGAACGTGCCTGCATGAACTACAACCTTTGCGGAAAAAAATAAAGGTAAAATGATGAGGATCAGCGAGGTGATGGTTTTGGTAATGGAATGGAGGGTTACCGATGTGATGTACCCACAGCTAAAGCAATGGGCTAACAGCTGTTAAACCCATTGAAATGGGTTAGCATGATGGCTCTTTTGGAACTGCATATTCGATAAAATATACGGGGTCAATTGGAAAACAAGACCAACCTGCTTTAGCGGGTTTTTGTATTGATAGCCCATTGCTTTAACTGTGGGTAAATACGAGCCGTAGGCACAAATACAAGCGGACGTTTGCCATAATTTTAGGTCATAGCAAGGAGGCTACGACCAGTATCAGTCGTTCTTCCGAACGCCTCTACAACCATCTCAAATCACTTACTATACCGCCAACTCACCGACACATTTGGAAAGAAACCCATCTGTGTAACATCCGTCATCAGAAACTCTTGATTAAAAATGGCTGACACAGGCAATTGATCCACCGTTCGTTCCTGAATGTTTTTCTGATGGTATAAATCATAAATATTGAGGGCGAATTCGAGCTGTTGGTTGCTACCCAAATTTAGATGATACGCCACCGACAGGTCCATGCGGTGGTAAAAAGGCATATTGTATAACGCCTCTCTTTTGGCGACTTCTTCTTCAACATTAAAATTTTCAAAATCGTAACGAATCGATTTGCCAATCCATGTACAGCCCAATTGCCAGTTACCTTTGGTATACACCAGGGCGGTCTGTAAAATATGGCTCTTGCGGATTTCTTCAGGCGACCGCTGAAAATTCAGATGGTAATGGTTATAGGCATAAGCCATATAAAAATTCCAGGGCTCATGGCGAAAATTAAAATAAGTATCGAGCCCCTGCGAAAGCCCATCCGCCAAAAAATAGCGCATGGCTAAATCTGTCCGAAGGGCTAAAACGGAAAGGTCGTTTTTGTTATTCTTGGCATAATATTCGGCATCGAAACTAAAGTGTGATCGACTATGCTGAAGGCCAATACTGATTTGGTCGGATACCATAGAAGGCAACTGCTCGGGGGTGGTCAGGCGCCAACGAAAAAGAGAACTCAGGGGATCCGTGATTTGATGCAAAAACTGATAATATCGACCCAATCCCAATTTAAAATTCGTTCCCTCCTGCTTGGTGGTATTGAGCTGAACCCTCGGCGAAAACAACCACCCATCAGGCTGATAATAAAGAAAATTACCGCCCGCTGTAAGGCTTACTTTCTCCCATTTTTTTTGATATGCCAGGTAAGTGTTCGCCAACTTGACCGTTTGATCATGAATGGTATCTTTATTACTGATCTCCAATTGATATTGGGTAAGATCAAAGCCTACCGTAAAAGCATGATGTTGCAGCTTAAGGCCACCAAAAACAGTTTTTAGCTGCTGATCGTGCTGCTCGGCGACTTTTATAGTGTTACCATCATTAAAATTCCGATCCTTAAATACCTGATTTTCTCCCACAGAAACATTGGCAAATACCTCAAGCTGTTGCTGTTCCCCAAGCCAATGGGTATAATCCATGCCTGCGGATTCATTCGCCCAGGAGCGGTTTTCAACCTGCCTGATGGTCCAAAATGGACGATCTTGAATCGGTCGATTTCTTTTGCTTCGTAAATTCAACTGATGATCGTACCGATCCCAGGTTTTTAACCCACTCAGCTCAAGTAAAGCGCGATCACTTATCCGCAAAGCAGACTTTAAATATAGGTCACCAAACTGAATTTCAGGATTCACTTGCTGATTAAAAACCGTCCCTTTTTTCGGCATCTCAATCGTTTCGGGCTGATCATTGGCAAACCGATTGATATACCAATTGGTGAAGGCATCATGAGATTGACGGAAGGCACCAAAAACATACCATTTATCCTTGATTATCGGCAAAGCCACGTCCATATTTACCCCAAACAAGTGCGCAGAAAGACCAATTTGCTGATGACTGAAATAATCATTTTTAGTTTGAATCTCCAATATGCCAGCCACACTTTGCCCATGCGAAACATCATAAGTTCCTTTGTGTAAAATAATATCCTGCGTCGCTACGGGATTGATCACATTGAAAATTCCATAATAATGATCGGGCAAAAATACCTGCTGTCGGTCAATGGTTATTTTGGTTTGCCCCGTACTACCACCCCGTACTTGTAGGTTGCTTGAAAGTCCATTGCTATTCACCCCAGGCAAAAATTGCAAGGCGTAAAAGGCATTATGCTTGCCTGTGGCCGTTGCAGAAATAGGACTAATCCGCTGACTGTATCGTCCCGCAGCCTGTGGAATAATGGCGGGATTTTTCTGCATCGAGGAAATCAGAATCGCATCCAGCTGCCGAACATTCAGATCCATATTTACAACATTCGGGTTTTTAGCCGCCAAATCCTGAACGGCGATATTCATCGGTTCATACCCCACATAGGTGAATACCAGCGTATCCGAGAGTTGTGCATGGATATGAAACTGCCCATCCTGCCCAGAAGTTACCCCTTTGTCCGTTCCTTTTATGCGGATCACGGCAAAGGGTAATTTGAAATTTTCAATGCCCACGATGGCTCCATAAACAGCATGTTTTTTTACCTTGGGCACAGGAATATCCACTACCTCAGCCTCCGCCGGTCGATTGATAATCATATATGAGCGAGGCTCAAGCTGTTCAAAAACAAGCGGGGTATCCGCCAGCCACCGCAACAAGACCTCCTGTACGCTTTCCTGAGGTTCGGCCCTGTTCACCTTGAATGTTGCTACTTTTGCTTCGTCAAAGGCGATGAATAAATCGTGTTCGTGCGCAAATTGTTTGAGGGCATCGGATAAAGGAATTTGCTGATTTTGCGCCTTGGCTCCCACAATGGAAAAACACAAAATCAGCAAAAGAAAAAATTTATTGAATAAGGACATGCTTCCCTTCTATTTTATACTTTAAATCCATAGGCTCACAAACCATCCGAAGCGCCATATCAATATTTTTATTGGAAATCGTCCCGGAGAATCTTCTCAAAGAATCCACTTCTTTGACCGTAATTTTCACCCCGTATTGCCGCTCAATAGTCGCAAATACCGCTCGCAAGCGTTGATTATCAAAATGAAAAATCCCCTGATTCCATTGTGGCTTCTGGTTTTTACTGACCGCAAAACGCTTTTTCTGCAGGATCTGCTGCCCCACACTCATCTCTCCTGCCGTTAAAATGACTTTTTCTGTTGCACTCCGCACTTCCACTTTTCCAGTATAACAACTCACTGCCCAATCTTCATCACGGACATTTATATTGAAAGAAGTTCCCAAAACTTCCACTTGCCCATAGGCGGTTTGCACGGTAAACTTGCTCCCTTTTTTCACTTTGAAAAAAGCCTCTCCCTTCAGGTCCAGGGTTCGGTGATCTTCCCATGATTTCGGTGTAAAAGTGATGCTCGAAACGGCATTCAAAACCACCACCGAACCATCGGGCAGTACGTATTCAAATTGTTGGCCCGCATCAGCTACCACCTGTTCCTGTTGTGGCACCAGAAAACGGAACAAGCCTGCAGCCATCAGTAAAAAAGCCAATCCCGCAGCAATGGCCATCGGCCAACGGGGCTTTTTGTTCCGTTTTAGCTGTTTATTTTTTGCGGAAATATTGTCCCACATACGATTGGCCACCTGCGGAGAAAGAACAGGTTCGTCCACCTTTACTCCTGCGCTGACAAGTGCTTTTGCCGCAGCTATACCCTCACGCTCCTCGGGCTGATTTTTAATGATCTCAAGCCACTTTTGCTCTTGCGCATCATCACCCAAAGCCCAGGCAATAAAATCTGAATCGTATATATATTTGTCGATGTTCGCCATATTTATTATCAAAAAAAGCCTCTACCTGTAAATGGCAAAAACCTGGTTGATGTACTGATATTTTATGAAAAAATTTGAGAGATCATGGTCAGGATCAATCCAATATCTCCCATTTCATTTTTAAGTTGCTTGAGTGCCCCACTCTGAAGATTCCTTACCGACTGGTAATTCATCTCCATAATTTCGGCGGTTTCCTCATAGGATAATCCCAAGAAAAACCGATGATAAACCACCTGTTTCTGCCGGGGTGTCAAGACTTCCATCGCCTTTTTCAGCTTCCCCAAATTGATTTCCTTATGCTCGGCCAAGATGGTTTCTTCCTCTACAGAAAATACAACTTCAAAATGTGACTCCTGCGGATCTTGGTACTGAAACTTGTTGCTGCGCATCCGCTGATACAATTCTCGCTTCAGGGCCACCATCAAATAAAATTTGGGGTTGTCCGTATCGCCAAGCTGTTGGCGCTTCTCCCAGATCCGAACAAAAACCTCCTGCACGGCATCTTCCACAACAGTAGATTCCTGACAGATTTTATGGCCGTATTTATACAAAATCGCCACATGCTTTTCGAATAATTGTCGGTAAGCATGCGCGTCGCCTTTTTTAATATTTTCCCATAGCAAATGCTTGCCCATAGTGGTTGGTGTGGGTTAATGGTTGATGTTGTTCCAATAATACGAAAATAAGTACTTGATCAAAAATATACTGCAAAATGTGCTCTCCCCGACGGTTCATACCTCCTCCCAATTACTGGGCATCGGCTGCTTAATTGGGCGATACCTTCGGAAGAATATTCGGCACCTTTAGGCGGCAGTGGATTTTGAATTTAATTCTGATCGGTATTACCTTCTGAATTTAAGCACATTTAACCTCAGCCCACCTTAAAATCCTTATGCACAAATAGTTGGCATAAATACTGCTTTTAACAAGCTATTTTGATCAGGTACTTTGACATGGACATAAAAAAACCAACTGAACAAGCTCGCTCAGTTGGTGATATTGTATTTATTGAGGAATTTTTCGGTACCTCTTTATCTGTCAACGCCCCCACAATAGGACGCTCAAAATTACTGCAAGTTATTGTTTAATGAGGGTATTGCCTGCTTGAAAGCTCCCCGCTTTACATTATTCCATCATTTAATGTTCGCGAGAAATGGGTTGATAGCTGCAACGCAATCCTCCGCCGTAGTAATTGGCTTTGTCAAAAGGAATGGCTATAACCTCTATACCATGCGCTCTTATTTGTTCGGCAACTTCAGGGAAGGCATCCACCATAATGATCGTTGCTGGATTGACAACGATACCGTTAGTGGCCATCACCTGTGCTTCTTCCGGTGCTACGGTAACCCACTTTCTGCGCTTCAAACTTGCTGGTAATGCGTCAAAATCTTCAAAATCCTCTTCACAGATCACCCCGAGCTTATCATTGATCAGCATCATGGCACAGTCAAGGTGCAAAACATTTGGTTTCAAGGCCACACGATGCACCACATATTCATCGCCCAAAGTCTCTCTTAACCATTCAATGCCCAAATCATTGGTGGCATTTCCAGAAATACCGACGTAAATATCCTTCCCTTCCACGAAAACATCCCCTCCCTCAAGGTAGGCATTGCCCTCGGCGAGGCCCTGTTTTAGGGCAGGCATCCGCACGACCTCCCCCTGATATTGTTCTGTTAAATCCTGCGCAATTCGCCCATAACTTGCTACTTCCATCCTGCGAGCTTCAGACCGAAGGTTGGCCAAAATCACTTTGTTGCCAATGGTAATCATCGGATCTCTTGAATAGCACTGCGAAGCAATCATTGAACTGAAAGGTATGGGGTCAGGTCTACGGACTTTCACCCCCAGATTTTCGAGTGTCTTGACGAGGTTTTCCTGTTCAAGGAAGTTATTTTTATCATCCTCAGGGAAAACCTCTGCAATATTCTTATCCTCACATTTTGCCCAATACTCCCATGCCTTATCTGAAAGATAGGGGGCAAAATTTTTCAGTGAAGCATCTACCTTACCGACCCTAAAAGTATTGGGTACCCACCTGCCAACTACGACCTCCTTGAGTTGACCATATTCCGTGCGGTTGCTGATGCGTAATTCTGAGGGTGCACCTTCCTTCATCTTTTTAGATTTATCAGGCAAGTTAAAAGCGGTTACTGTTGCGCCGATGGTCAAGCCTAAGGCTCCGTAAATAAAATTCTTATAGCTCATCATTTTCATCTTTTTGTTGTTCACTCATCACTGGGAAAAAAATCAAGAAAAGCCCTAAGAGGAAAAAAAAAATGCCAATAAAGAAAATAAGGAGCCCGAAGGCTCCTCAAAATTCATTCAAATTAAATATAACAGGGTTACAATTAACCATTGGATATTCTATGTACTCCACCATAGATCGGGGATCGGGGACCACAAAATTAACGGCAGGAACCGTTCCTGCAGTTCTTTAGCACATGATTAAAAATCTGTGTTGGTCGCGAAGGCGTAGTTTTTAATATTGTTATAGCAAATATCCTCTACCATGCCCCCTATCCAATTGATATCATTTGGTAACAGGCCGTTTTCCATTTCAGTGCCCAATAAATTACAGAGTGTTCTTCTGAAATACTCGTGCCGTGGGAAGGAAAGGAAACTTCGGGAATCAGTCAACATTCCTACAAACTGAGAAAGCAAGCCCAAATTGGATAGCGCATTCATTTGCATTTCCATGGCTTCTTTCTGATCCAGGAACCACCAGCCGGAACCCATCTGGATTTTTCCGGCAAGGCTGCCATCCTGAAAATTACCAATCATGGTTCCGATCACATAATTATCTGCCGGATTCAAATTATAGATAATCGTTTTCGGCAGGAGGTTTTCTTCATCAAGACGGCTCAAAAATAAGCATAAGCGATCTGCCTGCTTGGCATCACTGATCGAATCAAAACCCGTGTCCGCACCAAGATTTTCAAATTGTCGTTTTGAATTATTGCGAATCACCCCTATATGCAACTGCATTGCCCATGAACGCTTAGCATATTCTTTCCCCATAAAATCAAGCAAGGTGGATTGGTAATCATCACATTCTGCAGGCGTAAGGAAGCCCCCATTCAGGGCCTTACTTAACAGGGTGTTGGCTTTACCTTCATCAACGCTTCCCTTTGGAAGGCACTTGAAACCGTGGTCAGAAATCACACAACCGTGCGCTGCAAAATGGTTCATTCGTTGCTGTAATACCTCTTTAAGGTCTTCGAAAGAATGAATCTCCTGATCGGCAACTTCTGCCAATTGCTGAATATAGCTGACAAATTTAGCGCCCTTTTCAATCCCTAAAACGCCATCTGGTCGCCAGGTTGGGTATACTTTTGAAACGGGGTTGCTTTCGTTATTTTGTCGATGATAAATTAGGCTGTCTTTAGGATCATCCGTAGTACAGACCACCTTTACGTTCATGCGCTCCATCAGGGATTTAGTCCCGAAAGAAGGGTCCTCTGAGAGTTGTTCGGAAGCGTTACGATAGATTTGATCTGCTGATGATGGATTCAAGAATTCGTCAATATTAAAATACCGCTTCAGCTCAAGGTGCGTCCAGTGAAATAATGGATTGCGCAGGGTTTTAGGCACTGTATTGGCCCACTGCGCAAATTTTTCCTCAGCGGTACCATCGCCTGTACAATATTTTTCCTTCACACCAGCTGAGCGCATCGCACGCCATTTATAATGATCCCCTTCCAGCCAAGCTTCAGACAGGTTATTAAACCTCCTGTTTTCAGCAATATCTTTCGGCGATAAATGACAGTGATAATCGATAATTGGCATCCCTGCGGCAAATTCATGATATAATCTTGAAGCCGACTTGGTTTCTAACAGAAAGTCCTCTTTAATAAAGCCCATAGTTCTGAATAGTAATAAATTAAATTTCTTCTTGAGTTAAAGGTTTGTAGTCAGGCACGATCAGGTGCATAATGGCCAGAATAATTAAGTAGAACATTCCCGCTACAAGAAACATCCAAAAATAGGCGTCATTCCCCATGGCATCGAGGTAGGTCCCTAATAACAGGTCGATAATCATTCCGGACACCGCACCAAACATCCCCCCAAAACCTACCGCACTTGCAACAGATTGCTTTGGCAGCAAATCAGAAGCGACGGTAAAGAGATTACAAGACCAAGCCTGGTGCCCTCCGGAAGCCAAAGCAATTAAACAAGCAGCGATAATGGCACTATCGGTAATGGTGGCCATACATACTGGTGCAATGCATAGCGCACAAATCAAAAGGGACACTTTCCGGGCATTGTTTAAAGACCAGTTTCTCTCTAAAAAAAATTTAGACAGGTATCCGCCCCCAATACTTCCGAAATCGGCAATCAAATACATGACAGCATAAGCGGCGCCTAATTCTTTAATAGACATGCCGAATTTATCGTGGAAGAACATCCCACTCCAGAACATGAAGAAATACCACACGCCATCCGTCAATTTTCCTACGGTAAAGGCAAGGGTCTGACGCTTACTGGCAATTTTTGAAAGTGGAATTGGGACAGCCACTTCTTCCTCGGCTTCCTCAGCATCTTGCTGGATATAGGCTAATTCGGTTTCACTGACACTTGGATGGTCGGCGGGCTTTTTGTAAAATTTCAGCCACAAAACCACCCAAATCGCGCTAAATATACCTGTTACAAGGAAAGTCATTGGCCAGGCATCTGTACCTCCATAACTAAGAATGGCAGCAACAACAATGGGTGCTAAAAATGCCCCAACATTTGAACCTGCATTAAAAATACCGGTTGCAAAGGCACGGTCTTTTTTAGGAAACCATTCCGCCACCGTTTTTACGGCTGCAGGGAAATTACCTGCTTCTCCAAAGCCGAGCCCAAAACGTGCCGCCATAAATCCGATCAGTCCGAAAGCCGGACGCAATAAAGAGTGTGCCATTCCAAAGACCGACCAAATGGCAATTGATATGGTGTAACCGATACGTGTGCCCAATTTATCAATCAGCGTACCCATAGACAACATGCCCAGGGCGTAAGCGGCCTTGAAAGCAATATTGATCGAAGCATAATCCATTTTTGTCCATTGGAAAATCCCCTCCAAAGTAGGCGCCAGCACCCCCATGATGCTACGATCCATATAATTAATCGTAGTAGCCATAAATAATAAGGCTAAAATACGGTACCGGAATTTTCCATCCTTAGGTTTTACCCCTACCTTTTCCGAACCAACTTTCTCTAAAATATCCATATTAAAAAAATATATCTTGTTGAATGTTCTGATACTAAAAATGAGTAATATCAGTATTGATGGCTGAACCATCCCCTGTACAGCAAAAATCTCCTCATAGTCCCACAGTCCTTTTACAATAGCATCATTGTCGATGCGATTTTGGTTTATGAGCTGCTAATGAAAATACCTTATACTGTTGATGTTTTCTTTAGAATAAACCATTGAACAGATATGACTTTCTTTTTCAAAAAGCACGCGATCTGTTAAATGTATATGTAAACCCTCCAATGCCAAGGCTCCCTGCCTCTTACTATCCTGCGCTATCAGGAAGTCAATATCACCATCCTGAAGTAGCTTAATGTTTTCGGGCAGGGGGTCATGCCCGATAATCAATATTTTTTGTGTTTGTCCACAAGCACGTAAACCATCAAATATTCGCTTCACACGAGAATTTGTAACGTAAACCCTACTTGGTGCACCGTTGGCTTCAATTTCCGCTTTAATCTGCGCTTGTAGTTTTTGCTCATCAGTACCCCTTTTAAAATCCAGCATGCGGATTTGTTCATTTTTGAGTTGGTTTTCCCTGAGCGTATCCACAGCACCAATTTCCCGCAGGAAAGAGGTAGAATTTGCTGAGGCGGAAGAAAAATTAATGACCCATACCCGATCTTCTTCCCCAAGCCCAAGGCTGAGCAACCTACCTGCCAAACCACCACAACTTTTGGCATCTTGCCCCACAAAATACATCGGTTCCAGTTCTGGAAGGTTCACATCCAAAAAGACAAATGGCAAATTATTAGCTCTGACATTCCGTACCAACTGGTAGGTGGCCTGCCGGAAAATTGGGTGGATAATTAAACCATCCACTGCCGCGTTGAGCATTGCTTCTCCTTTGCTGGTAAAATCCTCTTCACTGTGATAGTCATAGAGAAATTCTGTGAGCGAAACCCCATCATTTTCCAAAAATTTCGCTCGCTCACGTACTCCCTCAAGGGGTAACTCCCAATAGGGATTAGAAGAAGGAACCGGCAATAAAACGCCAATTCGTAAAGGCTGGACTTTAGATTTTTTAGGTTGATAACCTGTTTCCAAAACCAATTTCTGAACCTTATCCCGCGTTTCATCCGAAACCCTCCCGCGTTGGTGTATCACGCGGTCCACTGTACCAACAGAAACCCCCGCAAGGGCTGCAAGTTCTTTTATACTAATGGATTTTCGCGCTCCCATAGCTATATTACTATTTATTTTTGTTGGCCTGTTCGATGGCGAACATCACTCCGCGAAGTTCAGCAAGCCCTCTTAAACGACCAATGCCCGAATACCCAGGATTGGTTTGCTTTGCTAAATCGTCCAACATCTTATGCCCGTGATCAGGACGCATGGGCATTCTGCTGAACTCATCATTACCTGACAAACGACGGGATTTTTCTGCCATTAATACATTCAGTAGCTCATACATATTCACATTACCCTCGAGGTGGTTTGCCTCATAAAAGTTACCAAACTCATCGCGTTGAGTAGCACGCAAATGGACAAAATGAATGCGATCTGCAAATCGTTTAGCCATACGAACAAGATCGTTATCCCCACGCACCCCATAACTGCCGGTACAGAAAGTAATGCCGTTACTTTTCGAAGGGACAGCCTCCAATAACCAGGCGGCATCTTCTTCAGTACTGACGACCCGAGGCAAGCCTAAAATTGGGTAAGGTGGATCATCAGGGTGAATGGCCAAAACCACACCCGCCGATTCGGCTACTGGTACAATATGACTGAGGAAGGTTTTCAGGTTCTTCCGCAACACCTCCGCGTCAATCTCTTTGTATTCATCCAATACAGCCTGAAACTGTTCCAGCGTATAACCTTCTTCAGCACCCGGAAGTCCAGCGATAATATTTTTCACCAATTCCGCACGTTTGCTTTCACTCATGGCATCAAAAACCTGAGCAGCCTTCTCTACTATTGCTGGCGAATAGGCATCTTCCGCTTTGGGGCGCTTTAAAATATGAATTTCAAAAGCGGCAAATTCTGCGACATCAAATCGAAGAGCCTCTGATCCATCTTCTACCTTAAATGACAGGTCCGTTCGTGTCCAGTCCAGAACTGGCATGAAATTGTAACATACCGTATCAATACCACAGGTGGCAAGGTTTTGAATTGAGGTTTTATAATTTTCGATATAAGTCTGAAAATCTCCTTTTGCCTTTTTGATATCCTCATGAACAGGAATGCTCTCTACCACCGACCAAGTAAGTCCGGCAGCTTCAATCTCCTCCTTTCGCAATTGAATTTGCTCCACCGTCCAAATTTCACCATTTGGAATATGATGCAATGCGGTAACCACTCCTGTTGCCCCAGCCTGACGGATATCCGAAAGACTCACAGGGTCATTTGGGCCATACCAACGCCAAGTTTGCTCTAATCCTCTCATTTTCTTATGATTTTAAACGCCACTGAAACAGTTATACCCACCATCGACAGGAATGCACACTCCTGTAACAAAAGAAGCAATATCAGAACACAAATAAAGTGCCGTGCCCTGAATGTCATCCGGCGATCCAAATTTACCCATTGGCGTACCATTGACAATTTTTTGCCCACGCTCGGTAAACGACCCATCCTGATTGGTTACCAAAAAGCGATTTTGGTCTGTGATGAAAAAGCCTGGAGCGAGGCTGTTAACGCGAACATTTTGAGGTGCAAGGTGCGTCGCAAGCCACTCGGTGAAATTATTAATTGCGGCTTTAGCTGCTGAATAGGCCGGGATTTTTGTCAATGGCTTGAAAGCATTCATAGAGGAAATATTCAACACTACACCCTGACGATCAGCACCGATCATGTCTTGCGCAAAGATCATCGTTGGCAGTAATGTCCCCTTAAAATTCAGATCGAAGACAAAATCAAACCCTTTAACGTCCAAATCAAAAAACGTTCCTTCAAGTTCATCCTCTACCATTTGTTCCACTGCCGTGGTGGCTTTCGGATGATTTCCCCCTGCACCGTTCACCAAAATATCGATGCTCCCCAAGGCCTCATTGATGGTGCCTTTAGCTTCCACCAGCGAAGCACGGTCCAAAACATTTGCTGAAACACCTAAGGCTTGAACTTGAAATTCACTCACCAGCTCTTCGGCCATCTTTTGTGCATTTTCTGCATTCAAATCTACAATTGCTAAATTTGCCCCACAGGCGGCGAAAGCAGTACAGAGGCTCTTCCCGAGAACACCCGCTCCACCGGTAATGACGACCAGTTTTCCTTTTATATCTGAAAAAGTATTATTCATTTTTTGAATTGACTTGTTAAAAAAATCATTGTATGACAAAGATAGAAACCAACACCTATACCACGCAAAAATTGATCATTCTCCACGCCCCCTGACCATGCTGAAAAATATGGGTGATTTCTGAAATTATGCTGATATCATAAAATTTGGAGATAAAAATATGATTTATATAAAAATTGGGAACTCAATTTATCACTTTACTAACAGCTAAATAATAAAAAAAGACCTACTTAACCACTTTCATTCCAAATTCTTGCGTGCTTTTGCGTGCTTTTTACCTTATCAAGATGGTGTTATTTATTTCAGTGCCCATTAGTAATCCTATTTCCTCCTTTAAATCAGAATACTCACACGCGCTCTGATGTGTTGAGGCATTCTCCAAAAAGCAAATTCTTATTTCAAAATTTGACCTACGGCGTGAAAAGGCAGAAAGATGATGACCGGTACCAATGGCTGATTGCTAACCACCGATCATCATCGGTTGTGCTGAAAAATGCCGAACGAATCAATCCATCGAAGTTAAGGCAGCGATAATTCCTTTAAGTTCAGAAAGACCTTTTAATCGACCAATAGTGGAGTAACCAGGGCACAACATCTCTTTTGGCAAATCATCCAAAAGCTGATGCCCGTGATCAGGCCGATAGAATACCGATTGATTTTCTCCAACGGTCAGCAGTGTCTTTACCAATGCCACCATGTCGGTACTGCCATCGAGGTGACCTCCTTCATGAAAACTTCTTCCGTCCTCCAATTGAACATTCCGCAGGTGCACAAAAGGAAAACGGTGCCCAAATTTTTGAACAATCTGCCGCAGGTCATTATTAGGATTGGCACCGAGAGAACCCGAGCAAAAAGTAATGCCATTATAGGGGCTATCTACCATTTTCAGGATGCACTCAAGGTCATGGGCATTAGAGACGATCCGTGGCAAACCAAATAAATTAAACGGTGGGTCGTCAGGGTGAATACACATTTTCACCCCCTCACGAGCAGCGACGGGAATCACCTGTTGCAGGAAAAATTTCAGATTATCCTTGAGTTTATCCGCAGACACCTCTGCATATTTTGCCAATTCTTTAAGGAAAGCCTCCGGCGTAAAAACTTCTGTCGTTCCCGGAAGTCCAGCCAAAATACTTTCCTGCAAGGCTTGTCGTTCATCAGCTGAAAGTGTTTTCAGGTACTCTTCCGCCTGCGCTAAAAGTTGTGGTGAATATTCCGTAGCAGCACCTTCGCGCTGAAGCATAAAAACATCGAATGCTACAAATGCTTTAAAATCAAAACGCAGGGTTTCCGCACCACCCATCAGGCGGTATTTAAGGTCTGTACGAGTCCAGTCGAGCACCGGCATAAAATTATAACACAGGACCTTAATCCCACAGGTGGCCAAATTACGAATGGTCTGTTGATAATTTTCGATATACTTGTTCGCTTGGGGTCCACCAAGTTTGATTTCCTCGTGAATATTCACACTTTCGACCACATCCCAGGAGAGCAGCCCATCGTCCCCACTAATCTGTGCCTGTCGTTTTTGAATTTCAGCAATACTCCAAACCTCCCCAACCGGGATATGATGTAGCGCACTCACTATAGATCTGACACCGACTTGTCGGAGATCAGAGATGGAGACAGGATCAGCATCACCGAACCATCTCCAACTTGGTAAAAGTTTCATGAAAAATGTATTTATGTTAATGCTTGATCAATCGATGGACAGATTGTTGCTGTTGTTCATCGATTAATTTAAGCAAATAAAGTCCAGGAGTACACGGCTGCACATCGAGCTGTTGGTGCTCCAAGTCAGGCATCAGCGGGAATCGCTGTATGGTTTTCCCGGCAGCATCAAGAAGTACGGCAGCAACAATCCCTCGCCCTTGAATATTAAGCTCACTTTCGAAAACAGAAGGAAAAACCTGATAACTTTCCTTAGCGGCGGAGGCCAGCGGTTGCTGTGGATCGAGAGGACGCTCATTGGGTTTGAAAGTAACCTTAAAAACCCCGTCAATATTTTCGTTCAAATCCACCGTCATGTTTTTACTGTTAAAAGCAGTGTAGTCCGCTCCGTTATAACTGACTGACTCAATGCTCAACCCCTCGTCTTTAACAATCAGCGGAGCTAACCTTACCTGTTTCGTGGTTTTTCCATTAAAATGGTAATATAGATCGAAGGCTCGGGCATGCAAATAAGTATGCGCATACAGGTAAGTCATATAACCCAATTCGGCATCATGAAATCCTGCTTTAAAAGCATCTGCGAGTAAATCACCAACAGGAAGAGCACCATTCTGAGTCACATTGGCATAAGAGACCCCATGACTGGTGAGCATATTTTTTTCAAAGAAATCCATCGACTCATCTGCAATTCGCAGATAAATTAATCGCTTAGTTTCATCGGTGGTGCTGTAGTAGTTCATTAAGCCACCGGTTAGCCCTTGCTCAAGCACCCAATGATTTTTCGTTTGATCTTTCCGTTTGCCCGTTTTCCAATTAACGTCAGAAAATGGGGCACCATAGATATGATCATATAAATCCTCATGCGTTGGTTGATTACTTTCCCAGACATGATCCAATAATTTTTCCGCTGCTTTCTGGTAGGATGGATCTTTAAAAAACACTGCAGCACGCCCCAAACACCAGGCCGTTTTCAATACATGTCCTACACCTGAATGGTCCTTGGATTGATCGATTTCCCAGTTATTACTAAAAACTTCCGGAAAACCTGCTTTCACCTCCGCCAAATCAAGCGCTCCAGCCAGGTGGTCCCTTGAAATATCTGAAAGATCACGAAAACGCATCACATCCTGTGGTTCTTGACTGATATTCGCCAACAGCGCTGCGTGGGTATTGATACCATCAATTGTGCCGGTGAAGCCTTTGCCATTCTGAGCGCTATTTCGAGAAGTCGCTTTTTCATAAAACCCCAAATAATCCGCCCTATCGTCCCACCAATGGTCATCAAGATTATCCAGGGCCAGATTCATCCAGTCTGCCTCAATGGACTGACCATCCGACAGATAAGGCGTCCCACCGAGCGCTTCCATCATCGCCATAATTCCTACCGTAGCATATTCCTGCTGAAAGATCCATTTTTCGTCTTTTGCCCAAGGTGCCCCAAAAGCAGTTTGGTTGGTCTCATCATAAGTAAAATACCAACCATCATGCTGACGATCCCACCCTTTTTCATAAAGAAAGTTGAGCGCACGACGGGCATGTTGTAGATAGACGATATCTCCGGTAAGCTGAAAAGCACGGGCAAATGCATAGGCAGACCTGCTGATTGCACACAAACTTTTATATTCGTAGCCTTCCCATCCACCACTTTGATCAGGAAGCGGCACTCCATCTAAATCAGCGAATGTGAAATAGCCCCCTGAAGGGTCTTCCAATGAAATATGAAAGTCTGCAACACCTTTTACAAAGTCGATATTTTGCTCAGGGAATTTTAAAAATTGCGAGTTCACGCTTTGTGACCAAGCAGGTACAGCTACAATGAGCCATAAAAAAATGAGTAGGTGTTTCTTCATTTTAGATGATTTAAGTTTGGCACAAATTACGCCTATCAGTGGCATAATAAATTGAAAAATCTTCATTAGAGGAGGACGATTGGTTAATTATTCGCTTTGCTTGTAAGGAAAGGCTGCTCGTGAAATAATCACCACGCGTTTGTAAATTAAGAGAGATCTTTAGGGTTTAGCGATCATACTAATGAATCAGAAGGCCCTTAGTAATGAAATAGAGGACATTGCATTTTCAGCATCAAATCCCAACCCATCACCCTATCGCGTGAATCCCTCTCGTGATAGACAAATAGCGGTTTTATTGTATTATTATTTTCCACGGGATGCCACCCGAGGCTATTGAAAAGGTACCTTCGGCACATGTGTTGGGCGTTTTTAACAAGGGTGCAACTTTGGCTTAATAAAGTGAAACCCATAGAAATGGGTTGGGCTTGACCTGCAAATGGATAACCGAACTAAAAATTATGTAGCTAAGTATTCGGTCAAAAAAAATCGATAAGGGTGACTGGTGATCAGTGCCTCATGAGTGCCAGATTATGCACTCCAATCACTGATCACAAATGACCATTCATATGATCTCAGTACCCTTTTTATTAAAAGCAATGATTACACTTTTACCTATGGGATGTTCATTCAAAGTCAGGGTTTTGGCGCCATATGCTTTCATCAATCTTGTGTTTGCTCCATCCCGATAACACCGATTCTATTTTTCAGTTTTTTTGGCTTCGGCTTTTTCTCCTTGCTTAAATTTGGGTAGGCTTTCTATTGTCTCAGGAATAAACTGAACCACCCCTGTTTTTAGATTATAAACTGCCCCAACAATCAGGACTTTACCTTCGGCAAAACGTCGACTTAAAACAGGTTCGAGTCCACGGAGCAACTGAACTTGCTCCAATACATTGGTTCGGATGGCAATATCAATAGCTTCCTCCTCACTTTCCCCATGCGACTTTGCCACCAAAGAAGCGGGCTTAATAGCATTAATCAGGGTAACAATATGCCCAGGAGGATTTTCAGGAAGTTTCATGGCGGCCTGCACTGCTCCACAGGATTCATGGCCCAACACCACAATCAGTCGGGTGTTTAAAAATTCGGTGGCATACTCAATGGTTCCATAAGAGGCCTCGGCCATCACCTGCCCTGCCGTTCTTGTAATAAATAAATCTCCGACGCCCTGATCAAAAATAATTTCATTGGGCACCCTACTGTCGGCACAACCGATAATAGTCGCAAATGGCTTTTGTCCCAGTTCATTATTTTTGAGATCGGCATCGGTTTGTCGTGGTCTAATGCTTTTATTTTCAGCAAACCGTTTATTACCGTAAATTAATTTTTTCAAGCCATAATACGGGTCCACATAGGCGCTATCACGGTCGGCGAAGTACTGGTTGTCCTCAAGGTGAAGAAGTTCGGTCACCTTTTCCGCTTGTTGACCATAACTTTCCAAACCTGCTGCCAGTAGGAGCAATGTAATCAGGAGAAAACGGAAATAATGTCTGGTAATCTTCGAATTTGCTTTCATAATATCAGTAAGTGTTGAATAATTGCTGTTGTAGACCTTGCAACATTACGTTGTGTGATTATGTTATGATCCCCGATTTATAGGCACAAAAAAAGGCTGTAGCAATCATTGCGCTACAGCCTCTACTGATATTAGATGAAGTTGTTGATGCTCTCCAGCTGCTTAGTCGGCCACAAACTTGGAAAGCGGTATATTTTTTACAGCCATTAAGCGGTTACTGCTGCGATCGACTGTTCATTCGCCTCACGGACATTGAAGGTGATTTGGTCGAAATCACCTGTTGCAATTAACGGTTTTGTCGCTAACCACGAACCACCCACAGCCACCACATTTGGTGCCCCGAGGTAGTCGTTCATGTTTTTCAGACTCACCCCACCCATGGGAATAAATTGCACCCCAGTGTGTCCGTAAGGACCCGCAAGAGCTTTCAGCATCCCGATGCCACCTGCTTGCGTTGCAGGGAACAATTTCTGCACCTTACAGCCCAGCTCCAGGGCAAGCTCCACTTCCGAGGGACTCATTACGCCAGGAATAAAAGGTAAGCCGATCGCTTTTGCTTCTTTAACCACTTCAGGATTGAAACCCGGTGCCAATGCAAAAGATGCACCTGCGGCCTTGGCCTGATGCAGCTGTTCTTTGGTCAGGATTGTTCCCGCACCAATGTGCATCTGTGGCACTTCCTTTCGAATCAGGGCGATACATTCAGCGGCCTCCTCGGTTCTGAAGGGGATTTCCATCAGTGCTAACCCACCTGCAAGAATGGCTTTTGCGGTCGCTACTGCCTGCTCTTTTTTGGGGATGGTTACCGCAGGGAGGACTTTTATTTTATCAAAAATTTCCATGATGATGAACTTAAATACTTCCGAATGCGGCCTTCACTTTCTGCGTCAGCACTTCCACGGCCTGATCACGAACTTTCTCACCATTGGCGAAATCAGCTTCACTTGGCTTGCCATTGATACCACCCGAGGCAGGATCGAGTTCGTAACGTGAACGGATTTTGTACCACGGTTTCTCTACCTTGAAATCCTTTACGCGATCCATATACACTGCTGTTCCGCAAGCTACCGCCACTTCCGTTTCGCCTTTATCGGCATGGTGGATACCGCTGATGCCACAATCCGACCACCAGTTCCAGCAAACGCCTTTGAAGTCAGGGTATTGTTCCCAAACCTTATAGAAAGCCAATTCACATGGTGCTTTATTGGCACCATGACCGGTAATAAAAATGACTTTTTTGAATCCTTGCTGACAAAGGTTTTTGGCAAGATCGACGATTACCTGCGAAAACACCTCTACGGACAGCCCAAGACTGCCAGGGTACTCGCGCATTTCATCGGAAAAACCATAGGGTAAAGTCGGAACGATAATCGCCCCTGTATTTTTTGCCACCGCTCTACTGAAATAAGTAGCGGAATCGATATCGACACTTACAGGAAGGTGTGGCCCATGTGCTTCCACCAATCCAACAGGAACAAGCACAGGAATATTACGATCAAGCTCGTTGATCTCGTCTGATGTTAAGTTAATCCACTCTTTCATAATGGTATTATTTCGAGGTTTAAAATTGGGGTTGAATGATGCTGTATCGCACTGCATAAAAAATAACGGTATAGGTCAGGCGCTCGGGTCTAACCCCACCAAAATTGGGATCTCATGAAAATCCCCTACTCAAGGAAATCATGGTCTATATCACCCCATTAATATTATTGCGAATGCTTAAACCGCCGCCGCCTGTTTTTGCAAATACGCCTGCAGGTAGGCTACAGCCCCCACTACACCTGCATATTCCTGATGTTTAGCCACCACAATATCGATGGTGCCAGAGGGAAAACGGAAAATCCGTTCACTAACCTTTGTGCGCAGCTTATCAATAAAAAGATCAGCTGCGAGGGTTGCCCCACCGCTCAGAATAATGCGTTGCGGTTCGTAGGCATGTACCGTATTGATCAGCATCACGGCCACATTTTCTATCCATTGCTCGAAAACATCAATACACAACTGATCCCCCGCACGAACGGCATCTACTACCGCTTTAAAATCGATGCTATGTGGGTTGCTGAAATATTGATCTTCCAGGATAGAAGGCACTCCGCGCTGAATCGTCTCTCTTGCCATTAGGGCGAGGGCGGTTGCAGAGCAAAGGGTTTCACAGGTCCCATAATTTCCTGTCAGGCATAACGACTGAGAGGATTGCTGCATCACCATGTGCCCAATCTGGGTACCAAACTGAAAGTGTGGATCTTCATCAATGTTGCCGTTGATCATGACCCCCGAGCCAATGCCTGTCCCGATGGTCAGCACCACCGCCCAATCAACATCTTCCGCATATCCCCCATGTTTGGCCGCATACATTGCCAATCTGCCGTCATTATTACAAATCACCGGAATGTTGAACTTCTCGCGAAGCATGGGCACGATGGGGAAACCTTCAAGGTTCTTGAATTTGCCCGGAAGGAGCACCACCCCTTTTTCGGGATCCACCCCACCGCTAAGACTCAAACCAATACCTGTCGGTCGGCCTTTCTCTGCAATTTGCTTTTCGGTGAATTCTACAATGGTATCAAAAAGTTGCTGTGCGCCCTCATTTGCACGGCTCGGAACAGCGAAGGTCTCCTTCAGCATTCCGTGGGCATCAACGATCCCCACTTTCAGCCTTGTTCCCCCTACATCATAGCCAATAGCGTAATCTTCCATGACTTTGTGCTTTAGATAAAAAAATGAAACTTATTTTAACGCAAGATACCGCCGTTTTTCTCCAAAGTATCCTGAAGATCAGCAACGTTGATATTGCCCGGCTGTGTATCTGTTTTCAATGCCAAAACCGCCGCATTACCAACAGCCTCACCCATCACCATACACTGCGCCATCGAACGCACGCTACTATGCGCTACATGCGATGCCGAGAAACAACGACCTGCCACCAATAGGTTTTCAATTTTCTGAGGAACCAAGGTACGGAAAGGGATACCTACCGTTTTGCCGTCAGGCAAGTACTGCCATCTTACGCCTTCACCATCGTGGTGGTCTTCCATAGGCGCCCCACACAAACCAATCTGGTCGTCGAATTTTTTTGCTGACAAAACATCTTCCGAAGTCAGGCGATACTGCCCGTGAATACGACGGGTCTCCCGTACACCAATCTGCATCCCGTAAGTTGACAATTCGGCTTTTTCGTATCCTGGCACATAATCACGCAAGAAACGAATGTACTCAATGGCTTGCAAACGTCCTTCGATCTCGGCATGGCTCAAGAATTCCGGATCCGCCGCATTGATCGTTACTTCTCCTTCTTTTCTGAAAGAAGTCAAACGCGTCATGATCGTTGCGGTCATATGACTCACTGGCGTGATATGATCACTCCCCTCTTTACGAGGCAAATTGTATTTTCCTGATGCTGCGGCTTCTTCCATCAAAGCGTTGATTTCCTTTTTGGCAACCGTTTTACGCTTCTCACAATCCACATTCACCATCTTGAAGGTGGTGGTCAATGTTTGGGCTGGATCCACTGCACCGGCCAATTCATAAGGCGCTTCAGCCTGGTGACAGATATCTGCATCACCTGAAGCATCAATAATTTGCTTGGCTTCATAATATTTCAAACCATCCTTGGTTGCCACAACCAAACCAATGATTTTATCACCCTTCTTGACTACATCGGTAACGTGTGCATTCAACAAAATTGAACAGCCCGCCTGCATCAATAATTTCTCCCAAACCACTTTCAAGTACTCTGGGTGGTAAGTAACGCCCGTCCCGGCACCAAAAGTATTCGGGCGCTCAAAGCTCGCATTGTATTCTCCCAAACCTTTGACTACATCGTCAGCTATACCACCAACCACTTTAATCGACTGGCTTCCTGGGGTGTAATATCCATAAAAAGTATCGAGCACAGCCGTAGATGTTCCACCGATAAATGGCAAACGCTCGATGATCAATGTTTTTGCTCCTGCTCTGCTGGCAGAAATTGCTGCTGGCGAACCCGCAGATCCAGAACCTACAACGATCACATCGAAGCAATCGATCAAGGGTAATGATTTATGATAATTATGCATGGTAGATAATTTTATTATTTCAAGATTAAAAAAAGAGCCACTACTTAGTGGTTTAGTGATGTAGGGAGGTTTTAGACCATGATCACCTTGACTGAAAGGATTACCATGATTGTTGATTTGTAAGTGACAGCTTAGGAAATCTGTGGACAAATAGGTACCCTTTGTATTTTATATTCGGTTCTTACTTGTCGGAATCCGTCCAAGCGAGACGCTTGAACTAAAGGTTACACATTACTTCCCCCCCTCTGATAATATTGTGTGATGCTTAATATCCATAGTCCAAACGAGCTGCCTGAACTATGAATAGCATATATAAAAACTTAGCTCACACTCCAACCTCCGTCCACTTTCAGGACTTCGCCAGTGATCACTTTACTCTCTTGGCTCAATAAAAATACGGAGGTTTTTGCCACATCTACGGCATCCATCACGCCGCCAACTAATGGTTGTTTTTCGGCCATGAAGTTTACAATCTCCTCGTTTTCAGAAGCTCTCGCACTCATGCGTGTCAACGCCAAGCCCGGACAGATTGCATTCACACGGATCTTGTCAGCAGCATATTTTGAGGCCATCGACTGGCTCATACTGATGATCGCTCCTTTGGCGGCAGCATAGGCAATGGTCGAAAAGAATTTCGGCTCTGGCGACATGCCCAAAATACTGGACATATTCAGGATCGTTCCTCTGAGACCATTTTCATCCACCTCTTGCGCCAACATCACGTTCACCACCTCACGGCACAAACGGTACTGAGTGGTGACGTTGTTGGACATGGTTGTCGCCCATCCTTCTTCCGTGCACTCATGAACAGGACCATCACCAAAACGGCGACCACTGATCCCTGCCACATTGTACAGCCCGTCAATACGACCGTGCTTTTCTTTGCAGGCTTTCACCAAACGCACTGCCAATTCAGGATCGGTCAAATCGCCCACCAAAAAGTCGGCTTCACCGCCCAGCTCCAAAAGGATTTCTTTCAGCTCCTGACAACGTGCTTCATTTCTTCCGCAGAAAAAAACTTTCGCTCCCTGCTGTACAGCGAGTTTCATGGTTTCGGCAGCTATTCCCGAAGCACCTGTAATAATGAATATTTTATTTTTCATGCCCCGCTGGAGTTAATGCTTCTTCTACTGGCTTCACTGCCTCAGGGTTATACATGGCGCGTGCATATCGTTTGCGTTGGTCTGCAGTCCACTCATCGTAGTTATCAGCGGTATTGTTGATGTGCATATTACGCAACACATGGTGGTGATACCCACGCTGATCAAGGGTACGGATCGTCATTTCGTTCAAAGACTGAATCACAGACAAGGCGCCAATAGATGAAAGTGGACATACCTGATACTGATCCAAATCGCCATCTACGGTAACCGACAAATCACCATAAGGCATCGAGTTGTCAATGAAGATGGCGTTTTCTGCTTGATCCGTTACATCACTCAAATTCATACCCGTACTGTGCTTAGGCTTGGCACCTTTGGACTGAACCTCAGAGGCAATGGCAATCAATGGATTGTTAGGATATCTTTTATTGAAAGTCAAAGCCATATCCACTGCTGCAGGGGTTGTTCCCGTAGCGGTGATTACCAACATCACATCTTTTGGTCCTACTTCATATTCTTTCAGAATATTTTCGGCAATACCTTCGTAGCGCTCAATACCTTGATTAACACGGATACCGTTCACCCCAACAACGTCGGTGAAAGAAGTCAATCCTGTCTGCAAAATACCGTGAAAACCAGTCAAGGCACCCATACGGATACACACTTCTTCGACAGAAATACGCGAGTGGCCATTGGCATACACATACACCACACCACCATCCATAATGGCATCAGCAAATTTACCGGCAACGGCCTGCAATTTTTCCTGTTGTGCTAACAAACCGTTTTTGATCTTGTCCAATTGCATTGGAAAGGTCAGTGCTACTTGTTCGGATTTTTGACTCATATCTTTAAAAAAATTGTCCTACTGCCTTTTATGCGAAATCCAGTTCGGCTACAGAAGGGTTGATTTGTTTTGATTTATATCTATATTCAGTTGCGGGCGCAATGATTTTCGAGTATTCGAAAGGTCTTTTATCTAACAGATAAGATACCCGCTTGATGACTAAAACAATGTCGGTTTTCAATTCAAAAAGTGACCGCTCTTCTTCGGTTGCGGCACGTGCATAGACTTCTTCTTCTGCGATTGCAGGCACATGTCCGTATTTTTGCTGAATCCATTGGTATAAAGATTCCTGATTCAGGTTTTCAGCTTTAAGATCAGGAACTAAATCGAAGGGCAGCTCATTATGCATTAAGCAAATGGCTTTACCATCAATTCCCCTGACACGGTTTACGCTAATTGTGTAACCTCTTGATTTAATTCTCAAAAGATTGGCCACCTTAGCGCTGGGTTTGGTTTTCTCCACTTCCACCAATAGGGTTTCTGGCTTTTTCCCTATGGAGGAAATACTGTCGGTCCAGCTTGAAACCCCAACGTGGTTATCCATCAATGGCTTTTCTTTCACGAAAGTTCCCTTACCGGCGATTGTTTCCAAAATCCCCTCATTCACCAAATGTGAAATGGCCCGCTTCACCGTAATCAGGCTGGTATCCGTAGCTTTGGCAATTGCCGTTTGCGTGGGAATAAGCTGCCCTGCCCGATACTCCTGTTCTATCAGTTCGGTAAGGTAAGTGAGCACTTTAATATATAAGGGTTGTTTCGTCTTTGCCATGGTAAAAAATAACTATGCACAAATATTATAATATTATACTATTTATGCAAATCCTGCGTGTGAGAATGTCACAAAATTTCAGATCACTCACCATTAAGCACCGACCAAAACCACTCAAAGACCTCACAATCAGCACGTACAATTATATTTTATTTTTTCAGATGCTGGCATTACCTCAGAAAACACCATTAAAATTACTTATTGCCTATTAGTTCAAATTGCGGACATCCTCCCAAAAGCAAAAAATGCCCGCCAAATCAGGCGGGCATTTCATTTTTTTTCTCGTAATATTTCCTGGTTCGGAAGTCCCACCAATTCTACTTGGTTGTTTAGGGCCCACAAATTACCGTTCCGTATTTGGGTTACAGCACTACCTTCTGATCAGGCGGCTGAAAGATTGTTGTGCAGGCAAATAGACCATATAAATACCTGTGGGTAAAGTATGAATATCACAGCGACCATCGCCCTGATCAAATTCAATGGACTGCTTTAAGATTAACCTTCCTGCAGCATCATAAATGTGGATTTCATGCCCTACTTCAGGATTCAACCCTTCAAAATACAAAAGGCCATCGTTAGGATTGGGGAAACATGTCCATTCTTCGGATGGGAAATCAGTATGGAGCACCCGCGTATTTTCCCGATCGAAATAGAAAGTCCCCACCCTTGCAATATAATTGGCAATCACGGCCTGATCGGTCGCATATAATGTCGTCCATTGCTGCTGATCATTAGATCCATAACAGACAAAGCTGCTGACTCCTCGACGGGAGGCGTTGGATTGAATACGAATTCCATTGGGGTGAATTTCATTGCCTTCGCCGAGATCCACAGTAACGGCTACAGGAAAGTCGGTGCCCACAGCCCAATCGGTATTTTTACCATCGAACATCTTCCAGCTGCCGGCCGTAACAGCGGTGGCTCTGTCCTGATCATTGACCGTCAGTTTTGGCGAGGGATAGGCCGCAGATTCCACCAGCCATTCCAACTCCTGAAGGGTTACGGGCAAATCATCAATATCATCCCTGATTTCCAGCTTCAAATACCTGAAAGGAACCAAAAGCGGTAAAACTTCGACGGTCAGCTGTTGCTCAAATCCCCCATCATCCGTTTTTAGCGTGATGACGGCTGAGCCTGCTTTCTGAGCCGACAAAACGCCCACGGAATTAACACTGATGATATCGGGCTGACTGCTGCTGAAATGCACCTGCTTATTGGAGGCATCAACTGGCGCCACCTCATATTGCAATGTCGCCTGTTCGCCTTCAGTAAGGGAAGTCACGGCCCCTGTAACCTCAAGGCCCGTTACTGCAATAGTCAGAGGCTCAAAGCGTGCTGTAAAAACTTTTTGTTCATAATCTTCCACACTAATATCGCTGCGGTCATACAAGACGGTCCATTCGTTTAAATCATTGGAACCTTCACAGATCAAATCGGTAATTGCATTGGAAACGGAATTTACGTTCACCGTCAGGCTGTCTGGTGTAATGGCAGTTCCGTTGCCCAAATCGAGGGTAATACTTGCCGGGTACTGATTGATAATATCCCAGGTTGGCGATTTGCCGTCATAAGCACGCCAGGCAAGGTCCGCTGCAACGGTTGCCCATACCTGATCATTATTGGTCAGGTAAGTAGTCGGAAAACCCGCACCTTTGGCATACCATCTCAGTTGATGGATTTTCACTGAAGCGGTTCCCGCCCTGGCCGTCATTCTTAAAAAACGAAACGATGTATTGCTTGTCGGCGGAAGGACCACAGGTGGATCCGCAGGTGCATCAACAGGTTTACGCCATAAGCCCATCCCCGAGGAGGCGATATAAAAGTAAGGCACGCCATCGCTCTCAAAAACAGTCGCCTTTCTTGCACGAGGGTATTTTAATCGGTTTTCTCCCTCGCCAGAAAAATCCTCCCAGCTTACTTCCCCTCCTCCAATTCGGCCACGAAGGGCTGCATAGCCATGCCGGCGTTCGCCAGTGATGGTCACAAAAATCTGTTGGCCAAAGCCCGCAATTGCACCAATTGAAACACCATCTCCTGCCACATACCATTCCTCTTTGTTGGTCGGGCGAACTTGCTTGATTTGTGTGCTGTTTAAAACGGAATGCCAACTGCTCCCCTGATCAGAAGACAGGTATAGGTTGCCATTTTGATCTCCTATACAAAGGTACGTAAGGCTTTGATCTGCCCATACTGTTAGTTCTGCTTTGGCACCCATACCAACATTGGAAATATCATTGATCTTGGTCCACACGGGCGCCGCTGTTTCGAGTTGTTCAATTCGCCACAGACCATTACTTTGTAATGCATACAAACAATCGCTGTTCTGCGGATCAACGAATACTTCATTGACTGAATTAGACTGCCCTGCCACCTGCTGCCAATCGGCTGTTGAAGTACCATCGATAAGCCCCACAATATCGGAATGTTTAAAAATACCTTTTTCTGTGGCGAGATAGACTTTGTTGTAGTCTGCTTTATCATAATCAATCGCATAAATACGCGGACCATTTCCGGTGTTTTGCGTCAGACCATTTAAACCCGGCGAATTTCCTCCGATTAATTTCATCCCGCTGCTCAGGTCGTGGGTCTGCGGATTGATTTTAGCCCCATGCACCTTACCAATGGAATAACTAAATCCGCCACCGTAATTACTCACGCCACCCGTGATAACTACCGGCGATTCCTCGAATGGAATTACGGCCATTGCCCCACAATCATTTACTCCACCAGGCAAGTGAATGCGTTTCCAGGTCGCCCCGTTATCACTGCTGTACACAAAACCATTGTCCGCCTGCCCCTGCGCTATAAACTGACCAATACCAGCCATCGACCAATTAAAGGTAGAGGCAATTCCGCGGTTGTTATATCGCCCATTGGATTGTTTTTCTGTCCAGCGCGGCTGCCAATCCGTTAAAAAGTTTCCTTGCGTATTCCAGGTGTAAAAGCCTTCATCACTCGTTACCCATATCGCTCGCTCCCAACTTGCAGGAGTATAACCATAATGGCCTGCCTTTGGCGAGGTTTCTTTCCAGCCATAATCGTAGTCCCATTCCGTACCACTCACCTTATTGAAGATTTTTTGTTGCTCAATAATGGTGGGGGATTGTTGTTCCCAGCTGATGATCGTTTCCCACAAACCATTATGATCCGAGGATACCCGACAGCCCAACAGCAAATGATGGGTATTGCCCGTATCGCGAGGGTCAATCCTCGGTCGCCACCAATCTGTTTCCACCGCCAAAGCCGCAGACAGATCTTCCCATGCTACCGCCTCTGTGCTCCTGCCATACAATTTATACTGACCCGCTACCGACGTTTCATAAACTGCATAAACGTACTGCCCATTCGGACTGACGGTAACACCGCGGGAACGCCCTGTACCCGTAGGCGCAGGTAACTTTTCCCAGCTGAAATTACTGCCGGTTCTGATGCCTTTATATATTCCTGCTTCTGCGGAAAGGTATATCGCCTTTGTAACGGGATCAACGGAAATATCATAAGTGTTTTTCTCAATCACTCCTGTATCATAATAGGTGAGTGCCCACGATTTTCCGTGATCCACAGAAAAAGCCATTGCTCCTGCTCCGGTGGTCGGGTGTGTGTTGGCTTCCTTGAGCACTGATGCCCATTTGTTCATCCAGCCATTTCCCGCATAGATCACCTGGGGATCGTCGGGTGCAATAGCAATAGCTGCCACGGGCCCTTTCACCCCATCGTTGTCCGCATCCCACGGATCAAAAAATGTCTGATATTGCCATGTAAGCCCACCGTCGTCAGAAATTTCCAGCCCGAAAAGTCCGCCATTATAAATCCGCTGCGGATTGCCTTCTTCCACTACGGTAACAAACTGCATCAGGTGGTGATGTTCGTGTACACCTGTGGGGCGCCAACTAAGGCCATTGTCCTGCGAAATACTGAGGCCTTCCATATCGGAGTTAAAAAACACCTTGCCTTCCGTATTGGGGTCAAAATATAGGCCCTGTACCTGTCCCCCTCCTCCAGGATGCAATAATTCCCAGTGTTGTGCCCAAAGCTGAGCGTGAAAAAATGGCACCAGCATACATGCCAGCGCAACTTTGAGAAAGTAAAACTTAATCCTCATAGTGGTTCTGTTAATGGTTATTTTGGGTTCTTTGCCGGCAAAGCCCAAAGACTGAATTACCGACTTAGGGAAAAAATCAAACAGAACGATATAAAGGCTACAAACCCGCTGAAGAAACATTTTAGTTGGGAAATCAACAGAAAATAAATGCTGGAAAGCCTGTTTCGTCCCCAAAACATCCCTTCCAAAAAAGGTATAATCAATTTTCGGATTCGAAAAGCCCCCCTATCCTCACAGCCATAAGATTGATACTTTAGCCACTTCGCCGTTGGAAAGCGGCCATTAAACCTGAGGAAATCGCTGGTCTTTATGCCACGCCTCGAAAGTTCATTGACAAAAAAATAGTGTAGCCAATGACTACACTACTATTATGAGGCCTTCAATAACGCCCCCGCAATGATGTTAAATATAACTCCTTTCCCCCAAAAGAAGTGCTATAATATAACGGCTTGGAATATGCATTCTTTGCCATTACTGATGTATCAAAGGAAAAGAATTTCGCACGGTTGAGTGGCTATAAATCATTAAAATAAGTGGATTAATTGACCGGAAATTTACCACAAAGCGCTATTTACGGCCTTTGATAATGCTGAGGAAAATATTACTGGGTAGGAGACCTTGTTAATAGCAGATAAAGAGACTTAATCAGCATAAATATCGACCTCATGATTCAGGCTACAGGCCATGAGGCATTTTCTTGAAATTACCAACTTCTTATCCGACCGATGATGCAGGTAAAAAATCCATGTATTTGCCTTTAATAGAAGTCACCAGAAAATAGACGATACCTATCCGAAACTGAGGACAAATTTTAAATCAATTTATGACTATACATGAAAATAGGATCCGATAAAAATATCAGATCCTAAAATGAGTTTACACACTTTGTGGGATAGTGTCTATTTCAAACGCGATAAATTCTCAGAATCAAGTTTAATAAAATAATGAAGCAACCTTATTGATCTCCGTATTTTTCAATCGGTCTCAACTTCCGGTTCACTTCATCAATCACTTCAACTCCTCCGCCCTAAACCAATCCAAATTCTTTTTCTCCTCACTAAAGTGCATCCCGATAAGCACAATCTTCCGGCCATCATTTAGATATGGTTCATAGTATTTTTTCTCATGAATTTGATCCAAGGCTTCACCTCTTTCATCACCTTCAGGCTTCGCTGCATTAACCTTGAATTCGATCACATAAATATGCGTTGGACTTTCCATCACCATATCAATCCGACCTGCTGAATTGGTTTCTTCCGTTCTGCATTTTAACCCAAGTCCAGCCATGAAACTGAACATCACCGAAGCATAATACCCCTCGTATTTTTGAATGTTGTTTTGCACATAATTATTGAAAGGAATGGCAGCAAACATTGCACGAACACTGGCTTCGAATTCCTTCAAATCATTTTTGAATAAGCTCCGGACAGCTTCATTCCTTCTCAAAAGGCGATTGGATTCAACCGAAGTTAGGCTAATCAAAAAGAGCATATTCAAGGTCATTCGAACTTCACGATTTGGGGTAGCAAGCACATAACTACTACCGCCAAAAGGCTCCTGTATCTCCTCCGTAATCGTCAAGTAACCTGCCTGCCACAGCAAAGAAGGTAAATTCAAATTACTGAGCGTAAATTGCTTCAACTCCTGAGAAGATAACTCCAAGTTTTCCAGGTCGTAAGTTTCATACGCACCTTTCTCAAACATCTTCGTCAAAAATGAAGGCTGACCAGAGTCCCACCAATAATTATCGAACTTAGCCCCTTTGTCCAAAAATATCAAAATATCAAATGGATTGTAAACTCTGTCCCCGAGGTAGTTGTAGCCATTATACCATGCCTGAACCTCCTCCATATTTACCCCATCGAAGTAATCACCAAAGCAGTTGTCCAATTCATTTTGAGTGAAGCCGCAAACAGAAGCATATCGCTTATCTAAGGAGATATCATTGAAATTATTCGCTCCACTGAATAGGCCAACACCCGTAAACTTGGTGATCCCCGTCATGAAGCAAAAACGGACGTACTGATCCGAGGCTTTGATGGCTGAATAAAATCCACGAAGAACATCCAAAGAGCTTGAAGCTAAGTCATCGTCATTCGATAATGTATCCTGAATAGGTTTGTCATACTCATCGACCAAGATTACTACCTTTTGATCATACTTTTGATAAATTCTCAAGATTAATTCCTCAAATGCTCCGCCAAGGCTGTCTGTAATCTTCAGCTCAATATCATGAAATTCAGCATTTCGATTCAAATTAATCCACAGCCTTGTTTCTACTGCCTCTAAATCCTTGTAATTGGTAGCACTCAAATCAATCCGAACCACTGGAAATTTCGCCGACCAATCCCATTTATCATGGATATATAAGCCTTCGAAAAGCTCTTGCTTTCCTTCAAAAAGAGCCTGCATGGTTGAGCATAGCATCGACTTACCAAAACGACGAGGGCGGGAAAGGAAATAGTACCCTTTTGTAAGTTTTGTCATTTCGTGAATATGTGCTGTCTTATCTATATATAGATAGTCAGCACCTCCTGTTCGAAGGTCCTCAAAAGTCTGTATTCCGATCGGTAATGCTTGTCTTTGGCTCATGGGATTATCCATTTTTTGTATGGTGGTTAAAGATACTGAAATTTTGGGGCTATGTTAATTTCTCAACAACTCCTCCGCCTTAAACCAATCCAAATTCTTTTCCTTCTCACTAAAGTGCATCCCGATCAACACGATCTTCCGGCCATCATTCAGATAAGGCTCGTAGTATTTTTTCTCATGAATTTGATCCAAAGCGTCACCTCTGTCGCCAGCTTTCGGCTTCGCTGCATTGACTTTGAATTCGATCACATAAATATGCGTTGGGCTTTCCATCACCATATCAATCCGACCTGTTGAATTGGTTTCTTCCGTTCTGCATTTTAACCCCAACCCAGCCATAAAACTAAACATGACCGAAGCGTAATACCCCTCATACTTCTGGATATTATTTTGTACATAATTATTGAAAGGAATGGCGGCGAACATCGCACGGACACTGGTTTCGAATCCATCTAAATCATTCTTGAATAAGCTCCGAACAGCTTCATTCCTTTTCAAAAGGCGATTGGATTCTACCGAAGTTAGGCTAATCAAAAAGAG
>CANMKE010000046.1 GCA_947498325.1 uncultured Persicobacter sp.
GGAATTGAAATAATTGAAAGACCACATACCTTTTTTTGCACGGCATCTTTTACCCGCACCTGTAAGGAATTGAAATACGGACTCTCTCATACGGAGACTTCCCATATCTGGCTCTTTTACCCGCACCTATAAGGAATTGAAATAATTGACTTTCAGGGCAAGCTGGCGGATTGTTTGCAACTTTTACCCGCACCTATAAGGAATTGAAATCACTCATCGGAAACCTGGGCGCTGACCCTGAACTGACTTTTACCCGCACCTGTAAGGAATTGAAATATGGATTGCCGGGACCTGTGGGACCTGCTGGCCCTGCTTTTACCCGCACCTGTAAGGAATTGAAATTGATTATATTTTACGACTCTTCTTAGAGATAAAATACTTTTACCCGCACCTGTAAGGAATTGAAATAAAGAGGTGCGTCAGTATGCCGATATTGAGGCCGTTAAGCTTTTACCCGCACCTGTAAGGAATTGAAATCGTCAGAGCAAAGGTCTTCACTGCAATTCGATTGGCCTTTTACCCGCACCTGTAAGGAATTGAAATAGCTACGCGTCGTATTCAATCGAATATCCTTCACCTTTTACCCGCACCTATAAGGAATTATAGCGCTTTTAATTTGACTCACTGCTATCAGGCTTCCCTACCAAAAACAGCGCTGCCGAAAACACACGGCTATTGCTTTTATCAAAAGTGTAGAATTTACTTTGTGATTTATAATGCTTATTTTGGAAAGGTTTCAAGTCACGGTATTGATCCAAAATAACCACTGATAACCTCCAAATATCATGCTCGACATCTTTTACCTGTTTCTTCTGCTTTTGGAACTATTTCCTAACCCCTCGCAAGAAATTGTTACAGCGCAGCAGGATGCAGCAGTACAATGCCATTCGGTTTATGATACTTTATTTCGGCGGAACCTTTATATCGAATTTGATGAACCGGCAACACCTCAGGGCGGCATGCCAAAACTTTATAAAGTTTTTGGTAAATCCTTGAAAGTGCCGCAATACTTGAAAAGGGAGGGCTTAATTCCTAAGACTTTTGTTACCTTTGTGGTTACAGAAAACGGCAAGGTGGAGCAATTTCAAATGTTAAAAGGTGTACCGGAAATTGCGCAACAGATGGGGCAGAAGGTGCTCCACAGTTCCTGGCAGGCTGCCCGATGTAATGGTCAACCGGTAGCAACCAAGGTCTTTTTGCCTTTAGTGATCTGTTTTTAATTTTTTCTATTTTATTATTTCAAATTCTTCATGCATCCTGTCATCATAGGTTTTATTGTCGTTATTGGTTTAATCAGTTATAAAGGGCTGGAAGATCAGTTGTTTTTCGGTAAGTATAAATTCAATATTTATCAGATCCTTGAAGGCAAACAATATTTAAGGATGGTTTCTTCAGGCTTTCTGCATGGCAGCTGGACACACCTTATCTTTAACCTGATTGCTTTTGCCTCTTTCGGAGAGATTGTCCTGTTGACCTATGGTTTAAATTGGTTTATTCAGCTGTTTTTCCTCAGCTTGCTTGCCGGTAACTTTCTGTCCTTGTTTCTTCACAAAGATGAGCCTAATTACAGTGCTATCGGTGCATCAGGGGCGGTTAGTGGCTTGGTTTTTTCAGCCATCATTATTGCGCCTTCCTCTTCTATTTATGTTTTCTTTATTCCCTATGGATTTCCTGCATGGTTTGTCGGGACGATCTTTGTCATTTATTCCATTTATGGGCTCAAGCGTAATCTTGGTAATATCGGACACGATGCCCACCTCGGTGGTGCGATCATGGGCCTTATCCTTTCGGCCTACATTCAGCCGCAATCACTCGTAGATAAATGGTGGGTTTATTTGCTTTTGGGTGTGCCAAGCATCGGATTTCTGCTGATGTTGATCAAAAATCCCCGATACCTATTTTAGTCGGCAAGGTCAGTGCTCAGTGGATTTTCTTCAAATTTACAAATCTTAAGTTTTTAAAAATCTCTTCAGTGTATTTTAGCGGAAACCATAATATACGATGAAGAATTTTTTGATTTTACTCCTCAGCCTTTATGCCCCAAGTGCCCTGGCGCAGTGGGTGGCGATTAACCCTGGTGCTGGCGGACAGGTGCAGGATGTAGTTTGTGACCCCAAGCTGGAAGGCGTGCTTTATCTGGCTTCGGATATGGAAGGCGTGTATAAAAGTACCGATAATGGGGAAAGCTGGAGGATCACCGGCAGGCAACTCCACAACAGAACCTATGCCGTAGCCATCTCGCCAGAGGATTCCGAACGGTTGTATATTGGCACTTTAAATGGCATCAGCAGCTCATCTGACGGTGGGAAAACCTATCAGTTTATCGATCAATCTTTCGGAAATACATTTGCTGAAATTGCGGTGAGTCCGCATAATGCTCAGCAGGTGATTGCCGGGGTAGGCTGGCGTGATGATTATGATTTTCTGAAAAAAATTCCCGCAGTAAAGCAGGGCCTTCCAAGAATTCTTATTTCCGAGGATGGAGGTCAAAACTGGGAATGGATAGTGGTGGACCATGTGCCTGTTACTGATCGTAATATCAGTCGAATCTTCTTTCACCCGCAGCAGGAATCGGTCGTTTTTCTTTCCACCTATTCGGCTAATTATCGCTCTGATGACCACGGCAGGAGCTGGTACCGATTGCCGGGGCTGAATACTGAAAAGCAAATTCGGGGACTCGATATTTCACCAGATGGCCGGTATTTGGTCACCATTTTCGCAGATCAGCGGAAGGTGGGACGACCTTATTGGGCCGCCGTTGACAATGTGGCGTGGTTGCCAATGGGCGAGATTCCTGAAGATAAATTTTGGTATCCCGAGTTTGATCAGCGGGTAGGGGAGCAGTATCAGCTTTTGCTGAGCTTGGAAGGAAGCCGCAGGGGACTGTATAAAGGAACCTTCGGTGCTGAAAATTCCCCTTCGACCACCACCTATGAAATCATCTGGAAGGGGCTGTCAGGTTTTGATACCGGCTGGGATTATGCCGAGCCCAATCCTCGTTTTGCGCATTTCACCCCTCCATCGTGGTCGCCAGCTGTTTGGTCGACAACCAACCAGACGATTTTCTGTGCACAACAGAACAATGGGCAATATCAGTGGGAAAACAGGTATGCTATTCCCAATGATCAGCAAATGGTAAAACATGCGGGCAAATCCTTCCCCACTTATCGGAGTCGAGGAACGGAGAGTACCTATACTTATGATGTTGCTGCGCATGAAAATTACGTGATTCAGGGGCAGGGTGATAATGGGATGGTCGAAAGTTGGGATGGCGGAAAGCACTGGTCGAATATGAGCCACCGTACCGACAGTGTTAATTATTCGGATGTGCAGGCCATTGCCCTGACGCATTTGAATGACGTGCCAACGGTATTGATTCAAGCAACGGCAGGTTATGGTGGTAGGGCCAAGGATGGGCGGCTTTTAATGAAAAAGCTGGTGCATCACTCGCCCGAAGACCAATGGCAAATGTTGGGCGGAGGGCCGGAGCATTTACTGGGCTTGCCTGATGGCGTCTTTCGGGAACTGACCATCGACCCTACAAATCCGCATCGGTTGTATTTGCATGTTTATGGGCACGGAGTTTATATGATTGATGATCTGAATGAAGCGATCCGGAATCCGAAATATCAGGCAGTAAAAATCTCCAACGGGGTGATGGAGCAAGTGGTGGCCACAAAAAAAATGACCATCGATCCACTGAAACCCAATGAACTTTATTTAACGGGAACCCGAGGAAACGAAGGCCTTTTTCGTGGGGTGAAACAGGCGGATCAGTCCTGGTCGTGGGAGAAATTATTTGATGGTGGAGGCTGGGATTCTGAGGTTTTCGCATGGGAACATCAGGGGCAGAGTTTCATTGCCTACGGCGGAAAGGACGAGCATCAAAATGCAGATTATGTATTCAAAATCAGTAGGGATCATGGGGCAAGCTGGCAGGAGGTTTTCAGTAAAGCACAAGCACAGGCTTTAAGTGGAGAGCGGCATTCGCATTGGTTTAAACACGCACAGGGGCAATTTGCCTTTGAGTTCCGAGGAGGGTTGATTGCAGAGAAAAATACGCTGTATGTCAATTATTTTTCCCACAAATTTCAAAATAGCTACGGCATTTACCGTGGGACATTCAATGGCGAAAAATGGCTTTGGGAGGACATTACGGCCGATCTTCATTATCCTGGAATAACCAGCGCTTTTATTGACCGGTCAGGTACAGTAGGGAAATTGCTGATTTCCACCTGTGGTACAGGATCCTGGTATTTGCCCCTGGATCAGCCAAAATAGGCAACCTTCAGTCCGTTAAGAATCAGGATTGAGTTTGGTTGAAAACGATACAAAGCAATGGCACGGTCGGACAATTATCACCTGATGTTATCCACAAAATTTTATTTGGTCGGTGTATGGCTGACCTAATGTAATTACGTTTAACACAATGCTGATTTCCCTTAGATTTATTCAAATTGTTATCGGAGGCATAAGGAATTATACCTTTACATACATTTTAAATTCACGCCTGAATCACCCCAAAATCCTTAACCCAATGACATTGGGTGCATCCGTATGTCAGCATAATATTTTGTGTCAAGAATCAAAGCATTGAGTTGAGCAACAGCCCCCTAAAAGCGAAAAGCAAAGCCAGAGTTGATCAGCCCTTTATAGCCGAAGCCCAATTCAATAAATCCGGCAAAATCATAACCGAAGCGAAGACCTACAGGACTGACCTGGAAGTTCATATAGCTGTCGGTGCCATCTTCAAAGCCGTCCATATTGCCATCATACTGGGAGTGATGAATGGTCAATCCGAGACTGGTGCTGCCGTACATCTGAAACCAGCGGGCGGTCAGGTATTGGTAGGATGCCCCGACGCCAATGGTGTAGAAAGTGTTTTCAATCTTATCGTCAGGGGTGCCATTAATCAGAATCCGTTCGTCTATGCGCTGAAAAGTGGCATCAGCAAATAATTGCAGCTGTGGACGCAGGGTGTATTTATAAGTCAGGCTTACCGACGGTGATTCTGCTTCTTGCCGATAGCTGACCTCCCCGATGGTCAGGGCGGAAACAACGATATTATTGGTGATGTCCAGAATATCGTTGGAACTCACGGCCCCAATGGCAATATGTGTTTCGTGAGTACCGGCTTCCTGTGCCTGCACCTGTAGGCCGCCAAACAGCAGGAGCAATAAAATTCCGTATTTGATCATGGTCATTGAAATGGTTTCTTAACCATAATGACTTTTTTGGCCGGTCATTGTTTTCCTTTCAGAAAAATGTCGGGAGCACCGTTACTCCTCAATCTCATAGTTCCTGAAAGAGATGGTCATTTTGGCCTTGAATACCAGTTTTTTCTGTTGCAACCAAGAAAATAGCAAGTAGGTCGCCAGGGTCATTGTCCAGGCGGGCAAGGTTACGAAGAAGTAAAAATCAAGGTGCATATAATAGTAAATCATGTACCCACAGGCCACACCGGAAAACCAGGCGCCCATTACCGCCGGATTAATGTAAAGGGTTTCTTTTTGTGCAAGTTCCTGCTTTAGTTTTAGCTTCGGAAATAGGTATAAATCGGCAATTACAATCGCCCCTACAGGCGCGGCAATCAGCGCGATAATGCCCAGGACCTGATCGAGTTTGGTGACAAAAATAGGGAAGCAAGCGATGATGGTCGTCACGGCACCGATAATAAAAGTTACTTTCCATCGTCTGAACATGGGCAGAAAAGCATGGAAGGCCATGCCGGCCCTATACATGGAAGGAATAGCGGTGGTTCCGCCTGCAATAGCCACGCAAATTGCCCCGGTAATGCCTGCGCCGAGGTAGGCGATTTCTGCTGCTGAAGGGTTATAAATGCCATTCATGATGACGTTGGCACAGAGGATTCCGGAGGCGATCCACGCCATTAAATGCCCTGTATACATGGCAAAAGCAGACAGAAATCCATAGGAAGATCTTTTGGCATAACGAAAGATGGTCATGTCTGAAAGGCCAAGGTGCATGGTACTGTTACACAGCCAGGCAAAGAATAAAATGTGCCAAAAAGTATATTTTGAATACCCTTCAATAGGAACTCCTGTCCATATTTTTTCATTAGCCACACTCCAGAAATCAGATAATTTACTGACGCCCAAAGAGGGAAGGGTGGCGATGGCCGACCCTATAATTATCATCGGAATCCAGGGGGCAAATATCTTTGCAAATCGCGCGATGCGGTCGAAGCCAAATGCGGCGATATAGATAATGATGAAACTGATTCCAATGACCAGCAATACCCATAATGGGCTCGAAGGATAGAGGTCCTGAATACCAGGGCTTTCAACATTGAAGATCAGCCCCAAAGCGGAAGCGGAAACCATCAGCATTAAGGCCGTGGTAATACAAAATGACAGCCCGATGATTAAGTTATAAATACTCACCAGCCCAAGTCCGCTGATTTTTTCAAGTTGATAAAATACCGTATGACGTGTTTTGGTGGCCGCAGGAGCACAGATGAGCGCCCAACTCAGCGAGGCGAGTAGATTGCCAAACAGCAAGCCCAGGAACACATCTATCGTGGAAGCACCATGCAAGACAAACAGCGGACCAATGACAAACTCCGTACCGGCAATATGTTCGCTGGTCATGATGCCCAAAAAATTGGACGCACTTTTCAGCTTCTGTTGCGGTACTTTGCTTTGCTCAAATTCATCAACACGACTTATGCGCTTTCCTACTTGTAATCCTCTCATCATTTTGGCATTTTGTGTATGTCAATTTAAGGCTATTGTGTTATAAATTTCTATTCTTTTATAATATTAAAGAGGTAAAAAAAAGAGCTTTGAAATAAAGCTCTTTATGAAATGTAGAGGGTATTAGTTGTAATTGTTGCTATGCGACAAACTGCGCCTTCTGTGCTTTGATGCGATATTGGCGTGGGGTCATGCCTGTGTGTTTTTTGAAATTTACATAAAACACAGATTCTGAGCGGAATCCGCTGTCCACGGCAATGGCAAAATTGGTCAGGGATTTCTCCTGATCGTTGGCCAGAATATTTTGAGCGTGTTTGATTCGGTGTTCGTTAATAAACTCACTGAACGATTTCCCAAGGTGATCATTAAGAAGACGGGAGAGCAGATAATATTGAATTTCCAGCCTTTCAGCCAACACTTTCTCATTCAGCTCTGTTTCCAGGTGAATTTTTTCCTCAGCAATCAGCTTTTCCAGTTTGGCGATATAATGGTTCATCAGCGAATTATCCTCCGAAGATTCCTTCTCTGATTTTATGGCAATGGTATTTCCTGACAAGGTTTTTGGGAATTTTAAAGCAAAAAACAGGGTCAGTAAAATAATGCTGCTGTTAAACATGATGTAATTTACCTGCACAATATTCCAGATATACTGGTTCACTGCTTTTCCCACAAAAGGAACAATGGCACCTCGGTAAATGAGTTGTAGGGTCGCTACATAAAGGGTAATCCCCAGGAAGGCCACCAACAGTTTAGGCCATACCAAATCTTCTTTTTGCTTGGCTTCCGCCTGATCGTTCATGATCTTCAATTTGGTGTGTGCCTTATAGATCGCTATTCCTTTCCAGAATACAATAGCGGTCAGCAGGATCATGTGAAAAGGACTCCCAATAAAAGAAGGAAATTCAATGCCAAAAAATAGGATGAATAAGCCCGAGAGCACAAAGCCTGCTGCGGCAGGAATAAAATACCAAATTTGCTTATTGGTTACCTTCTCCCCAAAGAGTGAAGAAATATACCATAAAACCAAACCCGGCAGTAAGAGGTCAAGCACATCAGTGAAAACCATCAGCTCTGGGAGCTGAAATTTTAAATCTGTAAATCGAAATAGGTACTGCAGCAGGGTGTTAACCGCCATGGTACCGAATATGCTTGAGAGGATCAAATTTACTTGTGTGCGTTTGACAATTGCAATTGCAACTCCCATAATTGCGCACTGCATAAATGACCAAAAAAATAAAGCGTCCGTCATAGAACTAAGGTTTGTGAGGGGGTTAGTAAAAATTTTCGAATAGAAAAAGATTTAAAAAATGAAGTATCTCTTTTGCAATATCAATAACGAAATAAATAATAATCATCTTAAAAAACAATTAATGGATGTCTTTTAAAGTGAAATCTTTGGATTTCGTAATTTATTGAAAATACTCAATTATCCGCTTTTTGTGGCTATGCGCCCTCTTATTTATCCTCCTGATTTTCTTTTCCACAGAAAATACCTTGCTTAATTCTTCCTTAGAGCGCTTTCCTTTTTCTCGTGAAATAATTATTTCGCTCTAATTTTTAAAATCAAAAGCCATCATAACAATTTTTGTCCGACCTTCAATTTAAGCAACAGCCACAGCTTTGGCGGGTGTTGTCGTTAGTGAAGGCTTTAATTTTTTTATCGAGATGTTAACAATAAAAGAGTACAACGATAAGGTTTTAGGCGGTTGGATGGGCAAATGTGCCGGAGGGATTCTCGGCGCACCTATTGAAGGCTATAAATGCTTCAATGAAATTCCGCTGAGTGACGAACTTTTTGAAACCAATTTTTGTAATGATGACCTGGATCTTCAGATTCTCTGGCTCGACATGGTGCTGAAAAAAGGGAATAAAATTCGCCCTTCAGATTTCCGTGAGCATTGGAAAAATCATGTGGATTTTCCATGGAATGAGTATGGTATTGCCACCCGTAACATTCGGGTAGGTCTGGACCACCCAGATACCGGATCGCATAACAACACCTATTGGAATGCCTCGATGGGCTCGCCAATTCGTAGCGAGCTTTGGGGAATGCTGTGTGCCGGGAACCCGGAGAAAGCAGCTTATTTTGCCAGAATGGATTCGCGACTGGACCATTGTGGTTTTTCTGATGATGCGGAAGCTTATCAAGCCGCTTGTGAGGCGATCGCTTTTACGATGACGGATATCCCTGCCATTCTTTTGGAAGGACTTAAATATATTGACCAGGATTGTTTGACCTATAAGATGGTTAAAAATGTATTTTCCTGGTATGAGAAATTTGGCGTAGAAGCGACCAAAGGACGCATCAAATCGGCTTATGGCGATGCTGATTTTACTTCTGCACCGATGAATGTGGCCTTTACGGTACTTTCATTGCTCGATTCTAAAGGGGATTTCGATAAATTGATCGAAGCCTTGCATTATGGGCACGATAGCGATTGTATTGTGGCTACTGCCGGATCAATCCTAGGTATTGTTCGTGGTGCCTCGGAAATTCCTGCTCTATGGAAAAAGCGCATTGGCAACGAGTTGATGGTCAGCCCTGAAATTACAGGAATTGACTGTCCAAAAACCATCACTGAACTAACGGACCTGACCTGCAAAGCAGCCCAGTTGTTTCAGGGACCACACACCGTAGTAGATTTTTCTACGGAAGAGAAATTCACTGTTGAAAATGACACCCCTTTTGCGCTGTTCACAAAGGTGTTGGCATTTCCTGATTTTGAAGCTGAGGCCAAAGGAGCAATTGCTGTTCACATTGAAAACCTATCGCCTTCAGCCAAGTCTTTTACTTTTAATATCAGTTCACCCGCATTTCCAACTGTTCAACCTGCAGGTGTAACGATCCAAGAAGACGAATCGGTAGTGGTGAATTTTGAATTTACCATCAATGAGGATTTCCAGCCATTTGCGAGTGCTGTCCCTTATACGGTAGAAGTAACAATGGATGAGCTTTTCAAATTTGAATTTGAGCGCGGCTTGCCGTATTACGGCCAATGGCTGATGATGGGGCCGTTTATGCGTGATGATGCCAGCTTGGCGCCAATGCATAAACAATATCCCGATCATGGTTTGGCTTCCATGCCATCGGCAACTTACATGAACCACGACTTGCAAAAACCTGCCGAAGACTTTTTGGCAAAGGTGAAAACGCCATGGCATACGCCGGCAATTTTTGAGCAGGACTTTATCGCACAGGTGATTCAGCCTGCAGGTCTTGAAGTGGATCTTAAAAAATATTTCTATGGTATTGGGGAACGTACAGTTTACCTTTCTACAGAAATTTCGTCAGCAACAGCGCTAAAAAAATGGCTCTGTATCGGAACAAGTAACTTTGTTACCGTAAGCCTGAACGGCAAAACGCTTCATCAGAATGAGCAACTCAAGCGCCGTTGGCCTTCCACGGAAATTGTGGAGTTGCCTTTGGAACAGGGTACCAATACTTTGTTGGTTCGTTTCGATTTTATTAATGATGATTTTAAAGTCAGTTTAGGACTTAAAGAACACCATGACCGCCACCCACACCAAACACAATGGGAAACGGAATTGAATTTCAGCTTACCACAGCAGGTTGTAGAAGCCTATAAGGAGTTGGTGTAAGCTTAAGGTTGATATATTTATGAGGTATAAAAAGGAGGAGTTTCATTACTTCTCCTTTTTTACATTGAAATTAAAGTGCTTGGTATGGTGACGAACAAAAGACATTTGATGGTCTCGGTTTTTATTGTCGGGACGCTATTAGCCATGATTTTGCTGCCAAATTTCAGCTTTCTGGAGCAATCTGTGGTGGTGGGGAAATGGGAAGAAAACACTCAGCAACCAACAGTAAGGGCAGCAGTAAATCAAAAGGTTGCCCCGCCAAGCTATGCCTCCCTTGTGCCACTGGTAGATTTATTGCCCGTTTTGAAGGCGGAGCAGGGATTTCGATGGGCAGGCATGGACCTGGATGAGATTTATCCAAATATCTGGGTAAGAACTAAGCAAAAAGCGAATGAGTTCTGTATGGCGATTGAAGATCAGGGCTATACAGATCAGGAGCTGACATCGCTGCTCGGCCAATCTGATGATCAAAAGGCCAATACTTATTGGTTGCAAAATTTACAATGGTCTATTTTCTACCTTACTTGTACCGAAAGAATGCGCGATTCTAAGCAAGTGAAGTATGTAGATCACTTTCTGGCAAATCAATATAAGGGTTTGTGGATTGCAAAAAAGCTGGAGAACTTAATCAAATATGCGCATCGCGAAGCTTGCATCGAAGTGGACCGGCCAGCTTATATTTACAATGACAGAATGGAAGGATTTCGCATGCTCGGTGGTCGGATTTTTGAAAAAGATCAGGGAAAATGGGAGGGCTTTTTTGTTAATTATGGGGAAGAAACCCTAAGGGTAAATCTGCCGGCAGGCCTTCAGGCCTCAGAAGGAGAAGTTTATCAGGCCGCCCTTGATGATCAGAAAAATAATCGAGAGGTGATGTTGAAAACCAATGCCAGGATTGACTTCAATATCTTTTATCTTCCCCCGCACGCCATTGCTTTTTTAAGATAATTGTAAATCAAAGGAGGTAAATATCTTCGATTTTGAAAAAAATTAAAATTAGGAGTCTTTTAAGACTCTTTTTTTTGCTCTTTTTTGTACAATTTAAACTTAAACATTTCACACTGTCCTTAATTGCATTTTAATGTGATATAGTATTCAAAAACTTGAAATTGATAGAATAGAGTAGGATAAATGTAAGTTTTGATTTTCTCTCTTTGTTTTCTAATTTGTCTTAATTTGAAATCAAACAGAGTTCAGGCGGTAGTTTTTACTAAATACCATCATGTTACATCACCTGAGAAGTGATGAATTTTTTTACAACCAACATTTTTAACCTACTCTTATGTTAAAACATTATCTAAACAAACATCTCATCTTGCTGTTTGTGATGCTCATCGGGCTTTCGAGTGCAGCAATCGCACAGAAGATCAAGGGACAAATACTCGATGCCAATGCTACTCCTATCATTGGTGCATCTGTTGTAGAGGCAGGAACTACCAACGGGGTAATTACTGATTTTGAAGGGGCATTCTCTCTTGAACTGTCTAAAAAAGACGCCAAAATTAAAGTTTCTTTTATCGGTTATGAAAGTCAGGAAATTACAGTAGGTAACCAAAGCTTCATTAAAGTAACACTTACAGAAGATGTTACTGAACTCGAAGAATTGGTCGTGATTGGTTACGGTACACAGAAGAAACAGAATGTTACCGGGGCTATCGCATCTATTGACTCGAAAGCCATTGAAGGCCGACCAGTGGCAGATGTACAGTCTGCTTTGCAGGGTCAGGTTGCTGGTGTTCAGATTAACACTGGAAGCAACGGACCTGGATCAGAAAGTTCAGTGCGTATTCGTGGTACAGCAAGTATCACAGGGGGGAGTACTCCGCTTTATGTTGTCGATGGTTTGATTATGGCCAATGGTGGTGCATTCTCTACCATTAACCCTTCTGATATTGCCTCGATCAACGTATTGAAAGATGCTTCGGCGGCGGCGATTTATGGTGCGCGCGCAGCAAATGGTGTCGTTATTATTACTACCAAAAGAGGTGAAGGCGGCGAAACCCGTTTCAACCTGAACACTTATATTGGTACACAATCACCTACCCAGACACTCGACCTGTTGGATGCCAACGAATACCGGACAATGTACAATATGGCTAACGATAATGCCGGCCTTGAGCGAATCAAGAATTTGGCAGATGAAAGTCAGGTATTGCCTCATAACACGGATTGGCAGAAAGAAGTGATTCAGGCAGCACCAATGAAAAACTTAGAGTTTTCAGTTTCTGGCGGAACAAAAGATGCCCACTTTTATACTTCAGTTCGCCATTACGATGAGGCAGGTATGATCAACAATACTGGTTTTGACCGTACTTCAATTCGTTTTAATGGAGATGCACGCAAAGGTCGTTTCAAAATGGGGGCTTCGCTATATTATAGTAATTCAAACTATCAGGAAGAATTTGGCTATGGTAATCAGGGGATGTTGTATCATGCGATCTCTAACTCTCCAGCCATTGCGGTTAGGAATGAAAATAATGTAGGAGGCTTCAATGGCCCACAGGTAGATGACGGATATCTTCAGAAAATGAACCCTGTAGCCATGTTGGAGTTGGTGGAGCAAAAACGTGTTACCAACCGTTTTGTAGGAAACCTTTATGGTGAGTTCGAAATTTTGGAAGGTTTGGTTTACAAAATGAATGGTGGAGCGGATTACAGTGGCAATCACCGTAAGATGTTTGCACCTTACTTTGATTTAGGAAATGGGATTGCGCCTGTCGGTTTGCCTAATGGGGCACAACTTGATGAACAAAGAGGTGATTTTGGTTCTTGGTTGTTTGAAAACACCTTGAACTATAAGGCAAGCCTTGGTAAGCATAACCTTGGCCTATTGGTTGGTCATTCATTGATGCATACACAATATGGTGCGCAGTCGATTACCGTTGTTGGTGGACAGTTAAGCCCTTCTTTCCCAGAAATCAATGCGTCGCCAAATGTCAATGGTATCCCTCAGGGGTATTCTGTTGAGGAGCGTACCGCTTCTTATATCGGTCGTGCAATTTATGATTATGATAACAAGTACTTGGCTACTTTCAACTTCCGTCGTGATGGTTCATCGAAATTTACTAAAGAGAATTTCTTCGGTAACTTCTATTCTGGATCTGTGGGTTGGTTGATTTCTTCGGAAGAGTTTTTCAGTAAAAAGGTGGTGAGTTTCCTGAAGTTGCGTGCAAGTTACGGTTTCTTAGGTAATGACCAGATTGATGCCAATGCTACCCGCTCTATTCTTAATTTGAATCCTCGCTACCCATTCGGTGGGTCGATGAATATTGGTGTTGCTCCAGGAAGCCAGTTGGCAAACCCAGGCTTGGTTTGGGAAAAGCAGGAGCAATTGAATATTGGTGCTGATTTCGGTTTCTTAGAGAATAAGTTAACGGGTACGATCGATTATTTCATCAAGAACTCTAATGACTTGTTGCTTCAGTATAATCTTCCAAAATCCACTGGGGGGGAAAGTGTATTCCTAAATGCTGCAGAGGTGGAGAACCGTGGGGTTGAGGTAAGCTTGAACTATACCAGCAAGATCGGTGAGGTAAATTACAGCATTGGAGCCAACGGTACAGTATTGAAAAATGAGGTCGTTTCATTGGTTGAGGGTGTGCCTGCCATTAACCGTGGAGGAAACCATATTTTTGCTAATATGAACCGAATTGAGCCAGGAAGTTCCTTGTTTGCCTTGTACGGTTTGCAGGCAGATGGTATTTATAAATCACAGGATGAAATTGATGCAGGGCCTGAGCCACTTGCAGGAACAGCTCCTGGAGACATAAGATTTGTTGACGTCAGCGGACCAGACGGTATTCCTGATGGAAAAATCACAGAGGATGACCGTACGTTCATTGGCGACGGTAATCAGGATTTTGTGTATGGCTTTAACTTCAGCCTTGATTATAAAGGTTTTGATTTCAGCATGCAGTGGCAGGGAGTTCAGGGCAATGATGTTTATTCTACCCTGAAATTCTATTCTGAAGGTTATTTCAATAATTTCAATATGAGTAAAAATGTATTGAATGCCTGGACACCTCAAAATCCTAATAGCGATCAGCCACGGGCAATTCCACACGATCAAACACAGCGTAATGCAGTTTCTTCGTATTGGGTTCAAGACGGATCTTACTTGCGTTTGAAAAACCTTCAGGTAGGCTATAATTTCAATGTAGACAACCTGAAGTTCTTACAGTCATTGCGTGTATATGCTGCTGGACAAAACTTGCTGACTTTCACCGATTATGAAGGATATGATCCTGAAGTAGCATTCTCGGGTGTGGAAGGTACAGGCGTTTACCCAACGGGTCGCAGTGTAATCGTAGGTTTACAAGTAGGATTCTAAAATTTTTTAATAATGAGACAATTCAAAATTCAATCTATCGTCCTGCTTTTAATCGGTGCTTTTTTTGCACAATCCTGCGGGACCTCATTTTTGGAAGAAGCGGAAGTTCAGCGGGACCTCGCTTCGGATAATTATTACACCACAGAGGATGAAGCATTGATGGCGGTGAATGCCATGTATTCTCCCCTGCACTGGTACGGTCTGTTCAAAAGACACCGTTATCTACTGGGGTATATGGCAGGAGACTGTATCCCTTCATCGGGTGCTGGTCAGGTAAAAGAATACTATGGCTATATTTATGGCCCCGCTTCCAATCAAATGATACAGGAAGCCTGGATCGCCTGTTATGCGGGTATTGCTCGGGCGAATACCGTCATGGAGCGTGTTCCTGATATCGAGTTTCGGGACGAAGCTTACAAAAAGAGATTGTTGGCGGAGGCACATTTTATGCGTGGGTTCTACTACTTCAACTTGGTAAGACTTTATGGAGGCGTGCCGATTTATGAGCGTACTTTCAGCGGAAGCCTGGAAGATCCTCTTTTGGCGCCAGAAAGAAATTCAGCGCAGGAGGTTTATGCCTTGATTGAGAAGGATTTCAAAATGGCAAAGGTCGATTTACCGAGTAATTATGATGCGGCAGATATTGGACGACCAACAAGTGGAGCCACAGCGGGCTACCTTGGAAAAGTATACCTTTATCAAAAGAAGTATGCTGAGGCCGTTGCAGAGTTTAAAGAAGTTACTGAAGGAAAGCACGGTGCATATGAACTGGTATCTTACGATCAGCTTTTTGGTGTTCAGTATAATAACAGCGCAGAGGGTGTTTTTGAGATCCAGTATTTTGCAGGAGTAGGCACCCCTTGGCCAAATGGAGATAACAAAGATGCCTCGAAATCCAATTGGGTAGCCACGGCGATCTCACCAGGTTCAGGTAGCTTTGCGAATGCTTTACCGTCCAAAGAGGTAAACGATTTCTTTGACATGTATCCTGAAGAAAATGCTTTGCGCCGTACCTTTACCATTGCACGTTCAGGAGATACATGGCAGTCTTGGGCACCTATCGCCGATGATCCGGTAGATGCAGGGCAGTGGAACGGTAGAACCAAGGATAAAGATTACGACTTCTATTCGGGCATTCGCAAATTTGCGGAAGGTCCAGATGATAGACGTGGTTTTAATCAGTGTCCGAATAATTACTCGCCAATGCGTTATGCTGATGTGCTATTGATGTTGGCGGAAGCTGAAAACGAATTGAACGGACCGACAGCTTTGGCGTATGAGGCCATTAATATGGTTAGAGACAGAGCACAGGTAGATCCAGTTCCTGCTGGTTTAGGGAAAGATGCTTTCTTTGAGAAAATTGTTATTGAGCGTCGTTTGGAATTGAGCTTTGAGTGGCACCGATTCTTTGATTTGGTGCGTTGGATGGATCACCCTAACCGACCAGAAATCGGTAAGGCGGAAAACATGCCAGGCTTTGTAGTGGGTAAAAACGAGGTGTTGCCTATTCCAACCAATGAGATGTTGGCGAACCCTAATTTAGTTCAAAATCCGAATTATTAATCCATAGAAAAATCCTTTTAAACCGCTTTCCGTGCTCGGGAAGCGGTTTTTTCTTTTTTTGAACTGTGGTTTTTTAAAGTCGAATAGTCTCCTTGGGGTAATTCATTACTTTGCGGAGGTAATCAAGATATTTTTTAAGATGAAAGCACGATTGATTTTTTTGTGGGCCATGGTTTTTATCTCCCCGGCTTTTGGACAGGGACGCTTTATTATTGATGCCGATACGGGCAATGAAATGGATGATCTTTTTGCGATCGTCAGAATGCTCGTCGATCCCAATACAGAAGTGATCGCCCTGAATTCGGCACATTATAATAATGCCCAAATCACGGCCGACAGCATTTGGAATGAAAATCCGGTGACGGAATTTAATACCGTGAAGGTCTCGCAGGATTACAACGAACAGTTGCTTGAAGGTCTTCAAATGATGGACATTCCGCATCCGATAGGGGCGAACCGTTTCCTCGGTTATACCTGGGGTTATTATCCTGGGGCAAAGTTACCGCAAAGTCCGGCCTCGGATTTAATCATCAGCGAAGCTAAAAAATTAGCCGATGGGCAGCGGCTCAATATTGCCATTTTGGGCGCCTGCACCAATGTGGCGGCGGCAATTGCCAAAGACACCACCATTGCGAATAAACTGAATATTTATATGTTAGGTGCCGAATTTAATGTGCATACCAACGTGTGGAATAAGAACAGTTTTAATGTTCAGAACGACTTAAATGCTTTCGATTACCTGATGGACAATGAGCAAATTCAATTGACCATAATGCCTGGGGCAGTGATTAAGGCCTTTAAGTACAAGAAATCGGTGATTCAGCCAAAATTATATGCTTACCATCACCCAACCACAGATTTGCTGGCCAATATTTGGGATGATATTAATGCGGCAGAATACCGCGTAATGTGGGATTTGGGACTGACAGCCGCACTCATTCGGCCTGAACTTGCGACCATCGAGGAGCGACCTGCTCCACCGGAAAACAAGCGTAAAACGGTCGGTGTCTTTGTGGATATAGATATGCCTGAAATGCAAAAGGACTTTTGGGAATCATTGGATCAATACTTTAAAAAACATCAAAATGATCATCAATAAAATAGGGCTTGGATTGTGGCTGTTGGCAGCTTCTTGCTGCTGGGGCAGTTCCGCAGTGGCTCAACAAAATACCATGGCAGAAAAATCAACGACCGAAGGGGTGGTCAAACAGGGCTACCTGTCGGTATTTTACAATGCCGAACATGGCGGTCGAATCACTCAAATTGAACTCAAAGGGGTTGCTATATTGGTTGGTCCAGAGGTGCACCCCGATTTGTCGGGCAATACCTGGTGGCCTGCACCGCAATCGGTTTGGAACTGGCCTCCTCCGGCCTCCATTAATAACTTGCCTTATCAGCTTGATCTGCAGGAAAACAAAGTAACGATGATTAGTGCCGGGGAGTCAGATTTTGGGGTGCAGCTGAAAAAAGAAATTGAACTTTTTGATCAGAATCATTTGCAAATCACCTATACGGCAACTAATTTAAGTGAGCAAGCCAAAGCTTTTGGCCATTGGGAGATCACGCGTGTTCCGAAAAATGGACGGGTATTATTTCCTGTAGGGAAAGCCTTTCCAAAGCACTTCAAAGGGTACGATAAAAAAAATGCACTGTATGATTTTGGAGCTAACTGCAAGGAACTGAAAAGTGAGGATCAGGCTTATTTTGATTTTGTGATCAAGGCAGGCGAATTAACTTTGCCCAATTCGGATTTTAACAAGCTTTTTGCCGATGGCAAAGGGTGGCTGGCCTATCAGTTGGATAATCAGCGGGTATTGATCAAGTACTTTCGGGATGAAAACCCCTCGGAGATTGCACCGCAACAGGGAGAGATTGAGGTGTATGCCTCCCCAATATTACCTTTGGTGGAATTGGAGCAACATGCACAGTACCATGAGTTGGCACCGCAAGCTTCTTCAGTTTATCAGGTGGATTGGCTGGTGCTCGAAACAGAAAAGGACTTTTCAATTTCTGCGGCCTGGGTAGAACAACAGATTCAGGCCCACAAACGTAAAGTCCAATAGTAAACGAACCAATTATATTTTACATCATAATGTATGTGTGGCGTAGGGCGATCGTCCCTTCGCCTTTTTTTGTGCTGTTTGGGTTAGTTATACGCAGGCGTAACTGATGGGCTTTTTGGGTAATTTTTTCCAGGCAAAATTCACCACCTCCATCTCGTTGTCATCTACTTGCTCTTCCTCAGAAATATTCAGTAAAAATGACCCTTCTTGCTCACTGATAGCTTTAATTTTGTTCAGCGCCCGATAGGCAAGGTTGGCGGTACTTTTATGTTTCCCCCACGCAATAATCACCGGGATACCTTTTATAAAATAGCGGTCGAAATCTTCTGCACGAGAAGGATCGAACAAGGAATGTTCAGGGAGCTTCATCTCAAGCCTTGGGAAAGCCGAGATAATACTTTCGCTGTTGGAATACGCAAAATCCGACAGGTTGAGAATCCTGAGGTACTGATAGTTTTTAGTGTTAATCAGCAAAGCAAGGCTTGCATGAACATTGGCTGGGATGGCCGGCGAAAAATCGCAATTGTAGCCTTTTAATCCATTCATTGGATTAACGCTTGCGGGGTTCAGCAAAACAATAATGATGTCTGGCTGCGCGGCTTTCTGGGGTTTGCCAGTGTTTTCATCCACCAGTTCATGATGTACAATATCAAAGTATTTTCGGGCTTCCTCGCCCGTGGGAAGTTCATAGAAATACCCGAAGCACCTGTAATCTAAAAGTTCGTTGGTTGTCAGCATAAGTGTAAAAGCGGCATTAATCCCTTAGGATTGCATAGTTACAAAGCTACTATTTAAAATGCTAATTTTCACTTTTTTTGGGTGAATAAGTAATTTATATTCCTATTAATTATATAGCATTTGAAACGCCAGACAGCTTGGGAGTGTCCGAACTGTTAAGATATTAAATGATTTTCACCATTTATGCTTCATCTGCTTACCTGACGATGGGTCATAATGCGTGAGATACACGCAATTGTTCTTTTGTGGTTGTGTGTGTTTATGTTATTTGGCCAATTGAAAGCCTATAAATACGAAAGAATTTTTTTTGTTGGAAAGCGAAAAGAAAAGCCATGAAACAGCAAAATTGTAAGATTCTTAACAATTTTATTAAATAATAACTTTTTGTAGCCAAAAAATATATCACTTGGTCAAATCACAGCATTTATAAAGAGGGGTAAATTACATTCCGTTCATTAAGCACGAATTATTCAATTTTTTAAAACATCAGCTTATGAACCCAAAATTTAACATGTTATGCTGGATCCTATTATGGTGTCCGGTTTCCTTTTTGTGTGCCCAACAACCTGCCGATTGGGGCAATGAAGACCGTTGGGAAAGTCTGAACCCCGGCGGTGGCGGACAAATCCAAGACCTCTACTTTGATAAGAATGTTGATGGCCGAGTGTGGTTTTCCAGTGATATGGAGGGCGTTTACCGTTCCGACGATTACGGGCAGCAATGGCACTTTGTGAGTCGCGACCTTTCCCATGGGATGGCCTTTGTGATTAACCAAACAATTGGTGAAAACAAAACCTTCCAGGGCGGACTTTATGGTGCGCATATTTCCACCAATGCCGATGCGGCCGACCCGCATGAGGTTACCTGGGATATGATTGAAATTACCCGCGGAGACGCCATTGCATCAATTGCCATTTCAGCAGATAACCAAACGATTATTCTGGCACCAGGCTGGCAAAATAAAGATCCGCAGAAATGCCAGCAGTCTTTGCTTGATCCTGTACAGAATTTGAGCAGTACCAAATTTAATGGCGAGCGAAACATTTACCTTTCCAAGGATGGCGGCCAAAGCTGGCAAAGTGTTTTGTATGATGCTGAAGAAGGTTACCGCAATATTTTTGCGGTGAATATCAACCCCATTAACGACCATATTTACATCGCCGCAGGCGGGGGCTTGTACCTCTCTACGGATGGTGGCAGCAACTTTACCAAAGTAGCGGAACCGAATGATGCCCTGATTGGCGCCGGAGCGGCAACAAGCTGTAACAACCGCCCAGACGGCGGATCGCGCGGGGTAAGTGTTTCTCCAGATGGGAAGGTCATTTATGCCAGCTTCCAGACCACAGGCGGAGGAACTTACCTCGATAAAAGATGGGCATTATATGCCATGCGCACCACCAGTACAGGTTTGGATGGCAGCTGGCTGAAAATTATGGATGGCCTGACAGACACCGCAGAGTGGTACGACCCGAAGGTTGACCCACGATCTACGGCCACTGCTCACCGCCTTGCGGTAGGGACAGTATGGAACAACAACGCCAACCGAATTGGTTTGTGGGAAGCGGAAATCTCCCTGGATGAAAATGCCAACATTATCAGCTACCAATGGAGCAATGTGCTTGACATGCCAAAATCCGGCCGCTGCTTTGACTTTGAAGTCAGCTGGGAACGCAGGAATTTCATTGTTCGTTCTGTCGATTATTCCCCAGCAAGCTGGAAGGATAACTTAATCGTGACCATGGGAGGAATGAACGTTTTCATTACCGACCGTAACGATGTGGGCTACCCTTGCAGTAGCTGGCGCGAAATTTATGGTGAAGTGGTGTATTACCATGAAGGTTTAGCCATGTCACGTGAGCGTGGGTTTTCATCTCCTTATTCTTATGATGTGTCGGCCTATGAAAACTATATGATTCAAGGCTGTGCCGATCACGGAATTATTCAGAGTCTTGACCATGGTTACTCCTGGACGAGTGAACATACGCCTCAGGGAATTACCAATGCAATGGGAGTGGCAACAATCCCGACCACACCCGCTTTGGTGGTAGCGGATATGCGTAAAGGGTATGGTGCCCCAAGCCATAATGTAGGTGGGCTTTTTGCGAAGGAGATTAATTTAGAGAGTATCGGTCAGAAAACCGACTGGAAACTGATTGGCGGTGGTGCCCCAAATTCCGCAGGGGAAGTGAATGGCCTGCCAAGCCGAAATTTCCGGGCAATTGTTTACGATCCGCATCATGTGGAGCGGGTGTTTATTTCAACGAGGGGAAAAACAGCCTCTTCAGGAGATGTGCCGGGAGGAATCTACACTACTGATGATATTCTGGCAGTTTATAATGGTACGGGCAGCTTCCGTAAAATTTCTGACCCGTCCGTAGACTTTCTTGATATTCGAGATATTTGGGTAGATCCCAACGATGCCAATTACCTTTTTGCTCGTACCTCAGGAACAGGTAGCGGCGCAAGCCTTTACCGAGGGGTGCGCGATGCTTCCGGAAATTACTCCTGGACGAGCATGGAAGCCAATTGCCGAAATGCGGGAGACGTTTACCTCTTTACGCACAAAGGCGATACCTGGGCCGTGATGGCCGCCGAGCTTGACGGCCACTATGGGGTTTATATCAACAGGGACCCACGTGCTGATAACTGGCATGAGTCCGGTTCTTGGATTTTCACCGATATGGATATTGCGGCAAGCTTGGCCCTTCGTCCTGAAAAATGGATTGAACCCAATGAGCCAATCGCTTTCAGCGGACTGGCGGCCCACGAAGATTTTATTGTCCTGACCAGCGGTGTGGGTACACATAAGAAAGGGCTGGGGACTTTCCTCGGCCAAATCAATGGCGACCGGGTGGATTGGTATGACTGGTCGGTGGCGCCTGCCAATAACCGATCGTTGGAAAACCCAACAGGGCTGCAGGCTAAAATTCATATCGAAAACGGCACACCTTATTATATGGTGGCATTGGCTACTACCGGCCCTTGGCGCCGTCAGTTGCCTTCGGCATTGCTTGCTCCACCTTGCGATGTTCGTTTCCCATCGAGTTCCGTAAATTATGCCGCTGTTGGTGGTGCTGAAACCATCAGTATTTCATCTGATGAGGCAGTAAGCCTGGGCGAAGTTTCGGAATTCATCACTGCCGACCTGCAAGGTACTCAATTGAATATCAGCGTAGCGACAAATCATGGCAGTGCCCGCACTGGTACGGTGGAGCTGATCGGTTGTAAAACCCGATTCCTGACCATCGTTCAGGCAGGAAATGGCGCTATCATCGAGACCTTTGATTTGATGCCTACGACCAATCAGTGGACTGATGGGCAATTTACAGGTAATGAAGGCGTGGTATGGAATTACTTGCAGGTGAAAAGAACTTCCTCGATCAATGGTAATTCGGTAAAAGTGGATAACAGTGCCGGCGGTGCGGTTTATGCACAGCTTTCTGGCGGCCTGACCCGACTGGTGTTTAAAGTCATGCCGACAGGAACAGCCAACCCGACAGGGGTAATTGTTGAGGTTGACGGAGCGGAAATTTACCGTCAGGATATTGCTGCCAACAGTGGCATCAGCACCATTACGATTGAGGACCTGGAGATTACTGGAGATTATGAATTGAGGTTTTCAGGTTTCAACAATGCCGACCTTCAAATTGATGATATCGAGTGGTTGCCGACACCCTTGGAGGTGAGCTATCCATTAACGGTTACCAACGGATCAGGAAGTGGATTTTTTGCTGAAGGCGAAACGATTGGCATTTCTGCAGATCAGCCAGCCGATGGGATGGTGTTTACGCATTGGAGTGGGGACGTGGCGCAACTTGCAGATACCAGTCAATCAACCACAAGCCTGATTATGCCCGCTTCAGCAGTGGCTGTTACGGCAAACTATCAGGCCGTTAGTATGGACTTTATGGAAACCTTCGACCTGATGCCTGTTGCCAATCAATGGTCGGATGGGGTGTTTACGGGCAACCATGCACAGGCATGGACTTACCATCAGGTAAAGCGCACCAAGACAATCCATGAAAATACCTTGAAGCTGGGCAACAGCACGGGTGGTTATCTTGAAACTGCCTTCACCGACGGACTGGGCAGTTTGTCCTTCTTGCTCGCTCCTACGGGAACAGCGCAGCCTACGGGTGTAGACGTTTACGTGAATGGGGTTTTGGTGGAGCAGTTCTTCCTTGCGGCGAACAGTCCTGCCACCTTATTTGAAATAGATGGCATCAATCAGTCGGGCAATTGTACGCTGAAGTTTGTGGGCAACAGCAACTCTGATCCGCAACTGGACGATATCGCCTGGTCGGCTTTCGGAAATGCGCGTCAGTTTGCCAACGAAGTGCCTGCGGCTTCCCTGAGCTGTTATCCTAACCCAGTGAGTGGGCAGCTGAAAGTGGTTTATCCGCAGCAGACCATGTTGCAGATTTTCAACAGTGTCGGGCAGCTGGTTCATCAGTCGGTTCATGACGGGGAATCAGTGATTCATACCGAAGACTGGCCTGCTGGAATTTACATTGTCAGAACAGGGGATGAACAGCAAAAGATATTGAAAAAATAAATGGATGATAAAAAAAGGGGGCTTCGGCCCTCTTTTTTTTTTTACTCCTCATTAAACCTTTTTATCAGCTGTGCATCGAAGGAATACATAACACTAAAATAATTGACGATGAGAAAGATTTTGACCAAAGTTGCCATATTAAGTTTATTGTTAGTCCTCATGACCATGCTGGGGAAAAGTGATGCCCAGGCACAGCGAAGATTCCGACGGGTATCCGCAAAGAAAGTGGTGGTGATCAAGCCCGGAAAAAGGGTTCGTCGATTACCCGCAAAAGCGGTGGTCATTACCCATCGGAATATCAATTACCACTATGCTAAGGGCGTTTATTATCGAAGGATCAATGGGGCTTATCAGGTGGTGCAGCCTGCCTGCGGGCTGAGATTGGTGAGCCTGCCTGCTAAGGCGGTGCTGGTTGCCAACAGGCGGACCATATATCACTATAATGGTGTATATTATAAAGCAGTGGCCGCTGGTGGCTATGAGGTCATCGAAGCGCCTGAGTTGGCAAACACCTGATGGTCAGCAAAGGCTGTAAGGGCACAACAGTCCGTTGCTTTTTGCGATTGATGACTGATACCATACCGATGGAGGCTGCTGAAGAATTTTGGGCCTTATCAAACAGGGTGGCTGATACATTGCAGCAGGCACCAATCTATATTTTCGATCAGCGATAAACTGAGGGAGGCCATTGGTTTCCCTTTTTTTGTGTGAAAAATAGCGGTGAGGTGTATGTTTCTTATCCTGCGGAAAGCTTTTCAGCGCCCCTTGAAAAGATCATTTGAGATTGGTAGATCGCCGATATTCCACCAAAGGGGTGTAAGGCGATTAGGGTGCTTCTCAGTAATAATAGTCAATCTTTTGGAGCAGTGGAGGGGATTCCTGAGCGAGCTTAATACCCCTTGGAGCAGGTAACCCTCAGTGGGCATTTATGTAAGTTTTGTCTGTTATCTGTCGAATAGTTCATCTGTAGTATTGGTTATTATTTCTACATAATTATGTAGATTAATCAACGGGAACCGACTAATGATACCTCAAAGGGTAGGAGAATGAATACACCTGCACTTCGGAACAGGATGGTTCTCATAAAGAATGCCGCATTCCAAAACCAAAACAGGAGTTTGGTGTTGAAATACAGCAAGTGCAGCAATTCGGAAGCCTGTCGCATGATGAAGCGGCAGGTGGGTCTTTAAAATCTTTTGTCTATGAACCTGAATGAAATCACTGAAAAAGCCCTGCGCAAATTTCGAATAGATTTTTCAACCCATCGGGTGGCCATAGAAGGGAAACGTCTCGCGTCAGCCGCACAATTGACGGATTTTGTATTGAGCAAGTTGAAAGGCACCATCACAGGGAAATATGAATTTCAGAGCTTTAATGCTGAAGGAGCAAAAATAGATGAATCTGGGCTGAGTTTCAGCCAGATTAAAATGAAGAAAGCCAAAGCCAATAGCGTACTGACGCAACTGTATATTAAAGAGCTCACAAATGTTGTGGGTGCTATTACTGCCCAAAAATAAGCCTATGAATACGCAATTTTACATTAAAACACCCGTGCATCACACCACAAAAGAAAGTGGCCAGTACAAACAATATGTCGCTGACCAGTGGCGGAAATTTGCTGATGTCAGGTTCGTCGTTACCTCCACAGACAGCCTGGCGATTATCTTTACTGACCATCGGCTGTACCGTCTGGTTGGAACAAGCACCTTGGCCAATGGTATGTTGGTACTGGAAATGAAATTTGAAGGAGTATTGGGGAAGAAGTGACCGTGATGTTTTATAGTGGTGATTAGTTTATATATTTAATCATATTGATTAATTTATAGGTTGATATCATCATCTTATTTTTTTAATGCTGAAACATAAACTACTTACCATAGACGGTGGAGGAACAAGGGGGGTGATTCCTGCCACGATCCTGATGCATCTTGAAGAATACCTGCAAGGCAAGCAGGCAGGAAAAAGTCTGAATCATTATTTTGACCTGGTCATGGGGACCTCCACGGGAGGAATCATTGCCTTGGCAATAGGCGCAGGTATCCCGATGCGGGTGATTCGGGACCTTTACCTGAAAGAAGCAAGTGAGATTTTTAAAGACTCCATCTTCGATGACCTTCGCGACGGGTTCTGGAATTTGTTTGGCGCGGATTATACCCAAAAGGTACTGTCTCAGAAGTTGCAGGCGGAATTTGAAAAAGCTGGAGTAACGACCATGGGCGAGATCAATCGCACGAGTCGCGCAAAAATTTTGGTGGCGGCATTTCATCTCAACCCAGCGGCCAACGAGCAGGGTGTCCATAATTTTCGTCCACGGATTTTTAATTCATGGTTCAGGCGAGATGCTGATCTCCCCCTCTATAAAATAGGTTGTGCCACTTCCGCAGGGCCAACATTCTTTCCCGTTTACGGGCTGAACGACCATCGGTATATTGATGGGGGCGTGGCGATGAACAACCCTGCAATGGCGGCGGTATCTTTTGCCATGAACAAAAATATCGATCCTTCTTCAACAGCTCACGGTGGCCCCGAAGGCCAACAAAAAGGGCTCGGCAAATCGATTCACGAACTGGCGCTGTTGTCTTTAGGAACAGGAACTTCCAACACGGCACATATTTCTGCAGAACAAGTTGGAAAAGGCGACTGGGGAGCCGCAAAATGGATTAACCACATGTCTGATTTATTGACAGAAGCCAATATGCAATCTACGGCCTATTATGTGGAGCAGCTTTTCCATGACAATAAGGACTATCTGCGCGTGAATTTCAATCTTGCAGACCCGAAATATCAGCTGAACCTCAAAGATGGCGAAGCAATTAAAATAGATGAAACCGACCCGCAAAGGCTTCAGCAGCTCGTGGACATTGCCGACCGCTATTGGGAAGAACATCAGTCCGAGTTGAAATCCTTTTTCGACCGCACAGCAGATGAAAGTCAGTGGGTTGTTTATTAGGTGAGCAAAATATACCATCATACAAACCTGTTGCGAGACTCCGTCTCGTGCCAAATCTATCGCCGAAGTTTTAACAGGTGAGCAAATTAGTTGAAGCGGCGCTCGACCAAATGAATCTGTATTTTATCGTTCAAAATAAACGATCATTATAAGCTATCGCGAGACTCCGTCTCGTGCCAAATCTATCGCCGAAGTTTTAACAGGTGAGCAAATTAGTTGAAGCGGCGCTCGACCA
>CANMKE010000047.1 GCA_947498325.1 uncultured Persicobacter sp.
ATTCGTTTCGTTGATTTCATAATGAACTAAAATTTAACAAGTTATACAACTGTGTAGACATATTTTAGCTCATTTCATCAAAGCATATAATTTACCTTATGTTAAATAAAAAGGGTCAAAAAAATAAATGCTATTGGTTTAGAGTAAAAATCGGACGGGTATTATATCACCATGACCCGCCCTCAGGTATTTTTACTCATCGCTGTAGCATTTTCTTAGCTTATAAAGCGTATTCCACCAAATTCATTTCCAGCTCACTTTCTTCGATAAGATCTTCTGCTTCCATAAGCATTTCTTCATCATCGGGATCGGGATAAAACCAATTGACAGTCAAGGCGGCACCATTATCACTCATTTCTTTTAAGTTGATGAACAAATCCAATAACGCACGAGATGAAGCGGTATTGAAATAAGTCAGTTTAATGTCCAGGGTAAATTCGCCTTTGGTTACTTCAAAGTAGTTGGCGATCCATTTGTAAATATCCTCATAAAACTGATATGGCTCTTCAAGGTAAGACTCTCCCTGAATGGCTCCTTTTTTTGTGTTTCCTGATAGGTTCACATTAGGGACGAAAAACTTATCCCTGCTTCCTTCGACTATATAATCTTCCATGATAGTAGTTATTTTTCAAGTTGTATAAATATTGATAATAGGGATCGGTCATCGTCGATTTCTTCGACTTCAAACTGAATGGGTACTTGGGCTTTTATGGCCACCTGTATTATCCCAATATTACCGGAATTTAACCGGTGTTCGTCAGCCTTCAAAAGAAAATCTCTTTTCATTTTCCGTAAATCTTCTTTTCCGAGGTGCCCTACCACCTCGCCCTTTTGCATCACCCGGTCAATATCCTGATTATAAATTTGATTGCAGGCCCAAATGTCCAGGTGGTCGTCGGTTTCATCGATGGTAAACATCCCGATACCGTCCTGCGTTTCCGGATCGCGATCTGCGGAATAGTTGGCAATGTTTTGCACCAGTTCCATATAAATGGAAAATGCACGTTTCCATAGCTTTGCATCATCTATGAATTTTACGCGCAGGTAATTGCCTACCATGCCAATATTACCCGAATTGAAAGGCCCGTACGCCTCGAGCTTGGCAGGGTCCGATTGCCAATAGATGGTTCGTTGCTTTTGTTTAATTTGGTCGTAACGCATGGAATTAAATTTTAAATGCTAATACAGTGATATCATCTCGTTGATCAGCACCTCCTTGATGTTGTGCCAATGCTACAGCTAATTCTTGGTATTGATCGTCCATCGGACGATCACATATTTCTTCCAAAAGAGCCTTGAATCTCCTTCGGTTAAATTTCCTTCTTTCGGGGTTGGCCTGATCGATGTAACCATCGGTCGGCAGGTACACAATGTCACCTTTCTCTAAGGTGACCTCACTGAGGCCAAACTGAATCTCCTTGTGGGCATAAATTCCCCCAATGGATTGCCGCTCTCCCATTACCTCATGAATTTTCCCCTGATGGCGATAATACACCACCTGCTTTGCGGCAACAAAGCTGAATTTTATTTGGTCTTCAGCAAGTTGTTCAAAAGAGCAGACCGTCAGGTCCATACCATCTTTGTTCCTGCTTTCCTCCTGATTAAAACGCTCCACGACATTGGCGTGAAGGTTTTCGACAATCCTGTTAGGCTCAAAAACCCGGTTGGTATTGATGATGTCGTTCAGGCCATTCATGCCCACCATCGATAAAAATGCCCCAGGAACACCATGCCCGGTACAATCCACCACAGCCACAATCTTTTTATTGTCGATTTCCTTCGCCCAGTAAAAATCACCCGACACAATATCACGTGGTTTATACAGCAAGAACAGTTCATCGAACATTTCCCGAAGGTAACCCTCAGTAGGCAAGAAGGCCTGCTGCATGGTTTGGGCGTACTTTATCGACTGCGTAACTTGCGTATTTTTCTCCTCCAGGTTTTCCTTCGCTCTGGTAATTTCCTGATTGGCCTTTTCAATTTTCAGCTGCTGCATTTGCAAAATCTTGTTATCCTTACGCTTGCGCATAAAGGAATAGATCAGTCCGAAAATTCCAAAACCAAAAAATATAATCACCAGAATGAACATATTCCGCTGACTTTGCGCCGCCTCAAGCTGTGCCTGCTTGGCCTGCTCCTGAGATTCGAGCAGCCTGATTTGCTCCTGTCGCTTTTCCTGCTCAATCTGCTGATTCTTCAGTTCAATCGCCTGCATCTCCCGCTCCTGCTTCACCTTGTCGAGTTCACTTGCCTGCTTAATCGCCTCCAGTTGCTTCTCCACAATATCCTTCGCCTGTTGCGCCCGAAGCCTTTCCAGCTCCTGATTTTTCAGCTCCGCTTTCTGTAAATCTGACTGATTCCGCAATAAATCCAACTCCTTTTCGCGCATGGCAAGCATCGTTTGCTGCCTGCGTTCATTCTCCATTTTTCGGTTCCGCTGAGCAATTTTTTTGTTCAGCTGTTCTTCATTTTGCACCAATCGGCTTACATCAAGAAGGGCAGATTCCTCCTCCTTTTCTTTGGCAATCAGTGCATCATAATTTTCCTTGGCCTTCTTTGAGGCGTTATACTTACCGTCTTTTTGATGGATCAGCTCCAAAATTCGGTAACTCGTTTGCTCCAAAGATTTGTAACCGTATTCTGTCGCAATATTTAACGCCGTGGTTACCTCTTGCAGGGCCTGCACCGTATATCCCGACACATAGTAGTTGGCCGCAAGGTGGTTTAACGCATTGGCCTGTTCATACAGATTACCGCTTTTTTCAGCAATATTCAGTGCACTTGTATAAAACTCTTTTCCTTTATTGTATGACTTCAGGTTGGTGTAAGCCACCCCCACATTCAGTCTGAATTGAATTCTTTCCTCCGTGTTCAGCTGATTGTCGTTGATGCTTAACAGATCGATTACACGCATGAAGTAAGTATCCGCCTGCCGCATATTTTCAAGACGCTTCTCAATAACCCCCATATTGTTGAGTACAGAAGCTTGCATGGCCGTTTCTCCGACGACCTTGTAATCCTTGACCAGCTGCTCATACTGTTTGATCGCCAATTCATAATTTCCCAGGTCGAAATCAATATTGGCGATTTTCAGCTTGGTGGAAATTACTTTCTTTTGATCTGATTCCTGATGATAATATTCCTTGAGCTGACGATAAACCTCCTGATTTTTTATCGGGTTGAAAGGCCCATTCAGCTGTACAAATTTTTCCCGGGCCACCATTCCCCAATCAGGCATATCGGCCTCATCATATCTCTTGAAAGCCATTTCCAGGTTTTGAATCGCCAGGGGAATCACATTCCGATCCTCATAATATTTTGCTTTCAACCAATAGACCTTCGCCTCACGTGCCGGATCAGAAATATCCTGCGCAATTTTCAGCGCAGAAAGATAATACTCAAGTTGTTGATTATAGTGCGCTTCTTTGCCGTGGTTTTCTGCCAGAAGCAGGTAAATTTCATATTCCTGCCGATGAAGAAAATTTTGCTGAGCCAGCTCCAACGCCTGCTCATTGTAAGCATACGAGAGCACGTATTTTTGCTCGTTGGCCATTTGCTCACTCTGCATCAAAAGTTGTTTGATCAGTGCCAGACTTTCTATCTGAACAGAGTCCGCCTCCGCTTCATTCCCTTCTGCCATAGCCTGTAAGGGACCAAAAAGCAAAAAGTAGCAGGATAGTATCCGATATATATATTTAAATTTCAAGATTACAATTTCAAATTAAGCCCAAACATATATTGAGTTGCAGTCCGGTCTGCCATAGGGTAAAAACCGTGCTGGTTCGGCAACAAATTTTTCACATTGACAAAAACGGTGGCAAATTTAGCGAGCTGATAATTCAGACCCATTTGCCATTGGTAGCTGAAAGGAATTTCAAAATGTTGTGCCCCGGCAAAATAGGCCTCACGGCTGCTGATCAGATTTACATCATAACCGGTCTGAAAATTCAGACTGCTCTGCACAAACATCCTGTTGTAAAGAAATCTGAAACTACCATTAACCCCTCCCATACACGAGGGCATGCCATAAGTTTGTACACCTGCTGTGTTCCCCTTTTGGTAGGTCGCCCATACATGTGCATTAAATCGGTTATTGGGCAGATAGTCAATTTCTACCGTTAAGGACTGATTTCGAATCTGCCCCCCAAAGTTCTGATATTGAATAATATACTGCTCCCCTTTTTCAGGTTGTGCAATCAATTGACCCACCTCATTTTCATCCTCCGGATGATTAATTTCTTGAGCGCGCCACTCATTGTTGGCATTGCTCAATCCGTAAGTCAGGGAGAATGAAATGACCTGCATAAAAGTATTTCGATAACCAATTTTCAGGCTCTGACTTGTTTGTGGCGCCAAGTCGGGATTGCTGACATAGGTGATCGTATCCATTTCACCGGTTCCCTTATTCGAAGGATCATAAATCGGGCTCAACGAGGCCGTATGGTACTGATTCATCCCATAAGGACTCAGGCGATAACTGTTGGCTAAATTCATCCACAGGTTCGCCGATTCCGTCAATTTGTACTTGGTTTGTAACTCGGCAGTGGGCATCAGGTGGTTGCTTAAATCAGCAGCATAATCCATCCTTACGCCATAATTAAAAGCCCATCGCTCAAACTCATGACTGTTTTTAGCATAGAGGCCCACGACGGTTTTATTTCCTTCCGTATACGGGTTTCTGTTTTCGTACCACTTCAGATAGGCATTGTGTGGCAAATTGAGGTACCTGATAAATTCATTATTGGTACTGATATCAATATTTTCCTGCTGAAGGTGTACACCCAAAATCAGGTCTCCCTTCATCAACTTTGTCAGATACTCTCCACGGCCATTCAAATAACCAACCTGCTGAACCCCACCAATGCGGCCTCCCACACTTCGCTCACCCGACTGATAGGAAAGCTGATAGCGGAATTTATCCCAAAGTCCATTCAGGTTAAAATAATGCATTTTGGTGTCGTTATACGACAGGGCGACATTTGATGGCGCCTGATAAATATCCTGATACTGTGAACGCACATAGGCATAATCAATGGATATATCACGGTTTTCAGAAATCACAATGTTGGACCCTAAATCCAGAACATGGTGGTTTTTTGCGATGAACGGATAGGGGTTGGTGTAATAAGCGTTCGGTTCATAGAAAAGCAGCTCATTATTCGGGCGGTAGGTCCCCTGCGATTTGATATAGGAAGAATCATTGAACCGCTCGGTATAAGTATGGCTATAACCTGACTTAAAATAAATCCGATCTTTCACCCCCCAAGAGGCATTCACACGGGTGTTCACTGAGCTGGAACTTCCCGCCTGAACGCTGCCGTCGAAGTGTAATTTACTGCTGTTATGTTTTTTGGATATAATCTGGATAATCCCCAGCACGGCACCTTCACCATAGGTAATGGTTGCCGGGTTAAAAACCACCTCAATACGTTCAATTTGCGACAGGTTGACGGGCACTTCTTCCCATCGTGGTCGGTTGTACATCCGGTCCATCAATGGCATTCCATCTTTCAACAGCAGATACCCTTGCCCACCAAGATCGCCTACCGTCTGAGGGCCGTTCAAGCCCTGCTTGCCCATCATCACCACATCGTAAGTGCCGTTCAATTTCGGCCTTACCAATAGGCCCGGAATCATCCCCAAGCCTTCTTCCACCGTCAAAACCCCGTAATCGATCAGCTTTGCGGCAGACAATACATTGGCCTGTACTGCAAGCTCCTTGGTCTCCTCGAACTTCCCGGTAGCGGAGACAATCAGCGACCTTGCCGAAATATCCACAGGCATGGTCAGGATGTCCTGCTCCACATTAAAGCGCAGGATTTCCTGACTGCTTTCCTGGGCAACCACTGACGGCATCGACAGGTAGCCTATTGAAAGCAGGAATGTTAAAAAATATGGTTTTATATAGCTATGCATTGAATATTTTAAATCATTTAGATCGTAGCGGTAGTATAGAGAATCATTGCCGATGGCTGACTTTCGTTAGTGCCAACAGCCACCACCGAAAACTGATAAGTCGAAGCCGCAGGCAGGGCATTAAAAGTATGGTTATTCACTGAAGTGGTCACTTCCTCTATCAGGGTCGTTCCTGTCTGGTCATACCTTCTCAGCATATAACTTGTCGCCCCAGGAACTGCATTCCAGCCGAAAGAAACCTGACGGTCACCTGCGTTATCATTGTCTGCACTCATCGCTAAGCCCGTTGGCGCAGGAAGCTGATTTGTTTGCTGAGATTTTGGTGTACCGTAGGCAGACACAACATCGCCATCCTTCAGTGCTCTTGCCCTGAAATAATAGGTCGTGTGATCCTCAAGACCACTGACTACCCTACTGTTTTCACTTAAAGTTACCGTCTGCTTGTCGGTGGTAAAGTTGATATCCTTGGCCCATTCGAGCTGATAACCTGTGGCATCCGTAACCGTTGCCCATGATACCGCTATGCTACTTTCCGTTACCGTCCCAAAACTCAAATCAGGGACTCCCAAAGTAGCGGTGGTAAAGTTATTGGAAGCTGAAACCGTTTCTTCCGTCAGGTGAACAGCCATAATGCGCACCCAATATTGTGTGGCAGATTTTAGGCCCGTCAGGTTTGCTGAAGTAACATTCCCCACAGGCAACTGCTGATAACTTGCAAAGCTATTGTCCTCTGAAAACTGTACTGCATAGCTATTGGCGTTCATGGCTGCTGACCAACTTACCGTTGCCGAAGTATAATCTGGCGTACTGACTGTTGGTGCTGCCACCGTTCCAAGCGCTTGCGTAGTGGTGCTTTCGCTTGCCGTGAATTTCGACAAGGCACCATCCGCTTTTGCTCTGAGTTTTACATAGTAAAGGGTATTGTTCGACAAGCCTGTTACCGTCTGACTCGTTGCGCCCACAACTGGATTATAGCGAGTGCTGTTGCTGAAATTTGACTGTTCCGCAATCAGCAAAATATAACCCTCTGTTGCTTCCGCCAGGTGATCCCACTGCACCTCAAACTCCGTGAGTATCTCCGATCCGAGGCTCAACCCTGTTGGAACAGGTACTTCTTTTGTTGTTCCTGAAATGGTCGTCGAATATTCTGATATCTGACCGCCAATGATCGAGGCCACGGCAAAGTAATACGTTTCGTTTTGCTTCAGCCCCTCTACCGAATAGGTCAGGATGTTACCGTCGAGATTCACTACCGACGCATCCGACAAGTCCGAAGCCAAACCATATTTTACCAGGAATCCGGTTTCTTCCCCTGAATTTCCTGTATTTTTCGTCCACTCGATTTTTACTGAAGTGTAAGTCGTTTCCGCAGGGCTCGATACCGCAGGGGCAAGTACCGCCGAAGTCATCACATCTACTTTTGGCAATCGCTCTGCTGAGGCATGTCCATTGTGTACGCCCTTCACGGTGTAATAATAAGTCGAAGACTGCTCCAATCCTGTTATTGGATAAGCGGTTACATTGCCCACATTGATCTCCTGCGTAGCCTCACCGTCTTTGTTAACCACAAGGATATAGCCGTCGGTTGGTCCGTAATCAATGGCTTGCCAGTTGGCCGTAAAACCATCCACAGTAATGTTCGTCGCAGCACTGAGTGACGGAATTGGCATGGCCGAAGTAGTGGCGATCACCTGATCAGAATAGTCAGAAAAATGATCTGAAATATAAGCCTTTAACCTGATGTAATAAAGTGTTCCAGGCTTCAGTCCGGTCAGGTTCGCAGATGTTGAACCTACGGTCAGTTGCTCCGTTGGCGTAAAGTTAGATTGCTCTGAATACTCCACACGGTAGCTTGTAGCACCGCTTACCGCTGGCCAGGCCACAGTCATATCATTGTAGCTATTTACCGTTACCGAACCAATCTCCGGTTTTTCCAAAGTTTCGGTCGTCGCAGTGATCGCTGGTGCCGAGAAATCAGATTTCTCCGCATTGTAAACCGATCGGATTCTGAAATGATAAGTCGTTCCCGGATTAAGATTCTCCAGACTGTGGCTGCTACCACTCACCGCAATTACCGTCGATGGGCTGAAAGCAGCGGATTCCGAATACTCAATTTCATAACTTCCCGCCAACGCGTTCGCCGTCCAGGTCAATGGAATTGTATAGAAAGTGGTGGTACCCACAGCAAAATCTGCCGGCGCACTCAATGTCTTCGTTGTTGCTGCCTCCGCAGTACTGCTCACACGGTATGTTGATCCGTAAATACCCGTAACCGTAATGGTATAAGCCGTATTGTTGGCAAGGCTGCCCACCGTGTAGGTGTTGACATTCCCCACATTCATTGTTTTGTTGGTACTTCCACCCACAACCTTTACTTCATAACTTTCGAAGTCGGTGCCAGTCCAGCTGATCATCAGCGCATCAGGAGTACTCCCCACTGGCGAGCTGATCGCCGGCTTGGCGATGCTGCTGGTGGTGATGTCGCTTGTGGCTGAATAAGCCGTCGAATATTCATTCACCCACGCTTTCATGCGCACATAATATGTGGTGTTCGGCAACAGGTTTGGAATCACGACCGTGGTCAGGTTACCATCCGGCACAACCACCTGCCCTGCTGAAGCAAAACCATTGTCCGTCGCATATTCTACCGTGTAGGAAGTCGCAAGGTCCACCTTGTTCCATTCCACTGCAAACTGATTGAAAGTTTGATCTTTCAGTGCCGTAATGGTAGGTGTACTCATCGCATCTGTTGCGCCACTGATTTTCGCAGAAAAGTCCGATTTCACATTATTGTAAACCGATCGGATGGTAAAGTAATACATGGTGCCTGGCAGTAAATTCCCAAGCGAATGACTCGTGCCTGTCAGGTCGGCAATGACCACGGCATCACTCATATCCGCATTCACGCTATAAGCAATTTCATATTGCTGGGCATCCGTTGCGGCAGTCCACGTCAAATTAATATTGTTGAAGTCCTTCGATGCCACGCTAAATCCTGTAGGCGCCAGCAGTCCTTTGGTGGTGACGTCATCAGTAGGTCCATCCACGGTGTAGGTCGCACCATACAAACCGACCACTTTCACGGTGTAAGCCGTTGCCAGCTCCAGATTACTGATGCGGTAACTTTTGCTTCCACCGGTGTTGATCACCTGATCTTTTCCGCCAGAAAGGTGAATTTCATAGCTGTCGAAATCATTTGCCGTCCATGAAACGTCAAAGGCATCCTGCGTTACATTACTGAATACAAGTGCCGTTGGGGCATCCATATTGGTGGTTGTGAATGTTTTCACGTCTGCGTAATCACTGAAGTGATCTGAAATCCAGGCACGCATTCTTACATGATACAGTGTATTTGGCATCAGGTCTGTCAGGTCCGTCGAGGTGATTGTTCCGTCAGCAACTTCCACCTGCGTTGCGGCAGTGAAAGAGGCATCTGTCGCAAACTCAACGGTATAGCGGCTCGCATTGCTGATTTCATTCCAGTGAGCTTTGGCCGATTTAAACCCGATATTATCTATGGTGGTCAGTACTGGTTTTTCCAGTGCGAGGGTCGAGGCGGTCAAATCAGCTGAAAAATCAGAACGCTGCGCATTGTAGGCTGATCTTATTCTGAAATAATAGGAAGTGCCCGGCTTCAGGTTGTTCAATGTATGCGAAGTACCATTCACTGAAATTAAAGTCGATGAGGTGTAACCGCTGTTATCCGCATATTCAATTTCATAAGCACCTGCATTTGTAACTTCAGCCCAGTTCAGCGTAATTTTATTGAAGTCTGCTGTACCCGCCGTAAAGCCTGAAGGTGTATTCAGCTTTTGGGTAGTTGCGGTTTTAGCCGCTGAACTTACTTTGTAGCTGGTGGCATAAACCCCACTCACGGTGAAAGTATAGCTTGAATGATGCGTTAAGCTGCCATAACTCCAGCTGTTTACACTCCCTACATTAATGGTTTCATCCATGCCGGGGCCTGTCATATGGACCTCATAACTTTCGAAATGGTCACCAGTCCAGCTGAACGACAAAGCATCAGGCAAAGCCGTAACTGTAGCCGCAATTACGGGAGCAGCGATTTGCTCCGTCGTGGTGTTCAGCACATTGGAATAGGCGGTGGCGAAACCATCCACCCACGCTTTCATGCGCACATAATAAGTGGTGTTCGGCACAAGTCCAGGAATGGCAACCGAAGTGGCTGGCGCTGTGACGGTCAGCTGACCTGCATTTGTAAATGCATTATCAGTAGCATACTCAATTGTATAGCTTGTTGCCTTGTCAACGGTATTCCATTCTGCGGTAAACGCATTGAAAGTCTGACCGGAAAGTTGTGTAACCACCGGCGTCGAAAGGTTATCCGTTCCGCCGCTGATCGGCGATGAATAGCTTGATTTTACTTTATTGTAAACACTTCGGATTTTGAAGTGATATGTTGTTCCTGGCAATAGGCTCGTCAGGCTGTAATCGGTGCCACTGATCGCTGTCACCAATACCTGATCACTGAAAGCCGCATCGGTAGCGTAGGCCAGTTCATAAGACTGGGCATCGGCTGCAGCAGTCCACTGCAAATGAATTTCATTGAAGTTCACCGAAGAAATACTGAAATCTTCAGGCGCTAAAAGGTCTTCGGTGGTTGTGCTTTTCACCACACTTTCGGCCTTATACACTGGGCCATACAATCCATAAACCTGTACAGAATAGTCTGTTGCTTTTTGCAGATCGGTAAAGGTATAACTGAAGTTATTGCCCACATTGACCACCGCTGTGCTTCCACCGGAAAGGTGTAGTTCATAGCTTTCGAAATCATCCCCCATCCAGCTTACCGTGAAACCATCCTGTTCCACCGTACTGATCGACACCATCGAAGGTGCAGTCATTCCTGAGGTCGTGAAGTTCAACGGCTCAGAATATGCACTGAAGTGATCTGAAATCCAGGCACGCATTCTTACGTGGTAAGGCGTGTTTGGCATCAGACCTTCCAATTTCACATGCTCGAGTGAACCATCCGTCACTTCTATCTGCGTTGCGGCTGAGAAAGAGGCGTCTGTCGCATATTCAATTGTATAGCGGCTTGCATTACTCACCGCATTCCAGTTCGCTTGCGCTGATTTGAAATCGATTTCGTCGATATTGGTCAATACCGGTTTCTCCAAAGCAAGTGAGGTCGCTGTAATGGCCGCTGAATAATCTGACAGCTGGGTATTATATACCGAACGGAGTCTAAAATAATATTTCGTACCCGGCAACAGATTGTCAAGTTTGAACGCACTTCCCGAGACGATCACGGTTTTAGGATCCGAGCTAAAGGCGGCATCAACAGCATACTGAAGTTCATATTTCTGTGCGTCATCAGCAATGTTCCAGCTGAGGTCGATCGCGTTAAAACTCACGTCGTCCACAGCCAAATTCGTTGGGGCCAATAGATCTTTAGTGGTTACCGTTTTCTCGGTTGATTCCACCTTGTAACTGCCATTATATACCCCCGAAACGGATACTTGATATACTGTATTTCTCTCAAGGTTACTCACCAAATAAGTGGTGCTGCTTCCTGCGCGCTCTACCCGGCTGGTTCCTCCAGAGATATTAATTTCATATTCATCAAAATCATCTTCCAACCACGAGATGGTAAACTGATCCTGGGTAATGGATGAGATCATCAGCCCATCCGGTGCAGGAATCGCTTCAGTGGTGGTGTTTTCAGCATCAGAAAAAGCACTGAAATGATCCGTAATCCAGGCACGTACCCGTACATAATAGGTTTTCGCTGGCTGAAGGTCTGTTAATGCCAACGAACCGACATCACCATCCTGGATCGCGCGTTCGCTTGCCGTACTGAAATCAGCAAATTCACTGTATTGCAGCGTATAGCTGGTGGCATTTTCTACCAGTTCCCAATGGGCGGTAAATCCGCTGAAGACAACATCTGTGGATGTTTTCATCACCGGCTTGGCCAGGTCAAGGGTGCTGGCATCAGCCGACGCAAAGGAATCTGACTTTTCAGTATCATATAAACTGTAAAGCTTGAAATACCAATGGGTTCCGGCTTTCAGTCCAGTGAGTTTAAAGCTTGTACCGGTAACGTTGGTCGTTTTTGGGTTGCTGAAGGTCGCCTCATCTGCCCAGGCCAACTGATAGCCGTTGGCATTGGCTTCCGCATCCCAACTTAAATCCATGCTGTTGAAAGTTATATTGCTAATGGCCAAATTTGTTGGTGCCACAAGCGCAAGGGTATTCACAGCCTGCGGCTCAGACCATTCAGAATAATGACTGTTGTACCAGCCTCGCACACGGTAGAAATAGGCTTTATTTTTCGACAGTTCGGCGAAATCATAGCTGTTGGCAGTACCTACTTTAAAGGTCGGCTCACTGCCTACGCTTGAGGTGGTCCCCATCCAGATTTCATATTCTGTTTCATAGCCCATCACCGTCGCCGACCAGTTCGTCCTGAATCCTGCGGCAGTAACAGCGGTAGCCTCATTCACTGCCGGCACTTCAAGCGCAGGGGTTTTCAGCTGCTCCACAGAAGAATACTGCGAGTAATGATCCCCCACCTTGGCCCTGAACCTTACATGATAAAGCTGATCAGGCGCCAGGCCAGTAATGGTATGCGCCAAAGATGATGCGCCTAAAGTCATGCGTTGTGGGCTGACAAAAGAGGCCTCCGTCGACCATTCCAGTTCATATTCGGTGGCCAGCTCTACCGCTTCCCAACTCGCTTGCATGGTATTGTAAGTCGCATCCGCCAGGGCAAGACCTTTAGGCTCTACCAAAATTAAGGTCGATACCCGGATTTCTGTACTTTTTCCAGACTGCTCCCCTTTATAGTTGGCACGCACACTGAAATAGCGATTGGTGCCCGGACTAAGATCGGCGATGTTATAGGTCGTTGTATTGGCAGGAATAGCGATTTGCTGTGCGGAGGCGTTATTTGCTGTGCTCGACACAAACAGGGTATAGGAAGTTACCGGACTTACAGCATCCCATTCTATGGCCATACTGTAAAAATCTACCGACTTTTCACGCAAGTTTTCTGGCGTTGCCAAGTCGATGGTTTCCTGCATCGTTATGGTTGAGAAGGCTGATCTGTTGCCCTCAAAAACTCCTCGAATTCTGAAATAATAGGCGGTATTTTTTTGCAAACCGCCCAACGTGTAAGCCGTCGAGTTCAGGTTCAATACATTAACATCGGTATTGAAATCGGCATCTGTAGAATATTCCGCTTCATAAACATTGGAATAAGGCACCGCTGTCCAAGCCAAAGAAATCTCATCAGGATTTGTAGATCCTGTCGTGGTAAACTGTGGTACTTCAAGTGTTCTCGTGCTCACGGGTTGCACCTCAGAAATAGGTGACTGATGCTGCTGATAATGTGCCTGCAACCAAAAATAATAGGTGTTGGCCGGCTGTAAAGCGCTTACCGTCTGACTCGTTCCAATCACAGGAATAGCGATGGCCTGGCTAATATCATTGGTTGCTGACCAGTACAACGTGTACTTATCCGCCTTAAAACCTCCCGCAACAACCTCATGCCACTGAAGCATAATGTTGGTATAGTTGCTCTGCACCACCATTGGCGGTGATGGCTGGCTGTAGAAAAGAGTTTGTGCAGAAAACTCCTCAGGCGTATCAGAATATTCATTTCCAAAACGGGAATACAGTCTGAAATAGCGATAAGTCGCCGGTTGCAGGTTCTGAAGCATGTAGGAGTTGACGGACAATTCAAGCACAACAGGCTCGTCGGAATAATCCTCACGCTCATAGATCGCCAGGCGATAGCCCGTAGCATCTGTTACCACCTGCCAGCTTGGTTGCATCGAATTGAAAGTCAGGTCAATGCCCACCATTGTTGGCGAGTTCAGTCCGAGGGTTTGCCCTTGCTCAACCGCTGACCATGCTGAAGAAAAATGCTTGAACAATCCCTTCACCCGATATTTATAGGTCGTGGCTTTCTGCAGATTTTCTGCCAGAAAAGTGGTTTCGCCCGTAAGGGTTACATTCACACTATCAGACCAGTCGCTTTTAGTTGCATATTGCAACAAGTAATCTCCTGCGGCTCCCTGACCATGATAGTCAACCGGTGACCAGCTGAATTTCAGTGCGTCAATTGCTTCTTCAGTAGTTTCAAGATCCTCTGGTACCGCTAAATCCGCCGTAGCAAAAGTATAAGCCACAGAATAATCAGAGTAAAACAGTTTTCCTTCTTCAAAAACTGCGCGGACTTTGAATTTATAACCTTCCCCATTCGGGATCAAATCATTTGGTGTCGTAAAATTGGTGATTTCTGAATAACCGTAGCGGAACTCCCCAGCGTCAAAGCGCAGGGTTTCATCAAACAATACCTCAAATCCAACAGGGGCAATATTGTCATACCTGTGCATCCAATCCAGCTGGGCGGTATCGTAGCCGTTTTCAGAAGCCGGCATATAAGGGGCCCTCAAAACCTCCGTCGCCACAGGATTATCGAGAATAGAAGTCGATCGTGACTCTACCTCTTCAAAAACACTTACAATTCTTACCTGATACTTTTCGTCGGGTTCCAGTCCTTCAATAAAAGTTTCAGACTCCGTGGCCGCCACTTCTTTGGTTTTCACCGACTCCTCGCTATCCCCTTCTCTATAATAATAGATGCGGTATTTGTCGATATGCTCCTTGGGTGTCCATGCGACTTTGAGCTTCGTTAAGTAAACACCTGATACGGTGAAATCTGTTGGCGCAGGGACCTGCTCGGTATTGGCCGCAGCATATTCAGAGAAATCACTTTTGGAAGCGTTGTTCAGCTTGTTATTTTTTGCCTGAACACGGAACCTGAACTGCTGATCCGCTTTCAGTGCACGGAATACATAGAATGTATCCGCAACATTTTTTGCCTGCTTAAAAACGGTTTCATCAAGCGAAAGTAGCTCTACATCGTAATGCGAGGCATACGCTACACCATCCCAGCTGACAGTAATCTCATTTTTCTTATTAACAAACTGTAAGTTACGCGGTGAATGAAACTGTCCGGTGGTTACACTGACAACTTTGGAAGGGTCCGATTGCGTGTAATCATTCTGAACATATACCCGCGCATAATATTTTCTGGGCAACGATTTGGTCGAAGGGGTCAGGCCATTAACTGTTACCACAGAATCACTGCCCACCTTCAATTCAGTATAGTAATGTTCCCCATCCTTGATGAAATCAGGGCTTGATGATACTTCCAAAAAGTAGTTCTTCACCAAAGCGTCATTGTTCCAGACCACACTCATTTGATCCAAGCCCACCTGATCGATATGAATACCAGTAGGTGGATAAAGCTCATTCGTTTTAATAAACTCACGATTATAGGTCGTCGCAGAATCTTTGGAATAAATATAGCTCAGGTCCTTCAAGGGTTCTCCCTGATTGTTATATTCCTGATATTCATACATAGAGAAAATCCCTATCCTATATTTGGCATCTGAGCGCAGCTCATCTACCAGTAAATTCAGGCTGTCGACCGCTCCGAGGTCTTTTACCGTAATCTCTTTTTCAAGTTCAAGCAACTCCGAGTTATCATCTGGGCTGGCATCCCAATAAACTTTCACCAAGTAGTGGGTCGCCCCAGCTGCCGGTGGCCAATGAAAGCGGATAGAAGAGGAATTGTCTGGGCTTAATGGTGTGATCAACCCCTGAGGCGCTTTCAATTCACCAATAACCACCTCTTCAATTTCAGAAACCTGCTTTACCTCGCCTCGCGCTTCGGACTTTACTTCGACGATCACTTCATAAAGCTGCTCAGGTACAAGGTTTACCTTATCTTCAATATTGATAAACGTTTCATCGCCATTATTTACTGCCCGCCCATTGGCGTTGGAAAAGTCCCCGTTGGAGATGACCTTTCGTTCATACTTTACATTATAAGCTCCCGCTCCAATGATCCGATCCCAGCTGACATTAATTTCTGTGGATTTATCAGAGGAAAGTGTTACTTCTGGTTTAGGGAAAATAAACTCTGGAGATTCCAGGACACATCCTACCATTATGGCCATTGTCAGGGCAATGGCAAAAAAGTAAATCGCTATCCGTTGGGAATTGGTGGAGCGCATGGCAATAGGTTAATGTAAGGTTGAATTCAGGTTTTCACTAAAAATAATATCAAATAAACGTAATAATTTATAAAATTTCAAAAAAAATAGTCAAGTGAATGATAACGATCCCATTTATAAAAATAAAATATAGGAAAAGTGTAATTTAATTCTATTGATTAACATTTGAATTTGATCAATTTATTCCGTACAAAAAATTGGGTTTTTAAAGGAATAACGCGCAATTACGCTGTTAAAAGCCTAACTATATAATAGATGTATTGCAACAATCAACAACGCCTATAATTTACGATCCCGATATATTACATTAAATTAAAATTAAATCCATTGTTGCTTTTTCTACCCAGTTTCAGACAAAATGAAAATATCGACTTTATTCATCATTCCATTACGGAATTACTTTCATTTTTTTATGACCCTACTTTTGTAACCGTCATGTTGCCTTAACATCTGCACACCAAAGAAATCTCGGGAACCACTGATAATAATATATACCCATAAAAACCCCTTTATTTGCTGAATTAGTGGGGAAATAAGCATAATAAGGAGCCGTGAAATCTCCTCTAACACGGCTGTTTTAGTGAGCAAACCACAGACCGCCATTTCCTTTCTTTAACAAATTGTACACATCCTTAAACCACAGATTGAAAAAATATCCTCGATTTCCTATCGGGATACTGCTGAGGAAAAAGGCGATCAAAGTCACCGTATTAAAAAACCAATCCTATTTTTATCTCGCATTATTCATGTGCTATTCGCAGATGCTGCCGCCTTCACTATCGAGGTCAACCCCATAAAAAAAGGATGTCAATTTAAGTCACATTATCGACCGATTTACATCCCTTTTTTATGTAAGAATATCCACAGCAAGCAAGTCATTTCACCCTATTCCCTTAACAAAAAGGGGAATTACTGCCCGGGCTCTGTGAGTACGGCAATGGTATTTTCACTGAATTCCGATTCCCCAGCCTGCCCAATGGCCTTAACCCTATAATAATAAACCTGATTCGGTTGTAAACCCGACACCATCGCTGCGTCCCCTTCCACAACAATGCCTGCAAAGTTTTTGAGATAGGCCGATGGCTTACTGAAATCATTACTGGTCGAGATGAATAACTTGTACTCGCTTATCCCTGCTTCTTTCTGCCAATGCGCCTGAAAACTTTTCGCCATAATAGCAGTGGCTTCCTTCGCCAAAGGAGCGTCAGGGCGGGTGGTCACACTTACCACATTGGAAAATGGTGTCGGATTACCATTGTTCACACTTGCACTCACCCGATAGTAATAAGTCTGGTTTGCTTCTAAATTCAGGACTTCCGTAGGACCTGCGAGCAAGTCAATATCCTGTGCCATAGCAGAGAAATCATCCGTAACAGCAACCTGCAAGTGATACGCATTTGCGCCACTCACCTTATTCCAGTTGGCTTTAAACTGTCCCGCCGACACAGCAGTCGCTGGTGTGGCCAAAGGGGTGGTCAGGGAACAAGGGTCTTCATTTTTACTGCAGGAAACTAATACCAGCCCGAAAAACAACATATATAACTTTCTGAACATCATCTTCAATGGGGAATAAATGAATAGTAAAATGACAGCAATTCATACCTACAAGTTCAAGGATCGTTCCTATTTTCTGAAAAACGCTTTTTCATTCATAATTTAACCCACTGCTAACCATTTGTTTATCAGCACATCATAAACCAATCTTTTCTCAAATAATAAACCATGCCATTCCAATATTTCTTTTTTTAAAGCACAAAGGGACTGATGATAAATCACCAGTCCCTTTTATTTATATTGCTGATATCAGCTCAATCAGTATCAACGAACGCCACCACCTACCGCACGGTAAAGGTTAATCATGGCGCCATATTTAATATTTTTCAATCTTGCCTCCGACAAAGCGGCCACCAGTTCACTGCGTTGTGCATTCAACAATTCCAGATAATTGATCATCCCACTTTCCAACAACAAATTGGACTTACGAACCGCATCCTGATAAGCAACCACAGACTGATGCTTCAAGTCGATGCGTTCCTGACTGACCTTTAAATTGATCAGCGCATCGTTCACTTCTCTACCAGCATTCATCACCGATTTTTCATAATCCAAAAGCGCCTTTTTCTCTTCTGCCGAAGCCGCTTCATATTGTGTTTTCAACTGTCGGCCATTGAATATCGGTGCGGTAACGCCTCCCATCAGGTTGAAGAAAAGGGCTTCAGGACGCATCAGGTTTCCGAGCTGTTCCGACAGCGTTCCACCGCTTGCGGTAATGGTAAACTTCGGCAACATATTGGCTTTGGCGACATTTTGTAACTCAAAAGCATTGATTACCCGCTGCTCCGCAGCACGGAGATCCGGACGGTGTTGCAATAAATCCACGGGAATGCCCACCGCAAAAGGGGTTTCAAATTGTTGCGCATCAATATTGCCACGTGCCACCCTGTGAGCAGGCGTACCGAGCAGGGTACAAAATTCATTTTCCAGAATTTTGATTTGCCCTTCGAGTTGGCTTTTGGTTTCTTTGGCATCAAAAAGCTGCGCTTCCAACTGCAAAACAGCCACTGCCGTTACCCCAACGGACCCGGCCTCTTTCAGTGCCGTAATCACCCGCACACTCTTGCTTCGGTTTTCAATATTTTCATTGGTGAGTCGCAACTGCTCATCCAAAGTCATCAGCTGAAAATAAGTACTCGCCACCTGCGCCACCAGCTGCGTAACCACCGCCTGATGCAACTCTACCGACTGCATATAGGCCGCACGAAAAGCTTTGTCCTGACTGTTGAGTTTCCCCCAGATATCAGCCTCCCAGGACAGTTTCCCCTCTACCTGATATCGGGTTCCATAAATGCCACCAAAAGGCACTTCTTTGGAGGTCCCAACACGGGTAACACTCGGCGTAATATTGGCCGTGGGGAAATAGCCCGCTTTCCCCTGTTTCTGAAAAGCTGCTGCCCGGGCAATATTTTGCAGGGCAATGCGGACATCAAAGTTACTGTCCAGGGCAAGTTGAATATGCTTTTGCAGGAGCGTATCCTGAAAGAATTTCCGCCAGGAAACATCCGCCATATTTGTGCTGTCCTCCGAAGGGGACGCCAGGCGATATGCAGAGGTTTGAACCTGCTGAAGTTCGGGAGCGGTATATTTTTTTTGCGCCAAACAGGAACAAATGATCGGCACCAAAAGCATCAGGATGCCATTTTTTATAATTTTTTCCATGATTAAATTCTTTTTCTCGCTGCGTTAGAACTCGCCTTTTGATCGTAATTTTGCCCTGTGATTTTTTCATGCAACCACTGAAAAATTACAAACAACACCGGAATGATAAACAAGCCCAGCACCGTACCAATCAGCATTCCTCCAGCGGCGCCTGTTCCAATTGACCGGTTACCTGCAGCCGCAACACCAGAAGCAAGCACCAAAGGCAGCAGCCCTAAAATGAAAGCAAAGGAGGTCATCATTACCGGACGGATACGAGTTTTGGCTCCTTCAATAGCCGCCTCGGGCAGCGACATTCCCCGCTTACGGCACTGCAGGGCAAACTCAATAATCAGAATGGCATTTTTTGCCAGCAAGCCCAGTAACATAATCAGGGCCACCTGAAAGTAAATATTGTTTTCGAGTCCTCGGCTCCAGCTTACAAAATACGCCCCAGCAACCCCAAGCGGCAAAGAGAAGATCACCGCAAAAGGCAGGATATAACTTTCATACTGAATGGCCAGAAAGAGAAATACAAACAAGACCGACAGCAAGAAAATAAAACTCATCTGCCCACCAGCCAGAATTTCCTCGCGGGTCAATCCTGAATATTTAATGGCATAACCTGCCGGCAAATAGTGCGCTGCTGTTTCCTGCAATGCCTTGATCGCCTGGCCTGTGGACACCCCATCTACGGTGGTTCCACGCAAGGTTACCGCATTCATCATATTGAATCTCGAAACGGTCTGTGCGCCAGTGGTGCGGGTGAGGGTTACAAACTCCGACAAAGGCGCCATTTTCCCATCCGCATTGCGAACAAACATGTTGTTGAGGCTGCTGACATCCGCTCGGTCTTCGGGTTTGGCCTGAATAAACACCTTATATTGTTTTCCATATTTATTGAAATCTGCGGCATACAGTCCGCCAATATAACCTTGCATGGCTGCCATAATTTTACTGACCGTCAGGTTGGCTTCCTTAATTTTCGGCACATCAATATGCATGTCATACTGCGGAAAATTGGTATTGAAAGAACTGTTGACAAAAGCAAATTCCGAGCGTTTCATCAGTTCACCTGAGAACTCCTGCGCGGTATTCCCCAGCGATTTCAACGCCCCCGTTCGGGTATCAACAATCTGTGCTTCCACCCCATTCGATGCCCCAAAACCTGGCACACTTCCCGGTAAAAAGAAGATAATTCGTGCGTCGGCAATGCCTTGCACCTTCCCAAATAGTTTGCCCAGTATGGCTTTTGAGCTCAAATCAGGGCGTTCGCGCTCGCTCCAGTCTTTCAACCGGATAAAGCCCATAGCATAGGAGCTTCCCTGCCCAGCAAAGAAACTTCGCCCTTTTATACAGGTGAAATGCTGTACCCCTTCTTCTTTATTCACGATATCTTCCAGCTGCGTTGCCGCCGCCACGGTTCGGTCAAGTGATGCCCCTTCGGGCAGTTCAACATTGACAAAAATAGTTCCCTGATCCTCATCAGGCACAAAGCCCGTAGGCATATTTTTATTGATCAGGAAAATGACCCCAATTGCCACTAAAACCAGTCCGCCAGCAATCCAACGATGGCGCAAAAGGCGTCCGACGCTTTTTATATAACGCGCCACCATCAGGTTAAACGCCACATTGAAGGCATCATAGAAACGATTCATAAAGCCTTTTTTCTCGGCACCGTCACCATGAGAAGGCTTTAAAAACAACGCACACAAAGCGGGTGATAAGGTCAGGGCATTCACTGCTGAAATCAGGATAGCGATAATCAGTGTAATGGCAAACTGCTTATAGAAAACCCCCACAGGGCCCGTTGCAAAAGTTACCGGAACAAAAACCGCCGCCATCACCAGGGTAATGGAGATGATCGGCACTCCAATTTCATTCATGGCCTCGACGGTCGCTTCCTTGGCATTTTTTGCCCCCCGTTCCAATTTGGAATGCACCGCCTCAACGACCACAATGGCATCATCGACGACAATCCCAATGGCGAGAATCAGTGCAAAAAGGGTCAGCAAGTTGATGGAGAAACCCACCATCTCCATAAAAAAGAAGGTTCCAATAATGGCCACAGGAACAGCAATTGCGGGAATCAGTGTCGATTTAAAGTCCTGAAGGAAGATAAACACCACAAAGAATACAAGGATAAAAGCCTCGATGATGGTATGTTGTACCTTGTCTACCGACGCCATCAGGAATTTGTCCGAGTTCAGATTGTAGGCAAAATGCAGCCCCTCGGGCATGGTTTTCCGCAGGTCATCAAATTTGGTGTACACCTTTTCGGCAATATCATGTGCATTGGAGCCTGGCGTCTGGAAAACCCCAAAAGTTACCGAGGCTTTCCCGTCGGTTCGGGCCTGTCCTGAATAGGAAAAAGCGTCGAGTTCAATTTTGGCAACGTCATTCAATTTCAGCAACTTCCCATTGTCGAGGCGACGAAGAATGATGTTCTCAAACTGACTTACCTTATTGTATCGGCCTTTATATTTGATCACATATTCAAAGGAATGTCCTGCATTTTGACCAAGCGTTCCCGCCGAGGCTTCACGGCTCTGTTCAGCAATTGCTGCCCTTACGTCATCCACCGTTACACCATAATTGGCCATACGGTCGGGGTCAATCCAGATTCTTAGGGTGTAATCTTTCACCCCAAAAATATTCACCTGCCCAACGCCATTTACCCGCAAAAGCTCTGGGCGAATGTTAATGGCGGTGTAGTTTTGTATAAAGGTTTCGTCGAATTCAGGATTATCCGAATATACAGAAACATACATCAGTGCAGAGGCTTCCGTTTTTTTGGTGGCCACCCCCATATTTTTTACTTCAGCAGGCAATTTTGGCGTCGCCAGCGAAACACGGTTCTGCACATTGACTGCCGCAATATCGGGATCATAGCCAGATTCAAAGAAAACCGTGATACTGGCCGAACCATTATTACTGGCAGAGGAAGTCATGTAGGTCATCCCTTCCACCCCATTGATTTGCTCTTCCAAAGGCGTAATCACCGATTGAATCATGGTTTCGGCATTGGCACCTGGCAAACTGGTGCTGACCACCACCGTTGGAGGTGCCACCACAGGGTATTGTGTCATGGGGATGGTTTTCAACGCCAACAAGCCCAACAATACGATCAGGATAGAAATTACCGTGGAAAATACGGGTCTTTCAATGAAGATTTTAAACATAAGAAGGCCTATTTAAAATATGTTGAAAAGGAATTCACCACCTTGTCAGTTGTTGATGGAATAGGCTTTATGGTCATTCCTGGACGCAACTTGCCCACCCCTTGACCAACAATTTTGTCATGACGTTTCAGCCCAGCGTTTACCACTGCCCGATTATTTACAATGGCCTCAACCTTGATGTACTTTACAAATACAGAATCGTTGGGCGCTACGGCATACACCATTTTTCGGTCCTGAAGTTCTGAAATCGACATGGCAGGAATCACCATTACCTGATGATATTCTTTAGGAACCATCACCTGCCCAGAACTTCCATTGCGCAGAATATGGTCGGGATTTGGGAATACTGCACGGAACTGTACTGCTCCCGTCATTTTATCAATTGAGCCCGTGATGGTTTCAATTTTTCCTTCATAAGGATAAGTGGTATCATCCGCCAAAAGGAGTTTTACTTTCGGCAAATGCTCAATTTTATCGGTAACGTTCTCGCCTTCAGCATCTTTAATAAACTGCAGGAAAGCTTTTTCATTCATCGCAAAATAAACATAAACCTGATCGATATTGGAAACGGTGGTAAGTTTGGCGGTCATTGGACCAACGAGCGAGCCTTCACGAAAACGGATTTCATTCACCACACCATCCACTGGCGCAGTAATGTTACAATAAGCAATATTGGCGCGAATGGCTGCAAGATTACTTTTGGCAGACTCAAGTTTGGCTTCTGCGGTTTTCAGCTGAATCGCACTTACAATTTCTTCCTTTACCAAAGGCTTTAATCGGTCCACTTCCACCTGCGCAGCACTTACCATTGCTTTGGCTGCATTGGCTTGCTGATTGAACGACTGTGTTTCAAGCTTGAAAAGGGACTGCCCTTTTTTCACCCGCTCGCCCTCATCAACCAATACCTGATTGATGTAGCCAGACACTTTGGCATTGATGTTAATATTCGAAACCCCCTCAACACTGGCTGGGTACTTAGTATAATCCACTAAACTTACGGTATCGACAGTCAGGGTCGGCAGTGCCATAGGAGGCATCGCAGGACGCCCATTTTCTGCACCAGCAGAACACGCACTCATCAGCAGGGTTACTGATAAGATCATCAGGAGTTGTTTCATAAAATAGGTGTTTTTCTTAATTCCACTACAAAAGTCGAATTTTAATTCAACAATAAGAAGTGCAATCAATAAAAGCGTACAAATTATCTATCAAAGATAGCAAATTGACGACAAAGGGCTAAAATTTCGTGTTTTACCCCCCTTTATGAATTTTTTGGCGCTTAGGTTGATAAAAAGGAAATATATAAAAAATACAATTCAGTCATTTGATTTTAATCATCGCCATGTGGCCATCACCCGCAGGAGGAAGGGTGATTTTTGGGGGGCAACTTCAAAAGTATGGACATATAAAAACCCCACACCTATAAAAATAAGTGTGGGGCTAATTTATATTTTCTTCAGATCCTTAGCGGACCGTAGAAAGTGTGGCCTACATTTAGGCTTTTTTGACATTCACAGCGTTCAAGCCTTTCATGCCTTGCTCTACTTCAAAAATCACACGATCATTCTCTGCAACTTTGTCGATCAGGCTACTCACGTGAACGAAGAACTTCTCACCAGTGTCTTGCTCTTTGATAAAACCGAAACCTTTAGAGTCGTTAAAGAATTCAACACGACCTTTACGCTCGGTTTCCACTTCTTCTTCCTCTTTTTTCGGTACACTGATTTCAATACTTTCGATGTCCACCTCAGTCTTTTTAGTTTCATCTGGTGGCGTATCGGTAATATTACCGAATTCATCAACATAGGCGATCATGTCGTCAAAGCTTGCCGCTCCGTCTCCTGAGGCCTTACGCTCTTCTTTTTTCTTCAGCTTATCCTGACGTTTCTTTAGACGCTTCTTTTCTTTTTCTTTTTTGTTGAATGATTCTTGTGATCTTCCCATTCTAAATTTTTAATTAAATAATTTTTATGACGCCATAATTATATGCATCGAAACAAGGGTTAAAACGGTTATGCTTCCAAAATTGTGTAATTATTTCGGCATTATACGTCGGTCACCTTGTGTTTTCACGCCTTTTCGTTAAGATTTAGCTTGAACCTCATAAAGATAAGGCTTAATTGATTAGCGAGCAAATTTACAGGGCACGTGAAAGGTAATCTATTCAAAAAAATCCAATATTCAATATTAATTGAAACTGCATTTAATAATCCTTATACAAAGCGGACGCCTGGGGCGTGTTCAAAAACATGTTTACCTGTCCCCCAATCAGCCGCCGCGCATGATGGATGATGGTTACCAAACAGGTGATACAAGAAAAAGCCGACTCCAATGGTGTCGGCTTTTTACATTTTGGGTGATTCTCTCTCGTCTTAAATTTTAATATTTGATAGGGTTCAGTTCAGGGAATGCCCTGAACCTGCCCCTTTTCATTATTTAATCATCAGTTTCAACAGTGCGCTGTCTTGGCCATTATGGTTATATTTCACCATGTAAAGACCCGATCCCAAGTTCATGTTGCTTACTTTTACTCGAACCTCATCCTGAAGTTTCTCGATAGAAGTTGCATTGATGTTATGGGTAACGCCAGCCATATCTACCAGCTGAACAGCGAACTGATCGTCGGTATCTACTGCCACATTCAAGTTGAAGTAATCTGTTGTTGGGTTAGGATAAACCTTCACCGCTTCAGCAAATGGTACAAACTCACGGCTGTTATCCGCAGGCATTTCATCCACTTCCGTTACACAGATCGCTGATACTTTAGCGTTGTCGGCACAGTGCTCGTCAATGAAGAATCGGATATCAATCTTGTTTCCTTCAGTGCTTACGTAGTACTCTTTCGTGATCGCCATGTTCATTCCGCCAGCTTCTTTGAAGATGTCGAACTGTGTCAGTTTGCGCTCACCGTTGATTTCCACGTTGAAGCTACGTTTGCCTTCCGCCTGCCAATAATTCTCAGCAAAGAACAATTTCACTTTGTAAGTTTTTCCTGCTCTTGCTGGAATGCGGTACTTAAAGTCTGCGCCGTAACGCTCTGAACGGTACAACTCATCATCGAAGCTGTTGTCAATCTGAGCGCCTCTTGCATAGTAAGTGCGTCCGCCATAGAAATACTGATCTTCAGAGAACTCAAATCCTTCATCCGACAAGTATGGTGCAGTACCGTGTGCATTCACATAGTATG
>CANMKE010000048.1 GCA_947498325.1 uncultured Persicobacter sp.
TCGCGGGATGGAGCAGTTGGTAGCTCGTTGGGCTCATAACCCAAAGGTCGTAGGTTCGAGTCCTGCTCCCGCTACAAGCGAAAACACAACGGTGTTTTTGAGGAATATTGATGGTCCGTTCGTCTAGGGGTTAGGACGCCAGGTTTTCATCCTGGTAACAGGGGTTCGATTCCCCTACGGACTACTTTTTACTGATAAAGTAATCAGGTTTTTCATTATTCGGTCCGTTCGTCTAGGGGTTAGGACGCCAGGTTTTCATCCTGGTAACAGGGGTTCGATTCCCCTACGGACTACAAGCAAGTGTTCAATAGAGCACTTTTTTTATGCCCAAATTTTAGTAAAAGAAAAGGTCTTGACCGCATGATGCCGTCAAGACCTTTTTTTATGTCCTCCTGTGTGAGGGATTTATTTTATGCCTGTGGAGGTTGGTGACCTTTATCGAAGTGAACATCCACTTGTGGGAAAGGAATGGTAATGTTGTTTTCGTCCAAGGCGATTTTTCCCTGTTCTTGAATGTCGAAAAAGACATCCCAATAATGGGCAGGGTGACAGTGCGGGCGAACGGCCAAATTCACGCTGCTGTCTGCCAAGGCAGAGACTCCAACAAATGGAGCTGGGTCGTTAAATATCTTTTCATGCTTATCCATCACATTGAGCAGGACTTCTTTTGCTTTGCGGATGTCGGAATCATAGGAAATCCCAATGGTCAAGTCTACACGGATAATACCTTCAGTTGTGTAGTTGGTGATGTTATTATTGAGAATTGCCCCATTAGGCATGATCACTCTTTTATGCTGTGGATCGGTGAGCAGGGTGGTGAAGATCTGAATTTCGGATACCACACCAATTTTTCCTTGCGACTCGATTAGGTCGCCTACCTTATAAGGACGGAAAATGAGAATAAGAACCCCGCCCGCAAAGTTAGCGAGCGCTCCCTGAAGTGCCAGGCCAACAGCCAAACCAGCAGCCCCTAAAACGGCCACAAAACTGGTGGTCTCCACCCCGACCATCGAGGCAACGGAGATGAAGAGCATGGCTTTCAATGCCCAACTGGCCATACTGGTGATAAAGGGGCGCAGGGTAGCATCCACATTATGCTTGCTCATTCTGCTGTGAAGCATTTGGGATATTTTTCCAATGATTTTCAAGCCGATAACTAAAACAATTATCGCCAAGATAATCTTTGGGCCATAGGTTAGGATCAGCTCAACCGCATGGTTGTACCAAGCCGACATTTTGTCATTCAGTCCATTCATTTTTTTTGAGGTATAAGAGGTAATGTTTAGGAGTATTGTTAAGTAATATACTTAATTAGTGCAATGATGTTTCTGTTTCATTTTCTATTAATAAAATTTATTTGCTTGTAAACTGGAGGGCATAAAAAAAGGTCAGTACCTATATAGATACTGACCTTTTTCGATGATTTATAAAACGGTCGAATTACCAGCCGTAATAAGGATTGTAACCGTAACCTGGTCGCATACCTCCGTAAGGGAAACCTCCATACATACCTCCCATTCCTCCATACATGCCACCACCATAGCCGTAGGCAGGCATCACTCCTTTAGAGGCAGAGAAGCCAAAGGTGATCGAGGTCTTTTCATTGGGTTTGTAGGTGAATGCCGTATTTACAGAATAAGCCATATTCGATTGGTTGCCACCATAATTCACATGACCATTGCTGATCTCAGGACGAACAGCCATAGGCGCGCCGCCATAATTCGCTTGCCCAACTAAAAACTGCCCCTGGAAAAACCATTTGTCATTCAATGGCATGGCAATCTGTGGCCCTGCCATCATTAAAGAGGATTGATATGGTCCTACGTTCTGTGACTGGTAAAAGGCGGTAAAGCCAATTTTTGCTCCCATACGTGGATTGGCATTACCCTGCGGTAATGGTTTATACGGCATGTCATCACTGACATAGGAATTGCTTTGATCTTTGTCCTTACTCCAAGGAGCATCTGCCCAGTGATTGACACTGAGGTTGTAGCCATAACCACCTGGAGCTTCACTGTTCATAGGAACAATTGAGCTCAGTCCCATAGAAACATTCGTCTGGGCAAAAGCTGCGGAGGATAAAATGACCGCGGAAAGTATAAAAATGAGTTTTTTCATAATATCGTAATTTGTACAAAGATGTACCTCTTTAGATAACGAGCGAACAGGCAACGGTGTTTGTCTCGCCAGCTCCTATTATATAAAGTGCAGAAAATGATTGTTTTCCGCTTCGGACATTAAGATACAAAAAATGGTAGAACCTTAAAACCTAAAGATTTAGATAATGATATAAAAAAGGTCAGCGGCCATATAAAGTACCGCTGACCTTTAAAATTATCAGCAGAGGAGCCTGTTTTAGGCGTGCTCTTCGTCTTTTTCTTTTGTAGAGATGACATCTAAGGCGATAAGTGCATGAACAATGCCTAAAATAAAGACAAAGCCCCAAATGAACATATTTGCGCCTGAGGCAATTGGTGCGTCTAACATAGTCGTTGAATGTTTAAGGTTTTGCTTAAAAATAGAATTAATATCGTTTTTTCGCAAAAGGAAAATCACCTTTTTGCTTTAAGGTTCTTTTAATGCGTTGTGATTCGGTATAAACTGCGGAATTAATTTGAGGCGTTGCAGCCCAAAGTGAAAAGCAAAATAGCGGAGTTTATCGAATGTTTTAGGGCACTTCTCAATCTTTTTACAATAGTGCAATCGTTTTTCATTGCTGAAATGAGACGGTAAACTGTCCCTGATGATTAAATCAATGGTTGAATCAGGAAGTTGTGGCAACTGCTGTTGTAGTCGCAGGACCTCCTCGGTAAGTGCTTCGTCGATATCATCGGCAATTTTTCTGAAAAAGTATTGTTCCCAGATGTCATTGAGCATCTTCGGGCCAATGGCCAGGGTTTTTTCAGCCACTTTAATCTGATACAGGTTCAGGCGGGCAATGGCGCGAATACTGAGCCCAACAATAAGTCCAATTGCGGTAGGGTGCTGGTGGGCTTGCACCTGATGAATTTGCAAGTTGCCTTCAATAAAGAAGTAACTCAGGCCAATGGCGAGTAGCGCATAATAGGCGCCATAAAGAAATGGCATGAGTGGCCGACGGATGATCAGGGCTGCATGCAGGGCATACTTTCCAAAGACGAGTTCACTGATCACGACAATAAAGGCAGCAAGTCCACTGATAAAAAATGGGAATAAATTCCAGCTCATAGGTTTATAAAAACAATACACATTCTTCGATCTGTCTAAAATACTAAATATTCAGCAACTAATAATCATTAGGCCTGTGTGTATGGCAAATATTTGCACCTATATATAGGTGGGGTTAGTGAATTAATTGATAAATTAACCTGATGGATTTTCGCATCAGGAAATCAGGTTACCTATGGTTAAGTATTATAAAGTATCAGCAGAGGGAATAGTATGAGTTTCTTATTCAAAGATTTTACGGGGTGGAAAGCATATTGCGAAACGCAGGAGCAGCCATTGTTCGAGGCCGTTATTGCTTATGAAATGCAACAGAAGGGGCGCTCAAGAACTGAAATTTTGCAGGGAATGGAAGCCGCTTACAGCGTGATGCGTCAGGCAATTCACACTGGCCTGACGGAGGACATGACCTCGGTGTCAAAGATGATCAACAATGGCGCGAAAAAAGTGTACAACAATAAACTCAGTGTGCTTTCTCCCGCTTTTCAGAAATTGATTGCCCGTGCGCTGGCGGCCAAGGAAGTCAACTCCTGTATGGGCAGAGTGGTGGCTGCCCCCACTGCAGGAGCTTCTGGGATCTTGCCAGGGGTGTTTTATACGCTTCAGGAAGAACATGAGCTGACTGATGGGCAGATTGCCGAAAGTATGTTGATCGCCGCAGGGGTGGCCTTGATTATCGAGCAAAAGGCATCTCTTGCCGGCGCAGTGGGAGGTTGCCAGGCGGAGACGGGTTCCGCGGCCGCAATGGCATCCGCAGGAATTGTTCATGCTTTGGGTGGGGATATTGACCAGGTTTTTAATGCCGTTGGTATAACGATTCAGTGTATGCTTGGGCTGGTTTGTGACCCTGTTGCGGGTTTGGTAGAGGTGCCTTGCGTTGTGCGTAATGCCAGTGCGTCGGCCATCGCTTTTTCTTCAGCGCAAATCGCCCTTTCGGGGATGGACAGTATCATTCCTGTAGATGAGTGTCTGGATGCGATGCATGAGGTGGGCCAGTCTATGGAAAGCCGATACAAAGAAACGGCCCTGGGGGGAATGGCCGCTACGGCTACAGGAATGGCCATCTCGAAGCGTGTTTTGATTCAAGATATTGAAATGCTTTCGGATGAATAGTTTTTTTGTGTAGATTTGTACTCGCCCCGGCGGTTGTCGGGGAATAATTTTCAGACAATATACTTTTTTGCCTATTTAGTACTTTTTACTTTTTTTAGGGAGGTCACAGTACCTCGTAGTGCATACGTAAATTGAATTTTATGGGAAGGTCTTCTGTACAGAAGCAACCAAAACGTTGGGATTTGTATCAAAATAAATCTCGGATGAAGTGGGGTGTTTTGGTAGTGGCTATTGTGATAACAATTGCTTCAATAGTATATACCAATCATATCGTAAGAAAACTCAAAGAAAGAGAGGCGCAACTTGTGGAGTTGTATGCCAAAACGATTGAGTATGCGGTAAATGTTGGCAATCGGGATGAGGTGCTGTTCTTGACGCAGAATATCATCGTTCCCAATAATTCCATTCCTGTGATTCTTACAGACGGGGTGGAACGTCCGCTGGATTTCAGAAATATTAATATCGACCCGAAGCTCTCGCCCAAGGAACGCCAGAAAAAATTGCGGGAGTTGGTGCAAGAAATGAAAGAGGAGCATGATCCTGTGCAGATTGTTTTCACGGATGAAAATGGGCAGGTTTATGATTACAATTATGTATTCTATAAAAACTCTTTTTTGCTTGATCAACTGACTTACTATCCCATTGTGCAGTTGTCGGTCATCGCCTTTTTTATCTTCCTGGTTTTTTATGTTTACAGTAACTCGAAAACCAACGAGCAGAATCGCGTATGGATTGGTCTGGCGAAAGAAACAGCGCATCAGCTCGGGACTCCCTTGTCGTCCTTGGTGGCCTGGATCGAATACCTGAAAGCGGATGAGGATTTCAACTATCCCGAAGTACTTGAGGAGCTTGAAAAGGATACTCACCGACTCGAAACCATTACCAATAGGTTTTCCAGTATCGGCTCCATCCCTACCCTCGAGGAAGAAAACCTCTACGAAGTTATCCGTTCCAATGTCGAATATCTTTCTAAGCGGATCTCCACGAAGGTAAAGGTGAATGTGGAAACCAATTCGGCCATTGTAATGGCACCAATCAACCGCTCATTATTTAATTGGGTTATTGAAAACCTGATCAAAAATGCCGTAGATGCCATGAAAGCCAAAGGGCAAATTGACATCAATTTAGTGGAAGGGCCTGAAGGAGGCGTTGTATTGGATATTACAGATAGTGGACCTGGTATTCCTAAAGATAAAATCAATAAAATATTCATCCCTGGCTACTCTACCAAAAAGCGGGGCTGGGGACTTGGACTGACACTCACTAAGCGAATTGTGGAAAATTACCATCAGGGGAAAATTTTCGTCAAACACTCCTCCCAAGAAGATGGAACGACCTTCAGAATTTTGCTCCCAGGCAAGGATTACCTCCTCGATGCCGAAGAAGCAGACACGCTTATAGGAAGGAATTCCGTTTAAACGTGCTATTTTTAAGCACTTTAAGGAATAAATTCGCCTCGGGAATAGAAAATATAAAAATTTGTGTAAATTTAGCCGTTCTTACGTCCGTACGGATGCAAGACATTTACGCATTACAATAATTTTTCTGCAGGCCTCTTTCTCCGAAAATCTGGTCTGGGAAATATAAATTATTGACCATCGATCAATAGAATATAATTTTAGCATGGCAAACATTGGCAAAATCACAACGGTTATTGGACCAGTTGTAGACGTCGCTTTTGACGCTGAAGGTATGACGTTGCCTGCCATTATGAACGGTCTTGAGGTAATCAAGCCGACTGATGGCGCAAGAGTGGTACTTGAAGTTCAACAGCACTTAGGAGAGAATCGTGTACGTACCATTGCTATGGACGGTACTGAAGGTCTTCTTCGAGGATTGGAAGTAAAAGATTTGGGTTCCCCAATTCAGATGCCCGTAGGTGAAGACATCCGCGGTCGTATGTTTAACGTGATTGGTGAAGCAATCGACGGTATGGGTGCTCCAAAAACACAAGAAGGTCTTCCTATTCACCGCTCAGCTCCAGCATATGAGGAGCTATCAACCTCTACTGAAATTCTTTTCACTGGTATCAAAGTGATTGACCTTATTGAGCCTTATGCTAAAGGTGGTAAGATTGGTCTTTTCGGTGGTGCCGGAGTAGGTAAAACAGTATTGATTATGGAGTTGATCAACAACATTGCAAAGGCATACTCTGGTTTGTCTGTATTTGCAGGTGTTGGTGAGCGTACTCGTGAGGGTAATGACTTGCTTCGTGAGATGATCGAATCAGGTGTAATCAAATACGGTAAAGAGTTTGAAGAGTCTATGGAAGCAGGAGACTGGGATTTGTCTAAAGTAGACAGAGCACAGTTGGAAACTTCTCAGGCAACACTGGTTTACGGACAGATGAACGAGCCTCCTGGGGCGCGTGCACGTGTAGCATTGTCTGGTTTGACAATCGCTGAGTACTTCCGTGACGGTGATGGTTCTGGTAAAGGACGTGATATCCTTTTCTTCGTAGATAACATCTTCCGCTTTACGCAGGCAGGTTCTGAGGTATCGGCACTTTTGGGTCGTATGCCATCAGCGGTAGGTTACCAACCAACTTTGGCAACAGAGATGGGAGCTATGCAGGAGCGTATTTCATCGACTAAAAACGGTTCCATTACTTCTGTACAAGCAGTATATGTACCAGCCGATGACTTGACTGACCCTGCACCAGCGACAACTTTCGCCCACTTGGATGCAAAAACAGTATTGTCTCGTAAGATTGCTTCTCAGGGTATCTACCCAGCGGTAGATCCATTGGATTCAACTTCACGTATCCTTTCTCCAGATATCGTAGGTGAAGATCATTACCAAGTAGCTCAGGATGTAATTAACATCTTGCAACGTTACAATGAGCTTCAGGATATCATTGCGATTTTGGGTATGGATGAATTGTCTGACGAAGATAAGCAGGTAGTACACCGCGCTCGTCGTGTTCAGCGTTTCTTGTCTCAGCCATTCCACGTGGCAGAGCAGTTCTCGGGTATCCCAGGTTGTCTGGTAGATATCAAAGATACGCTTCGTGGTTTCAAAATGATCATGAACGGTGAAGTAGATCACCTTCCTGAGGCGGCATTTACATTCGTAGGTGCAATCGAAGAAGCGATTGAGAAAGGTGAGAAATTGTTGGCTGAAGCTGCCGAATAATCACTTTTGATAATATATAGAGAGCGGTGCTTCGGTATCGCTCTTTTCATAAAACCAACAGGTAATGATATACTTGGAAATCGTAACACCAGACCGTAAGGTTTTTGAAGGTGAAGTATCTGCGGCTACTTTCCCAGGAACCAATGGCGCATTTCAAGTACTTTCAAATCACGCCCCTTTAATCTCTACCTTGGCAAAAGGTCCATTGAAGTACATCGTTAATGATAAAGAATCTATTATCATAGTTGACGGTGGTGTAGTAGAAGTACTCGAAAACAAGATTATTGTGTTAGCAGAAGCTGTAGAGGACGCAGAGTAATATTTGCGAACTTTCAGATAAAAAAAAACCTTCAGCATTCAAGCTGAAGGTTTTTTCTATTTTAGGGCAATCAGGAAGTATGTGCCTCCGTTCGGGAAGCCTGATGAACTTCTTTTTTCGTGATGCCCTGTTTTTCATATTTTTTTGGCGCATAGAGAAAGCCGAAAGCTTCCGCACCCTCTTTGGAATGTACCGCATGATGCACGTAGTGCGCCTTCATAATACGATTCATGTATCGGGATTTAAACTGATATTTAAACTTGATTCTCCGATGAACAATGATGTCGTGGAAAATAGAGTAGAAAATCCCATAACAGGTTATCCCAATTCCGAGATATAACAGGAATTTGACCTCAGGGAACTCCGAACCAATCACAATCATGACAATGGCAGGAATGCTGAAGACCACGGCAAAAAGATCGTTCTTCTCAAAAGTTTTCTGATGCACCGTGTGGTGATCCTGATGCCAACTCCATAGAAAACCGTGCATCACATATTTGTGGGTGAACCATGCAACGCCTTCCATAAAAAGAAAGGCGCCAATGACCAACAGAATATTAATAAGAATCTGCATAAAAAAATTATAGTTGTTGAATGTGTTGTTGCACCTCCTCCATAAGCCACATTGGGGTGGATGTTGCCCCACAAATACCGACACTGTCCCCTTCTGCAAACCATTCTGCCTCAATTTGACTCTTGTGCGAGACGAAATGAGTGGATTCGTTTTGCTGTTTACAGATATTGTATAGCACTTTACCATTCGATGATTTCGTGCCCGACACAAAAACAATACGGTCATATTGCGCGGCAAATTTCTTCAGCTCCTTATCTCGGTTGGAGACCTGTCGGCAAATGGTGTCATTAGCATTAACAGAGATGCCGTGCTCGTGGAGTGTGGCGAGAATTTTATAAAATGAATCGGTGCTTTTTGTAGTTTGGCTGTACAGGCTGATCTGGGGAGGAAGCTCCTCGATATTCAGTTCTTCGATTGACTGAAAGACGACTGCCTCTTTGTTTGTTTGCCCAATTAAGCCCAATACTTCAGCATGCCCATGCTTGCCGTAAATGTAAATCTTTTCCTTCTTGTCGAAAGCATTTTTTATACGGTTCTGAAGTTTCAGTACTACTGGGCAGGAGGCATCAATAAGCTCCAGCTCATTTTCCAATGCCATGCGGTAAGTCGATGGTGGCTCACCGTGGGCGCGAATCAGCACTTTTGCTGACCGGATGTTCTGAAGCTGCTCATGGTTAATGATTTCCAGGCCCATAGCCTGTAGGCGAGCGACCTCCTCATCGTTATGAACAATATCTCCTAAACAATATAATTGCCCATCGTCCCGAAGGATTTCTTCCGCCATTTCTATCGCATAAACGACGCCGAAGCAAAATCCAGAATTTTGATCGATATCTACTTGTAGCTTTTTCATGGATAAATGGTGTGGTGTGTGGAATAGCGCTTTTGAATATATAACCGTTTCAGAAAGACTTTTGTCATGGGTCAAATGGTTTTTAATCGAAACTGAAAATAGGTTTTAGTCAGCAGTAAGAGCTTCGTAGGGTTTGGAATCCTGATACGCTCACTCTTTACGGCCTGAAAAGAGGCGCCTTTGATTTTCTCAAAAAGCTGAAGATAATATACATAGGCAAGGTAAACCCCCATCCGTGCGTTGTCAGGAAGATTGACAATGCCTTCATAAGCCTGGTCAAAATCCGACTGTATATCCGTCTCTATACTTTTCTTGATATGGTCATTGAACTGCGTATAATCAACCTTTGGGAAATAGACCCGCCCTCGCTCTTCATGGTCACTTTTCATATCGCGCAGAAAATTCACTTTTTGAAAAGCACTGCCCAATTTACAGGCGGCGGTTTTCAAATGATCGAAGTCGGCATTCGAATGCTGACAGAAAACTTTCAGGCACATCAAGCCAACAACTTCAGCAGAACCATAAATATAGGTTTCATACTTTTGCTGATCGTAAGTCGTCTCGGTAAGGTCCATCCTCATGCTGTACAAAAAAGCCTTGATGTACTCGTGGTCAATTTTGTAGGCATTGACGACACTCTGAAAAGCATGCAATACTGGGTTAAGGCTGATACCCTCTTCAAGGGACTGAAAGGTGTCTTTTTCAAAGCGGTTGAGCAAAGTGGCACGATCCCACTGGTGAAAAGTATCGACAATTTCATCAGCATACCTGACAAACCCATAAATTGCATAAATAGGCTCATGAAGAGATTTATCAAGGGTTTTGATGCCAAGCGTAAAAGAGGTGCTGTAAGCTTGAGTGATCAGCTTGGCACAATCAAAGGTGGTTTTGGTAAATAGGTCCATCATCATGAGGTATCTTAATGGGGAGCGTAGGCTTTTTCAATTTCTTTGGCAACGACTGTCCCTGAAATTAATGAGGGGGGCACACCAGGCCCTGGCACAGTGAGTTGTCCAACAAAATACAAATTTTCAACTACTTTTGAACGGCATTTGGGTTTCAATATTGCCGTCTGGCTCAGGGTATTGGCTAAACCGTAAGCATTTCCCCTGAAAGCGTTGTAGTCATTTTCAAAATCAGTAATTGCATATGATTTTTTGAAAAGCACATGCTTTTTAACTGATTGTCCAATCAGACGTTCTAAGCGCGCCATGATGATGTCATAATAATGGGTGCGGGTTTGTTCATCATCCTGCAACCCTGGGGCTACAGGAATCAGTAATACCAAATTTTCCTTTCCTTCTGGTGCAACGGAAGGGTCAGTAACCGATGCCGCACTCATATAGAATAATGGCTTGCTGGGCCATTTTGGGTCAGTGTAAATATCCTTAGCGTGCTGATTAAAGTCCTCATCAAAGAACAGCATGTGGTGGTTTATGCCTTCAAGTTTTTTATCAAGACCGATATAGAATAACAGCGCTGAAGGAGCCATCGTTCTCTTCTCCCAATATTTTCGGCTGTAGGATCGGTACTGCGGCGGAAGTAACTTTTGCTCGATATGTTCATAATCCGCACCGCCAACAACTATATCAGCATGGTAATGCCCCTGATCCGTGGTAACTCCCCGGGCTTTGCCATCATTAACCTCGATATGACTAACTGTTTCGCCAGTTTTAAATTCCACACCAAGTTCTTCGGCTAAACTCACCATCCCCTCAACAATCTTGTACATGCCCCCCTGTGGGTACCAGGTCCCTAATGATAGGTCGGCATAATTCATCAGACTGTATAATGCAGGCGTATTTTGCGGCGTTGCGCCAAGAAAAAGCACTGGAAATTCGAGTAACTTGATAATCTTCTCGTGCTTAAAAAATTTTCGTACATGGCTTGCCAGCGACGACAGCAGGTCAAGACTCAAGGCCCCTTTTAAGATTTTGAAATCAATAAATTCAGTCACCGATAAGGACGGTCGATTCACAAAATCATTAATTCCCACTTTGTATTTATAGGCGGCCTGCTCAAGAAATTTGTCGAGTTGTTTTGCGGCGCCTTTTTCAAACTTTTCTAAAAATTCACCGAGCTCTTTTGTTGAAGCGGGAATGGGCCAGTGTTCTTTTTCATCAAAGACGATCGTGTACGAGGGGTCGAGCCTGACCAGCTCATAATAGTCTGATGGCTTCTTTCCAAATTGCTTGAAATAATTTTCAAAAATGTCAGGCATCCAGTACCAGCTTGGTCCCATATCAAAAGTAAAGCCCGAGCAATGGTATTGCCGGGCTCTGCCTCCTAATTGTGTGTTTTTTTCAATAACAGTTACTTGATACCCTTTTTGTGCAAGTGAACTGGCGACAGAAATTCCGGAGAATCCAGCACCAATCACGACTGCCTTTTTTTTTATAGAGTTCATCGATAAGGTTGATTATGGCTCGATACTTAATATCGGACCTATAATTTGCCTTGATAATTTTTAAGCATTGATTTAAGGTCCTTACGAGCAATATGTATTCTATTTTTTACAGTTCCAATAGGAATATTCAGTTTTTCAGCAATTTCATAATACTTAAACCCCCGAAAGTGCATTAAGAATGGCAAGCGGTAATTTTCATCCAATTTGCCAATCGCTTCCTTGATATCCCGCATGGCGAAACTTGAATACGCCATGTTCTCTGTAATGTTGCCAGAAGAGTTAATGTAATGTAAATTATCTGTGGTATCAATAAAGGTATTTCTTCTCACCATTCTTTGATAATTGGTGATGAAAGTGTTTTTCATGATCGTGTAAAGCCACGCTTTCAAATTTGTCCCCTCAGTAAACTTCTCCCTATTGGTATATGCTTTTAGCACAGTTTCCTGTAACAGGTCATTCGCCGCCTCTGAATCCTTAGTCAATCTCATAGCAAACGGTCTTAACGAAGTGGATAACTTGTCAAGATTGTAGCTAAATTCTAACGCTGTCATGTTTGGTAAGTTTAGTTTGTAATAGTTCGGTATTGGTTCTTCAAATCCACGTTCTTTTTGAAGTAGGAAATTTTTTTAGTTAGGTGGTTGGTGGAGGGTTAGGTAATATTTGGTGATCTTTTTAAGATAAAAATAGAAGCAAAAGAAAAACACTTATGCCCTAAGTAGGGATACGGTTGATAAAGTGGATTGTTTCGTAGTTGGCAGTAACTCAATGCTTTAGGTATTGATTAAAGACTTAAATTGGTGAAAATTATAATTTTTTGATGAGTGAGGACATTCGGGGGTCAACGATAATCTGAACCGCTTTATTATAGGCGGAATTGTAATTAAACCTTAATTTGATTTTAAAATTTCCTATATTCGAGCAATTAGAAATTAGCAGGAAGAAAATGCATATAGTTATCGCTGGCGCAGGGGAGGTCGGCTTCCATTTAGCGAAGCAATTGGCCCACGAGCAAAAAGATATTGTCATTATTGACACAGACAAGGAGAGGTTGCAGTATGTCTCTAATCAGTTGGATGTTGCCACGATCGAGGGGAACTCCATTTATTATGATGTACTCAAGGATGCGGAAGTGGCGAAGGCAGATTTGCTGATTGCCGTTACGCCTGCGGAGGAAACCAACCTGGCCACCTGTATGATTGGAAAAAAACTGGGAGCACAGCGAACGGTTGCACGCATCAACAATGTGGATTTCCTGAGCCATAGGCAACGCGAAGATTTACGCTCACTGGGGATAGATGAGCTTATTTCGCCTGAATCTTTGGCTGCTCGGGAGATTAAGCGCCTGTTGCGCGAGGCTGCCCTGACGGACACTTTCGAGTTCGACAGAGGAATGCTTTCCCTGATCGGTATACATATCGAAGAGGGTGATCCTTTTGCAGGGGTAACCCTGAAAGATTCCGCATCACTGAATAAAAACCGTGACTTTGTAATTGTGGCCGTCTTGCGAGATGGGCAAACGATTATTCCTGATGGGGATACCCGCCTTGAAGTGAACGATTATGTCTATTTTATTGCAGAACCAACAGGAGTCGATGCGGTCTTTTCACTGAAGGGTGGAACGAAAAAACGAATCAAAGATATTATGATTCTTGGCGGGAGCCGTACGGGCTTACATGCCGCACGGAAACTTTCGGAGCGCACCAACAAATACCGGGTGAAGCTGGTGGAAAAAGACAAAGAGAAGTGTTTTTTATTGGCTGATCAGTTGCCTGAAGTTTTGGTAATTAATGGAGATTCCAATGATGTTTCCTTGCTGAAAGAGGAAGGCCTGGAGGAAATGGACGCCTTCATTGCTGTTACAGGAAACTCTGAAACCAACATTATTTCCTGCCTGTTGGCGAAAAACAACAATGTACAGAAAACCATCGCTTTGGTAGAAAATATGGACTATATACACCTTTCGCAGGCGATTGGTGTAGATACCATGATCAATAAAAAATTGATTGCCGCAAACTTTATTTGCCGCTACTTGCGCCGTGGAAATGTACTCACTGTAACGAGTGTGCATGGAGTAGATGCTGAGGTAATGGAATTTGAAGTACGCGAAAATTCAGCGATATGCTTTCAGAAAGTGCGTGACCTTGATTTTCCTGAAGGTGCAATTATTGGTGGGGTAATTCGGAATACCCGTGGTTTTACCACTATGGGTAATTTTGAGTTCAACCCGAAGGATCACGTGGTTGTATTGTGTAAGCCAGAAGCAATTCGGGTGGTAGAAAGATTTTTTAAGTAATATCCTTCCATGAGATTTCATTTTAAATCGATTATCCATATTCTCGGCATGCTGTTGATCATCAACAGTGTTTTTATGCTGACAGCCCTACCGTTTTCAATCTATTTTCAGGATATGCAACATTGGGCGATCCTGAAAGCTTTTGCCATAACAATGGGAGCGGGCAGTCTGGCCTTTTTTTTTACACGTCAGACCGAACGGGTGGTCAAGAAGCGAGATGTTTATATTGTCGTAACTTTTGGCTGGATTCTGATGGCCTTATCAGCAACCCTGCCCTATTTATTCAGTGGCGCAATTCATAACCTCACCGATGCCTTTTTTGAATGTATATCAGGTTATACCACCACTGGGGCTTCTATACTGAAAGATATTGAAGCCGTGGCGCCCTCAATTCTGTATTGGCGAAGCCTGACGCAGTGGATCGGCGGCATGGGAATTATTGTACTGACTGTCGCAATCCTGCCTTTGATAGGCGTAGGGGGCATGCAGCTGTTTGTTGCAGAAGCCCCAGGGATTTCAGCAGATAAATTACGCCCACGAATCACCGATACTGCCAAACGCCTATGGGTGATTTATATTGGATTAACCCTGACAGAAACCGTGTTGCTGCGGGTGTTTGGCATGACCTGGTATGATGCGTTCAACCATAGCCTCACGACCATGGCCACTGGAGGATTCTCCACTAAAAATGCCTCTATCGCTCACTTTCCAAATCCTTTGATTCAATATACAATCATCATCTTTATGTTCTTCGCTGGAACCAATTTCTCGATGATGTATTTTGGCTTTCAGGGACAGCTGAAAAAGGTGTGGAATAACGACGAGTTTCGAGCGTACTTTTTATCTATCGTGGGATTGTCCACCGTTTTTGGGTTGTATGTAGGGTATCAGTTATACGGAGATATAGAACTGGGCTTCCGCGATGTGGCCTTCCAGTTGGTATCTTTAATCACCACCACTGGTTTTGTTTCTGCTGATTATACCAGTTGGGCACCCTTCCTGACGATCCTCTGTTTTATCCTATTGTTTGTCGGAGGTTCAGCAGGCTCCACCGCAGGGGGAATCAAGACTGTTCGGCATTTAATTTTGGCCAAAAATGGCTGGCTGGATTTAAAGCGCCAACTTCATCCCTCCGCCGTTATTCCTGTTCGGCTGAATGGCAAAGCGGTGTCGGGTGAAATTACCTATACAGTCCTTGCCTTCGTAATTATTTTCCTGATCACCTTCGTGATCGGTGCGATGCTCCTGGCCATGACAGGCCTGGACCTGATGACTGCCATGGGAGCGAGCGCGACTTCTTTAGGAAATGTGGGGCCTGGAATTGGCAGTGTTGGCCCTGTCGATAATTTTGCCTGGTTACCACCGATGGCCAAGTGGATTTGTAGCTCACTGATGTTGTTGGGCCGACTGGAGTTGTTTACCGTTTTGTTGCTGTTTACTCCTTTCTTCTGGAGAGGGAATTAAGTGATAATGACTAAAATTTAATGATATGAAAAGACAGGTGTTGTGCCTGTCTTTTTTTGTTTTGATTTTCAGGATTATTGGATTACGCTATTCTTTAGAGTCGTAATTATTTATGTCTAACACAATGCTGATCTTAATGACAACTCTTGTCGGCGGATTATGCCGTGGCTTCAGGGACCACGTTTAAATCTACGACCGATCAGTTTAAGGTGAACAACTTATCTTATGATAAGAACAAAAACATCCAGAAAATAACCAGATTTGATAATAAAGGGGACGTTATGGATGATTTTACTTATCACTATTCATCACGTAACCAATTAGCAAGGGTAGCTCATGGTGGTTTGGGTGATTATGGTAGTTTTAGCTATGATGAAATTGGTCAATTAAAACAGGCGATCTACAGAGAGTGGGATGGTAATGTTGAGCTTACGGAACAAAAACTAACATTAAATCCTACTTTTAATTTAAGTGGGCATATGACCCGGGTAGCTGTCCAAAAAGGTACTAATTTGTTTGCAGTCAATTATGGATACAATGTCAATGGTCATCGATCCTTCCAGGCAAACGATGATGATAATCTAAAAACCTACTACGTAAATGATGCCTCAGGTAACGTCCTGGCCATTTACCAGCAAAGCAATCAAGGGACACCACAACTTATTGAAGTCCCCATCTACGGCAGCAGTCGATTAGGTACCGCTTACGCTGGGAACGAAGATCCTGTATATGAAATCCGTGATCATTTAGGGAATGTACGGTCCTTGGTTTCCTGGCACCAAGAAACAATTAATTCAGGGGGGCACGCATCTTATTACCCATTTGGCTTTCGAATGAGTACAACCGATATGTCCTACCGCTATGGTTATCAAGGGGAATTTGCAGAAGATGATACGAATACCCATAATTGGCATACTTTCCAAGCCAGAATGTATGATGCCCGCATAGGGCGTTGGATATCCGTGGATCCTGCCCGTCAATTCGCCAGCGGATATGTGGGGATGGGGAATAATCCTGTGATGATGGTCGATCCTGATGGGGAGTTGGGATTAGTTGCGGCAGCATTAATTGGAGCTTATATTAATTTAGCGGTTAATGCTTCAAAGGTTGATAGTTTTGGAGATGCAGCAATGTATCTTGGCATAGGTGCCTTGGGAGGAATTGCTGGGGCAGGAATAGGCAGTTGGGTTGCATCAGCTTTACCATCTACTACTGGTGTATTTGCCGCTGGATTTGCTCAAGGTGGAGCTGGTGGATTTGCAGGCGGATTTGTAGGTGGCGCAGGGAATGCTTGGGCTGGTGGTGCAAATTTTGGTCAAGGTTTGCAGACAGGATTCGTTGCAGGAGCTTTAGGAGGTGTAACTGGTGGTCTAATGGGAGGTATTGGTGCGTCTATTTCTCACCATAATACTTTAAATGGAGGAGATTTAAATGTAATGAGTCCTTCAGCAAGAACAACTGACGCAGTTGGGGGAAGAACCAATGTTGACCCAGTCAACGGAGTAGGTGGATATAGCAAAAAAGATTATACGAATGCCGTAAGTGAATATTATGCTTCAGGAGGGTATACTTCGGGAAGTGATATTCTGTTGCCTGCAGTTCAGATAGAAGCATTACAAGCGGGGAATTATCCTTGGTGGTGGGGTATCTATGGCAATGAGTCTGCAATGTTTCAAGAACGTATAAGACAAGGAACGGCTGCTTTTGCTGATAATTTTATGGCCGGTGTAGAAATGATTCCTGGAGCAGGTTCAGTTTTAGGTATGGGCTACAGGGCTATGAAAGGAGATTTGGGTTGGCAAGACGCATTACATGTTGCATCTCTTGGATTATCGAGGGGAGTTAAATATCTTAATGGGGCAGCGAAGGTGACTAGGGGAAGTACGAAAGCGGTAACTGGTTATTATCCAAAGAATAATGGAGCATTAGGTAAATGGTCAACTGAATATTTAATGCCAGGAACCAAGATTGATAGATTTGGTAGTGGATTTGGGAAGTATTTTTCACCGTATGGTACTCCTATGAATATGCGGGCTTTGCCTCCTGGTAACACTAGTGCTTATAATGCATTTGTGGTTGCTAAACCATTCCCAGTTCAATCATCAACCATTGCACCAGCTTTTAATAAGATTGGTTTAGGAACACAGTATTTATCACCTGTGAATATGAATACTCTTTTGAAACGAGGAATAATTGTGCCATTGAAATAAATTGATATGAATAAGAAAGATCTTCAAATTAAATTAGATTTACTTGGTGTTGCTTCTCAGGCCTATTCGTTGGAAGGAGAGCTTGTGCCTGACAATATCATTTTATACAACTCCTATAATAAGTGGGAAGTGTTCTATCTTGATGAAAGAGGAGATAGAAATGATGAAAAAGTATTTAACTCTGAAAATGAAGCTTGTGAGCATATCTACAAGCTCTTTATAGAATCAAAAAAGATAGAAGATAAATACTTAAAATAGATTTAGAGGAAGCCTCGGGAGACCGAGGCTTTTTTTAGAACTTTAGGTACTGTATTAAAACATCAGTAAACCCTACCCATGCAAAACTTCAAACTCAAAGCAGGCATCCTACCCTTCGTGTTTTCCATTTCACTGGCCTTGGTAGGCATTTCCGCGGCGATCATTTTGATGGGCTATTACCATCGGTTGAATATTTTGAGTTGGAAAAGAGCGTTTCAAGCCTCAACATATTTGGCTGATGGCATCCAATTTAGCTTGGCTTTTCCCTATAAAAAGGAAGGGGTAGATACTGTTCAGTTATATGGGGAAGATATTCGCTCTAAGGTGGTGATTAGGCAGGGGGAGTGGGGGGAGAACAGCTCAGAAAAAATCCTTATATTGCCTATTCAAACCATTTGAGCGCATGAAGAATCTACCGATAGGCAAATCTGATTTCCGTCAGATCCGTGAAGCAGGCGATTATTATATAGATAAGTCTTTGTTCATCGAAGAATTGATGGAACATGATGCTCGTTCCTTTCAGATTCTTCGACCACGGCTTTTTGGTAAAACCCTAAACTTGAGCATGCTGAAATATTTCTTCAATGTAAATCAGGCGGAGGAGAATAAAAAGCTGTTTCAAGGATTGGCCATTGAGAAGTCCGAGGCGTGGAATCATCAGGGAAGGTACCCAGTGATTTTTTTGTCATTTTTGGGGCTGAATCAACCTTCTTTTGATGGCATGCTGGAGGTGTTACGGAGGAAATTACAAGTGTGTGCAGAAAATTTTGGATACCTACTGTCATCGGATCTGCTTGATGACGCCGATAAAGCCTATTTGAATTTAATCATCAGTGGGGAAGCGCATCAAGCTCAACTTCAAAAGTTCTTACGATACGTTACTGCATTCTTAAATAAGCACCACGGTATAGCGCCAGTCGTTCTTGTCGATGTCATTGATGCGCCATTTCTTGAGGCTCATGAAAATAATTACTTTTCCGAGATGCTCGACTTCATGCAAGGTTTTCTTTCTGCAGGCTTTGTGGATAATGAAAACCTGACGAAATGCGTGATGACAGGTATCCTTCCAGTGGCACGTAAAGGGGAGCTTTGTTCTGTTTTCAATTCTCAATTTTCCGCATGCTGTGGTTTTACACGAGAAGAGGTCGATCAGTTGTTGGTGGATGCTGTGAGTTTAGCAAGTCGAGAAGATATAGCAAGTTGGTATAATGGTTATTCTTTCGGTGGGGAAAGTCAAATATACAACCCGTGGGCGATACTGAATTTTGTGGCGCATTTGCAGGATGGGCTGATTCCTTATTGGGTGAATACTTCTTCTAATGATTTGATCAAGGAAATATTACCCAAAGCGGATAAATCCACCCAGGATCTTCTTTTTGACCTTTTGGAAGGAAATACAGTTGAGGCGGAGGTGGAAGATTCCATGGTTTTCGAGGAGTTATTTGATGGGAAATCGGATATGGTTTTGGGTTTATTGCTTTTCAGTGGTTACCTAACGACCGAGTCCTATTCCGAAACCCGAAAGAAGAAACTACGCATTCCCAATCTGGAAATCAGGCAGATGTATGAGCGCATTCTGAAATATTATTTGCAATCGAGTGAGACGGTGAGCCAAGGCGGGATTTTGCAACCACTGTTGGAGCAACGACCACAAACCTTTGCCAATGCGCTATCCGCTTATCTAACCACCTCTTTCAGCTTTTTCGATATCGGTAAAAAAGGCGAGCCCGAGAAAATTTATCATGCCTTCATGTTAGGGCTGATTGCCCACTTGAATGAGGACTACCATATCCGATCGAATAGGGAAGTAGGCTTTGGACGTGCAGATTTGATCATCTACCCAAAAGATCCCTCCAACCCAAAAGGCTGGGTGTTGGAGTTCAAGAAAAAGGATGCCGACGATAAAGGAACATTGGAGGAATTGGCTGAAGACGCCTTGGCACAAATCAAGAAACAAAACTATCTGGATGAAATCCAAGCCCACGGGCACGATCAGATTTTGTGCATGGGGGTGGCTTTTGATGGGAAAGAAGCGGCTTGTGCTTTTTAAATAGCACAGAATTATGTTGTCATAAGGTTCGGGTAAGGCTACTCTTCAGGCGTATATGCACGGGCATTTGGGAGGAATGATGACAGCCGTTCAAGGCGGGGAATACATTCATGGCTTTGCTTCTGGCGCGATGGGGTCTGCGGCCTCAAGTGCTATTGGTGGTATAAAGGTAAATCCTAAGAATATTTATTGGCAAAAAGCAGGTTTAATCGCTGCAGGTGGTTTAGTAGGTGGAGTTAGTAGTGAAATAGCAGGTGGAGAATTTGCAGATGGCTTTAGGAATGGTTTAATTAGTTCGGGTTTGAATCATGCGGCGCATTTAGCTTATGAGGGGGCTGATCGATTTGTAAGGAATTCAAGGTCAAGACACGCTTACAATAAGCTGAATGGCGTCAATAAATTACGTGCTGATTTGGCTTATTCTCAAGGAAACAAAGGATTAAACAGAGTATTTACAATAAGCGAGGCGCCATCAAAAATGTCTGTTTTGGTTTCGAATTCGGCTAAAATCTTAGGAACCGCAGGTATTTTAGTACCTTTAAGAGAATTGGCTGAATTAGAATTTTTACGTCAAGGTAGAATAAATAGGGCAATTAGTGGCGATTTTACACAGCCAGTTAGACATTCTATTAGAGGAATAAGATTTGCTGGTAAGGCTTTAGGTTATGCAGGAATGGCAATATCAGTTTATGACATAGGCATGAATGGTTTAAATGTAAGTAATTCATTAGATTTAATTATGGGAGGTATCGCTTTTGTCCCTGGATGGGGCTGGGTTGTTTCTGGGACCTATTTTGCTGCTAATTTAATGTGGGAGGCATATTCAGGGAAGACTATCGGTCAATCTATACAAGGCTCATTTACGAATCCAAATTATTCTATTCGCTTCAACTACTAAATGTAAATATGATTTTTTTTGATTATTGTTATTTTAGAATTTGTCAATATTTTGAAGATAAAAAAGATAAGGGGCCAGAGGAATCAGGTGTTTTGTTACTTTCCCTATTGCAGTTTTTTATTGTATTAGATTTATTTTTTTGTTTGAGAATTATATTTGGGGATAAATTTATTTCCTTTTTTAATGAAAATTTGTTAGAATATTGGATTTCACCATTTATAATATTTTTCCCCATTAAGAATTATTTCCGTTACATTAAGTATGATCTGTATTTATCCGTCGGTAAAGAGTTACTTGAAAATGAAAGCAAAAAAGATCGAAATAAGAACAATATGAAAATGTGGCTGTTATTAAGTTCTATGTTATTTTCAATATTTTTATGTAAATGTTTAACTAATACAGTTTTTCTATGAGATGTGAGAGTAATGTTCTTCCTCAGTTGTCATTCTTGAATTTCGATTAATGGTAGTTTATAAGAAGAATATTTATAGTTAAAGCATTTATCGAGTCGACATTAAGGATAGGGGAATTAGTTCATGCATAAATTAAAACTCAAAGCAGGCATCCTACCCTTCATATTTTCCATTTCACTGGTTCTGGTAGGCATTTCCACGGCCATCATTTTGATGGGCTATTACCATCGGTTTAATATTTTGAGTTGGAAAAAAGAGAGTCAAGCCACAACATATTTAGCTGATGGCCTTCAGCTTAGTTTGGCTTTTCCCTATAAAAAAGAGGAGGTAGATACTGTTCAGTTATATGGGGGAGATATTCGTTCTAAAGTGGTGATTGGGCAGGGGAAGTGGGGCATGTTGCAGCAAGTGAATGTTGAAGTAGCAAGTCACCCTTCTTTATCGAAAACCTACATCAAGGGATTTCGAAATGATTCTGTAAGGAATACCGCCTTGGTTTTGGCAGATAAGAATGAGCCTTTGATGGTTTGTGGCAATACCCGTATTAAAGGGAATGTAGCTTTATCCAGTCCTGAAAGGCATGCGCGTAAACTTTTGGGCTGTATATAATATTACAAAGGTAAATAATTATTAAAGTTATGC
>CANMKE010000049.1 GCA_947498325.1 uncultured Persicobacter sp.
ATGGAGGGCAGACACACAGGTCAGCCCATACAGCGATAAATAAAATCCTACTGATCCCATAAATCAGTAGATAAAAACAAAAAAATAATCTGTGGAAATCTGTGGGTTATAAAAAAACATATACAAAAATGACTTTCAAAGAAGCAATATTACAAGGCATTCCTTCCGAATTGCCACAAGCAAAACCATTCGACACCACGGCAAACCATGCGCCAAAGCGCAAGGAAATCCTCAGTGCCGATGAAAAAAAATTAGCCATCCGCAATGCCCTGCGTTATTTTCCTGCCGAGTGGCATGCGACCTTGGCACCTGAATTTGCGCAAGAGTTGAACGACTTCGGACGTATCTACATGTACCGCTTCATGCCCGAGTACAAGATGTACGCCCGTCCTGTGGAGGAATATCCAGCGCAATCATCGCAGGCGGCTGCCATCATGTTGATGATTCAAAACAACCTGGATCCTGCCGTAGCGCAGCACCCACAAGAGTTGATCACTTACGGAGGGAATGGCGCAGTCTTCCAAAACTGGGCGCAGTACCTTTTGGCGATGAAATATTTGGCGACCATGACCGATGAGCAGACCTTGCACATGTACTCTGGTCACCCGATGGGCTTGTTCCCTTCGACCAAAGAAGCGCCAAGAGTGGTCGTTACCAACGGTTTGATGATCCCGAACTACTCCAAGCCAGACGACTGGGAGAAATACAACGCTTTGGGCGTAACGCAATACGGACAGATGACCGCCGGTTCTTATATGTACATCGGTCCGCAGGGGATTGTACACGGAACGACCATCACGGTAATGAACGGCTTCCGCAAGAAATTGCAGGCGGGCGAAACACCAAAAGGAAAGATCTTCCTGACCGCAGGTTTGGGTGGAATGTCGGGTGCGCAGCCTAAAGCCGGAAATATCGCAGGCTGTATCACCGTTTGTGCGGAGGTCAATGAAGCCGCTGCCAACAAACGCCATGAGCAAGGTTGGGTCGATGAGATTGTTGGCGACTTGGAGGCTTTGGTGAAGCGAGTAGCAGAAGCACAAGCGAATGAAGAAGTGGTTTCGATTGCCTACAAAGGCAACATCGTAGATGTATGGGAGCGCTTCGACGAAGAAAATATTTTCGTGCATTTGGGCTCGGATCAGACCTCATTGCACAACCCATGGTCGGGTGGTTACTATCCCGTGGACTACTCTTATGAGGAGTCGAACCGCATGATTGCCGAAGAACCAGAGGCATTCAAAGAAGCGGTTCAGGCATCATTGCGCCGTCATGCCGCAGCCGTGAACCGCCACACCGCCAAAGGCACTTATTTCTTTGACTATGGCAACGCCTTCCTATTGGAGTCATCCCGTGCAGGCGCCGACATCATGGCGGACAATGGCATCGACTTCCGTTACCCATCCTATGTACAGGACATCTTGGGACCGATGTGTTTCGATTATGGATTCGGGCCATTCCGTTGGGTATGTGCATCGGGCAAGCCAGAAGATTTGCGCATCACCGACCAGATTGCCGTTCGCGTGATGAAAGAAATCAAAGCCGTAGCACCTGCCGAAATCCAGCAGCAGATGCAAGACAACATCACCTGGATTGAAGAAGCAGAGAAAAACCAGTTGGTCGTAGGTTCGCAAGCACGTATCCTTTATGCCGATGCCGAAGGACGCGCAAAAATCGCCGACGCCTTCAATGATGCCATTGCCTCGGGCGAACTATCAGGACCAGTAGTCTTGGGTAGAGATCACCACGACGTATCGGGAACCGACTCCCCATACCGTGAGACTTCCAACATCTACGACGGCTCCAAATTCACTGCCGACATGGCGATCCACAACGTCATTGGCGACAGCTTCCGTGGCGCTACCTGGGTATCGATCCACAATGGCGGCGGCGTAGGCTGGGGCGAAGTAATGAACGGCGGCTTCGGCATGGTGCTCGACGGCACCGAAGAAGCCTCCAACCGCCTGAAAAACATGTTGCTCTACGATGTAAACAACGGCATCTCCCGCCGCTCATGGGCACGCAACAAAGAAGCGATCTTCGCCATCAAAAGAGAGATGGAGCGCACACCGAACCTGAAGGTGACTGTTCCGAATTTGGTGGAAGATGATCTTTTGGAGGGGTTGTTTTAAGGGAGTTTAATTGAGGGAATGGGAAAGCTCCAATGCCGTGGGCGTTGGAGGTTTTTTTAACGTCTCGGCTATGGTTAGTGCGAGAGTTCAGAGAACTGAGCTTACGGACTAGCACTTAGCCAAAACTTTTAATTTTGTTTTATCTTTTTATTCATAAAGCCAAATTATAGACAGGGAAACAACTTCTCGACTTTCCAAATTGAACTTTTCCAATTAAGAACCTCTCTAGGATAAAATCAAGGGCTATTCAATTTTTGGTAGTGGGTCAATTCGGTTGATCCACCCTTTTTATTTTAAGCTGATGAGGAGTACTTACCATGTTTGAAATAATACCGCTCAATATACATACTAATCACCTTGTCATGAATATCTTCCCTCTTTGAAAAGCATATAGTTCTGCGAGCCAAACGTTTAATATGTTGTCTGAAGTTGAGATTCTTGCGTTCTATTCTCCAAGTTTCATCCTTACCAATTAAGTGCAGATACTCTTCAGGGAATAGTCTTTGGTAGGCTCCCCAGTCATCGGTATAGCATATCTTGATGGGGAATTTAGCAACCTTGAGTAATAGCTCTTTTAGAACGGAGTCTTTGCACCTTCAATTTTCCCAAGCAATGATTATTCCCGACTTTTTTTCAATCAAATACCAAGTCCAACGTTGATTCGCTTTATTCCCTACATAGCTCCAAAACTCGTCCCATTCGGTTGAATAGCCTATTTCTACTTCCAATTCATTCAGAGTATCTCGCTCCAACTGATCTAATAAATAAGGGTTTATTTTACAGACATTTTTTTTAGATGACTCATAACTTTATACTTACTTATTTTGAGAACTCTTGCAATATCTCGCACACCAGAGGAGTTAAGAGTCATTTCATCAATTTTATCTTCAACGCCAGGCTGATAAGCATTTGAACGATAAGTTACCTGAAAACTTTTCTTGCAACTTTTACATCTCCACCTTTGGTCTCCATTAGGACGGTGCCCATTTTTCACAATATCATTGCTTTGACAATGCTTACAGGTAATTTCGGTATAATGTCTCATGACATGTAAACCATGGTGCAGCGTCGATGTTATAAATATACCCTAATCAACTCTTTTAGCCCACTACCCAATTTTTCAGGAGGGCAGAAAGTTATTTCGTGATCTATAAAAGATTTGGCGGACTTAGTTTAAAGTTCTAAACTTTGGGTTGGTTAAGCACCAAAACCCGTATTAACTATAGTCATTGTTAGCCATAGTTTATATTAAATTTAAAGTTGTTCTCTTATGTTTGGTTTCTATTTCATACTTTATCTTTGAAGTAATACCTTCTAAACCTGGATATATAAATCCTTTATGAATTCCAATTGAATAAAGTTCGTTCAATATTTCTCTCTTGTTTTCAGCTTTAATTATGATTCTTTCAAAATATTCTAAATGCTCTCTTTTTGATTGGTCGAAAGGTTTGAATGTTTTATTGTTAGGAAATTCATGAATTGAAAAACAACCTGCTTGATTTGTGATTCTAGAATCAATGTGCTGTGGAAATATTATTGAATTATTGACACCAGATATTCCTAACTTTCTAGCGATTATTGTACTTTCTTCCCAACAATTATTTGTTGATGCTAAACCATACATCCATACATTTGAATTAAATCCATTAGAATAATCTTCACAAGCAAAGTATAAGGCAACTAAAGAGTTTGTTGACCAGTCTAATAATCTTGTTGGTAAACCATAATGTTGAGCCATTATTAACCATTCTATGTCATTAGTTGGTGTGTATTTTAAATGTGGAATCGATTCTTTTTAAAACTCTTCCATGATATATGTTTCTAACCTTTCCCAATTGGAATATGTTGAATCTAAATCAATTCGAAATATACTTGGCGTTAAAGAATATGATTCATTACCATGTCCTCTAAAAAACCATTGACATACATGTTGATGTTCATGATTGCTGATATATTTTATGTATTCAGATAAATTCGTAACCTCTTGATTTTTCATGTTTTTTTGCAATTATGGCTAACTACTTCATAAACCCATTGCGTATATTCCCAATATATCAACAGGCTTATATCTTAAAAAATAATTTTTATTAATATAATCACATTTACCAATTATTTGGAACTTGATTAGGAGCCTGTTGCAACGTGTAAATCTGTTTTGGAATATCCGAATTACCAGAGAACCTTGAAGGAGCCAAAACAACAACTTTACTATATCCTCCTTTTGAATTTACGTAGGTTAAAATAAAAAATTTATTTAATGACAAAGGATCCAAAAATCCAAGACTTATCTCTTTCGATAAATATGACTTTATATCAGTTATATTTATAATTCTTTTCTCTTTGGGAAAGAGATTGTTCAGGTGTACTTCTCTATTGACTATTTTTACTGTGGTCAAACTCAAACTTATTAGTAAATAAAATAAAGCTATTGGAAGTAAAATAAGTAGAATAATCGAGATTGAATCCCAGTAACGAAAACTTATTGAGGACAAAATATTTGATGAGAAATAAAGTGTTCCAATTGATAAAGGAAGAAAAACTATCTTAAATAAGTTTGTTCTTGACGAAGATATCCTTATTGATTCTATCATGTATAAGAAAAATTGAGATTGTTGCTTTGTATTCTGTTAAAAAAATAAGAAGAACCGAGCACCGAGTACCTCTGTCTTGCCTTATTCTTTTAAATTTACCCTAAATAACCACAAAATCCACTCATACAGATTATTATTCTTGTGAAATATACCGCCTCCAATATGTATGGATGTTACATGCAACACCTGTACGGATAACCACCAAGCTGTGAGACATAATTAATTATGCCTTTACAGCACCACTCTAACCACCACCTAATTGAAACATAAAACCAACCTGCTTTAGCGGGTTTGACTCTGGTAGGCCAAGGCTTTATCCTTGGTAAAATAATAGGTGGGCAAAAATCAGACGATCACACCCACACAAAATCACAACACCCCACAAAAAAAGGAACAGCAAAGCCATTCCTTTTTTCATAGGTTGTGTGTTGGGTTTAGGAAGCTGTATAAGTGTTCCCATCATAGGTAACACTTCCAGATCCTAAGTTGCCGGCGGCAATCCATTCGCAATAGCCAACAATTGATTCTTTCAATGCGGTTACCAATTGTTCCTGGTTCTTGCGGTCCAATTGTGAGCGGATTCCACTCTCTGAAAACTCCCCTACACGCAGATCGAAATTGGCTTTCTCGATGGCACGCTCAAGGTCAGTGATCTGATCTTGTAGCGGTACCCGGCGATCAACATCTGCGGCGTCAGTGTCCGCCAACTTTTGCTGAAGGACGGTTAGCTCGGCAGACATCGTATCGCGTTTGTCCATTAGGCCTTCACGACTTTCGGCATCTTTACGATCTTTCACAGAACTGCTAAGTTCTTTTGCTTCTAAGCTGTCGGTCATCTGATCCAGCTTATTGATTTTGTACTGAGCCCGCTCAATAGTATCCGCAAAATAGGGATAGTTCGTCGGGTTGAAAATGTCAGCGACATTGTAGGTTACCTCTGTAGGCATAGGCTTACGAAGTTAGGTTTGAAATATAACTCACCTCAGACTTATATTTATTAAGCACTGAGACTTACATGCTTATATGGTCTCCCGTAAAAAAAGTTGAGAACCTACCCGTCAAGAACTCTTATATGTAATAAAAGAAATAGGAATGTATTTAACCTACAAAGAAAGACAGGAACTAAGCAGGTGTCACCATGGAGGCATGAGTAATAAGGACATCGCCTTGCGTATGGGTCGTCATCCTTCTACGATCAGTAGGGAGCTGAGTAGGAATAAATTTTTTGGGACTTATGATCCATACTATGCCCACCGTAAATACATGTGTCGGAAGATTTTTGTAGGAAGAAAGAGTGTTACTTTCTGTAATAAAATTCGGTTGCGAACTTTTCACATGGACAAATTCGTGAGGCGGATAACCCAATGGTTGTCGGATTATTTTGATGATTATTTGCGCTGTCGAAGATTCCTTTCTCGCATTACGAATTATAACCTGTGCTTTCGATACATACGTCGTACCATGAAATTCAAAGGGCCATTATGGTATGGCTTTATGGCAAAATGGATTTTGAACCTTTGGGATAAAGAAGAAGCGATTACCCAATCATTCAAGGAATCTGCCGAAGAACTGGAAGAACACTATCGAGGAGTAGAGCAAGACCTCAATGAGATCGAGCAAAAAATGAAGAAACTCCACCAAGAAATCGATGAACTGCTGGACGATCAGCGAAAGATTGTCGCCCCCGCCGAGCGACAGGTGGCTTAGTGTGTCCAAGCTACAAAGAAATCCATCATCTGAGCCGTTCGAAGTATCATCTTCTCTCCAAAAATACTTTCAGAAAAAAATTGCAATTACTGTTCCTTTCAAACGGTATTTTTTTTGCCTATTTCTTACGTGGGTCTGTGGGCTTTCACTCAGAAATTTTTGGCGAAGGCTTTTGAAGGTGAATTGCGATTGCTCACGTGCAGCAGGTCGCTGAATTTTTTTTATGATTGTTGGATATTTTTTTACAAAAGCTGACCTTTTGACAAGCTCAGGAACTAAGCAATGGGTTAACAGACAACAACCCATTAAAATAGGTTGGTCGAGGGCAGGAGCCTACAACCAGACCAATTCAGATTGGTTGGGTCTATCACGAGAGGGACGCTCCCGATAGCAATAAGATTGGGCTGTCGAATATTTTTGTACCTATCGGTACGGACGTTGCATGCAACGTCCCTACACACCATAAATCTTATTTTTGTGTGGCATAATTTCATATTTTCGACAGGCTACAATAAGATCAATAAAACGTGAGACATTATGAATTACGTCTTTACAGCATCAGGGTATCCACCAACATCCCATTGAAATGCAGGTTCAACCTGCTTTAGTGGGTTTTACTTTGTTAGGCCACTGCTTCAGCTGTGGTAACAAAGGATAGGTTGGTCGAGGGCAGGAGCCTACAACCAGACCAATTCGTATCGGTTCGGTCTATCACAAGAGGGACGCTCGCGATAGCGTTGAGATCAATAAGCCGTGAGACATTATGAATTATGTTTTTACAGCATCACGCTCTCCAACAACCTCCAATTGAAATGCAGGCTCAACCTGCTTTAGCGGGTTTTACTTTGTTAGGCCACTGCTTCAGCTGTGGTTATAAAGAAAAGTTTGATTTTAAATATGCGCCTACAACCCAACCAATTCAGATTGGTTGGATCCATCACGAGAGGGACTCTCGCGATAGCGTTGAGATCAATAAGCCGTGAAATGTAAATTATTATTCCTTTATTTTATTAGGCCATTGCTTGGTTCCTGCACTTCGATAAACTCAGTAAGCAAGCCTATCGGAGGATGAGCGGTGGTTACCAAGAATAGGTCTTGCACTATTTTTATGCTTGTTCGTTGGGCTTTGGGTTTTTGCCCCTAAATACTTTTAATATAATCCTTGAGATTAATTTCTTTGTTGAGCCCAAGCTTTTTCTTGAGGCGATACCGTCGCAGTTCGACGCTTTTTGGGGTGATGTTAAAGATTGGTGCCAGTTCTTTGGTCGATAGGTTGACTTTCAGATAGGCGCATAGTTTGAGGTCTTCGGTGGTGAGTTTTTCATGCTTTTCCTGTAATCTTTTGAAAAAGTCCTGGTGGGTTTGGGAGAAGGCGGACTCAAAAACAAGCCAGTCTTTCTTTTCGTCAAACTGTTCTTGAATGATGCCATCCAAACGCTCAATGTCCCGAATTCTCAGCGGTTTTTTATGTTCCCGCAGCTGCTGTATCTGTTGTTGCAGGTTGGCAATAATTTCTTTCTTTTTCCCGTCCTGAATTAACAGCTTTGACAGTTCGCCATTTTTATTGTTAATCTCTTTTTGTAGCTGTTCTTCTTTGAGCTGCTGCATCTTTTTTTCGTGCTGGCGGCGGGTTTTGTGCATGGTCTGACGTTCACGTCGGAGCATATTTTTGCGTTGCAGGCGCAGGCGTCCACGGTGATATTTGTAGCCAAGGAACAGCAGGCCAATCAGCAAGAGCACATACGCCAGGTAAGCTGCGGTGCTCAGATACCAGGGAGACTCAATGGTAAAATGGTAGGCAGCGGCCTGTTTTTCTCCCCGAATCCGAACCATCAGGGTGTAATCGCCATGGGGCAGGTTCTGAAATTCAAGGTGGTTGCTCAGCCCATTGGTCTGCCACTGATTATTGTAGCCTTTCAGCTGGTATTCGTAATCGGTGGCCTCGCCATAGCGGTATGCGGTAAAGGAAAACTCAATGCTGTTGTCCTGGTGTGCAAGGGTAGGGTGTTGTTGCTTTATGCGCTTGGCGGTTCCTTTTCGGTGGTCGTGCACGGTTACCGATGTAAAACTGATGGGGCGATGAGCGCTGTCCATTTGTGGTTTGTTCAGATTCCAAAACGCCATGCCATGATCTGTCGGCAGCGCAAAAAGGGAATCTGCGAGCGTGCTGACATGGGCAAATTTATAAACCAGTGGCTGGGCAAGCTGATTATAATGTTGTGGTAAGAGGCGCAACTCCTTTCGGCCTGCATGATAGAGGTAAAGCTGATCTTTAATACTCACCATGCTATATTGCTGTACGGGCTGCGAAATGTACTGTAGATCATTAAGGGGTGGAGCGGTGGCAGAAATCTTCCCGTTGGCAAACGTCACGGACTGCTGTTGGCTGGTAATGATCGTTTGGCCATTCAGGGCCACTGCACGGACATTCTTTGTTGCCCCAAGCTGATAGGTCGCCTTAAAGTCAATGGCCTTAACGACCTTCTTATAGGTGTGATCCAGCCACAATTGAACAATGCGGTCGCTGAAGGTGGTTACCAGCAGGCTGCCGTCGGCTTGTTCAACAATGTTTTTCGTCCGCTCCTGCAGTTGTTCATCAACTGTTGCCCAATATTGCCATTGTCCCGCCACTTTGCGGAAGATCGCTATGCCGTAGTAACTGCTTTCATAAATAATATCGGGCATGATTTGACTGCGCTGAAACTCAAAGCCGCCAGCGGTTTTGGCAATTTTTTTCAGTCGTTGGTTTTCGATCACATAGGTGCCATCATTATGCCCACACCACAGCAGGCTGTCCACCTCACTGATGTTCCATACCAAGCCGTCGGAGCCTTTCAATAGTGTGAATCGGGGGAAATCGTCGGTAAAGATTTTTTGGCCGTGGTAAATCCCCTGGTTGGTGGCAATATAGTAATCTTGCCCCTGCTGACAGATGTCATTGATGGCCCCAAAATGCTCCATCAGGTCATTGATGAACGTGGAGGGCGACTGTAAATTGATCAGCGAAATGCCATCATCAAGGCCGAGCCAAAGTTTCCCCTGCTGATATTCAATGCTATGGATTCGGTTGTTCTGAAGCCCCGTTTTGGTGGACAGGTGATAGCGGATATTGCCATTCAGTTCTGCGACAATTAAGCCGGCGTTCATGGTCCCGAAGGCATACAGCTGGTCGTCGATCCGCTTTATTTTATTGATACCCGCCCGTTTCAGTAAACTGTTCAGCCCATTGTTTAGCGGCTTGAGGTTTTCGCCATCATAGATAAACAAGCCTGCCCGCAGGGTGCCGATCAAAAGGGTGTGGTCTGTCTGTTTAATAATTGATTTTACCCGATAGTGATGCAGGTCGGGAATTTTAATGCGTTGTTTGAGTCCGTTGGTTTTGAGCTCAAAAAGGTCATTATATACAATCTGATAGTAGATGTCATTGTTAATAGGGTAGGAGAAGGTGATATTCCCAGGCAGACGCTCATAGCCCAAAGCTCCTGAATGATTCAGAAAGTAGAAACGGTTGAAGGCCTGAAAAACCACCTGCTGCCCCGCCTCGAAAATCTTCCAGATGCTTTCCTGTATGGTTCGAATTAAATGAAATCCATCCTCAAGGTGGTCGGCCAGAAAGTAGCCCATAAACTGGTTTCCGCCCACATAAATGGTGTCGTTCTGGTAATGGACGGCATGCAACATATTGGGCGTGGGGTAGGATTGCCAGTTTTCGCCGTCGTAGCGGAGCAAGCCCGCCGAATTGGCAAAATATACGGCACCATTTTCACCAATGCTGATGTCCCAGTTTTTATTGTCGGCCCCATATTGCGCCTTATTGTAGTTGGTCAGTTGTGGCGTAATGGGAATCGAAAAATGAGCAGGGAATTGCTCATTACCCGCCAACTGATGATAGGGGTTAGGCATTAATAGGCAAAAAAGGCAATATATATAAGCAATCATATCGTTTTTTAGGTCTAAACCAGGCAGAGAAACATCATTACCGGCTGTATGGTGCAAAATAATTGTTTCAACTGAAGCATCCATTGTCAAAATACACTTTTGTATTTCGAAAAAATCATGCCTAAAAATCCCTCAATTTTAAATTTTCGACTAAATGTAGGGCTCGATTCTGCATAATTGTTAAAAAAATTAAGCAAGGTGGTTTCCAGATTGATGGGTTTTCGCCACTTCACGCCTTAGGTCTTGGCTGTTTTCAGTTAAAAATACAAAATATAATTTATTGAAAATAAGGGGTTTGCTGAAAATGTAACCCGTCGCAGTGCTTTTGATGTAGGCCTTTCTGTGCGAGATCGGTAGCAAAACAGGATATTTGTGTGGTCAATTGGTGAGCTCGTTGACGGCTATTGAAAAGCAGGCATGAGGCCGAAAAATTGATGGAATTACATCAAATGTTCGTGTGTTTTGTGAAGGTTTTCAATCCGTTGTTTTTTTAGGACGATACACCAGGGAGGTGCCGGGCGGGCTATGGTCGTGGCGGACACCTTTGTTTTTTTGATAGATGAACTAAACAGCAACAACGCTTTCGCCTTATGGCGCGGGGCGGTTGCATCCTGATAATTTTTTTTAAATCTACTTTTATGCGTAAACATCTATTTTTGATTTTGTTCATCATGATAGGTCACCTGACATTTGCTCAGGGGAATTTATCCATCTCGGGGATTGTCCGGGATATTGATGGAAGTGGCTTGCCGGGCGCAAGTGTGTTGGTAAAAGGAACCACCCACGGGGTTTCGACGGATATGGATGGGAAATTTACCCTTGACGGTTTATCGGCCGACAATACGGTTGTTTTTTCTTTCATAGGCATGAAGGCTCAGGAAGCGGTGGTGGGTCACCGGTCCAACTTCGACATACAGCTCGAATCGGCAGTAAATAACCTCGAAGAAGTAGTGGTGGTAGGTTATGGGCAGGCGAAGTCTAAAGATCTGACTTCTCCGATCGTTACCCTGAAATCTGACGAACTGACCAAAGTCCACAGTACTTCACCGATGGCGAGTATTCAGGGGAAAATCCCTGGGGTTACCGTGGTAAATTCCGGTGCGCCCGGAGCAGGTGCTTCGGTTCATATTCGTGGCGTGGGTTCGATCGGCAATTCCGATCCGCTATATGTGGTGGATGGGATGTTTTTCTCGGACATCAACTTTTTGAATCCCAATGATATCGAATCGATGTCGATTTTGAAAGATGCTTCGGCAGCAGCAATTTACGGGGTGAAGGCCGCCAATGGGGTGGTACTGATTACCACTAAAGGCGGTGTAAAAAATACCAAGCTTAAAGTGGTTTACGATGGGTATTACGGAGTGCAGACCGTTACACAAAGACTGAAAATGGCCAACAGTGCGCAGTATTCGGAATTAATGCGTGCTTCGGGCAATGCAGATTTTTCGGGGCTCATAACAAAATCAATGGATTATTACGGAAAAAATGGTAACCTGCCTGCTGTGGATACCGACTGGTACGGCGAATTGCTGAAGGATTCCGCGCCTATTCAAAGTCATAACCTGACCCTTTCTGGAGGGACTGAAAAATCGACTTACTCTTTTGGAGTGAGCTATTTTGATCAGGATGGGATAATGAATGCTACCGGAAATTATAACCGATTATCGTTCCGGAACAAGATGACCTACCAACTGACCAAAGGGTTGAAGTTGGGCTCGAACTTAATGTTCACCAAAGAAAACAATCAGCACGACGATAATTCTGCATGGTTTCAGGCGTTCATCAATGCGCCAATCTATCCTGTAATGGATGAAAAACTGACCGAAGCACAATCTCACCCAACCAAATTTGCCTCTCCACACTTCTTCGGAGCCGGGGTGGATGGTTATGAAACTTATTACTCCAACCCAATGCTGATTGCCAGCTATAATGGCGACGATAAAAATGAGGCTTATCGTTTTATGCCCTCTTTCTTTGCAGACCTGAAACCTGTTCAGGGCAAAGACATCACGCTCCATTCTGCAATCAATATGGATTTCCGCTATGGCCGCGGACGTAAATTTACGCCGGCATTCGTTAACGGGAAAGCCAAACAGGAGCAAAACCAACTCTATAAATACAACCAGTGGAACGCCAACTATATTTGGGATAACACCGCAACCTGGGGAATGCACTTTGGTGACAACGACCTGACCGTTATGTCGGGCTTCTCGGTTCGTCAAAACAACTACCGCCGTTCCTGGGCAACAGCTTCTGACCTGAAAAACCCTGACTATATTAATTCAGGAGATAAAACCTCTACCTCTGCTGATGATGCCGGTAGTCGATTCCGCGGACTGTCTGCTTTCTCACGGGTATCTTATGCCCTGAAAGATCGCTACCTGGTTTCGGCGACTATGCGTGCTGATGGTTCCTCCAAATATCAGGAAACTTGGGGTTACTACCCATCTATTGGTTTGGGCTGGGTAATCTCTGATGAGCATTTTATGGAAGGACTGAAAAATCATGGCGTGGATTTCCTAAAACTTCGCGCTTCTTGGGGGCAGCTTGGAAACGACAACGTGCCGGCCAACGACGGTTTTGCCAAAGTAGCACATGGCGGACTGAACGACTCAGGTGTTTTTGGGGGCACCAATATGGTTCCGGGCATGGTGAATCAGACCAACTTCACGGATCTTAAATGGGAAAAAGTGGAGGAAACCAACATCGGTATCGATGCCAAATTACTGGACTACCGCTTGAACTTTGAAGCCGATTATTTCCAGCGGGACACTAAGGAATTGGCCTTCCATAACAAATTGCCCAACGGCAAAGGTTCCTTGCTCAGAAACTCCGGCACTGTTCGCAACTCAGGCGTGGAACTGAATATCAACTGGAACGATAAAATTGGAGATGATTTCAGCTATACCGTTGGTGCGAACCTTTCCAAATTGCATAATGAGGTGATTTCCCTCGGCGATCAGCCAAATTATTATACCGGTGCAGCGGAGTACCCTCAGCTGTCGGAAGTGGGCAGTCCATTGTTCTCCTTCTATGGCTATAAAATGATGGGGGTTTACCAGAATCAGGCAGAGATTGAAGGGGATCCCGTAGCAAAAGCCAATGGTTTACAGCCTGGGGATTTCAAATATCAGGATTTGAACGGGGATGGTCAGATTGACGCACACGATCGCCAGATTATCGGTAACTACCAGCCGGATTACACCTATGGTATTAACCTCAGCATGACTTATAAAGCATGGACGCTGGGGGCTACATTCCAAGGTGTTCAGGGCGTAGATTTGTTCAACCGTCGTCGTGCGGATATCAACAAACACCCTCGTAACAACATGGATGCCGCAATGGCTGAAGGGCTATGGACTGGCGAAGGAAGCACCAACGCTTATCCGTCGGCAGCAGGCTTGTTCAAGCCCTGGAATACACAGAAGTTCTCTACCTTTTATATCGAAGATGGCGCTTACTTCCGAGTTCAAAATGTTCGATTGGCCTACAATTTGCCAAAATCGCTGCTGAGCAAAGTTCAGATTTCTTCTGCACAGCTGTACTTGAATGCTGACCGCCCATTCACCGCTTTCCATTCCAACGGATTTACGCCTGAGGTTTCGGGAGGGATTGACAATGGAGTGTATCCGATTTCTTCGGTATTCTCTTTGGGCGCTAATGTAACATTCTAAGAACCTTAATTTTTTAAACCGATGAAATTTAAATATTTAGTGGCAGCAGCCATGATGGGCATGGTCGTGCTTCCGTCATGTAACAACTTTTTGGATATTACCCAGGAGAATACAAATCCTACGGAGGCGATTAATTACCAGGACCTTTCACAGATGTATGCACCCGTTTCAGGCGTGTATGCGGTGGCGCGTTCAAAATTTACCCAGTGGGAGATCGCCCCAATATTTAATATCCGTGGCGATGAAGTGACCAAGGGGGGAGGATCAGATGCCGACCAGCACGATTACCTGGAATTGGAGCACTTTAATTATAGTGCCATTCAGAACTTCTGGGCTCTGAACAATGCCTGGATGGCCCTGTATGGGGTGGTTTACAATACTTTTGATAATCAGAAGCTGTTGGATAATTTCAAGCCATACCTAAAGACCGATAAGGATCAGGCACTTTATGCCCAATACCGCGGGGAAATTGTTTTTCACCGTGCACTGGCCTATTATTTTATTGCCAATCTGTGGGGAGATGCACCGATTATTCCTGAAGACAACCAGATGGCGGTGGTAATCCCGAAATCGTCTCAGCAGGAAATTCGCAGCAGTGTGATTGACATGCTGAAAGATGTGCTTCCGGCATTGCCGGCACAACAGCCCGAACATCCTGGAGCCGTAACGAAATATGCCGCCGAGATGCTTATTGCTAAAGTGGCCTTACAAACAAAAGATATGGCCACGGTGAAGCAAATGACCGACGACATTATTGCGAATGGTGGCTTTAAACTGGTGGCAGGGGCAGAGTATTCGAAGCTGTTTCAGCGGGATGGTAAACTTTCTCCGGAGTCGCTGTACGAATTTCAATATACCGATTTTGGAAATGCTTCCGGAGATAATATCTACGGGGGGTCGTGGTTTCAATCGCAGGGACCACGTGGAGGTTTTGCGCCAATCACCGGCTGGGGTTTTGGTACGCTGGAGCCTGGATTTATCAAATTCATGAAAGACCGCGGTGAAAAAATGCGCTATCAGGTTGATGTGCTGGAATCTGGAAAAACAACCCCTGAAGGAGACGTGATTCCATTATTCAATCCTTCTTACGCCCCATATAATGGCGATACGGCCAATTATAATGGTAAGGCGTATAATCCCGCGAATCAGACCACTCCTGGCAGAACGCAGTATGGCACAGACAATAATATTCGCTTGTTCCGATATGCTGATGTATTGCTGATGAATGCCGAGGCCAAGCTGAGCCTTGGCGGTGATGCCGCAACCCCTTTGAATCAGGTACGTCATCGGGCAGGTTTACAGGCAATTGCCAATCCTACTTTGGATGATATTCTGAATGAAAGAAGGGCAGAGCTTTCTGTAGAGTGGGGGAATCGATTTGATGATCTCGTGCGGACGGATAAGGCCAAGGAGGTGCTGAAAGGGTTTGTAAAAGGGCAGTCAGAATTTTTGCCTTACCCAACAGCTCAGGTGGATTTGAATCCTGAGCTTGCAAAATAATCGCCTGAATAATAGGCCTTGCAAGCCCTGCGGAAGAAGGGATTCTTAAGCCGGAACTCCTGCTAAGAGAATCCGTGGAATTATGGGGCTATTGAAGAGCATGTTTAACACTTTAAATCTGAAGTAGGATGGTAAGTTTTTGAACATGTGCTTAGAGGTATTCCTAATATTGCAGGCCCAAAACACTACACTTTGTTTATATTTTTTGAAAGGGACTCCTTATGGGGTCCCTTTTTATATTCTAAAGGGTCAACCATTTTCCCGGGCTTAGTACCCCGGGCTAAGTTACTTCATCCCTTCGGGATTGTCTTTACTTTAGTAGCTCTTAACTTAACTTAACTTAAATTGGGCTGTCGAATATTTTTGTACCTATCGGTACGGACGTTGCATGCAACGTCCCTACACACCATAAATCTCATTTTTGTGTGGAATAATTTCATATTTTCGACAGGCTAAACTTAAATTAATACAAACCACCAAGCAAGGCAACCTTAACTTAATGACAATGTGGATGCACTGGTGTATATCCAAACAGGACTATCGAAAATTTTCCCTACGGCGGTAGAAATCATGTTGTTGATTGGGGTGATGGCCCATTTTCAACGAGATAATTTAAGCTTTGCAGCACTAACAAAGACTGTTTGAGCCTCCCACAAGCCTACATTCTTTGGGCTGTGTTACAAGCTAAGCCAAACCACCACACGCTTGCATTCCCAACAAAAAGTGATAGTTTTATATATCCATCAATCAAAAATCATGTGCGAGAAGCCTCATCAAATATTGTCACGACCTACGGTCAAAACCTCAACAAAAAGGAGGTCATGAGCTATGGATGTGGTCAAGTCAGGGTGCATTATACCACTGATGCCCCAAGAAAATTACGATTCACTTTTGAGGTTGAGTACAACATGCTTCTCAAACATAGCCAGATGTGTAATACAGGGTTTGCTGGAAGTAAATAAAGCTTAAAGCTTGAATATGAATTTGTAGATAAGGCGAAAAGATACCTTTAAGTTGGAAAAGATCAGTTTGACCGAATTTATCGCACCAAAGAAGGTAAATTTATCATTGTGGAAGCCAAAGGAGGGAATTCTTCTTTGGGTAGTCGGAATGGCTTCCAGCAAGGATCGAAGGAGTATTTTGATGATTTGTTAAATACTTTAGAAGGAAAAGCAACAAATAGTGAACTAATAGAGGAAATTCTAGCTTCCCGTGGTTTTGGTGAGGTAGAATATTTCAAAGTTCATCAAAAGTTTACAACTGATGGAAATCTAAAATTAACTGAATTACAAAAATTTGAATTATAACAATGAAAATAGAACGTCACAATTTATTTGCTGGAACACCAAGAACAGAAGTGGATGCTTTAGCTTGGTTATCTAATTATATAAATAAAACTATTCCATATATTGGTCATTTTAAAACCCTTAAGGATAATGTGGGTAGAAATTTCCCTCAGATTTCTAAAACTTTATTACATTATTTTAATTTTTATCAAAAAGTAACTAATGACTTAAAAAAAAGAGAATTAGAGCAAGAAGCCCTAAGCCTAATTTTAAAATTCTCCTGCTCTTTTTTTAACAAAGCCTATCATCCTAATCAAAAGGTTAAAGTTCAATTTGACGATGAGGTGATTGAACATGAAGGTATTGAAACGACTGACTACATGGGCTATACAGTATGGTTACAGTATATGTATTTATACATTACCTGCCGTTGTGACACGGGTATTAACCTGTTGAAAACCACGACAAGGGAACGTTTGTTGAACTCTGCACAAATGCATACGAGTGAGGCTGATTTCACTTTTATTGAATTCATCCAGTCCATCTTTTTGCCAGAAGTAAAATCTTCAGAAGCTTTTCAAAAGGCATGGCAGGCTTGTATGAAAGCCAAAGAGGAATATACAGGACAAGATTTGGGTGAAATATTGATGATTTATGCACCTACTTTATTGGTCTATCAAGCCTTGTTTTCGGGTAATTCAGAAGCCTTCAACGAACAATTATTTGAAGCTTTAGAACTACACAAAGAATTCTATGACAGTGATAGAGAAGGCGCATTTTTCGACTACCCTGAAAATGATGGTGCTGTTTCATGGCCTTTATTAGCAGCGTGTAGCATTGCGTATGATTCAGGTTTGAAAGTTAATGTGGAATCAGATTATATCCCAAAATGGCTTTATGAAGGAGAAGTAAGAGATTGGGGCTTGAAGTTTTAAAACCA
>CANMKE010000050.1 GCA_947498325.1 uncultured Persicobacter sp.
CAGATCGTACCACCAGTACAACATACAGTGCCTTATAAGTCACCACAAGCATCTCCTCAGATGACGCCAGTACGCCAGACAGAGCCTTACAAGTCACCACAAGCATCTCCCCAGATGACGCCAGTACAAAATAAGGCACCTTATGAGTCGCCAAAACCTATGGTAGAGCCACCATATTTGAAACAATCGACACCGATGCTAACACCAACAGAGACAGAGAAGGCCCCAACGTTACAATCATAGCCTGAATGATTTAGGTATAGAGATCAATAACAAAAATTTATTTATGCCGCTATATATAATGGGGTAAATATTAAAAATTTTAGTCGATTTTTTTTTGTAATGGTAGTAAAGCTGATCAATTGATTTTGTTGCTTCTTGATGGAGGAACAAAATTAATGATCAGCTTTTTTTGATTCATTGAAGTGGTCTTATGGGAGTTTTTGGTTTCAATTTTATTATAGTAATGGTTAATATTATTCTCTGAAATTTAGGCAACACCCATAACCACAACATCTCCTATTCCGAATGCTCATTGCTGTTATTTTATGTGCTTGCTGATTTTAGCGTAGCTTGTTGAGAATGAGCAATGATGCCGATCATGAAGATGCTGCCGCCTGCCGTTATGCCATGAGGTGGAGAAATATTCGGCAGCCTATTGCGGAGTGTATCGCATTGCGACTTTAGAAATGTGCGCTTAGCATCATTATTGCTTGTGCAGCGGTATGAAGATGCAAGGGAAATATAAAATGCTGGTCTTGGATATGGACGACACGCTACTGAATGATGAACATCAGATTTCGGTGGTAAATCATGAAAAATTGATGGAAGCCCAAAGGGCAGGATTACGGGTGGTGCTGGCCTCTGGTCGCCCTACGCCTGCGATGCTTCAGTATGGTCGCGATCTCAAGCTGGGTAAATATCAATCTCACCTGGTGGCTTATAATGGTGGGGTGATTCTGGACATGGCCAATGAGCAGGAGGTTTTTGCGCAGCAGCTTACGGTGGCGCAGATTCATCAGTTGTATGATTATGCGCAAGAGGCGGGTTTGAACATCATGACCTATACGGCGACGGACATTATTACGCCAAACCATTGCCAATATGTTACTGTGGAGCAGGAGCAGACCAATATGCGCGTTCATGTGGTGGAGGATTTCAAAGCTTTTGTGCAGCAGCCAGCCGTTAAGTGTATTATTGTTGGTGAACCTGACCGCCTGAAGGCTACGGCTCCTTTGTTGCGGATGGCGCATCCCGACAAGAGTGTCGCGATCTCTAAGCCTTTCTTCCTTGAGGTTACTCAGCAGGGCATTGATAAGGCGGCAAGCATTGACCGACTGGCAAAATCATTGAATATTGGTGCTGAGGAAGTGATTGCGGTAGGAAATGCAGGAAATGACCTTTCGATGGTGGAATATGCTGGACTTGGGGTATGGGTTGAAAATGTTGATCCTGTGCTCCGTGACCGTGCCGATGTGATTGTGGCGAGCAATAACGACCATGGTGTGGCAGAAGTTATTGACCGTTTTGTGTTTTAATGCCTCAAAAATTTTAAAATCAAAAGCCCCGCAAATTGAGCACTTGCGGGGCTTTTATTAGCTGTGAACAGCAGGGCGGACGATTGTGGTTTCAGCCCTTCAGGCAGCTGTTCGTTATGGATAAATATTGTCCATTAATGAAGTGTCGGGTGCTATTTACCCTGTACCAATTGTTTTTGTGATGGTTTGATGATCAGCGTCTTGATTTCAAATGGGCGGAAAGAAAGTCCGATAGCGGAATCATTGACGGTAATCGGTTCCCCAATGCCTTCATTCATGTTTGCCGAAAACACCTTGGCCGCAGCCTGACCTTCGATGACCAGCTTACACGATGTATGTTTTTGTTCCGTTTCATAAAGACGGACGATCCAGTCTTTACCATTTTCGGCTTTTTTGATGGTCTGCAGCATGATATTTTCAGGCATCCCCGTCAGGAAGGATTCATTTGCGGTACCATTTTGCTTGTTCAGGCTTTCCGTAATAATCTCGGTATTAAACTGTTTGGCTTTCTGAATCACCCGTCCGCTGATGTGGTTCCCCTCGTGTGGCAGAAGGGCATATTTGAACTTTTCCCCACCGTATTCACCAGATTCTTTCTTTCCCCAGGCCACATTTTTTAGCTCTGAGTAGCCATGTTTATGCTGGCCATAACTCAGCACAAGGCGAATGCCTCCTTCTTTCATATTGTAACCATAGCGGGTATTGTCCAGCACGGCCATACCGTAACCTTCATCAGAAATATCGGCCCACTGATGTGCACAGGTCGGCTTTTCAAGCGTATCGTAATCGGCATAACTGCTTCTTGTTACCTCCATGCTTCCCCACTGAATCCCGTGGTTGGCTACTTTGGTGGCAAAATCCATCGGGAAATCCACCTCAAGGTGTTGTTCCTCATTCCAGTCCATATCCGTTTCAAAGGTCAGTTGTTTGTCATCTTTATGCAACACCACCCGTTGCTTGATCGATGAGGCAGCAACCTGGCGTTCGATGGTCAGGCTGGCCATCAGAGAATTTTGTTTATACTGACTGAATTTCGCCTTGGCAGTAATGGTTTGAGCCACCTGCTTTGGGTCGGTAATCGAGCCATCGTTCTTCACCTTGGCCATAGTGGTGCCAGGGTGTACAACTTCCAGCAGACGATTTTGAACCTTGCCTGCAGGAACCAGCTCGCGTTGTGCTTGCTTATCAAAATAGCTGATAATCTCTCCCTGCTCATTGAAGGAAACTTTTACCAGGTCATTTTCCAGTGTTCGGTTTTTGGCCGTCAGGGGTGCCGATTTTATGGTTGATTTTCCCTTGCGAACATATATTTTCTTGAAGGACATCGGTGCAAAATCATCGATCGCGACCAAAAGCTGTTCCTGGTCTTTTTCAAAAGGCAACTCCAGAAAATCTTCATCCACCAAATGAAATTTACCCGCCACTTTTGGGGCATTCAGTTTCACCAGTCCTTTCTTATTTACGGCGGAAGGATTGAAAAGCAACAGGCCATCTTCCTCTGCCTGAATATTGGCTTTAATGACTGTTAGCGCTGCATCCCGATGTTTGCGGGCAGCGGCTTCCACCTCCTGAATGGTTACATTGGCCTCCATCAGAACTTCAGGCACAGCCATACCAGTAATGATGTCGTGGAAGTGCATCACGAGCAGTTTTTTCCAGGTGGCTTTCAGTGCTTCGGCAGGGTACTCGTAACCATATTGCGTGGCCCATGTTCCGAGCGCTTCGGCTTCACGCAGGCGTTGTTCCGCCGCACGGTTGTTCATCTTGATCCCGTTGGCCATCAGGAAAGTCCGCTGAATAAACGGCCGATCGAGTAGTCGACGGTCATAAGTAGGGAATTCGTCTTTTTTGGCCAGCTGAAGGTCGATATAATCATTCATATTCGTCCACTCAATTTTTGGAAAGGAAGGCAGGCTTTTCCCAAGGCGCATCAATTCGAGCTGATCTTCGGTACCGCCGCCACCGCCATCACCCCAACCGATAAGCATCAGCTGTTTGTCGGTAATGTCCTGATCTTTGAATCGCTCCCAGGTGCCACGCGCTCTTCTTGGTCCAGGGTCTGGCGCATTGTAAGTGGTGTATGAGTCTGGGTTCTGAATATGGTGCCCATGTATGGCGTCCACAAAAGGGTATTCCCATGCTGGGGTGCTTAATCCGTTGACAAGGATTTTCGAACCATCGATGCCTTTATAATTAAAGATGGTATGGTCGAGCTGAGGGACATCAACACGCATGGCCACGAGGTGGTCGAGGCCGAAGCTATTGGCAATTTGCGGCAGGTAGGGCGGATAGCCGAAAGTATCTGGAAGAAAGAGGGCAAACTCTTTGGTTTTGAGGGCATGTTTGTAGTAATCGAGGCCATACAAAAACTGTCGGACGATACTTTCCCCGCCAGGCATATTCATGTCTGTTTCTACATAGGTACTGCCTTTGGCGGTCCACTGTCCCTGCTGAATTTTCTCCAGCACCCGCTCATACAGGTGTGGGTGAAACTCCTTCAGTCGCTCATAATGGTAAGGCGTGGTGAACACATATTTGTACTCTGGGTAGCGGTCCATCAGGTAGAGGTTGTTGAGTACAAGGCGCTCAATTTTATCGTCCGTATGGCCGAGGGTCCAGCGCCAGGCACTGTCAAGGTGCCCATGCACCAACATATAAAGTGTTGATTGGTGATCAGCCATTTTTTCGATCTTCTCAAAAGAGGCCTTGATGGTTTTCAGGCTTGCGGTAACTTTTTTGTTGAAGCCGACAGTTCCCGCAAGGTCAAGGTCGATGGCCGCCATAATATGGTCTGCAAGGTCACGCATTTCCTGATACCCTTTTTCCTCGGGGTACATGATGGATACTGCCTCGATAAGCACACGGGTGTACCAGTACAGCTCGTCCAGTTCAGGGTTACGCTCCACCACGCTGATTTCCTTATATCCGCGGGGCATGTCATAGACACCGAAGCTTTTCATACAAATCTGTTGTGGGCCCTGCTGATCAAGGATTTGGTTCAGCGACCAGTAAAAATGCTGGCGGGGCAATGCTGCGCGGGATTCCCCGTTCACGTAAATGGTGGTTTCTGGCCAGCCGATCAGTGTTAATTCTACGGGGCGCAGGCAGAAAAACCGCTCGAAGCCTGTTTTGCTTTCAGGGAGTTCGGGAAGTTGAAACCAATAGGTATTTGTGGTATGGCGCCCGCCAACCAGCTCAGAAGGAGCGATGGTTCTTGCTGTGGCCGATCCGTTATTTTTTTCATTGCCTGCTTTCCAGTCTTCATCAAAAATCACACTGTCCGCTTTCCAGATGGTCTGGTGGCGCAGCTGACTCAATCGGTAGAGGTACAGCACTTCGTGCGACTGAAAAAAGGGATAGGGCATCACGTGGCCATCAAGGGCAAGGTGGCCCCCCTCAAGCGCGAGGTGGTCGCCATCGGCCGCGCGGTTAATATAGTCGAGGGTTTTGGCAGGGACTTGCACCCGTTGGTGATGCGGTGCCTGGGCGATTGCCCAGCAACTTAAAAAGCAAAGCAGTAGCGTAGAAATTGTCTTCTTCATAGGATATAAAAAAATCTTTGATAGGTCGAATATAGCCGCTGCATCAGTACAAAGGGTTTCATTTCTTAAATCAGAAGTTAATTATCGGTCCTCTCGGAGATAAAAAGAGCGCTTAACAGAGCTGCAAGGGTAGTGTTTGGCTGTTGTGACCTTGAGGAAGATATTGCGCTTCAAGTAGATTTTATTGGCGAGTGCACATAAGCGGGAGAAATCGCAGGTCGATTCACCACATTGGTCATGTATGATGCCCAATGATATCCTGTTTTTGTTTTGTTAAAGTTTTGTACATTTGGAACCATGAGCCCCCGCACTGGCATACCGTTGGCGTGTGGGCAAAGGCTAAATAGGAAGACGATGAAAAAAGTTCAGGGCAATAAATTTTATGTAGATCAAGAGCAGGCGTGGGAAGATTTGGGAGAAGGCATTTCTCGTAAAATAATGGGCTATGACAACGCCGTAATGGCCGTGAAAATGCGATACGAAGAAAACAGTATGGCCATTCCTCACCTTCATAAACATTCACAGATTTCGCATGTTTCGGCAGGCAAGTTTGAGGTAACCATAGGCGAAGAGGTGAAAACCCTTAGCGCAGGAGATTCCTTCTATGTGCCTTCTAATATGCTTCATGCTGTGGTGTGTATTGAGCAGGGGGAACTGATTGACACTTTCTCCCCATACCGTGCGGAATTCTTAGCTGAACAATAACAGCATAAATAATTAAAAAAGGAGCTGTCGCATGACCATGAAAGTGGGCCACGAAAATTATTGATCAATAATTCATGGCCTATTGTGCAGCAGCTCCAGCTTATCAAAAGTGGTTTTTCTTTCGGGGAAGCACAGCTGTCGCTTGCTCAGGAGAAGCCTGAAAATACTGAAAATAGCAATGACGGAATTCCTACGGGATAATGTGCATTATTTTATGAAGCAATTGGTCAGTGCGGCACACCTCAAACCAAACAGGAGGAAGTCAGTGAAAGACGGCGTCTGCGGATAAAATATCAGGTGACCGTTAAGGACTTTGGTCGTGTGCCCCGTAAATACCACTTGATTTTTTACGTTCAGTATTTAAAAGCTACAGCATGGGCTCGACCCTTAGGTCAGCTCGTCGTCTGCTGCTTCCCAAGCCTGTATTTTTTTTCCTTGCGTAAGCAAAAACAGGCAATCGTCCACGGATTCTATAGAATGCATTTCTGCCGTGGGAATGGCAAAATCCTCGTATTGCTGGAGCAGGGTGGAGGAATGCCCATTATTATAATAAAGACTGCCTTCGAGCACCGTCAGCGTAGTGGAAACATTCGTTTTGTGATCATGCATGCTCATGCCTTTATACATGCCCACCACCAAAACCTTAAAACCTTTGCCTTTGTGAAGACACCGCGCAACTGGGCGATTTGAGTGCTTCAAATCTGCCTTTACCGTCTTTATTACATCACTCATTATTTTTAAAAAATTAGTGTTCCCTAATTTAAGGATAATTATGGAATGTTCTGATAAATATATACTTAGAATTGTTATAAAGTCAATCTATTCCCCTCAGATTTCCCCGCCAAACAATCACCAGCGAAAATATTGGCATACTTCGGCTTTTTCAATTTGTTGAACATAAGAGTAGTGAAATTCACAATCATTTTGCATATATTCTGAACTATTCGCCTGTTTTTTAGACTTTCTTGGAGAGGTTTTTGGATTTATCTTCTTGAATATGAGCTTAAACTTTTTTTGGGCGATTTTCCTACTACCATAAAAATATTACAGATGAAAAAAACCTACTTCATAATCCTGTTGGGGGTCATGTTTCTGGCGCAAGCTTGCCAATCTAATGAGAACAGTCCTTGGTCTGTTTTATTGCACCTTCCCAAGCTTCCCGTGAAGCAGGCTTACTTGTTCAAAATGGACATTAACCGTCATCAGAGTTTGATCGATTCCGCACAAATTACCGATGGCTCCGTATCTTTCGAAAATACGAATGCTTCACCGCGGTTATCTTCCTATTTTGTGGGCTTCGACCGCCAATCCAAAGGTGGGGTACCCTTTATGATCCGTAATGGTAATGAGATGGTCATCAGGGTGAAAGGTCAATTCAAAAATGAATATTCCGGTACCTCTTTCAGTAATGAATACAACCATTATATGGCGACCAAGCAGCAGGAGGTTGATGCCATGCTTGGTGTAATGGACCTGATGAACGACACCACACTGACGCAACCAGAAAAGGATGCTGGCCTCAAAAAAATACAGGAGGAGAGCAAACACCGCGAAGATCAAAAGGTAGAGGTCATTGGGAAAATGTCGGATGCTGAACTCAGTGCGGCACTGGCCTTGGAAGAAGTGCTGACCGCAAGTGTCCTCGATCGTGGAAACTTCGAAAATTATGCCGCAGTATTGTCAGATCAGGCGATGGCTACCGATTACGGGCATCGGCTGAAAGAAATTATAGATTTTTTCCCCGCATATGAGCTGAACTATAACGCAGGAGAAGAAGGTTTTGCAGCCATAGAAAAGGGGTATCAGCAACTCGATGAGCAGAACAAGCAGTCGGAGTTTGGCAAGGCCTTAGCCCTTAAACTGAAAAAATTGCAGGCATTGAAGATCGGAAATGTACCACCAGCCTTGAATGCAAAAACCGTTGACGGGAAGGCGTTTAATTTGAAGCAGGTCAAAGGGAAATTGATTTTACTTGACTTCTGGGCTTCCTGGTGTGGCCCCTGCCGTTTGGCCAATCCACTGTACCGAAAACTGTATCAGCAGTACCATGCGAAAGGGTTTGAGATCGTCAGTTATTCTTTGGATACCGACCGCGGAAAATGGGAAAAAGCCATTCAAAAAGATCAGCTGAACTGGACGAACGTTTCTAACCTGAAAAAGCAGGCTGAAGATGTTAACCTGAGTAACTATCAGGTTTCGGCAATCCCTGCCAACTTACTGATTCAGGACGGGAAAATTGTCGGCAGAAATTTGTATGAAGCCGAGCTTTCTCAGTTTGTTCAAGAACACATGAAACACTAAAAATATTACACGATAAACCACTACCATTTTTTACTCCCTCTTCATTGTGGGGAGCTTGGTATAAAGCTCAGTGAGAAAGCAATTTCCGCTGGGCTTTTTTAATGCATAAAAATCTATATTTTTTATAGGCGTAAGCACCGATGTAGGTTGTGTCGTCTTATTGTTGGGTCGTTTGGGCGGTTGGTGAGTCTATGCAGAAATGTGTGGCTAATTCTTCTTTCACTCAAGTTTTCTCATCAATCTGTAATTTTTACTCATTTTATTTTAATGGTCGTCATGTTTGATATTAAACCAAGCGCAAAATGGCCAAATTGGGCAGTACGTGGTGGTAAATAATTGATTAGTAGCAGATGTTTAATGGGTTAAATTGTTGGGGTGCTGAATAAGGGAGATTGAATAATGTTGCAATTTGACGTAACGCTTTTGTTTTTGTTTAAATGGAAGTATTTTTATGAAATAAATGTAATAAAAATCCATCTTTTTGACCCTTTTGGGGGTATAATAGATAAAATTAGACATTAATTCGGTCGACTATAATTAACATCAATCTAAATGAAAACCTACATTACCAAAATTAAACCAGCCCTCTGGCTTAGTTTTTTTGTGCTTGCGAGTTTTTGCTTTTGGAGCTGCGAGGAGCAAAAAGCTGCTGAGCGTCCTGCCCAAAAAGTAGAGACCGTTCAACTCAAGAAAATCGCCGTTCCTTTGATCAAAGAACACGTTGGACAACTCTTCGGCGTTCGTGATATTCCAATCCGTGCCCGGGTAGATGGCTACCTCGAAGGCCTGCATTTTCAGGAAGGTAGCCTTGTCAAAAAAGGACAGTTATTATACTCTATCGATCCTCAGCCTTTCAAAGCCTCTGAGGCCGCCAAAAACTCTCAGCTTTCAGAAGCCAAGGTTCGTGCTGCCCGTGCGAAAAAGGACCTTGACCGTATTGAGCCTTTGGTGAAAATTAAAGCCATTTCTCAGTCAGATTACGATGCTGCCAAAGCAGAATATGATGCCGCTATGGCCAGTGTTTCTGCTGCCCGCGCCAACCTGAAGATCTCTCAGCTCGATGTCGGTTATGCAGAGATTCATTCCCCGATCAGCGGTATTATTGGCCGTACAGAAGCCAAAGTGGGCGAGTACGTTGGGCGTGAACCCAACCCGGTGATTTTGAACAGTGTCTCGCGCACCGATACCATTCTTGTGCAGTTCTTCCTGAATGAAAAGGAATACCTATCTGTGTTCCGCCAGTTGCATCAAATGGATGCCGATACGGCGATTCATTCCGAGGACATTGGTCGTAAGACGGAATTTGAACTGATTCTTGCAGATGGCAGTGTTTTCAGCCATAAGGGGAAATTTGACTTTCTTGACCGTCAGGTGAATGCTGCCACAGGCTCCATGCTCGTGCAGGCGTCTTTCCCTAACCCCACCTTATTCCTTCGTCCGGGGCAGTTTGCCCGTGTTCGCACCACGGTTACCAGTAATAAAACCGCGCTGGTAATTCCTCAGCGTGCAGTAACGGATTTTCAGGGGCAGAAGGTCGTGTACACCGTTACGAAGGACAACAAAATTGTTCAGAAAAATATCCACACAGGGTTTAGTTACAAAGACTATTATACCGTGGAGGATGGCCTTAAAGAAGGCGAACAGGTCGTGTTTGAAGGGATTCAGAAAGTGCGTGAAGGCATGACCGTCAATCCGACATTAATCGAGTTTAAATCTCAAGTAAAATAAGGCCTCTATGAATTTGAAGGAACAGCATTTCTTCGTAAAGCGACCGGTAATGGCGATGGTGATCGCCATCATCATTGTCGTGGTTGGCCTTGTTTCTATGCAAGGGCTGCCCGTTGAGCAGTACCCCAACCTGACCCCTCCGATTGTGCAGGTACGAGCAACTTACACTGGTGCCAATGCGCTGAGTGTGGAGAACTCGGTGGCTGCACCACTGGAGCAGCAGATCAATGGGGTAGATAATATGATCTACATGAAATCGACCAACTCCAATGATGGAACCATGTCGATTGACGTCTCTTTTGATGTCGGTACAGATCCCGACCTGAACACCGTATTTACCCAAAACCGTGTTTCCGCAGCCACCGCAAAATTGCCCGAGGATGTGAAGCGTTACGGGGTAACCACTGAAAAATCTTTGCCGAATATTCTGATGTTGATCACCCTGCATTCAGACGGTGACCGTTATGATCAGCAATTTTTGGGTAACTATGCCCTGATCAATATTAAAGATGAGCTGGCCCGAATTAAAGGGATTGGCCGTGTGAACATTCTTGGCGCCTCGGATTACTCGATGAGAATCTGGGTAAAGCCTGATTTGCTGGCCAAAATGGGGATCAGTATTCCTGAGCTTACCAACGCCATCCGCTCGCAGAACATCATTGTGCCCGGTGGTAAATTTGGTGCCGAGCCTGCTCCTGCAGGTACGGAATTCACCTATACTGTCCGCCTGCCAGACCGTCTGCAAACCGAAGAAGAGTTTGGTGATATTGTTGTGCGGACCAACCCAGATGGTAGTGAAGTACGCATTAAGGATGTGGCAAGAGTGGAACTCGGCGTAGAAACCTACTCCTCTTTCACCCGACTTAATGGATCGCCTGCCGGAATTATCGCCCTTTATCAGGCGCCGGGCTCCAATGCCGTAACTTTGGCAGAACAGGTAAATGCTACTATGGACAAGCTCTCTGAGCGCTATCCAACGGGCATGAAACACACGGTTTCACTGGATACCACCAAGCCAATTACAGCAGGTATTGATGAGATTATCGAAACCCTGATTATCGCCTTGCTACTGGTGGTATTGGTGGTGTATATCTTTATTCAGGACTGGCGTGCTACCCTGATCCCGACCATTGCCATTCCGGTATCGTTGGTAGGGGCATTTATTCTTTTCCCAATGTTGGGCTTCACGATCAACGTATTGTCGTTGCTCGGACTGGTGCTTGCCATTGGTATTGTGGTGGATGATGCCATTGTGGTGGTCGAGACCGTGCAGGTAAACATGGAAAATGGTATGGATGCCAAAACAGCCACCAGCCAGGCCATGAAAGAAGTAACCGCTCCTGTGATTGCCACCACCCTCGTGTTGGTTGCCGTATTTATTCCCGTAGCGGGCATGGCAGGTATTACCGGCCGACTGTACCAGCAGTTTGCCATTACCGTAGCCGTTTCGGTGTTGTTTTCTTCTGTAAACGCCCTGACCCTCAGCCCCGCTTTGTGTTCAGTACTATTGAAGAAGCCAGAAAAAGTCAAGGGACCTCTCGGGAAATTTTTCGATAAATTCAATGTCGCATTTGATAAATCTACCGAAGGGTATACCTCTTTTACAAGAATCATCGGCCGCAAAATCAAGCGTGGGGTGGTCTTTATTGGCATCAGTGTGATTGCAGCAGGAATTTTCGGCAAGATGGTACCCGGCGGATTTATCCCTGAAGAAGATATGGGCTATTTCTTCGTCAATATGCAGCTGCCCAATGCCGCCTCCTTGCAGCGTTCAGATGTTGTCGCCAAAAAAGTGGAACAAATTGTGGCGCAAGTGCCGGAAGTAGAAATGGTGACCACCGCCACGGGATTCTCCCTGCTGTCGGGCTCCATGTCTTCCAATGCCGGTTTCATGTTCGTTACCCTCAAAGACTGGGATCAGCGTGAGCGCACAGCGGCAGAGGTTGTCCGCCATGTTAATGGTTTGCTGATGTCACAGATTATCGAGGGGCAGGTCTTTGCCTTCGGTCCGCCGGCCATTCCTGGCCTGGGTAACGGTTCCGGTTTCTCGGTGATGTTGCAGGACCGTATGGGGAATACGCCCGAATTCCTGGCCGCACAGTCCATGAAGTTCATTCAGGCACTGAATGCCCGTCCGGAAATTGCTTCGGCCTTTACCACTTATCAGGCGGCCGTTCCTCAGAAATATGTCGATATTGATACCGATAAAATCCTGAAAACGGGGGTAGCCCTTGAGGATGTCTACAGTACCTTCGGGGCCTTTCTCGGTGGTGCTTATGTGAATGACTTCAACCGTTTCGGGCGACTCTATAAAGCTTATATTCAGGCGGAGCCCGAGTATAGGAATAATCAGGAAGGGCTGGAGATGTTTTATGTCAAAAATAAGCATGGCGATCAGGTACCACTTTCAACCCTCGTGACTGTCAAGGAGATCACAGGGCCAGAGTTTACCTATCGATTCAACCTTTACCGATCAGTAGAAATTACCGGTTCTCCGGCACCTGGCTTTACTTCTTCGGAAGCTTTGGCAGTGGTGGAGGAAGTGGCAAAAGAGGTGCTTTCTGATGATATGCAGTTGGCATGGAACGGGATGTCGTATCAGGAAAAACAGGCTTCAGGGTCGCTGATGGGCGTATTCGCCTTTTCATTGCTCTTTGTATTCCTGATTCTGGCGGCACAGTATGAAAGCTGGACCCTGCCGATGAGTATTTTGCTCGGAACGCCATTTGCCGTATTTGGCGCTCTGTTCTTGCTGTGGTTTGCCCGACTATTTTCTGGCTCCTACGAGAACAACGTCTTTGCGCAGATTTCCCTGGTGATGCTGATTGCCATGGCCGCAAAAAATGCCATTCTGATCGTCGAGTTTGCCAAGCTGAAGTTTGACGAAGGGCTCAGCCTTTACGATGCCGCAATGGAATCGGCAAGGTTGCGTTTCCGTCCAATTCTGATGACTGCCTTCTCGTTTATCCTCGGTATTTTGCCATTGATATTGGCATCTGGGGCAGGGGCAGAATCCCGGAAAGTAATGGGCATGACCTTGCTCGGCGGAATGACCTTCGCTACGGTGCTTGGGGTATTTTTCTACCCGATGCTCTTTATCCTTATTGGCCGACTCGGGAAATATGAGGAAAAGCGCGATGCGAAAAACAATAAACTTTCAGCCCCTGAATCTTAATAAATATGAAAGCGATAAAACCTCTAATTTTATTTCTTCTGGTGATGATGGTGGCTTATGGATGTAAGCTGCGGAAACCTTTTGAAGGAACGGAGATGCCGATGCCTTCGGCTTTCCGTTTCGATGCACAGCAACAGCCTCAGGATTCGGTGGTTAATATCGGCTGGTGGGAGCTCTTCGATGACCCTCAGCTCGATACCCTCATTGCTACCGGACTGGGCAACAGTTACGATGTGCGCATTGCCGTAAAACGGCTGGAGCAGGCGCAGAAAACCGTCAAAATTCAGAATGCGGAATTTCTGCCTAAATTCAGCGCCAATGGTACTGCTACCCGCGGAAACAGCGTGAGCGGGCTGCGTTTTGACCAGCTCGGTTTGGGCTCGGTGAACAATAATTTCAGCATTACCGGCAACGCAAGCTGGGAGCTGGATTTCTGGGGGAAATACCAGAGCCTTTCTGAAGCTGCCAAGGCACAGTACCTGGCTTCGGAATATACCCTGAGAAATATTCAGTTGCAGCTGGTTTCCAATATTGCACAGAACTACTTCCTGCTGTTGCAGGAAAAAGCTCGCCTGGAGATTGCAACGGCGACCCTGAACTCCAGGGACAGCAGCCTGAACATCCTCCGTCAGCGTTTCGATCGTGGGCTAATCCCTGAGATTGATGTCAATCAGGCGGAAATTCAGCGGGCAATTGCAGCCACTTCAGTGCCCGTCTTCAAAAGAAGTGTGGCGCGCCAGGAAAACCTTTTGAGTGTCTTACTCGGACAGGCACCGGGCGAAATTCAGGTTGGGAAACTGCTGGCAGATCAAAAAGCCCAGATGGAAATCCCTACCGGATTGCCAAGCGACTTGCTTCAGCGACGCCCAGACATCCTGGCTACGGAGCAGCAGGTGATTGCGCAACATGCCCTGGTGGGGGCAGCCAATGCCAACCGACTGCCAAGCATCAGCCTTACAGGACTGATCGGCGGGGCAAGCAATGAGCTGACTTCCCTGACTGCCGGAGGGCCGTTGTGGAGTGTTGGTGGTGGATTTACCGCGCCTTTATTCCAATGGGGGCAGCTGAAAAATCAGGCGGATATTGAAAGATTGAAGCGTGATGAATCTGTGCTGAACTATGAGGCGACAGTATTGGGAGCCTTCCGTGAAGTGGAGGATGCCCTGATCACGATCTCGACGCTGAAAGAAGAAATTCAGGCACGTCAGGACAATGTGGTGGCTGCGGCCAATGCGGAATACCTTTCGCGGGAGCGTTACGACAAAGGAATGACTTCCTATCTGGAATATTTGGAGCAACAGCGACAGTATTTTAATGCCCGCCTTGAATACGCACAAACGGCACAGCAACTGCTTTCGAGCTATGTTGAGCTGTACAAAGTTTTGGGTGGAGGCTGGATGAGTCAGGAAGAGCAGCAAGCAGCAGAGCAGGCCGCTCAACAAGAGAACTAATCAATCAACTATACCAAACCGTAACACTACATTTGAGCCACGAGCATATTTCACTCGTGGCTTTTTTTTGCCCAGAATTTCCGCCATGCGGCAACCCGTAAATATCACACCCTTGGATACGCACAAGCGCACCACCCCGTGGAGACGTTATTTTTAACGTCTAACAACCCACTGATGATATTCAGAATGTGGTCACGAGCGAGATGCTCGCGCCGGTTAAATATAAATTTCTACATAAAAAAAGAATTGCACCCTTTCAGGGTGATAGGGTTTTGGGGGGATAATTCGAGGGGTTTTACCTCTCGGTATGATAGGTAATCCCTTCGGGATATTAAAATAGATTGATTGAGCTCACGCCTATTTTTACCATGGAATGAATTCCATGGCTATTACAAAAAGTCCTTTCAGGACTGATGTGCCGAAGGTACATTTTCATTAGCCTCGGGTGAAAACCCGTGGAGAATAATCCACAAAATACAGACCTCTGAAAGGGCGTAATATAAATTTCTATACAAACAAAATCTGTGGAAATCTGTGTCATCTGTGGACAATACAAAATCACGCAATAATTAGGGATTGTGGTACAAGCCGTCAATATCACAAGCACACCATCCCGTAGAGACGTTATTTTTAACGTCTACCAACCCACTGATGATTTCCAGATAGTGGTCACGAGCGAGACGCTCGCGCCAGTTAATTATAAATTTCTACCTAAATAAAGAATTGCACCCTTTCAGGGTGATAGGGTTTTGGGAGGATAATTCGAGGGGTTTTACCCCTCGCTATGATAGGTAATCTCTTCGGGATATTACAATAGATCGATTGAGCTCTCGCCTATTTTTACCATGGAATGAATTCCATGGCTATTCCAAAAAGTCCCTTCAGGCATGCGCGTAAACTTTTAATTTCGATAATATCAATTAATGGAATATTTCTGTCAATTCAAG
>CANMKE010000051.1 GCA_947498325.1 uncultured Persicobacter sp.
ATAATCTGTGGAAATCTGTGTCATCTGTGGGACAATAAAAAATAATCAATATCCGATTTGTGATGTTCGATTTTCGACGGGCGAAAGGCAATCTATTTTAGTGGGTGTCACCCAGACTGGGCTGTCGAGTATTTTTGTGCCTCACGGTACGGACGTTGCATGCAACGTCCGTACGGCACTAAAAATGATGTTTTTGGATAAGCTAATGGCATATTTTCGACAGGCTACACCCAGACCAACGGCCTCATCCCCTACCCATCATAGCGACACGCCCGATAGATGATAGTGCTAAAACAATGGCTTTTCCAATAAAGTCGCAACAGCCTATTGTTGCGCAACGGGATACAAGGCATCCGCTGGAATCAGTATGGGGTCGGCAGCTTCGAGAAATCCATGCTGAACTAAAAAATCATCGGCCGCTTGCAACGTCTCATAAAAGTAGCGATTTTTCGTCCCTGGCTTGTACTTCTTGGTTTGGGCAAAACCATAATTGAAAAAGCCGTGTACCCCTCCTTTAAAAACCGATAGCTCGCAATCATTCCCTTTCTCTTGCATAACGGCTTGAAAGGATTTTGCCCTTGCCAGTGCGGTGATCTGATCCTGATCTCCATTCATAATCAGTGTCGGGCAAAAATCTGCGGTTATTTGATGCAAGGGTGAAAATTGATCCCATTGATAAGGTGTTGATTTCAGCTCCCGAACAATGGCAGGATTGCCATACCCCTGCGCACTGACGTCAAGCACAGGATTGAACAGGACTAAAGCTTTTGGTGCAGGAACAGCCTCTTTTTGCTCCGACAATGAGGGAGCAAACATCAGGTTAGCTGCCAAATGCCCACCCGCAGAGCCTCCGCCTGCCAATATTTTGTTTTTGTCGATCTGAAACCCTTTAGCATGTTGGTGTACCCAAAGAAAAGCATCCTGCGCATCCTGAATACATTCATAAATGGTGGTATGATTAGTCAATCGAGTACGATATTGCGGACAAAAAACCGTCATGCCCCGATCAGTAAAATACTTCGCCTGCGGGTACATCGCCGAAGGGCTTCCCACCCGCCAGCCTCCGCCAAAATAGAGCACAATGGCCGAGGCGGAAGGTGTCTGCTGTTTCGGTTTGAAAATATGCATTTCCAACGCCACCGAATCGACCGTTTTGAAAACCTGAATTTTGGAAGGGCTCACCTGCCCATAAACACCGGGGGAAGAAAGCAGCAATGCTAAAATAAAAAGGAGATTTTTCATCCGTAAAAAAGTTGGGTTAAATATTGGGCCTGCTTCAAAAGCTGAATTAAAAATATGGCTTACCGCCTAAGCGATCAAAATCTGATCAATCAGATCGTCTTCCTGTCATTAATCTTGTTATAAAAATAGAAAAGCCTTTCAATAATTTCCTCTTATTTTATCCACAGCTTAGGCAGTTGGCAAAAACCTGAGTGAATCTGCCCAAACGGTAGACCATTAAAATTCTTGTGGTCGTTTTGGGTCGAGCAAGAACCTGTAAACATTATTGATCAATGGCCTCGAGCAGTGGCACAACCTTCTCAATAAAGGCTAAAACGTCTTTGTCCGTTGTCCCCTGACTGTTCATAATAAAATGCTCCAGCACCTCCCGGCGTGCCCTCAGGTTAATGGCCATGCACTCGTGAGCACTGCCATTTTCAAGGACCAAAAAGCGCTTATAAAAGGAAAGGGCCATGCCATCAAACTGTTCCTGCTGATAAGTTTTCTTTTCATAGGCACTCGCCTGTGCCAGCCAGTTGTCTACCATTTCTTTATCGAAAGCAAAACGGTCGAAATATCGCTGGCGAATCTGCTGATTCAACAACTCAATCTCCCGCACCACAAACTGATCCGTTTCTTCTTTGCGAATTGATTGCTGATTTTTTGCAATGGCCGACTGTTTCGGACGTTGCTCCTGGCTTACCGCTGTATTTGCAGAGAAGGCAAAGGCCGTTTGTGCGCCATTAGTTTTTTCATTCTTGAGGACCTTTTCAAAATAAGCCAGCGGATATTTTATCCGGTTTTTCCCCGCCATTTTCTTCAGTGCCGACTGCACCACCTCAGGACTCATCCCGGTGGTCATTTCAATGACTTTCTGACGATCAGCATCGTAATCCTCCTGATTGGAATAGAAAATATCTTTGCGCAGCTTGGTCAGGATAATATCCACAGGATCGTCTGCATTCAGGTAAATTTTCTCATTATTGGCCAGGTGTTTTTTCTTGCCAAAAGTAATCATGATTTTCGAAATCGACCGCCCTACCCGCTTGACCTGAAAGTTCTCTTCCAGATAAATATCGCAGGAAGGGGAATTATTGATATCGTTAATCGCAGGCACCAGTGCCTTGCGTTTGAAAAGGGAGTAATCTACTGGATAAGTTTTGATATTCGAAAAGATCTCGATCTTGGGAACGGCCTCCCCTTTTCGGTTTTTCTTCAGCCGATAAACATTCGGCGCTATACGGTAAGAGAACTCCTGAATATCGAAAGCGACCGTCTGTGGCCCTTCAATATTCCAGTTCCAAACCGACAGCAACAGATCGTACAAGCGGTGGCTGTAGCTGACATTAAAAAAGAATGTTCGGCTGTTCTGGAATGCAATAAATCCGCCTCTGCCCTTGCCTTTCCAGTGATCTGAAATAAAATGAATCGCCAGTGGTCCTGCAACCTTGATTTTCGCCGTGGAAAAGGAATCGAACTCCATCGAATCGTTCAGTTTACATTTTACCCAGGGGAAAGCGGAACCAGAGAATAAGGTCTGACCGTCAAGAAAAGTCACCTGAAACTGTGGAAGCTCCATCAGCTTGCTTAAAATTTGCTTATACTCATCCCCTGAAGGCTTGGCCGACTCCGTGAGGTCCGAGACGTTCACCGATACAATATAGTCGTAACGCGCCATATCCCGCAATGCCTTCAGTTCCTTGCCACTCTCGCTCTCGGTCAGTTCAAGGGTAGTCTGACTAAGCTCCGGCAAATCACTCTCCAGCCTTGCGTAATCCTTGTCATTGATCTTTTTGGAAATCAGGTTTAACGCACGCTCCTGCACCTTTGAAAGGCTTATCTGATTTGAGGAGGTGGCAAATTTACGACTCTTGACAATTAAAAAATCTTCCATATTTCTTTGCTAACCCTTAAAAGTATAAATTTATTCGGGGAATCGGGCAAGTTTAACCGAAATTTTCGGGGTTTTGGGTATGAATATTATTCATTTTCGGGGTAAATGGTACGCCTTCGGGGTAAATGGTGTGTCGTCAATGGGGCAATTGGTATGTTTAATTGGGGTAAATGGTATGTCAAATATTTGACCTTCGGGGTAAATGGTGTGTTTAGTTGGGGTAAATGGTATGTCATAAGTCTATAAAAAGCTATAAATAAGTCAGTTACAAACTGCTTAGTTTATAATAGATTAAATAATAAATAATCTCTTAAATCAGGAGGATTGATTTTTTAAAGTTTAAGACCATTAAATAATAACAAGCAATACAATATAACATCAAGGGAAACTCTTGAAAAACGAATCCATTTAGTGCGCCTTTTTTCGGGGTAAATGGTGTGTTTGATGTGCTGATAAAATGCGATCTCTTCGGGGTAAATGGTGTGAATAAAGTAAGTCTTTGATGTCAAAACCCTATTTGTGACGATCAACAGCGCGACCATTTTCGGGGTAAATGGTGTGTTCAATTTAAAATTGCAGCAATGAATCTTCCCTTATTTTCAGTATAGCCGCTTTTTAGGGCTTATTTTTCTTAAAAGCTTTTGCTAAACAGCCATTTAACATGCTTTACAGGAATACTTTTTCGGGGTAAATGGTGTGTTTGATGATGATTCCCTTTGCGACCTCTTCGGGGTAATTGGTGTGAATACTGATGAGCTGCTGGTTTGTTCCGCCTTAATTATCAAGCATTTCGGGGTAAATGGTATGTACATTTTACCGATAAGGGTTCTATGGTCTCAAATTTTCAATTTTTGAGGATCGCATATTGGGCGATCTGTCTTGTGTGCTGATCTATGATATAAGTATACTCCTGTGTATTAGCAGCTTATCAATAAGAGGGTGTTTTGTGATAATTCGGAAGATTTTTCGGGGTAAATGGTGTGTTGAATAATGTATACCTCAGGGAATTTGACTTCCTGATCTGCCAATAGGCTGTTGCTCAGGAGGCTTTTAGTAGGCTGAAGATCGATTTTGGACTTAGTGATGGCTACCGGAGTTTGCCAGACAGCTTCTCTCTTCGGGGTAAATGGTGTGAATAGCCATTGAAGCATAAAAAAAGGGGACCAAAGTCCCCTCTCTACCAATTATAAATACATTCAACGTATCAAATTAAAATTTTGCTTCTTCAAGCTTAGGCAACATCAGATGGATAATGCCAAGAATGATCAGGTAAGAACAGCCTGCCACAAGGAACATCCAGAAATAGGCGTTTGAGCCAAAAGCATCCAGATAGTGCCCGAGGAAGAAGTCAATGACCATACCTGTTACAGCCCCTACCATTCCGCCAAAGCCAACGACCGAAGCGGTAGCTGCTTTAGGCATGGTGTCTGAAGCGACAGTAAACAGGTTTGCAGACCATGCCTGATGACCTCCAGAAGCAAGTGCAATCAAAATCGCAGCAATCCACTGGTTATCGGTAAGGGTGGCAAAAACCACAGGAACAATACACAGCGCGCAAATCAGCATGGAGGTTTTTCGTGCGGCATTCAGTGACCAGTTTCTGTTGATAAAAAACTTCGGCAGGTAGCCACCACCAATAGATCCCAAATCAGCAAAAACATAAACCAATACCAATGCGGCACCCAACTCTTTAATACTTACCCCGAAGGTATCTTTGAAAAACATACCACTCCAGAACATAAAAAAGAACCAAACCCCATCGGTCATTTTACCGACAGCAAAAGCCCAGGTTTGCTTTTTCTTCACCACCGTTGACCACGGCAATTTCTCTACTTTCTCCTCCTCAGCAGAAGTATCACTCTTAATATAAGCGAGTTCCTCTTTGGATACTGAAGCGTGTTCTTCAGGTTTTTTGTAGGTTTTGATCCACAAAACAACCCATATCGCACTCAAAGCACCAGTTACCAGAAAAGAATATTGCCAGTTGGTACCATCTTCAAGGACAATCAAACCTACTGCAATTGGTGCAAGAATAGCACCGACATTGGAGCCGGCATTGAAAATCCCCGTGGCAAAAGCACGGTCCTTTTTAGGAAACCACTCGGCAACGGTTTTTACCGCAGCGGGAAAGTTTCCTGCCTCGCCAAAGCCCAGGCCAAAGCGGGCCATAATGAAGCCGATCAGTCCGAAACCAGGACGTAACATCGAGTGTAACATCCCGAAAGTACTCCATATGGCGATAGAAAGTGTGTACCCAATGCGGGTGCCAAACTTATCAATGATGCCGCCCATCGAGAGCATTCCGATGGCATAGGCAAGTTTGAAGGCAATATTGATCTGTGCATAATCGGTTTTGGTCCAGCCGAAGATTCCTTCCAGCGTTGGCGCCAATACACCGATAATACTACGATCCATATAGTTGATCGTGGTGGCCATAAATAATAAGGCCAGTATTCGATAGCGATATTTCCCTGATTTTCCATCAGAGCTGAGGGATTGTACCTCTTGTTTTTCTGCTACTTGTTGCATATCAAAAAATTATAGATCGATGAAAAATCAGCTCGATTACTCTTCTCCGTGAGGTTTTCCGATGGTGGCAAGAATCCCGCCATCCACATAAATGACCTGACCATTAACAAAGTTAGAAGCAGGTGAAGATAAAAATACCGCAGTGCCGGCCAAATCTTCAGGATCTCCCCAGCGTGCTGCAGGTGTTCTGTTCAGGATAAAATCGTTGAATGGGTGACCATCTACGCGGATTGGTGCAGTTTGCGTGGTCGCAAAATAACCTGGACCAATACCATTGACCTGAATATTGTGTTTCGCCCACTCAGTGGCCAAATTGCGGGTAAGCATTTTCAGCCCGCCTTTTGCCGCTGCATAAGCCGATACGCTGTTTCTGCCAAGCTCACTCATCATGGAACAAATGTTGATGATTTTTCCAGCCTGACGCTTGATCATGCGTTGCCCTACAAATTTTGACAAAATAAACGGACCTACCAAATCAATGTCAATAACCTGACGGAAATCCGACACTTCCATTTCTGCAGCACCAACCCTTTTGATAATTCCGGCATTGTTTACCAGGATATCAATCGGACCAATTTCATCTTCGATGCGCGCGATAGATTCTTTCACTTGCGCTTCATTGGTCACATCGAATGCATAAGCACTCGCCTTAAATCCCGCGTTACGGTAGGTTTTCAGCGCCGCTTCCAATTTGTCTTCAAATACATCGTTGATAATCAACTCTGCACCTGCCTGTGCCAAACCTGTTGCCATTGCCATGCCCAATCCGTGTGTTCCACCGGTGATCAAAGCTCTTTTTCCTGATAAATTAAATGCGTTTTTCATATCTTAGTTCAAATGTACAATCGATTGTTTTATTGCTGAAAAAATGGATTACTTAAGATCCGTGATTTTAAAAATATCCATATCACCATAATCCAGGTTTTCACCGGCCATTCCCCAGATAAAGGTATAGCTTGCGGTTCCTGCGCCTGAGTGCATCGACCATGCAGGAGAGATCACTGCTTGCTTATCGTGCATCCAGATATGGCGGCTTTCTTCCTGCTCTCCCATCAAGTGCATTACAGCCTGATCTTCCGGTACTTCAAAGTAAAAATAAACTTCCATACGGCGGTCATGAACGTGCGCCGGCATGGTATTCCAAACGCTTCCATTTTGCAGGGCCGTCATTCCCATTTGCAACTGGCAGGTTTCTACTGTTTCATTCACAATCAGCTTATTAAGCATTCTGTGGTTCGCTGTTTCAGGAGAACCAAGTTCGATCTGAATAGCATCTTCACGGCCAATTTTTTTGTTTGGGAATGATTGGTGAGCAGGTGTTGAGTTCAGGTAAAACTGTGCTGGTGCTGCCGAATCCAAGCTTTTGAAGATGACTTCTTTGTCGCCGCTACCAACGTACAACGCTTCTTTATAATCCAGTACGTAAGCCACTCCGTCCACAGAAACCTCTCCTTTTCCACCAACATTTACAACACCCAACTCTCTTCGGTGTAAGAAATAATCAGCTTTCAATGGCTCAATGGTTTCCAGTTTCAACGCCTTGCTCATTGGAAAAGCTCCACCGGCAATAAAGCGATCTTCGTGGGTGTAAGTCAACATGATCTCATCCACTTCAAATAATTGTGGGATTAAATATTGCTCACGCGTACGCTTGGTGTCGTAATGCTTGAAATCTAATGGGTTAGTGGAATATCTACTTTCGTATTTCATAATGGTATATATTTTTTAAATATCAATCGATTGTTATGTCCAATTGACGCTTTTTTACACTTTAATTTCCTTCTACACTGCAATTATAGCCAATATTAAGTCTTAATTCCAAATGATTCCGGTAAAATACGCCAAAAAAATGCAATCGATTGTTTTTTTATGGAATTCTGCACATCTTTAAGGCCTATATGTGAGAGAAGACAACGATGAGCAAAGCAACAACCATACACGATATTGCCAAACGGTTATCGATTAACAGTTCGACGGTATCGCGGGCACTGAATAATGACGATCGGGTGGCGGCGAAAACCAAAGCCCGTGTGCAGGCGATGGCCGAACAGATGAATTACCAGCCGAATCAGCTTGCGGCGAATTTACGAAAGCAACGCAGTAATACCATTGGAGTGGTTGTACCTTACTTGTCTCGGCATTTCTTTTCGACCGTCATTGCGGGTATTGAAGAGCAGGCGCATCAGCATGGGTTCAATGTCATTATTTGTCAGTCGAAAGAAGAAAGTGAGCGGGAAATCAAAAATTTGGAAACCATGCTGCACAGCCGTGTGGACGGTATCCTGATCTCCCCTACCCTTGCCGGGGATAATTTGGCCTTTTTATCCAGCATGATGGACAGAAAAATTCCGGTGTATTTTTTTGACCGTCATTTTGATGAAATGGATACCACAAGGGTATTAATGAACGATCAGGCCATAGCAGAGGAGATGTGTGACCACCTGTTGCAACAGAGCTCGGGGAGTATGCGGGTACTGACGGGCCCTATACAGGCAAGTATTTATCGGGCCCGAATTCAGGGGATTCTGAACAGTTTTCGGAAACATGGACTCAATACGGAGGAAAAATTACACATCGAAGAAGTTCCGCTTACATTGGACAAGTCGCAGGAGTTGGTCAAGCAGTGGATTCAGCGGCAGGAGTCTTTCGATATGCTTTTTTGCATGAATGATATGGCTGCCCTGGGCGGATTACAGGCTTTGCTGGATGCCGGATATCAGGTACCAAAGGATTGTATGGTGGTGGGTTTCAGTAATGAACCTGTGAGTAAGTTGATGCACCCGGCCATTACGACGGTGCATCAGCCTGCAGTGGCGATGGGGAAAGTGGTGACCAAAAAATTGATTCAGCATATTGAAGAACCGGAGAGTATTACTTACAGCGAAACAACCATCCTGAAAAGTAAGCTCATTATTCGGGCGTCTTCTTTAAGAAATGAATAAAGTCATTTATCTATAAATTTTATTGTCGATGAAAAAAACGCTTTCTATCCTCAGCCTCGCAGCCCTTGGTTTTTTTGGCTGCCAGCAACAACAAAATCCGACCATCAGGCTGGTGAATACACTGGATTTTGACCGTTCCGATGTACCTGTAACGATGAGCAGGTCGCAACTCAAGGAAAAATTACAGCAGGAATCAGTAGCATTTCCGCAAATCCTGACGGCCGAAGGGCAGCCTGTTCCCTGCCAGTGGGATGATCTCAATGGCGATGGGCAATGGGATCAACTCGCCTTTGTGGTGGATATTCCTGCCAAGGCCAGTGTGGAGTATCAATTAAAACCATCCGCAAGTAAGGCTGATTTTAATCGAAGTACGCAAATTTACATGGCCAAAAGTCCTCAGAAAAATGAGGAGTATATCTCACTGAATGCGGAAATTCGCCCTAAAGATCATATCGACCCATGTTACCCGATGCTTTACCAGTATGAAGGTATTGGGTGGGAGAATGACAAGGTGGCGTTTCGGAGTTACTTTGATGCCCGTAATGGGAAAGACATTTTTGGCAAAAGGATAAGTGATTTGATTTTGCAGGATGTGGGAATAAAGGGCACCAATTACCACAATCTCGCTGATTGGGGAATGGATGTATTGAAAGTGGGGACATCCCTCGGTTCAGGGGCCATTGGAATGGAAAAAAATGGCAAGATCTACCGTTTGGGAATCACGGAGGAGGCGAAATTTCGCGTTGTTGCCGAAGGTCCCGCCCGTGCCATTGCGCAGGTGGATTATAAAGGCTGGAAAGTGGACGGTCAGGAGTATGATATTACAGAACTGATTACCATCTGGAAAGGGCAATACTATTATGAGAGTCAGTTGATTTTAAATGGTGGTGATGGAAGTGAAAACCTGCTGACCGGTGTGGTGAATTATAAAGCCGACAACAGTGTTCGATACCCAAAATATAATGACCAAATTGCCTGTGTGAGTACTTTCAGTGCACAGGCTGAAGATAAGGAAGATCCGGATCAGAAGTTGGGAATGGCCGTGATGGTGCATCAGGAGGTTTTCAAGGGCTTTGAAGAGGCGCCATCTACCAGTTATAAAAATGCACTGGCCCTGAATCTGCAAAAAGGTGATGATAAGGATGAACCGATCACAGATACTTATCTTGTGAAAATTAAGCCGACTCCACAGGGAAGTACTTTTCGCTACTATGCTTGTTGGGAATTGTCGGATGATCGATTTAAAACGGCTGAAGGTTTTAATCAGTTGATGAAGGAAGAGGCGGAAGAAATGAACGCACCACTCCTACTTCAATAGTTTTTTGGCTGAATTGTAGTGGATTACCATTGGAAGTGAACATCAATTGAGCTGATTTTTTGTAAATACGCTCCTAAAAAACAATAAGGAGAATAGCACCATTGGGCGGCTGTTCTCCTTTTTTTGTGCCTGATCAATTGTTAATTATTTAAAAAAAATTGGTATCGGGCTTTAGGTTAATACTCCAATATGGAGTATGTTTGTATCAATAATATTTTTTATTCCTCGATTTCCTTCAGGAGTTACCATATTTGATGTATGAGTCAGTTAGCAAAAATAAAACAGTTTTTCGAAGAACGGGAAGCCATTTCCGTCAGTGCCATTGAAAAAGAAGCCAAATTATCCAAAGGGCGATTACGCAAAATTTTGATCGGTGAAGGCGCCATGACCCCATTGGTGATTAACCGCTTGCGTCCGGTATTGGAGAATTATGGATTTTCCCTTGGCTTCCGTTCCACTACCATTTCTTTTTACAACTATAAAGGAGGTGTGGGAAAAACCACGTCGGTGCTTTCGATAGGCGCCTGTTTGGCTAAGCTGGGTTACAAGGTGTTGTTGGTAGATTTTGACGGGCAGGCCAATCTGACGCGCTCCTGTGGATTTACCTCACGGACAAGAGATATTTTTGCTGAAGAAGGTCCGCAGGTAGAAAATTACCGCATCGTGCAAAGTGGGTCACTGAAACGACGCATCGATTTGATCACTTCTGATATTGCATTGCATGAGCGTGAAAAGGATTTCGGGAATCGGATGGATTATTACGAGTTGTTGGATAAGAAACTTCAGAAGTTCAAAGATGAGTACGACTTCATTCTGATTGACAACTGTCCGGGCATCAACGATTTTCCAAAACTCAGCATTATGGCTTCGGATTATGTGATGATCCCAACTCAGGCCGAGTGGGATTCCATTGCGGGTATTCCCGCGGCTAAAGAGCTGCTCGAGGTTTTCAAGGAAGAAAAAAACCGTACCGTGCCACTGTTGGGTGTTTTCGTGACCATGTATTCTAATAATCAGGTTGCACAGGAAATCAGTCTGGAAGAATTGCAAAATGCACATGGTGATAATCTGATGAAAACCATTATTCCAAGAAATACCGCTATTCAGCAGGCACGCCTGACCAACAAGGATATTTTGCGCTACAGCCGCGCTTCTGATGCCACCAAAGCTTATATGGAGCTGACTGAAGAGATGCTTCGGAAGCTCGGATTTGATAAAGACAAAACAAAAACGGCAAAGGCGGCAACGGCTAAATAATCAAGAATATGGGTTTAAGAGATAAAATAAAAAAAGACGGGGCACTATCGGAAAACCGAAAAAATGCCAATGTTTTGGTGGGGGCCCAGCGACGCTACGACCTCAAGAGTTTCCCCATTTCGGTGATGGAGGAACTGAAATTATTTATGCCCAAACTGACTGCGCAGGAGCAAAAGCAACTGGCAGAATCCATTCTCAGTGAAGGGGTACGCGATCCGTTGGTGGTTTGGGAAAAAGAGGGAAAAAACATATTGATTGACGGCCATAATCGCCTGGCGGTCATTGAGGCCAACCAACTGAAATTTCCGGTTCATTTTGCGCAGTTTAAATCCCTTGACGAAGTGAAATCCTATATGGTGCAACTTCAGATTGGTAAACGGAATTTGGCAAAATGGCAAATTGCCTACCTGCGCGGCCTTGAATATGCTCAGCTGAAGCAAGGACATGGCGGGGAGCGCCTCGCTGCCGATGGTGCCAAGAAAACAGTAGAAATTCTTGCTGAAAAATATGGCGTAGGCAAGGCGACCATTTCCCGCGACTACAACTTTTACCTCGGGGTGGAAAAATTGCCTCAGGATGTACGTGAGCGATTGATGAATCGGGTGGTTTGGGTGAAAAAAGCCCGACTGGAACAATTGGGCAGCGACAAATCTGTGGTAGAAGATGCCGCTGTGATTGCCTTTATCTTTAATGACGTGAAGCTGGAAGATGATAATGCCGAGCTGGAAGATCAGCAATGGTTTGACGAACGGTTTGTAGAGGACGCCACCGACGAGTCCCCTACCCCAAAGAAAGCAGCAACACCCAAAACATTTGTTTTTGCTGATTACCAGCAAGGGGAATTGAAGAGATTCAAAAAGGTGATTCGTGCCATTGATGAGGAAGATAAAAAAGCATTGGCGCAATTGTACCGTGAACTTGCCGAACAGCTTGAAGCATAAACCATATTTATCAATAGAATAAAGAAGCACTTCCCAGAGGAGGTGCTTTTTTTTGCAAGTTATCATTTTGAGAACTTGCAGAATAATCCTGTTCGGGGTAAATGGTGTGATGATTTCTTTGTGACTGACCTTGAATCAGTAAAATCCACATTTCCCCGAGGAGTTATCGCTTTAAGTCTGAGCATACTGAACCATAAAATAGGCATGGGCTACTGATGGTCCTATCATACACTTCTAAAATGTTAGGCTGCGCTTAAAGCATAATTTTATCGGTCATTTTCGGCTCTATGAGCGGTTATCTTCGGTTATCAGATGTACTGAAGAGGCATTTTGTGTCAGTACTCTTTTCGGGGTAATGGGTGCGATCATGATCTGCTTGAGATTATGAATTGCTGTCCCCTACTCTTTTTGTGATAAAATTCAAGTTCTCAAAATGATAACTTGCTCCTGTTATGGGGAGAATAGACGAGCGATAGAACCCGTAAATAAGGCAGACCTTTCTTTTAAAGATACCTTCATCAAAAAGGGTAGTAAAGTGTCTTTGGATTTGCGATGGGCGATTTGCGAAATAATAAAATCTGTGGAAATCTGCCTAATCTGTGGACAATATAAAACGGTGTAATTATTAGTGGCTGCACCACGAGTCTAATGTCGCACAGGGCAACCTGCTTCGGACCTGTTATGAATAAAATACCTGTAATGGCTGTCGGGGCAAAAGGTATGTTTCTTTGAGTGTGCCCGAAACCCAAAGTGATTTTTGAGGGTCATTTTTCAAGTTCTCAAAATGATAACTTGCTTTTTCAGTCTGTGAAATATTTCCTTTTTGTGGACCATTTTGGCATCTTTGTAAAAACAACAGGCAGATGTCCGACAAACTTTTAAATCCCACACATCAATTAATTGAACAGCATTTGGGGGCACTCACCAAAAATGAGGAGTTGCCAGAAGATATGCAACAACTAACCGAATGGCTGTATCATCGGGTGAAATACATGTTGGCACATGAGCAGGAACAGCTTGCACAGGCCATGTACCGTATTGACGTTGCTGAGCCATTATTTCATGAAGCGCTCAGTGGAATTCCCTCTGCTGATGTAGCGGCCAATTTGACCAAGTTGATTCTTGACCGTGAACAAAAGAAAGCCTATTGGAGAGAAAAGTACAAGAATGGAATTTAAGGATGCACCCACAGTACATAAAGGCCGTCCGAATCTTCTTGTCGCAAAGTCCCTCCTCTCTTCCCTATCGAAAATCAGTCTAATGAATTAAAATGTACTCGGATTTTCACGTGCCTATATCATCTTCATGGAGTGTAATCAACGGCTGCTATTTGAATTTCAGTTTATGATTGAACATGAATAGCATGCGATGATCGACCATTTTGTTCTCGAAAATAATATTCATATAGCCAAATTGCATATCGATATTTGGCGTGAACTGATAGCCGACCATGCCATACAATCGATTTTGGGAAACTGCAATGTCGGGGCTTGCATCGACCATAATCTCATTTCCAATGTTTGAAAAAATGGAGCCCTGCTCGCCATTACCTTTATTGAGGGGGACTTTTACCTGAATACGGTACCGTGCGCGTTGTTTGTGTAAATCCTCTCCCTTGTCGAAATACCGGAATTCATAACGGTAGCGATGCTGAAATTTTATCCGGTTTATTTTTGAGGTCAGTATTCCCTGAAGGGTCAGGCGATATTCCTGTTTGGCTGCTCTTGGCATATCCTCCAAAGGATAATTCCAACTCCGGTGATATTCATTCCCGATCCAGAACGTAAACTGGTCAGCAATTTTATAACCAATATAGGGGCGAATAAAAAAGGTCTGCGGATCGGTGACGGGGTTGTAGGTTCGTGTCTGACTTTCCAGAAACAATAACCATCGGTCTTTGTAATGAAATGTACCATTATAAATGAACCAGGAGCCGAAGTCTGGACGGTCAGTCTGCGCTACTGCGCCACCCGTGGGTGCCCATAAATACAGCATGGAAAATAAACAGAGGATCAGGAATTTTTTAATGGGTAGGGCTGGTATCATAATTAATTATCGAGTGGTTCATCAGTTGATCAAACAAGTATTTATAGAAGGAAAGTGTTCAGTTCCCCCCCTTAGTTCTACGCAAATCAGGGGTGATTTTGCTAAAATGGATTTCTTAATGAGCATCTTTATTCGATGTGGTATTTTTGAGGATGAATAATTATTAGTCAGTCTGCATTTTCTGAAAATAGCTTGGTCAAGCTAAAAATTCTGAGTTAAAAATCCATCATTTTTTCTCAGGAATTGAAGCATGCATCAGGCGACAGCAGCATTTTATTTTTGATAAAACAGCGTGAGATTTTCACCTTAATTTTAAGGAGCAATTGAGCGCATTACGAGCTGAGGGTAATCTAAGGTTTGATGCGCACTCATGATAGAAAAGTGCAGTTGGGCCCTATCACGTAAGGCGCGCCCGCGATAGGAAAAAGGAGTCTGCCTTGCCGTGGTTATGGACTCACATCATTTCGATGAATTTTGTTATTTCCTCGTGCTGATCAACGGTGTTTCACGTAATCAGTGGGGGCAATTCAATAGTTTTTTTGACGCTTCAGTGGGAGCCTATGTGATCAGCCTAAATAACTGAGCGGAGGCTGCATTTCACGGAAAAAATAGGGGTGGTTGACCATTATTATACTTTTTGGGGCTTTTGTTCAGCATATAAAAGCGTCAAATTTCAGCAGTAAGGATATAGGGTTTTGCGGAGAATTGACCTTTTAAAGTTGGTGCGCTGCCTGAGGCTACTTTAGAGGTATATTCACATTTTGAAGGCTTGCATTCTAAGGCAAAAGCGGTTAAATTGCGATCGATTGCATTTTGAAGCTCAGTGGACGATAACGATTTTTTACTGAGCGTTTAGGATGCGTGAGATGGAAAGGCCTGAATTTTCTTCCATTAGGATTTTTTAGACTCCTGTAAGAGAATGTCAGCACTATATAATTGGTTATTTTTTTATTCGTTTTTTTAAATTTTACATTATGACAAAAGTAGTCACTTTTGGAGAGATCATGTTGCGTTTGGCAACACCTGGTTACTTGCGTTTTCACCAAGCAAACGAGTTCGAAGCAAC
>CANMKE010000052.1 GCA_947498325.1 uncultured Persicobacter sp.
TGCATAACTTTAATAATTATTTACCTTTGTAATATTATATACAGCCCAAAAGTTTACGCGCATGCCTGAAGGGACTTCATTACATAGTGGACGCCAACCCTATCAGGGTGAAACAAAAAATTACGCCCTTTCAGGGCTCAACATTTGATCGGATATCTACCCAGGGTTAGCACCCTGGGCTAAGGTATTGCATCCCTTCGGGATTTCTATCCATAAAATAATGGTATGGTGAAAGGCATGAATATCATACAACACCTTCGACAGCCAAACCTCATACCATCACACCTGACCATGCCGACATCCCACCGACAAGGTTATACACCGTAAAGCCGTTGGATTCCATGAACCGACAGGCGGTGGCGCTTCGATTGCCACTTGCACACACTACGACATAGGTTCGGGTCTTGTCCAAGGTGTTTACCTTCTCGGGAAAATCACTTGAAAAGATGTCGTGGTTGATCGCTCCTTCGATCATGCCACCTGCTACTTCGCCTGCGGTGCGCACGTCGAGGACCATGAGATGGTTGTCTGTTTTGATCAATTCTATCAACTGATCTGCATTTATGTTTTTCATATCTTGGGGGGATTTATTTTATTCCAAAGTTGAAGGACAAACATAATTCGTCAGGGGAATATTGGTTTCTTTAATTGCCTTGAAGCCTCCTGTGACATCCACCACCGAATAACCTTTTTGCTTCAATATAGAAGCCATGATCATCGATCGGTAGCCTCCCGCACAATGGATGTAATAGGTTTTTTCATGGTTCAATTCATGCTCATGCACCTGATCCAGTGGATAATTCTTCACTTGCTCGTCATTGATATGCTCTGCCTGATATTCTGACGGACGACGGGCATCGATCACCGCAATGCCTTTGGATAATTCCTTTTCCAATATTTCGGCAGGGATGGATTTGATAACATCAACCGCCTGCCCTGTTTTCTGCCAAGCGTCTATTCCTCCGTCCAAAAAGCCAACCACCTGATCGTAACCCACTCGCGACAGTCTCGTGATGGCTTCCTGCTCATCACCTGCTTCGGTAATCAGGACCATGGGCTGTTGCATGTCCAAAATCAACGCACCGACCCAAGAGGCAAACTGACCTCTGAGCCCAATATTGATACTTCCAGGAACAAAGGCCTTATTAAAAACTTGAGGCGAACGGGTATCCAAAATCAAAGCGCCCTTGTCTTTGGCTTTTTGAAAGTCCTCCACACTCAAAGCGTGCTCGCTTCGGTCCAAAACGGAAGCCGTGCTTTCATATCCTTCCTTATTCAAGCGGACATTCTCGGGAAAATATTGTGGAGGCGTACTCAAGCCTTCGGTTACCTTCGAGATAAATTCCTGCTTGTCCATCGGCTGAAGCGCATAGTTCACCTTCTTCTGATTGCCGAGCGTATCGAATGTTTCCGAACTCATGTTTTTCCCACAAGCCGAACCTGCGCCATGTGCAGGATATACCAACACTTCATCAGACAGAGGCATAATTTTATTTCTCAAAGAATCATAAAGCATCCCTGCCAAATCTTCCTGCGTTAAGTCCGACTTCACCGCCAGATCAGGACGACCAACGTCCCCAATAAACAAAGTATCACCAGAGAATAAAGCATGCTCCTTGCCTTCCTCATCGTACAATAAAAAAGACGTAGATTCGGGCGTGTGTCCAGGCGTATGCAAAACCTTCAGTTTCAGCTTTCCAATCTCATAAACCTGCCCATCTTCAGCTACCTCCGCCTCAAATTGGGTGGTCGCTTTGGGGCCGAAGACGATTTTGGCGCCCGTCTTTTCAGCCAAACTAACATGCCCAGAGACAAAATCCGCATGAAAGTGGGTTTCGAAAATATACTTGATCTGCACGCCGTTTGCTTCGGCTTCGTCCAAATAAGCATCAATCTCACGCAAAGGATCAATCACCGCCCCGACGCCTTCGGAGGCGATGAAGTAGGTTCCTTGTGCCAAACACTTGGTGTAAATTTGTTTTAGTTTCATGGTCGTTGGTTTTGGGGTTTGGTTTGTTATTCGTATTTCAAATATAAAGCTTTCATTTTCAGCTTTCCGTGCCTTTTGTTACATAGTGTCCTTTCAATCGAATTAGGTTTTTTTGTCCACAGATTACTTTTTTTCTTGTTTTAATATTTTGTACCTATCGGTACTGACGATGCATGCAACGTCCCTGCGTAGTAAGAATTATTTTTTAATCAACAGACTATTGTTGAAGTAATTGAATTGCTTCAATTAATGACTGCTGTTACAAATGCGTCCTTGTATTCGACTGCACGGCGATCTGTCTGAAGCGGTCAGTTCGCTGTTTTTGTTCACTTTTAAAATAATCAATGGCATGGCAGACCTCATTGAAAAAACAATCGTCGCCCAGCTTCTGCATCAAGCCTGCGCGGGCAAATAAATCCCGAACAGGACCAATCACACCTGCAAAGCTGACCTGAATGCCCTGTCGGTGAAAATGATCAATCATCTGCTCCAGTGCCTGATAGGCCGTCATGTCGATACTGCCCACACTGCCGAAAGCCAACACCACCAGCTTGAGTTGGGGAGACTTTTGCTCGGCCTCCCGCTTCACCCGATCGGTGAAGTTTCTGCCATTGGCAAAAAACAGCGGGGCATCCTGACGAATGATCAATACTTCTTTATCATCTTCCAGATCAGTGAATCGTGCCACATTCCGATAAATATTGGTTCGGGGAAATTTCGCCAAGACCGCGATATGAGGATTGGAAACCTGTTTGATCAACACAAGGATAGAGGCTCCCATGCCCGCAATGATTCCCTCTTTCACCCCCACGATCAGGGTTACCACAAAAGTGAGGAGCAACATATAAAAGTCGGAGCGCTCATTGCGCCAAAGGTAGCGCCAATACTTCGCATCGATCAGCCCAAAAACAGCCACCATGATGATCGCGCCAAGGATCGCCCGAGGTAAGTTGGTGAATAGAGAGGAAAAGAACAGCAACACCAAAGCCACCAACAGCGCACTGATGAGGTTGGCGAGGTTGGTTCTTGCACCCGACTGATCATTTACCGCCGAACGTCCAAAGCCCCCTGCGGTAGGATAACTGCTAAAGAAAGACCCGACGATATTGCCCATGCCGAGGCCGATCATCTCTTGGTTGCTGTCCAATTGATATGCCCCCTGATGTCGGTCTTCCATGGACTTGGCCACCGATATGGACTCCATCAAGGCAATCAAGGAAAGGGTCAGGGCGATGGGAAACAAGTTTTCCAACCTTTCGAGCGAGAGGTCGGGAATATGGAAATCGGGCAAACCCGAAGGAATCGCACCGACCACCTTGACACCATAGGCATCGAGTCCTGCCCACTCGACCAGCAATATCCCGATGACCACGGCGATCAGTGCACCAGGAATGGCGGGGTGGATTTTTTTTACCCCTTTAATAATAAACATACCGAGGACGGCTATTGAAAAAGTAAGCCAGTGGATCTGCCCCATATTCCGAAACACTTCCATCAACAGGTCCGCCAAACCATTCGATCGGCCGAGGTTCAGCCCAAGAATGTGGCCCAACTGATTGAAGCCAATGATCAGCGCGACTGCCGAGGTAAACCCACTGATGACAGGCTTGGACAGGAAATTCACCAAAAAGCCCAACCTCAGCAAACCAAAACTCAGCTGAATAATACCCATCATCAAGGTAAGCACTATCGCCAGTGCAATGTATTCCTGCGTTCCCTCCACGGCCATCGTCCCGACAGCGGTGGCTACCAGCAAAGAGTCCATCGCCACGGGCCCCACCGCCAACTGTCGGGAAGTACCGAACAGGGCATAAATGATTTGTGGGAAAATGGATGCATACAGCCCATAGACAGGAGGTAAACCCGCAATCATGGCATAGGCCATGCCCTGTGGAATGAGCATCACCCCGACGGTCAGGCCTGCAGAAATATCACCCTTCAGATCCGCCTTTTGATAATTGTGAAGCCACTGGAGAATTGGTAGGTATCGTTTCAGGTTCATCGCTTTTGGTTTGGATAGTTTAATATAAATCCAAACCTTCTCACCTTCCGTGACTTTGGTTACACACCCGACCAAAAGCACAAAAAAAGCCCACCAAATGGTGAGCTCTCTACAACCTATATATTCAGTTTTTAGACTTTCCTAAATGATTAGTCGATCTCTTTTGCCAAAGGGAAGTCAATGGCGAAATCTGCCAAGTTGTGTAGCAAGTTAGTGATGGTACGGTCACCAATTAATACAACTACATCTACCAAGTTTTCTTGAGTGAAGCCTGCACCAAAGAAAGCCTCTTTTTGCGCTTCAGAAACTTGACCACGATTAGCTACTGCTTCTTGCGTGAATTTTGCCAAAACATCCAAACGCTCGTCATAAGATGCCGTGCCTTTACGCGTCTCAACAATTTGCTCATCAGTGAAGCCATTGTTTTTTGCAATCATGGTATGCGCACCCAAACAGTACTGACAACCATTAATTTGGGAAGTCACCAAATTCACTACCTCAAGTTCTTTGATGCTCAAGCTTGTTTTACGGTTGCTCAACTGAAGATAATCTTTAAGTGCCGTTTCGCTATGGCTCATATAAGCATAGATGTTTGGAACAAAGCCCAAAGATTTTTCCATATTATCAAAGGTCTTTTGATTTTCTACAGAGGCTTGTGCTTTCGAAGGGATACTAAACTTTGTCATGATCTTATTATTTATTGGTTCTTGTTTTATTTGATATTCAAATTTACGACAAGACCAGTGTCATCGTGTCGATCATACTTCCCGATAAATTGTCCATTCTTCCCGTTGGGTGAAAAAAGTGCTGTTGAGTGGTTAGAGCTTTAATAGATAAGGGTGTTTTTGACCATGATTTATTTGATTAGGAGGGTATCATAATTGATAAAGTAGGCAAGCATATAATGGGTTCGGCGGTGTGTCAAATAGAAATTTGAAATGAATGTAGAGGCGTTCGGAAGAACGACTGACACAATCATTTTACATATCAAAGGGACTATTAATGTTACATTAGACGTTTTGCCAAACGTCTCTACAAAGGATTAGTTCAACACCTCCTGCTTACGAAACTGCAAGGGCGTCTGACCTGTCACCTTTTTGAACATCTTAGTGAATGAGGCGGGTTCGGCATAGCCGAGGCTATCGGAGATATGGGCCACGGGGTCATCGGTGTATAGCAACAGTCGCCTTGCTTCGAGCACGATGCGCTCCTGAATAATGGTCGATGGGCTTTGACCTCCGACTTTGGAGAAAATATTGGACAGGGTTTTGGGGGATTTGAACAGCAAGTCGGCATAGTCGGCTACGGTTTGCTTTTCGTAGAAATGAAGATCCACCAGATAGTGGAACTTACGGATCAGCTCGGCTTCTTCGGATCTTACCTGCTCAATACCCTGTTGCTGTTTGGCAATACGGGTACAAAGAATCACCATGCGCTTGAGCAAAAGTGTCAGCATTTCTTTTTGCAAATGATCCTCTGCCTTGAACTCATCCTCGAAGACCTTTAACAAAAGCCTGAATTTGTTGGTATCATCATCTGAAAGGGCAATCGGCGACAATTGGGGCGCACCAAAAAAGATGATGCCATTGCAGGAAATCTCATCATCGTGGGTTTGGACACAATAAAAGCCTTTGTTGAAAGAGAGCACCACCACGTCCTCGGTTTGTTCCTCAAGGGTAATCTGATGCATGAAGGTGCTTGTCAGAAAATGCTTCGAGGGCAACTCCAACTGACTGCCGTCGATATCGATGCTCACTTGCTTCGATCCGAGGTTCAGAAAAATGTGTACCATGCGCAACTCCCTTGCTTCGGACATGCTCAGCACTTGATCAAGGCTTTGCACATAAAACTTGGCATCAATGGAAGAGTCTTCAAACTGATAATTCATACGGTCATATTCGGGTGGTCATTAGCGGATTCCACAGAGGTTTTGAGTTTCTGTGGAATCCATATTACTAATATCCCAACCTTTATACTTTTGGTTTAGCAGGCAGAAGACAAACCCATGAAGTAAACCCAGCCTATTTCCTCAACCGAAGATAATCCACCGTCTGTTTCTTCTTCGGAACCCATTCGAATCGGTATCGGAAGCCAACCACAAACTGATTGAAGTAATGCTGACGGTTTTTATCGAATAGGGAAATCGGAACTTGATATTTCACATAAGCATCCAGTTTTGAGGCATCGAAGAACGGAAAGGTACAACCTGCCTCCAACAACAGGGAGGTCTCCCCGATCGAGGTCATACTTCCTGACATCCCTTCGCCCTCAATATCGCCACCAAAGCCTCCACCTCCAGGGCCGAAACCACCGCCACCGCCCATTCCTCCGCTTGGCATTCCTCCGCCCATACCGCCTGATACGGTGAAAGAGGTATCCATCTCAATGATACCGCCCATATAACTTTGGAATGCCAATCCGCCTTGCAGGTAGGTTTGTTTCTCCTTCCAAGGAAGGTATTTCCGCACACTGACATTGATTTGATTATGTATCACCAAAGGAATTTCCCTTTGCAAATTGATCGTTACTCTTCCACCACCCATCATGTCCGAAGGATCCATCTGTCCTTTCATCTCTTCCTGCATGATCTTCTCCATATTGGGGAGTTTGAAGCGTGCATCGTAGCTCAACATCCACATCCATCCTGAAGGATAAAGCTCCGAATAGCCGAACTCATAGCTTCCGAAATAGCGAGGACCAGCTTCTTTGGTCACTGCGCTCTGAAACTGTTGGTTCAAGCCAACATTAAGCCCTTTGAAGCCTGCCCCATCCTGTGGTCGGGTATATTTCTCACGGATGTTGCTTAATTTTACATCCCAATTGTAATGCCGTTCACATTCAGCCAAAATATCCTCACGGGAAGTTTCAAGGGGCATCACCGTGTGCGCCAACTCTTCCTTGACAGGGTCGTCAGTCAGCAAGATCACCTGCGCAAACAGATCGGTATTGACCCCTGCTTCTATGGTGCGAATGAATTCATCACTTCCTTTGATGATCAAGAAAATCTTGTTCATGTTGATGCGGTGCCTGATATTGAGCAAGGCATTCATTTCTTTTTGCAGGTCCTCAAAAGACTGTTCCCAGCCCACATAATTGATAACCTTAGCCCCTTCTTCATAAAATGGTGGACTATATTTTTCTGACCACTGCACGTACAAAGGTTCGTGCTTAGGCGTGGCTTCTTCTTGATTATTTGCGAATGCTGTCATCGTTGAAAAAAGGATGATTAGCAGGTGAAAAAATTTCATATAGTTGATAGATGTTAGGTTATTTTTGGTAGGGTCAGGCCTATGTGCCTGACCTCTATTTTATTTTCATGATCATTTAGGGGGACAACATCAAATTGATAATGGCATTCAAATTTTCATTCTGTTGGGTACGGGCGAACCCGTGTGTTCGCCCGAAATCATCATTTAAAAACGGTTTAGGTCAGACACATCGGTCTGACCCTACCCCAATACAAACAAGCGTCCACTTGACCTTACCTCACCGTAAAATTCACCACGTCCCTGCTTTGGGCGGAGAAATACCCCAAGGCGTTGTTGGACCAATTACTTGTCGGGTTGGCTGGTGTGGCGCCACCACCAGGTCCCATTCCACCACCAATAATATTGCCCAAGGTTGAGAAATAAGCAAAGGATGGTGCATCAAAGTGAATCAGTTCTACTTTCATCTTAACCCCTTCCTCGAAGGTCTTTCGCACCATGGTCATATTCACCAACTGCCCATCGTTACGATCATCATTGAACACCACAAAATCATCGGATGCATTCTGCAATTCCTCATCAATATAATATCGGATGCGGTAACGGTTTTCGACCTCTGCAGGATCCTGATAGCGCACATAAATCAGGTAACCAGCCTCAATCGGACCAAAGCCTTCCTGATATTCGCCATACACCTCGGCAATTGGAATAGCGGGCAGGAGTTCGCTTTTGGCTCGATACTCCTGCCCCTGCACATTCACTACCAACTCATACATTTGATAATCGAGCTGATCAACCTTCACCATATAAACTCCTTGTTCTTTTTCTTCGACAGCCCAGCGGTTTCCATGCTGATCCACCAACTCAATCTCTGCCCCTCCCACACGGATCACCTCGGCAGGATCAAAATAGGAAGCCGTCTCGGTGATCATGACCGTCAATTGCTGATCATCCTCACTCAGGATGCCCTCGATCACCAAACGGGTTTCACTTTCATCCAGATCAATCTCAATCACGGACTCACAAGCGAAAAACACACTACTCAACAACAGGATCAAATACAATGCTCTATTCATGACTTAAAATTTAAAGTTATAGGTAAATGAAGGCACCCAGCGGAACAATGCCACCTGCACCGCTTCGGTAACTTGTGGATCGTCCTCAGAAGGGCGGAAGGAGATCGTGTAGGCGTTTTCGGTTCCGAAAGTGTTGTAAAGCGAGATGTTCCAGCTTGACTCAAACTTCGGTGTTTTCTTAATGATCTTGGTTAAGCTAAGATCCAGTCGGCGGTAGTTCGGCATGCGGTAGCTGTTACGGTCCGAATACACGGGAACAACTTTGCCATCAATAATCTGTCGGCCTGTCGGGAAGGTTACCGCATCACCCGTGTAGAACATATAATTCCCAGAGACAGTGAATTTATCATTGAGTTTGTATGCACCCACAAGAGAGAAATCATGGATACGATCCTGACGAGAGGCGTACCACTCCCCACGGTTGATGCCATCAATTTGACGCAAGGAGCGTGAAAGGGTGTAGCTTGCCCATCCTGTGAATCGTCCTTGGGTTTTCTTGAACATGAACTCAATACCATAAGCCTTACCATCGCCATAGGCCAAATCTCCTTCGAGGTGTTCATTGTGGAATACATCTGCTCCATCTTTATAGTCGATCACATTTTGCATTTCCTTATAATAAACCTCGGTCGAGAACTCATACATATTGTTGCTGAAATTGCGGAAGTATCCCAAACTGATCTGATCAGCAATCTGCGGTTTGATATTGTTCGAGCTCATCACCCACGTATCGGTTGGGCTCGAAGAGGTACTGTTGGTCAGCATGTGCATGTACTGATAGTTGCGGTTGAGTCCCATCTTCAGGGAGCTCTGATCATTGATCAAATAAGTTCCCATAAAACGAGGTTCGAAACCTCCGTGGAAGGCCATCACTTCACCCGATTCAAAATATTTCTTGGAGGTAACATTGCCCGAAGCGTCGTAGGTGTACTGATTGCCCGCACCTACCTGATGGAACATCGAATAGCGCAAACCATAATTCAACTGCCATTTCGACCCGACCTTGGCCTCATGCTGAATATAAAAAGCACTCTCATAGCCATATTTCTCTTCCGCTTTGGTCGAGTTCACACCCGACTCAGCACCTGCCACAACATTACCAGGCTGAATCGTATGCTGAATCACGTTGGCACCGAATTTCAGGTCATGGTTTGGATGAAGGTTCAAAGAAAAATCCTGCTTTAAATTGAAATCACGGATCACCGACTCCAAACCAACAGACTCCTCACCACTGCCCATGCTTACCCCATATTGGTAATCACTAAACACAAGGGAGGTATTGGAGAAAAGCTGTCCACTGAAAATATGATTCCATCGTAAGGTACCTGTCGCATTTCCCCAATCGATGCCCATTGCATCATCAAAACCGAATTTATCCCGACCGAAATAACCCGACACAAACACACGGTCTTTGGAGCTGACCTGATAGTTGGCTTTCATGTTCAAATCATAAAAATATAGGCTCGATCCTGAAAAACGATCACTCAGCCCAAGGAACATATCTGCATAGGTACGACGACCAGAGATGATAAATGAACCTTTGTCCTTCACGATTGGACCTTCAAGGGTAAGGCGGGAAGCGATTGTCCCGATACCACCCGATCCCGAGAAGTTCTGATTGTTACCATCCTTCATGCGGATGTCCATCACCGATGCGGTACGTCCACCATACTCGGGCATGGTCGCCCCTTTGTACATGGTTGCACCCTTCAGGGCATCACTGTTGAAGACCGAAAAGAAGCCCAACAGGTGGGAAGGGTTGTAAACAGGTGCTTCATCCAATAAGACAAGGTTTTGATCCAGTCCGCCACCACGCACATAGTAACCCGCGCTACCATCACCCGCAGGCTTGACTCCCGCAGTAGTCTGTATCGCCTTGACGATATCGGTTTCCCCACCGAAAGTAGGGAGATCCTTCATGCTCTTGGGGCTAAGGTAAACGGCACCCGCATTGTTTTGGGTAACGTTGGCGTCTTCACGCTCGGCAGAGATAACCACCTCTTCCATCTGCTTAACGGCAGGGCTCAGACGGATATTAATGCTTTGGTTTTTGGTCAGCTTGACCGTCTTAACGATCGGCTCATAACCAATGTAGGAAAACTGAATGTCATAGGTACCTGTAGGGAGTTTCAAGGCATAAAAACCATACTCATTGGAGGTGGTACCCACCCCCGCCTGACCGACCACCACGGCGTAGGCCATCATCAAGTCCTCGCCCGTATTGGCATCCTTGATCGTTCCACTCAAGGTATATTTCTGCCCCTGCCCCATCACGGCAGTGCAAACAAACAACAACAGCCAAAGGCCTGCAATTATTCTTCTCATATTGATAGTTGGGATGTTTAGATGTCCCAAAGCTACCATCAATCGTGTTGGTTTAGCGTCAAAAAATCACTGAAACGGACAAATCAGCGGTTGAAGTGGGCATGACAAGCAAAGCTCAAATACAATCGATATTAGGTTTAAGAAGAATTTGATTTTACCGCTGTACGGGCCGACCTATGTGTCTGCCCAAATCATCATAAAGTTTGGATACACACATAGGTGCATCCTTACAGCTTACAAAACATATTTTCTGTTAATTTCAAAAAAGTGAATTCTGATACTGCTCCAAACCTGATTTTACCGCTGTACGGGCTGACCTATGTGTCTGCCCAAATCATAAAAGGACGGAATTTGAATACACACAAGACTATACATTAACAAAAATTAAACAAACACACCATTTCATCACATCCACCAAAAAAACACAATTACCAAATTATTCTTAATGTTAGAAAACATCATTATGAATAGAGATACCCCACAAACAGGGCATAGAAAAAGCCTTCGCCTAAAAGGATTTGACTACTCTAACCAAGGGCTATATTTTGTGACCATCAACACAAATAAACACCACAGTCTTTTCGGGAAGATTCAAAATGAAAAGATGGTTTTAAACTCTGCAGGAATCATGGTTGAAAGGTGGTATTTTGAATTAGAAAATAAATTTGAATCAATCAAATGCTTATCTATGGTCGTAATGCCAAACCATTTTCATTGTATAATCCAAATTATAGACTACCCACACATTAATAAAAAAGCAACTCTTGGAAGAGTTATTCAGTGGTTCAAAACCATGACGACCAATGAATATATTCGCGGAGTAAAAGGATTAGGATGGACTCCATTTGACAAAAAACTTTGGCATTGGAACTATTGGGAACACATCATTAGAAACGATCAGGCATTTGACGAAATTGAAAACTATATCTTGACCAATCCTACCCGTTGGGAAAGTGATCGTTTTTATTGTAAGGAGTAGTTTTATTTAAGATAGTTTGGATACACACATAGGTGCATCAAAATAAACTTGTTCGTAATAATCGTAGAGCTATGCCTTTCGACAGCCCTAAATTAGATAGCTGTACGGGCTGACCTATGTGTCTGCCCAAAGTAATCATAAGTTTAAATGGTTTGGATACACACATAGGTGCATCCGTACAGCGTTCAAAACAAGCTTACTTGAGAATCATGGAACTAAGACATAGAGTATTAGGGAGAAAAGCCTATCCTCAATAAGCTAACCACTCCAAGAAAGCCGAAGCCCCTGCCTTGCTGACCAACAACTGCTCGGAGCATTCGACCGTCGGCTGAACCAACAGCTTCCTGCCAAAGTATTTGGATACCTTGTTAATCCCTTTCCGCTGAATGATCGCCTGACGGTTCAGGCGGTAGAACTCCCCGCCGAGACGCTCCATGATTCCATCCAGTGCTCTTGGGTAAGGGTAGCGAGTTCCTTTGTCGGTGTATAGAAAGCTGACACCTTCCTGATAATGAACCAAAACAACATCATCCACCTTCACGGGAATAATCTGATCCCCTTTTTCGATCAAGAAATGGCTCATTTGGGTGGGTGTCATCACCTGCTCAATCGCCTGCTGTTGTTTTTGATAAAGAGTTGTATCACCATTGGAGGTCAGTTGTTGGTATTTATCGAGGGTCTGAAAGATGTCTTCCTCATCAAACGGTTTAAGGATATAATCCACCCCATTGGCTTTGAAGGCTTCGAGGGCATAATCATCATATGCGGTACAAAAGATCACGGGACAGCTCGTCTCTACGGTCTTGAAGATCTCAAAACTCAAACCGTCGGGCAGTTGGATGTCCGAAAAAAACAAGTCGGGTTGCGGGTGCTTCTGCAGGTATGCCCGTGCCTCTTCCACACTCTTGAGCACCGCCAGCACCTTGATGCTTTCATCATAGCTGTTGATCTGCTCCTGTAATTCTTCGGCAATCAGTGCCTCGTCTTCGATGATGATAATGTTCATGGGGATGAATTGAATGTTTTAAATAAAATAGCCATTAATTGGCATTCACGAGAGGGACTCTCGCGATAGGGAAAAAGAGTTTTAGGGACCATGATTACCATGATTTAAAGGATTACCATGATTTTTTATTTTACTCATAATATCGGATTGTGAGTAATGCTTGGATAAATCTCATCTGAAAAATCTGTGGAAATCTGTGTAATCTGTGGACAAATCAATCCCCCTCTGCATTTTTTGTTTACTGCTTAATAATCGTTGTATGCATCCTTAAACCGCCCTAAAAATAAGCGTAAAATATTCTTCAGGCTTGAAATCAATCTTCAGGTAATCTTTTCCATAAAAAGAAAATCGCTGTTCGAGGTTCTTCAATCCTACCCGCGTGGAGGGTACAGGTTCATTTTTAGGGATATGGTTATTGGTGAAGGCCAATGCACCGTCGTCCATTTCATAGAGTCGCATCACCAAGGGATTTTGTTCGGAAAAGGCGTTGTGCTTGATCGCATTCTCCACCATTGACTGCAATGCAAAAACGGGCAAAGTCTTATTTCGACGGACATGATCAGAAACATCCACTTCAAAAAAGATTGCCCCACTGAAGCGTACCTTCTGAATGTTAAAGTACCGCTGACTGTGTGCAATTTCGTCTTCTACCAAATTCATGTCCTTACCCTTATCAGTTAAAGATTGTCTCAAGAACATCGAAATCTCTTTCAAGTAGCGTTCGGCTTCGGTCTGATTCTTTTTAATCAAAAGTTTCAGGGTAAAGAGCGTATTGAAAAGAAAGTGCGGATGAATATTATGCTTGAGGTTCTCCTTCAATGCACGCTCATGCTCCACGGCAAGCTCGGCTTTCTCCAAAGCCAATTGATTCCGCTTATGCCGTTCCTTGACCAGTGAAAAGATGATCAGCATGATGCTGTTGTTGGCGACGGTGGAGAACAAGGGATAGTAGCGTACAAAACCAACATTATCCATCACCGCTCCCTTCTTTATGTGTAGGAACGTCATAGCCACCAATAAAATCATCCCGTAAGACAAGACATACCTGATAAAGCGTTTCTTTCCTTTGAAAATATCCTGAGGAAGAATATGAAATAAAAAAATATTGAACAGCCAATGGGTATAAAGAAAAACGCAGAGCATCACAATACCAAAGAGTGCTTTGGGTGGGTTGACTTCTTCGGCCAAGGCACCACGCGATGACATGGTCATTAGAAATAAAGACAATGGTCCAAAAGAATACAGTGCAAGGATTGGGCTCGTCAGTCGCGCTACCCTCAGGAGCTCCTGCATCTCGTAACTGGCGTGCTTGAGCCTCGGTTGAAAAAGTTGAAATACCCTCATGCTAAGGTGAAAAATATTAAACGTTTATTTGCGCTAAGGCAATAAAGCCCAAAAGTAAGGACAAAAAAAAAGACATCCTATACAGAATGTCTTAAGTCGGGGTGGCAGGATTCGAACCTGCGACCTCCTGCTCCCAAAGCAGGCGCGATGACCGGGCTACGCTACACCCCGAAACGGTCACCAAAAGTGGTGGGCCCTACTGGATTCGAACCAGTGACCCCCTGCTTGTAAGGCAGGTGCTCTGAACCAACTGAGCTAAGAGCCCGTAACGTTAAGGCATACCTTAACGCAACAGTAGCAGAGAGTGGGGGATTCGAACCCCCGGTACGGTTACCCGTACGTCAGTTTAGCAAACTGGTGGTTTCAGCCACTCACCCAACTCTCTATGGAGCCTCCAGTCGGACTTGAACCAACGACCTACTGATTACAAGTCAGTTGCTCTACCAACTGAGCTATGGAGGCTTATCGGACCGATGTCCGAAAAGTTTATTTCAATAAATGATTTCACAATCCTATTGATTGTGGGCCCTACTGGATTCGAACCAGTGACCCCCTGCTTGTAAGGCAGGTGCTCTGAACCAACTGAGCTAAGAG
>CANMKE010000053.1 GCA_947498325.1 uncultured Persicobacter sp.
AAGCTTTCGCTGATCGTGTTACCCGATTTGTCCGTCGCAGTGTAAACAACTTCCGTTACGCCCAAACCAAATACATCACCTGAATTATGCGTCGAAGTCAAAGTCAATTCTGCGCCCGAAGAACAATTGTCCGATGCCGTTGGCAAAGTCCAAGTTGCTGTCGCATCGCAAGTCGAGGAAGCGGACAAAACAATATCCGAAGGTAAATTAACAATCACTGGATTCTCGTTGTCTTCAACTGTTACCGTAAAGCTTTCGCTGATCGTATTACCCGATTTATCCGTCGCAGTGTAAACAATTTCCGTTACACCCAAGCCAAATACATCTCCTGAATCGTGCGTCGAAGTTAAGGTCAATTCAGCACCCGAGGAACAATTGTCCGATGTCGTTGGCAATGTCCAAGTAGTTGTCGCATCGCAAGTCGAGGAAGCGGACAATACAATATCTGAAGGTAAGTTAGTAATGACTGGATTTTCTTTGTCTTCAACCGTTACTGTGAAGCTTTCGCTGATCGTGTTACCCGATTTGTCCGTTGCCGTGTAAACAACCTCCGTTACGCCCAAACCAAATACATCGCCTGAATCGTGCGTCGAAGTTAATGTCAATTCAGCACCCGAAGAACAGTTGTCCGATGCCGTTGGCAAAGGCCATGAAGCCTGCGCATCGCAAGATGACGACGCGGACAAAACAATGTCCGAAGGTAAATTAACAATCACTGGATTTTCATTGTCTTCAACCGTTACTGTAAAAATTTCTTGCTTGACATTGCCCGACAGGTCTGTTGCCGTTACGGTTACTTCGGTTGTACCCAACTCAAAAGCACTCCCGCTGTTAGGTACGACTTCGAGGCTCGAAATTCCACAATTATCACTGGCGATAATTTTCGTCCAATTGACCACCGCGTTACAGTTGCCCGCATCGGCAGCAACCGTCATATCTGCAGGTAAATTATCGATCGAAGGCAATTGCTCATCTTTCACCTCAACCAATACCATACACTGATCGGTGGCACCTTTGGCATCCGTTACGGTCAGTGTAACCTCATTGGATCCAATGTCAGCACATGAAAAAGAGGACTGACTTAATGCGAAGCTCAGGTCATCGCCATCGACATCAGTACTGGCATTATTCACCTCGCCAGCGGTTAAAGTGGCGTTGCCTGAGGCATCAAGTTTGACCGTCAATGCGCCAACACAATTGGCCACAGGCGGACGGTTATCCGCTTTCACTTCAATGGTAACCGTCCCTTCATTAGAGACAAAATTCTGGCCTTTATAATCGGGTTGATCATAAAATTTATATTTGAAAGAAACCGTTTCGTGCTGATACAATTCAGGCGTGAACACCACCTGTTGCTTCGCTTGATCGAACACCACACTCCCTTTGCCCTGATAATCAGAAAAAACAAAAATAACATTTGAAGCAGGTACCTTCAGGTGATTACCATCGGCATCGGTATCATTGCCCAGCACATCAAGCGCAATCACACTTAGATCATCCGTTGTAAAGTGATCATCTTTGGCCTGCGGTGCCGAGTGATTAATATAATCGATTTCAATATTTATTTTAGCTTCCGCCTTATCGCCATCAACATCACTGACCTCAAAAGTAAAACTGTCTTGCCCATAATGTGGCTGAGTAGATTGATAAGTATAGGTGCCATTGGCTTGATCGATCGTTACCATACCCTTGGTGGGTGCACTCACAACCCTGTAGGCAATACCCCCATCACCAATTCCCGAAACGATAAATGCACGTGTTACCGATGTCCCTTCATCCAGTTGAAGGTCTTCTCCACTGGCCACGGGAAAATCATTTACATTTGTGATTTTTATATTGGCGCGCGCTTTTGATTCCCCCACTTTGGTTTTCAGGGTATAATAAAAGTACAATTCGCCATAGTAGTCTTTTTCAGGTTTAAAAGTAAAGGTACCATCATCATTAAAGGAGAAAACACCTTCATTTGCTGTAATATCTGTTTCCTCCAAAATAAACTGAGGCTCATTACTCACCCCTTCGTCATTGAGCGACACATTGCCTGAATAGACCGTTCCCACATCAGATTCCGAGAACTCAAACTGGTCATTTTTTGCCAACGGTGTAACGTCATCATCCAAAATGGTGAAATAGAAATCATCATTTGCAAATTTCAGGTTGGCAGGCTGTCGACCATCCGATGATGCAGTCACCTTTATTTTTCGGGCACCGTCCACCTTGTAGTTTTGGTAGGTCTGTACCGTGAACGAAACGGTCTCTTCCCCTGCAGGAATGGTTATTTTGGCCTTGATCAGCGGATCGTAATAGCCCGTATGTTCAAGTAGATTTTCCGTTGAAACGTAAAAGATATAATCGTCAGCACTTGGAATCGTTACGTTTGCCGTAAAAGTGACCAAGTCCCCTTCTGTTACCTGCTGATCAGCAATCGCAATCACAGGGTCGCCACTGGCATCAATAATCGAGGCTTCAAGCGCAGTGGTGCTGCCCGCATTGCCGTCCGCTACATCTTTAAAATTATAAAACTGTACTTTAAAAAATTCTTCCGATTCAAAGAGCTCGTCTTCGAGGGTTTCAATTTCAAATGTTACGGAAGATTTACCCGATGGGATAGATACCGTCAGGCCATCAACCTTCGTATAATCCAAACCTGCCTCAGCGGTCAAATCCTCTGTCCTGTAATCAAAAGTAATGTCTTTCCCACTGACGGTATTCACTTCCCCCTGCTGAAGCTGTGCCGTAAGCACGACAGGTTTTCCTTCCACAACAGGATCGGCGGTAATTTTGACCACCGGCATAGGGTCTTCGTCTTCAATGGTAACGGTGGCGGTAATTTCATCCTCGATGCCCGCACCTTCAAAACCTTTGGCATTCACGGCATTAGAAAGTGTGAGGGTGAAATTTTCCTGATGCTCATCAATGGCATCATTAATAATGCTCACGGTAATCTGTTTGTTGATCTCGCCTGCGGCAAATGCAATTGTGCCTGAATTTGGCGAAGCGACATAGTCCTCCCCTGCCACGGCAGAGCCATCAGCAAACTGATAGTCAAAAGTAATTTCCTTTTCAGAACCGTAAAAACTCGATGTTCCATCGGAGAGGCTCACGGTAAACGTATAATCAGAATCCTGCCCCTCTTTCAGTAAAATACTGGTCGCATTGATTTTCAGAAATGGCGGTTCATCGTTGTCCTTGATCGTTACTTTGGTCTCAAGCTCATCGGCAATCATGGTCGCATTATAAGGCTCATAGAGAATCAGCTTAAAAACTTCATCATATTCATCGAAAACATCATCAGTAACCTGAATAATAACGCTGACCTCTCGCTCTCCGGGATCGATCCTATTTGGAGGATCCTGGATCTTATAATCCTGAAAACCATTACGTTGGTTGGTGGTAATATCCTCCTGACGCAGGGAGAAGAAAACGGGCTCATCAAAATCCTGTAATTTTTTTACCTTGACGGCGATTTCTCCTACCCCTTCATCCACCTCTATTGAAGCGGTACTCAATTCGAGACAAGGGTAAATCATGATCGGATCGGATGGGAATGTTTCGTCTCCGCAGCCTGTTTCAGCCGTTACCCGATACGAACCGACATCCTGAACGGCGTAACTACTTTTGTCCACTCCAGAAGCGTCGGCTAATAAATTTCCGTCTTTGTACCAGTTGAAAATCCAGCCATCCTGCGGTGCACTCACCTGCAATTCGGCATCGCCAGCACAAAGGCCATATTGTTCCAGTTCAGGAGTCATTCCAATAACAGGCACTTCTCCGAATCCTGAGTAGTAACCGCCAGCGCCGATGTCATTGTTAACGATGGTCAGTACCACGTTCACCGGAGAAATATTATCCGCAGAACGCACCGTATAGGAATCATGCTGCGCATTGATGGCGTGTAAATACCAACCGGGTTTTTCCTGCACTTCTACCCCACCGGTCAGGCTTTGCACAGCACCGCCGTCGCCGACCAATTCAAGTTCATTGGTACGGGCAATAACCTGCATCTTTGGCGTTCCGAGCGTTTTGGCATAAGAAACAGAAACCTCGCGGGCGCCGTTACAGTTAAGCCTCGGCACCAAAAACATGCCCGGCGTGTTTTGCCCACTGCCATCACGGGCACCAGCCACCGTTTGAAATACATAAACAGGGTGGTTGGCTTCAAGGTACATATACCCTTGCCCATCCACAACCTTATATTGGTCATTGGTGACAATCATATAATCGCCGGCAGCATTCAGCCCACCGCCCAAAACGTAATCCGACCCATTGACCTTCAAAGAAGTATTGGCCTCAGTAGCGACAACAATCAACTGTTCGATCTCTTTACGGGTCGATTCTCCGGGTCCGCGAGCTACAATGTATTCCTGCCCAACATATTCTATCGGTACTAATTGATCAATACCGATGTCGTGCCCGTAACCACTGCCACCACCGCCATTCCATGATCCGGAATTGACAACAATCGGCTTTCCGTTCGTTTCCAGCAAAGTACCATTGACATCATTAACTGTCATGCCCGTTCTCTGGCCATCAGCAAAATGATAACTCAAAATCACCGATTCCCCCTTGTTCAGGATATAAGTCTCTTTGCCATCTACCAGCAAGTCATAACTTTTTGTGGCCGGATTAAAGAACTGAAAGCCATGCTGATTTTTGACATCTACCTGCGTACCATTTTCAAGGGCCATAAACGACAGAAAGTGATTTCGACGGGAGTCCCTGTTGTCGCCGTTAGAGACCATATGACCGGTGAAAAATTTAGTCCCCTTGGCAAATTCCCCCTTGGAGGTCAAGATTCCTGCCTGCGGACTTGCCAAGTGCGTGATATTGACAAAGAATTTCTGCTCCGGATTTGAGGACTTGAAGGTCAGGCCACCAGCAGGTAAGACCGTTCCCGACAGGTTACGCTCCGTAAGCAACAAAAATTCATTGATCCTTTTATTCACCGTAATCTCTGTGCCATCCACCCTTCTCAGGATGTAATCTCGCAATGAGTTGGTTTCATCGGTATTGTCGGTATTGAAAATTTCTTTCCCTGCCCCATCCGTATCGGTTCCTGACTTGTAATCGGCAAGCTTAATCCGCACGGGCTTTGTTTTACTGACCTGATAGGTTTTGAAAGGTACCTCACTGCCATTGGAGAAATAGCAGAGCTCCACCGTAACCTCCGAAGATTCATTGGTTGAGAGAATCGCAAAATGCTCATTAACATCATGCTGATATGTTCCACCTGAAGTACCATTCTTATACAAATCATAATAAAATGGCGGTAGATAATGTACATTACTCTCCTGTGCTACGGCAAATTCTGCGGTAAAGAACAGTAATGTAAATAAAAAAAACAGAACAGGTGAAAAAAAATGCTTAGGTAGATGTTGCCTCATTGACTAATATATTACTTGCTGATTGATATAGATATTAACGACACCTTAGAGCAAGAACATTTCTATCCAGCGGTTTTGTAAAGGCCATAAACCCTTACGCTACTGATCTGACAATCTACGAAAAAGTAAATTTTGAAATCAATTCTTACTATAAAAGTCGATCTATAATACACACTTTTAGCAACTTTGCCAATCTAAAGCTAAGTTTATTCTAATATCAAATTTAATCCACAACCTTACACCAAAAAAGCACAGATTATTCGGTCAACAGGAATCAAAATACGCAGTAAAATATCCCAAAGGGGAATATCCAGCATATTGACCGTGGCATTCATTACATTATACACTCCTCATTGTAGGTGAAATTTGCATGATCCCTTAGAATAAAATCAATGAAAAGTTAAATTTTATGATTTACCCTGCTTTTTTTGAAAGCGCGATTAATCAATAAATTTCCAATAAAATAGGATGATCTATACCGTACACAACACTATCTATAATTATTCAAAATTAATAGTTTTTTAGCCTACATTATATACCATAAAGTATGTCAATTCTTACGAAAAAATTAATGGACAACTGAAATACATCACTCGACTGAGCACTGATATTGATTGGAGAAAAAATGGAACATCAGGATAAAAAATGCTCAAAATGGCTCAATAGGGTACTTTTGTAATATTTTGGAGGTAGAAGAATTTTTTCATGAAGACATTGGCACGATGCGAAGTTGCTGCTGAAATTTTTTGGGAGAGCAGCCCGTACTTCTTTTGAATACCCGATTGAAATACGACAAACTGTTGAAGCCGCAATCAAAGCAAACATCCTTCATATTTACTTCCGGATTTTTTAGGAGCAACTTCGCTTTTTGGACTCTTTCTTCCATAATAAAAGCAGTTGGCGACATGGCCATTTCATTCCTGAAAACCCGGTGAAAATTTGACTCGCTCATGCACACCTCGTTGGCCAGCATTTTAACATTTAAAGGTTTGTCAATATTTTCACGGATAAAGCTGATAACATAAGAAAGCCGATGGCCTGAAAAATGGGCGGGGAAATCGATATATGCCTTTTTCGTCTGCGTCTGTAAAATCCTTATAATCAACTCCTGAATCATCATGTCCACGAAGGTATCTTTGCAGGCGTGTTGTTCAGTGGCTAAAAACATGATGCGCTGAATAATCTGCTGAATAGCGCTATCATTTGTAAAATGAAAACCAACATCGGCGAATTCCCACTCGCCATCCGCTTTCATTTTGTGTTCATTTAAATAATTAACGGCGACATTAATTTTTTGCTCGGCAATCGCCATCGCCAAACACTGTGTGGGGTTTGGGGGGTTGGCTTCCAGAAAATCGATGTACATGGGTTCGTCGGCAGGTAAAATTAAGGACTCACCAGGAATAAAATCAAAACAGGAACGGTCCTGCAAATGCATCACTTTTTTGCCGCGCAACATACTGGCCAATATGGGGTCGTGAAAGTTGAGCAGTACTTTTTCAGCTTCCTGATAGGTTTCAAAAACATGCAGCTCGACATTCTCAAAACAATAAGAAGTTTGATTCTCTACCAATGATTCGAGGCGTCTCCCACTCAGTAGCGCGTCCGTTAAGTTTCTCATCATAAAAAATAGTGGTTTATTTAAATTACTTATTTTTAACCACTTAACCAACACGGAAAGCCACCAACTTTTTTAAGCTACACAAAGGTAGTTTCCATACTCTTTGATCGAATAGTGCCGGTTTTTGGCTGAATAGTTCAAAAATTTATCCTTCCAAAAATTTTAACTTGATTAAAGACAAACAATAGGCGACACCTATCGCCACCATTTTTCAAACTAAAACCCAAATTATGAGCAATGTAGCAACAAGTGCCAGCCGCACTTACGAGAAACCAACTTTTAAAAATCGGTATGAAAATTTTATAGGTGGCCAATGGCTTGCCCCTGCTGATGGGCAGTATTTCGAAAATCGATCACCAGTAGATGGGCAGGTATTTACAAAGGTGGCGAGGTCGTCGGAAGCTGATGTGAACAAGGCGGTCGATGCTGCTTGGGAAGCCGCTCCGCAGTGGAACAATAGTTCTGCCACAGAACGGAGCAATATTTTGCTCAAAATTGCCGACCTCATGGAAGCCAATGCCGAGAAGCTCGCAAAAGTGGAAACGTGGGACAACGGTAAGGCGGTACGAGAAACCCTGGCTGCTGATATTCCCCTTGCCATCGACCATTTCCGCTACTTTGCAGGAGTGATCCGGGCGGAAGAAGGAACAGCCACTGAGATCGATGCTTCAACTGTTTCCCTCAATATTCTCGAACCTCTGGGAGTTGTGGCGCAAATTATCCCCTGGAATTTCCCCATCCTGATGGCAGTATGGAAATTGGCACCGGCACTTGCAGCAGGAAATTGTGTGATTTTAAAACCTGCGGAACAAACCCCAGTGGGTATATTGGTTTTTGTTGAATTAATTCAGCATCTATTGCCCAAAGGTGTGCTTAACATTGTGAATGGTTTCGGTCTTGAGGCCGGCAAGCCATTGGCCTGCTGTTCGCGCGTCAATAAAGTGGCATTCACCGGGGAAACCACCACGGGGCAGGCCATTATGGAATATGCCTCAAAAAATATTACTCCTGTTACCCTTGAGCTCGGCGGAAAATCTCCCAATGTGTTCTTCAGCAGTATTATGGAGGCCGACGATGAATTTTTTGATAAATGTATTGAAGGCGCCGTCATGTTTGCCCTCAATCAGGGAGAGGTATGTACCTGCCCTTCGAGAATTCTGGTACAGGAAAATATCTATGATGCATTTATTGAGCGGGTGATTGAACGCACCAAAGCCATAAAAATTGGACATCCGCTCGATCCTGAAACCATGATGGGCGCACAGGCTTCTGAGGAACAGTATCATAAAATTCTTTCCTACCTTGACCTGGCAAAAGAGGAAGGCTGTGAAATTTTAACCGGTGGTGGACCTGCAATTCAGCAGGGCCTTGAGGGCGGCTTTTATATTCAGCCTACCATCCTGAAAGGTAATAATAAGATGCGTGTATTTCAGGAGGAAATTTTCGGTCCCGTGGTTTGCGTAACCACTTTTAAGGATGAAGCCGAAGCGATAGCAATTGCCAACGATACGGCCTATGGGCTGGGCGCTGGGGTCTGGACACGCGACACCCACCAGGCCTACCAAATTTCCAGAGCCATAAAGGCAGGTCGTGTATGGGTCAATTGTTATCATGCCTACCCTGCACACGCGCCGTTCGGTGGCTATAAAAAATCGGGAATTGGCCGTGAAACCCATAAAATGATGCTCAACCATTACCGACAGGTGAAGAATATGCTCATTTCCTATGACAAGCAAGCTACTGGCCTGTTTTAAAATCGAAATCCAAAAAAACACCTTCCGCATGATCGCCGAAGGTGTTTTTACTTTTAAGGTCTATTGCCACAAAAACAGATTTGGTCTTTGCCCATTAATTCACCCATAAAGATTGGCTTGATGTTCAAACTGAAATCCTTCTCCTTGGCCGCCTCAACACTTCAGTCATGAGCTTTCCGCGCCTTATGCCAATCGGCAGTTTCCCTCTACTCTTCGACCTAAAAAAATCAGAGCACTCCATCCCTATCAACGATTTCCTTTGCTGACATTCTATCCCAAAACGCGGATTTTGGTACATTTTACCGCAGGAATATAGGGTAATTTCCTTTTGCCCGCTTTTATAAGTGCGTGTTTAATTGCAATGCGAATTTTTCAGGCGTAAAGCGTCGATTAGGCCGTGTTCAAAACTTAAAATTCACAACGAAAAATTAGCGCATTGTAGAAGTAATCAATGATTCAAAATCAATTGCGATAATCCGAATTTGCAGAAGAATGATCAATTTTTAAACACGCACCATATTAAATCAATCAATATGCTATCAGGCAAAGGCTGATCAGTCCAATTTCAGTAAAACGTTCCGGACAACGATGGTCATGCTCAGGAGCAAATGATGACCGGTATATCATTTGGTTCACCCGCACCTGAGGAATATTGTTGTATTACTCTTCACTTACCTTTTTTTAAGCTAATGAAATACTTTTTTCTGAGTCTGTGCCTAAGCGTCTGTGTTTATTCAGCGAAAGCACAGCAATGGCGCAATGATGCCGAAGCAAAAATTGAAAAACACCGAAAAGCATCGCTTAAAATTCAGGCGGAAAACATCCCCTCCTCTGGGGATTACAGCATTCAGATCCGCCAAAAAAAGCAGGCCTTTCGCTGGGGATCAACAGCCAATATCAAGCAGATTCAAAAACTTACAGCACAAGGTGCTGCCCTTGGTGCCGACCACCCTTACTACCATCATCTGCTGAATTTCAACTCGATTACCGTTGAAAATACAGGAAAATGGATTGCATGGAATAAACCTGCCCGCCGAGAAACCTATCGGGAACTTCGGCAATGGCTCAGGAATCACCATGTAGACAACAGGGGGCATGGCACGATCTGGGAAAGCACGAAATACAATGCGGTACCGAAAACGCTGTTGCAGATGACCGATACTGCCGAGATCCGCCGTCAAATTTATGCACATATTGATAATCAGTTGGAAGCGCTGGCAGATGAGGTTTATGAGCTCGACCTGGTCAATGAACCTGTGCATGAGGACAAAATTGTGAAAGATATTCTGAAGGTGGAAAATTTTGCCCAAGAGCGTGCCAACTGGTACAATTATGCCAAGGCAAAAGCACCAAATTTACCATTGGTGATCAACGAGTTTCACCTGATCCAAAACGGTAATGACTTCCACCTGGAATTCGGTAAATACCTCCAGGAGTTTTTAGCGGCCAAAGGCACCGTAGATGTGATCGGAATGCAGGGGCATTTTTATGGCCCGATGCCCGATGCACAGGAAATTCAACGCAGAATCGACGAAGTTTCCCTTCATGGTATTCCCATGCATGTTACTGAATTCGACATGGCCGACAGCTCGTATACGGCAATGGAGCGGGTGCTTTACCTCTGTTTTGCGGAACCACTCATGACCGGATTTACCCTTTGGGGTGCCTGGGATGGTAACCAATGGCGAGACAGTGGGGCAATTTATAAAGCCAACTGGGACCTGAAAGAAAGTGGAAAAGCCTATTATGATCTGGTGCATGGCCAATGGCGCACCGACCTGACTTATGTACCAGCAGGTACTGCCGACTCCTTTTCCGTATTTAAGGGCGATTATGATATTATCGTTACCCATCAGGGTAAATCCAAAATTTATCCGGTAAAGCAGCTTCTTGATGATACCGAGCTCAGGGTTGACTTTGCTGATGTTCATCTCAAAAGCCCAACAATCAATTTTACTTCTGATTTCCCCGATTACCTTGCCCCCCATACACCGTTGCAAGTGGTTGCCAAAGGCAAATCTCAGGACCCTATAAAAACCATACAGCTATTGGTGAATGGCTACCCCGTGGCCAGGCGTCAGTTTGAAAAAGCCAACAGCAAACAACAGGTAGAATTCACTTGGGCCGGCTGCATTACAGGAGAAAACAGACTGCAGCTTGAAATAACTACCGAGCAGGGACTTGTGCAACGGTCAGCAATAAAAACCATTATGGGCTATGCAGAACAGCCCATCAATCAGGTCCGATAAACCCCTGACAAGGTGCTGATTTTGGAGTAGAAAACTCACTTTTAATCATGCGCAAAAGAAATGGCCTGCCGAAGAAGAAAAATACAATTTCTATCGGCAGGCCTTTTTATTTAAAAAGTATTTATCTTGCGTAAATCTGAAGGCGGATAACCATAGTGTTTTTTAAACACCCGACTCATGTGCGCCACATGACTGAAGCCCATATCTTCGGCAATATCGCTTAGGGTATCTGCGGAATGCTGCACTTTCCTGCGCACTTCCTCAATCTTCTGCAAGTTGTAAAATTTAAGCACTGGATGCTTAAAAATACTTTTAAACAAGCGGTTGAGCTTTGACACACTCATGCCATGCTCCATGCTGAGTTCTTCAAGCCGGGGAGCACGATCCATGCGCAAAAGAATCTGATTTTTGATGGTAATAATTTTATTGAAGTCATCCGGATGAATCCTGTCCGGTGTTCCCTCTGCAGCATCCAGCTGAAATTTTTCCTTAATAGCACCCAGAATATCAATCGATCGCGAGAAAGGGGTTGAATAACGCCCATTTCCTGTCTTTCCCGCCATAAACATGGTTTTCACGTACTCCTCAACCTCGTGATCAAGCGGAAAATAATAGATCCATGGAATATTGTCTCTGGTCATTTGCTCCTTCAAGCCGAAGTCCTTATCCAGGCCAAACATATTGTACAAACGCCTCGGGTACTTGATCGTCAGCCAGCGTGCTTTAACACCCGCCGGGTATTCAATTTCAAATTGCTGATTCGAACTGTACATAAAGATGCCGTTACTGTCAAAATCATTCCCTCCCTCAAGGTTTAAAATCACTCCGGAAAACCCCACACGGACAAAAATATATTCACTGTCAATTTTTGGAGCATGGAAAAAATGGCAAACATTAATCGTTTCCATTTCACATAACTCTACAAAAATATCATCCATGTACTTATAACTCTTGACATTGAGTTTGATTTGCGCTGAATCGACATGAAGCTCCCTCCCATCCCAATCGCCCTGTAACTCATCGGCCAATTTTTTCAAGTTGATTTCGGAATCTATTTGACTGAATCTAATCGTTAATGCTGTTGTTTTTTGAGGGGACTGATGTGTTGACATGGATGGGCGAAAATGCTTATCAAAAATATTTTACCCCAAAATTAACAATATAATCAAGATGCCCAATTATCCATCCCCTGTTTAATATTCATCAAAAGAAAATCAGTTCATTGATAAGGGGATTCCAAACGGTACAAATCAACCTGATAAATATAATTATTTTTATATCAAAAATGAATCATCAAACGATGAAATACAATGGAATGACGTAATTATCGGCCTTAATCATCCCTAAAGCGGGTTTTATGCCGGTAATTGCCCCAATTACTCTTTTGACGATAACATGCAAATTCTTGCATTGAACGTGCAAACAAGAAACCACCGGAATCATGCACCTTTGTAAGGTCGGAAGGCGGGAGT
>CANMKE010000054.1 GCA_947498325.1 uncultured Persicobacter sp.
GCCATCTTTTTTGCCCAATTTTTAACAATATTTACTTTAGATTTCATGAAAAGCTTTTTCTCAAAGTTATCCATGACGGTTTTTCTTGCCGCAGCCTTAGGGACTGTGCAGGCAAAGAACGTCCTGGTAAAAGATATGAATGCACTGAAAAGTGCCGTGAAGGCGGTCGCTCCTGGAGATACAATCTCTTTGGCGTCAGGTCGTTGGGTGGATGCCAAAATCAAACTTGATATTCAAGGAACGGAGCAGGCAGGTGTTGTTGTTCAGGCACAGGAAACGGGCAAAACCTTCCTGACTGGAAATTCATCTTTGGAGATGGCTGGTGAATACTTTACCGTTAAAGGGTTGATTTTCACGGACGGTTATGCCAAAGGACGTGCGGCGGTTCGTTTCAGAATCAAAAGCAAAATGGCCAAGCATGTTCGCATGACTGAGGTCGTGATGGATCACTACAATCCTGCGGATCGCTTCGAGAAAACGTCGTGGGTGGAGCTTTATGGTCAGCACAATGAAATCGACCATTGTTACTTCGGTGGAAAGCTGAATGCTGGGGTATTGATGGCCGTTCGTTTAAACTATAAGGAGTCGCGTGAAAATTACCACCAGATCCATAACAATATTTTTGGTTCCCGTCCAAAATTGGGATCCAATGGCGGGGAAACCTTGCGTGTAGGCACTTCGACTTACGCCAATGTTACTTCGGCAACGATGATTGAGAACAACATCTTCGATCACTGTTCGGGTGAGGTGGAAGTAGTTTCGATCAAATCATCAGACAATACGATCAAAGGAAACGTTTTCCGTGGTTGCGAAGGCGTAATGACGATGCGTCATGGTGACCGCAACAAAGTTTTGGGCAACTACTTCCTTGGTGAAGAGCTTCCAAATAACAGTGGCGGTTTGCGTATCATCAATGGTGACCACGAGGTAAAAGGCAACTACTTCCAGAATTTGGGAGGTCGCCGATTCTTTGCGCCTTTGGGGATTATGAATGGCGTGCCGAACTCATTGGCCAACCGATATATCCGCGCGCACCATGTAACATTGGAGGACAATCATCTATTCAATTGCCCTCGTATTGAGTTGTGTGTGGGTTCAGACCGTGAGCGTACCCAAACGCCAGACCATATTGTGTTTAAAAACAATACTTTCTATAACCCAAACCAGGGGGATATCTTCACCAAGCTGGATGATATTTCAGGCTTCACTTTCAAAGGAAACAAATACGTGAACAACGGTTTCAAAGTGAAGGAAAAGGGCATGAAAGCCATTGATGCAGATACTTACCACAAAACCAAAGAAGGGTTGTGGGCAAGCAAAAACTTTACGCCGGTATTGCCCGTAACCGACAGCCAAGCGGGGCCCGCTTGGTACACGCCAATTTCGGATGCAATTGTTTTGACGGACAAACACACCAAAGTGGCGAATTATGAGGCGTTGGCCGAAGCGATTGCCAATGCTGAAAACGGTGAGACCATTGAAATTACAGCGGATGAAATCCGTTTTATGAAAGGTTTGCACCTTACAAAATTTGTAAACATTGTCTATAAAGGTGAAGGGCAGTCGTTGTTCCATTACCTGGCAGAAGGCAGCAGCCGTCAGCCATTCTTCACGATTGAAAATGGCGGTAGCCTTAAAATTTCAGGGATCAAGTTCAATGGTCGTTCGGATACCGGAATTGTGAATGCGGGTATCAGTACTTCCACTTCACCAATGATTCAGCACTATACGCTGAAGGTTGAAAACTGTACTTTCCAGAATTTTGATGGTTCGGACTACTGCGCTTTCCGTGCATACACTTCTACTTTTGCTGACGAGATTTCTTTCAGAAATTGTCTGTTTACCAATATTTCTGGTGTGGCACTGAACATCAATGGGCAGACAGAAAAACTGGGACGTTACAGCGCCGAGCAGGTAACCATCGAAAACTGTACGTTCGATAAAGTAATGACAGGTGCGATGGCGATCACACGTATGGGTAATGACGAATCGACCACTGGTCCTGCGGTTGTGGTGAAAAACTGTGACTTTATCGAAACAGGAAATAAAGAATTGGGTTCGGCGGTATTGTTGTGGGGTGTTCAGCAGTTGGAGCTGGACGGCTTGTTCTTCTACAACTCTGGTGCTTCAGGTCGTACGATCCGCTTTGAAGATCCATTATGGGCCATTTCAAAAATCGACCATATTCTTTCGATCAATTCTGGTCGTATTGAGTCCTATTATAAACGTACAGGTGAGCATATTTATCCTATCAATAAAACAATGAGCCGCCAGGAAGCCATGAAGATGAAATCATCTTATAAAACAGGCTTGATTTTCGGCACGAAATAAAACATTACGCTGTCCTTTTTGCCAAATATGTGTCAGCGCAGGAGGAAATTGAATGTGCACTGCATTTTGTTGCAGGCGCTCTTTTTCCGATCCTGAAAATACTGTTGAATGAGTTGATCATAGCATTGATTCCTTAAAAAACACTGCTGCTGCCTATACATAGGAAGTAGTTAAAATGTCTTTCCTTAATGCTATGTATCTTGGCCCTTCCTGATTTTTCAGCGAAGGGCTTTTTCGTTTTATGCAGCAGCAAAGTTGCCCATACAAACATAGGAGTTCCCTTCTGTGACGGGAAAAGGACGAATGTATACAATAAGGAATCTCTGCGGATAAAATATTTGACAGCAATTGAGGGGATTGCTCGATCCACGACCTTTCAGTAATCCTTTTTTCTATTTGTTGGTCATGATTACGGACAACCTTATGTCCGTGCAAGAACATCAGCAAGAAATCGTAACACGGCCTGATTTTTTGAACAATTCAATTAAAATGAAGGCTTTTTTCTACTATCACGTAATTTGGATTAATCTAAGGTATTTTGTCTAAAACGGGCTGTGACAATCTCTTTTTATCGTATCAATTAATCACATTAAATCCATCGTAATAAAATTGGTAAACCATCCCGTAAAGACTCATCAGATTTTAATATACGAATGGTTTGACAAATGTCATGCTTGACAATGATGTCAAGGGGCGTGCAACTATGTTTATGGTTGTATTATTAAAATTTCCGCTAATTGTATGACTTTAGTTATTTTAAGTGCCCTGCTATACTGATCTGTATCAGTTTTTTGCGGAAAACACCTGATTGTAGTATTTGTAAAATAGACCGCGAAATTTTGTGAATTTGAAATTTTGAGCACTTTAATCAGGGTGTTTTTACCTTCTCGATAATTTCATATCGATGGATGGTGATTATGATTGCTATTTTAGTGATTGGTCCGAAATTATAATTATCAAAAACCGATAATGTGTGTAAAAAATTATCTCTAAATCTGTTTAGCGCAATCTCGATTTTTTTTAGAAAATCATTTTTCTCAATTTTGGTGAACCAAAAACCAACATAATGATTCTTTCAAGGATCGGTATTGTTGTTGCAGGTTCAAAATTACAGAAAAATAGGATTTCGATATGAAACGACTAAATCTACTTTTATTTGCATTACTGCTCAGCTTCATGTCTGTTCAAGTATATGCAAAAGACTCCGTTCAGCATCCTTCATTGGTATTGACACAAAATACCGTTCAACAATTACGCGAAGGATATCAAAAATACCCACTCATGCACCAAGCCGTCGACGCCATGAAACAACGCGTTGATGCCGCGATGCAAAAAGATATGTGTATTCCAATTCCTAAAGATCCAGGTGGCGGATTTACACACGAACAGCACAAGCGCAATTACATGAGCATGTACGAAGCTGGGGTTTTGTATCAGGTTTTTCAGGATGCTAAATATGCGAAGTATGTAGAGACCATGTTGTTGAAGTATGCGGATATGTTCCCATCGTTGCCAACGCACCCTGTCAAAAAATCTTACGCTCCAGGTAAATTGTTCTGGCAGTGTTTGAACGATGACAACTGGGTAGTTTATTCGACGCAGGCTTATGATTGCGTTTATGAGACTTTGAGTGCGAAGACGATCAAGAAAATCGAGAAGAACTTGTGGCGTCCATATGCGAAATTCTTGTCTGTACAGAACTTGCCAGTATTCAACCGTGTACACAACCACGGTGCTTGGGATGTAGCGGCAGTAGGGATGATCGGTTATGTAATAGGTGACCACAAAATCGTTGATCAGTGTTTGTACGGTTACTTCAAAAAACCTTTGAAAGGTGATGATAACTACCGTGAGCAACATGCCCGTGCAGGTTTTTATGCCAACTTGAACCAATTGTTCTCGCCAACAGGATACTATACGGAAGGTCCTTACTACCAACGTTATTCAATGACGCCATTCATCACTTTTGCGGAAGTTATTCAGAACAACGAGCCTAAGCGTGATATCTTCCACTACCGTAACAATGTATTGTTGAATGCAGTAGATGGTTTGATTCAGTTGACGGATGCTAAAGGCCAGTTCTTGCCTTATAATGATGCAATCAAAGAGATGAGTATTCAAGCTCCTGTAGTTGTGGATGCGATTGGTATGGCTTATGGTCACTATCAAAATCCTAACTATTTGGCGGTAGCACATCTTCAAAACAAAGTAGGTGTTTCTGCGGGTGGTTTGATGTTGGCTAAAGCGATTGCCGAAGGTAAAGCGCCTTCAATGGTAGCGCGTAAATCTACGGTATTGACTGACGGTAACAACGGTAAAGAAGGTGGTATCGCTTTCATGTACTCTAACAACCCAAAGAACCAAACGACAATGACCATGAAGTTCTCTAAGCATGGTTTGGCGCACGGTCACTTTGATAAATTGAGCATCTTGTTCTATGACAACGACCGTGAAGTATTGCAAGATTACGGTGCGGCGCGTTATGTAAACGTTGAGGCTAAAGACGGTGGTCGTTACCTTGCAGAAAACAAGACTTTCGCTCGTCAGACAGGTTCTCACTCAACCATGACCGTTGATGGTAAATGTCAATTCGATGCTAACTTCGATGAGTCTATGAAGCGTTGGGGAGATTTGTTGTTCTTCGACACAGATCATAAAGAATACCAGGGAATGCGTGCTGATCAAAAGCAAGTTTACAAAGGTGTGGATATGCAACGTACCATTGTTCAGATCCAGGATGCTTCTTTGAACAAACCATTCTTTGTTGATGTAATGGAAGGTTTCTCTAAAGAAGAGCATTCTTACGATTTGGCTTACCACTACTTGGGTCAGGTAATGGATTATAGCTTTGATACTTTCAACTCAGAGAAAACATTGTCGCCATTAGGTACTGAAGGTGGTTTCCAATACATCTGGAAAGTTGCTACGGCTGAAACGCACACGAAAAACGCGCAGTTCTCGTGGTTGAACGACAAAACATTCTACAGCATCACAACAGCAAACACAGCGCCTACTCAGGAGTTCATGGGACTTTACGGTGCGAATGATCCTCACTTCAACTTGCGCAACCAGCCAATGTATATGATGCGTCGTAAAGGTAAAGACGTTCGTTTTGTGAACATCTTCGAGCCTCACGGTAGCATTCACCCAGCGACTGACGAGTTGGTGAACAACACCAAAAGCCAAATCAAAAATGTTACTGACAAACAGCTTTCAAACGGCTTGACTCAGATCACTGTTGATCACGCTAACGGTCACCAGTACATCGTTCTTTTGTCAAACAACAACGACAAAACTGCCGCTCACCAAGCCACAGTAAACGGACAGGATGTTAAATGGGAAGGCCCATTGAATGTGATCATCAAATAAACCAAAAAATATCAAGGGGCTGCTTCGGCAGTCCCTTAACCCACACATCGCTAATATCAAAAATACATTTGTGTATTTGCAACACTACACCTCATAACCACTAACAGCTTGACTCGCTGAAATTTGCAAATCGAAACGATTTATTAGGATGAATGTGATAAAATCTACTCTTGGCACTTTAGCCGCAACCATTATGGTCACGGGAATGGGGTTTGCCCAAGCTCCTGTAAAAAAGAAAACATCCTCTTCTGCTGATGGCCTGACGAAGCAGATCAATGTATTTTCAAGTGAAAATGCGACCAATGATGTTCCCCGTGAACTGAACACTGGTATTCCTGGCCTTTCCACAAAACAGACCTATTCTGGTACGTTCTTCGAAATGGGCTACGGGACAACCCTTGGATATAGAAACTATCTTTTGTCTGGGCAGCGTGAGCAACCAGACCGCCTTTCGACCATCATTCAGTATGGTTACCCAGGTTTTGTGATTAACTACAAGCCTAAAAAAGTAGCCAATTCTATCACGGGTATGATCGGTGCTACCGATCGTGGTACACGTTTCATGGATGCACAAGTAATGCAATCCCTTGCGCAAGGCTGGTATGTGGGGGTAGGTCTTTCGGCAAAAGATGCTAAAGGACCATTCCATTATCAGGATGGCTGGACAGGCACAAGTGGCTACAACTTCGTTGGGCGTGTCGGCAAAACATTGAAGAAAGGAAATATTAATATTGACTTCTATTACAGTAATATCCACGAAACAGATAAGCCTAACGTAATCTTCAACCTGGAAGAGAATGGTGATATTTCGAACACTGGATTTTCTGATTATAACAATTATCTGTTGCCTTCTATCGGTAATTTTGATCTTTATAATCCCGTGACGGGCCAAACAAGTGTGGTTCACCCTGCAGGGGCGATCACCTATGAAACCAAAGGGCTGGATTTGAAATACGATCACTTCTTTGATAATGGCTGGGCATTGAATTCCATCTTGCGTTTCAGTGTTACCGATCGTAACCGTACAATTTGGAAGCCAGTAGCAAAACCTTTCTTGGCTTCAACTTACAATGCGGGGGCTGGTGTAGAAATGACCAACAGCCAGACAGGTGCGGTGATCTCTCCAAATACCTACATGGTAAAGTCTAAATACGAAACTTCAGAAGGGACTAAACCTTTCTCTCAGTTGTATTCCGCCTCGGTATTGAGCAAAACGTTCAACAAGCATAAAGTGGCTTTCGGTTACAATTTGCAGTGGATCAAAATGGATCGCATCGTTACGCAGCAACGTGTAGATTTGGATGTTACCACTCCCGATGGCTTGGCATTGCCAATAACTTTGACTGATGCAGCGGGTAATACAACCACAGGTGCGATTGCCTACAACAACCAATATGGAGAAGGTAGAGACATCAATTCTGTAACAACTTCTTTGTTTGCCAAAGACGACTGGAAGATCAATGCTAAATTCACGCTTTCTTACGGTTACCGTCTGGATATCTTCAGCAACAAGTATTCAAAAATCCTGAAAACAGGCTTGGGTGTTGATCAAAATGCTTTTGGTGGTAATCCTTTGATTGCGGCAAAAGATTTCAGAAATGGCACAGACCCTGTTTGGTACAATTATAATCAGACCAACCTTGGACACAGTGGCTTCCTGGGCTTTGTTTACAAAACAGGACCTTTCCGCATCGATGCTTCGGTAGCAAAAAGTTTGTTGAACCTGGGGATTACCAAAACAACAACGACGCCCGATCCAAATTACAATATGGATGCCATCAACGACATCTATATGGCACAGGCGAACTTCGGATATATCAAGGCTAAATATGGTGTCCGTACTGGTATCAGCTACATCACCAAAACCAACGATTACGAAGCCATTGCTCTGACTGACGGTACAACAATCGGAATTTTACATAATGTAAAAACAACGGGTTTCAATGTGAATGCTTATGCGAAACCGATCAAAGGGTTGAGCATGGTGCTTCAGTACACTTATCAGGAGCCAAAATATGATCAATACCAAATTCCTAACAAAGATGGAAATGGCATTGCATACGATTACACTGGAAACACGCCGACAGGTATCGCAAAGCATATTATTGAGTTCAATACAAGCTACAAAGTGAGCTCCCGTTTGAGTGCGAACGCTTTGTTCCGCTACCAGTCGAAAAAGGCACTGGATAAAATGAACATTTTCTACAACGCACCATACGTATTCACAACAGCTGGTTTGTCCTATAAACTGACGCCAGCGATTACGATCGGTTACCGTTGTACGAACCTTACCAACAGACAATCACCTTCTGGTTTGACTGGATTGCCAAAAGCGGACCCAAGCAAAAAAGGAGAAGTTTACGGACAGCCAATCGTTGGCCGTATCAGCAGCCCACGTGAACATGTGGTAACGGTGAAATTTAAATTCTAAACCATAGGCAAAGGGCCGTCTCATTACTGAACGGCCTTTTGTGCTTGTTTTTGCAGGACAGGTACAACTGCATATTGGGAAAATTACAGCCTGAAATGGCTCCCAAAATACAGTTGAAAAACCGATAATATATTTTTCTGCGGAACGTGCTTATGGTATGAATCTTGATATATAGCAATAGGTCAATTGGTTTACCAAAAACCAAAACACCAAATTTAGCGCATTCATCAGCCCGCCCGTTCTATCAGGAAAAGGCGACGGATGATCCGCTAATGACTCTTTTGATAATCTACAATTTTTATAATTATGAAAAAGGTACAGAGTGACGCATTCTTCTTGGATGCTGACAACGAATGGGAAGTATTAGGTGGCGGAATTTCTCGCAAAATCATGGGATACGATGAGTCGATCATGATGGTGAAAGTAAATTTCGAAAAAGGAAGTATCGGTACTCCTCACCAGCATGTTCATTCACAAACTACCTATGTAGTAAGTGGCGCATTTGAAATGGATGTTGAAGGTAAAAAACAAGTGTTGAAAGGTGGCGATTCTTTTTACATCGCACCAGATTTGATGCACTCAGCAGTTTGCCTTGAAGCAGGAATGTTGATTGACGTTTTCAGCCCGATCAGAGAAGACTTCCTTGACGGTACTAAGCCTGCATATTTAGGCGGCGGTAAATAATCATTACCCAAAAAACTCTTGTGGCCATGAAAAGCAAAAATGAATGGAAAGGCTCAGCGAAAAAGGTGAAAACCAATATGCGCTGGGTAATTATCGGCTTAATCGCCCTGGCGACGGTCATTAATTATATTGACAGGTCGGCATTGGCAATGATGTGGCCCGATATTGCTAAAGACCTGGATCTCACCAAAGCAGATTATGCTTTGATCCTCAATATTTTCATGGTGGCTTATGCCCTTGGGCAGTCATTTTCTGGGAAGATCTTCGATAAGGTCGGGACACGCTTTGGCTATGTCATCTCGATCGGTATCTGGTCAATTTCTTCCTTCTGTCATAGTTTCGTAAGAGGAATCTTCGGTTTTGGTTTTTTAAGATCAACCCTGGGTTTTGGCGAAGCAGGTAACTGGCCTGGTGCCGTAAAAAGTAATGCCGAATGGTTCCCGATCAAGGAGCGTGCTTTTGCACAGGGATTGTTTAACGCAGGAGCCTCTCTGGGTGCCGTAGTTGCCCCATTGTTGATCGCCTATTTGTGGGCAGCATTTGGCTGGAGAACCACCTTTATGTTTGTCGGTTCTTTCGGTATGCTGTGGATCCTCCCTTGGATCTTGATCAATAAAGGAAATCCGAAAAATCACCCCTGGGTGAATGAGGCAGAGTGTGAGTACATCAAATCTGGCCAAAGCGAAGAGGATAACGACGAGAACAGTAAGGCCATGAGCCTGAAAGAGATCCTGAGCCACCGTGCTTGTTGGGCAGTGTTGGCTTCCCGTTTCTTTTTCGAGCCCATCTGGTGGTTGTTCGTTGGCTGGATGCCCATCTACCTCGCCGATACTTACGGCTTTAATGTCAAAGAAATCGGGATGTTCGCTTGGGTGCCTTATGTGGGTGCAGCCCTTGGCTCGATCGTCGGAGGATATTACTCAGGCTTACTATTAAAACAAGGAAAAACGGTCAACTACGCTCGGAAAAAGACCATCATCATTGGTGGTGCAATTATGTTCCTGGGCTTGGTCGCCACTATATTATTCGCAAAAACACCAGAAGTATTCGTCGCAATTGTCGCCTTTGTATTGTTCGGCTTTCAGTTTGCTATCGGTAATGTACAGACCATCCCTTCCGATTTGCTTGCTGGAAAATCAGTGGGTTCACTTGCTGGACTCGGTGGCACTGTGGGCGTTTTGTCAGTCGTACTGATGAACTTCCTCGTGGCGAAAATTTCCAGTGTATCCTATACTCCAGTCTTTATCTTGATTGCGGTATTGGTCCCATTGGGTGTCGGCTCCATCTTCCTTTTAGCGAAGAATTTGAAGCCAGTAGAAAAAAATTAACAAAATTACTTAAATAATCACAATTATGAATCTTTCAGGAAAAGTAGCAATTATTACAGGTGGTGTACGTGACATCGGACGTGAAATCACTTTGGCAATGGCAGAAGCAGGTGCAAAATTGGTAGTGAACTACTATGCAGCTGAAGACAAAGCAGAAGAAAATGCTGCTGAGACTGTACGTTTGGCAAAAGAAAAAGGTGCTGAGATCATCACTGTTGCTGGTGACTTGATGAAAACTGAAGACGTTGAGAACGTTGTTGCTAAATGTGTTGAAACATTCGGTGAGCGTATCGATGTATTGGTGAACGTTGCAGGTGGTATTGTTGGTCGTAAGAAAATCGAAGAGCAAGACGAGAACTGGTACAACTTGTTGATGGACTTGAACATGAAAACAGTTTGGTCGATGACTAAAGCGGTTCGTCCTCACTTGGGTGAAGGTTCTTCTATCGTGAACTTTGCTTCTCAGGCTGGTCGTGACGGTGCTGGTGGTGGTGCTTCTTTGTACGGTGCTTCTAAAGCTGCTGTAATGGGCTTCACTCGTGCAATGGCGAAAGAATTGGGACCTGATGGTATCCGTTGTAACGCATTGTGCCCAGGTATGATCGCAACGAAATTCCACGATGATCACACTCCTGCTCAGGCTCGTGTAAATGTTGCTGGTGCAACTGCTTTGCGTCGTGAAGGTCGTGCTGATGAGGTTGCTGACTTGGTGGTTTACTTGGCTTCTGACAAGTCTTCATTCCTTTCAGGTAACAACATCGATATCAACGGTGGTTTGGCATTCTCTTGATGCAATAAAATAAATAACAAGGCTCGCTTTTTCGAGCAGGCCTTGTTCCTCCTTTACCATAAGCCTGGTCGCCATGGCCATGTCCAACGGTAAGGTTTAATATATCTGATGCAAACCTCCAGGATGCGCTGATGCGCCGCGGATGTCTGCAAAAATAAGTTTGTGTGAACGATGAGTAAAGTTGTTACTTTCGGTGAGATGCTGATGTGTTTGGCATCACCAGGATCGGTAAGGTTGAGACAGTCTAAAAGTTTAGACATTGATTTTGGCGGCGCGGAAGCCAATGTAGCCGTTTCTTTGGCGCAATTTGGCGAAGATGTTTCTTTTGTTACTCGCCTTCCTAAAAACGACATGGCAGAGCTGGCAATAATGTCGCTCAAAAGCTTTGGCGTGAATACGCACAATGTCCACTGGGGCGGAAACCGACTGGGACTTTACTATTTTGAAAATGGGGCGGTTTATCGTGGCAGTAAGGTGATCTACGACCGTGACCACTCCTCAATGTCAACCATCGAAACAAACAGCATTAACTGGGACGAAGTCTTTGAGGATGCTGAATGGTTTCACTGGACAGGCATTACACCTGCATTATCGGCTTCGGCTTTTAATGTTACCAAAGAAGCCCTGAAAGCGGCGAAAGCCAAGGGCGTAACCATTTCTGGTGATTACAACTACCGCAAAAACCTCTGGAACTGGGGTGTGGAAGCGGAAGAAGTCATGCCAGAATTGATGAATTATTGCGACATCATGTCGGGGATTCACCCCAATGTTGATGTGGTTAAAGAAAAAGTATCTGATGAGCTCTATGCAGAAGCAGGGCAGCAGATGATGGATAAATATCCAAACTGTAAGTTGGTGGTTTTTACCGCACGAGGAAGTGTATCGGCAAGCCACAATACGTGGGCGGGTATTCTCTATGATGGCGAGCGCGTTTATCGCAGCTGTACTTACAACCTGACACACATTGTCGATCGTGTAGGGGGCGGAGACTCCTTTATGGCGGCATTGATTTATGCATTAAGAAATTACGA
>CANMKE010000055.1 GCA_947498325.1 uncultured Persicobacter sp.
CAGAGAAGTTAAGCCCCTTAGCGCCGATGGTACTGCAGTCACATGTGGGAGAGTAGGTCGCCGCCAGTTTGTTATTCAAAGCTCAGTCTTATGATTGAGCTTTTTTTTTCTACTGCATCCAAAAGCATTAGATCTAATTAAATATAAATCAGCTAACCGGTCTTTCAACGCCGGTTTCTTTTTAGGGGGTTTATTTAACATAATGTATTGGTGCCGATTGAATTCTTGTTCCCAATCGTTCTGAATATAAAGCGTAGCGGATAGTTGTTTTGAAAGCAGAGCGTCCAAAACCGGGGCAGTTTAAGGGCTAAAATTCATTTTAGTGGCACTTAAACTATGCCTGCTCCTCAATAATTGAGGTAAATTTTGCCTTCAGGTAAAGTGATAGTCTCTGGTTGGTCACCAGGGTGGATTCATCATCTCAATAATCCTTAGCCAGTGATCAGCTCTTATTCGCTTAATTATATACAGCCCACTTGTGTAACCGCGTACACGGTACTTACACGTTTAACGTGTTTGAATATTACCATTCGACCATCAGTCATTTTCAGCCCATGAGTAGCCATTGTAGGCCTGTGATTCGATGCTTGTTGTGATCGTATTTATTAGATGAATTTTTATTTAACATAATGCAAATTGATTAATAAAAATCCCTTTAATAAATCTCTTCATACATTGGTTAAAAGCTTTTTCTTGTCTTATTTTTGGGACAAAATTCATCAATTATCCTGCTATGAAATCACATATCACTGATTTTTTAAGACAAAGACAAAAGCTCCTGAACCTCTCAGCTATTGAAAAAGAGGCTAATTTACCGACAAGTGTTCTGGGGAAAATCATCCGTGGTGAGCGAGTTCTGACACCAAAACATGCCGAACTTTTACTCCCAGTCCTTCAGCAGGAATATGGATTTCCGACTGAAAAAAAAGCCTGCAGAATCATCTCTTTCATGAATCATAAAGGTGGTGTAGGAAAAACCACCACCACCGTTCACCTGGGCCGTGCAATGGCTATCGAAGGCTATAAAGTACTGATCATTGATTTCGATCCGCAAGCCAATGCAACTGATCACCTCGGGGTAAATCATGAGACCGAGAACATCGCTCATGCCCTGCTCGATCACCAACAACTGTCTATTATTTCCATCAAAGAGGACTTCGACTTGGTTCCTGGAGACATCGATCTGGCACAGGTTCCTCGTAAATATGCTGGCAGTGCCACACAGTTTATCCGACTGAAAATTGCCTTGGATCCGATTAAAGACCAGTACGATTTCATCCTGATAGATTGCCCACCCTCATTGGAGTACTTCACGCAGAACGCCCTGAATGCCTCTACGGAAGCCGTTATTGTATCGACCCCAACAAGGCTTTCCATGAAAGGTATTCCTTTGGCGATCGATACGATTGAAGAGCTCAAAATGATCAATCCCTCACTGGAGCTACTCGGTGTTGTGATCACCGATTCCGAACGATTGAAAGTCAGCAAGCGGTCTGAAGATGCTCTTCGCGACAGCAAGTTGCCCATCTTTAAAACCGTGATCCGACACTTCAAACACTACAAAGAGGCATCCGAACAAGGATTGACTATCTTTGAGGCTTTCCCCAATCATCACAGCACACAAGATTACCAAAAACTTGCTAAAGAAATCATCAATGGATAATAGAACCATCGACTTTAACGGTACCTCTGAGGAGGCTAAAAAACGAAAACAAATAGCCCGTACACTGGCGGGACTTGATACAAATATGACCTTGGATATTCTCCCTGAACTGGACCTCTTGATTCCCAGTCCAAGTCAGGAAGAAGTTGAACTTTTGGAAGAAAGCATCCTTGCTGAAGGGCTTAGGGAGCCGATCTCTATCTGGAAGCATAATAGCAAACAGATCATCGTTGATGGGCACAACCGCTATGCGATACTAAAGCGCCACAACCTGCCTTTAGAGGTAAATATCCTCCATTTTCAGGATATTGAAGAGGTTAAAGACTGGATGATCAACACGCAGTTGGGCCGAAGAAACCTTACTGATGAGAAGCGTGCTTACCTGATCGGGATGAAGTATGAGCGTGAAAAGAAGCAGCAAGGCCGCAAGAAAAAATTAGACGAAGAAAAGAGGAAAGATTTTCCTCATTTAGAGGGGAATACCTCCAATATTTCCGCTAAAACGATCGCCAATCAGGTCAATCAAAGCGACCGAACAATCCGTAATTACGCCTCCTTCTACCGTGGTGTAAACTTGCTCAGCACTGAGATGCAGAGCGACTTATTGGAAGGAAATATCAAGATCAGTAAAGGTCACCTGAAGAAGATCTCCCAGCATGCAGGGCAGATTAAACAGCCTATTCAGGACCTTGAAGAGTTGTCTAAAACCGTCGAGCGATTCACTTTGAAATCAGCTCCGATGCCCAAACCTAAGGCAAGTCGGGCATTACTTGAGAAGGACATGATCGCCAAGGCCGAGCAGGTTTTCGCCCAAAGTGAGCACCTGACTGTAGAAGAAAGAGCTCAACTTTTAGACAGCCTCAGCCAATGGGCACAAAGCCAGAAAGAGCAACTGTAAGCCCATCACAAGCATTCAAAAAAGGGCAGATCATTGATGGTCTGCCCTTTTTTTATGTCCATGCCTCATCTCAAAATATCTTCATCCTTACTTCGGGAAAGCTTCTCCGATTGCCATTTCCTTACACCCAAAAACGGGTTACATTTCTCTTCCCCTTCTTTTAATTTTGTGGACACTTTTAAAAATATGCAGGTACACAAAATTAGAATAGTGTGTAGCAACCGCCCTACGGGTACTCTAAACGCCACACACTCCCAAGGATTGATTTTTATGCGCTACGGCTGCATTGCTTACATCCCAAAAGATTAAATTACACCTTCATTTGAGGCAGACCGCTTCGATGGATGAAGATGAATGAATGGTAAGAACTACTTTTTGGAAAGATGAACGAGCAGGAACTTTTGGCCTTTGATCGGGAACATTTATGGCACCCCTACACTTCGATAATTGACCCGCTTCCCGTGTATGCCGTCGAGTCGGCAGAAGGCGTAAAGCTGAAGTTAAAGGACGGTCGTGAGCTGATCGATGGGATGTCGTCGTGGTGGTGTGCGGTACATGGCTACAACCACCCTGTGTTGAACCAGGCGATTCAGGAGCAAAGCCAAAAGATGTCCCATGTGATGTTCGGCGGGATCACCCATGAACCTGCCGTTGAGCTGGGAAAGCTACTGGTCGATATGACGCCCGAACCTTTACAGAAAGTATTCCTGGCCGACTCAGGATCTATTGCCGTTGAGGTAGCCCTGAAGATGGCCATCCAGTATTGGTACAGTCAAGGGGTGTCCGAAAAGAACAAGTTCCTGACGGTACGGTCGGGTTACCATGGCGACACCTTCCATGCCATGTCGGTCTGCGATCCTGTAACAGGCATGCACCAAATCTTCAATGGTATACTGCCGATTCACCACTTTGCCGATCAGCCGAAGAGTCGATTTGATGGCGAGTGGGACCCTTCGGATCTGGACAGCATGCGGGAACAGCTCGAGGCGAATCATGAGCACATTGCGGGCATCATCATCGAGCCGATCCTTCAGGGTGCTGGCGGTATGTGGGCGTATCATCCCGAATACCTTCGGGGCTTGCGAGCCTTGGCGGATGAGTTCAATGTCCTTTTGATCTTCGATGAGATTGCCACGGGCTTTGGTCGAACAGGAAAATTATTCGCCATGGAGCATGCCGATGTGGTGCCTGACATCCTTTGTCTGGGCAAGGCAATCACAGGAGGATACATGACTTTAGCGGCGACGATGACCACCGAAAAAGTAGCTTTGACGATCTCTTCCAACAGCCCACATGTATTCATGCACGGACCGACTTTTATGGGAAATCCGCTCGCTTGTGCGGTGGCAGTAGCGAGCCTGAAGCTGTTGCAGGAAAGCCATTGGGAGGCCAACGTAAGGCGCATCAATGCCCACTTTCAGGCTACATTACCTACTTTAAGCAGCCTGCCTCAAGTCGTTGATATTCGAATTATTGGTGCCGTAGGAATTGTCGAAATGAAAGCCCCTGTCGATATGGGGGAAGCCCAGAAGTTGTTTGTGGAAGAAGGCGTTTGGATTCGCCCATTTGGGAAGAATGTCTACCTGATGCCCCCCTTTGTGATCACTGATCAGGAGCTGCGGCAACTCACCAGTGCCCTGGCTGAGGTGGTTCGGAAATTATAGTGAAGGCACATCGTTCGGCCCCTGCGGTTCGGTGAATCCTCCCGTCCCATCAGCCCCATTTAAATCAAAAAATCATGTACGAAGATTATCAAAACCAACTGAACATACTTTCTGAAAAGGGCAACTTGAGAAGCCTGAAGGAGATCGAGCCACTCGGTGGCCCGTGGGTGCAGTACCAGGGAAAACGGATGCTCAACCTCTCCTCAAATGACTACCTCGGTATTGCCCACGACCCTCAGCACCTGCGAAACTTCTATGCCCAAATTACCGAAGATGCCCTCTTCGATCAGTTCGGACTCAGTGCCACTTCCTCCCGATTACTGACAGGCAACCACCCCGCCTATGGAGAATTCGAAAGGCTCCTTTGCCACTATTATCAAAAGACGGGCGCCTTGCTGTTCAACTCTGGATACCATGCCAACGTCGGGATTTTACCCGCCTTGCTTGGTAAGAAAGACCTCATCCTTTCCGACAAACTCAACCATGCGAGCATCATCGACGGTGCCCGACTTTGCGATGCCGACCTGATCAGATACCGACACCTGAACTACGAACATCTCCGAAGCTTCCTGAAAAAATACCGACACAAATACGAGCAGGTGGTCATCATCACCGAGACCATTTTCAGCATGGACGGAGACATTGCCGACCTGCGGGAGCTCTGCAAAATCAAGGAAGAATACGACTGCATGCTCTACATCGATGAGGCCCATGCGATCGGTACACGGGGCGAGCAGGGACTCGGAATTTGCGAGGAGCAACAGGTCATCAATAAGGTCGATATCATCAGCTGCCCTATGGGAAAAGGCATGGCCTCGATGGGCTGTTTTACCGTGATGAACGAGGTACTGAAAGACTACCTGATCAATAAAATGAGGCCACTGATCTTTACCACCGCACTGCCGCCAATCAATGTGTCATGGTCGGTTTACGTATTTAGAGACTTCGTAAAACGTACAAAAAAACGGGGTCATCTAAATTCTGTATCTGAACACGTACAAAAAACGATGGTCCTTAACCACCTCAATGCCCCAAGCCAGAGTAATATCATTCCCCTGATTATCGGTGAAAATGAAGCCACCGTACAGCTGGCAGAAAACCTGCAACAAAATGGTTTTCTCGTATTCCCGATACGCCCGCCAGCAGTAGCACAAGGCTCCGCAAGGTTACGGATTTCCCTGACTGCCGACATGCAGATACAAGACCTGGAGCCTTTTCTGGAGTTGCTGAAAAACAATCCCTGATCACCTGCCGACCAAGCGGGCAACATCCCCTACAACCACAATTTTTAATTACCTTTACCTCCATGAAAACACACTGGGCAGTCAATGAAAATCGAGCGGAGCTTATGCTATTTTTTTGCGGATGGGGACAAGACCCCGCCCCACTGAAGCACCTGCTCAGTGAGCAATTCGATGTGCTGTTGATCTACGATTACCGCACAATTGAACCGCAGATGATCGAAGAGCAAACCGCCCGATACCATCAGGTGCATATCGTTGCCTGGTCGATGGGCGTATGGGTGGCCAACCAGTATTTCGAGGCGCTTTTGAAACAGGCAAAAAGCACCACGGCCATCAACGGAACCTGTCAGCCGATCCATGATCAGTTCGGTATTCCCGAGGCCATTTACCAGGGAACACTGGATCACTTTTCGGAGAAGAACCGCGATCGTTTCTTCCTTCGGATGTGTGGCGGACGCTCGGGCATGACGAGTTATTCGGCTCCAATGCGAACGCTCGAAGATCAGCAGGAAGAGCTCGACCAACTCCAACAGCTGGTCAAACAACAGCCTGCCAAAAGTCCGCTGTTCCAACGGGCGATCGTCAGCGATCAGGACCTGATCATGCCGACCGAACATCAGGCGAATTACTGGCAACAGTTTCCAGCCGTAGACCTGAAAAGGATCGAAGGAGCCCATTACCCTTTTGGGCTGTGGGAATGTTGGGATGTGTTGGTTGATGGTTAGTAATGAATGGGTCGTAGACGGGAGCCTACGACCAGAGGTGATATCCGATTTGCGAAACAAAAAATCTGTGGAAATCTGTGTAATCTGTGGACAATAAAAAACCAGTTGGGATCGTAGAAAGGGTTCTACGACCAGAGGTCCAAGCGGGACGCTTGAACCATTGAACCAATTTTTGAATATGATGTGATGACTGAAATGATAGATAAATCTTTGGTTCGTGAGCGGTTCCGACAAAGTCTCGATACTTACGACGAATCAGCGGTAGTACAGGCAAAAATGGCCCAAAAGCTCAGCGAGCTGATTGAAGTCCATCGATCGCCAATCGTTGGGCGGGCACTGGAAATCGGTGCGGGATCAGGCATGCTCAGCAAGCATTTGCCCCATGCTCAGATTGAGCAAATGTGGGTCAATGACCTGGTGGATGAAAGTATGCCCGTGATCGAGCAGATCCGACCAGGTTTCTCGCCCCTGAGTGGCGACATCGAACAGCTCGAATTACCCGAGGACCTCGACCTGATCCTCTCGGGATCCACCTTCCAGTGGCTGAGCGACCCCAAAGCTTTCTTCCATAAACTGCACGATCACCTGGTCCCTCGGGGCCTGCTCTGCTTCTCCACTTTCGGGCCCGACAACTGTCGGGAGGTGCGGGAACTCAGCGGTCAGGGCTTACCCTACATGACCTTGGAGGAACACCTCGAATTACTCGCTGATTTCGACTGCCTGCATGCCGAACAGATCCACTATCCGATGTATTTCGACAACGCCAGAAAAGTCCTCGGCCACCTCAAACGAACAGGCGTTAATGGCCTGCAAAAGCGACCGTGGAGCATCACCAAAGTCATCAAATTCCAACGGCAATACGACCAACAATTCCGTGATGAAAAAGGCGTCCGACTGACCTATCACGGGATGTTTTTTGTCCTTAAAAAACGATCATAATCTCTGGTCGTAGCATCCCGCTGCGACCCCAAAATCATGCAAGCATCCGCTTGCTTCCAAATACCGAAAACATGAACAAACCCATCTTCATTACCGCCATAGATACCGACGCTGGCAAGACGTATGCCACAGGATTACTGGCCAAATACCTGCAGGATCAGGGCTGCAATGTCATCACTCAGAAACTGTCACAAACGGGCTGTAAAGACACCTCAGAAGACATCGAGATGCACCGAAAGCTTATGGGCATTCCCATGCAGGAGGCCGATCGTTCAGGCCTTACCTGTCCCTATATCTTCGATTATCCTGCTTCTCCAGAGCTTTCTGCTTCACTTGAAGGCAAGGTGATTGATCCCATGACCATCAAGCAGGCAACAGATCAGCTCACGGAGCAATACGAACAGGTGATTATCGAGGGTGTGGGTGGTTTGTATGTTCCGCTGAATGCCGAAACCACTGTACTGGACTACCTGCAGGCACAGGATTACCCAACCGTGTTGGTGAGTTCGGCCAAACTCGGAAGTATAAATCATAGCCTGATGAGCCTTGAAATTGCCAAGCAGAGAGGCCTCAATATCCGTGGCATAATCTATAACCGCATTGCCGACCACACCGAGCTGATCGCCGAGGATACCCGACGTGTACTCCTCAAATACCTGAAGGAATTCGGCTTTCCTGAGGTCCTCATTGAAATCCCCAAAGTCGATGAAAACGGCGCCATCCCAGCCATTGATTTCAGCCCACTGATCCAATCCTGAAGGGCATAAAAAAAGCATCATTATTCAAGTCCGAAGGCTTAAATAATGATGCCAAAAATAAAAAGCATTAGAGTCGTTGATTACTCTTAAAAACACGAAAAATTAACAAATATGAAAAACTAAAAAGCTGTTGATGTCCATTCCAAAAAATGGGTTGATGTTGGGTAATTAGGTTTGATTATTTTATGGTTGATTTAGTATAATGCTGATGTAAAAAGCGGGCAAATACTCGCTGAAAAAAGGTTGGTTGATGATGGGTATAAAAGTTTTACTTTACAGATAATATGCTGAAAATATCAAGTTCGTCCATTCACTTATAACAGCGTATTGACGATCAAAAAACCGTAGTGAAAAGTTGAGAATTTTCGTTAAAAATCGAATATAACTCATTCTTTTACTGATAGTTATAATATTTTATGTTCGATTTATAATAAGCTAAATCAATACTTTAGGACCTCTACTGCGGAACGCTTCATTTCACCTGTACCGAAAAGAAAACGGTACTGTTTATCCGTACATATTCCGCAGGAATATCGGGAGCCGCAACAGCTAAAACGATACGAAAATAAAGGGGGAGAAACACCATCAACGGAAAGAGGTTCCGAATAAGGCCACAGCGAGGGTGCTGTTGATGAAGAATCGGGAGGATCGCCAGAAAAGTATGGACAAAGAAAAACCCAATAGTTATCGCTATTGGGCCCCAAAACTTAACCTACTTATGACTCCT
>CANMKE010000056.1 GCA_947498325.1 uncultured Persicobacter sp.
TTGTGACCTCGCCAGGATTCAAACCTGGAACCTCTTGAGCCGTAATCAAGTGCTCTATTCAGTTGAGCTACGAAGCCAAAATTGTTTTGCAATCACAGAAAAAAATAGGGTCTCGAAAGCCCCCTTTTCAAAATTGCTTTGCAAAGGTAGTATTCCTTTTTTCTTTTACAAACCCTTTATTTAAAAAAAGCGCCTGCAAGAGCCTTAATTATGCTTTTTTAATATCTGAAGTCAATAAATTCATAAATAATATCATCCTGCCCTAAATTATCTTTGGAAAGATAAGCAGAAACCCACCAACACAAGACGTACCTCAGCTAAGGGTGCCATCACAAAAAAGAAAAAAATCCCCTTTACCGATCGCCATCAAAATTCATAACAACAGAAGCCCCCTTTGTATAATTATGCGATCTTTTGATGCCCAAACGCCATTTTTACGCTAAAAAACATCACATACTATCAAAAAAAAGCGCTATAAATGTAACCTTGAGTAAATCCGCCACATTGAATCAGAATCCATAAATTGCCTACCCGTTTACACGGTTTTTGATTGATAAATAATGAAGCTAAATTTGGTTAGAGGCTGTTACAACAGTCTTACAATCATGACCGAAACATATAGAAATCAGGCTGATGGACAAATACTCCTACATCGCTAATGCACACGGTGACTACATCGACGAACTGTATGCTCAGTACCAACAAAACCCACAATCTGTGGATGAGAGTTGGCAAAAATTTTTTGAAGGATTTGAGTTTTCTTCGCATTACCAAAACGAAGAAACCCCTTCTCCTGACTTTCAGCAGAAAGTAGGAGCGGACACCAATACCGATTCTCACGCATATAAAGAAATTTGCGTCCGAAACCTTATTTATGCCTTCCGCACCCGTGCACACCTAAAAACAAAAACCAACCCTGTACGTGAACGCCGCTACTGGAAAGCGTATCTGGATCCAACAGAATTTGGACTCACAGACGCCGACGGTGAAACGACCTTTGAAGCTGGAAAGGAAATCGGATTGGAAAACGGTACGCTTAATCAGATTATCGACAAACTGAAAGCCATTTACTCTCACCACATTGGGTTTGAGTTTATGTACATCCGTGAGCCTGAAATTCAACAGTGGTTTAAAGATACAGTGGAAGATTACGCCATCCACAAATCCTTTGACTACGACCAAAAATGCCATATCCTTGGTAAACTCAATGAGGCGGTCGTGTTCGAGAATTTCCTCCACACCAAATATATTGGGCAGAAACGCTTCTCCCTTGAAGGAGGGGAAACAACCATTCCTGCACTTGACGCCATGATTCACCATGGTGCTGCTTTAGGTGCGGAAGAGTTTGTTATCGGTATGGCTCACCGTGGCCGACTGAACGTACTGGCCAATATCATGGGTAAAACCTATGAGCAAATATTCAACGAATTTGAAGGAAACACCCCTTCAGATTCCACCATGGGAGACGGTGACGTAAAATATCACCTCGGCTATTCCTCTGATATTGTTGCACGAACAGGCGAAAAAGTAAAGCTGAACCTGACGCCAAACCCTTCACACCTGGAGGCGGTAAACCCTGTAGTGCAGGGAAATACCCGTGCAAAAATTGATTACCTCTACGAGAACGATTACCATAAAATTGTTCCCGTTCTCATTCATGGCGATGCCGCCATTGCAGGGCAGGGCATCATGTATGAAATCACGCAAATGGCCAAACTGCACGGTTTCAATACTGGTGGTACCATTCATTTTGTGATCAACAACCAGATTGGTTTCACGACCAACTACCACGATGCGCGATCAAGTATTTACTGTACCGATATCGCTAAAGTAACGGATTGCCCCGTTATGCACGTGAATGGCGATGACCCTGAAGCGGTGGTACATGCCATGGAGATTGCCATTGAGTATCGTCAGAAATTTAATCGCGATGTTTATATCGACATGGTTTGCTACCGTCGCCATGGACATAATGAGTCGGATGAGCCGAAATTCACCCAGCCACAGCTTTACAAAAAAATTGCCAAGCACCCGAACCCAAGAGAGGTTTACTCCAAATACCTTTCGGAGCGCGGGGAAATGGATGCCAAAGTAGCGCAGGAAATGGACAAGCAGTTCCGCCAGTTGTTGCAGGATCGCCTCAACCTGGTGAAGCAAAGCCCGCTGCCTTATAAGCTGCAACCGCTCGAAAGACAATGGCAAGCTTTGCGGAAATCCAAGGGCGAGGACTTTGACTACTCGCCAATTACAGGGATTGATGAACTGAAAATCAATCAGGTGGCTACCGCGCTCACCACCGTACCAGAAGGGTTTAAGGTTTTGCGCCAGATCGAAAAGCTGATCAAGGAGCGTAAAAATATGTTCTTCGAGGAGCAGAAACTCAACTGGGCCGCTGGCGAGTTACTGGCTTATGGTTCAATGCTGATTGAAGGAAAAAAGGTACGCCTGACAGGTCAGGACGTTATTCGTGGAACCTTCTCGCACCGCCATGCTGCATTGTTCGATTCTGAAACCAACGAGAAATACAACTCGCTGAACCACATCGACGAGAAGCAGGAGCATTTCAGCAACTACAATTCATTGCTTTCAGAATATGCCGTGCTCGGTTTTGAGTATGGGTACTCCACTGCCAACCCTAATGCATTAACCATCTGGGAAGCACAATTCGGCGATTTCGCCAATGGTGCTCAGGTAATGATTGATCAGTTTATCTGTTCGTCAGAAACAAAATGGAACTCCATGAGTGCCCTCGTGATGCTGTTGCCTCACGGTTACGAAGGTCAGGGGCCAGAGCACTCTTCAGCACGACTGGAACGCTTCCTGCAAATTTCTGCCAACCAAAACTGGATCATCACCAACATCACCACGCCAGCGAACTTCTTCCATGCTATGCGTCGCCAGCTTACCTGGGATTTCAGAAAGCCATTAGTGAATATGTCACCGAAATCATTGTTGCGACACCCTGAGGTGGTTTCGCCCATCAGTGATTTCACGGAGAAAACTTCCTTCCAGGAAATAATTGACGACCCTAAGGCAGGACCAAGAAAAACCAAGCGAGTGGTGTTCTGTTCTGGGAAAGTTTATTACGACCTGCTGGAAAAACAACGCAACGACAAGCGTGAGGACGTCGCACTGGTAAGGGTGGAGCAAATTCACCCATTCCCAACAAAGCAAGTGGAAGACTTGCTCGACAAATACAAAAAAGCCGAAGTGGTATGGGTTCAGGAAGAACCGAAAAACATGGGTGCCTGGTGGTTTATCCGTGAGAACTTCCCTGAAAGCAGAAACATCCGCTGTATCTCGAGAAACACCTCCACATCGCCAGCAACAGGTTACGCCAAGTTGCATGCGAAAAATCAAGCAATCATCGTCGAAACCACTTTCGACCTAAAATAATCAATCTAAAAAAAGGGGCGTCAGGCCTCTTTTCCAAAAACATTCCAACATAAGAAATTATGAGCCTTGAAGTAACAGTCCCTAATGTTGGGGAATCAATCAGTGAAGTTACCATTGCACAATGGTTGAAAAGTGACGGTGATGTGGTAGAAATGGACGAGGTCATCTGCGAGATGGAATCCGACAAAGCCACTTTTGAACTTACCGCCGAAGCAGGCGGAAAGCTGAGCATTGTCGCTGAAGAAGGGGAAACCCTTGAAATCGGTGGCCTGGTATGTAAGATCGACGAATCTGCCGCAGGCGAAGGATCTGCCGATACCAGCAAAGAAGAAAATACCGACAGTCAGGCACAAAGCCAAAACGACAATGGCGGTAATGAGCAGGAGCACAAAAGTAGCGATAGTAGCGAAGGGGAAGTTGTTGAAATGAACGTTCCTACCGTTGGGGAATCCATCACTGAGGTGGTGATTGCCTCCTGGCTGAAAAGCACGGGCGATCAGGTGGAGATGGACGAAGTCATTGCCGAAATTGAATCCGACAAAGCGACTTTCGAACTCACTGCCGAAGCCACAGGCGTACTTGAAACCATTGCCGAAGAAGGCGACACCCTGAACATCGGTGCGCCACTGTGTAAAATCACTAAAAACGCAGGGGGCTCCTCCGCTTCCTCGACACAGACAGCAGCAAAAGAGGACGAAACACCAAACCCAATGCCAACGGCGAACAATGACAGCTACGCCTCTGGTCACAGCTCTCCTGCTGCAGCAAAAATATTGGCTGAAAAAGGAATTAAGGCTGAAAATGTTAATGGAACTGGTAAGGATGGCCGCATCACTAAAGAAGATGCCCTCAATGCCAAAGCCTCCACAGCGCCTAAAGCACCTCAGAAAAGTGCGGAAAAATCAGCACCTTCCCCAAGCCTTAAAGTCGAAGGCCGCGGGCAGGAACGCAAGCGCATGACGCCTTTGCGCAAAACCATTGCCAAACGACTGGTACAGGTGAAAAATGAAACGGCGATGCTGACCACCTTCAATGAGGTGAACATGCAGCCGATCATGGATCTTCGTAAAAAGTACAAAGAATCTTTCAAGAAGAAATATGAGGTCAACCTCGGCTTCATGTCTTTCTTCACCAAAGCCTGTTGCCTGGCCCTTCAGGAATTCCCTGCAGTAAATGCACAGATCGACGGAGATGAGATGGTGTATAATGAATTCTGCGATATTTCCATTGCTGTTTCTGCTCCTAAAGGCCTGGTGGTGCCAGTGATCAGAAATGCCGAGGAGATGTCTTTTGATACCATCGAAAAAACCATCGTTGAACTGGCCACAAAAGCCAAAAACAATAAACTTTCCATTGATGAAATGACTGGTGGAACATTCACCATCACCAACGGGGGAATCTTCGGATCCATGCTCTCCACGCCAATCATCAATGCTCCACAGTCGGCAATTTTAGGAATGCACAACATCGTTGAGCGCCCAATGGCGGTGAATGGCGAAGTGAAAATTCTGCCGATTATGTATGTCGCACTAAGCTACGACCACCGCATTATCGACGGCCGAGAATCGGTAGGCTTCCTCGTTCGCGTGAAAGAACTACTTGAAGATCCTTCGCGCCTGTTGTTGGGAATTTAAAGTGTTGGTTTTAAGGCCATGATTACCCTGATTAAAAGGATTGACTTGATTTATTTTAAATGAAAAAAGTAATCTGTAAAAATCTGTGTACTCTGTGGACAAAAAAGAAAACCACTCTTCACAGCATCCCGCTACGATCCCAAAAACCGAAAGCATCCGCTTTCAACAAATAGTCCTCAGGGCATGCCCTGAGGCTACATCATCACACCATCACCACGAAAATTCCAAAACAATGAAATACGACATCACCATCATCGGATCAGGTCCTGGCGGCTATGTAGCTGCCATTCGCTGTGCACAGCTGGGCATGAAAACCGCCCTTGTTGAAAAATACAGCACCCTCGGCGGCACCTGTCTGAATGTCGGATGTATCCCTTCCAAAGCCCTGCTGGATTCTTCGGAGCATTACCACAATGCCCACAAACGATTCGAGGAGCATGGGATCAAAATCAATGATCTTGGCGTAGATATGCCACAGATGATCAAAAGAAAGGATAGCGTTGTAAGCCAAACTACCGCAGGCATCGACTACCTGATGAAGAAAAACAAGATTGATGTACACCACGGGCTGGGAAGCTTTCAGGATAAAAACACCATCAAGGTCGTCAATGATAAAGGAGAAGTGAATACCTTCACTTCAGCAAAAACCATTATTGCCACAGGTTCCAAACCTGCCAACCTGCCTTTTATCGAACTCGACAAAGAGCGGGTGATCACCTCTACAGAGGCCCTGAACTTGCAAAAAGTGCCCGATCACCTCATTATTATTGGTGGAGGGGTTATTGGCCTGGAGCTCGGTTCAGTATATGCCCGATTGGGCGCAAAAGTATCTGTGATTGAGTATATGGACAATATTATTCCGACCATGGACCGCACCATGGGTAAAGACCTCCAGCGTTCACTGAAAAAGATCGGCGTAAAATTCTACCTCCAACATAAGGTTACTGGGGTAAGCCGTTCGGAAGATCAGGTAACCGTTACTGCGGAAGATAAAAAAGGACAAACCGTGGAATTCCTCGGCGATTATTGCATGGTGGCTATTGGCCGTAAAGCCTATACTGAAGGGCTTGGGCTTGAAAATGTGGGCATCACGACAGACAAACAGGGCAGGGTGGAAGTGAACGAACACTTGCAAACTTCACAAGACAACATCTTTGCCATCGGAGATGTGATCAAAGGTGCCATGCTTGCTCACAAAGCGGAAGAAGAAGGCGTTTACGTCGCCGAATATGCCGCTGGACAAAAGCCACACATCAATTACAACTTAATTCCTGGGGTGGTTTACACTTGGCCTGAGGTGGCTTCGGTAGGTTATACCGAAGAGCAGCTGAAAGAAAAAGGAACTGCTTATAAAACTGGAGCATTCCCTTTCAAAGCCCTCGGGCGCGCAAGAGCCTCCATGGATATCGAAGGACAGGTGAAAGTACTTGCTGACAAACAGACGGATGAATTGCTCGGTGTACATATCATCGGGCCCCGAGCGGCAGACATGATCGCTGAAGCCGTTATTGCCATGGAGTACCGTGCCTCTGCAGAAGATATCGCACGGATGTCGCACGCACACCCCACCTATACCGAGGCCATGAAAGAGGCCTGCCTTGCCGCAACGGAAGACCGCGCATTACATGTTTAGAAAAAAATAGATAAATATACCTAAAAAAAGACAGGCCTTCGCCTGTCTTTTTTTTGCGCTGAAACGACTAAAAACACTTGTCGGACTGTTCTTGAAAAAATCAAATCAGGCCTTATCATTTTTATTACTTACACATCATTGTGAAACACTTACAGTCCATAAACAATATACTCATCCTCAAAAAATTCAAACCCATCTATAATAAAAGAGGTTTAAATTGTATAGAATTCAACAATTATTATTTCGTTTTTTATTGTTTGCCAAAATAAAATTAAGACCAAACCCCTATTTACACAAAGCGCATCAAATTTGAATATCACATCAAAACGGCTAAATGATTGATATATTCAAAATAAATCAGTTAATTGCTTTCGGATTAAGCAATAAAACAACTTAGCTTAGACAAAACAGATATGAGTACTTCCCCCCATTATAGAGTACACGAAGAACCCATCAGACCTGCGCAGTATAACAACACTGCCAAGTTCGAAACGAAGAGGATCACGGTTCGCCCGTTGAACCTGCAGGATCTCCCTGCCTTCAGTAAACTGTTATCCCAAAATCAGGTAACCCAATACACTATTGGCAAACCTCTGAACAAGCAAGAGAGTAGCGCACTACTTCAGCAAATTATCGACAACTATAATAAGCCCTATAATGACCATTGGGTATGGGCGGCGGTCGATATCAAAAATCAGCAATTTTTGGGTACCTGCTCCATTGTCAAAAATGCCAAGGAGGAAGAGGTGATCAGTATGCGACTTGATCCAGAAGTGTGGGGGAAAGGTTATGGCTTTGAGCTGGCCAAGGGGCTTACCCGATATGCAGTCAAGACATTGAGATTCAAAACTGTTAAAGCTTATATCGATCAGCAAGATGCTGCGGGGGCCATGATCCTGATGTGTTGTGGATTTAAGCAGGAAGCATCTGAAAGCAACAGCCGCAACCGAACCAATCATATTTACACCTTCCGTAAATGCTAAAAGTATTCCGAAAGGGATTATAAGAGCGCTTCTACCTGCAAATAACGCAGGATATTTCTATGAGAACCATTTCTCCAAAATAATGAAAAGTGATCGCAGGTTTGCGATGAGCGATA
>CANMKE010000057.1 GCA_947498325.1 uncultured Persicobacter sp.
GCCAATAACAAAGTAGCCTATTTTAGAAGCGTTTTAACGGCGCCAAATATTAAAGGTGGATACGAACACCTAAAAATAACGAAAGACGCTAAAAAAGGGGTTTCTGGGGGTTACCAGCAGAAAATTCAAGAGACCAAGACCCTGAATATGCTTAAAACCTTATACGAGGGCCATTATTTGAATATTAAACACACGGCCAGGGAGAAATATGACAGTGAAGAACTGCGCAATACCTACCTGCGAAATAACTTGATGCCCAAGCGCCATGTTGCAAGCTACCGCAAGATGTATGTGAGTTGGAAGAATGGCACTCCATCGGAGGATGCGATCAATGCGTATTCCGCATGGCTTGCGGTCAATCATTATCCTGAGTCAGAATACAAATTCGAGCCGTTTGTTGAAAAGTACTACCCTGACTATACTTCTTTGGTTAAGGGCTGATCGTTGGCGAATCAAATCATTTATTTAACATAATGCATTAATGAGAAACATAAAGCCCTTTTTTCTCTCAAAAAGCTGTTTCAATTCCCAGTCGATTATCCCGGCATTTTTTTGAGTATTGTACTTACCGGTTAGGGTAAATTTTTTTAAATGAGTTCTTATTAATAATAACATATTTTAAAATTTTAACATATTATACTATTTAGGCGGTCGTAACTGACTGAACTTTTGGGAGTTGTAAGGCTATACACGTAAGAAAAAGTAAAAACATGCGTAAGAAAAAGTAAGAATATGCGTAGGAAATAGTAACTATATGCGGTCGTTTTAATAAGTACTACGACAAACGTTGGCGCAACATTTGTCGCTAAATGGAATATGCGTAGAGAAATGTAACTTTATGCGTAAGAAAAAATAACTCATATAAATAAAGTATTTTTTTATTGCATTATTTTCTATATAAAATTCTCTCAGGAGAATTTTTTTTCGAAAAAAAGTGATATACGTAAGGATTAGTAACTATTTTGACCTAAATTTTGAGAAAGAAAGCCCCGATAAACATTGACGGGGCGTGCAATCATTTTTGGAGTTACTATTTTCTACGCATATCCATGACAGAGCAAATCGCCATTCGTGAAAATTTCAAATACTTGTTATCTCGTAGGATTACGAAGGATAATCGATTGGTAAATGCTCAGGCTCCGCTGACCGCTATGCAATATCAACTTTTTTCTGCCTGCTTGGCTACTCTCCCCTACGATTGTGAATCGTTCACCGATACTTCCATTACCATCAATCAGATTTTGGGTAAGGAGCGCTTGATCGCTTCAGATTATGCCAATGTTCGGGATGCAGCCTTCGGCTTGGTGGATTCGAGTATCAAAATCAAACAGGGGAAGCATTGGGCGGGTATTGCGCTGTTTTCCTATATTAAAGGTTGTGAGGGCTCCAATGTGATACAATTTAAGCTTAATGATGCACTCAAGGGCTTTGTGTTGGGACTCAAGTCTCAGGGAAACTTCACCACGCACAAATACGGCTATATGACCTATTTGCGCAAGAGCATGTACGCTATGCGCTTGTACGAGATGTTGAAGCAGTACCTGAACATTGGCTATCGGGAATTTTTTATTGATGATTTGCGTGAACTCCTGATTTTGGAAGGCAAATACAAACTGACCAATGAATTTAAGCGGGCGGTGATTGAGCCTGCGGTCAAACTTATCAACAAGACTGATTTGGTGGTGGAAACGGAGTTCATCAAAAAAGGGCGCAAAATTACTCACGTCGCTTTTACGATTAAGGACCGCTACAAACAGCCACTTCTTCCCTCTTCAAGCGAATAAGCACTTAAACCTTCAAAATTCCTCACTCAGGGGTGTTTGTTGTTTATGTTTTATATTGTTTCTGTTTAGAGGCTTATAAACACATGAAATTCAATCTCTTAACCTGTCTAAAGGATAGGGATCATTAACATGGAGCATAGGAATCATTAACAAGTGGGATAGAAATAATTAACATGAAGGATAGGGATCATTAACAAAAAGATAGAAATAATTAACAAAGGGATAGGAATCATTAACATCATGTTGGTTGGATTTAGCCCAAAGGATAGAAGTAATTAACAAAAACGCTTGCTTTGGCTGGGGAAAGTCCTAATTTTGTTTCTATCATAGGCAATGTGTTAATGAATCCTATCTTTTATGCTGAGTGAGATCAAAAAGTACCGTATCGTAAAATCCCGAAAGCTGGCTCGTTCTCGGCAGGTGCTCTCCCCTATTCAGCATCGGATCATGTTGTTGGCTTGTGCAAAGCTAAAACCTGAGCAGGAGGAATTCGAGTGGCAGGAGATTACGGCTAAGGAGATTTTTGGAGGAAAGTTACCGAGAGGCGAGCAGTACGATCAGATAAAAAAAGCTGCTTTAGGTATGATGGAGCTTTATGTGTACATGAAAGAAGGAAGTAGCTGGGAAGGGATTCATTTACTTAAAGCAAAGGGAAACGATAATGATTCTTCAGTTTACATCAAGTTTTATGAAGAGGCCCGGCCGTTGTTGATTAACATCATCGGGGCGTACAATAAATACCGCCTGGACAACGTTTTTTCCTTCAAATCATCATACAGCTATTCGATGTATGACCTGTTGCTTTCGCACGCCTACCCTAACGGCAAAGCGGAGTTTGAACTCTCGCACCTTAAAGAAGTTTTGGGCGTGATTGACCTAATAAGTAAGAAGGACAAATACGCCAAGTTCTCGGCTTTCGAGGCTTATGTGCTCCAAAAATCTAAAGAAGAAATCAATAAATTTTCTGATATACGGGTTAAATATGAGAAGGTTAAAAAAGGAAGAAGCATTCATAGCATTCGATATACCATTGATACTTCCTTGCGGGATCAGGAGGCGGAAGTGGTAGAAACCATTGCATCCGGTACCAACAAACAGGAGGCTCCGATCACTGATGATACCACACAATTGAAGCAGAATTTAGCCAATAAATTGGCCGAAAAGCCAGGGGTGAAAAACAAGAAAGCTTATGCAGAATCGTTGATGAAAAACGAATCCTTTGCCAAAGATCAGATCGAACAATTACTGCAAAGGAAGGTGCAACAACAAAATCAGGAAGACGCCAAACGACAGGCAGAGCTCCTTGAGATGCGCAAATTGGAGTTCAATAATTACGCCCACAAGGTTCGGAACAAATACTTTTCGGAGGTAGATGTTTCCACTTACTTACACCAATATATCGACACGCTGAAGGAGCATCCCAACCGGATTCTGATTAAACCCCAACTGGACCGTTGGACGGAAAACAAGCCATCGGAATCAGATCTTTATGGTTTTGGTACCTACTTGATCAAAACTATTGGCACTCCAGAAGAAAACAAGTATCTTGACTTCAATTCGTGGGTAAAGGATCATTTTCAGTAATTCACTTTTTTCAAGCAAAATTTACTCAATCAATACATGAAAATTATATCAATTATTAACCATAAAGGTGGGGTTGGAAAAACAACCATCACGGTTAATGTCGGCTATGCGCTGGCTGAAGCCGGGCACCGAGTGCTGATTGTGGACCTGGATCCGCAAGCCAATGCCACCCTCCATTTTTCGGACGGTTCGCTCACCCCTACCCTCTATGAAATGCTCAATGGTGAGGTGCAGGCACATCCGACAAGCCACGAAAATCTACACTTATTGCCTTCGAATTTGGAGCTGATGAAAGCTGAGCTCGAAAACCGTAGTAATGTCAATGGCTACATGCGCTTGCGTCGGGTATTGGACAAAGTGAGAGGAAATTATGATTATGTATTGATTGATTGTCCACCTTCTGTTGGTTGGTACACCCAAAATGCCTTGAACAGTTCGGACTTTGTTTTGGTGCCGGTTGAGCCATCATTGATGAGTACCGTGGGCTTGGAATTGATTGATAATCTGATTGCAGAAGCAAGGGAGTTTATTAACCCCAACCTGACCCTTTTAGGATATGTGATTTCCAATTACCAAGGATTTGTGGTGCAGAAACATTTCATTCAGCAGGTCAAAGAACAGTATGACAAACCGCTTTTCGATACCATCATCCGACGATACAAAGTGGTAACCGAAGCGACCGCCATGCAGGAAAGCGTTTTGACTTACCAGGCAGACAGTAACAGTGCAGAAGATTTTAAAAATTTAGCCAATGAGCTCATCCAAAAAATTTCGATCAGCTAAAGATTTAAAAGTAGGCGGAGCCGTGAAATCCATGACCCAAAATGAATTTGCGTTGGGTGCAGGAAAGAAAAATATTATCATCCTCGAAGAACTTGAGGCCCTCATTCCACCGCAAAGCGAAGAGGAGCACCAACGCCTGACCGAAAGCATTCGGACCGAAGGCGTACAGGAGGCGCTCGTACTTTGGCAAAGAGGAAACGAGCTGGTCCTTGTGGACGGCCACAACCGTTATCGCATCTGTAAAAATTTGGGCATTACCGACTACCCTACCCAAACCAAACAGTTCGCCGATATTGAAGCCGTAAAGGATTACATGATTTCTTTGCAGTTATCCCGCCGGAACCTGACCAAAAACCAGGCGTCCTACTTGCGTGGATTACAATATAACAGAGAGAAAAAGAAAGTTGGAGAGAACCAACACACCACCCCAAATTCAGGGGAGAACATTTTGTTCCCCCCTCAAAAAACAGCTGATGCCATCGCCGAAAAATACGGTATGAGTCACATGACCATCAAGCGAGATGAGCAGTACGCCCTGGGTATCGAACTGATCGGTGAGTATGACCTATCTTTCAAGAGATCATTGTTGAGCGGACAGGCGAAAGCGAATAAATCGGCTATCCAGAAACTCCATAAAGCTGAAAATATAAAGGAAGCCGTTCAGCAGGTCATCGCCCCAGCACCGGTCCGAAAGCCAAAAACAAGCACCTTTCAAAAGAAGAAAAATCAGTTCATGGCACTGATGAAAGCCTTTGAAGAAGATAGCAATGCCGAAGACCGAGCGTTGTTGAGAGCGAGGTTTGAAGAGTTGGTGGGGGAATAGAAACAAAAAAAGCCCCTCATCGAGGGGCTAAATGCTTTTACTTAATTACGTTTCCTTGCGGAAAGAGGCTTGATTAAGTCTTACAAAAGCAAAGATATAATCTTTATATTATAGAAGAAATAAACATCAACTTTTTAATTATGGCAAAGCAGACATCAACCGACACTGAACAGGTAGATAATATTTTTGAAATAGATTGTAGGTATGTTGGTTACGAATGGATAGAAGGCTTTGAAGATGAGTTTGACATAAAGCCATTAGATGATAATGAACCATACCGAGTGATTATTGGGCAAGAAAAATATCCCAATAAGGATTTAGTGGTAGACTTGTCGGAATCAGAAGTTGAGGTAAAGATTTGCGGAATTTATAAAGGATTTTTAGAAGTTGCTTTTTTAACCATTGATTGGAGTGATAAGGAAAATTGCTTAAAACCTGTATTTAATTTGCTATGTGGCTGTCGTCGTTGTTCAAAAGTTATGATCAAGTATCTGAAAGATCATGAGGTTAATCCAGTACATTTTGCTAATTACTTGTGTTGTCAAAGAAGGTTAATTTTATTAAATCAAAAAGGCCAAAAGGATAAAATAAAACAGCTGATAGAGACGACGCTTAGAAATAATGCTTTAGTATTGTGTGCTGGAGAGAAAGCAAAAAAGAAGGTAGGCAATAAGTTAGACGTTAATAGAGACCTGTTAAAAGTTGGACACGTAATACATCCAAGTAAAAAGAATCAAAGCAACTACAAATATAAACATAAAGAAACATGGGACAATTTAAATAACAATATGGTATCCCCAGTTATAGATCATGAATTAGTAACGCTACAAGATTTTATGGTCTTAAAGTAGTCTTATCTCCCCCACTCCCCCCAAATGCACCTCAACCACCTTCCTCACCCCCTCCTCACTCATCAAATACCGGCAATCCTCCTCCCGATCCATAAATAGATTTTCCGTTAGCACCGCCGGACAATGCGAATGCTTGAGCAGGTAAAAGCTGGCTTCTTTGTCGGGATCCCCGTCGGTGTAATCTTTGCGCACGGGGAAGGGCAATAGGCGGTCGGCATGGTGAATGAACTGCGTAGCCCAGGCGTCGCTTTGTGTTTCGCCTTTGGAGGTGAAGATCTCCCAGCCGGTGCCTCCGCCGGCATTGGCATGAATAGAGATCAATCGGCAATCATCATATTTTTTGCAAAGCATATTGATGCGTTCAATGCGGTGGTTCAGGGGAATGTCGTAATCTTCCGGCACTACAAGGCAATTGGGAATGTTGCGGTCGAAGAGTTGAGCGGAAAGCTCACGCGCTACCTTGCGGTTAAATTGCCATTCTAATAGTTGGGTGCCGTCTGCCCAAATTGGGCTTCGCTTGCCTGCGGTGTTGTAGCCGTGGCCATTGTCGATTAGGATCATGTCGGTTACTTTTTAAGCTTCACATCATTACCACCAGCCCCACTCGATGACCCAAACAGAAAATCCACAATGGTATTGAGTTTGGTAGAAATGCCGCCGTATATGGTGCTCACAAAAGCAATTTGCCAATCCTTCAGATCGATGTTTTCAAACACGAAGTAATTAAAGATAATCAGGGTGAGGATCAGCCAGGCGCCTAAGAAGAAGATAGCGAACAGCTTTTGCAGTGCGCTGTCGGTGGCGTACATCCGTCGGGCGGAATCACGGTCGCCGATCGTCATTTTGAACAGCTCGATCTTGCCTTGCAACTTTTCTTCTTTGGTGGTGAAGATCTCGTCGATCAGTTGGGTGCCGAGGCGCAAAGTTTCATTGACCGAGACGTTGGTTAGTTTTTTGAATAGGTTCATGGGTTGTTGGGTTACCCCCGACTAAAGTCAGGGGTCATTTAAAATAGCCCCGGGCTTTAGCCTGGGGTACACAAAGGTGGATTATTGCCACGGTAGGGACATTGCATCCAACGTCCGTACAATCCGCTACGACGAGAAATCATTTTATCTTATAAAACTTATCCACCACCTCACTGATATGATCTATCTTCTGCGTGAAGTGCTGAATACTCTGCTGTATCAGCTCCTTGTGCATATAATTATCATTGATTTGACATTTGAGCTCATCCACCGAACGGTGAATTTTGCCAATCTCACGGCGCATGTCGGACACTTCTTTGTTCAAGAAGACTATGTCTTTGGTGAGTAGGTCCACATGTGCAACAAGGTCATGTTTCGATGCCATATTGCCGATTGCCCGACTAATGATGACACTCAAAATGCCGACGATCAGACTACCGAACAGTCCGATGATCAGCCAAAAGGATTTGCTTACGAATACTTCCATCAGAATATCTTATAGGTTTTGGGTTTAGCTTTGGGAAAGCGGTTTTTCTCCATCGTCGCTGACCGTTCTTCTACTTTCATAATCGCATCCACATCATGCTCCCAGTCGGAACCGCCCTTTGAGCTGCCATCCCGATTTTGCTTGAAGATCATCACGATCGAACAGTTCTGGTACCGCTGTTTGAATGCCTGAAACTGCTCGACCTTCAAACCGATCGTCTGCACCGAATCCATGAAAACCACATCATATTGTGCCAGCTGTCTTTCATGAAAATCCTGCACAAAATCAATATGCTGATCCACCTTCAGGCGTTTGATTTTCTCTTGCAAACTACCCTGAAGTCCTTCTTCGTTACTCACAAAAAGTACCTTTTTCCCCACCTTCGCCAAAGCGTTGGCCAGGCATAGGGCCACGGTTGA
>CANMKE010000058.1 GCA_947498325.1 uncultured Persicobacter sp.
CATAATCACCACACTACTTAAACAGTAGACACTTACCACACCCACGAAGGCCGCACCAATAGGTGTGGCCTTTTTTAATGCTGTAAACTTTAAAAAAATGAAGAAAAGTATGTAAAAAGGAGCAATTGTACTCAATCAAGGTAAATCGCACGAAAATGCCCCCTAATAATTGATTTTTTGCATTTAAATAGGTCTATTTTTTAATAATGATAAATTAGATGCCTTTTTTTGCGCTTTTTTTGCCGTATCTGTTGCATCTTTCAAAAAAAAGTACGACCTTTAAAATGTGGAAAGGGAACAACGGTTACTTTGAAACACATTTTTTTGGTTGTTGACCATGTAGTTGTTAATGACAGTTTATTTTTTTTCAGTATATATTTTTTTGTTTGACTGAAGAGCGATTTTTTTTACATAACGTTTTATTTAAATCATTTTAAATGGTTAAAATCAATACTATTATAAAGCAGTCCTTTTAGGACTGCTTTTTTTTTGTACCTGAACCATTGGCCATATTTAATTGCGGAGGGAAAATTCTTTTTCCTTAGTAAACCTTCAACTACCGCAAATAGCCGTTTGCCCGAATTTGTTTATGTATTTCGATAATATCTTCGGGAATTTCTGCCATCAGCAACCAGTTGACATCCAGCCCGTGGTGAATGCTGGTTCGCATTAGTTTATCACTGCTGCTTATCAGGCTACCGAGCGCCATCAATTGCTCATTAAAATCGAGTTGATAATCATCGTGCAGACTTTTTATCAGACATAAAATTTTGTACGTCCGCGCAACGATATATATGCACAGCTTGGAAACCCTGCTCGGGGAAAACCCTTCTATATGCACTATATTGCCATTTAAGCTTTCTGTGAGCATCACCAAATTCAGTCGTATTTCACCGTATTTGTCTTTGGTTTGCTTCACATGATCGGTAATCATACCGCTGATATCCCGCATCCCCATCATTAAATAGCCGGGGCTGTAAAAAGAATCCGTTTCATAAGCGACCTTTTTGATCACCATCGCTTCCACCTCGGAACGAGCCTCCTCAACAGTGTCGGTGCTGACCAACTCAAAATACAACCGCTTCATCAGCATGGGATCCTTGCGCAACAAACGTAGGATTAATTTGTCTTTCTCTTTTTGTGGAAGATTGCGCAGCGCTTCCTTAAATTCATGGTCTATTTTCATTTTCTAAATCTTCAAATATCGGGAGATTTCATCAGCAAAAAGTCATTTCCACTGGTGAATGTGACAACAACAATTTGGCACAGCAAGTGCTTTTATTTACTGCTGAACTTATTGGAGTGGCTACCAATTACAATATCTTATATATTTGAAAATGATCCAAATATCAATCGCCATCAAAAAAGGCTGCCCAAAATGAGCAGCCGTAAAAGTCTGTTATTCAATATCACGAACACAGCGGACATAGTTGAATACATACCGAACATACCCTTGTGGACCAAAATACTGAGGATAATCGGCCAAAGAACCACTTTTGGGATCGCTACGCTGGCAGCCGGCACCATGCACATCCATCAACTGACCGTGCATCTGCCCCTGTCCCTCGCCAAAAGCAATGTACACTGCTGAGGCATATGGATTCACGCCATCCAAATGTGTGGTGCTCGTCCAAAAGAAAGGATAATGACCACTGTTACCTTCTGGATCAGTGATGGACGAAATTTCGAAGATAGGATCAATAGCTGCGGAGGCTGAAGTCTGTGGCGATCGGGAATAATCTACAATACTCTGCAACTCCTTCAGCGTTGGCACCCGCCAATCCTGATACCCCCCAAGTGAGGCATTTTCAGCAAAAGTAAAGGCCTCTGTGAAAGTCATTTTCGCTCCCATTGATTTTGCCCACATCAGTCCAGTAACCTGATCACTGACCGTCCCATCCCCATTGTTGGTATATGTTGGCGAATGCCCCTGATAATGCGCATCCTGACCATAAAATGGTGCCCCAAACGATATTTCACTTACAAGATCGAGGTCAGTATAAAAATCTGTAATACGAGTATCAACGATAGGGTAACTCACCTTGATTTCAGGCGTGGGAACATCTGGTTCTTCAGGGACCACAATGGTATTACTTTGACAGGCAAATAAAATAAATAAGCTGGCGGTAAAAAAAACTGGCATCTTTAACATAGCGGTTAAATTAAATGGTTGATTTAACCTTTAGATGCTAATACACCACCATGGTTTAACGGCCTTCCTAAATTTATAGCAATAAAAACAGCCTCTTGCCTTGGTCTACTGAATCACCCTAACTCCAAACTGCACCGACCGCAACAACAAAGCTGTTCTGCTTTTTGAGTGGGGAGCATTTACTTCGTGATCTAAAAAATACTTATAAAAAGCCATGCTTAACGAATAAATCCACGGGTATAAATGTCTTAAATCAGCATTGAGTTAGCCATTAAAAATAACGTCCCTACAGGATAACCACTTAACTTTTCACCCTTCCAAATGGCGCCGATCAGCAGGCGCCTTTTCTCGGATTCAAATGCGGAAATTTATTGGAAACATAAATATTTAAAGACCACAAAGGCAATACCTTTGTCCCATTATCTATCACATTTCATCCATATTAAAATCATGGTTTACCCGTGCCCAAAATTTCACCCCCTTCTGTAAAAACTCCTGTTCCTGAGGTGTACCAATCTGACTGACGAGGTATCTTCCAAACCATTTGTTGGCATCAGCGGAGGGTGTTCCCGCTTCCCATTCCTGCAAGAACTTACGCTCATAAGCCGAAGCTTCATTTTCCAGAAACCTCAGGTATTTCGTCATCAATCGCAAAGAATCCGGAGAGGAAAGATATTGTTCACGCACCTGCTCATACCATTGGTTATAAGCCTGCTCCATGGCTATTTTTCGTGCCTTAAAAGCTTCCAGCTGTGCTTTTTCCTTGTTCTCCGAAGTTTTTCTGCTCACATAACTCTCCTGTGCGACCTCCTGCTGAACTTGTGCAGGAGCTCCGAAAGTCAGTTGCCCTTGCTGTACCGTTTTCGTATTGGCGTAATCTTTCATCACCGCCTTTTCAAAATAGTTCATCGGCAACTTGATGTTCTTTTTGGCAAGCATATAATCAAGGTTTGAGCGCAACCGTTCTTCAGGGTACTGGTCAATCAGCGCCTGTACCCTATTGCGGGAATCCTGCAATAATTTTTCACTTTTAAAAACCGTCAGTCCCGTGATTTTTGCAATCAGGTGATCGCACAATGTATCTTCAAGATAAATCGGATCATGCTCCCCTTCCCCTTTAAGAAAGAAAGAAAATTCCACAGAAGACACCGCCCGTCCTTTTTTTATGGGCGTGTATTTCTCGATCGACAAATCGCAATTAATATTTTCATTGACATCCTTGACCGAAGGTGCCAGTACCCGACGATTGAGCTCTACCCACTTGATCGGGTGGATCTTCATGCCGTGGACCTCAATTTTAGGCTTCTTCCGATCCTGATAACTGCCCGGACAAAGAATTTGGGCAAGTTCATTGATTTCAAAAATCGCATTGGCCACCCCATTTTTTTTATTTTTGAAGGCGTGCGATCTCAAAAATTCATATAGAGAATGAGAATAGCTGTGCTTCAAGTCAAACGTTCTGCTGGCTTTATACTGAATGTAGCCACCAATTTCTATCGATTGGTTCGGTATGACATGCTGAATGAGTTCACCCGCAACCTGAATATCCACCGTACTGCGCTTTTTCTTCAGATCATCCTCTCCGAGAATTTTCGGAAAGGCAGACACACTGCTCCACTTGATGGTACCGTCAGGCAAAACCTGCTTCATCCGTAGCAAAAAACTTGGCAAATCGGATATCGACTTCACATACTTGGCATAATCCGTCCCGCCGAGGCGGTTCGAACGGATCACATCCTGAATGTGCAAACGCACCACAACATCCGAACGCACCTGATCGTTGCCCGAATCAATCTTACGGATAATTTTGCCTTCCCGAATTAACTCAGTAATTTTATTGAATGCACGTTGCTGAAACAAGTTTAAGGAGTACCTGCGACTGGCCTGAACGATCCTGTTAGACTTGGAGATGTAAAAATCAACGGTAGAAGCTTCTTGGTCAAGCATAAAAATACGGGACATCTGTACGTTTAAAACTAAAGCCTTAATTACGGGACATTTGTCCATAATTAAAACTTTTTATTTAAATAATGTAGGGACATTTGTACATAATAAATTACTTACGGGACGATTGTACATACTTTACGGGACATTTGTACATTTAAAAACGGTGTTTTAGACATCGTTCATCGGTGCTTTAGACATCGTTTACGGGACGATTGTACATACTTTACGGGACATTTGTACATTTTTAAGTTTGTAAGCCCCTCATTTTTAAGGGGATACACCCCATCTTAACTATAATAGTAAGTATTAATTATAATAACTAAGTATAACAGGTGGTCAAGTTTAAATTTTACTGACTATAACTATTAAAGATCAATCAAAAATGTTGATCGATAGTGTACTTTGTATTCCTTCAAAAGAAAAGATGTTAAAAGCACCGTTTTTATTGGTGAGCAGCTAATAAGTAAGCCTAAAAGTGTTAAAAGCACCGAAAATTTCACTTTGCTTACTGATTAATAAGGCATTATCTGCCGAAGGATGTTAAAAGCACCGTTTTGTATTGCTTCATAAACATTTTTGTGTGGGCTGAATTTCGGCTATGTTACAAGGAAATAAACCGTGTATATAGGCAATTGTGCCATTAGCGCCGTAAATTTGTGGCTTTTGGTTATCTGAATGAGTCCATAATACCGTCGACCGCTTTTAGAAATTTGCCGAAGCGTGTTAAAAGCACCGTTTTTGTGAGGTTCATTCATTGGTCGAATTGCTAAAAGTGTTAAAAGCACCGTTTCTGGGTAGTATCCATTAATACTGATGCAGACGGTTTTTATGCACGCTGCCAAGCAGTCAATGTTTTCAATTATTTTTGATTTATTGTTCAATTACGAGAAAATTCAACTGTAAAAGTACAAACTTTAGCGGATAAATTCACATAAAGTATATTATTTTTGAATAAATTGGGTGTAATTCTCTTTTTTTTGAATACCTTTGAAGCAGGGTAAATATATCACAAGTTATGACGAACGACCAAATCCGTACATTTTTTCGCAACAATCCGGCTTTGAACTTAAAGCAAATCGAGATTGAAGCAGGAATTCCCAATACTTATTTGAATAAGGCCATGAAAGGCAGAAACCTGTCAGAAGAACACATCAAGAAGGTTGCGCCAATACTGATCAGGTATGGCTTTAAAGACAATGAGGGGGCAAAAGTTTATGCGATTTATAATCACAAGGGCGGAGTAGGCAAAACGACCACCTCGGTTAATTTGGCAGTAGGTTTGGCCAATAAGAATTTCAAGGTGTTGCTGATTGATTTTGACCCGCAGGCGAACACCACACAGCACCTCGGCTATCGTGGCGAGGACCGTCCGACGAACACTATCCGTAACGTCCTTACATTTGATGAAGCGAATAATTTACCGATAAAATCGTGTATCTATCAGCCTTATGAAGATCTGGACACCTTTCATCTGATTCCTTCGGAGCTGTCACTGACTAAAATTGCACGTGATCTTACCCTCCGTCAGATTCCGGGAATGGAACGCCTTTCGAAGGTGCTTGGGATGGTGAAGCAGGATTATGATTATATTTTGCTGGACACCCCACCGAATATGGATATTCTGGTGACCAATGCCATGGTGGCGGCTCATTCGGTGATTATTCCTGTAATTCCCGACTCATTGCCTTATGAGGGCTTGGCCGATGTGATTGATTTTGTGAAGGATGAAACAACACTCCGACTGAACCCTGATATTACGGTAGAAGGCATTTTGCTGACGATGGTTAAAGGGAATACCGCTTTGCACCAGAGTATTGAGGAGAAAATCCGCAGTAAATTCAGCCGATACAAGGTTTTTGATACTAAAATACGAAATACCATTGCCCTGAGTGAAGCCTCAGAAGCTGGCGAGGATATTTTCTCTTATTCTCACCGAAGCAATGCTGCAAAAGATTATAAATCATTTACTGAGGAGTTGATCAATGGCTAAGAAACAAATCAAATCAAGTCGGGGGGGGAAACGAGGTCGTGCGATACAGCCTCATGATGTTTCCACGAAAGATGTACAAAGCACCGAAATTTCAGCAGAAGTTACCCGCGTGCAGGATTTTGCCATAAAGTCTGAAATCGAAACCCACATGGTTGGCCGTGATGCGTACCTGAGTGCGATTGCTTTTACCTCTTTTGACGACCCTTTAATTAAGGTGCAGCCAGAGCTGAAGGCACTCATTCCTGCCCTGACAAAAAATGAATATCAGAAACTGACTGAAAGTGTTCAGAAGGAAGGTGTTCGTGAACCCGTACTTGTTTGGCAGGACCCTGATGGCGGTTTTTACTATATCGTTGATGGGCATAACCGCTGGCGGGTTGCAGGTGCACTGAAACTGATGGAAATCCCCTATCGTGTGCTGCAATTTGCAGACCTTGAAGCTGTAAAAGAGTATATGGTGGACTTGCAAATGGGGAAAAGAAACCTTGTCAAGTGGCAGGTATCCTATTTCAGGGGGATGAAATATGAAAGACTCAAAGGGAACCACGGCGGCGACAGGTCGGCGCAGGAAGGTGGTCGTCTTGCGGAAAATCTTGGCGCTTCTTTTGGTGTCAGTGCGATGACCATTCAGCGCGATGCCAAATTTTACCGTGGCGTTCAGGCCTTGCCAGAAGATGTAAAAGCGCGTTTTCTCGACCGTAAAATTTCTGCCAAGAAAGCGGAGATTGAAAAAATCGGTGCTTTTAACACTTTTGAAAAAATCGGTGCTTTAGACATCGTTCGAATATTTGAGTTGGAGCAGGAGAATGCTTCCGAAGATGATATTTTATGGTACGATCAACTTTCGGCACAGGTGAAACCAGTGGTGAAAGCCAAAACTACTTTTGATCTTCATAAGTACATGAAGTCGGAAGAATCGCGGATCAGGAAGGTATTGAAGTCTGCGGATCAGGAAGGAAAGGCGCTTTTACTGGCGCACTATCAAAAACTGATTTCGGAAATCGAACAGGCTTAATGGAAAGTCAGCAAGTGCACAAAATGTTTACTTGCTTCAATATCCTTAAATTCAAGATGTTTTGGTTCTGCTGATAATAGGAACTGCT
>CANMKE010000059.1 GCA_947498325.1 uncultured Persicobacter sp.
TTGCTCCCAAGGTTGGGCTCGAACCAACGACCCTCTGATTAACAGTCAGATGCTCTAACCAACTGAGCTACTTAGGAGTGTTTCATTACGTCAAGCAATAATTTAGCGATCTGCTTTGCTTAACGGATTGCAAAGGTGCACTATCGTCTTTAATTATGCAAGTATGCCCACAAAATTTTTTTCATCAAATCATCCTTCAGGAACCAATAGGCTCATTTTCAATTTTTTTACTGACTGATTTTTTTCCGTCCACAAAGTACTCCTATTAACAAATCTGACCAACATGGTGTACTCCCTTGAGGAAATCATGAAAATCTGTCGGACGAATAAGGTCAGTCTGTCGTAATTTATGACAACCCCAAGCCATGCCACTGACAGCCAGAAGCCCTTTTCGGCTGCTGTTGTTAAATAATGTTAAGGTTTCCGATTGTATTTTGCTATGGCGCGAGCTTTGCCGTTATTTCAACTGTAATAAGAATCTATTCACAGAAATATAATATATCCATGAGTAATCGAAAGTTATTTCTTGCATTATTCGCGGCCTCATTATTAGGCGCAATCATCGCCGTTGGAGGATTTCAACTGGTAGCCCCACAACAAGAAGCTGCCACTCCCCAAAACGACGCTATTCAACAGCACACCAAATTAACAAACTACTTATCCCAGACGGACGCCTCGGTCCCCGAAGGACTGAACTTCGTGATGGCTGCTGAAGCCACCACCCCTTGTGTAGTACACATTAAATCAACGATTACAGAAAGCTCAAACTACGGCGGACAACGCAGCGAACAAATGGAGGAATGGCTTCGACAGTTCGGCTTCGAGCCTCGCCGCCAACAGCCCCGATCAGGTCAGGCTTCAGGCTCAGGGGTCATCATCTCTAAAGATGGTTATATTGTAACCAACAACCACGTGATCGACAAAGCAAGCGACGTAAAAGTGGTGTTGAATAATAACAAGAGCTACGAAGCGAAAGTCATTGGTACCGATCCTGCAACAGATTTGGCGGTCATCAAAATTGATGGCGATGGCGACGACTTCCCATTTGTAAAATTCGGTGATTCCGATGACATCAAGGTTGGGCAGTGGGTACTCGCTGTGGGAAATCCATTTGAACTGAATTCTACCGTAACTGCAGGGATCATCTCCGCCAAAGGTCGAAACATCAATATCAACAGAAGCCAGTATGGTATTGAGTCTTTCATTCAGACGGATGCTGCGGTAAACCCGGGCAACTCAGGCGGCGCATTGGTCAATCTTAAAGGAGAGCTGATTGGCATTAACACAGCCATTGCCTCACCAACAGGATCGTATGCGGGTTATTCATTTGCTGTCCCTGCTTCACTGGTTAAAAAGGTAGCCATGGATCTCAAAGAATTCGGTATTGTACAGCGAGCATTGCTCGGGGTTGCAATTCGTGAAGTAAACGCTGATTTGGCCAAAGAAAAAGACTTGGATGAAGTACAAGGCGTATTTGTAGCGGGTGTAAACGAAAACTCATCGGCAGACGATGCCGGTCTGGAAGAAGGTGATGTCATTTTGAAAATTGACGACAGCCCAACCAATACCGTTGCGGGCTTGCAAGAATCCATTGCACGCCACCGTCCTGGTGACAAAGTAAAAGTTACCTTCAAACGTGGCAGCAAGCGCAAAACAACAACGGTTACCCTCAAGAACATGATGGGCGAAACCACTGCGGTAAAATATGCTGGCTCGACAAAAATTGAAGGCGCAACTTTTGCCAACCTGACCCCAAAAGACAAAGAAGCACTCGAGGTTAAAGGCGGTGCCAAGATCATGGAACTTAAAGCAGGGAAATTCAAAGACGCTGGTCTCCGCGAAGGTTTCACCATTACCCAAATCGATAAACGCCCGATTCACAATACCGAAGACCTGAGCCGTGTGCTTTCGTCGAAAAAAGGCGGTATCCTCATTGAAGGGAAGTACGAAGAAGGCGATCCTGTTTACTACGCTTTAGGCTGGTAAATCTCCCCAATATAAATTCTTCATTTTTTAGGCCTGAGTAATCGTTTACTCAGGCCTATTTTTTTATATTTCGAGACAAAACAGGCCTTTTTAGACTCCATTCAAGCGTTTCGAGATTTTGATCATGAAAAAAAATGACATATGCGTTGTTTTTTTTACCATTCTAAATTGAACAATCTGAAATTTAATTATTTTTGCCTGCACAATTGGTTCGCTATATCAATGGCTTGCCATGCAGAAAAAAGATAACCCGAAACCCCAATTTCAAACCTTTGGGGTGGAACACTTTTTTAGCTTTTATATACTATACTTACAACAGAACTAATGACGAAGATTCGATTAACCGAGGCAGATCGTTTTGAGCGCCGCCACAATGGCTCTCGAGAAGTAAGAACACAAAAAATGCTGACGAAAATTGGCGTGGACAGCGTGGATGAACTGATAGATCAGACCATCCCTGCGGCCATTCGACTGAAGCAACCCCTACAATTGCCTGCCGCACAAACCGAGCACGGCTTTCTAAAAAGCTTTAAAAGTATTGCTGATAAAAACCAGGTATTCCGCTCGATGATTGGATTGGGTTATCACGATACCATTACACCAGGCGTAATTCAGCGCAACATCCTGGAGAACCCAGGTTGGTACACGGCCTATACGCCATACCAGGCAGAAATCGCCCAGGGTCGTCTGGAGGCTTTGATCAATTTCCAGACCATGGTAACCGACCTGACAGGTATGGAGCTGGCCAACGCCTCCTTACTTGATGAAGGAACTGCCGCCGCTGAAGCCATGTCGATGCTTTTCGCAACCCGTAAAGGAAAGAAAAAGAAGGCCGCCTTCAAGTTCTTCGTAGATCAGCATACCTTGCCACAAACACAATCAATCCTGAACACCCGCGCAACGCCTATCGGTATTGAACTGGTAACAGGAGATGTGGCTGAATTTGATGCTACCGATGAATCATTTTTCGGAATCCTGCTACAATACCCTAACAGTGAAGGGGACATCCTCGGATACCCTGCTGTGGCCGAGAAAGCAAAAGCCAACGACATTAACGTTGCCGTTGCTGTGGACTTACTCGCTATGGCATTACTTACCCCTCCGGGTGAATGGGGTGCCGACGTAGTGGTTGGAACAACCCAAAGATTTGGTGTACCATTAGGCTTTGGTGGCCCACACGCCGCTTTCTTTGCGACAAAAGAAGCCTACAAGCGCCAGATTCCAGGCCGAATTATTGGGGTATCGCAAGACCGCGACGGCAACAAAGCCTACCGCATGGCCTTACAAACCCGCGAGCAACATATCAAAAGAGAGCGTGCAACTTCCAACATTTGCACCGCACAGGTTTTACTGGCCGTTATTGCGGGAATGTATGGCGTTTATCATGGACCTGAAGGCATTAAGACCATCGCCACCAACGTACACGGACACACTCAGCTGATTGCAAAAGGGGTAGAAGCTTTCGGCTTTAAGCAATTGAATGGCGCCTATTTCGATACCATTAAAATTGAAGCCACTGCTGCGCAAATAGCGACTGTACGCACCCTGGCTGAAAAGGCAGGCATCAACTTCCGCTATGCCGAAAATTTCATCGGCATTGCCGTTAACCAGACCACAGCAATTGAAGACGTTCAGGATATCCTGACTATTTTTGCTGAAGCTGCACAGGCCGATGTGAAATCCTTCGACCTGACCGCTGCCGCCGATCAGCTGGAAATCTCCTGGGCTGATCAGTTCAAGCGCAGCTCTGAGTACATGACACACCCGGTGTTCCATGCTTACCGCTCAGAACACGAATTGCTTCGCTATATGAAGCGCCTTGAAAATAAAGATATTTCTCTTGCCCACTCGATGATTTCGCTGGGCTCCTGCACCATGAAGCTGAATGCTACCGCAGAGATGATTCCGATCACCTGGCCATCGCTGGCAAGCATTCACCCTTTTGCTCCTGCCAACCAAACAGAAGGTTATTTTGAGATTTTCCGAAACCTCGAAGGCTGGCTGAATGAAATCACAGGCTTTGCAGGCACCTCCCTTCAGCCCAACTCTGGCGCACAGGGGGAATTCGCAGGACTGATGGTCATTAAAGCCTATCACGAAGACCGTGGCGATCACCACCGAAATATCTGTATCATCCCTACTTCTGCACACGGCACCAACCCTGCCTCAGCTGCTTTGGCAGGAATGAAGATCGTTTTGGTGAAATGTGATGATGCGGGTAATATCGACGTAGCAGATTTGCGTGAAAAAGCGGAAGCGAATAAGGAAAACCTTTCAGCACTGATGGTTACTTACCCTTCTACGCACGGGGTTTATGAAGAATCAATCATTGAAATCTGTAACATCATTCATGAGAATGGCGGACAGGTTTACATGGATGGTGCCAACATGAACGCACAAGTGGGCTTAACCTCCCCTGCTAATATCGGTGCGGATGTTTGCCACCTGAACCTTCATAAAACTTTTGCCATTCCTCATGGTGGCGGCGGACCAGGCATTGGTCCAATCTGTGTTGCTGAACAATTGGTACCTTTCCTTCCTGGAAGCCCATTAACGGATCTTGCGGGTGGTGAGAAAGCCATTACAGCCATCTCTTCTGCACCTTGGGGCTCGGCTGGTGTATTGGCGATTTCTTATGCTTACATTGCCATGATGGGCAGCGAGGGCTTAACGAACGCTACTAAATTGGCCATTCTGAATGCCAATTACATTCAGTCCAGATTAAAAGACCATTTCCCGGTATTGTATGTTGGCGCCAATGGCCGCAATGCCCATGAACTGATCCTTGATTGTCGTCAGTTTAAAACAATCGGCATTGAAGTTGAGGATATCGCTAAGCGACTGATTGATTATGGTTTCCATGCACCAACAGTTTCTTTCCCTGTTGCAGGCACACTGATGATCGAGCCTACGGAGTCTGAATCTTTGGAAGAGCTGGATCGTTTCTGCGATGCTATGGTGGCGATTCGTCAGGAGGTAAAAGAAATTGAAGACGGAAAAGCCGAGGCGGAAAATAACGTGCTGAAAAACGCACCACATACGCAGGCCCTGGTATTGAATGACAACTGGGAGATGCCATACAGCCGCGAGAAGGCGGGCTACCCACTGCCATACCTCAAGGAAGCTAAAATATGGCCTTCTGTCAGAAGAATTGACAACGCTTTTGGCGACCGTAATTTGATGTGTTCCTGCATCCCTGTAAGTGAATATGCAGAGGCAGAGGCTTAAAAAATAAAATTGCGAATCACTAAAAAAAGCCTGAAGAACCATGTTGCTCTTCAGGCTTTTCTTTTGCTTAGATTGTTGAGCACGCGTTTAAAAATTGATCATCCTTCGGGAAATTCAGATTACTGGAAATTGATGCTGAATAAATCTTCAACAATAGCATCGCCAAATTTCCCGCACAGATTTCAAGTTTTAAACACCCACTGTATTTTTTCAGGCCTTAACTCAATGGCTCTGCGGTTGTTTAGCGCAGGTAAAGCGTATGCTTTTCCCATCCTTTTTCTTTCAGCTTGTACGTCTTAAGCACCAGCTGATCTGCCTTAATTTTCTTCACCTGCATACGCTCAGACATTGTCGCGTGATGCTCGGCATCCTGATATTGCAGCACCAGATATTTGCCATCAAGTACCCAGGTACCGTGCGAATAAGGATCATTAACACTCTCGATGTAAAATTTGCCATCATGATGAAAATTGATCTTTTCTCCCATCTGGAAGCGGTCATCTACACGGCCGTCCACTCGAACTATTTTCCATGTTTTCTGAACAAGATACGATTGCGCCTGCGTTGCTCTGCGGTTTTGCCCGAAAGTAACGGCAGCCAACAGGCAAAGCACAAGACTTAGGAAGAGGTGTTTTTTCATGGTCGTATTTTTTAGATTGATGATGCTTATTATACGCTGAATTACAGCAATTGAAGGTTATGATCTTTCACATAAACCGCTTTCCCTTCCCACAAAATTTTCGTCCACACATCCTGATGCCCAACAACCTCTACACGGTGGCCTGCACCAATCATCCCGACTACATCCCCACCTGCTGAAGGGGCATCAAGCATGGCCGTTTTCGGAAAAGATACAATGGCACGGTGGCCATCAACTTTAATGTTGAGCTCAAGGCCCCAAAAGAGAATCAGTGCCCAGGAAGCCGCAACAAATGACCACTTCGCCGTTACTGATTTATTGTTGTAGTACAAAAACCCCGCCAACAATAAGGATAATATCAAGAAAATTAAGACATTAAATAAGTCATAATATTGTTGATATAAGTTTGAAAAATAAGCACGATCGCCAAATTCATAACCCTGAAGCTGTGCATTCTTGGCTAAAGTGTCCATTTTTTTCAACACCCCTTGATCGAGTGTCCGATCATAATATTTATTCAGAAAATACATCGTCGCCCCATAATCCTTCATCCCCTCTTTGATGAACGCCATTTTCAATAACATTGAATTACTCACTAATTGCTTATCAAAAACTAATTCTTGATATAATTCAAAAGACTCCGTGTAGTGCTTCTGAGCGAACAAACTGTCCGCTTTTGCTAACTGTTCATTATCCGATTGTTTTCCAAACGATTGCGAAAACACACCAAAAAAAACTGTCAAAAACAAAATAATTTTCTTCACCAAACTTTGCGTTTAAAGACTAACCTACTACATTTGCATTCCAATTACGGAAAGATCGAAACAAAACGATCACTGCTTCAAATATGATGTATTGATCTCAGAATCCGAAATAAGCCTCGGATTTTTTATTGCTTTCTATTTTTCATCTCAGATTCGGTAGCTCAGCTGGTAGAGCATCTCCCTTTTAAGGAGAGGGTCCTGGGTTCGAACCCCAGCCGAATCACAGAAATAAATTTCTGTAAAGATCACAGATTGGCATAACTTTTTCTGCCTCTCTTTAGTCATATTTCAGACCAATAATTGATTCGGTAGCTCAGCTGGTAGAGCATCTCCCTTTTAAGGAGAGGGTCCTGGGTTCGAACCCCAGCCGAATCACTCCAAAATAATGCTTGCGTAA
>CANMKE010000060.1 GCA_947498325.1 uncultured Persicobacter sp.
GTGGCAAAAGCAATGATGAGCGTTCAAATGGCTGCTTAACTCGTGTACATGTTTTTTGAAAATATTCGACAGGCTAGTTCAAGACCCAAACGAACCTCACGCTGATTTTTGGTTAACAGCAAAAGATTTCCTTGTTGCTGATTATGATGGCGATGGACATATGCCGTACATTTTGGACGGAAATAAAATCACGATATTTTACAATGACTTTGTTCAAAAAGGCACAATAACTTCAACGAAAAATGATACGCTGAAAATTAAATGGGCTGACTTTGACGTTGAAACGAAATATGTAAAATTTGAAAATTAAAAAGCACTATGTACAACAATGGCTATAATTCATTGCGGTTGATTTCCTAAGCGGAAATCAACGCATTTTTGCTATCTTCGAGCTACGGCGGAAAGAATCCTGCGGATTTTTCCACAACGAAATTATAGCCGAGACCGTTGTGGGTAATGTAAAATGACGAACGAACAGCACATATTAAGACTGATTCAAAGCCATAAGGAATTGGAGCATTTCGACTATTCTAAAGCGGTTGATTGGGCTATTGACCTAATCCGACAAGGAAAAGATACTGACAATGTGTTAATGCTTGCTTCATTTTCTGAACCTATTGACAGGTTTGAAATCAGACCCTATGTTACCAATGTTCTAAACGACTTAGGACTTGAAGAACTCGACTATAAAAGTGCTGTGATTGCAGAAACGCATTACCACTTGAACGCAATTCTAAACGACCGTGAGATAAGAACGAACTTACAGTCTCTCTACCAACTTTGCGTGGACAATGACTATGAATCGGGACTTATGAACTTCTATCTGATTTACCACGGATGGGACGAACTCGAAGAAATTGGCGTGAACTATTACTTTGAAGGAGCGGACTTAGACAACATCGAAGAGGTCCTTAAAAAGGAAGCAAGAAAGTGGATTGACAAATATGTTCATGGAATTGAAGTTGAATCAGACGAACAAGAACGAACAGAAGAAAAAGAAAAAACACTACCCACAACAACGGCTATAAGCAAGCGGGCGGACAGTGCTAAAAGAAACGATAAAACTTTTAAAAAACTATGGTCACGGCTGACAGGAAAGTAGCTTTTAAGCCCGCCTGCTCATAGCTAAACCGTTATGTGCCAGCAAAGAAACCCAAGAAGAGCATCAAGTAAATTATGAAGATAAAATGAAAAAAGAAAAATCGTGGTTAAATAAGGAAGAATATCCATTCGAGTCAAACTATTTTGATTTACCAATTGGCAGAATGCACTACATTGACGAAGGCAAAGGGATACCTATTGTATTTGTACACGGTAATCCAGGATGGTCATTTGAATATAGAAAATCAATACAAGAACTATCGAAAACAAACAGATGTATTTCAGTTGATAATATTGGATTTGGATTATCTGACAAACCAGTAGATTGGAACTATTTGCCAGAAAACCACGCAGACAACCTTTCTAAATTTATAAAGCACTTAAATTTAGATAAATTCGTCTTAGTTGTGAATGATTGGGGAGGTCCCATTGGCTTATCATATGCCATTAATAATCCTAATCAAATAAAACACTTAATGATTACTAATACTTGGATGTGGTCTATTAAAGATAATGCGGCAAGTAAAAGATTTAGTGGTTTTGCAGGTGGTTTAGTTGGTCGTTTTTTGATTAAGCATTTCAACTTCTTCGGTAAAGTGATTATCAAAAACTGTATGGGCGATAAAAAATATTTTAACCCTGCTATTTACAAGCACCTTGAAACTAAAAATGACAGGAAAGGTTGTTGGACTTTTCCAAAACAAATAGTTGCATCTGATGACTGGGTCGATAGTTTATGGCAAAGACGTGAAAGCATTCGAGCTATTCCAAAATCAATGATTTGGGGACTGAAAGATTTTGCGTTCACAGAGAAAGACCTTAATACTTGGATAGACGAATTTCAACCTAAAACAGTAATAAAATTAGAGAATGTAGGACATTATCCTTATGAAGAAGCGACTGAAATATTTAATAATGAATTAAAAAATGCCAGCACATAACAACAGCTATAGAGTAAAGCTACCCCCGAATCCTGAACAACTGATCGCGCTGTTTTAAATTAATATTTCTTTTGCCTGAAACATCTGAGGCCCTTTCAATTCCTTTGATGAGTAATGTCAAGGGTGGGACTGTGTTGCGCCTGCGGCAGCCCCACTTGCTTGCCCTTGACACTGCTCAGCACAAGGAATTACCTTTGCGTCTGATGTTGTCGGGCATTGCTGTTTTTCATATACGTCTGCGGGACGAAGCTCTCCGATAGAGCTATGCCTCCTCCGTTGATTGTAATAATTGAAATATTCGATTAATCCAATCTGAAGATCAAGGCCGGTGTCATAGGCATTTAGGTAAATATCTTCATATTTTACCGTCCTCCAAAGTCTTTCCACAAAAATATTATCCAAAGCCCGTCCCTTTCCATCCATACTTATTTTGATATCCTTTGATTTTAAATATCCAGTGAATTCATGACTGGTAAACTGAGCCCCCTGGTCAGTATTTACGATTTGTGGTACTCCATGAGTGTTAACACACTCTTTGATGGTTTCCACGCACCAGTCCGCATCCATAGTATTTGATACTGACCAGCCCACAACATATCTGCTATAAACATCTATTACTGCCATTAAATACATAAAGCCCTTAGCCATGGGAATGTAGGTGATGTCAGTCTCCCAAACCTGATTAACTTCTTCAATTTTCATCCCCTTAAGCAAATATGGGTAGATATGATGCTCTTTATTAGGTTTTGAAGTGTGCGGTCCGGGAGCCACGGCCTTTAAGCCCATGACTTTATATAATCGTTCTATTCGCTTTTTATTTACTGAATATCCAAGGTCATTTATCAGATAGGAGGTCATGGAAGGGACTCCTTTGAAAGGCCTTCTGGTGTATTCTTCATCTATCTGTCGCATGAGTTCAAGATTCAATGAGGTCTCGCCCTTAGACTTGTAATAATAAGTTGATCGTGAGATGTCTAATAATTCACACTGTTCTGAAATGCTCAGGGAGGCATGCTCCTCATTGATCAGGACTTTTCTTTGATTCCTGTTCTTTACTTCAATGAGGCTTCCTTTAAAAAATCGACCTGAACTTGAAGTTGTTCTATTTTGGAATAGAGCTGCTGCTTTCCGCTTTCATGAGATGCATCCAACTTTGAGGCCTTACTTTCCTTTTCGAAAACGGAAGAAGCCCCTGAAAGAAATTCCTTTTTCCAGTTTATAATTTGCTGAACGGAGATTTCGTATTTCTGGCTCAGCTCCGGTAAAGTTTGAATCTCCTTAATGGCATCAATTGCCACTTTGGCTTTAAAATCGGCGGAAAATTTTCTTCGTGTTTTCATATTCTGCAAGTTACAATTTATGCGATATTTGCTGTCCGATTATTGGGGGTAACTTTAATTTTGGATTATACCTATTATATGGGCAAGGGAGAAGGCTTTGCTCATTTACAGGATAAATTCCAGTTGTCCCTGATGGATTTATTGACCGTCAATGGCTGGTCATTGGGCACAGGCGGCAGGTATATCGATAATGATAAACAACAGGATAAATTTTTACAACAAGGCCAACGGATATTACTTCCTGAATGGTCGATAAAATTGATGACCGGCACCTTGATCTACGAGCTAAATCAGCAGGGGCATGGTCGTTGGTTGGAGAAGGAAAGCCTGTTGCTTGAGCGTTCAAATGTGGATGTAAATGCAGTAGCCGAAACGATTGCTCAATGGGTGAACAGCTCTGGCAATTTGATTCCACAGCTTAGGGAAATCCATCAAAAGGTCTTTGAACTTGAGGGGGATGCAAGTGCTATTTTTGAGTTGCAAGAGGCATTTCGAAAGCAGATGCCTGACATCACCCTACAACAAGCGATCCATAAAAAACGGAGGGAATATTATGACGAATTTGTTTGGAGAAGCATGAGCGTTGAGGATAGAGCTTGTCTGAGGGGCATTCAGGAAGCCCTGCAGGTGAAAGAATTCGATGCCTCCAATTTTCTTTCTGAGAAAGAAGAACAAGGCATCAAGGAAGAAGAAAACCTAATGCCCAAAGTCAAATTTTGGGATGGGCTAAATGCAGAACAATTGGCCGATAGGGCCTTTAATGCAATAAATAAGGCCTCTTCCCAAAAGCAGGTCGTCGATCAGTATGAGCTCTTTTCAGCCTTGGCATCTTTGCGATTACATCCTGCTAATATTGTCGCATTCAAGCAAGCCTACCAAAACAATTATGGGGGGGAGATCATCGATAATTTGAAAGACCTGACCAGACTGCAAGTAGGCACACAGTTCATACCGCAAACCGTCGGTTTGACATGCAACAATGTGTCTAATCGTGTGCCACTCTATGCGTTTTCTAATGATAGCTTAGCGACGGCAATGGCCTACCTGACTGCCCGTGATTATGACCTCCACGGTGAAGGTGTTAAGGAGCTGACCGATCAGTTTCAGGTCAATACCGATCAGGACTGGAATCTGCAGGTCGCTCAATTGCCCAACGGCAGTTATGTCAAATTTCAGCACAGTGCTGAGGGCAGTCCGCTCTATGCCTATGTGGTGCAGGCGGGCGATAGTCTTTCTGCCCTTGCGGCACAATGGGGCATCACCATCGATGATTTAAAATATTATAACCCCAGTTGGGAAGAGATTGATTCCCGTGGAATGATCACCCATTATAATGGGGTAAAGGCGATCCTACGGGTAGGGCAGGTGATCCATGCGCCCGCAGAGCAGGTCTATGCCCAAAGTTTGTACTATCACCTGATCAATGGCCGGTTGCGTCAGATTCAATCGGCTGCCATTCGGGTCAATAGCTTGGGGGATCTACAGATTGATGCGGGGAATTATCAGCCCGAAGATTTTGCTAAAATATTAAAATCGCTCTATCATGAATATGGCGGTGGCAGTCTGACTTTCAATCTCGCCGTTTACCTCGAAGGCAGGGCTTTATTGGTTCTCTATCTTCGCCTGACCGCCCGTAGCATGGCATCACTCGAACAGGGCTACGATTTGGGCATTACCGCCACCACCTCCCTCAAAGGTGAAATCGAAGGTGGTCTTGATTTGTATTTTACCCAACTCAGGGCCAGCAAATCCTTTAAAATCATGGGAAAAACCCATGCCTATGATCATATCGATCATTTTGCGGCAGCCCTTAACCATGACCTTTATGTCGCCCTATTGGGCAATGGTGCCTATTTACCTAAATTCATTCAGTATTTTGATGATGAAGACGTTCGCAAAAATGCCATGACGGCTCCCAAGCTGATCAAAAATCAGCAAGAGCCCAACTTAAGTGCCACCTATAAAGACAGTGGCTTGGGCAACAACAGCAGTATGATCAGCAGCCATGAAACCCTTGCACCAGGCTATATTGGTCAAAAGGTGAACCGAACAAATAGCAAAAACCAGTCTGCGGAATTTGCAAATGCAGCCATCGTGTCCAATTATCAGACCAATTTTGGTCCCTTGGACATCACCTATTCCAATATTGCCTATGACGCCAATAAGGACAATAATGGGCAGTACCTGACGTTTTCCTTGGAAATTTCACTCGATGATTTGTTTGGGCTACTCAAAGATATGGCAGATTTGGAATCCTTGAAAACACATTTGAAGACCTTCAAAGATCAAATCTCCAAAACAAAAGATGGAGTCGCTAATCTGGCTCAAAACATCAAAAAAACGGTCGGGCAGATTCAGGATTTACTAAAAGGTCAGGGGCTGTTTACGGATTTATTAAGCCTATTGGGTAAAAGCTTCAATGGTTTGGGGCAGACTTTGCTTGCGCTACCCAATATCGAAAAAGATTGGTTTAAGAGTGCAGCGAAGCAAAACTATGGGGCATTCCAGATAAATAAAAAAAATATATTTGAAAAATATCAGAAAAAGCAAATAGCCAATAACCAATTGCATGAAGCCCAAAACAAAAAGGCAAATCGAATAGGAGGTGATTTATCCATCAACTTCAACGCCACCTTTGTATTGGAAAAAGGGCAATTGATCCCCCAGTTCTATGAAATAGGAGGCAGGGGCACGCTTGATATCAAAGCCAAGCAAACCCTTTGGCAGGGAGGCTATGGTTCCCTTGCAGGAGGCATGGACTTCCAAGCCGAATATGAACGAGTTTTTCATATCGAGCCCGCCACCGACACGCTCTCCTATATCTCAACCATTTATAACGCCTATGTTAGTGGCGCCATGGCCAAAGGAGCAAAAGACCAAAAGGATCAATTTTTTGAAAAAATCCAACAAGAAAGAAACAACAAAGGCTACAAAAGCCAAGAAGCCGAAAAATACGACCGTGATATGATGAAAGCACAATTCTGGGACCCATACCAAGCCCAAAACCCAACATACGCCTCCAACCCACAATGGGAGCACTACAAAAAGGAACACCAAGGCTCATTGGAAAAAATCATTGAGAATTTCTTCCGCCCCATTAAGGAAAATGCGGAGGTGGAATCGTGGGAAGAGATGGAGAGTGAGTTGATGACTATTAGTGCGGATGATGCAGGTTATGTTTTGGGGAAAGGTGGACCTAAGGGGTTTTGGGGAGAGCGGAATATTAAAGGTGGGTTTATTGATATGAAGAAATTTAGTATCGAAGAATTTGAGAAAATGGTACTGTACCCCTTATTCCACTTACACCAACAATATGACTTCTATTATTTCAACTACACCACTAAAAAATAGGATGATGATTAATCCAAAATATCTTTTTTTTGTAATAATTATTTTAGTTGCTTCATCGTGTAAATCCGAGGTTAATGTCTCTAAAGATATTCTTGAAAATGAAGAAAAGGCAATTCAATCAATCCTTAGGAAACTACCTGATACAAATATTAAAAAAAAT
>CANMKE010000061.1 GCA_947498325.1 uncultured Persicobacter sp.
ATGAGGATCACCTTCTTGAATTGACAGAAATATTCCATTAATTGATATTATCGAAATTAAAAGTTTACGCGCATGCCATTAGGGACTGGAATTCATGCTGAATAAAAACCTCCTTTCCATTGTCAATAAATAAGTCACAATAACCATTAAATATGTCAACGAAGAATGAAATTCTGTCATTATGTTTTGAAGTCAAACTTACTCTAGCAAAATCCTTTTGCGCTTCAATTTGAATTTCTATTTCTTTCTCATCAACATTTTTCAGTTTATGCATTAAGCACAAAAACAGATCTAAAGATTTTTTTGAAAGGCTATCTTTGGATTTGGATATTATTTCTTCAACTCTGTTCATTATTAATTACCGCCAACGGTTTGGCTATGAGCAGGCGGGCTTTTAAAGCTACTTACCTGTCAGCCGAGACCAAAGTTTGTTAATAGTATTGTCCTTTCGTTTAGCACTTTCCACCCGCTTGTTTATAGCCGTTGTTGGCGGTAGTTTTTTTATTTTTTCAAGCCCATCTATTTCTTTCAAATAGTCGTCATTTCCCACGTACTTTTTATAGCAGTCTGTACAGGTTGAATGTCTTTGAGTTGAATAGAATTCATTTTCTTCTTCATCGCAGGAGATTACTGAAAAGCAGATTTCACAATGCTCGTGACCTTCGCAATTTGCATAGTCCTGATAAGTCGTGAATTCATAGTCAGCTTTATCACTCCGTGCTTCATGCACATTCTCAAGTACGTAATTGATTTCAGCTTCTGCTTGGTATTTAATTTTAACCCAAGTGTCAAAGTCAGAAGTAGAATATTTGAGTCTGAATCCGACAGATTCAGCGAGTAAGTTGGCTTTGTCTGTCGATTCATTCAGTTGTGTGGGAAAAAGCGTTATCCCAATATAGTTTTGAAGATGTAAGGTCAATACGTTGTCTTTGATTTTGAAGTCAAAATACTTTGTGTCCAAGTCTTCAACTCTGTCAATAAGCACGCCTTTAAATTCCGTTTTCAATCTGTCCGAAAGTGATTTGAATAGGTCACTATCAGACTCATTACTTATCAATATTTCAGAGTATGTTCTTGTCATTTTTTAATTACCGCCAACGTTCTATGTATGGACAGTAGGGCAGATTCGAAGCACTTCACTTTCGGTTTACCACTAAGCCAAAACAAACGTTTTTGCTTTTAATTTTCTTTTTGTTAAACGTCAAAACTTTGTTTTGGCGTTGCCTGCTCAAAGAACAGGTCTTTCAATTTATCTCCAAACGCCCTATTGGCTATACACTTTGTTGGGCAACGTTATTTTATTTTAACCTTTTCTATAACATGGCTGTATTTTTCGCCAATTGATTTTAGCAATTCATTAATGATTCGAACTGTGTTTTTTAGACCAATATCCATTACAACAGAGTAGTGACCATCACTTTTGGTCAGACTCGATATAAACTCAATCTCTTTCCCTTTTTTATCCTTATTCGATACACGGTGAAAATCTTGAAGAAAGTCGTTCATAGAGTTAATGGTTTCTTCAGGTACGTCCGCTTTAAAAAATACTTCTAATTCAACATCGGAAATCAATAGGTAGAAATATTCCGCATTAAACCCGAATCCATTTTTTTCTGCTTTACTTTTTTTATAAGGTGCAATATGAGGTTCTACTTTGTCTTTTAACGATTCATCCTCCCATTTAAAATCAATTGAGTCAGAAGATACTTCACTTTTGTGAGCAAGTTCAAGTTCCATTTGATTAGTCTTCCAACTTATAGTTGTTGGTATAGACCATGAAGTTGGAGTTATAAACTCAATAGTGGCTATAACTTTGTCCTTTTCTTTTCGGATGTCCATAGGTATCATGCCAACCATTAGTTGAAAATTGTGTTTTTGAAATTGTTTAATTCCAGTGTTATCACCTTTTTCCAATAGTTGTTGACTCAATTCTTTCTTGAAGGACTGGTGTAATTCTCTACCAAACTCATCAAAAAACATTGTCCAATCATATGCCATGTATATCTTTTTTTAATGTTGCCCAACGGTTCGAATATGCGTAGTGCGGGATTTTGAAGCACTTTCTTATCAAACCGTTGCTATGTTTATTTAGTGTACTCATGTTTAAATTTCCTCATCGCCCCGCATTACGTATATTTATTGTTATGCAGTGTTATTCAATTCTTTGTATAGCAGCATTAATAAATTCTCTAGTTCTTCTTCTAAACCTCGATAAGCTTCATTGTACCAGAGCTATATTCTCTATCAAATTCTTCATCCATAATTGCAATTTCCATGTTACAAAGAGTTGATAAGTGATTAATCACTGCTCTAATTTGTTTTCGTGATTTTTCTGTGAGGAAAATGAAATTTTCTCGCTCAAGGTAATGTAATTCTGTTGAGTATGATAATAAGCTTTTGTTTACCTCTTGGTCTATGGAATCTGTATTAGGATGAAAGTCACTTCCTAGATAGTCACCATACCTTGCTTCACAATATTTTTTGCAATTGTTGATACATTTTTGAATCTCCATAAAAGTTCGAACCTTCTCGTTTAACAAAACCTCATTTTTCTTATAGGAAAGATTTATTTGAGATTTAATGTTTTCTAAATTCTCTTGGTACTCTGTTTTTACAGATTCAACCTGTCTAGTTATTTCTCCAATATCTTCTTTTGTCGCTATGTTCTCTCCTTTTTTTTTGAAGTAGTTTTTAAAAAATATCAAATAAAGAGCAGCAACTAAAGTTAAAATTTCAATAAACAATTGAGTTTCTGTCATATTGCTATTATTTAAGATTCAAAATAAAATGATGTATCCTTTTTCGATTTCCTTTAAAATCATATTCTGCGGTGAAATATTCTAAACCATGATTAGTCTTATTGGTTACTAGACTTTTGCATATATATTCTTCACATTCAATTATCGGCCTGTATTCTGAGAAAATAATATTTTTCGTTAATCTATCATTTGCCATAATAATAAAACCTGAATCATCAACCTCAGTCATATATTTCATTATCTGCTGAGACGTAGCTTTATAGCCAGTTCTCCCCCAGACTTTAAATTCAAAAATCTTTCTGTTTATAGATGATGATTTCAATGTTAAATCAGTCCTTCCAACTTTGCTTTCTTCTTCTGATCCAACTATATATTTCATTCCTAGCATTCTAAAAAATTCTGACCGAATATCATCTTCCAAAGGTTTATTTGAAGTGTTACTTTTATAATCATTCCAAAATTTAGGTGTTTTTCTCTCCAACAAATTCATAGCTAGCGAAATATCTGATATCAATTGTTCGTCTTCGATATATTGAATAAATTCCGTATCTGATGATAAATCAGGGTCTGCTAAATAGACAATATCAGTAATATCAATTCCTCCATTTTTTACGGGAAATAACACTAAAACTAAGTCTTTAATAATTCTTTTCTTGTCAGAATCAAGATTATTTAATTCCACAGAAAATTTAGGTGGAGAGATAATTTCAAATTTTGCAAGGGTAGTATGTGCTCCCTTAGGACTAAATTGTCCACTGTCATCAATATTATGTTTTGATAAGACCAATTTATCAGCAATTTCTTTATAGTCTTTTTTAAGCATTTCTGCTAGTGAGTTAATTACCTTATCCATTTCTCATCATATTTATGTACGGATTTTTCAATAATGCATAACGGTGTGTATATGGTGCGCTGGGGATTTTATCCTTCCGAAGCTGGCGGTTTATTTCCAAGCCCAAGTTTTGAATCTGTTTTATTTGCTTTGCTAAATCGATTCAAAACTTGGGCGATGGCTGATCTGAATATGAGGTTTCATCACCCACCAAAACCCCTGTGCGCTATATATAGTGTTGTTCCTTGTCTTTTCGTCTTGCTTAAAGACTATGATTTTGTTAAATCGATTTTCGTTGTTGCATCTTTCAACAACATTACAACCCGTTATTCATTTCATCAAACGGCTTTGTATTCAAGATATTTCGATTTCTAACACGGCTGTGTTTTCAATCTATTTTGATTTTGTCCGTTAACTTATGCCAAAGATTAACTCCCCTTCTTTATTTTTAAAAAATATCGGTTGTAATCGAGTCAATTTTAATTTTGATACGTCGGAAGCATTTGAGTTTGCTCCTCTCCTACCAATCAAGTTTTCTATTATTGTTGGATCACTGATTCGATTTGATGATGATTGAAATTTTGGTATCCTCGCTTCGTTCTGATTGTTGAAATCTGATGACCGACGTGGATTGGGAACAACGGTGTGTATATGGTGCGCTGGGGATTTTATCCTTCCGAAGCTGGCGGTTTATTTCCAAGCCCAAGTTTTGAATCTGTTTTATTTGCTCTGCTAAATCGATTCAAAACTTGGGCGATGGCTGATCTGAAAATGACGTTTCATCACCCACCAAAACCCCTGTGCGCTATATATAGTGTTGTTCCTTGTCTTTTCGTCTTGCTTAAAGACTATGATTTTGTTAAATCGATTTTCGTTGTTGCATCTTTCAACTACATTACAACTCGCTATTCATTTCACTAAATCAATTACCAAACGGCTGTGTTTTCAATCTATTTTGATTTTGTCCGTTAACTAATGCCAAAGATTAACTCCCCTTCTATATTCTTGACCAAAATCCCTGTTCTAGTCGAAGCAATTTTAGTTATTGATACGTCCGAGACATTTGAGTTTGCTCCTCTCCTATCAAGCAAGTTTTCCGTTAGCCCACGTTTTTATCTTTTATAAGTCCAATATTCAAACTATATCTACAATTAAAAATTTCAACTCCAATTAACGAGATTTTTACTCGTCCATTTATCCATTCAACAACTCCCAAGTCTAACGAACCGAATTTCTCTAAGTCAACTTTAGTCGGTTCGCCGAGTAATTCAGTTATGCGGTCTTTGAGGTCAAGAAAGTTTCTATTTCCTTTAGAGTCAATTCCTATTTTCTCGGATATTTCGGTCATAGGATTTGACCAAGGAAGATACATCCACATCATTGCCTCTAAATGACTTCCATAACCGTCAAGGATTTCATGTTTTCCAAAATACCATTCTGTTCGGTCGTCACTGTCTCGTCTTTTCTCTTTATAGTTGTCAAGTTGATTGAATGGAGTCTCCCAATGAATTAAAGTTCCAATATCTTCTAATAGCAGTCCTTTTTGAAGGTTACTCCAAATCTCATTTCGCTTTTTCAATTTATCAGTTGAGTATGGGAAAATGAAAGTCTTGTCGAGGTTTGGTTGAGGACTCAATTTTGCTTTTACTTCTCTTATTTTCCTTAACAGTCTCAATGTCTTTCTTTAATGTGGGCTAACGGCTCGTATATAAGCCGTTTTAATGGCTTATATACGAGCCGTTAGCATTTGTTTCTTTATTTTGGTTTTGAGTATTCGATCAATTCCTCTACATAGTGAAAATCACCTTGATCTTGAGTAAGTTTTATGAAAGTTTTTACAGCAGGAGCATATAACCAAACTTCTGTTTCATCTGCACTATATCCCCTAGAATTGGTGGTTTTACCAGTGTATTTAATTGTATAGGCCATAAATGTTCCAGCTTCTACTGTTTCTTCCTGATATGATAGTATTTCGGCATCTTGACTTTGTTTTCCTGTTGTACCGTCCTGGCTTATCCAATTGTTTTCATACTTCCACTTTTTACCCACTTCGAGAGGCCAGTCATACTTTGGTGTCTCGCTTTCTTCAGGTTTAATAATTTCGGTAACGGGAATAGTGTCCTTACCGATTGTCATGCCTAAAACTCCGTTAGAACTGACTATTTCTCTTGTATCTTTTCCATCCGAGCGCACTTCTCCTTCAGTAGTCACACCTTTGTATTTCCAAACCCATTTTTCACCAACCGAATAATCAGCCAGAGTTGGTTGTTGGATTATACCAGATTTAGTGTTGTCATTGCAGGCACTTAGCATTAAAACTGCAATTAATACTAGAAATTGGTTTTTCATATTCTTGATTTATATTTTGCTTTCAGTTTTTTATATAAATGCTAACGGTGTGTATATAGTGCGCTGGGGATCTTATCCTTCCGAAGCTGGCGGTTTATTTCCAAGCCCAAGTTTTGAATCTGTTTTATTTGCTTTGCTAAATCGATTCAAAACTTGGGCGATGGCTGATCTGAATATGAGGTTTCATCACCCACCAAAACCCCTGTGCGCTATATATAGTGTTGTTCCTTGTCTTTTCATCTTGCCTCAAGACTATGATTTTGTTATATCGATTTTCGATGTTGCATCTTTCAACAACATTACAACCCGGTATTCATTTCACCAAATCAATTATCAAACGGCTGTGTTTTCAATCTATTTTGATTTTGTCCGTTAACAAATGCCAAAGATTAACTCCCCTTCTATATTCTTGACCAAAATCCTTGTTGTAGTCAAGTCAATTTTAGTTATTGAAACGTCCGAAACATTTGAGTTTGCTCCTCTCCTATCAAGCAAGTTTTCCATTACTGTTTCTCCTAAGCATTCTTACCGTGGGATCGCTATTTGATATTCGCGATGATTGAAATTCTGGTATCCTCGTATCGTTCTGATTGTTGAAATCTGATGACTGACGTGGATTGGGAACAACGTTTCGCAATATAAAACGGTTGGGTTTTCGGAGCTCGTTATTATCCACCGACAAGAATCCTGAAGCGAGAAC
>CANMKE010000062.1 GCA_947498325.1 uncultured Persicobacter sp.
TTGCATGTATTAGGCCTGCCGCTAGCGTTCATCCTGAGCCAGGATCAAACTCTCCATTGTAAGATTTTTTGATCTCTGCCGAAGCAGAAAATCTATGTCATTTGATCCTCAACTCTTGTTCAATTTGACCTAAGTCATTTCGAACGGTTTACTATCGAACATTCATTCAAAGAACTTTTAATCAGAGCCTTTCGCTGTGATTAGTGAGCTTTTTCAAGCTGATTTGCCGCTGTTGTTTCCAGAAGCGGATGCAAAGGTAGGATCTAAATTTTTAAATCAAAACCTTTTTTGAATTTTTTCGAGATTCTCAGCGTTTCCGAGGGAATCAAGAAAACCCGTTTTTTTCAGAACGGATTGCAAAGGTAGCAGGAGTTTTTAGAAAATCAAACAGCAAAGGGCGAAATTTTTACAAATCTGCCATCAAAATGGTCAAAAGGCGATCTACATTGGTGCTTATCGGGGGAGCGTCCGGGAAAAGTGCCCCGATAAGCACCAATGTAAAAACAGGATAATTTGAAGATATCGCATTCATTTTTACGCTTGAAATGGCGCAATTTTGGATGATAACTGGGGCAAAAAATGGTCATCAGCTGATGGATTTTCCGCAGGGGGGACGATCAAAAACGGCCTCAATTTGCTTTAAAACAGGATTTTAAGCGCCCGAATGGCGTTTTCGACTTTTGCGCCCAAAAAGCACCAATGTACTCGCATCGGGGCCGAAACAGGCGAAAAAGCGCCCCGATAAGCACCAATGTCGGGGAATGCGCACCAGAAAAGCACCAATGTGCCGCGGAAAAATTTTTCGAAGAAAAAACCGACTTCGGCTGGGTTCTGCTCAGGGGTTGGGCGTGATGGTTTCGATGGGGCCAGGTGGAAAGTTGGGATGGTGGGTGAGGCTGGGTTGAAGTTGCTCTGGTGGTTTTGAGGTTTTGGGGTGGTCGAGTTTTGGTGGCGTTTCGAAATCATTTTTCTAAACCTTAAATCCCTAAAATTTTAAATTATTAAAAATCAGTCAGTCAAGGGGCTTGCCCCCTTGTTGTAATTACTTGTACATTACTTGTTATTTGAGGGGCTTGTAACTCAATGATTCTCAGAGAGTTACGAGGTCTAACTATTAGGTTTGGTCCGTTTAAAATTAGGTTTGGCCCGATTAACTATTAGGTTTGGTCTTTTTAAAATTAGGTTTGGTCCCCTAACTATTAGGTTTGTTTTCGTTCCCCATATTAGTAGAGTGCAATTTTTAGGGGGGTGTTGGTGGTCAAAAATGGTGGTTGAAATTGGGAAAAAACAGGTGATTTTGGAGGCAAAAATCAGGGGTGTGAATACCCTTGCTGATGCTACTAAAAATTAGGTTTTGCCGCCTAAAAATTAGATTTGATTTTAATACTAATAGTTTCTTTTTACCTTTGTTTGACGATAAATGAGAGAAGGATATGACACCAGATTTAGAAGTAAGACAGCATAATTATTTCACCTTAGCGAGGGTGGATCATTCCGAAATCGAGCGGAATATAATCTATGCCTTACTGACAATGCTGAAGAAGGACAACTCAGGAAGCGGTACTTACACTGTTCCTGTGAGTTATTTGGAGGAGTTATCGCAGACCAAGATTAAGAGCGGTCGGTTGAAATTAGCCGCTGAGAAGCTCCAGAAGCCGATTATTGTACATGAAATTGAAGGAGAGGAGTTCACGTCAATCGTATTTTTCCCTTATGTAGAGTATAAGAATCGGCAGCTGACCATTGAGATTCATGAGAAGGCCAAGCCTTATTTCTTCAATATCATCGAGAACACGACCCGCTATTATGTAGAAGAGGCTTTGCAGATTCGCAGTAAATACGGCAAACGGATCTATGAGCTGATCATGAGTTATAAGCGCAAAGGGAGCCTGACGATCGCCATCGACGACCTGCGTGATATGCTCAAAACGCCGAAATCGTTCAATGTATGGGCAAATTTCAGGAAAGATGTACTGGATATTTCGCTATCGGAGATCAACCGTATTACGAACCTGAACCTGAAATATACCCCCGTAAAGAAGGGGCGCCGAGTGGATGAGCTGATTTTTGAATTCAATGTGGTTGAACACAGCAAACCAGAAGTACCGACGGAAGAGGAGTCCAATGATATCCTTACAGGGGAAGCCAAAGGCTTTTACAATGAAGAAGAACTGGCGCAACTGACGGCCTATTTCTCCTTTGTTCCAGATGCTCAGAAGTCGCTTACCTACTGGGGAACCATCGCTTTTAAAGATTACGTGCAACGGATTGGCGATATAAAAAACCGTGCTTTGTTCAATCGTGAGTTCACGCAGGGATTCCTCAATACCCACTTCGGAACCCACTTCAAATTTGTGAAGAAAGAGAGCTTCCGCTTCGACTTTGACATGTATAAGCCCAAGCGATAAATTACGTTTGGGCCATCGGGGAAAACCCTCGCTTGCCCCTTATTTTTTCAACAGATGGAATCGGTAGCTGGGCTCTTTTTTACCTTCGATCTTGAAGGTCTCAAACTTGCTGATCACGCCCAGTTCAAAAGCGCATTCTATCGCCTGATCGATGCGCTCCTGTACCCGCTTCTTCCGCCGTTGTTTAAAAGCCTTTTCAAGTCGCATCGTCTCGATCATCGACTGATAGCTTTGCTCGATCACATCGGTACTTGATTGTTGCGAAAGGGCATACAGATTGACAATGAAAAACTGTACCGCTGAAGAGACCCGCTTCACGCCGAGTGCCTGGGCAATCTGCTTGTTCAGGTCGATGGGCAGTTTGAAGAAGTTGTGCTCAAAGTCCTTCAGGAAGATACCGTCAATAGAGATCTTGATGTGCTTGGTCTTGGCGATCTCCTGATAAGACTTCCCCTTGTGGTGGGTATGTTCAGAGATCTCCTTGATGTCGATCAGGGAACGGATCTTGATCTTCTTCACATGCACATCCCCTTTGTCATACTCTTCAGGGATAATGAACTTTCGGTTCGACAGCTCCACAAGTCCAGCCCTTGCACGGTTTTGCCCACGGGTATCGAATCGGGTGTAGCCGTCTTTCTCCTCCTTCTTGGGCAATCCGAAAAGCTCATAGTAATGGCTCATCTCAAACTCCAGCGTCCACTCGTCATATTCTTTGATGTGGGTCATGCGATCCTCCTGTTTGGCCTGGTTGAAAAGCCCAATGATCGCATGCAGGGATTTGATCTCATTCTCGGAGAAATCACGGGTAATTTCGGTACTGAAGTTTCCTGGTAATTTCTGCTCTATTTCCGGGTGAAGGTCGATCACCTTTGGCTGTCCTCCAGCTTTGGAAAGCTGCTCGTTTTCGAGAATCAGCTGGTCGAACTGTCGGCTGAGGCCAAAGCTGTTCTTGTTGGCACTGTCCACCTCTCGCAATAGCTGGGTCAGTTGATCATCGGAGAACTGTCGGCGGTTAATGACCTTCCAGAGTTCATGGCCAGTACGGATAACCCCTTTGTCTTTCTCCAGCAAAAGGGCAGATACAAAGTGGGCGAACAGGATGAGTTCCTTTCGGTCGCCTTCGAAAGCGGTTTTGAAAGTGTTCTGTGCTTCCTTCTCCAAGTTCTGAATCTCAGACAGGATCTCAGGGTCGAGGTCCTCAGGCTTCTTGATGGCTCCTTTGTCATCGATGATTTCCTTCAGGGTACGATTGACGAGCTGTTTGGTGAAGCCTTGCTGTTTGAGGCTTTTCTTGATTAACTTGATGGTCTCTTCCATGATCCGTTTTTGCGAGCGAATGTATTTGAACCTGCAATTTACGGAAATTCATGGAGTTTTATTTTGTGTAGAATTGAAATCAAATCAGACGGGAATACCTCGAAAAAAGCATGATATGATCACTTTAGATCGGTGTGCTTATGCCCTTGATCTTTAAATCAGTAAGGCGATAAGGATTTAGTGGGTATTCAGCAGTCAGTTATTCAACCGAACAGCAGATGGCAAGAAAGAAAACAAAGGCGGAAGTAAAGATGATCAGTTATGGCATGTATGCGGAATGGGATCGGGACCAGCAAGGGATTCCTGATTTTGAAGTCCTGACCGACCGTATTCCAGCAATACTCGACCAGGAGTTTGGCTATGTATTGCAGATTGGCAAAGGCAAAGGCAAGCGGATAACCTTCCGTATCGATCACCCAGGAGTTCGGGATGAAGAAGGGAAAGTCAGGCCTCCGTTTACGGGCGAGGTGCCGATCAACAAGAATGAATACACCTTCTATTTGGGCGATAGTGTGTTTGGTCCTACGACGGAAGACAAGATTGGGCCATGGCGAATGGTGACTTATATTGACGGTGAACAGGTGGCCGACAAGACGCTTCATGTTGTTGCTCCCTGACCGACGGATTGTATGGTGAGCAGTAAGCCCAAAGGGAATGCTGTTCAGGAAAAGCCTCAGCCACCCCCTGGTTGAGGCTTTGTGTTATGGTGGCCGTTCGGTGGTTTCAGGCGGCGGTTCAAGGGTGGTTTTCAGAGGATGAAATGACGGGTCAAAAGGTGTGAAATCAAAAGGGGAGTTTCCATTTGATTTCACAGCTTGAAGGGGGCGGGATGATGTTGCTTTTGGCGGTAGGTGATCAGTTCGTCAGGATGGGTTTGTAAGCATCGATATTGAAGTCAAACTCCTCCTTAAATCCACAGTCGAAGTTGGCGTATTGAAGCAAAAAGGCTTGAGTAAATGCCCGCTTGATGAACTTCTCATTCTTGATTTTCATGAATCGAGAAAGGTCCTTGATCATGATTGGAATGAATCGGATCAGTTCATTCAAGAGCTCTTTGGATTGAATCGCTTCTTCTATTCTCAGCCACTCTTCACCTGTCAGGGCCTTGTCTTGCGCTCGTTCCTTTTGTTTGGTAAAGGTAAACTTGACCTTCTTGTAACCTCTTCCTCTCTTGATGCCTTCATACTTCATTTTGATGTCAGCAACTTCGTTAATCTCCCTCTGGGCAACATCAAGAACCTTCTCGCAAAGTCGAGTCCAAGAGGCTTGAGTAACTTTTGGCACTCCGAGTATTTTGCACAGTTCATCTTTGTCATAAGTACATCCCCCTTTCATTTTCCATTGCATCAATAACTCATAGACCTGTTTAGAATACTTACTCTTGAGGGCAATAGCGGTATTGAGACTGTAGGAAGTGAACTGCTCTTTCAAGTCAAAGAAGAAAGGCCTGCAAGTCGGATTGATTTTCAGCTGGAGTAAACCATCATTGTACCTTGCATCAGTAAAAAACACCGTTTTCCAATCTGTTGTTCCTTCCCATTCTTTGATTGTAATAGGTTTCATCAGTAACTCACAGGCACTGTTCATATTTTCACGAGTAACCTTCGTTCCGATCTTTTCGCTGAGATCAGCATAGGAAAAGGTATAGAACTTTTCATTAGGATCATTAGGCGAAAGTTGATTTAGAAGGAGGTAAACAATGTTCTTCGATAGGGCGCTCTTTCTGACGATGCTTTCAGAGAACTTATTATGTTGTCGGATTTCTTTTTGGGGTATGGACTTAGACATAATCAATCAATTTTATATCTCTGCAATGTAACAATAATTAGTACCTATTCAAAAAAATAACATGGTACTATTACCCGATAAAAGGTACTCTTCGCCCGATAAAAGGTACTCTACACCCGATAAAAGGTACTTTTAGGCCTTGTAACAAATTGATTATTAGGATATTGCGACCCTCTAAAATAGAAAAATAAGAAAAATAATCAGGAGGAATAAGTCATAGACCAATAAGCCTAATTGTAAATTAGAAAGAATACAGTATCGAAATGAGGCTCTTATAAGGGGGGGGATTTTAATGATTGATGCTGTCAAGCTGAAAAAACTTACTTTTAAAGGTCCGAAGGAGTGCTGAATATGGTTGATGACAAGAGGAAAATAGTGGTTTTAAGGATGTGGAAGGCCATAATGAATAGAACAGGTAAGACGATTAGAAGAGCTGAAAAAACTTACTTTTAGAAATAGCCATTGGAATGAACATGATTTGTAGCGAATAGAATCAACCGTACTTCTTAAAGTCACCATGTTTAACATAATGCTCTTTCGGCGATATTCTGTCGGCTTTTTGGTAGTGAATGCGATGGGTGATCGGCGGGCTAATCACCGATTGATTTTATCTTTCAAAAAAGTGCATTTCGCACTGCGGATATTGGTTGGTGGCTGCACTGTTATAAGTGAAAGGCAAAAGAAGGTCGCAAGACCTAATGCATTTTCAGGAGTCATAAGTAGGTTAAGTTTTGGGGCCCAATAGCGATAACTATTGGGTTTTTCTTTGTCCATA
>CANMKE010000063.1 GCA_947498325.1 uncultured Persicobacter sp.
GGTTGAATGACGGTTTGGACACTCAAATTTAACCTTTTTTCTGGAATCGCTTTTTTTGTGAATTTTCGACAGGCTAGTGTAGAGTCAGATTAATCAGCACTTTGATTTCTACTGTTGTAGGGACGTTGCATGCAACGACAGTACGGTAGGTGCAAAATTTCCGACAGCTTGGTCAAAGAAAAAAGAGGAGGTGCCTGATAAATAAGCGAACCTATTTGGTAAATATTATTAAGATATTAATGTAAGTCAATGTGTTATGATGCTTATATTTGCTTGCATGCTGGTGTTTAGTGATTGACTTTTTTAAATTTTATCGCCTTATATAGGGTTTATGCTGTAAAAAGGGTTATAAGTATATATATCTTTAAGAGTATATGTGACATTATTTTTCCCATATTTTAACATCATCCAATGAAGAATGAAAAATTATTTATCTCCGTTTTTTTTGTGGTCAGTTTGCTGAGTAAAAGTTGGGCACAGGCACCTATTTTTACTGATATGTACACGGCGGACCCATCAGCACGTGTGTTCAATGACACCCTGTATGTGTTTCCAAGCCATGATCGAGATCAGGCGCAGTGGTGGGATATGGAGGATTATTATGTGTATTGGACCACTGATTTGAGGCAATGGCATAATGGGGGAAAGGTGCTTAGTATTCATGATATTAAATGGGCTCAGAAATATGCATGGGCACCTGATTGTATTGAAAAAGAGGGTAAATATTATTTTTATTTCCCGACGGATCAGAAACATATTGGCGTAGCGGTAGCCAACTCCCCAACGGGGCCATACAAAGACGCCTTGGGAAAACCATTATTGTCCATTTCCGACCCTGGGGTGGTATGCAATCGGGATTTTATCGACCCTTGTCCGTTCATTGATAAGGATGGTAAAGCCTATCTGTATGTCGGGCAAAATGCACTTAACATTGTAGAGTTGAATGACGACATGACTTCTCACAAGGGGAAAATTCATGTTATCGAAGACTTGCCTGATTTCTTTGAGGCTTCTTGGATGCACGAAAAAGATGGGGTGTATTATTTCTCCTATTCAGGTCATGGAAAATTGTATTACGCAACTTCTGATCGCCCGACAGGTCCTTTTGAATTTAGAGGTGAGTTATTGGATGAGGTGAACAGTGGTACCAATCATCATTCGATTGTTGAGTATAAAGGCCAATGGTATCTTTTTTATCATACAAGTGATTTGTCCCTGAGCAGAATAACTAATGACAATGCTGGCCGAAAATTTGTTAAATGGAGAAGATCTGTCTGTTTTCAGCCGATTGAATATTTGCCTGACGGTTTGATTAAACCAATCACTCATCACTCAGCTGAAATGTAAGCTTATTGTTTAATTGTAAATCATATCTATATATAAATTCATGTACTAAATGAAGCAATATTTTTTAACCCTTTTGTCCCTTTTTTTTTGGGGAACCACCTTCGCACAAGCTCGGCCTGATTGGGAGAATCAAGCTGTTTTTGGTATCAACAAAGAAAAAGCCTACGCGACTTTTTACAGTTATACCAATGAGCGGGATGCGCTGAATGATCAGCCACAACAAAGTCCAAATTACATGAGCCTTAACGGTTTGTGGTCATTCAATTTATCCAAAACACCTGAAGATCGCCCCAGGGATTTCTATCAGAGCGATTTTGATGTTTCTCAATGGGATAAAATTAAGGTGCCAGCCAATTGGGAGTTGGAAGGATATGACACGGCGATCTATGTCAATACTTCATATCCTTTTGCGAAGATAGCGAAACAGGAGCCAAACCCACCATATATCCCTGAAGGCTACAACCCGGTTGGGTCTTACCGCCGTACCTTCACTTTGCCTGAAAATTTCAATGACAAAGAGATCTTTGTGCATTTCGGGGCAGTCAAATCTGCTTTTTACCTATGGGTGAACGGTCAGAAAGTAGGATACAGTCAGGGATCTAAATTACCCGCTGAGTTTAACATTACTTCATACCTGAAGGGCGGAGAAAATAACATTTCAGCCGAGGTCTATCGTTGGTCGGATGGCAGTTATTTGGAATGTCAGGACTTTTGGCGCATCAGTGGTATCGAAAGAGCTGTCTTTTTACATGCACGCCCAAAAACGTACATCGAAGATTTTCGTGTTACTTCCATCTTGGATGATCAATATAAAAATGGATTATTCAACTTGAAGGTTGATATGAAAAACAAGCAACTCAAGAAGTTTGCAAATCTTGAGTTGAAAGCCCGTTTGTTGGATGATCAGCAACAAGAAGTATTGGCTTTCAATAAAAAAATTCAAGGAAAAGCACCTCAGTTTGAAGCGCAGTTTGAAGGTGAATTGGTGAATGTCAGACAGTGGTCTGCCGAAGATCCACAATTGTATGATTTGGTGATCAGCTTAGTGGATCGTAAAGGGAAAATCATCGAAAGCACACATCAAAAAGTAGGTTTCCGTATCGCTGAGGTGAAGGATGGTCTTTTTAGAATCAATGGCAAAGTGGTTACGATCAAAGGGGTGAACCGCCACGAACACGACCCTGACCACGGACACGTGATCAGTAGGGCGTCTATGCTTGAAGATATCCGCTTGATGAAAGAAAATAACATCAATACGGTACGAACTTCCCATTATCCTACCGATCCTATCTTCTATCAACTTTGTGATCAGTATGGATTGTATGTGATTGATGAGGCCAATATCGAATCTCACGGGATGGGTTATGGTCCTGAAAGTTTGGCCAAGGATTCTACTTGGATGGGGGCGCATATGGATCGGACAGTTCGCATGTTTGAGCGCGACAAAAATTACCCTTGTATCGTTACTTGGTCTTTGGGGAATGAGGCCGGTGATGGTATTAACTTTCAGCGCACCTACCAATGGCTAAAGGAAAATGATTCCACCCGTCCGGTGCAATATGAGCGAGCGGAGAAAAATTCGAATACCGATATTTTCTGCCCGATGTATGCGAGCATTGATCAAATGATTGCCTATGCTGAAACGAACCCAAGGCGTCCGTTGATTCAGTGTGAATATGCGCATGCGATGGGTAATTCTTTGGGAAGTCTGCAGGATTATTGGGATGCGATTGAAAAATATCCAAGTCTGCAGGGTGGTTGTATCTGGGACTGGGTCGATCAAGGACTTCGTGAAATGGATGAAAGTGGACGTGAGTATTTTACCTTTGGAGGTGATTATGGAACCCATATGCCTTCGGATAATTCTTTTTGTTTGAATGGTTTGGTGAATCCGGACCGTAAGCCAAACCCTCATTTGGATGAGTTGAAAAAAGTTTATCAAGAGGTTAAAGTAGCTGCGGTAGATTTAAAGAAGGGAACCTTTGAGGTGAAAAATCAATACCTGTTTACCAATCTGTCGGATTTGGATGTGGAATGGCAGTTGTCTTATGGTGGTTCAATTCAAAAAAGAGGAAAGCTCGATTTGAATATTGCTGGTCAGCAAAAGGCGGTAGTGCAGTTGCCGGCTGAGGCATTAAAGGCAAGTCATGAGGAATTAAGTACCCTAACTTTTTCTTTTAAAACCAAGAAACGAAAAGGCTTGCTTGAAAAAGGCATTGAGTTAGCGTGGGCACAATTCGTGCTTTCGGAGCCTGTTGTGGCTAAAGCCTCGTCCGATAAAAGCGTGGAGGTTAAGCAGACGAGCGAGCAGATTACTGTTGTTGGTCCGCAATTCAAGTTATTGATTGATGCTGAGCATGGAATGATCAGTAGCTATTTGTTAAAAGGAAAAGAGATGTTTGTTCAAGGCCCTAAGTTGAATTTTTATCGTCCGGCAACTGAGAATGATATCAGCGATGCCAACGGTACCAAGGTTTGGAAGAGCTTTGGCATCAATGCGCTTTCTCAGAAAGTAATGGGTGAAATCAGTGTGCAAAAATCAGCTTCGAAGGTGGTGATTGAAATGCCACTGATGATTTATAATGAAGACAAACATACTTACATCAACGCGATGCAACGCTATACCATTGATGGAAGTGGGGCAGTGGTGATGTCGGCGGATGTGAATTTACCACAAAAGTTGAAAGCCGTTGCCAAGATTGGTTATCAATCAAAATTGCAATCGTCAATCAGTGAAGCCCAATGGATGGGCAAGGGGCCGATGGCCACTTATTGGGACCGTCATGAGGCCGGAAAACGCGGGCATTATCAGCTGCCGATTGATCTGTTGTACGATGTTAACGTGGTCGTACCTCAGGATATAGCTAACCGCAGTCAAACCGATTGGTTGTGTGTTTATGATCAGGAAGGTGTTGGTTTTATGGTGCAGTCCGATACCACATTTAATTTCAGTGCGTACCCTTATTCAGACAAGAATATTGACGAGGCAAGACACCAAAATGAATTGCACAAATCCGACTTTGTAAGTCTGAATGTAGATTATTTGGTAGCTGGTTTGGGTACAGGAGCTTGCGGTCCTCATGTTGCAGAGCAATATTTGGTCAATGATAAGTCCTATCAATTTAGTTGGTCGTTTAAACCTGCAGATCTAAAGGTTTCAACGGGTGGTGAGTTGGCAAAATCATCTCCTATCAATGAAAAAGCAGTATTCAACGAAAGCTTTCCAACAATCAAAAGAGATGCTGAAGGTATGGTGAGCCTCTCTGCTTCGGGAGCAACGGCATTGTACTATAAGTCAGGTGATGCGGGTAAATTTATTAAATATCAGCAACCTTTCCTTTTGAATAATGGAGGTATGGTCAGTGTTTATGCTCAATATAAAAAAGGAAAAAAGAGCCCATTGGTGAAAGAAGGGTTTGAGCAAAATAAAAGCAACTGGAAAACAATTGCCTGCAGCAGTGAAAGATGGTGGTATAAAGGTCATTCGGCGATCGATGGTCTTGCGGGAACCTATTGGAGCAGTAAGCCCAAAAATAATGAAGAAGACCATTTTTTGACCGTAGATATGGGTAAAGTAAAAACCATCGATCAATTGCACTATACCCCTCGTCAGGACGAGGCAGAAGGACGGATCAGTGAGTATTCCTTCTTGGTAAGTACGGATAATGAAGCATGGAAAACGGTGATCGATCATGGTGATTGGCTGGTTTCGACGGAGAATCAAATCGTGGATTTCTCAGCCCAAAAAGCACGTTATTTCAAAATCATTGTGCATCAGTCGGTAGAAGCATCTGTTGCAGCTATTGCAGAGATTGGAACAAGAGAGGTCGAGGGGCTGAATTTTTAGATTTTCATAAACAATAATTTAAGCACTAAATAATTAATCTGAGGGGGGCACAAATGTGGCCAGTGATCGGTGGATTGTGACTGGGCATTTGCCGATCACCAGTCACTTTGACCATGTAATCCCCCCTTTGAGATTATTGTGTACCGCTTAATAATAGCCGTCACGCGTTTGAGTGATGGCTTTTTTTGTGTTTATAATAAATCTAAAATAGACTATTGCATTTATATATTTGGTTGTTTTTATATCTATTTTTTATATTCGTAGATACTCAACCTAATATTTTATGAAGAAGTACATTAGCCTTATGACGGGCTTGCTCCTAATACTTTTTGCCTACTATGGTAGGAGCGAAATTAATTGGTCTGTTGGTGACGATTATGGCTAGCCTGTCGAAAATTCACAAAAAAAGCGATTCCAGAAAAAAGGTTAAATTTGAGTGTCCAAACCGTCATTCAACC
>CANMKE010000064.1 GCA_947498325.1 uncultured Persicobacter sp.
ACACTTTACCTTAAAGTATTCACACATATCTTCATACTGATAACCAAGATAGACCGCTATTTTTAGCAGAGATAACGTTAAGTATAAGAAACGTAAATGATTTCGAAGTACTTACCTGTCAAGTTGCACTGAGCCAAATTTGCGTTTTGACACAAATTTAAAGTTTCAAAACAAACCGTCAAATCGCAGATTTGGCGGAGCTGATTAAATGCTCGAAAGCTTCGTAAACCACTGAACCACTTATGTTTTTTATACATTGTTAGCCTTAGTTTTTTATTACAATTTCTTTAAAGACTTTTCCATCTCTATTCAATATTTGAAATGAATTATCAATCCACTTTGCCTTATAAAGATTGTTATAAAAGTCATATACCGTATTTTTTAATAAGAAATCATTGTAATACTCAACACCTTTCTTGTCAATTATTTTTAAATATGCGTTTTGTCCGTCATCATTTACCCTAAAGGTCAATATCGCTTTAAGATTTCTTGACTTATTAAATTTACTCAGTTTTTTGCTGTCAAAAGAGTAATCATAATTCATGTCTATGATTTGGTCAATAATCTCAAAAGCCTTTGTCTTATTTTCTTGAATCGAAACAGGTATTTTTTCAATCGTTGTTTTTAAAACATGAAGAATCAAATCATTTTGTCTATCCTTAGGTAGTTCAAAGTATTTATAGAAGTCAAAATCGGTGAATGAATAGTTGACATAACCTCCATAATTCTTTGTATCATCAGGTTTTTCCCCAATCCCTTTTATGTCAATGTTTAGTTTTAAAATTTCCCCAAATTCAAACTTAGAAGGAATCAAGTAGCAGAAAATATCCTGAACAGTATGTGTAGTCAAGTTAAAATCCTTTTGTGATAATCCTTCTGGCAGATTCTGTCCGTGTCCAATATGTATACTTAAGTCTTTTAAATATCTAGCCATTTGTATTCAATAATAGTTTTTCAATCAGGTTTCATGTCATGCACATCGGCTTCATTAAATTAAGGCTAACGTTTAGTATATGCAAAGTAGGCGATTGCGTGCCTCAAACTTATCAAACCGATACAATTTTGAAGCGGGCTACAACATTTGAATTTACTACTATCTCGCCTATTTTGTATATACATTGTTGCCAGCAGTTATTTATTAAATTCACTCCGATTTCTAATTTCTATCAATAGATTATTTATAATATCCTGAGAATCCCAACTATCTTTATCTATTGGTTCTATCGCCCAATCACAACCAGATTTCTTAAAATGATTCTTCCAATCTTTAATCCCTTTTAATTTTTCAAATGTAAAGCTAGAACAACCACCTCTCTCACCATGTCCACCCCCAATTGATTCGCCTATTGTTATCGGATTTGCATTAAACGGATACAATGATACGAAATAAACATGATGTCTTGAATCTTGGTCTGTTGGGGCTTGATTCTTTTGGCCGATTGTTATATTCATATTATCAACATCTTCTTTCTCGACTTTACTTGAATGTGAAATAATAGTTTCCACATCTAATGTTATCCCATTTTTCCAAGTTACACATTCTGTGCTAAAAGAAAATGATTTTAATTGATTCGGATATGCCAAGAAACCATATTTATCATCTAAATCCTTGTAATCAAGAATTCTATTTTCTCCGTTATCAAATGTATAAATCAACTTCCAACTATCTGTTGGGACAACATCCTTTATACTCATACTTTTTTTGTCTGCATGCTTCATAATTTGCGAGAGAATTCTTTTATAATTTAACTCATCAATCCAGTCATATTTTAGTTTGCCAATTACATATAAATCATCAGTATTCTTTGCACCACTATTTATGAATAAGCTAATTATTTTGTTATACTCAGAAATTTTCAACTCAGGTTTTAGATTGTTTTGGGCTAGAAATAATCTAAACAAATCGGGATTATTAGAATAATCATCTAAATAAATTGCAAATAAATCATTTTCTGATTTTTTTAAATTAATTTTTCTATCAGATATTCGTTTAATTCTGATTATCGAATTTATCAGTCTAATTATACTGGAAACCATAATTATCTATATCTGTACTTGTTTTAATTAATCAAATAAAAAATTATCCCTATCAATTGCTCTGCCAAGAAATTCCTTATAGCTATTTCTTACTTTATCTGCCAAATCAATCAGAAATTGCCTATCAGATTCTGCTTGGAATTTTTCGTAATCTGTCAATTCGATGAGCATAGATAAGTCAATAAAGCTTTGTGGTGAATAAGAAAAACTCGCAATCCATTTATTATCGGGAGTTTCATATAAAATAAATCTCCAACGCTCAATATCAATCTTATTCAACTTTATCTTAGGCATTGTCTGTTTGTCTTAATTGCTGGCAACGGTTTAGCTATGAATAGTAGCGGATTTATATGCACCTACTTTTCAGAATACTTAAACCTTTATTTTTTAAATATATTTTTCAATTTGGCACCTAAACCGCTATTATTTATAGCTGTTGTTGTAACCAGTGATTTCTTTTCTTTTATTCTTTCTAATCTGTTTAGCTGTTCAGATTTAGCTTTAATTAATCCTACAGTTTTATGTCGATTAAATTGAGGTTCAGTAATTTTTGATAGTTCTAATGCAGAAATAGCGAATTCAGAGGCTTCTTCTTTTCTGTCCAATTTGTGACATAAATTAGCCATTAAGTCAGCATAATAGTATTTGTCACTATTCATCATTAAGTCTCCACCAGTTTTATCAAATTTTACAGTCGCTATTTCATAAGCATCGTCATATTTTTCCGATTGCTCTGATTCAAGAATTACTTGACATAATTTCAAATCAGCTAGTCCAGTTGTCCCGCTTCTATTTTTTGAGTAATAATGTTCAACTACAATTCGAAAGTGTTTTTCTGCTTTATTGTAAGAATTATTCTTTAGGTAGTAATCTCCTAATTGCTCATTTCCGAAAATAGTGCTTGATTTTTCTTCAGGGTAATCGCTAATAACTCTTTCCATATATTCTATACCCTTTTCTTGAAGAGTTTTTATGTCAGAGTCCAATAAATAACTAGCCTGAATTCTTAAATATTGAGCTTTGTGGTAATTCCCACGAGAACGTTTTAAACGAGCTTCAAATTCAGATTCAATTTGTTCGTTCCATTTTGTATTTCTATACCAATCTTCTTTACTCATTATTTTTTTCGCTCATTGGTTACAACGGTGTGTATATGGTGCGCTGGGGATTATATCCTTCCGAAGCTCGCGGTTTATTTCCAAGCCCAAGTTTTGAATCTGTTATATTTGCTCTGCTAAACCGATTCAAAACTTGGGCGATGGTTGATTTGAATTTGAGGTTTCATCACCCACCAAAACCCCTGTGCGCTATATATAGTGTTATCTCTTTTCATCGTTCCTAATTTCATCGAATCGATGAGTTTCGTTCTATTAGTCTCATAAACTTTCTGTTCACGTAACTTATTATAAAATATAAACTCCTATTTATTGATGTCAGGTGCGTCCAATTTTCACGTTTAGCGATCACTCCTGCTCACCACAATATTTGGAAAGATGCGACTTGAAACCATTTATGGTCACGCTAAATTGAATTGAATAAATGCTGAATCACGTTTAGCTGTTGTTCGTTTTTCTGCATTGAAAATCGGAAGTCAAAAACCATTTATGGTCGATCTAATATTTTTTGAAATTCCCAATCCATGCGACACCGCAATTGTCAAATCAACGCTGAGTTAATTTTGATAAACTCTTGTTATACTTCTATTTATTAACACTTTACCTTAAAGTATTCAAGCATATGATCATTCTGACAACCAAAATAGACCGCTATTTTTAGCAGAGATAACGGTGCGTATATGCAAAGTAGGCGATTGCGGGCTTCAAACCTATCAAACTGTTACGATGTTGAAGCGGGCTACAACCCTTGATTTCACTACCGTCACGCCTATTTTGAATATACATTGTTGTAACCCGTTTTTATCTGATTTTCACTAATTCTCCGTCATCAAATCCAGTCGTTATGGCTTTAGCATTTTTAATCAAAGTCGTGTTTAAAGTTCCATCCGATTCCAATTCTGTTAATGCTTTTTTACATAAGTCAAGGATGGTTTCCCAAGATTCGTTTTGAATATTATCTGGAAGTTTTAAATATCTGTATGGTTTTGTCGGAGGTTCAATACATGCCCAATCATCATCGTCCTCTGAATATTCAAATGCACCTACAAAATACATCATATAACCTTGGTCACTTTCCATTAATCCCAAATTGAATGCAATCACAGAATCAGGAGGTGTTCCATCTTGCTTTTCGATATTTTTAAGCCAGTCAAATATTTCTATTTTCATTTTTATATAGTCGTTTTAATCTTATTTGAAATCAAAAAATCGCCTTCTGTCCAATAGTAAATGGTGCCTTCTTGAATTTGGTTGTTTTCTTTCAGGTATTTAAGAATCCTTGGTGCAAAATCATTAAAGATTTTAAGGTCATTTAATTCTAAAGAATCGTTTAGAGAGTCAAGCATTATTTCCATTAATGATTCTTTTTCCTTATCATTTGTGTCGGACAATAAATAATGCTTTTCAAAATCCGCGAGTCGATTCATATCAGCTACTTCATATTCCCAATCTTGCATATCGTCGTGATATTTTAGATTGAATTTGTCAGCTAAGCTCTTTCTTGCGTCAATATTTGGAATGAAGTATTTTGTCATGCAGAGTCTTTCTTAAATGGGTTACAACGTTTAGTGTATGGTGTCGTAAGGGATTGCGGACTCCAAACTTATCAAGTTACCACCCAAAATTGTTGCGGGTGATACTGCTCGAAAACCTCCGAACCCCTTATGCACTATACACATTGTTGCAAGCAGTTTTTATTCACATCTTATCATTTCATCATTTGTCTGGGAAACATTGTGGGCCAATCGCACCTCCTCTATACCCCCAAACAACAGTATCATTATAATATCTAAATGTACATGAATCATTGTAGTGTTTGATTTCATCCTCTCTCAAAGGATTCTTAAATAAGATATAATAATATTTTCCGTATCCGCTGAATTTAAATCCAATTTCTGTAGGTTCTCCATTTTGAATCGAGTTACAACCAGCCGAATATAATTTCTCTCGAATCTCAACGAAAGTATTCTTATTCCAATTTAAAGTATCAAGGATATAATCAAGATTATTTGTTTTTGGAGCTAAAAATGAGGAGTCCCAAGGAGACGATTTTTCTTGATAGTCAAAAGGGTTTATACTCCATTGTTGAAACCAAACTATTCTATTAAGATGCGCGGTATCACATGGCTCAAAAACCCAAAAATCAATAATTGAATCGTTATCCTGATTTATGTATACCTCAAAGTCTTTTGGAACAATATCATTATAGAAATCTCTCAAATCAATTATCTGTTTATTATGGCTTGTCCAGTGTTCTTTAAGTTCCTTTTCACTTGAATACTCCATCTGTGATAAGAGCTCCATGAAAATCTTTTTCTGCTCCCGTTGTTCTTTTATAATTCCGCATGAACTCAGAATCAATAAAAGAATAATAATCATATGTCTGCTAATATGTTTCATAAATTGCTTGCAACGGTCTGTGTATGGACAGTAGGGCAGATTCGAAGAAATTCACTTTCGGTTTGCCACCAAGCCAAAACAAACGTT
>CANMKE010000065.1 GCA_947498325.1 uncultured Persicobacter sp.
ATTATCCCGGCATTTTTTTGAGTATTGTACTTACCGGTTAGGGTAAATTTTTTTAAATGAGTTCTTATTAATAATAATTTATTTAAAATTTAAATTAATTTATTCTATTTAGGGCCTCGTAACTCTTTGATAGTCAATTTTCAACAGCGTTATAAATGTAGAGTTTTAATACTTCGGATGTAGAGTTTTAATACTTAAGTGGTCGTAATGAATACTTAGATGTAGAGTTTTAATACTACTACGACAAATGTTGGTCCAACGAATGTCGTATAAAGTTATAAGTGTAGCGTTTTAATACTTAGGTGTAGTGAAATAATACTTTCGTGGTGTTATTTAATACCTTGATGTAGAAAAATAATACCAAATCGGTAGTTCGGGGATAAAATTTGCCTATATTGGTCTGTCGTTAATTGGATTTAAGCACGCTCGCTGCACTTTTTCGGAGCGAGTATTAAAACTCTACACTTTTTCACAATTAATGATTTGATTAGCAAAGAATTATAAAATGCAGGAGCAACAGGAGAAGTTTTTTTTATCTCGGCGAGTAACCAAAAACAATCAGATGATCAATGGCAAGGCTGCGCTTACAGCCATGCAATACTGTGTCTTTTCGGCTTGTGTGGCAACAGTAGAATACAATGCTGGTGAGTTTGCTGATGCAGAGATCACGATCAATCAGATTTTGGGAAAAGAGAAGCTATCCAAGACGGATTACAGCCATGTAAAAACGGCTGCGCTTGGGCTGGTTGATGCCTCCATTAAGATTCAGGTCGGAAAGAAATGGAAAGGTGTGCCGTTGTTTCAGTACATCGAAGGGGAAGATGGTACAAACATGATTCGTTTTCGGTTCAATGTGGAGATGACCCCTTTTTTGCTTAAACTCAAGGAGCAGGGAAACTTTACCGCATACAAGTATGGCTACCTGACTTTGCTGAAAAAGAACATGTATGCCATGCGGGTCTATGAGCTTTTGAAGCAACATGAGAATTTTGGCCAACGCAAAATCACACTGGAAGAATTCCGTGAAATATTGATCCTTTCCGATAAATACCCAAGGTTTGGAGAACTGAACAGAACGGTCATCAAACCTGTATTGGATCTTTTGAAAAAAACAGATTTGCTGGTCGATTTTTCGACGATAAAACGAGGGCGGACCGTTACCCACCTCCTTTTCAAGATTCAGCAACGATACAAAACCATTAAAGAATAGATCCCTTGCGGGAATTCCAAATCATTAGAGATTATGAAAATTATTTCAATTGTAAATCACAAAGGAGGGGTTGGGAAATCTACCTTGTCGATTGGCTTGGCATCAGCCTTGGCAAAAGAGTACAAGGTACTGGTCATTGACCTTGATCCACAAGCCAATACAACCTCCATTTTGATGTCCGAATATGATGAATTCCGGTCGGTGGATCAAATGATTGTTGATGGCGAAAACTATACGGCCTATCAGGGACTTGATCAGATTTGGTGTATTCCATCGAAGCTATCCACCGCCAAGCTCGAAGCTCATTACGCAGGCTCCGCCGCTGGTTATTACAAGGTGCGCCAGGTCATTCAACAATTGCCACAATCTTTTGATTTTATCATCATTGATTGTCCACCGTCGCTTGGTTGGCTTACCCAAAATGCCTTGAATGCTTCGACCCACATGATCGTACCCTCTACCCCATCGAAATTTTCTGCCGATGGTTTCGATACGATCATGAATGTGTACGAGGAACTCAAAGCCACTTCAAATCCGAACATCGAAATGCTCGGAATGATTTTGACATTGGTACGCCCGATTACAGTTCACAATGAATACAAAGAAATATTGAGAGAGGAATATGGCGATATGATTTTGGGTGCTCAAATGAGTAACCTAAAAGATTATGAAGAAGCCAATGCCCTTTTTTCCACCATTACAAAACATGCGCCTAATGGCAAAGCAGGAATCGAAGTTCAGGAAATCACGAGAGAAGTCAAAAGTCGCTTATCAGAATAAGGACACCAGTACCATGCTTGGCAATATTGTGCCGAAGCAAAATGCGACTTATACAGCAGACAACCCACCTTTTGAAGTGGACCAGGATTTGAAAGAGTTCTTACCACCACTTGAAGGAGAAGTTTTTGAATCCTTGGTGAAAAGTATTGAGAAGGAAGGTGTGCGTGAGAATCTGTTGTGTTGGAAGGAAGGAGATAAGACCTACTTGATTGATGGTCATAACCGTTTTAGGGCTTCCCAGGAGACCGGAAAACCTTTCGGTATTTCGTATATCGAGGGCATAATTAACCGTGAGGAGATTGTGCAGTGGATGGTCGATAATCAGCTTTCGAGAAGAAATATGACCCCAGCTCAAATGAAACAGCACTGGGGGAAAATATATAACCTGAAAAAAGGAAAAAGAGGAGGCGACCGATCAAACCGACAAAATGACGGTTTGCAAACAGCCAAGTTTGTAGCCACCCTCGCAGGAGTTTCAGAGCGAACCATTGAACGTTGGGCAAAGATCTCTGAAGCCGAAAAACAGGCAACCGCCAAGCAAAAATCAGATGAAGAAGTAGCCAATGCTTTCGTAACAAAATGGACGAAGCAATTCGAAAACTTCATTAATAAAGACATTGATACAGAAGCCAAGCGCAAGGCACTTGAGGAAATTGAGCAATGGATGAAGGCTAAATTTTAAGCCAAAGGAGCAAACCGTCATTTTGTCGGTTTGCTTTTTTTATTGAATGCACTTTCAGTGCACCTACCCTTCTGATTTTTGGTAAATAAAAATAAATCAGCAAGGGAGAATGAAATCGCTGATTTACCTATATTACCTTTTCAGAGTACACTTTTAATTTTTTAAGACAAACAGTCTATTACAAATGGTGCAATTACGGCATGCAATAACCGAATACGCAAAGCAATTTATTGATGAAACAAACGACTGGTATAGTTGGAGGACGATCAATGAGGATATACTTCCAGAGGGCGTTGTTTTGCCGGAAGGAAACCAATATTCGAAAAACATCGCTCTTAAATCTCAATTGAATCAGAAATGGCAGGCATCCTCTTCAGATGAAGAACGAGCTGATCTCACGAAATACTACATTTCTGACTGGGGAGGAATAAAAACAAATGGCTCAGCATCCTTGGCAGAATACTTAACCAAGAGTGCCGAAGAGCTTATTCTAAAAGGAAAGAAAGGCATTGCTTCTTGGTCAAAAGCGATTGTCCTTCATGACCAAAACAAGTATGCAATCTTTGATGCACGAGTAGCCATATCCCTAAACTGTATCAGATTGTTCGGGACTTACCGAATAAATTGTTATTCCCAATTTTGAGTAGCCGAAATAATACCGTTAGTTTGGGGAACCAGTTGGTGAAGTCCAAAGCCAAAAGGGAAAGATGGAACAAAGCCGATGAGTCATCATTTTACTCGGAGTACCTTACGATCTTGACTGGCGTTGCCAAAGATTTGAATTCTGATATTTCAACGGTGGAGATGCTATTATTTGCCAAAGCAGAAGAATTAGTGAAGCAGGCTTTTCCGCAGGTTTGATCTTAATGATTGAAAAGCCAAATTAATCAACACACTTACCCTGCTTCCGGTCAGATCAGCGCGCTCAGGGTAAGTTTTTAAACCTATTTTTTAGATGAAAGAACCAACACACCGCATACTGTTAAATGAACTGTTACAGTTTGACGACTTAAGCAATGTTAAAATACGCTTCAACTTGATGTTTAGGGGAAATTGGAACCCTGTTGATTTTTTCAAGAATGCTGATTTCGAAGCTTTAATGGAGGGGCAGTATTGGAATTACCACCGAAATAAATCTTATAAAGAAGGACAAATAAACCTTGGTTTTATTCGGATGAATGAACCCGATCACTGGCTGTTATTCCACGTTGGGAAGGTTACTAAGGATTTGAATGTTTTAAAGGGAATGGGCTATGAATATGAGACCCTGGAAGAGTATAGCCGATTTTTCGGGCGTTTAATCATACGGTATAAAAACAAACATCAAAATATGTTAAGGAGAGCAGAGTCAGTGATTGATGAATGCGAGATCCTCCAAATTTTACCAGATACTTTTGATAACGATCTATTTCCAGGTTACGACAAAGTCAATTTGAGTTGGCAAGGCCTCCGACGAGTAATAAAAAAGGATAATTGGATAACTGCTTTACAAAATCAAAAAGGGGTTTACTTAATCACTGACATAACCAACGGTAAAAATTATGTGGGATCAGCTTACGGGGAACAGATGATTCTCGGACGTTGGAAGGCCTATGTGAAAACAGGACATGGAGGAAATGTAGGCTTACAGAAATTAACCTTTAACTATATCAAGGAGAATTTCAGGTATTCTATCTTAGATATTTTTAAATCCACTACGGACGATAAAGTGATCCTTGAAAGGGAAAGTTGGTGGAAAGAGGTATTATTGAGTAGAACGTTTGGGTACAACGAAAACTAACTAACACACTTACTCCGCTTCTCGTCAGATCAGCGCGCTCAGGGTAAGTTTTTTTGACCAGGAGATATTTTAATGGAGAGTAAATATCCGTGAAGATCAGAATAATAATTAATTATGAAGTTTATTAAGCCAAGTGAAATATCAAGGAGGCTATCCCACAAAGTTTTTAGGCTTGATGCTTAACGAAAAAGAGGTTAGGGAAATTTTTCCTAACCTCTTTTTTTCCATCCCCCCACTCCCCCCAAATGCACCTCAACCACCTTCCTCACCCCCTCCTTACTCATCAAATACCGGCAATCTTCCTCCCGATCCATAAATAGATTTTCCGTTAGCACCGCCGGACAATGTGAATGTTTGAGCAGGTAAAAGCCGGCTTCTTTATCAGGGTCGCCGTCGGTGTAGTCTTTGCGGACGGGAAAGGGCAATAGGCGTTCGGCATGATGAATGAACTGCGTTGCCCAGGCGTCGCTTGCGGTTTCGCCTTTGGAGGTGAAGATCTCCCAGCCGGTGCCTCCGCCGGCATTGGCATGAATAGAGATCAATCGGCAATC
>CANMKE010000066.1 GCA_947498325.1 uncultured Persicobacter sp.
TATTACAACTTGAAATTAAAAGTCCAATGGTCAGTATGAATGCTACTCTTGTCATTTTTCAAATTAGCCACAACGGTCTAGGCTATGAGTAGTTGCGTTGTTTAGCGGTTAACTTTGCAAGTACACACCAAGCTGAAAATCCGCTAGGATTTTCAGAAATAGGCGAGAACGAGCAATTACTTATAGCCATTGTTGTGCTTAGTGTTTTTATTTATTCATCATCAATTCAGTCCATTTTAGAGTTGAATTGTCGTATTCGTTTTTAATAATTCCAAAATTTTTATTCGGTCAGTAATATCATCATAAAAAATCCAATCCGATATCGTTCCTGTCGACTTTTTAAATCGCTTTTCCAATGCTGTTGAATTTCTATTAATCAAAGCATCATTATCCAAATTATTTAGAATTTCAGCAATTAATTTGTCCGCATATTCATCGTCAATTTCCGCCCAGTTTTGGATTTCCGGTGTTGATATTAATTCAACAAAACTTTCTAAGTCAGAACTTCTCCAATAGTTTCTCAGAAAGTCCACGTCTATTTTTAAAGACGATAATTCATTAATATTTTCTACCGTCTTTTCAGCAGACTCATTTCCGTTTTCAAATCCAATTATTAATTCCCTTATTTTTCTTTTCAGTTCTTCCATTTTGGGTTTTTCGACATTAAGCACAACGGCCACTTATAAGCGTAGTGCGGGATTTAACGCACTTCCCTTTCAATGAACCGCTATCGCAGTTTATTTCTCTTTCGTTCATAGTAATCACTTCGCCCCGCATTACGTTTATAATTTGTTGCCAGTAGTAATTTATACGTTTCGATTATATTGTTGTCCTTCATAAATCCATCCAATAGCTTCAAAAACTACATTTTGCTCAAGGTCTGCTTTCCAACCTTTTTTGCTTAGTTCAGTTTTAATTTCTCTCTCCTGTTTGTCTTTTGCCATTAGAAACATCACATAATTAATAACATCATCTGGTACTCTGTCAACCGAGTAATTCATAATTACTTTGAAACATTGTAAAAATGCAACTAGAAAAGTCAAACCTACCTGAACAATCCAGAATACAATTAGTCCAATTGTGCCTAAATTAAGTGCTTTAAACATAAATCCATGTTTTAACCTTTCGGACATAAAAATCATAAATGTCAAATCGGAGTATTCCTTTTTAAAATGTAGAAATTGAAAATATTGACTCGAGAAATATGTCAAGACTATTGAAATAAAGATAATAGTCAACAAATTTTTATAATGTGTATAATTACTTAACGTCATAAATACTCTCAACGAATATGCAAGAATGAATCCTACAACAACTTCAAATAGTCCGATTACATAAACACTCGAAACTGACAAAAATGAAATTACATACCCTAAAATAATTGAAAGTAGAAAATATCCTATTATTGGTATTGTAACGATAGGTTCTCTGTATTTTTTGGGTGCAGATAAAGTTTCAGGAACAACATAATCATCCCAATTATCTTTGGCGATTGTTGCTTTTTCAATCTCATCAAGCTCTTCTGTTGTCAACTTATTAATTTCTATTTTTGTAGTCTCAATTAACATGTTAACTCTTCGTGAGTTATTTCCAAAGTCCCAAAATTCATTTTCCGATTTACTCTGAATCAGAATCCTATTTCTATCGGTGATTTTAACTGAGATTATTTCTTTTACGCTCCCAAAATCATTTCTTTTAACACCTTTCAATTCAGAATCATTTTCATATAAAAGTTCCCAATCTAACTCCTTGTATGCTTTTTTTGCAATTTCTATATAAACTCGCGGTTTAATTTCTGATTGAATTTCTTCCGTATATTTTGGGCTAAAGCCTATTGAGTGCTTATGTTTCATATTTTTACTTCCAAGTTCGGGTGTTAATCTTTATTACTGGCAACGGTGTGTGTATGGTGCGCTGGGGATTATATCCTTCCGAAGCTCGCGGTTTATTTCCAAGCCCAAGTTTTGAATCTGTTATATTTGCTCTGCTAAACCGATTCAAAACTTGGGCGATGGTTGATTTGAATTTAAGGTTTCATCACCCAGAGAAACCCCTGTGCGCTATATATAGTGTTATCTCTTTTCATCGTTCCTAATTTCATCGAATCGATGAGTTTCGTTCTATTAGTCTCATAAACTTTCTGTTCACGTAACTTATTATAAAATATAAACTCTTATTTATTGATGTCAGGTGCGTCCAATTTTCACGTTTAGCGATCACCGTTGTTGAAAAAAATGTGTGAAAGTCTGCGACTTGAAACCATTTATGGTCACGCTAAATTGAATTGAAAAAATGCTGAATCACGTTTTGCCATTGTTCGTTTTTCTGCATTGAAAATCGGAAGTCAAAACCATTTATGGTCGATCTAATATTTTTGAAATTCCCAACCCTTCTGACACCCCAATTGTCAAATCAACGCTAAGTTAATTTTGACAAACTCTTGTTATACTTCTATTTATTAACACTTTACCTTAAAGTATTCACGTATATCCTCATTCTGATAACCAAGATAGACCGCTATTTTCAGCAGAGATAACGTTCGATGTATGGTGTCGTAAGGGATTTCGGACTTCAAACCTGTCAAGTTACCACCCAAAATAAATGCGGGTGATACTGCTCGAAAACCACTGACCCCCTTATGCACTATACATATTGTTGGGCTTTCGTTGTTTATTCTGCTGTCATATATTTCCAAAAGTCATCCATTATTTCCGTCCTATAGCATTCTATCAACTTTTTAAAATCAGGTTCAATATTATGCTTTAATATCTCGTCTCCCAAATCAGGTCTAAATGTCCAAATCCATGAAAGAATCTCTTCTTTCTCAGGAGTTTTATTATCAGGAATGAATCTAATAGATGCCTCTGTCGTTTCAATTGTGTTTGCATGTATCGTGCCAACAGCCGAAATTCGTTCTTCAAGCTTTTCTAAAGCTACGACGTGCAGATTAATTACCTCATTAGGCACGAAATCTAATAATTCATCAAGTGTCTTTTATGATTCAGCTTCATACTCTAACTTCTTTATTTCCTTATAGTCCTTAAATTCTGAATCTTTCAAGTCTTGCTGAATCACTTCTTTAGCAATTTTGAAATCAATAACTTCGCATCCGACTTCCATTGTACCACTACCAATGCTTCCACCATCAACATGACCTAATCCAGTCCAGCCAAGCAATTCGTTCATCCTATTCTCTAATGCGTGCCTTTTATTTAAATCCTCCTCTGTTCCCATTCCTCCAATAGGATAAATAATCTCAATAAATGTCAAATCCATATCCTCAAATTGGATGTAACCTTCACTAATCCTATTGTTAATCTCTTTTTGCACTTCTTTCCGGAAATTCGAGAACAATCCAGATTTCACAGTCTTTGATTCTCCTTTTAAACCAACTTTCCCCCAATGAATGGTCGCGGAATTATTCTCATTATCCCATGTTTCCCAATAATGGAGTTCGTTATCAATCGTTTTATATAGTTTAATCATATCTAAGGGTTTATCTTGAAAATCTGCACAAGAAGTCAAAATCAAGGCAAAAAGTATATAAATATTTCTTTTAATCATTCTGTATCAATTTGCACTGTCGTTTTTTCAATGAAGCCCAACGTTTCGCATAAGAATATGTAGCCGATTGCGGGCTTCATGCCTGTCAAGCTACAAGAAAGTTGAAGCGGGCCACAACCCTTGAATTCACTACGATTTCGGCTATTATTTTTATGCATTGTTACCAGCTTTTATTTTTCTATTCATAAAACCCTTTCCATTCAATTGGTTCTGGATTTGTTAGTCTAAATATAGTTTTTTCTCTATCGGTCATCCTGTTATAAGTCTCTGAAAACTCAATCATAAATTGCTCTCCTTGTCCCATTTTCCAAAACATATCTTTGTCATCAATTTCAGGGTATTTAATCCATGGAGCAATTAAGTCATTTTTTAAGTCCGAAAAGAAGCCGAAATTATTTAAGAAATCACGAGTCTCCATAAGAACAAATCCAAGCAAGTTTAATCCTCGCCAAGCATAAATATTATCAATCTCGTTGCTGTCCTTAGTCAATCCAATTCCCCAAATTGTATCAACAGGACTTGCTTCAACAAGAATTCGATTACCTGTCTTTAAAAGATATTCCCCTAAATCACGATTTTGGTTGAATTTGTGAATATTTCCTATTCGTACAATCTCAAATCGGTTTTCATTCCAAATATTTTCATCAAATCCGATTACTTGTCGTCCAAGCTCCTTTGCTTCTCCAGGTTTCTCACAATTCACTATTTTCTCAAAAATATCTTTATTGTCAAACAGCATTGCTTTTTGAGCCATCATCCAATGTTCTGTCGTTTTATATGTCAGTCCATTGACTATAAACGAACTTTCAAACCACTGGCTAAAACAAAAATTCCCAACATCTTGGTCATGCTTTTTCGTATGTCCCCAGAAGTACAGAAATTTCAGAGAATATCCGTTTTCGAATCTGTCTGTCAACCACTCTATGTTATAATGCTGTCTCATTTTTATAATTGCTGGTAACGGTGTGTATATGGTGCGCTGGGGATTTTATCCTTCCGAAGCTCGCGGTTTATTTCCAAGCCCAAGTTTTGAATCTGTTTTCTTTTCTCAGCTAAACCGATTCAAAACTTGGGCGATGGTTGATTTGTATTTGAGGTTTCATCACCCACCAAAACCCCTGTGCGCTATATATAGTGTTATCTCTTTTCATCGTTCCTAATTTCAT
>CANMKE010000067.1 GCA_947498325.1 uncultured Persicobacter sp.
ACACTTTACCTTAAAGTATTCACGTATATCCTCATTCTGATAACCAAGATAGACCGCTATTTTCAGCAGAGATAACGGTTAGTATATGAAAAGTAGGCGATTTCGAAGCACCAAACTTTCGGTTTAGCAGAAGGTTTGATAGGTACCAAAAGCCTTGATTTCACTACTATTTCGCCTATTTTTTATATACATTGTTATAGGGCGTTTTCTTTTATTCTCTAATTTCTTCTCTTAATGGCAGAACGTCTTTAGGAATATCTGCAATTGATTTTACTGTTTTATATTCAGTTTCAAATGTTCCTTCATAGCCGAATAATTTCCCCCAAGTTTTGTTACTCACGACAACAGATATTTTAAACTTTTGCTCTTTGTCGTCATACCACTCACAGACATTCGCCTCTCCTGAAAATAGCATTGGAAATTTAAAATCTAAAAACCCTTCATAAAATCGTTGTTCTCCTGACCGAAGTTTTATTCCACCGTTTTCAGCAACAGTCATTTCAATGTCAACCGCAAGATGTTGATGTGTCCCCAAATAGTCTACAATTCGTTTTCTTTTCTCGCTGTAAATCATTGTTGCGTCAAATCTGCGAATGCGCTTTGGAAATTGATATTTACGAACCCAAGTAACGGTTTCTCTTCCAAATTTGTCTTTGTAAGCGTAGTTCTCAATTGTAAAAGGAATATCTTTTCCTTTCTGCGGAAACATAATGTTTCTCCATGTCCCAATATACAGAAATGGTAATGTATATGATTTTCCATACCAAACACTTTGCATAACTCCTTTTCCAACCGAAGCAATTTTGTCATTGCTGTTGAAGCCGAAACGCTTTTGAATCTGTGGATGAAGTTTGTCAAAGTCTGAACCTAAAACTTGTTGGTATATTGATGTCATTGTTTCTGTTTTGTAATGCAATTAGAAGCCTTTGGTAAATAGCTAAAATTCAAAATTGCTATTATCGAAAGAGCTATCATGGAAATGTTTAACGAAAATGGATTAAATGGAAGTGTGAAAATCTTCAAGTCACTAAACATCGCTCCAAATGTTAGAAGACACAATCCCAATATGTTTAAATACTGAAGCGTTTTTCTTTGGATAAAAATCAATGCAACTCCAAAAACAATTTCTGCAATACCTATAATGGTCAAAATATTTTCTTCATATCCATTGAACAATCCTGATTGTCTCAATATTTCAATTTCTCCTGTATCAGTAAAAAGTATTTTTGGAATTAGTCCTTGATAAATCCACATGATTCCCAATGTTAAATTTACAAGCAAAACAGATAATTGAGCATTTATAGCTTGCTTTGGGTGAAGTCCTTTTTCAATCCAATTTTTCAAGCAGTCAAAACTCCAAGCAGTTGCCCAAATCATTAATGGTCTGAAAATTAATTTGTCAATCAGATTTCCGAAAAGTCCCCAACGTGTTTTATAGTCATAACCTGTAAAGAATTTTATTCCATCTGCTTCTGGAACATATTTCCAATATCCTGAACCTAGTTTGATTAATGAAATTTGGCTGTCTGATGAAAATTTTAAAACTGATGTGCTTTCCCCATTGTCTTTGGTTTTGGTTGCAACACTTTCTCCGATACCGTTTACCTTAATTCCAAATCCAACTTTTGTTGAGTAAAGAAACTTTTGTGGGGCTGTCGGTTCGTTTTTTGGTAAGTATGATATTTCGGAAAACCTTAAATCCCATTCCTGATGCAATGACGGTTCTTGCGTTTTTGTCCACAAACTGTCTAAATCACAATTTATTTTGGTTTCAATATATAATGGTTTTCTCTTCAAATGTTGGTTGTTTTTTTAAATGCCCTATAACGGTCTCGGCTATGAGTAGTTGCGTGGGTTAGCACTTAACTTTGCAAGTACACACCAAGCTGAAAATCCGTGAGGATTTTCAGAGGTAGGCGAGAACAAGCAATTACTTATAGCCATTGTTGTGCATAGTGTTTTTATTCGGTTAGTGGAATTCCATATGGTCCAGATTCAGAAACAGCTTTTGAGTAGGATTTTTTATTTAAAGTATCCATTTTTAAAAATTCCGTTTCGTTTATTAAGATCCGAATCAAATTATCATTCCAAAATATTTTTATGTCTTCGTTTTTTATTTCGCTCTGAATTGAAAATTCGTTCGCAATGTTTTTAGTCAAAGGTGGCTGAAAATCATTTTCGATAAATTCTTTTACGTTTGAACTCGTGTCTACCAAAGTACCACGAGAGCATATGAATCCATCGAATTCAATTCTATTTTCGGAATCAAGTACATAAGCCCAAATTGAGTGTTGGTCAGAATCAATGACTAAATTTCTGTTTTCCAATTTATTGTATTCCGTTATGTAGATTTCCACTTTGTTAGTTTCCATACATTTTATTCAAATCCAATAATTTATGCCCAAAAATCGATTTGGTTTTCAAGTCTACAATTATTGTCATAAATACATTTTTTGAATTAGTCGGAAGTAATATATGGTCATAAGTTTTTAAGTCATTCCGATATACTTTTTCGACAAGTTCTTTTTCGAGTACAAGATTGTCAATGGTTTGGTTTTCAACCAACTCTTTTACATAGCTCCAAATGTCAATCGGTTCGTCAATTTCCATTTGAGTAATGTCGGTCATTCCATTACCAAAAGTTCTCTTAAATTCTATTTCTGTTAGCTCCTGCGTCATTTTTGGACATTATGCACAACGTTGAGTATAAGAATAGTAGCCGACTGCGTGGCACTTTCCTGTCAAGTTACAAGAAAGTTGAAGCGGGCTACAACCCTTGAATTTACTGCTATTTTGGCTATTATTTTTATACATTGTTGTACGCAGTTTTATTCTCTTTTCCTGTAAACCGATGATGTAAATCCTTTATCAGAAGAGCCTGCTACCAAAGCAAATCCCCACCGATTTACAGAATAGTCAATCAACAGATTACTACCCGATTTACCAATCCTTGTACGTTCAAAATTGTATCCAAATACAAGTGGTACAATCGGAATTACAAAAATCTTAGGTCTCAAGTAGAAGTATCCATTCTTAAATTTCCCATTAATATTTTTTGAGAACACAAGACTATCTTTGTGATAAAAGCTTACAATTGCTTTACTCTTCTTTTTAAAATCAATCTGTACATATTTTTCATTTGGGTCAATCATAATCCCATTATTATCTCTATAATAACTCTCAGGAATATTTAAAAATAATTGGGTTAAAATTGTTTGTCGTTCAAGTTCATCAAAACCACTACCCGGCATATGTACTAAATCTCCAATAATCGTATCATGTCGATTTGAATATAATCCATTTAAGTCAGCGTAACTGTCCTTTGATAAATTGTCATTCGGATAATCCTGAAGTCCTAGCGTTTTAAGAGAAGTGCAACTTGTCATAAATATTGCAATTATACATGCAGATAATATTATCCATCCCTTTATCAAATTATGGCATTTATGTGTTTTAGTTGAAATCAGTTTTTGCATTATTTCGTTATTTAATCACTTCCTAGTTGTTAAATATAAACTATTAGCATTTATTGGTTATCTGCTTGATGTCATGTGATTGACGTGCTTGCAAAATTGCGTACAACGGTGTGTATATGGTGCGCTGGGGATCTTATCCTTCCGAAGCTGGCGGTTTATTTCCAAGCCCAAGTTTTGAATCTGTTTTATTTGCTTT
>CANMKE010000068.1 GCA_947498325.1 uncultured Persicobacter sp.
GTTCTCGCTTCAGGATTCTTGTCGGTGGATAATAACGAGCTCCGAAAACCCAACCGTTTTATATTGCGAAACGTTGTGGTGCATTTACCAGGACCGAAATTCGAGAAACTAAATGAGAAGCAGAAAAATAAGAGGACATAAAAGACGCTGGAATGATATTGAGAAGTGGATTAATAACCACAAACATTTAAATCTTGATTATCTAAAAGACTATAAACGTGATTACGCTAAAATTCGAGTACATCCATGGAGCGGACTTGCATTGACCAATAGTATTATCCCTGAACCGAAAAGAGAATCAAGAAAACGAATTACGAGTGGATTGATTGAAATTTATGATTCTTGGAAAATCACGCTTGATAAATTAGGAGAACCATACTATTTAAAGATTTGGCTTTTTGACCCAAGATTTTCGAATTCTCATGTGGTTTGTGCGATAGGAGAATACATTGATTTTTATGAGAATACTTTTTATAAACCAGATTCTACTATAAAATTATCTCCTAAAAACTATGGACAATTAGAAAAACAAATTAGTGAGTTCGAATGGGAATATAGACTTGACGAAGACCATTTTGACAATCGTGAACCTGGGAGTCCTGATTTATATGCATCAATTGCAGATTATGAGGAAGATAAGCGTTATTATGCAAAAATGCTTAAAAAACCACATCGGACGACTAAGTTTAAAGAGCCAATTGGAGATACGATAGAATCGTATTCATTTAAAAAAGGAAATGTATGGCTCGGACAGAAATAAAAAACGACACCACAACAATGTATAAAAATAATAGCCGAGACAGTCGTAAATTCAAAGACTGTGGCCCGATTCATCTTTTATGTAACTTGACAGGAAAGAGCCACGCATTCGGCTACTATTCTTATACGAAGCGTTAGCACCAATTAGAAGAAATGGAAATAATATTTAAACATACTTGGATAATGTTCATTGCGGTAACTTTTGCAAACGGACTAATTCTAAAATATCGCTCTAAGAAATATATCGCCCAAAATCCTGAATTAGAAAAAGGATATGACAAATACTTTAAGGGATTGATGATTTATGGCAATATTCCTTGGGTTATTATGATGGTTGGAAACTTAAGTGGAATAACACAAAGCACTTTTGAATACTTTAACCCAAAAGCTATGAATCCAATGGTGTTAATCTTCCATTTGTCGATAATCATGCTTTGGGCATTAGGTATGAGATGGATATACTTTAAAAATGGTGCGGAATTTATCGAAACTCACCCAGGCCTAATGCAAAAATCAAGTTTTAGCGGAAACACAAATGTAACAGCTAAACAAATCAAATTACTCTTCCCTCTAATGCTTTTGGGAGGAATTGCAGGAATGATTATGATGTGGTTTATGAATTTCCCAACACCTCAATTTTAGAAATGAAAAAAGGTGCTAACACTATATATAGCGCACAGGGGTTTTGGTGGGTGATGAAACCTCATATTCAGATTAGCCATCGCCCAAGTTTTGAATCGATTTAGCAGAGCAAATAAAACAGATTCAAAACTTGGGCTTGGAAATAAACCGCCAGCTTCGGAAGGATAAAATCCCCAGCGCACCATATACACACCGTTGGCAGCAAGCCGAAAACGATAACGAATGAGATATTTCAAAAGAAAATGGAACGAAACAAGGGGTGACCAATACGATAATTGGGGTACTTCTACATTTTTTATTGAAACTGATGATTCAGGTTATCCATTACGACAGATTGAGAAATATGATAACGGAATCGTTCTCAAATATGGCGATAAAAAAACCGAAGATGAATTCGGAATGTTAGGCGACCAAGATTTGGATTTAGAAGAATTTGGTGAATTTGAAATCTCGAAGACCGAATTTGAGAACGAATGGGAATCAAACGAAAAGAAGTTTATTACAAGTGAAATAATTGGGACTCTTTTCCAAAACGACCAGTTTGATGAATGGTGGCAAAGTGAACCAATTGAAATTCAGTTTTTTGACAATAAGACACAGAAAATCACATTTATGGACTTGGTCCCTGAAAGCGACCCGAATTTCATAAAAGAAGCTGACCAAGCTTTAAAGTCATTCTTAGAGAAGAAAGCGAATGACAGACTAGAACTAAGTGAATTTGCCTATAAAAATTGTATGGACTTCTTAAATGCAGTTGAATACGATGAAGCCGATAAGCCACTTTGGGACATCAAGGACAAAAGTGACATATGGAGTTTCATTTATCCGCAAGACATTTACGTCAGCAGAAGGCATCGAAGAGATGGAAACATTTATATCAATTTGACCTGTGAATGCGACTGGGAACAAGAACACGGACTTCAATTGGTATTCAGACAAGGAAAAAAACTGACTCGGATTAGCAACCAAGACGGACACTTAACCGAAGCTGATGCATACGACAAACCAGACGAACAAGATGAATTACTGAGCAAGTTTGAGAATAATGAAAAAAGCCAGCTGCCAACAATGCATAAAAGCAATGGCGGGAATAGTGATAAGTCAAACGATAGTACTAATAATAAAAGTCGGTCTTGGTGGAAAAGACTGTGGTCTTAAATCCGCCACTGCTCTTATGCGAAACGTTGTGCTTAATTGAAAAAAACAGGAACTGATAATGAAACTATTTGAGTTTTTAGATATAATAAGTAAAGAAAAATTCCCATTTCGACTTGAATACGAAGAATGGAGTGGAAATGTAAAAGTGATTGTAGATACATTCGCGGGAATAGAAGAATATTGCTTCGATGAAAATGGAGTTACAGAATTGACAGAGTTTCAAGAAATCAAATCAACTGAAGACATTAGCAAAATAGAATCTAAAATAGGCGATTTGAAAAATAGACCTGAGAAAGCGTGGATTGAGGCATCGAAAGACTTAGGAATTAGGTTTATTCATCCATATAAGTTTACAGGACTAAATAATGAAGAATATGAAGTGACTGGATTATTGCCTGACTTTGGAAATGGGAAAGGGATTTTAATAACAAATAGAAAATCTGATGAAGAAGCTGTTATTATGGCTGACATGACAAATGATTACGGAGTGACAGGTTTAAGTCCACGATACTATGATAAATATGATAAGGAATCATTTATTGAAACTCTTTCAGAATGGGGATGGATAGGTGATGAAACAAAAAAACCAGATTGGATAATAAACAACTAAGCACAAAAAAAAATATAGTGCATTTGGCGAATAGTGCTAGAAATGAAGATAATACCATTAAAGAAATATAGTAGTAAATTGAAAGATAGGAGTATTGAAATGCCAAACGCACCATATTCAAACCGTTGTGGCTAATTTGAAAAATGACAAGAATAGCATTCATACTGACCATTGGACTTTTAATTTCAAGTTGTAATAA
>CANMKE010000069.1 GCA_947498325.1 uncultured Persicobacter sp.
TCAGAAGTTCTTTGACATATTGAGAGAGCAAATAAAAGCTAAGGTTCATTGGAATCTGTGTTTACACAGAGGAAGGTGAAAATTAAAAAAGAATCAAACATAGCATCATGAAAGTTTTCGGACTGGATTGATACTCAAAAAATACGAGAAAGTATTTAAGGGTGTGTGGGGGATGCCTTGGCTCTTGGAGGCGATGAAGGACGTGATAAGCTGCGATAAGCTTCGGGTATTGGCAAATACGAGATTAATCCGAAGATTTCCGAATGAGACAACTCGGCAGGTTGAAGACCTGTCATCCGTAAGGAGGCCAACCCGGGGAACTGAAACATCTAAGTACCCGGAGGAAAAGAAAATAATAATGATTCCGCAAGTAGTGGCGAGCGAACGCGGATTAGCCCAAACCACTGTCGTTACGGCGGCAGTGGGGTTGTAGGACTGCAACATTTTAAGGTAAGTGAACTGGAAGCGCATGGGAAGGCGCGCAATATAGGGTGACAGCCCCGTACAGGTAAGCGAACTGGCGATAGCAGTATCCTGAGTAGGACGGAACCGGCGAAATTCCGTTTGAATCTGCCAGCACCATCTGGTAAGGCTAAATACTCCCAAGAGACCGATAGTGAACAAGTACCGTGAGGGAAAGGTGAAAAGTACCGTGAATAACGGGGTGAAATAGTACCTGAAACCGCACACCTACAAGCGGTCGGAGCCCATTAGTTGGGTGACGGCGTGCCTTTTGCATAATGAGCCTACGAGTTGCTCCTCATTGGCAAGGTTAAGTCTTTAAGGGACGGAGCCGGAGCGAAAGCGAGTCTGAATAGGGCGATACAGTCAGTGGGGGCAGACGCGAAACCTTGTGATCTACCCATGGTCAGGTTGAAGATGCGGTAACACGCATTGGAGGACCGAACCAGTTAACGTTGAAAAGTTTTTGGATGAACTGTGGGTAGGGGTGAAAGGCCAATCAAACTGGGAAATAGCTCGTACTCCCCGAAATGCATTTAGGTGCAGCGTCGGGTTGAGTCTGGCGGAGGTAGAGCTACCGATAGGACTAGGGGGAGTCAAATCCTACCAAATCCTGACGAACTCCGAATGCCGTCAGATATAACCGGCAGTGAGGGCATGGGTGCTAAGGTCCATGTCCGAGAGGGAAAGAACCCAGATCCTCAGCTAAGGTCCCCAAGTATACATTAAGTTGAACTAAGGCGGTCCAGTTGCATAGACAGCCAGGAGGTTAGCTTGGAAGCAGCTATTCCTTTAAAGAGTGCGTAACAGCTCACTGGTCGAGCGACAGGGCATCGATAATAATCGGGCATCAAATGTATCACCGAAGCTAGGACAATGTACATCTGTACATTGGGTAGGGGAGCATTCTAAGGGCAGAGAAGGTGTGAGGTCACTCATGCTGGAGCGCTTAGAAAAGCAAATGTAGGCATAAGTAACGATAAGGCAGGCGAGAAACCTGCCCGCCGATAGACTAAGGTTTCCTGATCAACGCTAATCGGATCAGGGTTAGTCGGGTCCTAACGCGAACCCGAAAGGGGTAGTGGATGGCAAATTGGTTAATATTCCAATACTTGCTATATCAGCGATGGAGTGACGGAGTAGTGAAAGTCCCGCGAACTGACGGAATAGTTCGTTAAAGAGTGTAGGTATAGGACCGGATAGGTAAATCCACCGGACCTGCTGAACTTGATAGTACCGCAACACTTCGGTGGCGTGGATAGTGGACCTAATCAGACTTCCAAGAAAAACTTCTAAGCTTATGGTATAGCAACCCGTACCGTAAACCGACACAGGTAGTCAAGGAGAGAATCCTGAGGCGCTCGAGTGATTCATGGCTAAGGAACTAGGCAAAATGACCCTGTAACTTCGGGAGAAGGGGTGCTTCCCTCGTAAGAGGAAGCCGCAGTGAAAAGATCCAGGCGACTGTTTAACAAAAACACATGGCTCTGCAAAATCGAAAGATGAAGTATAGAGCCTGACACCTGCCCGGTGCCGGAAGGTTAAGTGGGGGCGTTAGTCTTCGGACAAAGCGCTGAAATGAAGCCCCGGTAAACGGCGGCCGTAACTATAACGGTCCTAAGGTAGCGAAATTCCTTGTCGGGTAAGTTCCGACCTGCACGAATGGTGCAACGATCTGGATACTGTCTCAGCCATGAGCTCGGTGAAATTGTAGTAGCGGTGAAGATGCCGCTTACCCGCCACGGGACGGAAAGACCCCATGAACCTTTACTACAGCTTTACATTGACATTGGGTAACTGATGTGTAGGATAGGCGGGAGACTGTGATCCTGCGTCGCTAGGCGTAGGTTAGTCATTGGTGAAATACCGCCCTTCGGTTATCTGATGCCTAATCCCAAAAGGAGACATTGTATGGCGGGTAGTTTGACTGGGGTGGTCGCCTCCAAAAGAGTAACGGAGGCTCCCAAAGGTACCCTCAGCACGCTTGGTAACCGTGCGCAGAGTGTAATAGCATAAGGGTGCTTGACTGTGAGGCCTACAAGCCGAGCAGGAACGAAAGTTGGGTATAGTGATCCGGTGGTTCCGCATGGAAGGGCCATCGCTCAAAGGATAAAAGGTACTCTGGGGATAACAGGCTGATCTCCCCCAAGAGCTCACATCGACGGGGAGGTTTGGCACCTCGATGTCGGCTCGTCACATCCTGGGGCTGGAGAAGGTCCCAAGGGTTGGGCTGTTCGCCCATTAAAGTGGCACGCGAGCTGGGTTCAGAACGTCGTGAGACAGTTCGGTCCCTATCTGTGGTGGGCGTTGGAAATTTGAGGAGACCTGTCCTTAGTACGAGAGGACCGGGATGGACATACCGCTGGTGTATCAGTTGTGCCGCCAGGTGCATTGCTGAGTAGCTACGTGTGGATGAGATAAGCGCTGAAAGCATCTAAGCGCGAAACTCGCTCCAAGATGAGATTTCCTTTAAGGGTCGTTATAGACGATGACGTTGATAGGCTACAAGTGTAAAGGCAGAGATGTCATAGCTGAGTAGTACTAATTGCCCGAACACTTTCTCGTATGGGCTTTGCCCCATACTATGGGTCAGCAATTTTGAGAAGGCTGACAAATTTATTCCTTAGTGGAATGCTCCTCAATAATGTCTTAAACTTAAAAAATATTGAAGAAACTAATGGTGGTTATTGCGAGGGTGAACACCTCTTCCCATTCCGAACAGAGAAGTTAAGCCCCTTAGCGCCGATGGTACTGCAGTCACATGTGGGAGAGTAGGTCGCCGCCAGTTTGTTATTC
>CANMKE010000070.1 GCA_947498325.1 uncultured Persicobacter sp.
ACTTTACCTTAAAGTATTCAAGCATATGATCATTCTGACAACCAAAATAGACCGCTATTTTTAGCAGAGATAACGGTCTCGTATATGAAAAGTAGGCGATTACGAAGCACGGAACTTTCGGTTAAGCACAAGGTTTTATACGAGCCAAAAGCCTTGATTTCATTACTGTTTCGCCTATTTTTTATATACATTGTTACCTGCTGGCTTTTTATATTGGTTCTGCTGAACTCCAATTTCTCGCAGGGAAAAGATTGGATTTAGAATCAATGTGTTTCGTTCCACCTTTATGAGTACTGTATGTATTGCAATTTGGTAGATTTTTCTTAATACAACTAATAACAGCTTTTCTGGGATGCTTTTTACTTCCATTTGCGGAAACCCAAAATTGCTTAGGATTAAAATTGCTAATCCAATTGGTACTTATGTTTCTTCTACTTCCGTGATGCGGTAATTGGCAAATATGTAAGTCTCTTATATCATAACCATTACTTTCTGCTGATTCAAAAGAATCAACTCCTGCATCTGCAGTAAACAAGTATTTACGATTACTAGAATCAACAAATTTTGTTAAAACAGATGTCAAGTTTTCTGCAGAAGCATCATTTTTTTCGTCAACTATATTACAAGAATTTAAGCCTTCTTGAACTTCATTGATTTCACTTTCAGGTTGAATATTAGAACCTGATGTTTTTAGGTTATCAATGTTTGTAAAATAACCAAGTTGTTCTAAATAAAATGCTTTTGAAGGTCCTACAAATTCAAATAAATTGTGGTCTAATTGGCTGTCAGAAAATGCTGGAAGTTTTGATATACCGTATTGGTCAAGAACATTGCTTAAATCATCAGCTTGTTTTAATGATTCGTTAAGTTTTTGGACTCTTTTATTAGAATACAAATAAGATTCATTTAATGTTCTAATCTCATTCCTTTTCGCTTCTTCTATGTAGTCGGTTGGGTCATTGTAATAGAACCGTGCAATCTTGTTTTTGAAGTAATGAACTAAATCTATTAATCCTCCAATATGGTCAGAGTGAGGGTGAGTGTTGATAATTAATATTGGGCTGTCTGACGAGATGTTTCGCATTATATAGGTTTCATAATGCTCAATTATTGTTTTTGCATCTTTTGGGTTCCCACCATCAATTATCGTTACAAAATCAGAGTTTTCTGCCTTTGTCCATATAATATTACAATCTGCATTGCCAAGAGATAGCATATCGATACTGAAATCCATTTTCCTCTATTTTTTTAAATATTGTTCGAATAAAATCTTTGCGTAGTATTTGCCATATCTGTTAATCAAAAACTTACTCAAAATGATTGGCAAAATGTAAACACCTAGAAAGACTACATTAAGTTTGAATGCAAATGGATTTGGAAAAGTATATTGAAATAAAAAGATATTTATTATTGAAATTATAGCGGCTAAAACACTACCGCCAATCAGATTTCTTACGAAACCATATTCAATATTGTGCTGAAGTAGCATTGAATTATCTCTAGTCATATTTCTAACTTGAGCAACAGCACTTGAAATAGTTTTTCTGGCTTCTTCTTCGTTCTCGTTTTCAACATTTGAATCTAGTAAGTGAATATTAAAGTCAGTAGCTATTTTTTGAACTATTTGAGATTTTATTGATTTCGCCAAAGTGGAGTCTGAATTAAGTAAAAAATTGGTAGTTGGCATATTTAATTCTTCTTTGAAGAATATATTCTGGAATAGTTCTTTTGAAATTAGTCGATTGATTTGCACAAGAAAATAGATTATTGCAATTGATAGAGTTATGTCACTAGCCCACTTATAACCCTCTAAAAAGGTCATAAACTCTATTAGTTTTTCGCTAAAGCCAAAATAATATAAACTGAGAATTGGAATCGAACTCAAAATTGTCGGAAACAATCTAGCTTTTATGTAATATTCGTTCATTGTCATTTGTGTCTTTTTTCAGCTTGCAGGTAACGGTTTGGCTATGAGCAGGCGGGCTTTAAAAGCTACTTGCCTGTCAGCCGCGACCAAAGTTTGTTAAAAGTATTATCGTTTCGTTTAGCACTTTCCGCCCGCTTGCTTATAGGTGTTGTTGTGCCACGTTTTTTTATTTCCCTTTCGTCCAAGTCCACGTAGTAATCTTGGTTTTTGATTAATTCTGAACCAATTTCTTCAATTTCCAATTTCAGTTCTCGCCCGTCCTTTTCTTTGAAAAAAATTCCGTCACAGTCGATAGGGACTTGAATGTCAATCTCATTAAATTCCTTGTCAACCATTTTTAAGTCCCACCAACGCGAAATGTAAAATGAGTCGGTTTCTTGGTCAGTTGTCAGGTCTATTATGGTGTCTGTTTCAAGGTCTTTGATTTTCTGTTTTCTTTCAATGTCAACTAAATACCCGTGCCCGCCAGAAACGACACATACAATTCCTTTATTTTCCAATTCAGCGACTATGAAATTGTGGTTGTCCTTTTCTCTGAAGCCGCCAACCCATTCAAGTCCGTCTTTTGTTGTAAACTTTACGTAATGCCAAATCTGTTCTCGCCAAGGTCCTGGCAAGTCAAACAGGATTTCTTCATATTCTCCTGAAATTGGTGGTCCGTTTAGTTTCTCAGTCATTTTTTAATGTGGCACAACGGTGTGTATATGGTGCGCTGGGGTTTTTATCTTTCCGAAGCTGGCGGTTTATTTCCAAGCCCAAGTTTTGAATCTGTTTTATTTGCTCTGCTAAATCGATTCAAAACTTGGGCGATGGCTGATTTGGATTTGAGGTTTCATCGCCTACCGAAACCCCTGTGCGCTATATATAGTGTTATCTCTTTTCATCGTTCCTAATTTCATCGAATCGATGAGTTTTGTTCTGATAGTCTAATCAACTTTCTGTTCACATAACTTATTATAAAATATAAGTTCCGATTTATTGATGTCAGGTGCGTCCAATTTTCACGTTTAGCGATCACCATTGTTGAAAAAAATGTTTGAAAGTCTGCGCCTTGAAACCATTTATGGTCCCGCTAAATTGAATTGAAAAAATGCTGAATCACCTTTTGCTGTTGTTCGTTTTTCTGCTTTGAAAATAAGAAGCCAAAAACCATTTATGGTCAATCTAATATTTTTGAAATTCCCAATC
>CANMKE010000071.1 GCA_947498325.1 uncultured Persicobacter sp.
ACATTTGGTAATAGCTGCGGGTTTTAACCCGTAGCACTAAATGACCATTGATCCCCAATCCTCAACCCAAAAGGATAATAATTCGAGGCGGAAATCAGCTCGCCATGTTCACCAACGGCTGTCATTTTATCCGTAGAGACAGCCAATACATTCCCGAGGTGGTTGCTGTACTCATACAGTCGGTTACCGTGGGTGAATTGCCCTTCGGTATCGAGCGCCATGGTATTGTCGGAAGCGTCACACTTCGACAAGCTCAGCGACCGCGGATGTAGATGCTACTTTGTCCATTATGTTGTTTAGATACCCGGTTGCCCGTGGCATCATAGGAGTAGGTGGCGTTTCATAAATTCAGCCAAATACTTAATCAGGCTTAGGCCAAAACTTTGCATCCAAGCCCAACTCATTTGCTTTTTTCATATCCGAATCAGCTTCTACCTCCCTATTGAGATACCACTTTGCATAACCTCGATAGTAGTATGCAAATGCATCTGTCGGTTCTAAATCAATTGCTCTATTTAATATTTCAATAGCTTCCTCAGGCCTCCTCAGCCTAATCAAAGTCCTCCCCAAAAAAACATATGCTGGTTCCATATCAGGGTCTGATTCAATAACAGATCTAAAATCGTCATATGCTATCTCGTATTTTTTAATTTCAAGAGCAGTTGCCCCACGAAAGTATTTGAGATAGGTGCCCTTTGGATTGAAGCTTAAAGCTGAATCAAAAAGAAAAAATGAAGTTGTATAGTCCTCTTGATCCATACGCCTATGCCCAATTAATTGATAAGATCTTGCTAGCATCAAACTATCTTTAGTTAGAGAAATGACTGTTCTAGAGTCCTCAATTAATTTATTGACATCATCTTGTGTTTCAAAAATCTCTGCTCTTGACATGTAGTAGCCTGCATTCAAGGAATCCAATTTTATGGCTTTTGAATAATAGTAAATAGAACTATCTGCTTGGTTTAAATTTTCATAACATAATCCAATATTATGATAAGATGGCGCATACAATTTATTAACTGATATAGATTTTCTATACTCCTGAATAGCTAGTTCATACTTAGCTGCATAATAATACTCATTCCCTCGTTCTTTATGAATTTTTTCTTGTTGAGAATAAGCATTGAACACTATTAAATTAAGACAGATAAGTAAAAATATTTTATCAAAAGAACTAATCATAATAATTTCGTTGAATATCAAACAATGGTACTATGTCAAATTTATCTAAGTTTGGAACTTCCCTAAATTGTGTCTGAAGATGCACCCAAATTCGATTCAAACTTTTATTGTTAAGAATTTTTGATCTTAAATAGTGAATTAGTAGGTATGCATCTTCAACATAACCTCCTTCATACCTTAATTTCGCTAACAAAAATAAAGCCCTATAATTTTCATAGTCGAGAGAAATACATTTTCTTAGAAGAAAGTCATAAATATCTCTTTTTAAGGAAAACCTTTTTCGGAGATAATAGGTCATCGCCAAACAACTATCCGTCTCACTCCAATAAGGTCGAATAAATTCTCCAATCCCTCCCAAGTAGAGCCCACCCTTTCCGTCTTTCAAAAGATATTTATCCACATTTATTTTTTGTATGTTATTATATGTGGAAAAATTATCATAATTTTTGATTTTTACATTATTGATAAAAACATCAATATTTTGTGAATTAGCTAAACCTACTTTAAAATCATCATAGCAAAACAAATCGCCTTTACCCTTACTTTTTATGGGGTAGGTACTGAATAATATGATGGTGAAAATCATTTTAGTCAGGTTTCTCATCGTAAACACCCTCTTCTTTATGCCTAATAAAATTTCCATTACTTGATTCTATTTTTGAATACTTTTTTTATTTTTTCATAATGATCATCTGTTTTAAAAAATATGACCTTAATCTTTCCTATTTATTTAAAACAAATGAATAATCAAGAGAGTAATTAGTGATTTCAGTAATATAATTTGAATTTATTTTCGTCATGAATTATTAGCTCTTACAAACACAGATAATCTATTAATCTCTGATGCTATTGAAAACATTATTACAGTATGTAAAAAGATACCTATCAGCATTTCATTGATGTATGAGTATGGTAAATTATCTAAGTCTTCCACATAATTTAGCACCTTGTAGTACCTAATACTATGTGAAACTATTGAGGTATAAAAAACAATAATCAAAATTAATTTCCAACCCAACTTCTCTTTGGGAGCAATAAAAGTCAGAATACTAATAACAATGAGTATATAGTTGCTTGTTAAAAATGAATTAATATCCAAAAAAGTCAGGAGGCCAATCAAGCAGACATGAAATAATATAAAACTTTTCAATTTCATCATTCTCTATTTCCGTTTTCTGCTCTTAACTTATCCTTAGGGGGAGCTTGTGTACAATTCACAAAAAAACGATTCCGGAAAAAAGATTAAATTTGAGTATCTAATCCATTATCCAACCTTACCAAAATCGCTTTGAGTAATAAAAATAGCAAATAATATCGTAAAAGAAAATCGCAACCGCAAGACTCAAAAGATTACAACAGTTTTCTAAGGCAAAAATTAAGAGATTAAGAGAGCGAGCTCAATAATGTCGAAATAAATATGGAGCCTAAAAGTTCAAAAATAGATCGTTACTTGGAAGTGCCATAATCAATTTTGATAGTTACTGTTCATCGATCATCACCTTAACATTGATGTTAGATATTGAAACTTTATTCCGAATTTTCATTTAGTAAATGTAAACAGGAAGCAAGTGCCTGACCATTTAAGGATTATTAATTGCTTGAAAATAGGAGGTAGGTAAACTAACAAGCCATTTTCACCCCACGAACCATTGGAGTTGGGGTGAGTCTCACCACCACCCAAACCTATACCACCCTCATCATTGAAAAGTGTACTACTAAAAAAAATCGGGTTCTTACGATAGGTTGATGATGAGGCCGTTGGTCTGGGTGACACCCACTAAAATAGATTGCCTTTCGCCCGTCGAAAATCGAACATCACAAATCGGATATTGATTATT
>CANMKE010000072.1 GCA_947498325.1 uncultured Persicobacter sp.
TGGGATCGGGTCTTTACATGGTGAAATATAACCATAATGGCCAAGACAGCGCACTGTTGAAACTGATGATTAAATAAAAAAATTGGTGTGAGGTAGGCGCATGGCATGCCGTGCGCTGAACCCGACCATATAAATGCGAAAAGCCAACTCCTTTGGAGTTGGCTTTTTTGTCTGCAAAAATGCTGTTTTCCAACAAATCACATTGATCAGAAATGATGGCAGTTGGCGATAGGACAATTCAGTAAAGAATAGTAGTAATTTTATCCAATACACTAATTGTTATATGTTATTGCATTTAGGTTATATAAAATACGCCTTGTTTTGTCTAAAATTTCAATTTTGTCCGAATTTATGTCATTTATCTATAATTTTACCTTTTTCAACCTTAATAGTATTTGTTGACTTTTTATTACCAACTGATTCATGATTTGAAGGTTAGAAATAGCAGTGTAGCACGGTGCTACCGCTAACTATAACCTAATTTTTCTTGAAAATGAAGAAAAAACGACCCTTAAACTTACAGCGCATTATCATGCTGATGATGTTGTTGTGTTTTTCACAATTGGGATTTTCACAATCATGTCCAACCCTACCTACAGTGCCAGACAGGGCATGTACGGATAGTGGAACAAACAATATTAGCATTAACTCCTCCAGCACCGTTTGGTGTATTAATGCCAATGCCAATAACTTAAATATCAATGCCAATGCAAAAGGTACATTGGTGATTAATGAAGGAGTAACTGCGGGAGCAAATATTACCGCAAACAACGGACTTGATATCATTGTCAAAGGTACATTGAACTTGGGAAATGCCAATTTAGGAAATGGTGTTTCGACGATCTATGTAGCCTCAACAGGTAAATTGGTTCGAAGTGAATTGTCGGGAAATTTCACCATTATTAATTATGGTGAAATTCAAGTATCGAATAATATCACAGGTCAGCTAAAAGTTTACAACGATGGCAAGATCACCGTAAACACCGTTAATTTGCAAAATAGTGGTAGTGTATTGGTTAATGGAACCAATGGTGATATTACCGTTGCGATGGCATATAATAATAATGCTGGCGTAGTGACTGATAACTGCGGTAAGATCGACATCGGGGTAAATTTGGAAGTAAACGGAGGATCTGAGTTCAATAACTATTGTACTTTGATTGTACGTGCCTTTACTCAGCAATTGGCACTATTTAGAAATTATGGCGTTTATGTTACTGGAATTTCAGGTAGTGGTGATGGTTTCTTGCACCAAGGAAGAACCGAGCTTTATGACGGATCGGTGATCGTTACTAAAGATTTTGCTTGGAATAGTGCCGACATGTTTGTTTATGGTAATGCAAAAATTGTTGTTGCCACCCCAACACTCAATGGAAATGGAGATGTTACAGCTTTGAATACTCCTGGTCGTTTTCATTTGAACAACACCAACCTAAAGGGTACGGGGCATTTGGTAGTTTGTGATATTGACCCATTCTCTACTGGAGACAATGGACCAGATAATTCAGCAACTGACCTTGATGAGTGGGAAGCATTTATGAATACAGGAAGTGCTTCAGTTGATTTCCGTCAGTGTAACAACAGCGATATTCCACAGTCATGTGGAGAAGATGATGGCGACCCATGTATTTCTACTGTTTTGGATGATAACGAAACGGTAACGAACTCTTCAGCATTTGGCGCAAACGATGGCTCAATCACTACCTCTGTATCAGGCGGCTTAGCACCATACATTTATGCATGGAGTGGCCCCAATAACTTCACCGCATCAACAGCATCAGTATCGAATCTTTCTCCAGGTGCTTACACTTTGGAGGTAACCGATGCTAATGGCTGTATGGATTCATTTGATTACACGATCACCGAGCCCGGCGATCCATGTATTTCTACAGTTTTGGAGGATAATGAAACGGTAACGAACTCTTCAGCATTTGCTGCAAACGATGGCTCGATCAGTACGTCTGTTTCTGGTGGTTTGGCACCATACACTTATTCATGGAGTGGTCCCAATAACTTCACCGCATCAACAGCTTCAGTATCGAATTTATCACCAGGTGCTTATACTTTGGAAGTAACCGATGCAAACGGCTGTATGGAATCATTCGATTACACGATCACCGAGCCCGGCGATCCATGTATTTCAACTGTTTTGGAAGATAACGAAACGGTGACAAACTCTTCCGCTTTCGGCGCAAACGATGGCTCGATCAGTACGTCTGTTTCTGGTGGTTTGGCACCATACACTTATGCATGGAGTGGCCTCAATAACTTCACCGCATCAACAGCATCAGTATCGAATTTGTCACCAGGTGCTTATAGTTTGGAGGTAACCGATGCTAATGGCTGTATGGAATCATTTGATTACACGATCACCGAGCCCGGCGATCCATGTATTTCTACTGTTTTGGATGATAACGAAACGGTAACGAACTCTTCTGCTTTCGGCGCAAACGACGGATCGATCACAACCTCAATGTCTGGCGGTTTGGCCCCATATACTTCTGCATGGAGTGGCCCCAATAACTTCACTGCATCAACAGCTTCAGTATCGAATTTGTCCCCAGGCGCTTATAGTTTGGAGGTAACCGATGCTAACGGCTGTATGGAATCATTCGATTACACGATCACCGAGCCAGGCGATCCATGTATTTCTACTGTTTTGGATGATAACGAAACGGTAACGAACTCTTCTGCTTTCGGCGCAAACGACGG
>CANMKE010000073.1 GCA_947498325.1 uncultured Persicobacter sp.
GGAATTGAAATTTGGATCATAGTCGTTAGAGAAATATTGCCTGTTAGCTTTTACCCGCACCTGTAAGGAATTGAAATGAAACGGGATCACACCCGAACATTTGTCAATGTACTCTTTTACCCGCACCTGTAAGGAATTGAAATATTGAGTGTGAATCTGTTGCTTACGTGTTTTTGCCTACTTTTACCCGCACCTGTAAGGAATTGAAATTTGGGCGGTCTTCCTTAAAGTCGATTTTTGATGTACTTTTACCCGCACCTGTAAGGAATTGAAATTGGATTGGCATGTCGCATAGGGAACTAAAAATGTTCTTTTACCCGCACCTGTAAGGAATTGAAATATGTTACCTCGTCCACCTCATTATCTCCACTGTTTGCTTTTACCCGCACCTGTAAGGAATTGAAATATTGTGAACATCCTGTCTGATGATAGCGCAGACGACTTTTACCCGCACCTGTAAGGAATTGAAATAATACGTCAACACCCTGAGCGGTACAGATTATTTGTACTTTTACCCGCACCTGTAAGGAATTGAAATCTGATTGATTCGTAGGGTCTGCCATCATCACGGTACTTTTACCCGCACCTGTAAGGAATTGAAATCAAGATAGGTTTGCCCGTGTAAAATTGATCTACTCTTTTACCCGCACCTGTAAGGAATTGAAATTAGAAACAAGCGAAGGATAACCACACGGTGTCGTATCCTTTTACCCGCACCTGTAAGGAATTGAAATATAGTTTTTGGCTTATGCTCTTCGGGGGGGGTGATCTTTTACCCGCACCTGTAAGGAATTGAAATTTTATGAATTAATGACATGGATAAAAAAGAGGTAAACCTTTTACCCGCACCTGTAAGGAATTGAAATTTCATGCCCAAAACCACAATAAGCTGACCCTTGCGGACTTTTACCCGCACCTGTAAGGAATTGAAATGCTCACGACCGAGCTTAGCACGCTAAAGGAGAAAATCCTTTTACCCGCACCTGTAAGGAATTGAAATGCGAGGCGGAGATAAAGGAGCTTTCAAAAGTCAAGCTTTTACCCGCACCTGTAAGGAATTGAAATACCACCAACACATCAAGCACGGTTATTTATGAGCCGTCTTTTACCCGCACCTGTAAGGAATTGAAATAAGGAACGGCAACGGTGAAAAACGGGGCGGTAAAAGCTTTTACCCGCACCTGTAAGGAATTGAAATATCGTACTGCACTACGGCGAACCGATCGACAAAGAGCTTTTACCCGCACCTGTAAGGAATTGAAATTCTTTACATCTTACAAATCTTTACTTCTTACAAGATCCTTTTACCCGCACCTGTAAGGAATTGAAATTGGAAAGGCGCAAGAATGATTGAACTGAAGTCACCCTTTTACCCGCACCTGTAAGGAATTGAAATCAGGGGCGCAGTTCGATCAACTCAAGGGACAGGCAACTTTTACCCGCACCTGTAAGGAATTGAAATTTATGCTTTTGATGTTGGATGCAGGACTCCGTGTGTCTTTTACCCGCACCTGTAAGGAATTGAAAGACCATTTTTTCAGCGATGGTAGATTTAACGCTTTCTCTTTTACCCGCACCTGTAAGGAATTGAAAGACACCATAATATCTTTGTCTTTTTGATAAAGAAATTCTTTTACCCGCACCTGTAAGGAATTGAAAGAATTGTTCCTCAACATCATCAGTGAGCTGTCAGATCTTTTACCCGCACCTGTAAGGAATTGAAAGATGGTAAAGATGATGTTGACTATGCTTGCTGGGTTTGCTTTTACCCGCACCTGTAAGGAATTGAAAGGCCTGTGCTGGCTACCAAATATGTACATGATGCTGGGCCTTTTACCCGCACCTGTAAGGAATTGAAAGTTCATGCCCAAAACCACAATAAGCTGACCCTTGCGGACTTTTACCCGCACCTGTAAGGAATTGAAAGTTTTTTCACTTCGTTGAATGGTGCCTCGGCGGTGGGCTTTTACCCGCACCTGTAAGGAATTGAAAGTCCAGAACAACAAGGTCAGGGCTGAATCTTTCTAATCTTTTACCCGCACCTGTAAGGAATTGAAATAACTCAAACGACCTAAAATCCCCTTGTCGGGTGGGCAACTTTTACCCGCACCTGTAAGGAATTGAAACATATCAATGGGGAGCTTCATTCTTGGGGGCATATTGACTTTTACCCGCACCTGTAAGGAATTGAAATTCGATTCCGGCGCTGATGATGGTGGTGGTACGCTTTTACCCGCACCTGTAAGGAATTGAAATATGTTACAAAATGGTTGGACAAACTTTCCCTTTACACTTTTACCCGCACCTGTAAGGAATTGAAATGACGCTTAGTATGCGCTGAATCCTTTACACCGCCTACGCTTTTACCCGCACCTGTAAGGAATTGAAATTTGGATTGCGATCTGATAAAAAAGATGTGGCGTGCTTTTACCCGCACCTGTAAGGAATTGAAATTCGAAAGCTACACCGATGCACAATACCACCGATGGCTTTACCCGCACCTGTAAGGAATTGAAATAGGACAGAACAGAACCCGCATGGTTGCATGATTCGGCTTTTACCCGCACCTGTAAGGAATTGAAATAATTGAAAGACCACATACCTTTTTTTGCACGGCATCTTTTACCCGCACCTGTAAGGAATTGAAATAATTGAAAGACCACATACCTTTTTTTGCACGGCATCTTTTACCCGCA
>CANMKE010000074.1 GCA_947498325.1 uncultured Persicobacter sp.
TTGATTTGACAATTGGGGTGTCAGAAGGGTTGGGAATTTCAAAAATATCAGATTGACCATAAATGGTTTTTGGCTTCCGATTTTCAAAACAACAAAATGAACAACAGCAAAACGTGATTCATAGTATATTCAATTCAATTTAGCGTGACCATAAATGGTTTCAAGCCGCAGACTTTCAAACATTTTTTTCAACAACGGTGATCGCAAAACGTGAAAATTGGACGCACCTGACATCAATAAATGGGAACTTAAATTTTATAATAAGTTATGTGAACAGAAAGTTGATTAGGCTATCAGAACAAAACTCATCGATTTGATGAAATTAGGAACGATGAAAAGAGATAACACTATATATAGCGCACAGGGGTTTCTGTGGGTGATGAAACCTCAAATCCAAATGAGCCATCGCCCAAGTTTTGAATCGATTTAGCAGAGCAAATAAAACAGATTCAAAACTTGGGCTTGGAAATATACCGCCAGCTTCGGAAAGATAAAAGCCCCAGCGCACCATATACACACCGTTAGCAAATATACCGTGACGAAAACTATTCTCCTCTTATTCATTGCTATTGGACTTGCTGGTTGTAACAGCTATGACCGAACAAAATGGGAAACTTTCCATGGGCAAGGAATATCTATTAAGGATTCTGACTTTTCATCACTGAACTTTCTAAACGATTCAACAGGTTACTTTGGCGGTAGACTTTCACAGTATCAGTTCAAGGAAAATGGAACTGTCGAATCTGAATCCCATTTCACAACCTTATACCAAACACTGAACTCTGGGCGAACTTGGAAAAGACTTAATTTGAATGAAAAAGGAGGAATTCAAAAAGTCAGATTTCACAAGGGTGATCTTTATGTATTGTCACAATTCCTTAGACACCCATCCACAATTTATTATTCATCTAACTCAGAAGATCAATTCTCTGAAATCATTTCTTTTCCTGATTCCTGTTATGTCAGAGATTTCGGTCTGCTGAATTCTGGAGAGTTAATCGTTGCACTTGATAACAAGAAAAACTTGAACCTTCTAAAAGTGGGTAATGAACTTGACACATTAGCGGTCTTCAAAAGATTTCATTACAACGTAAAAATCGGACAAAATAAAATCTACTTAGTCAACCCTTCTGGAGGCGCAAACTCTGATGGAGTTATCATTTATGACCCGTCAACAAATTCACAACGAATAGAAAAATTTGGCCTAGAAGGATTTGTAACGTCAACCTATCTCACCAGAAATGAAGAATACTGGGTAACTCTAAACGATAAGAATGAACACGGAAGATTGTTGAGACTTAACAATCAAGGATTTGAATTAATTGATTTAGGCAAGTTCGAAGGTTACTCTCTCAATACCGTTTGTAAGTCTAATAGCACCATATTGGTTGACGCCAATCGAAAGGAGGCAGTTGGCCCTATTGGTGTAACTCACGAACTCCTAACTTTTATTGATAACGGAGAGTCTTGGAATATTGAAAATTATCCATTTTCGCTTATTGTGAAACCTTTTGATGTTTTACCGAACGGACAATATATCACCTATCAAGGCGTGGGAAAATTTCAATTGAGAAAATGACATTTGCTAACATTCGCTGATCAGTCATGGGGTTTCAATGGTTATTGAAAGCCCTTAGCAGTTGGAAAGTACACTGCAATATTTAACTTTAGAAGATAAAAATCCCCACGCCTGATAGCGTGGCGTTGGCACACATTAAAAATGATAACAGGAAAAGTCAAAATACAAGGAACGGACATTTACATTTCGACCGGACTTCTAAAAAAAGACCGATCGGTGATTCATGTATTTGACTTTAAGGAAGCTCAACCAACAATCAGAGTCTTCGAGAATGAAAAATTAAAGCGAGAATACTTCCTCGAAACATTAACTGAAAATCCAGATTTGTCTAATCAGTTTTTTCACTGCTCAATTCGAATACTAAAAAATAGTGCTGTAATGATTGACGGCATTATTTCTAAAGACTCCAACGATTGTCCAGATTGGACGGAAGACAGCTACGAAGCCATTAGACTTCAACCCTTCTTTCTTTCAGATAATGAAGCCGAAAATAAAAAATTAAAGGGTGCAGGACTCTTCCAAAGAGGACTTCATTTTTCAGGGTCTGTGACTCCAAGCGGAGTTAGAGCTGTATGTATTTGCGACAGTTGTCAAAAGAGTTTTACGCTACAACACTTTCACGCAGGTTTTTCGGAAGCAATGTATTTCTATTCAACTGACAGCAAAAAAACTCTTATTGTTCCTATTGAACAAATTCAAAATATGCCGTCTCAATTACAAGAAAAAGTTGACCAGAAAACATTGAATAGAATTGAAAAACTATTGGCTAAATCCACAAGTGGGTACGGAGATTTCAAATACTATAATTCCTTTAATTGTCCCCATTGTGGGTCGCCATTTATTGATTTTGAAAAACACGAAGACATTAGACCAACTGAGTACTATGCGAATCGACTAATAAACCAAGAGTTTGAACAATTTGAAAACAAATAAAACGTGTGCCAACAAGGTGTATAGCCAATAGGGCATTTAGTGATAAATTGAAAGTCCTATTCTTTGAGCAGGCAACGCCAAAACAAAGTTTTGACATTTAACAAAAAAAATAAAAGTAAAAACGTTTGTTTTGGCT
>CANMKE010000075.1 GCA_947498325.1 uncultured Persicobacter sp.
ATTATTATGAAAATTATGATAAAAATGGTATTTCTAAATTTGTTTTTGGGAAGCCTTCGGATGTTTTAATTCAGGAATCAATTGCTAATATGACATCTAATGGAATTGAAGTAGGCGACCATAGTCCGGTAATTTTAATGAAAGATGATCTTATTACTTTAGATGATAATAAAATTCATATTAATGAGTTTCTAGGATATGCAATTACGGATCAATTAATTACTAAGTTTTGTACTGTTGAATACGGTTTGGCTGAAAATACAATCACTTTTTTTAATGGACTTAATCATTATTCTAAAGGCTATAATCGAAATCAAATTTTTGTAAGAAAGGCTTTTAGTATTTCAGTCGGCGTAGAATATTATAAATCCTTCATGGCATATATTAGATCAAAACCTATGGAGATCTTTGGAGCCTCTGATGAAAATTATCAAAATAATATAGAAATTAAATTAAGGCGAATTAGAGCTAACGAGTTTTATACTATTGGTATTCTTCAAGTGCCACACACAAATTTCAATGCAATTACTTTTGAATATGGAAAGGGAGATGGCCTATCTAATGATGGAAAGTCTAAAGAAAGATTTGAGCTTTCAAGAATTTTAAGTAATACGTATACATTGGAAGAACATAATGGATCTGTACATTATGGTAAATCACTTGTATTAAAAGGTAATGGCGTAGACAAGAGAGGAATATTAATTCATCACGGCAATTCTTATGCCTGGATGAAAGGATGTATTATTGTCTCACCGTACTCAGGTGATATTGAAGATAAGGCTAAATTATTAAAAGTTGTTGAGACTAATATAGGGATTTCGGTTAACACTATTGGTTATATATCAACTATAACTTCAGAGGGTAGAGTTTTCGTTAATGCTTTAACTGATTATGTAGAAAGAATGCGTAAAATAAGTTCTGATAGAAATGATAAATTTAGTGCGAAAATAACTATTACTGAAGATGAAGAGGAAATTGATGATGGAGAAGTGTATCAATCTTTATTAGCAAAAAAACGGGCTAACTTAATTTTTTTAGATAAAGTTATACCTAAATTAGATACAATGTCCATTGATAATATTTTAATAAAACAAGTATATGAAAGTAAGTTAAATGATGGTTCTATTACAAAGGAGGTTCTTGAATCAATCTATTATATTGATGGTATGTTAAAGCGTAACAATGAAATTCTAAATATTGATGATTTACTTAAAGTAGATGAATTGGCAAATTTATTACTATTAACCTTGTATATAGAAGCGGGAGGAACAGAAAACGATTTTAGAAAATACCTATTATCAAAGGTTAAAATCGCTAAAAGTTACAATCCATTTCATAGAAATAAAGAAAAATATTTAACTAAATTTAACACTATATTTTCAAATGACAACAGAGAATATGAAATATTGGACTATATCAATATTACTGATAGTAATTAACCCTAAGATATCGTATGCCGATATTGGGAAAATAATAGATAAAGATGGCTTTGTTAATGTAAGGTCAGCTCCTATGGGCAGTGCTTCAATTTTGACAAAGATCAAGTCAAATGAAACAATAAGCTATTTTCCTACGGAAAATGAAAAATGGTGGTTGGTATTGACATTGAATAATGAAATGGGATTTGTTCATCATTCTCGAATTGAATATCTCCGTGAAGGAGTTAGATTTGGGGAGCAGGATTTATCTTATGAATATTATTATAGGAAGTTTAAATATGGTGATGATCAAAATATGTGTTTAAATTTACTGTCATTAAACTTAGAGTTTGTTGATGGTGAGATCCCTATCACAATTATTAATTCCACTACGACTGACTTCATCGTTGATAAAATTTGTTTGGTGTCAAAATTAGATACTAGCGAATCTAAGGTAGTGATTGTTGAACCTAAATTATTTAAGATATGTTTTGATAAATATTTTATTTGGATGAATAGTGATGGTAAATTTATTAGTGATAAATTATTTCATAAACGAGATTGGAGTCAATTTGATATAAATGGATTTGTTTACTTCAAACATAGTGATTATGTCAAAATTATTTACAATGGTATTTACTATGAGTTTGAACTACCCGATAATTTATTGAAGGTTCATGGATTAATGGCATTCGTTCGAAAAGTCTTTAAAAAAGATGGAAAATATTACTTGGTTTGTAGTAGCATTGATTCTGGGCCATTAATTGAAGATTATCTAACCTTTATTTATGAAGTTAATTTTCAAAAAAATGAGTTAGTTAAGGCTAACTTTGATAGTTATGAATTTGAGCGAAATGATTAGAGTGGTAAATACGCTCTATTGATTGATGACTTTGTCCTTCATTGATAAGGTAGTTAGATAAATTTATTTGAGATAGTCATAGGGACTTTATGAAATAATCAATCGTCAAAAAATGATGCATTACACCAACCACCCCAACATGAAAAAACCATTACTCCTCATCCTATTCACCATCACCCTCCCCGCCTGGGCACATGCCCAAATGGGAGGCTTCAGTGCTTTGCG
>CANMKE010000076.1 GCA_947498325.1 uncultured Persicobacter sp.
AAGGTACATTTGGTAATAGCTGCGGGTTTTAACCCGTAGCACTAAATGACCATTGATCCCCAATCCTCAACCCAAAAGGATAGTAATTGGAAGCGGAAATCAGGTCGCCATGTTCACCAACGGCGGTCATTTTGTCCGTAGAGACAGCGAGCACATTTCCGATGTGGTTGCTGTACTCATACTGTCGGTTACCGTGGGTGAATTGCCCTTCGGTATCGAGCGCCTTCACCATCCCAATCCGCTGACTGCCGTAAATCGGCATTTCTTTCAGCGCACCCGCCTGATCATAGACCGCCATGGTATTGCCGGAAGCGTCTCGGATGTAGATGCTACTTTGTCCATTATGTTGTTTAGATACCCGGTTGCCCGTGGCATCATAGGCGTAGGTGGCGTTTCCACTGGCCTGGCATTTGTCAATCTGCCTACTTAATTATTAAATCAACATTAATTGCACTTGAATCACGGGGAGTATAAAAGTCACCAACAAAATAAAATTCTTTTTCATTTCTTAAAACATACAAAGTGTCATTTTTAGAATATTTCAATACATGATCCCCACTATTTATAAATACTCCAAACTCTCTTTCAATACCTTTTTTGGGATAGGAATTATTTCTAGCCCCAGAAAATAATATACTATCATTTCCCGAAGTCACCACTTTACACCAACCACGATCAAAAGATTTTTTTTTCACTATAATATCACAAGAGTTCTTCAAGGTTATTAATCTATACTTTCTTAATTCTTCATATCGACTGCCCTCAAAATATCTAAACATAAAAACAGATAACGGAATTAATATTCCAAAAAAAACAAGAGCAAATATTAATTTATTCTTCATATTCTGGGTTGTTGAAAATTGAAAATGTTTTTGTCTTGGTAATACCATAATTTACGCTTCCAGTGATAGGAGAAATAGGAACAGACAAGCCTACTGATCCCCCTCCTGTAATCATTCTGCCACCAAATTCATCCTCTTTTGTTATGCTACCATTAATCGAAACCTCACCAAAGAATTCTAAACCAATAGAACCAGAATATCGATTTCCTGCAACATTATTATCAATCGTGAAATTCCGTGCTTCACCTGAATAAAAAGCCTTACCTTTCCTATACTCACTGAAGCTGGATCCAGTCCTGCCCCTACACCACCATCAGCATAAAGTGCTATTTTACCAAAATCAGGGCCATGTAATGGGATAAACAGCCCTAAGGAGCCTGAAGCACCTGCTCCAGAATACATATCAACACCAACTTCATAGTATAATCCATCTCCTGTATATGCTCTCATAGCAGGGGAATCCCATAGCTTCAATGCAGAATACATAAAATCAGGATTTGAATTATCCCGCCAATGTGGATTGTAAGAGATTGTATTTTGATCTCCATTCTGATAAGAATCAACATACAAAGCGCCCTTAGAAGGTCCATTATATTGGTTATCGTATCCTCCGTAGCCCATTCCCATGGTATAACTGTTCCATCCTTCAGTCCAAAAGGCATCCTTATTTTCTGCAGTAGTATATTGCCACATCGCATTCTTTATTTCAGAAAATCCTTTGTCACCATATTGATAAGTAGATAACTTGGTAGATCCATCATCCAAATGATAAGTAATTATTATCCGCTCTTCCAACCCATCCAAATCTATTGCCCAAACAGGCATATTCCCCGCAAACTGATAAGGCGTGTACCAAGGATAACTCTTCGTCAACGGATCCACACTCAAGAACTTCCCGAGCGCAGGATTATACAACCTGAATCCATAATCCTGAATCAGTTGGCTTTTGGAGAAATCACGGTCGTCTTCCTTGCCATTGAACCCATATCGATAATCCCCCGAATTCATACTCCGATCCCCAATCCTCAACCCAAAAGGATAATAATTCGAGGCGGAGATCAGGTCGTCATGTTCACCAACAGTGGTCATTTTATCCGTAGAGACAGCGAGCACATTTCCGAGGTGGTTGCTGTACTCATACTGTCGGTTACCGTGGGTGAATTGCCCTTCGGCATCGAGTGCCTTCACCATCTCAATCCGCTGACTGCCGTAAATCGGCATTTCTTTCAGCGCACCCGACAGGTCATAGACCGCCATGGTATTGCCGGAAGCGTCACGGATGTAGATATTACCTTGTCCATTATGTTGTTTTGATACCCGGTTGCCCGTGGCGTCATAGGCGTAGGTGGCGTTTCCACCGGCCTTGTAATAAAAATTGGTTAACAGTCCCTAATTAGAGACTATCAATTTGGTTAATTATCATAAAATGGAGATCATATTTATTTTCATGAAGATTAAAATGCCATAATTCCCTTTTCACTGGTCAAATGAATTTCAGTAGTTCAATTACCGCAAATACTACAAAAACCAACATGTTACTAATTGATTTGTATGGTCTGG
>CANMKE010000077.1 GCA_947498325.1 uncultured Persicobacter sp.
CTTTGTCCATGATGTTGTTTAGATACCCGGTTGCCCGTGGCATCATAGGCGTAGGTGGCGTTTCCACTGGCCTTGGTGACTTTTATATTTCAACATCTGATAGCCATTTTACAAAGTACTCAAAAGCATCATCTTCGTTATCAAATAACTTTACACAAAAACTATTTCCTCTTTCAAAATAATAAGTTAGCCAAGTGACCCCAACTTGTTCAATAACATAAACATTATTATCTAATTCTTTCGGCTTACCAATAATAACTGCATCCTTATATTTGGCTGATTTATTTAAAAATTCTAAAAATTCACTTTTTGTCATTTTCTAATATTTAAATGGTTTTACACTTGGTAATTCTTTTATATAGCCCTTTTGGAGTAACCTTTCAACTCTAAAAAAAGATTTGTATTGCCAACCATAACCAATATGTCCCATTCCAGGTGCTATTCTACCTGATTCTACAGGAAATGGTTTCACTACCTCATAAACATGGTAGGGTGTTTTATAAGTTGCATTAGGAAGTGCTCTACTTGAGAAAGGCGCTCCTTTTGGGGAAAGGTAGACCCCTGCTTCATAACCAAATCGATCCAATAACACGCCCTCATTTATCATTTCAAGGGAAGATTTCCCATACAGAAATCCATCATTAGAAGGCCATTTATTTGAACCTCTCTTTGGTATAGATAACTTGGAAGGAGCCTTAGTTGGTAAACCTGGGATTATGAAACTACCAGCTCCTAATTCTATTGCACTACCCATATATTTCGTCCATGAAACAAATCGCACCTGATTTGTCCCTCCATAATACCTCTCCGCGCCACTCACAGTTAGTGGCTCTGCTACTCCTCTTTTTTCTTTTGATTGAATAGCTCTTTTAATTGGGTTATCTGTACTAAATACGGTATTTCTGACTTCAATGTCCCTTTTATTATAGCCAGGCCAAATTTCACCAGTATATTTACTACGCTTTGTATGTTTATTGTATCCCTCTGGGATTGGTATATACTCGTTCCATTTTCCACCACCTGAATATTGCCAATTACCATTATCATTTGATACTATCGCCCCCCTTTGCATAAACTTGATCAGCTTCTTTACCTTGTGGGCAGGTGGGGCAATCACCAAGTGGATCACTTAAAATTATTGGACTATTATCAAATGAATTATATGGACTTGACCAAGGATGGTTCACGGGATCAATGCTTAACCAACGCCCAATTGACGGGCTGTATTGCCTGAACAGGCTACTATATCCTGCAATATCTTTATCTAATTCAAGTCCATTAAACCCATATCGATAATCCCCCGAATTCAAACTCCGATCCCCAATCCTCAACCCAAAAGGATAATAATTCGAGGCGGAGATCAGGTCTTCATGTTCACCAACGGTGGTCATTTTATCCGTAGAGACAGCCAACACATTTCCGAGGTGGTTGCTGTATTCATACTGTCGGTTACCGTGGGTGAATTGCCCTTCGGTATCGAGCGCCTTGACCATTCCAATCCGCTGACTGCCGTAAATCGGCATTTCTTTCAGCTCACCCGACTGATCATAGACCGCCATGGTATTGCCGGAAGCGTCCCGGATGTAGATGCTACCTTGTCCATGATGTTGTTTAGATACCCGGTTGCCCGTGGCATCATAGGCGTAGGTGGCGTTTCCATTGGCCTTGGTAATGGAAGGCTAAAAATTCATCCACTTAAAGATTATATAATTCATATCATACATTACATTTATTTTTTTAAAAATACGACTGACAGCATCGCAATAATCATCCATAATATTGAAGGCAAACCATTACCCAATAATGATGTTGTGAATAGCAAAAGACCAATTACAAGCAAAATAGCAACATTTCTAAACTGTTTAATAGATAGAAAAATTAATATAATTATGAGTAATAATACATCTACAATAACGGCATAATACGTAAAGTTTAATCTGTCAACTGGGGGCCTATTTATCGTAAAATACAAGCCGTAAGAAAAAACAAACAGCATCACAAATCTACATATGATAATCACAATTTTATTTAATGTTTCCATTATCAATATTTTGTTTAATCAAACCATTTCCTGAAACATCAAATGAATGTGCACCAGCTCCTGTTTTATAATAATTACTTACATCAATTTCAATATTCTCTGAATTTTCATTAGTGTATTTTCGTTCAAAAGTAGTTTGATCTCTTCCTCCAAAAATATTTGCACCAGTAGTTTGAATAGCATCTTTTGTGTTATAGAGTAGCCTGTCGAAAATTCACAAAAAAAGCGATTCCAGAAAAAAGGTTAAATTTGAGTGTCCAAACCGTCATTCAACCT
>CANMKE010000078.1 GCA_947498325.1 uncultured Persicobacter sp.
ACTTTTGCGTTGTCGATACCGTTTGGTCCGCAGTAGAATGCCAGGTTCAGATAATCATCATCAGCATATACTTTGAATTCACGCGTGATACCGATGCACTTGCCACCAGCTTCGCGGAAGATATCGAAGTCTTCCAATACTTCTTCGCCTTCGAGTGCCACGCTGAACTTACGTTTGTTCGCTGCATTGTGGTAATTCTCAGAGAAGAACAAGGTTACTTTATAATGTTGTCCTCTTTCCGCTGGAATTGCGTAGCGGAAGTTTCTTCCGTAGCGTTCTGTGCGGTGGATTTCATCATTGTCTGTTCCGTAAATTTCCTTCGCACGGTGCGTATAGCCTGTTCCGCCGCGGAAATATTTATCGTAATCGAATACCATTCCTGAGCGGGTAGTTACCTGCTCGCTGCCATTGGCATTGATGTAAATCGGTCCGTCTTCGTTTGGTGTGTCGTTCACTGTTACGTTGAACTTACACTCTTTCATGTTTCCGCAATCATCAGTAGCCGTTACAGTTACTTCAGTTGTTCCGACTGGGAAGTAATCCCCTGAGCGGTGAGAATAAGTTACTCTCAATCCTGAATTAGTAGTGTGTGCTTTCGCTTTGAAATCTACAAAGGCTCCGTCATCACCAAACTCAGCATATACTGTTCTGTCTTCTGGGCATTCCAAAGTCAATGGACGCGTACCTTTAACGGTTACCTTCTGAATTTTCATGAACTTGTTGTCACAAGAGTCAATTGCAATCCAGTTACGGTCGAATTCAGCCGTGTTACAATCGATGTAGTTCCACTCGCCATCTTCAAAACACAAGTGCTTCACGCCTGAGCAATCGTCACCTGCTTCGATCTGTCCGTCGATTGGATCCGTTGAGTCGCCGAAGTTGATTTCTCTGTGATCAGCAAAAGCTGAGAAATATGGTTTCGAATCGTCTTTGATCTCGATCTTCTGAACATAAGTAGTCGTGTTGCCTACTGCATCAGTTGCTGTCCAAGTACGGGTGATGATTTCGAAAGCTGGGCATTCGCCTGTTCTTGCTTTCATATCTTCGTAGCTTACGGTTACGCCTGCACAATTGTCTGTTGCTTCAGCCATGCCTGTGTTGTCTGGCAATTCGCTGTCGCCACAAGAGATCATGGTGTTGGCTGGCTTCACGGTAAACTCAGGATCGGTAACGTCTGGCTGTACGCCGATTGTTGCGTCTTTCTGTGTTTCACAACCGTTGGCATCTTTCACATAAACGGTGTAGTCACCTTTTGCCAATCCGTCGAAGATGTTTTCCGACTGATAAGTCTGACCATCCAAAGAATATTCGTAAGGCATTGTTCCGCCCATCACCGTGATGGTCAAAGCGCCGTCCAAGTTCTCAGGACAAGTTACATCCAATACCTCGATTTTCGAGATTTCCAATGGATCTGGCTGACCGATCATGAAGTCTTGCTGAGCAATACATCCATTTTGATCTTCAACAGTCAATGTGTAAGCGCCTGCTCTCAAAGTAGTGAAAGCGTTTGAGCTTTGCTCTGGTGTATCTACTACATTTCCTTCGAAATCTGTACCATCCACTGAGTAAGTGTAATCGCCAGTTCCGCCGATTGCTGTGATGATCGCTTTACCATTGCTGTCGCCGAAGCACAATGCATCAGTAGTTTCGATATTGGTGATTTCCAATAATGGTGGTTGCTTCAGTTTGTAAACCGCCGAAGCCATACATCCATTTTCATCCAAAACCTGCAACCAGTAAGTACCAGCACCCAAGCCTGACCATACACGCTCGCCGTAAGTCTCGCCTGTTCCAACGTTGGTCCAGAGGAAGATACAGTCGTCGTGGATCTCTGAATAAGTACCACCGTTGATTACAGCAGTCAATTCACCTGTCATGTCTCCGAAACACAAGATTGATTCTGTTTCTTCGATTTCCAATTCCAATTTCGATGGATTTTTCAAGGTTACATCGCCTGAAGCTGAACATCCGTTGGCATCGGTTACGGTCAAAGTATATTTGATCGATCCTGCCAAGTTCTCGGCAGTGAAGTCCATCACACCGTTGTTATCCATTACAGTAACATCGTCCATGTGACCGTTCCACTCATAAGTATATGGTGAAGTTCCGCCCATCGCTGTGAACTGTGCCGAACCGTTTGCGTC
>CANMKE010000079.1 GCA_947498325.1 uncultured Persicobacter sp.
CTTCTTGAATTGACAGAAATATTCCATTAATTGATATTATCGAAATTAAAAGTTTACGCGCATGCCTTTCAGGACTGGTGTGCCGGAGGTACATTTCGTAACAGCTGCGGGTTTTAACCCGTAGTACATAAGCGGTAGGATAAAATTTGGGTATTGATAATCAATTGGCAATCGTGCAACAGTCCAGTACATAATAAAGCCGCACACAATATAAATGAAAACAAAAAAGCCTCAAGACATCTGCGTCCTGAGGCTTTTCTTTTATTTCTTTTTGGCAACCACCAATACCGAGTCATTCTCTTCGATCTCGGTGTAGCGTTCAATTTTAATCAGTTCAAAATGCTTCCCAAAAGCAGTTTCAAGGTCTTGCTCCTGATGGTAATTAAAGCACATCTCCATGATTTCCTCTTCATGAGCCCCCCACCAAAAGGTGTGAATGGTCACGCCACCATCGTTAAGGTGCGCCGCCTGCCCTTTAATTGAACTTTCAAGATCGTCATTCTTCAAATGATGCAAAACCTTATTGGAAATGATGGCATCAAATGTTTTATCCGTCTGAATGGCTTCCGCAGAAATTTCCAAAACATCCACTTCAGGATGGTTGGCTTTAATATGCTCCATAAAGAATGGGGAGTTGTCGGAAGCCGTTACCTTGAGGTGTGCCTTTAACCAGTGGAGGTCGTTGCCTGGCCCAGTACCAAGCTCCAGTGCCGTGCCACCTGCTTTGAGGTGGGGTAGTGCTGCTGTCGAAAAAAAATGACTGTCATAGTCGGCAGTCATTTTAATATATTGTTGTGCCGTGCTGGCATTTTTATAGAAATCAGCCATGAGGAATTTTCTTGTGGTTCGATCTTAATGATGATCGCAAAAATAGCAGTTTATTCGGCTTTAAGTAAGTGTTTAAACTTTTTTCGGAGTTTCTGTACCTTCGGCGCCACTACAAAAGAGCAATAAGGGTTTTTGTCGGCATTTTCATTGTAATAGTTCTGATGGTATTCCTCGGCCTTATAAAATGTTTTTGAGGGACTGACTTCAGTAACAATCGGGTCTGGGTACAGCTGCTCGTTGTTGAAGTCGGCAATCACCTTGTCGGCAATTTGCTTTTGCTCGGGGCTGTTGTAAAAGATCACCGATCGGTATTGAGTGCCCACATCGTTCCCCTGACGGTTCAGGGTCGTGGGGTCATGGGTGGTGAAGAAGACCTCGAGAATGGTTTTATAGTCGATGATGTCTGGCTGATAGGTGACCTGTACAACTTCAGCATGCCCTGTAAGTCCGGAAGATATTTGTTTGTAGGTAGGGTTTTCAACAGATCCGCCTTCGTATCCGGAAACTACCGACACAACACCATTGAGTCGTTGCATCACAGCCTCCACACACCAAAAGCAGCCTCCGCCAAGGGTAGCAATTTCCATGGGTTTTTCTTTTAGTTCAATGTTTGAATTTGATTGCGCCATTAAGGCACTTTGTATTAGTAAGAATAAGAATACGCCGACAATTTTTTTCATTGTGAAAGAAGAGTTGATTGATAGTGAAAAATACGAATATTGGATGAATTCGAACGATAAATTATAAATTGATTAAAAAAAGTTGTTGTCAACTGTTGTCATGCTGACTTTATTTGCTAAATTCAAAGCAGATAAAATAATATTCTGAAAACCGCAAACAAATAGTCAATAAATTGCGTCAATCATTAAAATTTCAAAACTTATATTAACGTGGGGAGCAATTATGGGTGCCACAATTTCTACAATCAAACAAGCTGATAACGAACAACAGATGTTCGCTATGGTAATGAACGAAAATGACCGTTCGTGGTATGTTGTTTTTATGACAGAGAAGGAGGCGGATATTTATCATCCGCATACAGCAGATTTGCTGGAATATGAAGAACTTAGAAAAAGCGATTACGAGGGAGCATTTGTAAGAGCTTTATCTTTAAAGTCCCGGGACTCACTGCTCTCTGGACGATTGTATAAGTTTGCACGACGAGGGTTGGCATCAATCATTTGATATGAAAAAATTAGCGATAAAAAAAGCACTTGAAAAATCAAGTGCTTTTTTTTGTACCTAAGGCCGGGATCGAACCGGCACTCCCGAAGGAACACGATTTTGAGTCGTGCGCGTCTACCAGTTCCGCCAC
>CANMKE010000081.1 GCA_947498325.1 uncultured Persicobacter sp.
TGAAATGAGCTAAAATATGTCTACACAGTTGTATAACTTGTTAAATTTTAGTTCATTATGAAATCAACGAAACGAATCACCAAAAAAGAGCGATTGTTTTTTATCGAAAAACTGGTCTGTGGCTTCAGTACTTATGCAGAGGTTGCGGATGAGTTAAAGGTTCCTACCAAAGAAGTCCGTAAATGGCATCGTGAGTATGAGAAACAGCGTCTAACGAAAGCTTATAAAATGACTCAAGCATCACCTAAAACTGACGACCTGATTCTGCTGAAACAGCGGATCAAAGATTTGGAAAACCATATTGCTGACCAAAATATCAGCGTTGATTTTTGGAAAACCATGATCAATGTGGCCTCGAATGAAATCGGCCTTGACTTAAAAAAAAACTCAAGTTCAAGGTGATAGAAAAAATGCGTGTAGCAAAGCCTACGGTACCTTTAAAAGCTATTACTGCTCAGGTCGGACTTAGCCGAGACGCCTACTACAAGCATCAAAAGAGAACAGATAAAAAAGTGGTTATCAATCAAAAGGTGATGGATATGGTTAATGAGTTCAGAAAGAAATATGCACGACAAGGAACGGAAAAGATGTACCTTACTCTAAAGCCCAAACTTGTGGAGCAACAGATAAAAATGGGCAGATGTAAATTACATGAATTATTAAAAGCAAATGATGCATTGGTTCGGTGGCGACGCAGTGGAACAAGAACCACTAATTCCAACCACAGATATGATTTGTTCCCTAATTTATTGTCAGACAAAGCCAACACCCCTACTAGCCCGAATCAGGTAATTCAGTCAGATATAACCTATGTACCATGCCATGGAGGCGATTTTGCCTACTTATCCCTGGTCACAGATGCTTGGTCAAAAAAAATATTGGGATGGAATTTATCTAAATCTCTCAATGCGAGTGGAGCTATTTCGGCGCTAAAAATGGCAATTCGGGCATCAGATGGAAAACTCGAAGGAGCCATTCATCATTCCGACCGTGGCGTCCAGTACTGTTGTAACAAATACCGATCAATTCTGAAAGATAATGGCTTGAAGGTATCATTAACAGAGAAATACGATCCCTACGAAAATGCCTTAGCCGAAAGAGTGAATAATACGATCAAAAATGAATATTTAAAGGCATATTACTTTCAGTTTAGCGTTGCTGCAAGAGATGTTAAAAATGCAATTGATGATTACAATAATCACCGAATGCACCGAGGATTAGGCTTTTTAAGTCCCTGCCATGCCCATGAATATGGGATAAAATTGGAACGTCCAAGCTATGAGAAAATACTAATGATCAGGGCTTCCATTTCCCCTTCATCCTAAGGCAAAAATACAATTTTTGGAAGCTGACCTCAAGGGTAAAGTGAACGGTCTCGCAAGCTCGACGCGCCCTTGACCTCAGCCACCAAAAATCGGGATGCTCCGCCAAGAGATGAGTGGAAAAAAACAGGGTCAAATCAAGCGATTGGCTCCAAAAAATGTAGACGTATTTTAGTAGATTTCAT
>CANMKE010000082.1 GCA_947498325.1 uncultured Persicobacter sp.
TCAATTACCAAACGGCTGTGTTTTCAATCTATTTTGATTTTGTCCGTTAACTAATGCCAAAGATTAACTCCCCTTCTTTATTCTTGTCCAAAATCCTTGTTGTAGTCGAGTCAATTTTAGCTATTGAAACGTCCGAAACATTTGAGTTTACTCCTCTTCTATCGTCCAATTTTCTATTACTGTTTCACTATGGATGGTTACTGTTGGATCGCTGTTTGATATTTGTGATAATTGAAATTTTGGTAGCCTCGTTTCGTTCAGATTTTTCAATTCAATGACCGACGTGGATTGGGAACAACGTTGAGTGTATGGTGTCGTAAGGGATTGTGGGCTCAAAACCTATCAAGTTATCACCCGAAATTGAAGCGGGTGATGCCACTCGAAAACCTCTGAAACCCTTATGCACTATACACATTGTTGTACGCTGCCGTTCATTCATTTTATTATAATCTTATCGTTTAATTCAATCGTTGTTGTCCCTCCGTAATTGAATTTTACCATAATTTTGTCCTTATCAATCCATTTTTTTACAATCCCTTTATTAACAGGTAAATCAGAGAAGTTTTTAGGAACTCTAATCCTTGAATTTTCTACAATCACGAACAACATATAAACACCCCAACCAAAATTTCCTATTCCAAATTGAAGTCCGATTATTTTGGTCGAATTGATAAATTGCTCAACTAGTTCTCGTTTTGTTTTTGAGCCAATCTCTGGTTCATAAGGATTCCAATAGTGATTCCAAATCTCACGTTTTTCAGAAAATGAAAGTTTTTCCCAATCATTAAACCCTATGTCCTTTTTAGAATCACTCATTAACTAATCATTTTTACTTTTCTTGCTAAATCCTCATTAGTGCTTACTGTCAGATTATCAAGTAATCCATATACTTCTGGGTCATTTTGATTTAGAAATCCTGCCGCACTAATAAAAACCTTTTGACCATTAGAAAATATTAAAGTCAAGTCCTGGGGGTAAATATATTCCTCTTTTTTTCCTGTTTTTTGTTCTTCAGTTTTTACAAGTTCCCAGGCAATTTCTAAATCAACGATTTTCTGTCCAGTAATATTCGACCACAAATTTGAATCGCTAACATTCCAACTTTGGTATCCATCAAATACAGATTTTTCATTAATCCTTAGTCCGATGCCAAATTGATAAAACTCTCCATCCCAAAATATTTCTACTTTGTCATTTGTCATGTGAAGTACAATTGAGAAATCAATCGAATCAATCTCTGAATAATGGGTCTTGTAATTCGGTGTAGGATTAATCTTATCATAAGCTATTTCGTAATAGTCAACCGAAACAATTTGCAATCCAATAATCTGTTTGCAATAATTCACAAAATCGATATGTCTTTTTTCAAGTTTCATTTAATGTAGGATGTTTCCCTCGGTTGCGTACAACGGTGCGTATATGGAGCGCTGGGGAATTCATCCTTCCGAAGTTCGCGGTCTAATCCAAGCCCAAGTTTTGAATCT
>CANMKE010000083.1 GCA_947498325.1 uncultured Persicobacter sp.
GGCATGCGCGTAAACTTTTGGGCTGTATATAATATTACAAAGGTAAATAATTATTAAAGTTATGCACCTTGATACTGTTACGAAGCTCTTAGTTTCACTTGGCTTAAATGCTGACAAGCTATTTCAGATGGCAAGCAATTGCGGATTTATGAATTGGGAAAGAAAGATAACCGCTATCGATTTAGTAAGTTGTCTTATTGCCGAAAGCATTAAAGGTATCGCAAGTTGCAGGTGTTGTTCCTCAAGCCTTCACGAATCAACAGATATTCAGACTACTCGGCAAGCGGTATGGAAGAAGGTTTCCATGCAGAAGTGCAGGCTTTTTTTTTAAACGTTTTAAGAGCGGTCATTGAAGCAAAAATTGGATCGATCAGTCCCCTTGTTAAGTGTGCCTTTAAAGGGGTGCTTGCCATTCAAGACAGTACCATAGTACAATTACCAACAAGTTTGTTTGAAGAATTTTCAGGAGTATCAAATGGACACACTCAAGTTTGCAACGCTCGAATTCAATATAGCTTTGATCTGATTTCTGGAGATATCATTGACTTTTCAATTAACTCTTACAGCAAAACAGATCATGGTTCAGCTCCAGAATTGCCTATAAATGAAGGAGATCTAACTGTACGTGACAGAGGTTATTTCTCTAAGAAAGAATTAGATCGTCATATTAATAATGGGGCACATTTTATCTTTCGGTATAAATTTAAGACAAAAGCATATGATATAGATTCAAATGAAGAGCTCGATATTCATGGCATTCTTAAAAAAAAGAAGTGTATAGATCAATATGTTAGGTTAAAGAACGGACCCGTAGTTCGGATTGTAGGGAAAAAAGCTACTGAAGAAATCGCTACCCAGAGAAGGAGGAAAGCTAAAGCAGAAAAAAAACCGAAGCCCTCTCAAGAGTACCTTGATTTTTGTGATTACTCCCTTTACATCACGAATTTAGAAGGACTTTCCTTTGATGATATTGTCAATGTTTATCGTTTGAGATGGCGGATTGAAACCATGTTCAAATATTGGAAGAGTAATATAAATCTCGAGGCGTTTCACAAGATGTCATCAAACCAACTGCATGTCATTTTCTATGCTCGAATGACTATGGTGACAATGTTGATTCAAACGGTATACCCCAACAGTCGAGAAAAGATTTATGAATTAACTAACCGATACATCAGCATGGAAAAACTATTTCAATATGCAGTAAGATGGGGTCAAGCGATTGATCAGTTAGTTACCGCAATAATTGAAAATGTTTGGCCTCAGAAAGTTACTGAGGCCATGGAGGCTTATTGCTGTTATGAAAAACGAAGGCGAAAAAACTATGAGGATCACCTTCTTGAATTGACAGAAATATTCCATTAATTGATATTATCGAAATTAAAAGTTTACGCGCATGCC
>CANMKE010000084.1 GCA_947498325.1 uncultured Persicobacter sp.
ACGGTAAACCTGAAAAATGGGTGGCAAATTCAGGGGCAACCCACCTTTGCCTACAATCACAATGGAGCGAAGGGCAGCCGCCTGACCCTGCCGGTCGGAACGGGGGTCAACAAGGTAACACGCATTGGCAAGATGCCGATCCGACTGAGTGTACAGTACTGGCACTATGTGGCCGCGCCGGAAGGTTTTGGACCGAAAGGACAAATCAGATTCCAGATTGCACCAGTAATTCCATTGCCCTGGTAATTTAATTTCGAACATCTATCACAATCAATAATGTCAAATATTTTCAAACTTGCCCTGAGCTTATTGCTGCTGTTTGGTTTGCAGCAAAATGTGGCCGCGCAAAATAACTTCCACAACCTCAGGGGTTCCGAGGAAGACAGCGTGATGACGACCAACTTCCCTGGTGCATGGAAATTGCCCGGTACGGATATGTACATGAAATTTGGCGGGTATTTCCGTCTGGATGCCATTTACGACCTCACCGGGGCCGGAAGCCGGAATCAGTTGCTCATGGGGCAGATACCCGTACACGGAACGCCGGCAGCCAATGCCGGGCCGTTCTTCAATATGCACCTTCGTGAAACCCGTTTCAACTTTGATATCCGCAGGAAAACAAGCCTGGGCAAGGATCTGAAATTTTTCATGGAGTTTGATTTCTTCGATGAGTCTTTGCATGCCGGGGTGCCGCGTTTGCGTCATGCTTTTGTGAAATACGGCAACCTGCTGATCGGACAAACCTGGACCAACCTTTCGGATTTACGGGTTTTCCCTTTCATCATGGATTTCTCGGCAGGTGATGCCCTGTTTGGCGGACGGTCGATGCAGGTGCGCTACGAGCAGAATTTCTACAAAACCTGGCAGTATGGTGTGGCACTCGAAATGCCGAGCCTGGGCGGTATTTACAACCCCTATGAGCTCGCCGGAGAAACCATGCCGGTGATGCCGCTGCTCTCTGCCCGCATTACCAACAACAAAAAAGATGGCAGCATGATGATGTTCGGCGGACAAATGCAGCAGGTCAGATGGTATGGTCTCAAAGAGGGACCCAACGCCACAGCGATAGGTTATGGGCTGGTTTTCAATGGCCGGCAGATGATCACCGACCGCCTTTTTGGTACCTGGCACGCGGCCTATAATAAAGGACTCACCAATCAGATTCTTATTTTCGGCGGAACGGATCAGGGGGCGGTACTGAACCCTGACGGTACCCTCGACACCGAAGAAGCCATTACCCTGGCCCTTGGTGGCGGATACAAAATCACGCAGAAAGTATCGGCAAATGTGGCGGTGGCCTACCTGAAAAGGGGCGAGCTTGCGGAACGTGAGGA
>CANMKE010000085.1 GCA_947498325.1 uncultured Persicobacter sp.
GCTCCACCATCGTAAGTAGCTTTCAATACTTGCTTACAAACGTCCAAGTCTTTGTGGAAGAATACAGGAATCATCCCTGTTTCTTTCATCTTCTGAGCGACTTCAATTCTTGTGAATTTTGCCATTGCTGGAATATATTTTGACCACTATCGGTTGATGTATTGTCCACAGATTACACAGATTTCCACAGATTAAATTATGGAACAACTAATAACAGGGGACTACAACCAATGATGAGGTATTTTAAAATGAATTTAGGAATATCCACAGACTAAATCACCACACAAAAAATCTGTGTAATCTGCGTAATCTGTGGATAAATAAGAAATCTTATCGAGCTACGCGACCTGAAGCGTCACCACCCATCAATTTCTCTACTTCGTCAACCGTAACCAAGTTGAAATCACCTTTGATCGTGTGTTTCAAACATGAAGCAGCTACGGCGAAATCCAAAGCTTTTTGATCATCTTCAGTGTAAGTGTTCAATCCGTAGATCAATCCACCCATGAAAGAATCTCCACCACCTACACGATCAACGATGTGCGTGATATCGTATTTGCGAGCAGATTTGAACAACGTTTTGCCGTCATACAATACACCTTCCCAAGTGTTGTGGTTGGCGTTGATAGAACCACGAAGTGTAGTGATTACTTTCTTCACTTTTGGGAACTTAGCCATGATCTTTTTAGATACAGACAAGTAAGCTTCACCATCTACATGACCACCTGTTACGTCCACACCGTCAGGAGAAATATGCAATGCCATTTCAGCATCTTCCTCGTTACCCAAAACAACGTCCGTCAGAGCAACCAATGCTGGCATTACTTCATGACAAGCTTTTCCGTATTTCCACAATTTAGCGCGGTAGTTCAAGTCACATGACACGGTTACGCCCATGTCCTGAGCAACTTCCAAAGCTTCTTTCAAAGCATCTGCAGCACCTTGCGACAAAGCAGGCGTGATTCCTGTCCAGTGGAACCAGGTAGCATCAGCGAAAACTTCTTTCCAGTTGATCATGCCTGGTGTGATCTCAGCAATAGCAGAGTTGGCACGGTCATAAACGACTTTAGAACCACGAGCTACAGCACCTGTTTCCAGGAAGTAGATCCCTACGCGGTCACCGCCCAAAGCGATGTTTTTAGTCTCCACGTTGTAAGAACGCAATTTTTTGATCGCAGCATCACCGATATCATTTTTTGGAAGACGAGTTACAAACTCAGCATCCATACCGTAATTTGCCAATGAAACGGCTACGTTTGACTCACCACCACCGTAAGTTGCTTCGAACTCGTTTGCTTGGTGAAAACGCAA
>CANMKE010000086.1 GCA_947498325.1 uncultured Persicobacter sp.
GGTTGAATGACGGTTTGGACACTCAAATTTAACCTTTTTTCTGGAATCGCTTTTTTTGTGAATTTTCGACAGGCTACCCGAGGAGCATACCCTCTTTCTAAGACTGAATATATATACCTTGAGAGCAGAGGTTATGAGCCAATTAAAATATTTTACGGTAACATATCCCAAAATATTAAAGAAGAATTATTGTCTATAGATATAAATAGGGAACATCAATCCTTGCATAGTTTTGAAATAATTAAAGAGAATGATTCAAATTTCAAATTAACTCTTCGAATTGGGTTGCCTGAAGGCCTATTCGATGTTGAGGAATCCGAATATTTATTTCAATATAGTCATTAATCATGACATGAACTGGAGGTAAGCCAATTTTAGTAGGATAAGCAAACGCGTGACAACAGATCTCTTCATCTTAAATTTACACTCACTTAAATTAGTTTGAGCTTAAATCACCCTACTTGATAACATTTAGATTAACACCAAAAAGGCAGGCAAAGACTGAATTTTTCATAGAAACAAAGATCTTATTAAGTAACTACTATAAATATAGAATTATCCAAACCCCTGCTTTTATCCCTAAGTCATCTCTACCTTACTCTAATATTTAGAAATTTCAAATAATACTTTTAACATAAAATCACCTCAATATTTACCTCATAAATAATTGAAAAATAGATAAAACAAGTTATAACCCTCCTCAATAAAATTGATCATAGTTTTGCGGATATCATTACCAAAACCTAACTCAACTATGATGAATCGACTATTACTTTCCTTCAGCTTTATGCTATTGATGGCAACGGTTGCCATGGCTCAAGGAAATCTCAAGGGAAGAATTCTTGATGAACAGCGCCTTGCCATGCCTGGCGCATTGATTTTTATTGACAACACCAGTCATGGTACCTCCACTTCGGTGGATGGTTATTTTCGTCTGGTCAATCTGCCCGAAGGCAAGCACCAGGTATCCATCTCATCGATCGGTTATCCGATCATCACCAAGGAGGTGAATATTGAAAGTGACAAGACGTCTGACCTGACCGTTATGCTTGATGCTTCTCAGCGCCTGGACGAGGTTGTGATTGCCGGTAATGGTTATTCGCAGATCAACGCACTGAACCAGCAAAAGAACGACATGAAGATCATGAATGTGATCTCTGCCGATCAGGTGGGGCGATTTCCGGACTCCAATATTGGTGATGCGATCAAGCGTGTGCCAGGGGTTTATGTGTAGCCTGTCGAAAATTCACAAAAAAAGCGATTCCAGAAAAAAGGTTAAATTTGAGTGTCCAAACCGTCATTCAACC
>CANMKE010000087.1 GCA_947498325.1 uncultured Persicobacter sp.
GTGGCAAAAGCAATGATGAGCGTTCAAATGGCTGCTTAACTCGTGTACATGTTTTTTGAAAATATTCGACAGGCTACTCCTCGGGTAACCGTGAAATCGGTGATTCCAATCATTTCAGCACGCTCCGCGGTGATATATATATTCTTAACTGCGTACATGTTGATTGTTGTTAAAGCTCGAAGTGGGAGTAAATATCCACCATCAACACCTTTTGTTATCTTCTTTGTAGACATTGCAAAGTATGGGAAATCTCCCATCTTATAGTCTCTATCCAAATTATATATGGAAAACACGCCATGGAAACCATTTTCTTTAGAGATATAATGATTTGCTATTATAAGTTCATCTTCCACTTCCAAAACTTCTCCGTTTTTTAAGTAGGCCTTTTCTTTTATTTCTTCTTGAGGGTAATAATCAAATTTAAACTCCTTACTTAGTGGAAATAAGTTTCTGATATTTTTTTTAAATAAGACAGGATTTCCCTTTTCATCCCACTGCCACAGACCATAACTAATAATATCGTCATTATCTATAAATTGTGAAATATAAATATTGTTTGGAGAATTAAATATTTTGGTGCTGCGATACTCTTCTGATTTCTTACCTTGACCAAATAAATTTTCCAATTCACACGACACGGAACCATTACACGTGTCTTTATTTGGTTTATCTATTTCAGATGTTATGTCATCACTACATGATAATAGGATAGTAGAGATTATACAAAGGAAAAATATTTTATTGGCCATTACGTTGGGTTCTTGATTTAGACAAAGGTAAAATACAAAAAAATAGGATATCTTCGATTTTTTTCGTTGAAAATCATTAGATTTCCGCTTACCTAATTTTTTTAGAAGAAATATAAAAAGATGTTGGGTTACACCTTGTTATTTTGGCTAATGCCGTAAGAATGACTCACCATGACAGCGAAGACTAATCCACCCCTCCTTGAAACCCAAAGAACCCTATTGCGCCCCCTAACGGAGGAGGATGCCCCTGATTTCTTTTCCCTCAATTCAGATCCAGTCGTTTTGCAATACACGGGAGATAAACCTTTTGCGGATGTACAATCTGCACATGATTTTTTGAGCCATTACGATCAGTATGAAAAGTATGGGGTTGGGCGGCTTGCAGTTATTGATAAAGTTTCTTTGCAATTTATGGGTTGGTGTGGTTTAAAGTATAGCCCCGAAAAAGGCGAATATGATATAGGCTTCAGGCTACATCTAGCCTGTCGAATATTTTCAAAAAACATGTACACGAGTTAAGCAGCCATTTGAACGCTCATCATTGCTTTTGCCAC
>CANMKE010000088.1 GCA_947498325.1 uncultured Persicobacter sp.
CCGAAAGTACGGTTACCAATGCCGCATATCATCCCTACTGGAATAGCAGTATTTCTTGGTTGATCGGCGCTGCAAACCACACAACCCACGTCTTGCGCCTCTTGTGTCAAGCCGGAGTTCAGTCCTGCAATCCACTGCAAATTACCATAGGCAATCTGCTCAAATTCTTCTTCTTTATAGTGTTTGCTCAAAGCAAAACAGGTCTCTGCCAAATACCCGTAAATGCTGTTCATACCGTGAAACGGGCCTGCGAACCACACGCAATCGCCATTTAGTTTCACCGTATTGGGCAATAATGAAAATGGATTTTGTCGTGCCGCAGGAATCAGGAATCCATAAGCAAAATTATGGACAATCTCTTCCGCCAATTGCTTATCTTCTTCACTGAAATCCCCATTGGCAATCTGTAGCAAGTCCAAAATTCGTGGTGGGATCAATCCGCCGGAATCCACGCCATAAACATGATCAAGGATCGAATGCACCCACATGCTTTCGAGGTGGTCGGTAGAGTCAAATTCTTTAAAGACACCATAAATTCCCTGCACCGCATTTTCCGCTTTGAGCTGTCGGTCACGCAATTGTTTCAGATAAGTACTGACACCCTGCTTGGAGATCAACTTGTTCTTATCTCCTTCAACAATAATCGCCACAAAATTGAACAATTCCCGTGTTGGCCACTCCCCTTCTGGCGGAAGAATATCAGCATCAATTCCCCTTTGAATCGTACTGAATCCAAACTGTGGCGAAGTGATGCTGCGCAAATATTCCCATCCTTTCAGAATGTAAGACTTGAGATTTTTCTTCTCCGCATAGTCAGGTAATGCCTGATAGGTCTGAATCAATGACAAGACCGCTTTGGAGGCGTCATTAGGCAATACAATTTCTTTGTTTTCCAGCAAATCATGGACAAAACTGCCTTCAGCAAATCCTTTTTCTGCCGCATAATCTGCGGTGGCGACCATGTAGTCAGCACCAACGATGATTTGCTCAGCCAATGCTTTTTTGAACTCCTCGTCATAAAGTTCACTGCCGTTGAGGTACATGTTCAGCAAGCCCATCAACATAGCAGACTGCGCCGGAGACTCGGCCCATTTGGTCCCTGCATCCTGCCAGCCCATTTGCAATCCTGTAAAGTGAAAACGACGCTCAAGCATATCTACCGAACAGTAGTTATAGGTGTCGTCCCACAAAATGTCTTTCTTTACCGTGCATCGGCCATCGCGGATCATCACCTCCGCTCCCACTCGGTGTTCCACATGGTAATGCCCTTCGGCAA
>CANMKE010000089.1 GCA_947498325.1 uncultured Persicobacter sp.
GGTTGAATGACGGTTTGGACACTCAAATTTAACCTTTTTTCTGGAATCGCTTTTTTTGTGAATTTTCGACAGGCTAGGCTACATCAAAAGTATTGGAACAAAGGGTTTGCTACCGAAACCGCCAAACGGTGTCTTGTCTATGGCTTCGAGGAATTAGGGCTCAAAAAAATCGTCGGTCGAGCAATGAAAGAAAATGTCGCCTCCATCAAAGTACTTGAAAAATTAGGGATGACTTTTCAGAAAGTAATTGATTTTGATGGGGAGGAAGGCGCTGTTTATGAAATTTATAGGGAACGCAACTCCCAGATTGCTAAAGGGTAACGACATCTTCTCGTGCTTGCGTCAACTCATTGAATTACTTCGGAATTTTATTCAATGACTTTCTTTTCTCTTGATCATTAAAAAAATCCTGATTATTTCATTTCTTTTGTAAGATGTTAAATCTTTTATTACTTTAAACTTATATATAAATATTAGAGAAATTAATCAACCTACCTATGAGATTTTTATTCCTATTTTGGATGGGGCTTTTCTGTTCCTTCCATGCCCATTCACAGGAACAGCCTGTTCTTCCCAAGCACCATGTTGAGGATTTTAGGCAATTCCAAACCAGTACAGAAAATGCCCGAAGAATGAGCGCCGACTTAGTGGTTTCCGATGATGCAAAAGGGACTGAATTCGCTTTTTTAGATAGTTTGGAGAGTAATCTGGCACGAACGGGAAAGTCCTCGGTGTAGTTATTGGCCTGCATTTTAAATTAATCATAGAACAATAAGTATGGAAGAGTTTAGAGGTTTATTTGGTATATTGACAGGGATGTTTTTTTTATAGTTTTTTCGATAAATTATATGGTAAGGCAAGTTTGTTGTCACCAAATTTTATTTCTTAATACAAAGTTCTCATTATGGGATGAGAAGAAAATTAAAAACTTTTACTTCAATACAGAATTTGATTTAAATTGGGTCATAGGTAAGGATCCATTATCTGAGATGAAAGTGATTGATCGTTATTTAATTAATAAATACTATAAATACATCTCTCAAAGACCGGACAGGTGCTTAAAACAGTCTTATATTTATATGCAGTGGTATTTTTGTGCTTTAATATTATATTCAATTATAAATATTTTGATTGTTTTTATCGATAGTGTAAATTAGCCTGTCGAATATTTTCAAAAAACATGTACACGAGTTAAGCAGCCATTTGAACGCTCATCATTGCTTTTGCCACG
>CANMKE010000090.1 GCA_947498325.1 uncultured Persicobacter sp.
TCAAATGAATTTCAGTAGTTCAATTACCGCAAATACTACAAAAACCAACATGTTACTAATTGATTTGTATGGTCTGGAAGATTGGAATAGCAATATCCCAAAAACAAAAATTGGCAACAACATTGACAATTTTAAAATATTTGCTCCTGGAAGATTTAAACCACTAAACAAAAATACCAGAATCAAAGGAATAAAAAAGAGAGTCGATTGCCATTTCTTCAATCCACCTGATTCCACTATAAAAAAAATCATGGTAATAATACTCGTCAATCCCAAAAAATAGAAGCCTAGCGAAGGATTACCGATTATTGGCAAAACAATAGCAACAGCCTGTAGCACCATAATCAGATAAGATCTCTTTTCCTTTACTTTAACAATTTGAACAACTACCGCACAAATAAGCCCTAACAATAATATTAAATTTTCAATCATTTTACTATTTCTTCTTTAGTATAGGTTTTGGAGTTTGTATCTCCTGACGCTTCATTGTTCTTATATTCCTGTTTGGTTTCGGTAACAGTCAATGTCCTAAACTTTTCTGCCCTTGTACCTCCCCACCAAGTTTTTACTTGTCTATTTTGAACATCCCCTTTATGTATGTCAAAGCTAGTTACAGTATTAATATTAAACTTTCCATTACCATCTGATCTTTTTAAGTTGACAATTTGAGTGATGTAATTTTCTTCAACCTTCATCACATTAAATTCCGTTTGATTAACATGCAACCATTCTGACTCGGAATACCTGTCATCTAAAAAGAGGTAGGTTCCCTTTTCAGCAACATTTCTCCACCTATAGTCATTTGGAGCCCCATAATCATTTGCTGGATATCTTACACTAGGAAATAATTTACTTAAAGCAGACTTAGCACTTGAAGTGGTATGCTGAAAATTAGATTCATGAACATTATAAGCCGCTCCATCATACGGACCATCAGGTTTATTTCTATCTCTCTTAATCCATGGACTTGCATGAGCATATAAATCATCATCGCGGACAACTTTAAGTTTTGTGTGATCAATAAAATTTGGATCATAAACCGCAGCTCTATAAAGGTTTAAAGTAATTGGTTTTCCTGTCCTTGGATCTATTGGTTCTTGCCCAAAAGGATCGATATAATTAATTGGATTGTTAGCAAATGCAGAATAGGTTGACCATTGAGGATATTTACTCGTCAACGGATCCACACTCAAGAACTT
>CANMKE010000091.1 GCA_947498325.1 uncultured Persicobacter sp.
GTTGAATGACGGTTTGGACACTCAAATTTAACCTTTTTTCTGGAATCGCTTTTTTTGTGAATTTTCGACAGGCTAGTTTTAAGACCACAAACTTTTCAGTTTAGACCAAAGTTTATTGCTATTACTGTCTTTTATTCTGGCAGGATTTCCGCCATTATTTTTATACGTTGTTGCCACCAGTTTTTTTTCATTTTCCGTGTTCAATAGTCTGTCAATTTCTCCTTCTTCCCAAGTCCATAAATGACTGCATTTTTCGTCAGCCCAAAAACCTTCAAGATTTGATTCAATGGATTTTTTTGAAAATACTTTCTCGTTTATCGCAGCGAAATAGAAGAAATAGTCCCAACTGATTGCAAAGAGTATTGATTTATTCTTGTCGTAGATATAATAATCTTTAAAATCAATTTTCTCGCAGAAGTCGATTTTGTTGGTTTTGGTAAGGTCTATAGTTTTCTTGTTTTCATAAAATTCGTCTTCAACAACGACTTCTTCAATTCCAGTGAGTATCAATAATTCAAAAATTGAAGATTTAGTGAAGAAGTCAAATGTACCTTCTGTTGGATGCCAAATATTGTTCTTGTCCGAAAATTGGTTTAAAACCTTTAAGAGGTCTTGTCGTTCCAATTTCTTTTTAAAAGCACCAATTGAAGTCATTAAGGCTTTATTCAGTTCCTTGCAGTCATTCAGTTTCGTGTTTTGAATTACTTCATTCCAAGTTATTTTCTTTCCGTGTTGGATTATTTCCTCATCGGTTGGATAGCATTCATTGGAAGAATAGATAGTCATATTTGAGTAATTCTCAATTTTTTCGAATATCTCATCCTTTTTTCGGGCTTCATCGAGTGAGATTACTTCTTTAGAACTATTCGTATCGCAATGTTCTTTGTCAAGTTTGAAAAACGGTAGAAGTCCAACGTAAACACTATCAAATTCAGAGTAGTGTTTAAACACAGGCGTTTCTTCGTCTGGATATAGGTTCTTATTTTCAATTTCGCTCATTTTTCAAATTGGTGGCAACGGTGTGTATATGGTGCGCTGGGGATTTTATCCTTCCGAAGCTGGCGGTTTATTTCCAAGCCCAAGTTTTGAATC
>CANMKE010000092.1 GCA_947498325.1 uncultured Persicobacter sp.
CGTTGGTGGTAATTACAAAATGAATATGACAAATAAACTTCTATTCTTAATTCTAACAATTTTAATCCTGACTAGTTGTAGACATGGTTATGTCGTTGAGGACGATAAGGTTTATTACGAATACTGGAATGAAGGAAGCGGACAAAACAAAAGACTTCTTGAACAGGCAGATGCAAAGAGTTTTGAAGCTATAAGTTTCGACTGCGATTGTAGTTTTGAGTTTGGACGGGATGAAAATCATTTATTTATAAATGGAGATCCGATTAAAAATATTGACCCAAAAACCTTTGAATTTATAGGTAATTACATTTTTCGCGATAAGGACTCAGCTTATTTTTTTGGCTTTTACAACGACCTGAATGACTGTATGATTAAAGGAATAGCTCCAGATAAAATTGAACTGATTGAATATCCTTGGTCAAAAGCTAACAATACTTTATTGCATGGACGGGACCAACTAATTCTTGAAAATATTAATGACTTTACTCCAATTGATAAGGATTGGGGAAAAACTAGTAGTTATATAATTTATAATACCCAAATTGTCCTTGGAGCTGACGTTGAAAATTTTGAGGTTTTAAATAGTTACACAGGAAAAGACAATAGATTTAAGTTTGAGTTTGGTGAAATTGCTAAGGAAGATTGGACTAAAGCAAGTTTCAAAAGCTTTAATTTCAACCAGTCTGACTATTCAATTATTAATCCTACAGAATTCACAGACATTTATGACCAACCATTAGTCTATAACAAGGAGGAAAGTACAGAGTTAAAAGTTGTCGAGGCTTTGAAAACAAAAGGCTTTAAAATTCAAAATATTACCCAAAGAAAGTCGGGGGAGCATTATGTCACAAACGTTTCAATTTCTAACAGTTCATGTAATTGCTATGTGGATAAAAAATATAAGTTCAATTATTCAACCCAATCCGAACTATTTGAAGTAACTGAAAGAATACATTGTAGAAAAAAGAAATAAAAAACTACCACCAACAAGGTGTATAGCCAATAGGGCATTTAGTGATAAATTGAAAGTCCTGTTCTTTGAGCAGGCAACGCCAAAACAAAGTTTTGAC
>CANMKE010000093.1 GCA_947498325.1 uncultured Persicobacter sp.
TCGGATTCTTAGCAAGCATCGTCTTGGTGGACAAGTTCGTAGCTCCGAAATGCCCTACGTTTCATACCCGGAACGTTAGCCAACATAATGTAAGCAATGGGATTATTTGACCTATTTAAAGCGAAACCAATAAAATTTGAATCCAAGTGTCTAATTTCAGGACCTGACTATCTAAATGGTAATTTCAGAAACATTCCTGACGAACTTTACAATAGATTTAGAGGTTCAGAAAACGATTATACTTGGACTAGACAACTTATTTCCCCAAGTGGTAATTCGAAATTTAAAATTAGATACTATGGTGATAGAAATAAAAATCTAATTCTTCCATTGAAAGAACTTCCTCAAAATATAGTTGCTATTTCTTCCGAAACAAACGAGGAACTTATTCTTTTTGACGGTGCTAAACATGGATACAATGCTGTATTTTGGCAAGAATTCCCTAAAGAAGCTCATAACAGAAATACACAAATTGAGTATAACATAGGTTCTGAATCAGAATTTGAAATAGTAATCCTAGTACGCTATAGTCTTGATCTTAAAGAACAGTTTGATGAAGATTTTGAAAAAGATGGTTTCGTTGAAAACAACAGAAACGAAAAAGTTGGTAAAGAGGCTTACTTAAATGGTTATGATAGTATTTCAATTTTCGCTTTTCCCAAAGAAGGTAAAAAAGTGGAAATACTATCTGAAGAAACAGCATAATAAACACGATTGGCTAACAAGTTGTAAAAAGCATTGCGAGTGTAGCAAAATCCGTTGCTGAGTGGCTCGTTTCATCGCCGGAAAATCGCAGATTTTCCTTTCGTAGCACAAGAAATTAACGAAGGAAATCTGCGATTTCCTAAGCAATAAACCTCTAACTTTATAACCTCGTCCCGCAACGCATTTTACAAGGGACGTTGTGTGTCATTAAATCCCAACACTTTTTATAATGAAAAACATCAGAATAATCAGCGCATCATTAAGTCTTTTAATGTTGACATCTTGCGCATTAAAACCAATTACATCTGAATATACATTTGTACAAACTA
>CANMKE010000094.1 GCA_947498325.1 uncultured Persicobacter sp.
GAATGACGGTTTGGACACTCAAATTTAACCTTTTTTCTGGAATCGCTTTTTTTGTGAATTTTCGACAGGCTAGGCTATGAGTAGTTGCGTGGTTTAGCACTTAACTTTGCAAGTACACACCAAACTGAAAATCCGCGAGGATTTTCAGAAGTAGGCGAGAACAAGCAATTACTTATAGCCATTGTTGGGCACAGTATTTATTTTACTTTTTTCTATTTTATTATCTCTGATTGAGTCAAATTTCCGCTCGTACTTAAAATTAAATTTTTCTAATAAATCACTATAAGTCGAAACATAAAATTCGCTGAAGGTATATAGGTCATCTTCATTAGACACTTCTCCGTTTTCGTCAATCATTTTTCCCATACTTCCTGTGCTTCCCCAATGAAAAACGCCAAGTTTGTCTCTTGGTGGTTCGGTAGGTTTTTTCTCCAAAGTCCATTCCTCATTAAAGTTTCGAACATCCATTTTTGGTAATTCAGTCCGTTCGCCATTTTGATTAACCAAATAATATTTGTGGTCGATAAAACCATATTTCTGCTCTTTGTCAAGAATTAATATTCCATCATTTGGTATTTCATAAACTAATCCTTCTTCGGTTTTTTCAAGTTTTATTCCTGAACCTTCTTTGTAAATAATGTTTACATGTCCACGATAATTTTCAGGTATTAAAAATACTTCTGGTCCAACAGTATTTATTTCTCTCCAAATTGGCCAAAAGACTATTATTCCGACAATAAAAATTCCAATTGGAATTAGTCTTTGCTTCCAATTCTTTTTTAAAGAGGCAAGAACCATTATAATTCCGATTACAAAAATGGGCAATCCGATTATTGCAAAGAACGCAGCGAAAGTTAATCCAAATGCTCCGATTGCGAGTAAAATCAGTGCGCTGTAATATAGAAAGTTACTTGTTTTATCGGTCATTTTCATATTGTGCCCAACGTTCCGTGTATGGACAGTAGGGCAGATTTAAAGCAGATCACTTTCGGTTTACCACTAAGCCAAAACAAATGTTC
>CANMKE010000095.1 GCA_947498325.1 uncultured Persicobacter sp.
AACGTTGCGTATAAGAAACGTAAGTGATTTCGAAGCTCTTACCTGTCAAGTTGCACTGAGCCAAATTTGCGTTTTGACACAAATTTAAAGCTTTAAACCAAACCGTCAAATCGCAGATTTGGCGGAGCTGATTAAATGTGCAAAGGTTTCGTAAACCACTGAACCACTTATGTTTTTTATACATTGTTGGCTGTAGTATTTATCTCCTTTCTGTCAAGGCGTCTATTAAAAACTGTCCAAAATTCAAATCAACAGGATAGATTCTACCTGTATTAAAGCTTATGCTAATCTCATCGTATCTACCTGGACCGACACCAAATCCACTTAGAGATAAATGTTTCGGCAATCTATTTTCTTGTCCTTTAATCCAAACTTTAGCACCAAGAAATCCCCCAATACTCAATATAGCATCTTTATCTATCTCATTTTGATATGCAATAAATTCCATTGGAGCCAGTTCAAGCTTCTCATTATTGAATTTTATTTTCTTCGGTGTCTGCCTTTTATCTATGTCTCCAATTACATAAACCATATTTGTCGGATATAATTTAACCATTGCATCAAACTTAATATCTGTCAGATTATAAACAGAAATTTCAATTTCAATAGTGTCATTATCATTTTTCACATCCTCAATCCGAAATGAATTTGCACCAAGTTCATTTGCTTTTTGCCAAAATGAATTAAATAGATTTGATAATATCGATTTACCTGAGTTTATTACAAATCCGTTTAGAGTTGCGATATACATATCCTCCTGAAGTTCGTATTGTTTGTCTATGTAGTCAAATGCATCTGGATTAATTGCTTTACTAGGATTATTATTTTTGTCTGTTATCTTGACTTCTTGTGCATAAGAAATCATTGAGAATAAAGAAAATAGAATCAATATTCCTTTTGAAATCATGTTATTCATATTCTTGATTTTATTTAGTCAAATTTATTATCATTAGGTTATCTGCCTTGTTTGCGCATATTACAGCCAACG
>CANMKE010000096.1 GCA_947498325.1 uncultured Persicobacter sp.
TCCCCAGGCGCTTATAGTTTGGAGGTAACCGATGCTAACGGCTGTATGGAATCATTCGATTACACGATCACCGAGCCCGGCGATCCATGTATTTCTACTGTTTTGGAAGACAATGAAACGGTAACGAACTCTTCAGCATTTGGCGCAAACGATGGCTCAATCACTACCTCTGTATCAGGCGGCTTAGCACCATACACTTATGCATGGAGTGGCCCCAATAACTTCACCGCATCAACAGCATCAGTATCGAATCTTTCTCCAGGTGCTTACACTTTGGAGGTAACCGATGCTAATGGCTGTATGGATTCATTTGATTACACGATCACCGAGCCAGGCGATCCATGTATTTCTACAGTTTTGGAGGACAATGAAACGGTAACGAACTCTTCAGCATTTGGCGCAAACGATGGTTCGATCACTACCTCTGTTTCTGGTGGTTTGGCACCATACACTTATGCATGGAGTGGTCCCAATAACTTCACCGCATCAACAGCTTCAGTATCGAATTTATCACCAGGTGCTTATACTTTGGAGGTAACCGATGCTAATGGTTGTATGGAATCATTCGATTACACGATCACCGAGCCCGGCGATCCATGTATTTCTACAGTTTTGGAGGATAATGAAACGGTAACGAACTCTTCAGCATTTGCTGCAAACGATGGCTCGATCAGTACGTCTGTTTCTGGTGGTTTGGCACCATACACTTATTCATGGAGTGGTCCCAATAACTTCACCGCATCAACAGCTTCAGTATCGAATTTATCACCAGGTGCTTATACTTTGGAAGTAACCGATGCAAACGGCTGTATGGAATCATTCGATTACACGATCACCGAGCCCGGCGATCCATGTATTTCTACTGTTTTGGAAGACAATGAAACGGTAACGAACTCTTCAGCATTTGCTGCAAACGATGGCTCGATCAGTACGTCTGTTTC
>CANMKE010000097.1 GCA_947498325.1 uncultured Persicobacter sp.
TTTTAAAAACTCACTTTCTTTTATGTCTTGATCTGTTATCAAGTCAAAATCTTTCAAATGTAAAATATGCCCTATATTCTCTCCCTTCACTTCCTTATAGTCTTTGTACACATATTTTCTTTGATTATTCTCTCTGATATAGTATAATAACTGAAATAATCTAAAAGCAGTGTAACGCTCACTATCCCCATCACTCTTCTCAATCCCCAACACCTTCAAAGGCTTGTGCAACAATGGCCATTGGTAGGCATACAATTCCTTGGAAAGGCCATTATCATAGTCCATTAAATTATCGGTTGTACCTGCAGGGGCTTTTTCTTCTCCGAATCGATCAAAAGTATGTTGCAAATTAAAGGCACCATGCCCCAATTCGTGGGCAAGGGTGTGGAATGTTTTATCTTGATCTTGCTCCTCAGGATCTGTGTCATAAATAAATCCATAAGCACGTCCTTGAGGAAAGAATCCTTTGAGCCCTGCTTTGCTGGCGGCTGGTGCCCAAAATGCAACCAACTCATCTTTGCCTCTTTGGTGTACTTTTTTGAAAGCACTAATTAAAGTTCGCTGTTCCGAAGTATAAGTAGCCAGGCTACCGTGCTCCCCATCTCCTGAGGCTAATCTTCCATCGCCGTTCTCATCCCAAGGAAGACCTGTCATTTTGCCCAAGATCACCACTTCAAAATTGATGAAGTAATCTCCATAAACGGAAGCGAGATAATTTTCTACATCGGATTTCGTTGGCGCTTCAATGTCATCTACGGGCTTGATGTACAGCTTAATGGTTTTAGGATCGAAAGGCAAAACATTGATCTTACCCAAGATTTGGTCTTGGTTATCAACAGAAGTATAAGCTTCCCAAAGGGTCTTTTTGCC
>CANMKE010000098.1 GCA_947498325.1 uncultured Persicobacter sp.
TCGGTGGCGGGCTCGATATGAAAAACTCGTTCATATTCGGCTTGGAAGTCCATGCCTCCTGCAAGGGAACCATAGCCACCCTGCCAAAGGGTTTGCTTGGCTTTGATATCAAGCGTGCCCCTGCCTCCTATTTCGTAGAACTGCGGAATCAACTGCCCTTTTTCCAATACAAAGGTGGCGTTGAAGTTGATGGAGAGGTTGCCTCAATACTGTCGGCCATACCACCTATACCCCCTCTCAAATTGCTCCTGACTTACCGGCAAGCCCTCATAAGATTTATCATTACTCATATACAAAAGCAAGGCGCATTTCTTTTCCCTGTTGATGTCAAACATTTCTACGGGTAGATTTTCTTTTGAAATGGCATTACCCCAGACAGATATGGTTTCCAAATTTGGCATTTGCCCAAAAGATCTCGGAAAAGTTTTGAGGTTATTGTTAGGCAGATAAATATCTTTTAACTTTTCAAGCCTCACAATTTTCTCAGGAATTTCCGAAATCTGATTATCCCACAATTCTAAATTTTCCAAGCTTTCAATTTCAAAAACATAATCAGGGATGGCTGTCAGTTTGTTGTGCCCCAAATTTAGGCTTTTCAAATTTTTGCAGTGTGCAATTTCCTTGGGTACAGGAATCGTTTTGGGTTTACTATTGGGATTATAGACACCCGTACCCGGACTGGCAAAGAACCTAAAGTTCAACTCCTCCAATGAATCTTGTTGCCCCAATTTGGGGGTAATGTAAGTGAGGTGATTACAATCCGCCATGTAAATTTTCTTAATCTTCATGGAGGAAATTTCATCTGGTATAGAATCGATGAGGGTTTCTGCTAAGTGAAAATCTATGGCTGGGGAGTTGGGAACTTG
>CANMKE010000099.1 GCA_947498325.1 uncultured Persicobacter sp.
CCGTTATGCTGCATTTGATCGGTTTCAATAAGGAACTTACATATGGAAATAAAATTTAACAAGGGAATTTCTATCATATTAATTGCCATATTGATTCTGATCAATGTATTTGGGCAAATATTGATTTTATCATACATTGATTTTTTTATTCTGGACTCCAATTATGAAATATCGGTTGTTGATATTGTCATGACAAGCCTAACTTCTATTTTTGATTATTTACCAAATTTAGTGATTGGAATATGGTTATTTACAATGACTTTAAAGCTTCAACAAGATAGATTGAGTTGGCTTTTAATTGGTTTAGCATTTGGAGAATATAGCGTGATTTTTCTCGTAATTCTATTGATAGTCCAAGGCACTAAAACAAAAGTTGATTTAAATAGAGCTTTGAAACCAATATTGATTTTATTAATTATTTCATTCTTTTTAAATCCAGCGTCAAGCTTTATTTCAAAACCATATTTGATTAGATTTTTATCTGTTTCTGAATATGAACTTTTAAGAGAATATGATTCATATCTCACATTTATAAATTATGGGATAGTGATTCTATTAAATTCTATCTTGGCAAGTAAACTGTTTAAATTCATTGGACAACTTCAGGTTAAAGGCAAATTTATCTGGGCAATCTCAACTGTTTTTCTTGGATTGTTTCCAGTGATTTTATTCAATGAATTGATTTTAACTAAAATGGATAATAATAACGCAGCATAACAAAAAATATAGGTCATTTGGCGGATAGAGCTAAATTTGAGAATGGTAACAATTAATAAAATACGTATCGGTTGGATAGAGTGGAGCTTCGAAATGCCAAACGCCCCATATTTGAGCCGTTGG
>CANMKE010000100.1 GCA_947498325.1 uncultured Persicobacter sp.
TGGAGCCGGCATTGTTTTACGCCCATCAGGATGTTGTTCCTGTGCCGGAAGATTCAAGGGATCAGTGGAAAGAAGACCCTTTCTCGGGTGCAGTGAAAGACGGCTATATCTGGGGACGTGGGGTGCTGGATGATAAAAACCAGATTCACGCCATTCTTGAGGCCGCAGAAATGAGATTGAAAGAAGGATGGCAGCCAACACGAACCATGTATTTTGTTTTCGGACAGGATGAAGAAGTGGGTGGAAATGAAGGCGCCAAACATATTGCTGATGTGCTGGAGCAGCGGGGCATCAAAAGATTTGCTTATGTAATGGATGAGTCTGCACCACTGACACCAGGAATTTTCCCGGGCATTAAAGACAATACGGCTTTGATCGGTATTGCTCAAAAAGGGTTTATCAGTCTTGAGCTGGAAATCAACGGTATCGGTGGGCACTCTTCTATGCCACCGGAAGAATCCAACATTGGTATTTTGGCCACAGCCATCACCAAGCTTGAGGAAGCACAGTTCCCTTACAAAATTCACCCTGCCGTACGTCACCAGTACCGTTATATGGGACCGGAACTTGATGAAAAGAAACAGCCACTTTATGCAGCGGTAGCTTTTGGGAAAGACGGTGAAGTAACGCCAATGGAAGAGGAGTTTATCGATGAAATGTCCAAAAATGAAGTTACAAGAGCGATGCTTCATACCACCATTGCCACCACAATGTTCAATGCCGGAATCAAAGACAACGTATTGCCGCC
>CANMKE010000101.1 GCA_947498325.1 uncultured Persicobacter sp.
AGGCTGTAGCCTTAAGTAAATTAGAACCTTTATCGCTTAGGACATATTGAATTTTCAGCTTCTGAACGAGTGGTTGAAGTTCCTTATAAATTACATCTGCCGACCAACCTTTTTTCGCACCAAGATAAACCAAGTGACAGTCCTCAAAACGTAATGTACGCTGCTGGTCAGAAACCGACACAGGAACGGCAAGTACCAAAAACAATTTCTTCCCGTTGAATGAAATGCTTTCATCACAAATCAAAACACATGGCCGCTCAGGTGAAAATGGTTCGATGGCCTGCATTCCTGCTTTTTTTAACCAATTATCAATCGTCGAATGGTCAGGGCATTTACTATCTATGTGCATTTGTTGAATGAAAATACGCAATACCGTTTCACTATCACGAAGGCTCATGCTGGTTTCAGTATGTAAAATTAAAGCCAAAGTAATAATGGCCGAACAGTAGCTGTGGTGCTTGATTTTTTTCCCACCAAACTCCGACTTGTTTTTAGACTTTTCCTCTTTGTACTTCTTTTCCCAAAAAGAAGCCCGAGCCTTATATCTTTTAATTTTGATACTGTCGTTTCGCCTTTTTCGTTTGGCTCTTTCTGTTGACTTTTTCTTTTTTAGAGATTGTTTGTTATTTTTAAAACTCAAAGCGATTCTGGTAAGGTTGAATGACGGTTTGGACACTCAAATTTAACCTTTTTTCTGGAATCGCTTTTTTTGTGAATTTTCGACAGGCTA
>CANMKE010000102.1 GCA_947498325.1 uncultured Persicobacter sp.
AGTTGTGGGTTTAATTGTTGTTATCAATATCGGGACGCTCGCGACAGATTTTATTGAAGCTCATACTTTCTTCAATTTACCAATGGTTATGGATTGCCCGATCAGCTGTTATACAAATCAATAGTGGTTCTCTATCGCGAGACTCCGTCTCGTGATTAGTTGCGGGTTTAATTGTTGTTATCAAGATCGGGACGTTCACGGCAGATTTTATTGAAACTCATATTTCCTTCAGTTTACCAATGGTTATAGATTTCCCAATCAGCTGTTATACAAATCAATAGTGGTCTTCTATCGCGAGACTCCGTCTCGTGATTAGTTGCGGGTTTAATTGTTGTTATCAATATCGGGACGCTCGCGACAGATTTTATTGAAGCTCATACTTTCTTCAATTTACCAATGGTTATGGATTGTCCGTTCAGCTGTTATACAAATCAATAGGGTACTCTATCGCGAGACTCCGTCTCGTGATTAGTTATGGGTTTATTTGTTGTTATCAATATCGGGACGCTCGCGACAGATTTTATTGAAACTCATATTTCCTTCAATTTATAAAAGGTTATGGTTTGCCCATTCAGCTGTTATACAAATCAATAGGGTACTCTATCGCGAGACTCCGTCTCGTGATTAGTTGTGGGTTTAATTGTTGTTATCAATATCGGGACGCTCGCGACAGATTTTATTGAAGCTCATACTTTCTTCAATTTACCAATGGTTATGG
>CANMKE010000103.1 GCA_947498325.1 uncultured Persicobacter sp.
GCCTTGGCAAAACATCCGCAGAAAGTATCCCCTGCGGCGGTGGTATCCTCAACCTTCACTTTATTGGCTGGCACAAAACCCGACTCTTCGCCCTTAGTATAAGCAACGCCGTCACCACCCATGGTGATGATCGCACATTTGACACCCAGCTTCAGCAAAGCAGCCATCGCCTCATCGGCATTCTGTGGCGAAATCTCGGAAATCTCAGTGATAAATGCCGCTTCCACTTCATTGACAATCAGATAGTCAATGCCCTGAAAGATCTTTTTGTCCATCGGAATTGCCGGCGCATAATTCCAGACAATAGGCGTCTTGTGTGCGACCGCTTCCGAGATGATCAATTCGTTGGTTTGCTCAGGGATTTCATTTTGCAAAACCACCACCGAGGCATCATGAATCAGTGCCTCATTTTTTGAGATCGCAGTGGGGGCCAACTTTTGGTTGGCGCCCGAGTCCACTGCCAAATAATTATGCCCTTCTTCACCAACCATCACAAAGGCGCATCCGCTGTTTACTCCCTCAATATACTCGACATGATCGCAATTGATCTGATCCTTCTCAAAATTGCCGATCATCTCCGCCGTATAATTATCCTGCTTCCCCACTGCGGTAATGAAAGTAACCTCCCCACCCGAACGGGCGGCGGCAACTGCCTGATTTGCACCCTTTCCCCCAAAATACTGGTGAAAATTCGCATT
>CANMKE010000104.1 GCA_947498325.1 uncultured Persicobacter sp.
TTTATCGTAATCGAATACCATTCCTGAGCGGGTAGTTACCTGCTCGCTGCCATTGGCATTGATGTAAATCGGTCCGTTTTCTCTTGGAGTAGGACGAACGACTACATTGAATCGGCATTCTTCGCGGTTGCCACAGGCATCCGTAGCCGTAACGGTAACTTCTGTTGTTCCGATAGGGAAGAAATCTCCTGAACGGTGTGAGTAAGTTACTCTCAAGCCTTCGTTGGTTGTGTTTACCTTCGCTTTGAAGTCCACGAAAGAACCATCGTCGCCAAACTCAGCATATACATTCACATCCTCTGGGCAAGTCAAGCTTAATGGACGTGCACCTTTAACGGTTACCTTCTGAATTTTCATGAACTTGTTATCACAAGAGTCAATCGCAATCCAGTTACGGTCGAATTCCGCCGTATTACAGTCGATATAGTTCCACTCGCCGTCTTCGAAACACAAGTGCTTCACGCCTGAGCAATCGTCTGCTGCTTCAATCTGTCCGTCGATTGGATCCGTTGAGTCGCCGAAGTTGATTTCTCTGTGATCAGCAAATGCTGAGAAATATGGTTTCGAATCGTCTTTGATCTCGATGGTCTGAACATAAGTTGAGGTGTTCCCCACTGCGTCAGTTGCTGTCCAAGTACGGGTGATGATTTCGAAAGCTGGGCATTCGCCTGTTCTTGCTTTCATATCTTCGTAGCT
>CANMKE010000105.1 GCA_947498325.1 uncultured Persicobacter sp.
TTCAAAGTATATGCTGATGATGATTATCTGAACCTGGCATTCTACTGCGGACCAAACGGTATCGACAACGCAAAAGTGGACGGTATCTGTGTGATGCCAATCGGCGACGAGGAAGTGGGAACTTATGTGAACGCTAACGGTCGCTCGGAATACACTACCGCCGAAGGTTATACCTTCAAGCGTGACGGTTACTTCTCAGGCGGATCAGTTTACAAAGTAGCTGATGCAACAGAGATTGCAGCCACTGAGGACGATGCTTTGTATGTAGGTGAGCGTTACGGACGTGACTTCAGCTACCGCATCCCAGCAACAGCAGGCAAGCATTACCGCGTGAAGTTGTTCTTCGCTGAGGTTTACCACAGAGAAGCAGGCAAGCGAGTATTCAACGTTGATATCGACGGCGAAAACAAGCTGAACCGTTATGACATCATTGCGAAAGCTGGTGGTAAGAACATCGCAACTACTGAGACATTCGATGTAATGGCACAGGGCGATGAGCTGAAAATCAGATTCTACAAAGGCGACAACGGCGTAGACATGGCGAAAGTATCAGCGATTTGTGTGATGCCGATCGACGGGCCAGCACCAGTGATCACTTCATACTATGTGAATGCACACGGTACTGCACCATACTTGTCGGATGAAGGATTTGAGTTCTCTGAAGATCAGTATTTC
>CANMKE010000106.1 GCA_947498325.1 uncultured Persicobacter sp.
TGCGGTCTGGACGAGACTCGAACTCGCGACCTCCTGCGTGACAGGCAGGCATTCTAACCAACTGAACTACCAAACCAGTATTTTGAGAGTCTTCACTCTTGGGTGGAAGATCGGTCTCGAACCGACGACCTCTGGAACCACAAACCAGCGCTCTAACCAACTGAGCTACAACCACCATGTTGTTTCGTTTTTTGAAAGGCGAAACACCTTTGCGGTCTGGACGAGACTCGAACTCGCGACCTCCTGCGTGACAGGCAGGCATTCTAACCAACTGAACTACCAAACCAGTATTTTGAGAGCCTTCACTCTTGGGTGGAAGATCGGTCTCGAACCGACGACCTCTGGAACCACAAACCAGCGCTCTAACCAACTGAGCTACAACCACCATTTAATCTTTGACTGAAGGTTAATCAGCCATATCCTTATAGGTGTCCGTCACGACGCATAAAGCATGACACCTAAAATATTGTGCGGTCTGGACGAGACTCGAACTCGCGACCTCCTGCGTGACAGGCAGGCATTCTAACCAACTGAACTACCAAACCAATATTCGGATTTATACAATAAATATGTATGATTTTGCGGTCTGGACGAGACTCGAACTCGCGACCTCCTGCGTGACAGGCAGGCATTCTAACCAACTGAACTACCAAAC
>CANMKE010000107.1 GCA_947498325.1 uncultured Persicobacter sp.
CGATTGCAATGATTCTAAATCGCAATAATCCACGAATTGAGAAATCACTAAAAAATATATTCGAGCTTAATAAATTAAAAACAAAAGATTGGACATTTAATCCTCAAATTGAAATTGATAGTATTGAAGTAAACAAAGTTAGAATTTCATTTGATTCGGATTGGTTAGGGTATGCAATGGTAAAAGCATTGTGGAAATATGAACCTGGATATAAAAAGTCTATGGGAGTGAGTGAAGGCTCATTTTCTACAATTGAGGAAAAAGAATGCTTTGTTAGCTTAATGACTTCATTTAACAAAAAGAAATTAAAAAAGCATTCTGAATTTAAAGCATTGAAATTATCCTTGGATAAAGAAATGATTGATGAATATATACTATATGAAATAGTATTACCAGAACATCCATTTGTTGCCTATCAATTACCTGTTGAATTTATTAATAGAATTAAAAATTATGTGATAGAAGTAAGAGGAAAAGAAAAGTAACTATGCACAACATACAATATAAAACAGTTGGAGTTCAGTGGTTAGAGAGAGTTTGGTTCTCGCTTCAGGATTCTTGTCGGTGGATAATAACGAGCTCCGAAAACCCAACCGTTTTATATTGCGAAACGTTGT
>CANMKE010000108.1 GCA_947498325.1 uncultured Persicobacter sp.
CAGTCTGTCATCCAAATTTTCTTGATCTTCATGGAGGAAATCTCATCTGGGATAGAATCGATAGCAGTTTCAGCTAAGTGAAAGTAAATCGCAGGAGAATCAGGATCTTGTTTAATGATGGGGAATTTGGAAATTTTTGTTCCTGGCATCCAAAACTGTTTTAATTTGGGGAAGTTGAGAGTTTCGTTTACTGAACTAATAGGATTGTCATTTAATACGATAACCTCTAAAAGGGTCATGTTCAACAACTGATCAGGAAATTGATTAAATCTATTATTTGGTAGATAGATACTTTTTAATGGTAATTTGCTAATCCATTCGGGTAGTTCACTTATTTCACCGTCATAAATCATAAGCATTTTCAGAGAATCAAACAGCTGTAAATCAACAGGTACCTCACCATTTCTTAGGCTATCGATATAAATATCACATACTAAACCGTTATCATCTTTGTAAATTTTAGCATTTCCATATTTACTCTGTATTCTTTCTATAACCCTTTGTTCTTTATCATAAATATCCTGAGGTATATCTACATTCTTTTCGGGTTCACCACATGAGAGAAAAAGAATAAATGGGATGATAATGAAATTTTTTATATCACTCATCGTCT
>CANMKE010000109.1 GCA_947498325.1 uncultured Persicobacter sp.
TTGTGCAAATTTTTGTAACGACGCATCAGGCGCACTTCCATCGGCATCGCCGAAACTTCATTCGGTTTGCGCACCGCCGCCTTTGGGGTCCGAGCCTTGCGGGTGGTGGTTTTCTTCGCCGTCGTTTTGCGAGCTGTTTTTGTTGTTGAGGGCTTTTTGGTTGCTGTTTTCCTCGCCCGTGGACTTGCCTTTTTTGCCGGTGCTTTTTTAGTGGTTTGCTTAGTTGTCCGCTTCGCCGTGGTTCGAGTGGTGCTCGTTTTCTTTTCACCCGTTTTGGACGAAGTGTGCTTAATCACCAGCTTGAAATGGTTGTCCAACATTTGTTTGATCTGATCGTCCTCCTTGTAAAATTCGGCGAAATCATCAAACTGCTCATGCGCCTCCTGCAAGGCTTTTGGGAGTTTGGAAAAATCAATCTTCTTGACTTGGTCTTTGTAGTTGTTGATGTTTAGGGTCATGGGATTATTGTTTTATGTTGAATTTATGGATTGGGTTTTTCGTAAGGTCAGGCCGGTGTGCCTGACCTGTGCATGTAACACCCACCGATTGTAGGGACGTTGCATGCAACGTCCGTACAGAGGATTACCATTACCAAAAATAATCTGTGGAAAT
>CANMKE010000110.1 GCA_947498325.1 uncultured Persicobacter sp.
TATATTTCCCCCAATTTAGGGCAACAAGATTCCCTGGAGGAATTAAATTTTAGTTTTAATGCGGAGTTCGGGACAGCGTTTTACAATAGAAATAGTATTCCAAGAACAATCCCAATACCTGAGGAAATAAAACAATGTAAAAATTTGAAAAATTTGGATTTGGAATACAATGAGTTAACAAGCATTCCAGATTATGTTTTTGAGATCCCGAGTTTGGAAGTTTTGGGGTTTAGAGGGAATAAGATTTCAGAAATCCCGGAAAAGATTTCTAAACTTCAAAAGCTAAGAAGAATTTATGTTACAAATAATCAGCTGAAAACCCTACCTAAAGCCTTTGGGCAAATGCCAAATTTAGAAACCATTTCAGTTTGGGGAAATGCCATTTCAAAAGAAAATCTGCCCGTAGAAATGTTCGACATCAGCCGAGAAAAGAAATGTCGCCTGCATCTGTACATGAATTATGACAAATCCTTTGAAGGATTGCCGGTAAGTCAGGAGCAGTTCGAAAAGGGGTATAGGTGGTAGGAGGCATGGACTTCCAAGCCGAATATGAACGAGTTTTTCATATCGAGCCCGCCACCGACACGCTCTCCTATATCT
>CANMKE010000111.1 GCA_947498325.1 uncultured Persicobacter sp.
AACGTTCCGGGTATGAAACGTAGGGCATTTCGGAGCTACGAACTTGTCCACCAAGACGATGCTTGCTAAGAATCCGAAACTTGCGGAAACCACTGTCAGCCCTATGTTTTATACCCATTGTTGTGGCTAGTTTTTTATTTTTTTTATGTCAAAATAGCATTCTCTTACAGGGTTTAAATCTGACAATCCTTTGTCACAAAGGGTTTGTTCTTTTTTCCTTTGTTCAATTCCCCTGTCGAAGTCTCTCTTAATTTCTGAAAAGTTGGTAGCAGGACTTTGAGAACCGATTCCAACTTTCGTTTTATTAACTGCAATTATTTCCAATACTTCAAAGTCAATTAGTGCATCTCTTTGAATATATGTCAAGTCAAGCAGGTCAAGACATTTCGTGTTAATCATCCCGTTTGGAATTTGTCTTCCGAAAAGCCGATTTTGATCAATGAAACATACTCCAACCCATTGTCCGTTTTCGTCTTCATTAAAGTCCAAGACAATAGCAGACATTTCCGCACTGAAGCCATTAAATTTTAGTATCTGTCCAAATTTTACAGGAAAGCTTTCAATTTCTAGTCCTGTCCAATTTGGTTGCATCATTT
>CANMKE010000112.1 GCA_947498325.1 uncultured Persicobacter sp.
ACAACGGTTTGCATATGGCGTGTGGCGGTTTCGAAGCACTTTCGTGTCCACAAAAACCAAGCTTGACAACAGCGTGAAAACCTTGCTGCCAAACAATCTCCCGCCATAAGCTATATGCAGTGTTGTGTGACGTTATTTATCTTTTTCTTGCATATTTAAATTTGTCAAAATTTTCCGGAAACTCATTTGTCAATTCTATTTTATTTGACGTATACGTGGGTTTGATTTTAAATATTTTAGTTTCGTTATCAATTTCAACTTCGTGTTCACTTCTCATATTTACAACATCAATATGCAATACTTTAAAATGATGATTTCCATTTTTAAGATTTACAATTACATATTCACTTGATCTAATTTGTCCAAGCGGTTTGTTATCAAGCCAAATATTCAATCGAGCTGTATTGTCCAGTTTATGCATAATATCCGCACCATTATAAATCAGAACATTTCCATTTCCCAAATCATTCAGTCCAACATTTTCAATGTTAGTTTGTACAAATGTATATTCAGATGTAATTGGTTTTAATGCGCAAGATGTCAACATTAAAAGACTTAATGATGCG
>CANMKE010000113.1 GCA_947498325.1 uncultured Persicobacter sp.
TTTGTGCCAGCCAATAAAGTGAAGGTTGAGGATACCACCGCCGCAGGGGATACTTTCTGCGGATGTTTTGCCAAGGCAATTGTTGATGGTACCTCCATTCCGGAAGCGATTGTTTTTGCCAATGCAGCCGCCGGGATAACGGTTCAGAAACTCGGTGCGCAAAGTTCTATTCCGACACAACAAGAGATTGAAGATTTTTCACACAAACCTGCATAGTTTTGAAGAGTAGCCTATATCAGTACATTAATAAATTAGCAGCATCGGCAACCTCAGAAGAGGAGGTGTTTGGATTGCTATTCTCACAGATTGGTTATCATCCTGACCGACCCATCAAAGTTATTTTACGATTGCCCGAGACTCACGCATTTGAACAGGGAAATTGTCATTTGATCAGTGAGCAGTCGGATGCAGTTTATGATCAAAATTGGATTAAATGGGGAAATGTATGGGGTGCGCAGTGGTGGATCGCTACTTTTGAAGGCATTGCCGAAGGGCATTACCATGTGGAACACCGAGTGGGAGCGGAGGTGATGATCCGCGATGGCCGATGCACGGTAAAG
>CANMKE010000114.1 GCA_947498325.1 uncultured Persicobacter sp.
ATGTGCAACAAGGTCATGTTTGGAGGCCATATTGCCGATTGCCCGACTGATAATGACACTCAAAATGCCGACGATCAGACTGCCGAACAGTCCGATGATCAGCCAAAAGGATTTGCTTACGAATACTTCCATCAGAATATCTTATAGGTTTTGGGTTTTGCTTTGGGAAAGCGATTTTTTTCCATCGTCGCTGACCGGTCCTCTACTTTCATGATCGCATCCACATCATGTTCCCAGTCCGATCCGCCCTTTGAGCTGCCGTCCCGATTTTGTTTGAAGATCATCACGATCGAACAGTTCGGGTATCGCTGTTTGAATGCCTGAAACTGTTCGACCTTCAAGCCGATTGTCTGTACCGAATCCATGAAAACCACATCATATTGCGCCAGCTGTCCTTCATGAAAATCTTGCACAAAATCTATGTGCTGATCCACTTTCAGGCGTTTGATTTTCTCCTGCAAACTACCCTGAAGTCCTTCTTCATTACTCACAAAAAGTACCTTTTTCCCCACCTTCGCCAAAGCGTTGGCCAGGCATAGGGCCACGGTTGATTTTCCCTG
>CANMKE010000115.1 GCA_947498325.1 uncultured Persicobacter sp.
TTTCTCCCGATCCAACTGCGCATTGATCGAATATTTATCACTCAAAATATCAAGCACCTTGTCCAAATTTTCATCCACAAAAGACGCTTTCATCTTGTCAGAAACCTTCTGAAAGCCGTCCGATTGTTCCATCAGGTTAATCAAATCCCAGTCGGTATAAATCATCTGATAGGCCTTATGCTGCTTGATGATGATGTTGAATCGCCCCCGTTGCCGCATAAAAGAAACCTTCTTAATCATGCTGAACGACTGCCCGACGCTCAGACTTCTCAGTACCTTTCCCAACTGCGAAGCGGGCACCACCACATGCCGAGCATTCTCTTTGAATGACCAGGTAGGAGGCGCCAAAATCCCCTTTTTGACCTTATCATCTGCGGTCGTATAGCTGATTAATTTGCCTTTGTAGATCGGCGTCGCCTGCAAAATATTGCCCGTAATAATGTATCGGGTTTCACGGTCGGCACTGCTATTGGAAATCGCCTGATCCCATTTTTCAATGAAATTCGCCTGCGCTTC
>CANMKE010000116.1 GCA_947498325.1 uncultured Persicobacter sp.
ATCTGTTTTATTTGCTCTGCTAAATCGATTCAAAACTTGGGCGATGGCTAATCTGAATATGAGGTTTCATCACCCACAGAAACCCCTGTGCGCTATATATAGTGTTATCTCTTTTCATCGTTCCTAATTTCATCGAATCGATGAGTTTTGTTCTATAAGTCTCATCAACTTTCTGTTCACGTAACTTATTATAAAATATAAATTCCTATTTATTGATGTTAGGTGCGTCCAATTTTCACGTTTAGCGATCACCGTTGTTGAAAAAAATGTTTGAAAGTCTGCGGCTTGAAACCATTTATGGTCACGCTAAATTGAATTGAAAAAATGCTGAATCACGTTTAGCTATTGTTCGTTACTTTGTTTTGAAAATCGGAAACCCAAAACCATTTATGGTCGATCTGATATTTTTGAAATTCCCAACCCTTTTGATACCCCAATTGTCAAATCAACGCTAAGTTAATTTTGACAAACTCTTGTTATACTTCTATTTATTAACACTTTACCTTA
>CANMKE010000117.1 GCA_947498325.1 uncultured Persicobacter sp.
CCTGCGTTGAACCACTCTGTCAAGTTCTCACGCTCAGGCTTCACACCACCTGTTGGCATGATCGATGACCATGGGAAAGGACCTTTTACCGCTTTCACGAACTCAGGACCACCTACTTGCTGACCAGGGAAGATTTTCACTACCTCACAACCCAATTCTTCCGCCTGAGAAATCTCAGACAAAGAACCACAACCTGGAGACCAGGCGATTTTGCGGCGGTTACATACTTTGGCCATCTCTGGGTTCATGATTGGAGAAACCACGAAGTTTGCACCCAATTGAATGTACAATGCAGTCGTTGGAGCATCAACCACAGAACCAATACCCAAGATCATTTCTGGGGTTTCAGTAGCTGCCCATTTGATCAATTCGCCGAAAACCTCGTGAGCGAAATCGCCACGGTTTACAAATTCAAATACACGTGCTCCACCATCGTAAGTAGCTTTCAATACTTGCTTACAAACGTCCAAGTCTTTGTGGAAGAATACAGGAATCATCCC
>CANMKE010000118.1 GCA_947498325.1 uncultured Persicobacter sp.
AGATCATATCAGTGAGGTGGTGGATAAGTTTTATAAGATAAAATGATTTCTCGTCGTAGCGGATTGTACGGACGTTGCATGCAACGTCCCTACCGTGCGATGATCTCCATTTTGCCCCACAGCTAAAGCAATGGGCTACCATAGTTAAACCCATTAAAATGGGTTGGCTTGGTGGTTCAATTGATGCCGTGCTTTACCACAAAATTAGGTAATCCTGTAAAGGCGTAATTCATTACGTCTCACATTTCGGGGAAGATATTTGATAGACTCTCAAGGGTCTATCAAGCACCCCATTTCCGTAGCCCATCCTTATCAATTCAAACATGAACCTATTCAAAAAATTAACCAACGCTTCGATCAATGAAACCCTGCGCCTCGGTACCCAACTGATCGACGAGATCTTCACCACCAAAGAAGAAAAATTGCAAGGCAAGATCGAGCTGTTCAAAATGACGATCGGCGACCGTGATTCCGCCCGACGGATGTACGCCACCGACAG
>CANMKE010000119.1 GCA_947498325.1 uncultured Persicobacter sp.
ATATGCAAGCTTTCTCTGGTAGTTTGTTTGCATGTTCAGTTCAAGCTTTTGCATAAAATCGGCAAACAGATTTTTTATTATTTATTGCCCTGAAAAAGGCTATTCAATTTTTCAAATGGGCAGCTATAAAACTTACTGTAGCCTCCATAAATTGAATCATCTGTCGCGAGACTCCGTCTCGTGACTTAATCACGACTTAATCGTGACCCGGTCCCGTGAATTGATCTCGCAACAAACTGATCGCATTAACATTTGATCAGAAGGCATATTTAATCATCACCTGCCAGCGGGAGGCATGTCCTTTGGCGCCGTCAAGATTGGCCACATTTCCCCATCCGTATTCCACACCGGTGGTGGTTTGCTTGTCAATATTCCAGATCAGGTTGGCGTGCCCCATCAGCCCGGTGTTCAGCGTCGGCTCCTCACGTTCCGCAAGCTCGCCCCTTTTCAGGTAGGCCACCGCCACATTTGCCGATACTTTCTGCGTGATTTTGTA
>CANMKE010000120.1 GCA_947498325.1 uncultured Persicobacter sp.
AAGATATTCTTGAAAATGAAGAAAAGGCAATTCAATCAATCCTTAGGAAACTACCTGATACAAATATTAAAAAAAATGAGAATGGTTTAGTTAAAATAGTTTATTTTGATAGCCTTTGCAATGGTAATATACCGAGTGAATTACAGTCATTCAAGGATTTGGAAGCGTTGATTGTTGATGGTACTGAATTGAGTAAATTACCAGAATGGGTTAGTAAATTGCCAATAAATGAAATATACTTACCTAATAATCAACTTAATCAGTTCCCAAATCATCTACTAAAAATGAAAAAGTTGGAGGGAATACATTTAGGAGACAACCCTATATCTTCAATAGATTTTGTCTTAGATTTCCCTCAATTAAAATGGCTTTGGATGCCAGGGACAAAAATATCCAAATTCCCAATCATAAAGCAAGTTCCCAACTCCCCAGCCATAGATTTTCACTTAGCAGAAACCCTCATCGATTCTATACCAGATGAAATTTCCTC
>CANMKE010000121.1 GCA_947498325.1 uncultured Persicobacter sp.
GTGCTTTAGCTCAGTTGGTAGAGCATCGGACTGAAAATCCGTGAGTCGGTGGTTCGAGTCCACTAAGCACCACAAATTTTTTTTAAGGACAGTACAATGGTGCTTTAGCTCAGTTGGTAGAGCATCGGACTGAAAATCCGTGAGTCGGTGGTTCGAGTCCACTAAGCACCACAAGTCCTTGAAAAAATTAAAATAATATAATTGGTGCTTTAGCTCAGTTGGTAGAGCATCGGACTGAAAATCCGTGAGTCGGTGGTTCGAGTCCACTAAGCACCACATTATTATTATCTATTTATAGAAAGCGGCATAGTTATTGGGTGCTTTAGCTCAGTTGGTAGAGCATCGGACTGAAAATCCGTGAGTCGGTGGTTCGAGTCCACTAAGCACCACCAGCCTCTTTCGATAAAAAACACCATATGGTGCTTTAGCTCAGTTGGTAGAGCATCGGACTGAAAATCCGTGAGTCGGTGGTTCGAGTCCACTAAGCACC
>CANMKE010000122.1 GCA_947498325.1 uncultured Persicobacter sp.
TCAACCACTCGTTCAGAAGCTGAAAATTCAATATGTCCTAAGCGATAAAGGTTCTAATTTACTTAAGGCTACAGCCTTGCTGGGGCTTGATCATGTTTCGGACATCACCCATGAAGTATCAAGGACACTGAAAAATCTATATAATAATACGGATGATTACAAGAATTTCATCAAATGGGTTGGTGAACTCAGAAAAGATTTAGCGTGTGGGGAATATGCACATTTGGCCCCTCCAAAAGTAAGGCATCATTGTAGGTTTCATCAGCTTGGGCAATATGAAAAGTGGTTTAGAAAGGTCGGTCCTGAGCTGAAAATTGTCGCCGAAGAAAGCAAAGGTGTGGCTTTGAGCCTCCTCCAAATCAGTGATCACACACCTTTCATCAAGGATTTGATATCTTTGACCCCGGTGATCAAAGAAATATTGTCGGTTGGCAGAACGGAAGGGATAAGTCACAAAACTATTTTGAAATTAACTCAAAAAAT
>CANMKE010000123.1 GCA_947498325.1 uncultured Persicobacter sp.
CATACTATGTGAATGCACACGGTACTGCACCATACTTGTCGGATGAAGGATTTGAGTTCTCTGAAGATCAGTATTTCCACGGTGGACGCACTTATTACGCACACGGCGCGCAGATCGACAACAGTTATGATGACGAGATGTACCGCTCAGAGCGTTATGGCAAGGACTTCCACTACAAGATCCCTGCAAGAGTAGGCAAAACTTACAAAGTGAAGCTTTTCTTCGCAGAGAACTACTGGCAAGAAGAAGGTAAGCGTATGTTCAACATGGACATCAATAGCGACCGTAAATTGACCCAGTTCGATATCTTCGCAGAAGCAGGCGGACGCCACATGGCCATCACCAAGGAGTATTATGTAACGACTCAGCAGAGCATGATCGACATTCACTTCTTCATCGATGAGCACTGTGCCGACAACGCTAAAGTATCAGCGATCTGTGTAACGGAAGTGGATGAAATGCCTGCGGATAACAGCCG
>CANMKE010000124.1 GCA_947498325.1 uncultured Persicobacter sp.
TCCAAAGAATATTCGTAAGGCATTGTTCCGCCCATCACCGTGATGGTCAAAGCGCCGTCCAAGTTCTCAGGACAAGTAACATCCAACACCTCGATTTTCGAGATTTCCAATGGGTCTGGCTGACCGATCTGGAATTCCTGAGTTGCGATACATCCGTTTTCGTCCTCTACGGTTAAGGTATATGAACCTGCTCTCAAAGTGGTGAAAGCATTTGAGCTTTGCGCCGCGAAGATCACCTCGTTACCTTCGAAATCCATTCCTGCAACTGCATAAGTGTAGTCACCTGTTCCGCCCGTTGCGGTGATGATCGCTTTACCGTCCGCAGCGCCGAAGCACAATGCGTCAGTGGTAGCAATGTTGGTGATTTCCAATAATGGTGGTTGCTTCAGTTTGTAAACTGCCGAAGCCATACATCCATTTTCATCCAAAACCTGCAACCAGTAAGTACCAGCACCCAAGCCTGACCATACACGCTC
>CANMKE010000125.1 GCA_947498325.1 uncultured Persicobacter sp.
GCTGTAAGGGCGTGGGTTACCGAGCAGTTCCCTTTTCAGATGCTTGTGCACATTCGGATAAGATTCCTTGATAAATGCATGGTAATCATCAAATGCCTGGGTATCAAAATCCTCACGGTCCTGATTGGAGATGGTCTTGAACTGCACGGCTTTCGACAGTCGGTCCACGGCTCCATCAAGGTCAACATCAACGGTAATCTGCTCAATGCCCTGCATCTGCATGGAAGTGAAGTTTTTCAGCTCGCCATCCTGGGCGAAAGATGCCTTGGCGCTGGTCAGCAACACGAAGGCGGATAGAAGAAGATGTTTGATTTTCATATTTTTATTGTTTTGATCGATGTATTTTTTTATTCCCAGGAGATAAGCGATTGTCGTTATCCCCTGATGACCTTACAAATATGCAAGCTTTCTCTGGTAGTTTGTTTGCATGTTCAGTTCAAGCTTTTGCATAAAATCGGCAAACAGATTTTTTA
>CANMKE010000126.1 GCA_947498325.1 uncultured Persicobacter sp.
ATTTTCGTTGTTGCATCTTTCAACAACATTACAACCCGTTATTCATTTCATCAAACGGCTTTGTATTCAAGCTATTTTGATTTTGTCCGTTAACTTATGCCAAAGATTAACTCCCCTTCTTTATTTTTGAACAAAATCCCGGTTGTAATCGAGTCAATTTTAGATATTGATACGTCCAAAACATTTAAGTTTGCTCCTTTTCTATCGTCCAGTTTTCTGTTACTATTTCACTATGCATGGTTACTGTTGGATCGCTGTTTGATATTCGCGATGATTGAAATTTTGGTAGCCTCGTTTCGTTCTGATTTTTCAAATTTATTAACCAACGCGGATTGGGAACAACGGTGTGTATATGGTGCGCTGGGGATTTTATCCTTCCGAAGTTCGCGGTCTAATCCAAGCCCAAGTTTTGAATCTGTTATATTTGCTCTGCTAAACCGATTCAAAACTTGGGCGATGGTTGATTTGAATT
>CANMKE010000127.1 GCA_947498325.1 uncultured Persicobacter sp.
ATTTTTAGGTGTTCGTATCCACCTTTAATATTTGGCGCCGTTAAAACGCTTCTAAAATAGGCTACTTTGTTATTGGCTTGGTCGAAATTTGTCTGTTTGAAGGCATATTCGAGGTAGGCGGGCTCATGCTCCTTGCATAAATCGGCATATTCCTGTGCTGTAAAGAATCTGGAAAAAGCCGTTGGAAGTTCCGGTGAGGTTTCCGCAGGCTTTTTCTCAACCGCCTTATTTATATTTTCGGTGGATTTAACCACCGGTTTTTCTTTTTTAGAAATGTCTATTTCAGACACTTTGTCAATCTCAAATACCAGGCGGCTATCTTCAATATCATAAGCCTCCTCGAAGGAAAACGAAACCTCCATACCCAGCACTCGCTTCAATTCACGCAGCACCGGCAACACCACCCGATTCCTGAAATCACTGAAAGATGCGTACTTCCCGCTTAGGCCCAAAACTTCCTTTAAG
>CANMKE010000128.1 GCA_947498325.1 uncultured Persicobacter sp.
CTCCGGACGCACCTGTCCCAGCAAGCCCAAGGGCCATAGCAACAGTGCGAATAAAAGGTGTAAGGTTGATGTTTTCAATTGTTATTTATTTACACCATGGTTGAAACCATGGCCTAACAGCGTTAAACCCGCTAAAGCAGGTTAGCCCTATGTTTTAATTGAACCCGTGCATTCAATTGAACCACTAAGCCAACCCATTTTAATGGGTTTAACTATGGTAGCCCATTGCTTTAGCTGTGGGGTAGATGTGATGGGTCGTAGCGAGACGCTACGACCAGGGTTGTCCCTCCTGCATCTTCACCCCCATATTGTCCGAAGGCTGTTCATTCATAAAGTACAAACCCGCCCCTGCCTGCAGGGTATTGTCTTGGGTATCTACCCAGGGCATGACCGCCGTGAGGATAGAACGGTTTCTGCTGATACCGCCTTCATACGCCTGACTGCGATGCAACAGCCCGAC
>CANMKE010000129.1 GCA_947498325.1 uncultured Persicobacter sp.
AGAGATGAGTGGAAAAAAACAGGGTCAAATCAAGCGATTGGCTCCAAAAAATGTAGACGTATTTTAGTAGATTTCATGAAAATTTTTATTAATATTTAAGTTTTTAGTTATGTAAAACTATGGATAATAAATAGTTACGTTCGATATTGCACTGCCCTTAAAACGCGAAATATCTACCTTGATATAAGATTTTTTCAACAGTCATACTTCTTATAGAAATGGAATGATGCGCAACACCTCCTCAATTTTCATAAATCAGGAATGATAATTTACCTACTTATAAAATTAAATGGACCGTTATTATGAACAGCATAATATAGAAATTGATGTTCTACCGCGAGACTTCGTCTCCTGATCAGTATATATTTTAATCAGTTTGTCAAGAGACGGAGTCTCGCGACAGTTGGTGTGTTTACCCTGAAACCATGGATTCGGACAGCACATGTTTTGGTA
>CANMKE010000130.1 GCA_947498325.1 uncultured Persicobacter sp.
GTTTGTCCAATATAAGTCATCACCTCAAAATAAGTAGAATCTTCTATAAGTGCCTCTAAATACATTTCTCTAGCCAACGAAAATTTCTTTTCATTAAAATATACTTCAGCCTTTGTCAAGTAAGTTTGAACATTACTATCAATTTCATATTTATAAGTAGATATTTGACCTCCGTCATTTACTCGATAATATTGATTATGATTTAGATTATCAGTCCTGTCTTTAGGTAAAATCTCTTTTTCTAACGCATTCAATTCGTATGTTACAGTAGATTTTTCCATTATTTTAAAAATGTCGGCAGGGGAATGTATTTCTTGTCCGATTACATTTAAATATCCTACTCCGAGAATTACGAGAATCAATAATCTTTTTTTCATATTAATTATCTTTGCTTATTTTGAAATAGTTATCTGATTTGCAGCGTAATTGAATTTATGCACAACGGT
>CANMKE010000131.1 GCA_947498325.1 uncultured Persicobacter sp.
ACGGCCACTGCTGTGGTGAACTTCCGCCCGATGCCAGGCGACACCCCAGAGGTGATCATTGAACACATCAGAAAAGCCATCAAAGATGACCGCATCACCATCCGTGATATTTCGGCATCCACACCGGCAACAAACATTGCCGACCCTACCGGTAAAGGATATGAAGCCCTTGAAAAAACCATCCGTCAGATCTGGGGTAATGACTTGATCGTATCACCATTCTTTGTGGTCGGCGGATCAGACTCAAAACACTTCCAGGCCAAAGATTTTGCCCCTGATGTATATACCATCACGGCGATTCAGCTTGAATCAACCACCGAGTTCAAAGGTTTCCACGGTGTAAATGAGCGTATCCTTGTAGATGAATATGCCAAATCTATCGGCTTCTTCTACCAGATTTTCAACAACCTCGAAGTTTTGGAAAACCACCTGTAAACACCAGAAA
>CANMKE010000132.1 GCA_947498325.1 uncultured Persicobacter sp.
ATCACTTTCGGTTTACCACTAAGCCAAAACAAATGTTCTTATTTTATTCTTTTTGTTAAACATCAAAACTTTGTTTTGGCGATACCTGCTCAAAGAACAGGGCTTTGGATTTATCTCTAAATGCCCTATTGGCTATACACCTTGTTGGCGTTAGTTAGATTTTTTTATCCAAGGCATGAAACTTCCTTCAGATTTGTGCATTTTGGATTTATTTATAAAAACAAATTCAAATTTTCCACTTAATTTAAAATTTCCCCTGGGACTCAACAAAACGTACTCTTCTTTCCGAATTTTTCCATTTTCTGTTGCGGCTTTGACATATGTAATTGGTGATTCTAAGAATTCTCCAAAGTAATCATCAGCCTCCATTAGGGACTGGAATTCATGCTGAATAAAAACCTCCTTTCCATTGTCAATAAATAAGTCACAATAACCATTAAAT
>CANMKE010000133.1 GCA_947498325.1 uncultured Persicobacter sp.
GTGATCAAAGAAATATTGTCGGTTGGCAGAACGGAAGGGATAAGTCACAAAACTATTTTGAAATTAACTCAAAAAATGGAAGAACTCGAAGGGGATCGGCCAACTATATTCAGAGAAAAAATCACTCATTATTTTCATAAAACCTACAAAACGATTGGTGAAGACATCCCTTTTTGTTGCAGTGCTATCATCGAAAGCGTATTCGGAAAGTACAAATCAAAAATGAGCAGCCACCCACAGAAAATGTGCACCAACCACTTGCTGACCATTCCCTTATTTTTTGTGAAAGAAAATGAAATTGCCGAACTTGTTTCAGGATTTGACACCGTAAAAGTGGCAGAAATCAAAGATAAGGAAGCCGTGGCAAAAGCAATGATGAGCGTTCAAATGGCTGCTTAACTCGTGTACATGTTTTTTGAAAATATTCGACAGGCTA
>CANMKE010000134.1 GCA_947498325.1 uncultured Persicobacter sp.
ATCCTCACCTTGATTATCCTGAACTATTTCGTGTTTGAAAACATCGACCTGAAGGATTGGCAAATTGCTTTTGTGAGCACCATTTACGGGGGCATTTCTACCAAACTCAATACCATTGTGGATTTTCTGTTTGGGTCATCGAGTGGGGCTGGTGGGGAGGGGGGGAAGTTGAAGAAGTAAAGCCTTGCCATTATGTCCCACAGGTCAAGCACACAGGCTTGACCCTACGGTTAAACCCATTGAAATGGGTTGGATTGGTGGTTCGATTGAAACGACATGTTTGATTGAAAGCACAGTTTAAATGGAACCACAGGACTGTACGGACGTTGCATGCAACGTCCCTACGGCGGGTTTAACTCTGTTAGGCCATGGTTTCAACCATGGTAAAATAAGAACATTAACCATTACCCCCATGATCCTAATCGACAA
>CANMKE010000135.1 GCA_947498325.1 uncultured Persicobacter sp.
TTGAATAAGCTCCGAACAGCTTCATTCCTTTTCAAAAGGCGATTGGATTCTACCGAAGTTAGGCTAATCAAAAAGAGCATATTCAAGGTCATCCGAACTTCTCGATTTGGGGTGGAAAGCACATAGCTTCTCCCTCCAAAAGGCTCCTGAATCTCTTCCGTAATCGTCAAATAGCCTGCCTGCCAAAGCAAAGAAGGTAAATTCAAATTACTGAGTGTAAATTGCTTTAATTCCTGAGAAGATAATTCCAAATTTTCCAGATCATACGTTTCATACGCACCTTTCTCAAACATCTTGGTCAAAAATGAAGGCTGACCAGAATCCCACCAATAATTATCATATATTCCATTCTCACTGAGGAATAACAAAATGTCGAAAGGATTATAAACAGCATCACCGAGGTAGTTATACCCATT
>CANMKE010000136.1 GCA_947498325.1 uncultured Persicobacter sp.
CGTACCGGAAGGTGCGGCTGGAACACCTCCTTTCTGGAGATACTCGACTCGAGGTTTACTATCGGAATACATTCAAAAAAATTAGGGCTTGTAGCTCAGGTGGTTAGAGCGCTACACTGATAATGTAGAGGTCCGTGGTTCGAGTCCACGCAGGCCCACATAAAATACTGGGGGATTAGCTCAGTTGGCTAGAGCGCCTGCTTTGCAAGCAGGAGGTCATCGGTTCGACTCCGATATTCTCCACAGTAATTACAAAACATCAATAGGATGTTTTTTTGAGTTTTAAGATCACGCGAGTGATTTACTAACTACTTGGATTACCCATCAGGGGTAGTCAGAAGTTCTTTGACATATTGAGAGAGCAAATAAAAGCTAAGGTTCATTGGAATCTGTGTTTACACAGAGGAAGGT
>CANMKE010000137.1 GCA_947498325.1 uncultured Persicobacter sp.
GCTTGCTGGGACAGGTGCGTCCGGAGGTTTCTGATGTTTTGCCCCTGCGTGAAAACTGCACCAACTGGTCAAAAACCACCACCCTCACCTTCTCCAAAAACAACGCTACCGCCTTCGATGCCGGTGGACGAGGTTTTGACGATGCCGTTTTTGATGGCCTTGCTTGCGAAGGACCGACCAAACTTTACCCTTTCATCGCCATTGAAGAAGGCCTGAAAGGAAAAGTAAACTATACCACTGACAGTAAGGAGAAAATCTTCTTCCGACCAGTGGATCAAAAAGCCAATGTGGTGCAAGGACAGCCCAACGGAACGGAGCTCTTCGCCCTTGATGGCAAAAAGACCCTTTGGGAAGCTTATACTTCTGTTGATAACCAAGACCAAATCTTGGGTAAGATCAATGTTTTGCC
>CANMKE010000138.1 GCA_947498325.1 uncultured Persicobacter sp.
ATGGTTGGCAAGTCGAACAATACTGAATAAGTAACGCCTGGCTCCAAGTTTTCGAATTTGTACTTACCGTTCTCGTCAGTTACTGTCTCCGCGATCACATCATAAGTACCGTCCTCTTTCTTGATCTTCAACTTCACTACTACGTGAGGTACACCACCTTCACCTGGATCCTGAACGCCATCGCCGTCCTCATCGAACCAAACGGTGTCGCCCAAGCCTGCAAGTTCAAGAGCTGGCTCGGTAATCGTGTAATCAAAGGACTCCATACAACCATTAGCATCGGTTACCTCCAAAGTATAAGCACCTGGTGACAAATTCGATACTGAAGCTGTTGATGCGGTGAAGTTATTGAGGCCACTCCATGCATAAGTGTATGGTGCCAAACCACCAGAAACAGACGTACT
>CANMKE010000139.1 GCA_947498325.1 uncultured Persicobacter sp.
ATAACCCACAAATACACAGATTTCCACAGATTATTTTTTCTTTTTATCTACTGATTTATGGGATCAGTAGGATTTTATTTATCGCTGTATGGGCTGACCTGTGTGTCTGCCCTCCATATCAGGATAAACACATAGGTCTATCCGTACAGCGCCTAATATTACTTTTATATTCACTCCAAAATCTGTATTCAGTGTCTGCTTGCTATCGTATTTTATAACCCACAAATACACAGATTTCCACAGATTATTTTTTCTTTTTATCTACTGATTTATGGGATCAGTAGGATTTTATTTATCGCTGTATGGGCTGACCTGTGTGTCTGCCCTCCATATCAGGATAGACACATAGGTCTATCCGTACAGCGCCATATATTCCATTTATCTTCAATCCAAAATCTGTATT
>CANMKE010000140.1 GCA_947498325.1 uncultured Persicobacter sp.
TTATTGAAGCTCATACTTTCTTCAATTTACCAATGGTTATGGTTTGCCCATTCAGCTGTTATACAAATCAATAGGGTCCTCTATCGCGAGACTCCGTCTCGTGATTAGTAGCGGGTTTAATTGTTGTTATTAAGGGTTGGACGCTCGCGACAGATTTTATTGAAGCTCATACTTTCTTCAATTTACCAATGGTTATGGTTTGCCCATTCAGCTGTTATACAAATCAATAGGGTTCTCTATCGCGAGACTCCGTCTCGTGATTAGTTGTGGGTTTAATTGTTGTTATCAAGATCGGGACGATCACGGCAGATTTTATTGAAACTCATATTTCCTTCAATTTATAAAAGGTTATGGTTTGCCCATTCAGCTGTTATACAAATCAA
>CANMKE010000141.1 GCA_947498325.1 uncultured Persicobacter sp.
CCTTTGGAGGTGAAGATCTCCCAGCCGGTGCCTCCGCCGGCATTGGCATGAATAGAGATCAATCGGCAATCATCATACTTTTTGCAAAGCATATTGATGCGTTCAATGCGGTGGTTCAGGGGTATGTCATAGTCTTCCGGCACCACCAGGCAATTGGGAATGTTGCGGTCGAAGAGTTGAGCGGACAGCTCACGGGCAACCTTGCGGTTAAATTGCCATTCTAATAGTTGGGTGCCGTCTGCCCAAATTGGGCTTCGCTTGCCTGGGGTGTTGTAGCCGTGGCCATTGTCGATTAGGATCATGGGGGTAATGGTTAATGTTCTTATTTTACCATGGTTGAAACCATGGCCTAACAGAGTTAA
>CANMKE010000142.1 GCA_947498325.1 uncultured Persicobacter sp.
GGTCCGTTCGTCTAGGGGTTAGGACGCCAGGTTTTCATCCTGGTAACAGGGGTTCGATTCCCCTACGGACTACACATCGCGGGATGGAGCAGTTGGTAGCTCGTTGGGCTCATAACCCAAAGGTCGTAGGTTCGAGTCCTGCTCCCGCTACAAAGAGAATCACAACGGTGATTTTCAGGAATAAAAGATATTTTGGTCCGTTCGTCTAGGGGTTAGGACGCCAGGTTTTCATCCTGGTAACAGGGGTTCGATTCCCCTACGGACTACACATCGCGGGATGGAGCAGTTGGTAGCTCGTTGGGCTCATAACCCAAAGGTCGTAGGTTCGAGTCCTGCTCCCGCTACAA
>CANMKE010000143.1 GCA_947498325.1 uncultured Persicobacter sp.
GGGGTGGCAGGATTCGAACCTGCGACCTCCTGCTCCCAAAGCAGGCGCGATGACCGGGCTACGCTACACCCCGAAAGTGTTCCAAGAAATGAAAATGATTTTACACACTGCAAATCTCCCCTTCTATTCTGAGCCTCCAGTCGGACTTGAACCAACGACCTACTGATTACAAGTCAGTTGCTCTACCAGCTGAGCTATGGAGGCTTGGTGCAATTAGTTAGCGACAATCGTGCCAAAAATTGCGTGAAGAAATATTTTTCTTCCCTTTTAATTGTGGGCCCTACTGGATTCGAACCAGTGACCCCCTGCTTGTAAGGCAGGTGCTCTGAACCAACTGAGCTAA
>CANMKE010000144.1 GCA_947498325.1 uncultured Persicobacter sp.
TATTTCCAAGCCCAAGTTTTGAATCTGTTATATTTGCTCTGCTAAACCGATTCAAAACTTGGGCGATGGTTGATTTGGATTTGAGGTTTCACCACCCACCAAAACCCCCAGTGCGCTATATATAGTGTTATCTCTTTTTCATCGTTTCAAATTTCATCGAATCGATGAGTTTTGTTCTAATAGTCTAATCAACTTTCTGTTCGCGTAACTTATTATAAAATTTAAGTTCCGATTTATTGATGTCAGGTGCGTCCAATTTTTACGTTTAGCGATCACCGTTGTTGAAAAAAATGTTTGAAAATCTGCGCCTTGAAACCATTTATGGTCACGCTAAATTG
>CANMKE010000145.1 GCA_947498325.1 uncultured Persicobacter sp.
GGGTTGGGGTTAAAATGCAGAACGGAAGAAACCAATTCAACAGGTCGGATTGATATGGTGATGGAAAGCCCAACGCACATTTATGTGATCGAATTCAAGGTTAATGCAGCGAAGCCTGAAGGTGATGAAAGAGGAGAAGCCTTGGATCAAATTCATGAGAAAAAATACTACGAGCCTTATCTAAATGATGATCGGAAGATCGTATTGATCGGGATGCACTTTAGCGAGGAGAAAAAGAATTTGGATTGGTTTAGGGCGGAGGAGTTGTTGAGAAATTAACATAGCCCCAAAATTTCAGTATCTTTAACCACCATACAAAAAATGGATAATC
>CANMKE010000146.1 GCA_947498325.1 uncultured Persicobacter sp.
TTGTGGTGCTTAGTGGACTCGAACCACCGACTCACGGATTTTCAGTCCGATGCTCTACCAACTGAGCTAAAGCACCAACAAAGATTCTTTTTGAAATAGAGATAAAACAAAATGGTGGTGCTTAGTGGACTCGAACCACCGACTCACGGATTTTCAGTCCGATGCTCTACCAACTGAGCTAAAGCACCGTCATTTTGCTTCTCCTGAAACGGATTCCCACATAGGGCTTTAAAGCCTGCTGAGGAAACATTTGTGGTGCTTAGTGGACTCGAACCACCGACTCACGGATTTTCAGTCCGATGCTCTACCAACTGAGCTAAAGCACC
>CANMKE010000147.1 GCA_947498325.1 uncultured Persicobacter sp.
TTAGCTGAAACTGCTATCGATTCTATCCCAGATGAGATTTCCTCCATGAAGATCAAGAAAATTTGGATGACAGACTGCAACCAACTCACTTACATTACCCCCAATTTAGGGCAACAAGATTCCCTGGAGGAATTAAATTTCAGATTCTTTGCCAGTCCGGGTACGGGTGTTTTTAACCCTAATAGCAAACCCAAAACGGTGCCTGTACCCAAGGAAATTGCACACTGCAAAAACTTGAAAAGCTTGAATTTGGGGCACAACAAACTGACAGCCATCCCTGATTATGTTTTTGAAATTGAAAGCTTGGAAAATTTAGAATTGTG
>CANMKE010000148.1 GCA_947498325.1 uncultured Persicobacter sp.
GTCGATCGTGTAGGGGGCGGAGACTCCTTTATGGCGGCATTGATTTATGCATTAAGAAATTACGAAACCAAGCAGGAGGCCGTGGATTTTGCTGCGGCAGCTTCTACATTGAAGCACTTTGTGGTTGGCGATCAAAATATATGTTCTGTTGAGGAGGTTGAAGCACTTATGGGTGGCGACCGCAACGGACTAATCAGTAGATAATTCAACTAATTAATAATAATAGACAGATGGCAAAGGTAGTTACTTTTGGAGAGATCATGTTGCGTTTGGCAACACCTGGTTACTTGCGTTTTCACCAAGCAAACGAGTTCGAAGCAAC
>CANMKE010000149.1 GCA_947498325.1 uncultured Persicobacter sp.
GGTGATTTCAACTTGGTTACGGTTGACGAAGTAGAGAAATTGATGGGTGGTGACGCTTCAGGTCGCGTAGCTCGATAGTCAAATCTCATACCGTACGGACGTTGCATGCAACGTCCCTACATTATTCTAATTTTAAAATTCACACCGTTTACTATTCCTCGCGTTATTCACTTTTCATAATAATCTGTGGAAATCTGTGTAATCTGTGGACATAATAACGGTGATCATAATATATTCCAGCAATGGCAAAATTCACAAGAATTGAAGTCGCTCAGAAGATGAAAGAAACAGGGATGATTCCTGTA
>CANMKE010000150.1 GCA_947498325.1 uncultured Persicobacter sp.
TAATTTATTAAGCTCGAATATATTTTTTAGTGATTTCTCAATTCGTGGATTATTGCGATTTAGAATCATTGCAATCGTAATTTCGTCAACAGCTTTATCAAGTTCTCCTTTTGTTTTATATGCATCTGCTAAAAACCAATGTGCCATGTAATCAATATAATTTAAATCGATAGTCTTATTATACCATTCAATAGCTTTGTCAAAATCTCCTTCGATACCATATGTTTGTCCAATATAAGTCATCACCTCAAAATAAGTAGAATCTTCTATAAGTGCCTCTAAATACATTTCTCTAGCCAA
>CANMKE010000151.1 GCA_947498325.1 uncultured Persicobacter sp.
CTAAAGTTTCAAACTCCTCTACTGTAAATCTCTTAGCCTTAATCATTTTGCTATCAAATCTACGCTCTCCCCAAAACGCCTTCGGCCCTTTCGCTTTAAGCGCATATTCGGCATCATCCGCACTAATCGTCATCAACTCACTCTCCATCTCTTCCCACGATTCCACCTCCGCATTTTCCTTAATCGGTCGGAAGAAATTCTCAATGATTTTTTCCAATGAGTCTTGGTGTTCCTTTTTGTAGTGCTCCCATTGGGGGTTGGAGGCGTATGTTGGGTTTTGGGCTTGGTATGGGTCCCAG
>CANMKE010000152.1 GCA_947498325.1 uncultured Persicobacter sp.
CGTTTTTCTGCTTTGAAAATAAGAAGCCAAAAACCATTTATGGTCAATCTAATATTTTTGAAATTCCCAATCCTTCCGAAGCCGTAATTGTCAAATCAACGCTGATTTAATTTTAATAAACTCTTGTTATACTTCTATTTTTTAATACTTTACCTTAAGGTATTCACGCATATGTTCATTTTGATAACCAAGATAGACCGCTATTTTTAGCAGAGATAACGGTGTGTATATGGTGCGCTGGGGATTTTATCCTTCCGAAGCTGGCGGTTTATTTCCAAGCCCAAGTTTTGAA
>CANMKE010000153.1 GCA_947498325.1 uncultured Persicobacter sp.
TTTTGCACCTACGGTACGGACGTTGCATGCAACGGCACTACAATATGAAATCCCGTCAAACATCTCAAAGAATGGAAATATAAAAACGCAACAAGGAGCAATTCCAATGTTGCGGTTTTTGGTTTTGCACCTACGGTACGGACGTTGCATGCAACGGCACTACAATATGAAATCCCGTCAAACATCCCAAAGAATGGAAATAAAAAAACCGCAACAAGGAGCAATTCCAATGTTGCGGTTTTTGGTTTTGCACCTACGGTACGGACGTTGCATGCAACGGCACTAC
>CANMKE010000154.1 GCA_947498325.1 uncultured Persicobacter sp.
ATCGTATGATCCGTCTTCGTTTTTCACTTTCAACTTCACGATGATGTGTGCTACACCCTCTTCGCCTGGATCCTGAATACCGTCACCGTCTTCATCATTCCAAACAAAGTTGCCCAATGAAGCTGCAGGACGGTTGATACCCAAGTCCCAGGTCAAATCATTCTCACCTGGAGCAAGGTTAGTCAGCATGGTCAATCCATTTGCGTCTGCATCTGAATCCACTGCGTCGCCACCTGCATTTTGTGGTGAAGCTACATAATCCGCTGGCAAAGTACCCAAGTCAAA
>CANMKE010000155.1 GCA_947498325.1 uncultured Persicobacter sp.
TGTTTTTGAAATTGAAAGCTTGGAAAATTTAGAATTGTGGGATAATCAGATTTCGGAAATTCCTGAGAAAATTGTGAAGCTTCAAAAGTTAAAAGATATTTATCTGCCCAACAATAACCTCAAAACTCTTCCGAAATCCTTTGGGCAAATGCCGAATTTAGAAACCATATCTGTCTGGGGTAATGCCATTTCAAAAGAAAATCTACCCGTAGAAATGTTCGACATCAGCCGAGAAAAGAAATGTCGCCTGCATCTGTACATGAATTATGACAAATCCTTTGA
>CANMKE010000156.1 GCA_947498325.1 uncultured Persicobacter sp.
TGCATAAAAGTGCATCTCCCATTTTTGTCTGAGATTTCCCAAAACTGTCTGTAGATTTCCCATTTTTGTCCGAGAGTTTCCCAAAACTGTCTGTAGATTTCCCATTTTTGTCCGAGAGTTTCCCATAATTGTCTGTGAGTCTCCCATTTTTGTCGGAAGGTTTCGTCGTGAAATAGTCAAAAATCCCTGATTTAAGCCTGTAGAGGCCACTTTTGAAAAAATGAAAATTCAGACAAACAATTATAAACATTATAAAAAAACTAAACACTACGAGCTGCGC
>CANMKE010000157.1 GCA_947498325.1 uncultured Persicobacter sp.
TAGCTTGCAACATGGCGCTTGGGCATCAAGTTATTTCGCAGGTAGGTATTGCGCAGTTCTTCACTGTCATATTTCTCTCTGGCCGTGTGTTTAATATTCAAATAATGGCCCTCGTACAAGGTTTTAAGCATATTCAGGGTCTTGGTCTCTTGAATTTTCTGCTGATAACCCCCAGAAACCCCTTTTTTAGCGTCTTTCGTCATTTTTAGGTGTTCGTATCCACCTTTAATATTTGGCGCCGTTAAAACGCTTCTAAAATAGGCTACTTTGTTATTGGC
>CANMKE010000158.1 GCA_947498325.1 uncultured Persicobacter sp.
CTCTTTTTGATTAGCCTAACTTCGGTAGAATCCAATCGCCTTTTGAAAAGGAATGAAGCTGTTCGGAGCTTATTCAAAAATGATTTGGATGGATTCGAAGCCAGTGTCCGTGCCATGTTTGCCGCCATTCCTTTCAATAATTATGTGCAAAATAATATCCAGAAGTATGAGGGCTATTACGCTTCGGTGATGTTCAGTTTCATGGCTGGGTTGGGGTTAAAATGCAGAACGGAAGAAACCAATTCAACAGGTCGGATTGATATGGTGATGGAAAGCCC
>CANMKE010000159.1 GCA_947498325.1 uncultured Persicobacter sp.
TTTGACGATGCCGTTTTTGATGGCCTTGATTGCGAAGGACCGACCAAACTTTACCCTTTCATCGCCATTGAAGAAGGGCAGAAAGGAAAAGTAAACTATACCACCGACAGCAAGGAAAAAATCTTTTTCCGACCAGTGGATCAGAAAGCCAATGTCATCAGTGGATCTCCACAAGGCACCGAACTCTTTGCCCTCAACGGCAAAAAGACCCTTTGGGAAGCTTATACTTCTGTTGATAACCAAGACCAAATCTTGGGTAAGATCAATGTTTTGCC
>CANMKE010000160.1 GCA_947498325.1 uncultured Persicobacter sp.
ATGAAAAGAACTGACAATGCCCTTCTTTTCCGTCGATAAAATGCGGCAGACAAAAATGGGAAATCGGAGTACCTGAATGCTTTTTAGCATATTCGGCTCTGCTCAGGGAATTGTCGGAAATTATTATTTGTTAAACCTTCAAACAAAATTCATGTCTGCAATTTTTTCTTGTTGGCCAATTCTTCCAATTCAAAAAAAATATAAAAACGAACGACCAACTGAGCGCAGCTCGTAGTGTTTAGTTTTTTTATAATGTTTATAATTGTTTG
>CANMKE010000161.1 GCA_947498325.1 uncultured Persicobacter sp.
AAAGTGAAGAAAGTAATCACTACACTTCGTGGTTCTATCAACGCCAACCACAACACTTGGGAAGGTGTATTGTATGATGGCAAGACTTTGTTCAAATCTGCTCGCAAGTACGATATCACGCACATCGTTGACCGTGTAGGTGGTGGAGATTCTTTCATGGGTGGATTGATCTACGGATTGAACACTTACACTGAAGATGATCAAAAAGCTTTGGATTTCGCCGTAGCTGCTTCATGTTTGAAACACACGATCAAAGGTGATTTCAACTT
>CANMKE010000162.1 GCA_947498325.1 uncultured Persicobacter sp.
CAGAGAAGTTAAGCCCCTTAGCGCCGATGGTACTGCAGTCACATGTGGGAGAGTAGGTCGCCGCCAGTTTGTTATTCTTAGGGGAATAGTTCTTATTCCCCTTCTTTTTGCTCTTCTTCCCGACGAGACGTCGGAAATCTCAATAAAAAATCAAAAAGCGCTTGTAGTTATAGAAATTATCACTACCTTTGCATCCGCTTCTGGAAACAACAGCGGCAAATCAGCTTGAAAAAGCTCACTAATCACAGCGAAAGGCTCT
>CANMKE010000163.1 GCA_947498325.1 uncultured Persicobacter sp.
AAAATATAAACTCTTATTTATTGATGTCAGGTGCGTCCAATTTTCACGTTTAGCGATCACCGTTGTTGAAAAAAATGAGTGAAAGTCTGCGGCTTGAAACCATTTATGGTCACGCTAAATTGAATTGAATAAATGCTGAATCACGTTTTGCTGTTGTTCGTTTTTCTGCTTTGAAAATAAGAAGCCAAAAACCATTTATGGTCAATCTGATATTTTTGAAATTCCCAACCCTTCTGACACCCCAATTGTCAAATCAA
>CANMKE010000164.1 GCA_947498325.1 uncultured Persicobacter sp.
TATGACCGTGCCAACTCTGCTATTGCTGAGATCACACCAGGCATGATCAACTGGAAAGAAGTTTTCGCTGATGCTACTTGGTTCCATTGGACAGGTATCACGCCTGCTTTGTCGCAAGGTGCTGCAGATGCCTTGAAAGAAGCTTTGGAAGTTGCTCAGGACATGGGCGTAACCGTTTCATGTGACTTGAACTACCGCGCTAAATTGTGGAAATACGGAAAAGCTTGTCATGAAGTAATGCCAGCATTGGTTGC
>CANMKE010000165.1 GCA_947498325.1 uncultured Persicobacter sp.
GTATAGCCAATAGGGCATTTAGTGATAAATTGAAAGTCCTGTTCTTTGAGCAGGCAACGCCAAAACAAAGTTTTGACGTTTAACAAAAAAGAAAATTAAAAGTAAAAACGTTTGTTTTGGCTTAGTGGTAAATCGAAAGTATAGTGCTTCGAATCTGCCCTACTGTCCATACACAGAACGTTATCTCTGCTGAAAATAGCGGTCTATCTTGGTTATCAGAATGAGGATATACGTGAATACTTTAAGGTAAAG
>CANMKE010000166.1 GCA_947498325.1 uncultured Persicobacter sp.
AACTAGTCAGGATTAAAATTGTTAGAATTAAGAATAGAAGTTTATTTGTCATATTCATTTTGTAATTACCACCAACGGTGTGTATATAGTGCGCTGGGGATTTTATCCTTCCGAAGCTGGCGGTTTATTTCCAAGCCCAAGTTTTGAATCTGTTTTCTTTTCTCAGCTAAATCGATTCAAAACTTGGGCGATGGCTGATCTGAATATGAGGTTTCATCACCCACCAAAACCCCTGTGCGCTA
>CANMKE010000167.1 GCA_947498325.1 uncultured Persicobacter sp.
AATGACGATGACTTAGCTTCAAGCTCTTTGGATGTTCTTCGTGGATTTTATTCAGCCATCAAAGCCTCGGATCAGTATGTCCGTTTTTGCTTCATGACAGGGATTACCAAGTTTACGGGTGTTGGACTATTCAGTGGAGCGAATAACTTCAAGGACATTACCCTTAGTCCAAAATATGGGACAATTTGTGGATTTACCCAGCAGGAATTGGACACCTGTTTTGGCGATTACTTTGAGGGTAT
>CANMKE010000168.1 GCA_947498325.1 uncultured Persicobacter sp.
GCCAGTTTAAGATTACCTTTAGCCTTCTTGTCATTCGCCTTTTTTCGCTTCTCCTGCGCACTCAAACGCTGATCAAATCCCCTCTTATCCTGGTCAAACAGCTTCAATGCCTCTGCCGTAATATTGTCATCTTTCGGCACCTCTTCCGGTGGCTCGAAGTCATATTTCTCCCGATCCAACTGCGCATTGATCGAATATTTATCACTCAAAATATCAAGCACCTTGTCCAAATTTTCATCCA
>CANMKE010000169.1 GCA_947498325.1 uncultured Persicobacter sp.
TCAATCCGAACCACTGGAAATTTCGCCGACCAATCCCATTTATCATGGATATATAAGCCTTCGAAAAGCTCTTGCTTCCCTTCAAAAAGGGATTGCAAAGTTGAACATAGCATTGACTTACCAAAACGGCGAGGGCGGGAAAGGAAGTAATAACCAGCACTTAGCTTGGTCATTTCGTAAATCTGCGCTGTTTTATCGATATACAAAAAATCATCCTTAGAAGATCTAAGGCTTTCAAA
>CANMKE010000170.1 GCA_947498325.1 uncultured Persicobacter sp.
CCATTTTCTCAAATTCTTCGATACTAAATTTCTTCATATCAATAAACCCACCTTTAATATTCCGCTCTCCCCAAAACGCCTTCGGCCCTTTCGCTTTAAGCGCATATTCGGCATCCTCCGCACTAATGGTCATCAACTCACTCTCCATCTCTTCCCACGATTCCACCTCCGCATTTTCCTTAATGGGGCGGAAGAAATTCTCAATGATTTTTTCCAATGAGCCTTGGTGTTCCTTTTTG
>CANMKE010000171.1 GCA_947498325.1 uncultured Persicobacter sp.
CTAAAGTTTCAAACTCCTCTACTGTAAATCTCTTAGCCTTAATCATTTTGCTATCAAATCTACGCTCTCCCCAAAACCCCTTAGGTCCACCTTTCCCCAAAACATAACCTGCATCCTCCGCACTAATAGTCATCAACTCACTCTCCATCTCTTTCCAAGTTGCCACCTCCGCATTTTCCTTAATGGGGCGGAAGAAATTCTCAATGATTTTTTCCAATGAGCCTTGGTGTTCCTTTTTG
>CANMKE010000172.1 GCA_947498325.1 uncultured Persicobacter sp.
AGACAAAAATGGGAGATGCACTTTTATGCAAAATTAGGGCTTCAAAACGCAACTATTTTTTTTAGTAAAAAATTAAATTTTTTTTTTCGCTAAATTGTTTAGTTTGTAAAAATTGATTCTTATCTTATACCAAGAAATTATAAGATTACAATCACGCTCACCATGACCTTTAAAGAACAACTGTCTATTTCTCCCATCGTCTTTGGCAATGATCTGTCCGATATTTTTGGACAGATGC
>CANMKE010000173.1 GCA_947498325.1 uncultured Persicobacter sp.
GTTGCTGTCCAAGTACGGGTGATGATTTCGAAAGCTGGGCATTCGCCTGTTCTTGCTTTCATATCTTCGTAGCTTACAGTTACGCCTGCACAATTGTCTGTCGCTTCAGCCATGCCTGTGTTATCTGGCAATTCGCTGTCACCACAAGAGATCATGGTATTGGCTGGCTTCACGGTAAACTCAGGATCGGTAACGTCTGGCTGTACGCCGATTGTTGCGTCTTTCTGTGTTTCACA
>CANMKE010000174.1 GCA_947498325.1 uncultured Persicobacter sp.
GGGGTGGCAGGATTCGAACCTGCGACCTCCTGCTCCCAAAGCAGGCGCGATGACCGGGCTACGCTACACCCCGAAAGGCCCTCGTTTTTGAAGGGATTACAAAGGTAAATGATTTTTAACAAACCGCAACTTTGCAATCAATTTTTATTTATTTTTTATTGTCGGGGTGGCAGGATTCGAACCTGCGACCTCCTGCTCCCAAAGCAGGCGCGATGACCGGGCTACGCTACACCCC
>CANMKE010000175.1 GCA_947498325.1 uncultured Persicobacter sp.
TTGCCATTAAACCCATATCGATAATCCCCCGAATTCATGCTCCGATCCCCAATCCTCAACCCAAAAGGATAATAATTCGAGGCGGAGATCAAGTCGCCATGTTCACCAACGGCGGTCATTTTATCCGTAGAGACAGCCAACACATTTCCGAGGTGATTGCTGTACTCATACTGTCGGTTACCGTGGGTGAATTGCCCTTCGGTATCGAGCGCCTTGACCATCCCAATCCGCTG
>CANMKE010000176.1 GCA_947498325.1 uncultured Persicobacter sp.
CCCATGGTGGTGAATTTCGAACGCAGTTGCTCATCCGTAGCCGTAGGGAAGCCCCCAAACACCCCGGCAATGGTAATCGTTTTTGACGGCCAGGTTTTCCCGATGGCGATATCAGCACTGATATTCCCAAGGTTAACCCCTTTTTGCTCGAAACCTCCATCGCCATAAATCGGCTGACTGATCACCAATGGAATAAGCGGACGCACGAAAAGGTTAAGCCCCGGCGACAA
>CANMKE010000177.1 GCA_947498325.1 uncultured Persicobacter sp.
TTTATCTACTGATTTATGGGATCAGTAGGATTTTATTTATCGCTGTATGGGCTGACCTGTGTGTCTGCCCTCCATATTAGGATAGACACATAGGTCTATCCGTACAGCGCCATATATTCCATTTATCTTCAATCCAAAATTTGTATTCAGTGTCTGCTTGCTATCGTATTTTATAACCCACAAATACACAGATTTCCACAGATTATTTTTTCTTTTTATCTACTG
>CANMKE010000178.1 GCA_947498325.1 uncultured Persicobacter sp.
AACGTGAAAATCAAAGCTTCAGGTGGTATCCGCAGCCTGAAAAGACTTTTGGAAGTCAAAGAGATTGGTTGCCACCGCGCAGGCGCCACAGCAACAATCGATATGTTAGAAGAAGCGATGGCTCAGTTAGCTGACTAAGCCTGAAGAGACCTATTTTTTATCAGCCACACATCATTTTTAACTATGAAGAATATATTGGTTATTGGTTCATCCAACGTGGATT
>CANMKE010000179.1 GCA_947498325.1 uncultured Persicobacter sp.
TAGTTGGTGCTGTTGAAGAATATATTGGCTGGAATGTTTAGACCTTGAACCAGGCGAGCGATGGTGTCTTTGGATGGACTATTCCCTTTGAAAAATTCGTAAACACGCTGTTTGCTCCCGAAATAGGGAATCAGATCCTTTTTGGCCATATCATACTCCTCCATGATCGCTAACAGGTATTCCTGAGCGGTTGGTTCGCCTAATGGCTCAAACATTTCATCT
>CANMKE010000180.1 GCA_947498325.1 uncultured Persicobacter sp.
AAAGATAAAGAGTGGCGGCTGAAATCCGCATCTTGCCTCCATAGCTCAGCTGGTAGAGCAACTGACTTGTAATCAGTAGGTCGTTGGTTCAAGTCCGACTGGAGGCTCACTTTTGGTCTCGTGGCCGAGTGGCTAGGCAGAGGTCTGCAAAACCTTGTACAGCGGTTCGAATCCGCTCGAGACCTCTCTGTAAACCGAAGTGGTTAGCAGTATCTCCACGCG
>CANMKE010000181.1 GCA_947498325.1 uncultured Persicobacter sp.
GGATTCGAACCCCCGGTACCTCGCAGTACAACAGTTTTCAAGACTGCCTCATTCGACCACTCTGACAACTCTCTGTGAAATTATTTGATGCCTTTATACACGCAATAGTGTTATATTTCCTGATTCATTTCAATAATGAAACGTGGCAGAGAGTGAGGGATTCGAACCCCCGGTACCTCGCAGTACAACAGTTTTCAAGACTGCCTCATTCGACCACTCTGA
>CANMKE010000182.1 GCA_947498325.1 uncultured Persicobacter sp.
TTGTACATTCAATTGGGTGCAAACTTCGTGGTTTCTCCAATCATGAACCCAGAGATGGCCAAAGTATGTAACCGCCGTAAGATCGCCTGGTCTCCAGGTTGTGGTTCTTTGTCTGAGATTTCTCAGGCGGAAGAATTGGGTTGCGAGGTAGTGAAAATCTTCCCTGGTCAGCAAGTAGGTGGTCCTGAGTTCGTGAAAGCGGTAAAAGGTCCTTTCCCATG
>CANMKE010000183.1 GCA_947498325.1 uncultured Persicobacter sp.
GAGTGGTCGAATGAGGCAGTCTTGAAAACTGTTGTACTGCGAGGTACCGGGGGTTCGAATCCCTCACTCTCTGCATTGTTTCTTTTTAGGAGCAAGCAGAAATTATTTAGGCGATGATAATGCCGTAAAAATTATCCTATTTTAGAGAGTTGTCAGAGTGGTCGAATGAGGCAGTCTTGAAAACTGTTGTACTGCGAGGTACCGGGGGTTCGAATCCCTC
>CANMKE010000184.1 GCA_947498325.1 uncultured Persicobacter sp.
TTTTCAATGAAATTCGCCTGCGCTTCTTCGTTCAATTGGAAGCTACGGCTCAACACTCTTTCAACCTGTTGCGCCGTCTCGCCCGAAGCCGGAAGGCTCACCATTCGGCGTCCATCACTCAGGGCAAAAGAAAATTTCACCGCCGAAGGCGCATAGGGATTATCCAATTTCTTGTTGATGCTCACGCCCATGAAAATCGCCGTAATGCTCTTCGC
>CANMKE010000185.1 GCA_947498325.1 uncultured Persicobacter sp.
ACGGCGAAGCGGACAACTAAGCAAACCACTAAAAAAGCACCGGCAAAAAAGGCAAGTCCACGGGCGAGGAAAACAGCGGCGAAAACAGCAACCAAAAAAACCACTACCCGCAAGGCTCGGACCCCAAAGGCAGCGGTGCGCAAACCGAATGAAGTTTCGGCGATGCCGATGGAAGTGCGCCTGATGCGTCGTTACAAAAATTTGCACAA
>CANMKE010000186.1 GCA_947498325.1 uncultured Persicobacter sp.
CGGGCGTAGCTCAGTTGGTAGAGCGACAGCCTTCCAAGCTGTAGGTCGCAGGTTCGAACCCAGTCGCCCGCTCTTTTTTACAAACAACAGGTTTGTAATTTTAAAATATTGATCGCACTTTTGTAGTGCAAATTCTGGGGGGATTCCAGAGCGGCCAAATGGGACGGACTGTAAATCCGTTGTCTTCGACTTCGCAGGTTCGAATCCTG
>CANMKE010000187.1 GCA_947498325.1 uncultured Persicobacter sp.
GGAGTTAATCTTTGGCATAAGTTAACGGACAAAATCAAAATAGATTGAAAACACAGCCGTGTTAGAAATCGAAATATCTTGAATACAAAGCCGTTTGATGAAATGAATAACGGGTTGTAATGTTGTTGAAGGATGCAACAACGAAAATCGATTTAACAAAATCATAGTCTTTAAGCAAGACGAAAAGACAAGGAACAACACTATATAT
>CANMKE010000188.1 GCA_947498325.1 uncultured Persicobacter sp.
TACTAAAATTTAATGGCTTCAGTGCGGAAATGTCTGCTATTGTCTTGGACTTTAATGAAGACGAAAACGGACAATGGATTGGAGTATGTTTCATTGATCAAAATCGGCTTTTCGGAAGGCAAATTCCAAGCGGGATGATTAACACGAAATGTCTTGACCTGCTTGACTTGACATATATTCAAAGAGATGCACTAATTGACTTTGAAG
>CANMKE010000189.1 GCA_947498325.1 uncultured Persicobacter sp.
TTAGCCATGATCTTTTTAGATACAGACAAGTAAGCTTCACCATCTACATGACCACCTGTTACGTCCACACCGTCAGGGCTGATATGCAATGCCATTTCAGCATCTTCTTCGTTACCCAAAACAACGTCTGTCAGAGCAACCAATGCTGGCATTACTTCATGACAAGCTTTTCCGTATTTCCACAATTTAGCGCGGTAGTTCAAGTC
>CANMKE010000190.1 GCA_947498325.1 uncultured Persicobacter sp.
AAGGTAATATCTACATCCGTGACGCTTCCGGCAATACCATGGCGGTCTATGACCTGTCGGGTGCGCTGAAAGAAATGTCGATTTACGGCAGTCAGCGGATTGGGATGGTCAAGGCGCTCGATATCGAAGGGCAATTCACCCACGGTAACCGACAGTATGAGTACAGCAACCACCTCGGGAATGTGCTCGCTGTCTCTACGGATAA
>CANMKE010000191.1 GCA_947498325.1 uncultured Persicobacter sp.
TTTTCCATTACTGTTTCTCCTAAGCATTCTTACCGTGGGATCGCTATTTGATATTCGCGATGATTGAAATTCTGGTAGCCTTGTTTCGTTCTGATTGTTGAAATCTGATGACTGACGTGGATTGGGAACAACGGCCCGGGTATGAAACGTAGGGCATTTCGGAGCTACGAACTTGTGCACCAAGACGATGCTTGCTAAGAATCC
>CANMKE010000192.1 GCA_947498325.1 uncultured Persicobacter sp.
GGATTCGAACCCCCGGTACCTCGCAGTACAACAGTTTTCAAGACTGCCTCATTCGACCACTCTGACAACTCTCTGTGGATATGTTTTAAATATTCAGTTTCAGGAAATATATTTTTAAGAAATTAAATGCAGAGAGTGAGGGATTCGAACCCCCGGTACCTCGCAGTACAACAGTTTTCAAGACTGCCTCATTCGACCACTC
>CANMKE010000193.1 GCA_947498325.1 uncultured Persicobacter sp.
CATGACCTTGTTGCACATGTGGACCTACTCACCAAAGACATAGTCTTCTTGAACAAAGAAGTGTCCGACATGCGCCGAGAGATCAGCAAAATTCACCGATCGGTGGATGAGCTCAAGTGTCAGATCAATGATAATTATATGCACAAGGAGCTGATACAGCAGAGTATTCAGCACTTCACGCAGAAGATAGATCATATCAG
>CANMKE010000194.1 GCA_947498325.1 uncultured Persicobacter sp.
AGGAAGTAGATCCCTACGCGGTCACCGCCCAAAGCGATGTTTTTAGTCTCCACGTTGTAAGAACGCAATTTTTTGATCGCAGCATCACCGATATCATTTTTTGGAAGACGAGTTACAAACTCTGCATCCATACCGTAATTTGCCAATGAAACGGCTACGTTTGACTCACCACCACCGTAAGTTGCTTCGAACTCGTTTGC
>CANMKE010000195.1 GCA_947498325.1 uncultured Persicobacter sp.
CAGATGGGCATGCATTCGCCGCTGAATATGGGCTTGGCCATGAGCGCCGGAATGGGTAGCCCAATGTTGCCTGCCTCGATGAACGGCGAGCGGGCGAGCATCACTGCGGGTCAGTATTTCTACACGGTAAACCTGAAAAATGGGTGGCAAATTCAGGGGCAACCCACCTTTGCCTACAATCACAATGGAGCGAAGGGCAG